>JANSXP010000132.1 GCA_024742875.1 Planctomycetaceae bacterium | reverse complement strand
CATCGACCAGGTGCTTCCACTTTTCCGGCACCCGCACTACCAGCGGAACATGCAGCCCGCTTTCGTAAGCGTAACCCTTGCCACGCGGCAGCACGCCGCCGTGATCACCGAAGTAGAAAATGAAGGTGTCTTCCAGCAGTCCGTCTTTGGTCAGCTGATCCACGACGGCACCAATCTGCCCGTCCACCTGCTGGATGCGATCGTGGTAGCGAGCGTAGGTGTAGCGAAACGTGTCGGTTTGCGGATGGTAGGGAGCCACAAACACGGTTGCCGGGTCTGTTTTTGTGGCCTCATTTTCCATTTTCTGTTTTGAAAAATGCAGGCTGCTCTCGTGGCTGACACCAAAGCTCTGCATGTAGAAAAACGGCTGACCGTCTTTGCGTTTGCGCCAGCTGGCTTTGCGGGACGACTCGTCCCACACGTTTTTCCCCGGGATGGCGTTGTAGTCTGTCTTGCTGTTGTTGGCCGTGTAGTAGCCCGCTTCGCGGAGGTACTCAGAAAACATCTTCACGCCGTCCGGCATCGGCACGGCCACAGACTTGCGATGAAACTGAGTGCCGATCCGCGGGCCGTAACATCCGGTGGCCAGCGTGGTGCGGGCCACACTGCAGACCGGCGCATTGGAAAAAGCGTTGTCAAAAGTCAGGCCGTGAGCCGCCAGTTCGGCAATCCGCGGCGTTTCTGCTCCGTGCTCGTCAAACAGACTCAAAAAATGGATGGAGTTGTCTTCAGAGACCAGCCAGACCACATTGGGACGGTCGGCAGATTGCGCAGACGTCATGGCTGCCAGCACACACACGGCAGCCATCAGGCGGAAGACGCGAAAGGACATACGTTTTCTCGTTCGGGTAAGGAATGGATGACTGTCAGTATGAAGGCTGCTGCGGCAGACTTCCAGCGAGGGCCGCCGCGTGCGCAATCCCGCGCCCACAACCGGTTGTGATCGCCGGGCAAAGCGGTACGAGGAGCCACTCGTTTGGCTGGCTCAGGCGGAGCCGGTTCCAAATCTGTCAATCACCGTGACGCCGGAGCCGGCAAACTGTCCCATCTGCGGCAGCAGTTCACACGCCTGTTCCAGGGTAACGGTTTGTGTGAGCAGTTTGTCGGGCTGCAGCTGACCTCGCTGGATCATGTCCAGCATGCCCGCGTATTCGAAGGCCTGCATGCCGTGACTGCCCACAACTTCCAGTTCTTTGCCGATGACCAGCGACATGGGAATACGGGGGTCAGTGTCATCGCCCAGTGTCAGTCCCACCTGAATGTGCCGTCCCCGTTTTCTCAGACAGGCGATCGAGTTGTAACAGGTGATCTGGCTGCCCAGAGCGTCCATGGAAACGTGCGCTCCGCCGCCGGACAGTTCCCGGATCTGTTCCACAACATCATCACTGTTGCGGGCATTGATGGTGGCGGCTGCCCCACAGGACTTTGCCAGCGAAAGCTTATCCTCATTGATGTCGACAGCGATCACTTTGGCGCCGAGTGATGCGGCAATCATGACGGCCGACAGACCCACACCGCCGCAGCCATGCACGGCCACCACATCCGTTCCCGACACGCGACCCTGATGAACAATGCCGCGAAACGACGTCGCAAAGCGACAGCCCAGACTGGCGGCTGTCGTGAAGTCAATGGTTTCCGGCAGGGCCACCAGATTGACGTCTGCGTGGCGGATTTCCGTGAATTCCGCGAAAGCGCCCCACTGAGTAAACCCCGGCTGCGTGTAACAGTCGCAGATCTGTTGATTGCCGGACACACATTCGGGGCAGGTTCCGCAGCCACAGCAGAACGGCACGGTCACGCGCTGTCCCGGCCGCCACAGGGTCACGTTGGAGCCTGCTTCTGCGACGATTCCCGCCAGTTCATGTCCGGGCACATGGGGCAACTGCACGTCGGAATCGTGGCCCATCCAGCCGTGCCAGTCGCTGCGGCACAGCCCGCAGGCTTCCACTTTGATGATGGCGGCGTCCGGATGAGGTTTGGGAGTGTCCACATTCTGTACCGACAGGCCGCCGGCAAAGGACTCAAAAACTGCAGCTCGCATAGTGTTTCACTGGGGACAGGGCAGAGGGGCACGACAGCCTGGCATCGTCGTGGAAGCCAAACCAAACGGCAAGCCAGCAGGCGGCAGCCTCAGCCGGCGGAGGACACGGGCAGCAGGATCTGCCGGACGAACGCACACTGTGGCTTGAAATCTGGCAAAAACGAGAGCCCCGCTGCGGTGTGTATCGTGGGCTGTGGCCCAATATCTTGTGGTTGAGGGTTTGGTGGAGTCCAAAATCGGCGATCTGCTTTACAGCGGAAGTGCTCTTGACTATTTTTCGCATCAGCCGGCGGAAAGGGATTTCGCCGCAGAGACTTTTCTCAAAACATGAGGCGGATGATTCGCCCTGCTGAATGGATTCGGCAAATGCACAGCGGCAGCAGCTCATGCAGCTTCTGCCCACCTGTGGCTGTCACAGCCACGGTGCCTGTGTTCGCTCTATCTGTTCCCGCAGACGTGTCTGGCTTGCGTTTTGATACTGATCAAACGCCGAGACTTCGGCAGCCAGGGAGGGACCTTTTATGAGCGATGTTTCAAAACCCATTGTTGGTGTCACAGGTGATTTTCGACCGGAACGTTACAACGGCGCCGCGCTGAGCTGGTTCAACGCCGGTTATTACGACAGCGTGATCGGCGCCGGCGGTGTGCCGATGATGCTGCCGCCATACGACAATGACGACGACCTGAAACAGGCCCTGTCGCTGCTGGGCGGAGTGGTTTTGGCTGGCTCGACCCTTGACCTGGACCCGACTCGCATGGGTTTTCATGCCGGCCCGGCCAATCGGATCATGCCCAAACGCCGCGAAGATTTTGATCGTCGGATTGCCAAACTGGCCATCGAAATGAAGCTGCCCGTGCTGGCCATTGGTTCCGGCATGCAGCTGGTCAACGTGCTGTGTGGCGGGACGCTGTTTATGGACATCCCCGAAGACTGCCCCCGCGCTTTGCATCATCGTGACGAAGTCGAAAAGAACCTGCGGCACGTGCTGGAGATTGTGCCTGGTACCCACCTGGACGACGTGTTTGGCCCTGGTGAAGTTCGCGTCAACAGCCATCATCACATGGCTGTCGATCAGCTGGCCCGACAGTTCCGCGTTTGTGCGACGTGTCCGGACGGCATCATCGAAGCCTACGAATCCACCCTGGAAGACTGGTACTGCATGGGCGTGCAGTGGCATCCGGAGAGCAACACGGCGTCAGCGCTGGACATTCAGATTTTCGAATCCTTCATTTCCGCCGCCGGTCAGCGGCAGAATGTGGATGTGATTCCTATGTCATCTGTCATGCGCCGCGCGGCGGCGTAGCAGCAAGGCACAGCAGCCCGCTGCTGGTACGATCGGAAAGACGTCACGCCATCACGTGACGCGTACGGATTGCGAGAACAGGCCGGGCAAATATGCCCGGCCTGTTTTCTTGTACTCACAAACGGAGCCTGATGCCGACGCCGTCTGAATGGAAGCTGATCAACCACGCCGATCGGATCGATGCAGGTCGCACTGGCTCCGACCATTCTTCGCAGCATCTCCGCCAACAATGGCGCTTAGGGCGCTTCACCGGTGTTCACCGGCTGGCCGTCCGCGTAAGTCCACTGAGACCATGATCCGGTAAACAAACGGGGGGTGGGCAGACCTGCCAGTCGCGTGGCCAGAATGTTGTGGCACGCCGTCACGCCCGATCCGCAGCTGCAGATCAGTGGTTGATCATTAGCGCCTGGCACCGTCAGTAGTTGTTCGCGGAGCTGGTCGGCGGGCAGGAATTTGCCGTCGCTGAGGTTGGTCTGCCAGGGGCGTGAGCATGAACCGGGAATGTGGCCGGCAATGCGGTCAATAGGATTCTCCTCGCCGCGAAATCGTTCTGCCGATCGGGCGTCGATCAATCCGCTGCCCTCGGCAATCGCCGGCAGGACTTCCTCCATGGAGAGAAAACGCTCCGCAGGCCACGGGACAACGGGCCGCTGCACGGGAGTTGCCCGCTCTTCTCCCGAGGCCGTTTCCCGCGTGGCCGACCAGGCCTGGATGCCGCCTTCCAGCACGGCCGCCGGAATGCCCACGCAGTCCAGCAGCCACCACAGCCGCGCCGCGACAGCTGCGTGACAGTCGTCATAGACCACCACCGGCCCGTCGATGCCAAGACGTCCGCAGGCGGCGGCAAATTCTTCCGGGGTGGGCAACGGGTGACGGCCCAGCGGTCCCGCCGGGGCTGAGGCATCCGTGTCGAGATTCGCAAACACGGCTCCGGGAATGTGGGCCGCCAGATAGTCGTCGTGTTTGGGACCAGTGGGAATGGACCAGCGGGAATCCACAATGCGGACCTGCTGCTGGTGCTCAGCCAGCCAGTCGGCAGAAACCACGGGGCCTGGCAGAGTCATCGACATGCGTACGTTCCTTAGGCAGTCTTCGGAAGGGAGCTTCCCGTCAGGGCAATCAGTGTGCGTGAAAGGGGACCATGCCGCGGCTAGGCGAGAATCTTCTCCACGATCTCGCCCGCCACATCCGTCAGGCGGAAGTTGCGTCCCTGAAATTTGAACGTTAGCTTTGTGTGATCGATGCCCATCAGGTGCAGCAGCGTGGCATGAAAGTCGTTGACGTGGAAGACATCTTCCACCGCTTCGTAGCCCAGTTCGTCTGTCGCACCGTGCGTGATTCCTCCCTTGATGCCACCACCGGCCATCCAGCAGCTGAAGCCGCGAATGTGATGATCGCGCCCGCTTCCCTGAGCCATGGGGGTACGGCCAAATTCTCCCCCCCAGATGACCAGCGTGTCCTTGAGCATGTCCCGCTGTTTTAGATCTTTAATCAGTGCGGCGGCCCCCTGATCGACCTCTCCGGCTGTGCCCTCCATCGCCCGTTTCACGCCCCCATGGTGGTCCCAGGCGCGATGGTACAACTGCACAAACCGCACTCCGCGTTCAACCAGACGGCGGGCCAGCAGGCAGTTGGCAGCAAATGATCCATCCGCCCCTTTGGTGCCGTACAGTTCCTGAATGTGCTTCGGCTCAGATGTCATGTCCATCAGTTCCGGAACACTGGACTGCATGCGGAACGCCGTTTCATAAGCTTCGATGCGGGTCGCGATTTCCGGGTCGCTTGTCAGGTCCGCCTGCATCTGGTTGAGCTGACGAATCGCATCGACGACCTGTTTTTGCTGCTGTGGCTTCACGCCAGCCGGGCTGTTGACATACAGCACGGCATCGCCGGTGGATCGAAACTCGACGCCCTGAAACCGACTGGGCAGAAAGCCGCTGTGCCACTGTCGGGCGGCGATCGGCTGTGCCTGACCAAATCGCCCCAGTGAGGTAAGCACCACATAACCAGGCAGATCCTCAGACTCCGAACCCAAACCATAGTTCACCCAGGAGCCCATCGACGGGCGACCGGGAATCGAACTGCCCGTGTTCATGAAGGTGTGGGCCGGGTCGTGGTTGATGGCTTCGGTCTGCAGTGAATTGATGATGCAGATGTCATCTGCAATCTCTCCAAAGTGATTGAACAGGCCGCAGATCTGCTGTCCCGACTGACCGAACTTCTGAAAGTCGTGCTGAGCGCCCAGACACTTCAGCGCCTTGCCCTGCAATTGGGCAATCGGCTTGCCTTCGGTGAAGGAGGCCGGGATCGGCTGCCCGTCCATTTCGCGCAGCTTCGGCTTGTAGTCCAGGGTTTCCAGGTGTGAAGGCCCGCCCGCCATACAGAGGTGAATCACACGTTTGGCACGCACCGGATAATGCAGAGGCTGGACAATGCCCTGCCATTTTTCGGAGGCCGCCGCCTGAGAAGACTGCCCCAGCATGGCCGCCAGTACGCCGGCCCCAATCCCGCCACACGACGTTTTTAAGAATGAACGCCGCTGACTGTGGGTGATGTACTGTTGCAGCAAAGAAGTGGGCGACATGGCAGGCTTTCCATCAAAACAGGTGAGAGCCTGATTGTGAGCCACGAGCCGCTGCAGTGCAACAAACAATCAGCTGGTGGTATGCCGGGATGTGTGCTGCAGTTGTGGACTGCTCTTTCCGGGGGACTGGCAGCGGCTTTTGCGATCCGTGCGATGGAATGGGAATTCTGCCGACGCTGATCGGTCAACAGTGCGACGTGCTGACAGCCAATTTGTTGCCACACCAGCGCGGCCCGGACGCGGGCGATTCGCACGTCGCCCATCGAATGCAGGGCCAAAGCGGGTTTGTACGGCGGTGGCAGGCCGGCGCCGTGCCGCGTGAAAAGTGTGCCCGCGAGAAAAGCGGGGCCGTTACAAGAAGAGTCAGCACGGCGCGTACAGTCAGAACGAGCGGGAACACAGTCTGGCGGCCGAAGCCAACCAGCGAGGCGACCAAACCGAAAACGGCCGAATATCGTCTGTGGTTGTGCCTTGACGGCCGGACGAGCAGCCAGCCGCTGGGCCAGTGAGCGTTCAGGTGTGCGCTGCTGCGTCGACTCAGGACTCTTTGGACAGGTACAGTCGCTGGATGTCTTCCAGCGTCACTGTGATGATCCGCGTGAATCCGGTGTGGCTGCGATCGTACGCAATCTTGCTGGCCAGTTGCGGTTGCTTGTGGATCTCGCCAGCGACCCAGCGTCGATCCTCTTCACTGAGATCTCCGACGGAGTCGTCCCAGAGAGTGCGAGTTTCCATGACAAGGTCATCGACCCGTGCGTCAAATTTCTTGGCCATCTGTCGTCTCCGGCAACCAGCGGATCATCTGCAAAAGAAGAGAGCGAATCGAGCTTGAGGGGAAAGCCTGCGAACAAACCGTCCGACACCAAAGTGGCAGCTCTGCTCGTTCGCTGGAGCGAAGTCTACTCAGCGGTCGCCATTTTGACGAGCTTGCGGGCCCGATCAATCTTGTTCGCGACAGCTTCCATCGCATCATCCGTCGTCGCTTTTTCCGCTTTTGCGGCGGCCAGCTCTTCTGCGGCAGCCGTGCGACTGATCTTCTCCGCAGGTGTCGCGGCATTGGTCAGCACGGAAACCTGTTCACCTTTGATCTGAATGAATCCGCCTTCGATGAAGTAGGAGTCCGAAGCGCCGTCGCCGCCTTTCAACGTCAGCTCACCCACACCCAGACGTCCCACCAGTGGAGCACGCCCCGGGTAGATCCCGGCGCTGCCGTCAAACATGGGAACCTTGATCGACGCAACGGGTTTGTCGAACAGAGTCTTTTCGGGGGTTACAAGTACGAGTCGAAGGTCAGCCACGGTGGTGTCCTGTGTGTTCGGATCAGAAGCTGCGTTTGGTATGTCCGATGATCAGCGATACTGAATCGTCAGAGGGTCAGCCTACTTTGCAGCTTCGGCCTGCATGGCCTTGTACTGCTCTTCCGCTTCTTCAATGGCACCCACGTACATGAACGCAGATTCCGGCAGGTGGTCCCACTTGCCATCGCACAGTTCTTCGAAGCTGCGGATCGTGTCTTCGATCGGAGTGATCTTACCGGCCTTACCAGTGAAGACCTCAGCCACGAGGAACGGCTGTGACAGGAAGCGTTCGATGCGGCGAGCACGATGAACGACCAGTTTGTCGTCTTCGCTCAGCTCGTCAACACCCAGAATCGCGATGATGTCCTGCAGTTCTCGGTATCGCTGCAGGGTCTGCTGCACGCGACGAGCGATGTTGTAGTGTCGCTCACCCACGTACTGCGGGTCAAGAATTCGGCTCGATGACGCCAGTGGGTCGATCGCCGGGTAAATCCCTTTTTCCGAAATCTTACGTTCCAGATAGATGAACGCGTCCAGGTGAGAGAACGCCGTCGCTGGAGCAGGGTCGGTCGGGTCGTCGGCAGGAACGTATACCGCCTGCACGGACGTGATCGCCCCGTTGTTGGTTGACGTGATGCGTTCCTGAAGCTCGCCCAGCTCCGTACCAAGAGTCGGCTGATAACCTACCGCCGATGGCATGCGTCCCAGCAGAGCGGATACTTCCGATCCAGCCTGTGAGAAGCGGAAAATGTTATCAACAAACAGCAGTGTGTCTGATCCGGTAGCATCACGGAACCACTCGGCCATTGTCAGAGCCGACAGAGCCACTCGCAGACGAGCACCCGGTGGTTCGTTCATTTGGCCAAACACCATGCAGGTCTGCTCGATGACCGAACGACCCGTGTCGCCGATCTTCGTTTCCTGCATTTCCAGCCAAAGGTCGTTACCTTCGCGTGTTCGCTCACCCACGCCGGCGAATACCGAGTAACCACCGTGAGCACTGGCGATACGAGCGATCAGTTCGGTCAGAATCACGGTCTTGCCCAGACCCGCTCCACCGAACAGACCCGCTTTACCACCACGCACGAACGGTGTCAGCAGGTCGACAACCTTGATCCCCGTTTCGAACAGCTCTGTCTTGGAGGACAGGTCTTCCAGTTTGGGAGGATGACGGTGGATGGCCCAGCGTTCGTCGTGCTCCACATCGCCACGACCGTCAATCGCTGTTCCCGTCACGTTGAAGACGCGACCCAGAGTTCCCTTGCCAACAGGCACGGACAGCGGAGCACCGGTGTCGGTCACCGTCATGCCGCGGACCATACCTTCGGTGCTGCCCAGAGCAACGCAGCGGACTTTGCCGCCGCCCAGATGCTGCTGAACTTCACCCGTCACACTGATTTCCACGCCGTTGACGTTGTCGGAAACTTCCAGTGCGTTGTAGATCGCAGGAAGGCTCTCTTCGGCGAATTCGGCGTCAAATGTCGAGCCGATCACCTGTGTGACGGAACCTGTGTTAGCTTCGCTCATGTTTATGTCCCTTGCGTACGCTTCGGGTCTTGTCGGGTGTTTTCGCAGGTGAAGCTGCTTTCACCTGAACCAGTTTCCATGTGAGTGTCCAGGCAGACGCCCGAACGCCGTTGTTTACTCCAGTGCGGCAGCACCACCGATGATCTCGGCCAGTTCCGACGTAATGCCGGCCTGACGGGCGCGGTTGTACTGCTGCTTGAGATCACCGGCCATTTCGTCGGCGTTCTCGGTGGCTCCCTTCATCGCAACCATGCGGGCAATCTGCTCGCTGACGGCGGCGTCGAGGAAGCACTTGAAAAGTTTTGCCCGGAAGGCGGCGGGAACGATCTCTTCCAGGATCTCCTGAGGAGAAGGCTGGAATTCATAGTCCGTTCCGTCAGCACCCGCGGCAGATTCGCCGTCCGAGCCTGAAGAGAGACTCGACAAAGGCAGGATCGATTCCACGACAGCGGACTGTCGGGAGATGGTCTGAAAAGACGTGTACGCCACATCCAGTCGGTCGATGCGACCGGCGATATAATCGTCCACGTATCGTGAACCCAGTTCGTCCACTTCCGCAAAGGTTGGGGAGTCTTCGAAATGAGTGTACGAACTGTCGATGTCGATCTTCTGGAAGTTGAGGAACTTAATACCGCGTTTGCCGGACACCTCTAAAGAGAAGTCGATCTCATCGGCTTTCAGCTGCTCGATGTGCTTCAGCGTGTTTCGCAGGACGGCACCGTTGTAACCGCCGCACAAACCTCGATTGGAAGTCAGCACCAGCAGCACAGATTTCTTCGTTTCCGGTCGCTCTTCCAGCAGTGGGTGCGAGAACTTCAGGTCGGCTGCTCCCAGGTCCCCCACGATCTCTGAGATCTTCTTCGTGTATTCCGCCGCTTCGGTGGCTCGGTCCATGGCTCTCTTGAACCGACTGGTCGCAATCAGTTCCATCGTCCGCGTAATTTTACGGATGTTGCGAACCGACTTCAGTCGTTTGACAAGTAAGCGTGCGTTGGCCATCGGGTTGGATCGTCACGAATGGTGAATGGGGTTTGGCCGACAGAGCGACCGATGCCTGAAAATCAGGCCGACAGGAACGGCCGCCGGCAGGCGACCGATCGTTCCAGGAGGATGCCTTTAGACGGCGGCTGCAACGCGTGTCTTGAACGCTTCCAGAGCCGTCTTCAGAGCCGTTTCCACTTCGTCCGTCAGAGCGCCAGCTTCCACCAGCTTGTCACGCATGTCCGCGTGCTCACGGCCGATGAATTCCAGCAGCTCTTTCTCTGCCTTCTGAACCTCCGGTACCGGCACGTGGTCAAAGTAACCTTTCGTGCCCGCGTAAATCACGATCACCTGATCAGCCACGTGCAGCGGTTCGTACTGGGGCTGCTTCAGCAGTTCCACCATGCGATAACCACGGTCCAGTTGCTGCTGTGTGGCCGCGTCCAGCTCGGTACCCAGCTGAGCAAAAGCTTCCAGCTCTCGGAAGGCCGCCAGGTCCAGTCGCAGGGAGCCGGCGATTTTCTTCATCGCTTTTGTCTGAGCGTTACCGCCTACCCGGGAAACACTGATGCCCACGTTGATCGCGGGACGAATCCCTTTCCAGAACAGGTCTGGTTCCAGGTAGATCTGGCCATCCGTAATGGAAATCACGTTGGTCGGAATATAGGCGGAAACTTCGCCTTCCAGCGTTT
>JANSXP010000018.1 GCA_024742875.1 Planctomycetaceae bacterium | reverse complement strand
GCCGCGACCCCGCTCGGCCGACGGCCGGCCTGATCAACGACCTGACACCGCGGGGCCTGCTGGCGGACACGCTGCTCGTCTGGGGGGGGGGAATTTGGACGCGGTGTGGTGGGCCAGGGCAACTTCAGCAGCCCGGAAGCCGGCCGAGACCATCATCCCCGCTGCTTTACCATGTTTCTGGCCGGAGCCGGTGTGAAGGCCGGAACGTCCTGGGGCGCGACGGACGATTTCAGCTACAATGTGGCTGAAAATCCGGTCCACGTGCATGACCTGCAGGCCACTATCCTGCACCTGATGGGGATCGATCACAATCGCCTCACCTATCGGTTTCAGGGGCTCGATATGAAGCTGACGGGTGTGGAACCGCACGAACCAGTTGCCGGAATTCTGGCCTGACGACTGTCGGGCCGGGCGGATTATTGGTTCGACGGGTCCGGAATCCTGCAGTAGACTGAGAGGGGCTTTTGCGTGAGGGCAGGAGTCCTGTCTTTATGCTAACAGTGCGGATTCCTCATGGAAAATACGTCTTCGCCATCGGCCGGTTCCGGATCCACCAATATGATTCTGGTGGCCGCTCTGATTGTGCTTTCGGCGATCCTCGCCTGGCAGACCTGGGCGCGCGAATCCGGACCCGCAGATTTTACTTCCCGCACGGCCACGCCGCGGCAGGAGTTGGGGGCCGATGAAGAGTCTCGCATTCGCGTGTTTCGTGAAGCATCGCCGTCTGTGGTGTTCATTCGCACCAAAGGCTATCAGTCAGTGATGTTCTCCGGCATTCAGGAAAAAGAACTGTCTTCGGGGACGGGTGTCGTCTGGGACGACCAGGGACACATCATCACCAACCTGCACGTCATAGAAGAACGTCTGATGTCGGCCAGTACGGAGCTGGAAGTGCAGTTTGCCGACAAGACAATTGTCGACGCCAAGCTGGTCGGCGGCGTGCAGGAGCATGACATCGCTGTTCTGAAAGTGGATCCCGGCAGTCTGAAACTGAAGCCCATACAACTGGGGACTTCGGAAGACCTGCAGGTCGGACAGACGGTGCTGGCGATCGGCAATCCCTTCGGCTTTGATCAAACTCTGTCTACCGGCGTGATCGGAGGTTTGAACCGCATTGTGGGGCGAGAGGGGCGGCAGGAAACGCTCAGCGGTCTGATTCAGACAGACGCCGCCATCAATCCCGGTAACTCGGGTGGCCCGCTGCTGGACAGCAGCGGCCGTATGATTGGCGTGAATACGGCCATCGTCAGTCCGACGGGTGCCTATTCGGGACTGGGGTTTGCGGTACCTTCTGATCGTGTCCTGGAGTCTGTCAATCTGGTGCTGGAACGTTCGTCTTCGCCGCAGATGCCCGTACTGGGGATTTCGGTGCTCGACCCGGACGTGGTGGCAGAATGGGGCGTGCCCCCTGAGCTGAACGGTCGCGGACTGTTTGTTCGCCGAGTTTCCGGACCGGCCGCCCGCACGCCGCTGCGTGCCACACAGCAACTGGGGTATCGCGTCTTCCTGGGCGATCAGATTTCTGCTCTCAACGATGTGCCCGTTAATACGGCGCAAAAGCTGGAGGCAGAACTGCGGCGCTACAAACCGGGTGATCGTGTCGTGCTTTCATTCTTCCGCGAAACCCGGCCGATGCAGGTCGAAATTCAGCTTGAAGCGCCCACGTTTTTCTTTGAGTGAGTCGTCTGCTGAGTGGGCCTGTTTCCGCCGGGACGTCCAGGCGGGCTGACGGTCCATAAAAAACGTCACAGCCTGGTGATGCTGTGACGTTGGCGGGTTGTGAGATTGTCGCTTTGTGAGGTTGTCGATCTGTGAGGGCTTCAACTCTGTGACGTGATGCCATTGGGACGAGCGGGCGAGACGACAACGTCCGCTAAATCTCGGCGTCCTCGATCGACACCACTTCCATGTTCAGCTTGCCAGCCGGGATATCGGCCTCAAACGCATCTCCCACTTTCTTCCCGATCATGGACTGCGCCAGTGGGCTGGACGTCAGGATCTTCAGAATGTCACCGTCGTAGTCTTCTTCTCCTGGGCCGACCAGTTCATAGATTTCCTCCATGCCGTCTGACAGATCCTTCACGGTGACGCGCGACCCATAGGCCACCACGCCTTTGGGCATTTCCGAACGGTCCATGATTTTACAGTTGGCCAGGCGTTCGCGTTTGGAGGCGATCTGTCGTTCCAGGTGAGCCAGCTGTTCCCGTGCCGCGTGGTACTCCGCATTTTCTTTCAGGTCACCTTCTTCGCGGGCCACTTTGATGCGTTCCAGCACGGCTGGTTTGGTGTCTTCCAGCTCTTTGATTTCGCCGCGAATCTTGTCGTAGCCTTCTTGCGAAATAGGTTGGCGTTCCATAACGAATCCCTGGCTTTGTTTGGCAGTCGTCTGTTTCGAACAGACAAAGAGAAAGGACACGAACTATGGGCGAAGGTTCGCCACAGCCGTGTCCGTCAGATATTCATAAACAGCGGCGGCTCGAAAGCCGCCGCTGTGATTATTCTTCACACGATCATAACAATCGCGTGTCAGATGGCTACCCTACATCTTTCCACTGCCGCGATTTGGCGCTTTCCAGAACAGCGTCGCACACCTGCTGGGTTTCCTGAGCTTCGCGGAACGTTGGGCTGCACGCAGTGCCTTCGTCCACGCTGCGAATGAAGTCAGCCACCTGATGAACAAACGTGTGCTCGTAGCCAATATTCAGGCCTGGCACCCACCACTTGTCCATGTAGGGCTGGTCGCCGTCCGAAATGTGGACCGATCGCCAGCCACGCACGATGCCGTCGTCGCTGTGGTCGAAGTACTCCAGGCGATGCAGGTCGTGCAGGTCCCAGCGAATCGACGCTTTTTCACCGTTGATCTCCAGGGTGTACAGCGCCTTGTGGCCGCGTGCGTATCGCGTGCTTTCGAACAGGCCCAGCGATCCGTTCTCAAAGTGGCACATAAAAGTGCACGCATCATCAATGGTCACCGGCTCCATTTTGCCGGTCTCGTTATGCATGCGTTCTTTGACGAAGGTCTCTGTCATGGCGCTGACATCGGAAATGGAACCGTTGAGCCAGATGGCCGTATCGATGCAGTGCGCCAGCAGGTCTCCCGTTACGCCGGATCCCGCCGCCTTGGCATCCAGACGCCACAGCGCGGCGCCACCCTGCGGCAGATCCTCGTTGATGGTCCAGTCCTGCAGGAAGTTGGCCCGGTAATGGAAGATGCGTCCCAGTCGCCCTTCATTGATCAGCTGTTTGGCCAGGGTGACAGCCGGTACACGGCGGTAGTTGTACCACACCGTATTGGCGACGCCCGCTTTCTCGACCGCTTCCACCATTCGCGCTCCCTCTTCGGGATTCAGCGCCAGCGGTTTTTCGCACAGAATCATCTTGCCGGCTTCAGCGGCGGCGATGGCGATTTCTGCGTGCGAGTTGTTGGGCGTGCAGATGTCGATGGCATCGATGTCGTCGCGGGCGATCAGTGCCCGCCAGTCGGTTTCGATGCTTTCATACTGCCACTGGTCCGCAAAAGCCTGTGCGTTTTCGGCGTTGCGGCCGCACACAGCTTTCAGAACAGGACGATGTTTCAGTTCGGGGAAAAAATCGTTGGCGCGTTTGTACCCGTTGGTGTGAGTACGGCCCATGAATCCATAGCCGATCAGGCCGATGTTCAGTGGCTTCAGTGACATGTTAGAGTTTGCTTTCGTGCAAATAAGGTTGATGGAATATTCGAGGGAAGCGGCCGTTACGAATAACTGCCGCTGTCACGAACCCTGATCATGGTGTCCAGGATGGTGTTCCACGTGGAGCCGTCTTCCAGAACTGCGTTGGGGAACATGCATCCGTCCCAGCAGATGTGCTGAATCCCACGCTCTGTGGCGCCTTCCAGCCAGTAGCTGGCGCACTTGACGATGTCCAGCTTGCCGTTGGGATCGTCCGCCTGGCAGTGCTTGCCCGTCTTGTCATGGGAGCCGGCACCGTGGACTTCGCCGTCGTTTTGCGCGACATGAAAGTCAATGGTCCAGGGGCGCAGTTTGTCGGTCATGTTCTTGTACGCTTCGTAGAACTGCTCGTCTGAGTAGCCGTCCTGAACGAGTGCGTGCTCCGGCGCGTTGTATCCCAGAAGGTACAGGTAGGTGTGCGCCAGGTCGGCCTGGAAGCCCAGCGATTCGGGCATGCCCACTTCTTCCAGCAGGTCCAGCATGTCCTTCCAGCTGTGCATGCCGGCCCAGCAGATTTCTCCTTCGGCCGCCAGACGCTCACCATGGTCGGCCGCAATTTTGGCGGCTTCACGGAACGTTGCCGCAATCTTTTTGGTGTTGGCCCCGGGATCTTCCCGCCATTTTTCAACCCCGAATTCGGCCGAGTCAATCCGGATGCAGCCGTAGTTGCGGACGCCATGATCCTTGAAGATACCGGCAATCCGACAGCCCACTTTGATCGCACTGAGAAATTTCTCTCGTGCGGCCTCGTCACCCATAGCACTGTCGCCCACGGTCCCCGGCCAGATGGGGGCCACGAGTGAACCGACAGAGAACCCGTGAGCCGCGATTTTGTCCGCGATCACACGCAGCTCATCGTCACTCGCTTCCGGATCGGTGTGAGGGTGAAACAGGAAGTAGTCGATGCCGTCAAACTTCTGCCCGTTGACCTCGGCAGCGGCCGTCAGTTCAAGCATTCGATCAAGGCTGATGGGGGGCTCTTCCCCTTCACCGTCTCCCTTGCCCACCAGGCCTGGCCACATTGCGTTGTGAAGTTTGGGTGCCGACATCATTCGTTCCTTATCTGATCAACTGTTGGAATTCAGGGAAAACGTCCCGCGGGGGCTGACGTGAAATGTCAATCCCGGGGACCAGAGCAGGCAAAGGTGGTCGCCCGGGAAAAGGTGAGTGCTGCAGAAGCAACGGACGCACTCCGCCAGAGGCCCCCGGGCATTCCGAGTCTCGAGATCTGCACCTTCGCAGCGAGCGAGGAACGGATCTCGATGGGGAGACTGTCGTTGAGGAGTTTGTCGTTACTCACAAATTGTCACTCAGTCGAGGCAATCGAATGAACGTCACCCTGGCTGACGTGTCCGTCACAGGGATGGCTTCGGCCACAATCGCACCCTGTGGTCGATATTCTTACGGGAAAAATTGTGATTTGAAAGTTACCCAGGGATTTACGCCGCAAATCCGATTTCGAAGAACAGACCCAGCCTGCTGTTGAATTTGCTGCGGACGGATGGAATCTTAGACTACAGCCCGGCCCGAGCGGTCCGACCCTGGTTGATTTGCCCAGCTACGCACCTTCTAAAGTCAAATAACGCACGATGTCACGTATAGGGATTCTGGGAGCCACCGGATACACGGCGCTCGAACTATTGAAGATTCTGGCCCGTCACCCCCAGGCAGAGGTCACCACGCTGACGACTCGGCAGGAGAACTCGCCGCATCTGTCTGACGTGCATCCGTCGCTGGCAGGTTTATTTGATCTTCGCTGCGAAAATCTCTCCCCGGAAGACGTGGGGCGTCGCTGTGATATCGTGTTCTGTGCGCTGCCGCATACGGCCAGTATGGAGGCGGTGCCGCAGCTGCTGGATGCGGGCTGCCGTGTCGTGGACCTCAGCGCGGATTATCGTCTCAGTGATCCTGGCGTCTACGAAACCTGGTACGGTCATGTCCACACAGATCCCACACGCCTGAGTTCCACCGTCTACGGGCTGCCTGAACTGTTCTCTGATCAGATTGGCTCAGCCGACCTTGTGGCCAACCCGGGCTGCTACACCAGCACGTCGATTCTTGGTCTGGCTCCATTTCTGGCCGCTGGTGTGATCGAACCGAATGGAATCGTGATCGACGCCAAAAGCGGCGTGAGCGGGGCCGGTCGCAAACCCAAACTCGGGACTCTGTTTGCCGAATGCAATGAATCCGTCACGGCCTACGGCATTGGCAATCATCGGCACACGCCGGAAATTGAGCAGGTCCTGTCTGACGTGTGTGGAACGCCCGTGCAGGTTGCCTTCAATCCACACCTGATGCCCATGGACCGCGGTATCCTGTGCTCGATGTATCCCCGGCTGAAGCAGCCGATGTCTGAGGATGATCTGCTGGAGCTGGCACGCAGCTTTTATCAGGATCAGCCGTTCGTCCGCGTTTCTTCGCAGATCCCGGCCACCAAAAACGTGGCACACACCAACTTCTGCGATCTGAGCGTGCGGCTCAATCGAGATCAGCTGGTCGTGTTTTCTGCGACGGACAACCTCATCAAGGGGGCCAGCGGCGTGGCCGTTCAGAATATGAACCTGCTGCTTGGCCTTGATCAGACGCTGGGCATGCTCAGTTTTGTCTGACGATTGTCGGCGTCACTCCTTTCAATTCAATTCCTCCCTGCAGCTGTTTTAGCTTCTCGCAATGATGACTGATTCTTTGCCCTCCGGTTTTCTGGCATCCGGTTCCACGTGCGGCATCAAGGACAGTGGCAAGCCGGATCTTTGCCTGTTCGTTTCCGAGGTCGATTGTGCGGCCGCTGGTGTCTACACGACCAACCGGGTCGTCGGCGCTCCGGTGGTTCTGTCTCGTCAGCGTACACCAGGGGCCGTGATCCGCGGTGTGGTCATCAACTCGGGCAACGCCAATGCGTGCACGGGTGAGTCGGGTGATCGCGACGCCCACGAGATGACGGCGGCCGTTGCTCAGTCGCTTGGTTGTCTGCCTGAGCAGATTCTTGTGTGCTCCACAGGGATCATAGGCGTGCCATTACCCATGGACAAAATCCTCAACGGCATCCCGACGGCGGTCGAGGGCCTGTCGACGGAAGACGGGGCACTCACGAAGGCCGCGGCCGCCATGATGACCACTGATACCTTTGCCAAGAGTCTGTCACAGTCTCAGCCGCTGTCCACCGGCAGCGTTTCAATCTGCGGTGCTGCCAAGGGGGCTGCGATGATCGCCCCCAACATGGCCACGATGCTGGGTGTCGTGCTGACGGATGCTGTCCTGACACCGCAGCAGTGCGACACCATCCTGAAAGAGGCCGTCAGTCATACGTTCAACTGCATCACGGTGGACGGCCACATGAGCACCAGTGATACGGTGTTACTGCTGGCCAACGGACAGTCCGGTATCACGCCGGTCTCAGACGATGACGTGCAGCAGTTGACGGCTGCCGTGCGGCGTGTGTGCGAAAAACTGGCGACTGACATCATCCGGGACGCCGAAGGGGCGGCGCATTTTGTCACTGTCGACGTGCGGGGATTCGCCACACGTGACCAGGCGGTGCGTGTGGCCCGTCAAATCAGTGAAAGCGCACTGGTGAAGACGGCGATCACGGGCAACGACCCCAACTGGGGACGTATCACGTCTGCCGCCGGTTATGCGGGGATCCCGTTCGACGCGGCCCATCTTTCACTGCAGATCAATGGGGTGACGGTTTACAAACACGGCAATCCCGTGGCCTACGATGAAGTCAGTCTGTCAGCCGATATGCAGCGGGGAGAAGTCAGCCTGTTACTGGAGCTGACGGGAGGCCCAGCCTCCGGTTCGGAGGCGGCCTGCTTCTGGACGAGTGATCTCACGCAGGAATATGTCCGACTCAATTCCGAATACACCACCTAAGCGGCGATCTGATTAGCGCGAAAACACGCAGTCCCTTCACTGTCCCCTAATCGCAGGCCGTTTACCGCAGCCCGCTTACCATACATCGTGACACTCCCTGACAGCCACAGTTGCTGCCATCACGATGGACGCTCGCAGCAGGCGGCACCTGATTGGGGCAGCGTTCACGGTTGTCTCCCGCAACACTTTAGGCGCTCGGGACCGCATACATCTTTGGCTGAGCCTCATGCACTTCCAGCACACCGTGTTCAGCATCACGACCGAGCCGTACCGGATGCGGGAATGTTGGTGTGGTGACACTCTTGACGGCTCTCACGACGTCAATTTTGTCACGATACTTGCCACCCCACAGCTCCGCGATTTCTTTGGAGCCCAGTGACATTTCTTCGATCAGGAAGACGGCATCTGCCGTGTGCACCAGCGCCTCGCCGCCAACCGGAGCACCCGTGTCGCGGATCTGTCCGACGCAAACACAGGTGACGCCCTGTTCATGGTTATAAGTCTTCAGGGCAGACAGGTTGTCGGCCGTGCGGCTGCGACTGGGGTCCAGCATGTTCAGCGAGTCGATCACGACGAAGCCGATCTCTTCCTGTTCCACCAGGTAGCGATACTTGTTGACAAAGTCATCCCACGACTGTCCGCGGTGATACTGGCTTTCCAGGACAAAAACGTTTTCCAGTACCTGTTTGCGAAACGCCTTTTCGGCCAGTCCTGTCACCCCCATACCGATTTTGGTGAAGCGAGAGCACAGGTCATCGCGACCATTGCCGTCCGGATCATGAAAGCCTTCTTCGGCCACAACCAGAGCCACCTTCTCACCGCTGGCCGCGACTTTCGCCAGTCCGGCCAGCATGCTGCGGGTCTTGCCCTTTCCTGGAGGGCCGGCAAACGCGATCGTGCACCCTTTGGGAACACCGCCCAGTGCCCCACCACCATCAGCCGACAGGCACAGGTTGTCCAGCACACAGCCGAGCTCAATGGCTTCCTGCTCTTTGACAAGGTTTGTGAGCAGTGACGGTCGAATGAAGTCCTCGTTCAGCCCGGCGTCTTCATCCTCCACGACCTGCCCGGCAGAAAACGGCACGGCCGACGGATCCATCATGGGAGCCGCTCCCCCGCCGCCACTCATCATCATCTGCATCATCTGAGCCATCTGCATCATGGGGTTTGCCATTTGTGGCTGTCCCATACCCGGCATCATCTGAGGGATCTGAGGATTCATCTCCGGCTGCGGGGCTTCCGCTGGAGCCGCGGCACTGGCCGCTTTTTTCTTAGGGGCCTTCTTCGCTGCTTTCTTTTTTGCCACGCCGGGACCTCATCGTCGCTGATGGTTGACTGTCAATGCTCTCCGTCGTTTGGTCAGGGGAGCCCCTGCCAAATCCCACGACGGACACCCTAAGAGTGTGCCTGAGTCGACGTCAGTTTGCAGCGCAGTGGAACAAAAAAACTGCCGCCGATCCCAAATTGCAGTTTCCCCGTCCGGATGGCGATTACGCTTTTTTCCTGGGGCGACGCTTCTTATTCGGTTCGATGCCCCGCCGCGTCGTGTTTTCCGACACGTTGACAGGAATCAGAAAGTGCAGCAGGTAATCCGGACCACCAGAGCTGGCCCCGGTCCCGCTCATCCGGAAACCGCCAAATGGCTGTCGCTGCACCATGCTGTCGGTGATCTTGCGATTCAGCGAAAGGCTGCCTACCTGAAACTCCACCCGTGCACGCTTCAGTGTGGACGGGCTGCGACTGTAGACACCGCCCGACAGGGCAAACCGAGTCGCATTGGCGGCGGCAAAGGCATCGTCCAGGCTGCGAACGCGAATCACAGACAGCAGGGGCCCACTGACCTCCTCCTGAGCGAAATTTGATTCCGGATCAATGCCCGTGATGATGACCGGGCTGGCGTATGACCCCTCTTTGGCCGCCTTCCCGAGTTTGCCGGAAAAGACGATCTCCTCTTCGGCGTCGACGTCTGCGGACTTGACCAGCTGGCTGACGGTCTTTGCCGCGTCATCGTCGATGACCGGGCCGATTTGTGTGGCCGGATCATCAGCCGCGCCGATCTGCAGGCTTCCGGCCGCATCGGTCAGTCGTTCGATCAGTTCGTCGGCAATGCTCTCAAGAACGATCACACGAGAGCATGAGGCGGCCTTCTGACCGGCAAAGCCAAACGCACAGGCGAGGATGTCGGGCACGGCGTCATCAAGGTCCGCGTCTTTGTCCACGATGATGGCGTTGTTGCCGCCCAGCTCGGCAATAACACGGCGAATGCTGTTCTGGCGGTGATCGGTTTCTGCGGCCAGCCGATTGATCTCTGTTCCGGATTCGTAATTGCCGTTGAAGCAGATCAGCTGGACATCCGGACTGCCCACCAGTTCCGGGCAGATGTCTTCGCCAATGCCTGGCAGAAAGTTGACGACCCCGTCCGGAACACCGGCGTTGCGTATGACACTCATGAGCCGTGCGGCGATGACCGATGACTGTTCTGCGGGTTTGAGCACCACCGTGTTCCCTGTGACAATGGCAGCCGCCAGCATGCCTGTCAGCGAAGCCAGTGGTGACCGCCACGAGCCAATGACCACCGCCACGCCACACGGCCGATAGCTGTAGCGGTTTTCTTCGCCGCTCAGATCGTACTCCTGCGGCACGTCCAGCTCTCGCATCTGAGTGGCGTAAAACATGCAGTAGTCGATGGCCGTCGCCACCTCCGCATCGGCATCCTCCCACGTCATGCCGACTTCCAGGCAGACCCACGCAGCCAGTTCGAATCGGCGTTCACGAATTTCCGCGGCAATCAGTTCCACATACTCGCAGCGGTTG
Source organism: Planctomycetaceae bacterium (assembly GCA_024742875.1). Lineage (GTDB taxonomy): Bacteria > Planctomycetota > Planctomycetia > Planctomycetales > Planctomycetaceae > Fuerstiella. Next base: position 91,757 of record JANSXP010000018.1, on the reverse strand, counting down.
CTGGTCTCAGATGTCGCCCACTGTGTGAACGTCCGTTTTGCGCCTTCCACGGCATCCGCCGCCTGATCGGCTGAGGCGGCCGCCACATGCCCAACGATCTCTTTGGTGGCAGACGGATTGCGCGAACTGACCGTGCTGCGACTCTCGCTGGACTTGCCGTCAATGACAAGCGGGTAGGTCTGGCCAAATTCGTCTTTTGCGTCCACCAGTGCCTGTGTCATCGCCTCACGGTGTTCGGCCACGCTGAAGTCCGTCCGCGGTTCGTGAACAAACGATTCGATTTCCTGGTCGACGGATTCGTCATCGGGTTGGCTGCCGGGTTTCATCAGAAGCGTCTCTACAGAAGTCGATTCGGAAATTGTGGATTGAAGGTAAGTGGCATCATGCCGGTTTTCGAGCTGATGCCGGGCCAGCCGACTAAGGGTGATCATGTTGGGGCCCACCGGACACACGATGCGAACCCGCCGTCCTGATTCTGTCAGCAGTTGAGCCAGACGATCTTCTGCCCCAAACATCAGCTGGATTTCAGTGGCCGCTTCAGGAACGTCGTATTCGCTGGCCCATGCCAGGGCATGGGCCACACCCCGTATGCTGCGTGCGGCGAGAATCGGGTGCAGCCACTCAGCATTTTTCATCAGAAAGCGACACTGTGATTCAAAAGCGGTGTCGGCCTCGTCCCCGGTCCGGCAGACATCGTCCGCCTGAGCGCGGGCCTGTACGCGGCGTCGCTCTGAATCCTGAAAGCGACCGTGTGTGAGCACCACACTCAGCGGCGCTTTACGTTTTTTAACCCACGCCAGAATTCCCTTCAGCTCAGCCTCGCACTGCAGAGAACTGGTCTCCACCGTCAGACCCACGTCGCTGAAACTGCGGAACGCTTTGCCACTGAGCAGTTCACGAAGGATATCGCCGGCCAGCGATTTGTGCGGCTGACGCTCCGCTTCAAACTGCACGAACGCGTGATGGTCGCCGGCGGCCTGCAAAATGGGCTTCAGTCTTTTCAGGACACGTTTACGACTGCCGTCGAAATCGATGGGGGAGAAACGTGCGTCCAGACGCGACAGGCGAACAGTGATGTGAAGCCGCGGGATCGGACCGACATGGTTATTGTCGAGAACTGTGTTTGCGGGCCACTCTTCCACAGCGTCCGAGCACGATTCGATCAGTTTCAGGCAGGCCTGCTGATACTGATCGGCGTCGGCCTCACTGAGGGTTGGTCCCGTTACGGTTTGAAAACCGGCCGACAGTCCCTGCCGACGCAGCTGGCGGGCAGACTGCAGCACCTCAGCAGGCTGGTTGCCCGCCACAAACCGGCGTGCCATTCGCGCCGCATTGGTACGCGTGTTGTAGGCCAGCGCCCGACTCAGAATGCTGTTGCTGGTGGAGAGATCCAGGCCCACACGTGCTGCCAGCGGCAGATGTTCGCGGACCTGCTGGTAGTACTCTTCCAGATGTTCGGCAATGGCCGTGTGATCTCGCAAAACGGGCAGCACGTCGATCAGACGCAGCAGCTGCACCTTCACCGCTTCGTCTTCCGTGGCCCACCCGATCAGCCGATCTTCCCACCACCGCGTATGAAAGATGGACGGGGCACGCGACTGCAGCCGATCGAACAGGACTTCTCCTATCTCCCGTGTGCGTGCTTCGACACGGTCTTCAATACGAGCGCGTTTGGCCATAGAGGTGGGATGTTGCTGCAGAAATTCACTCGGGGCGGGACGATTGAGAGCGGGGATTCTAGGAAGAATCGGCGAAACTGGAAGCAGTGATTCTGAACTTGAACGCGGAATGTTGTGACTGGTATTGGCGTCCTGGAAATCCGGTCAACGTTTCCGAAATACGCGCGCAACACTTGCAATCACTGCCCTGCTGACAGGTCCTGGGCGACTGGCGTTCAGGGCTCGACTGGTCCGGCGGAATCGAAAACAGTGATTCTGATGTCTCGAAATTCGACCAGCATGCCAGGATCGTGAATCTGCAGCTGGATGCGCCCCGAGGACAGACGCTGGCCGGGTGGCAGATGCTCTGTAAAGGCGGCCGACAGTCGACCATTCAGGTAGTATTCGAACGCATTGTCCCGCGCCACGATCCGCACGCGATTCCAGCCGTCCGCGTCCGGCGCGATTGACGGTTCCGACGCGAGGTGGGAATAGGTGGGACGGTCATGGGCGTCGATCACCAGCCGCTGCCCTCGGGGGACGCCGTGTTCCTTCCTGCCAGGCGTATGGAAGTCCCAGGCTCCCAGGATATTGCGGCCGATGCCCGCGTGACCAAAATCGGCATGATAGGCCTGCCACGCACGACGCCCTGTCGGATCCGGAGTGGCGCGGATGTTGACTCCACTGTTGCCCTTCCCCTGAAAACGGTACTGCAGTCGCAGATCGAAATTTCTCACGTTGTCGCTGCCCTGCCACTGCAGATAGCTGCGGCCATGGGTGCCACGGCCCGTCAGAATGCCGTCCGCCACCGTCCATGCGGCCCCCGACGTGGCGGGAACAGCCTGCCAGCCAGCCAGGGATTTGCCGTCAAAGATGGTTTGCCAACCCGGCGGGCTACCCTGTGTCTGCGTTGTCATCAGGCAAATGAGCAGCAGGGTCTGGGGGAGGCACCGACGGCATGGAGTTCGGCATCGCCCTGGCCTGTCAGCCTTCGCCAGGTTGATCGCCCCTGTCCGAATCCGGAATGTGCTCATGAACAGCCTCCAGCAGCAGTTGTGACAACCGTGAGGCCTGACCGTACACGCTGTCGTTGGCCGCTTCAATGCGACGCAGCAGTTCAGCCGGCCATCTCAGGTGAGCGTCAAAAAACTCCTGCAGCACCGGCAGGCCTGCACTGGTATCCGGCAAACCTTCCAGCAGACGGGCGAACAGCCAGAAAATGTGGCCAAGGTGGTCGGCCGCTTCAGTGGAAATCGGGCGATCAAGCTGCAGTCGCTCCAGATAAGTCTGCATGGACGCGGTCGACGCTCCGGCACGCTGCCCGGTTTCCCAGACGGACTGCACCAGCGGCAGAAATTCTCCCGGCCCGATAAACAGCCGACAGTATTCGGTCGCCAGATCTTCCAGGTCGGCCGACTGCATATCGACAGCCCGTTCGTCCAGCAGTTCGGTGGTGAATGCGGCGGCGTTCTGCCAGGTCTTTGTCAGATCGCCTGTCCACTCCTTTAGCCAGATTTGGCTGAGCAGATGGAACACAGGGGCGACAGATCGCAGTTCTTCGGTGGCCCGTGGAGGTGAGTTATCCAAGACGGCGGATCCGTACAATGGTGTCATGGAACGACTGCTGTCCCGTGATGGCGTCTGGCGCAATGGGCATTAATCGGTTTTGGTTCCAGCCGTTGCCAGTGTTGGTTTGCCACTGCTGCGGATCATTGCCCGTTGTGTCTTCCCACCACATATTGCGCTCCCAGTCGGGGTCGCGATATCCATTGATGTCCATGCCGTCGGTCTTGGCTCCCTCGGCACGACCGGCTTTGGCCTGAGCCACGTTGGTGTACTCTGTGTGGCCACAGCTGTTGCTCATAGCGATCACTTTGGGGTGCAGTCCCTCCATGGTCACGATGGGGACGCGCATGCGGGACACGATAATGCGGCCTGTGTCCGCATCCACCTCTCCATCGTGCTTCAGGTGCGGGGCTGTGCGCACCAGGTGCTGCGACTGAAAACTGGTAATCTCGATCCAGTCGGCATCCTTCACCCCCAGCGCCGCTGCTGTCGCAGGATTCATCCAGGCCGGATTGGAGTGCACAATTTCGGCCAGCCATTTCAGATTCATGGTTCGACCATGGTTGTGGACATTCCACTTGAAGCTGGTCATCACCAGTTCGTCTGTCCGCAGAGACGTCAGTTCTTCCGGCTGAAACCAGGTCGGCAGTTCCGACACATTCAGATCATTGCCGGCGTGCGAGGCCGGACGATTGCTGGCCTTGGCTCCGCTTTTGGCAATCAGCTCGGAGCAGTCCTGGTTCTGACCGATCCGGTTGACGAACAGACTGCGGATCTCAAATCGCCGGCTCGGTGTTTTGAATCCTCGCACATACGCGTCGTTCAGTTTGCGACCAATGCCGATGCCGTCTTTCGTGACCACTCCTGTTTTTTCGTCGATGTTTGCGCTGGCCAGTTCGTCGGCCGTTAATTCCTGCAGATAGGGCTCGTAAAACGGTTCCCGATCTGTGTTTTCATAGACGCCTTCATCCAGCAGACGTTCCAGACCCTGTTTGCCGGTTTCCGGACTGGCGGGAACATCAGCCGCCCACTGCTGCATGTAGTCTTCGGTGGAACCGTATTCGTAAGCTTTTTCCATGCCGCCACCAATGCGGCGTGCCAGCTCCGGGAAGAAGTCACGGATATCACGCGATTCGCCCAGTGGTTCGACCATCGGCGTGCGAATACCCACATACGGACGCAGGTTGTAAGCGCCTCGGGCGTCCAGGTCCCAGCGTTCCAGATATGTTGTCCATGGCAGTACGATGTCCGCGTAGTGAGCCGTTTCGTTGTAGAAACAGTTAATGCAGACGTGGAAGCCAATCTTGTCTTCGTCGCACATAACCTGCTGTGTCAGGCTTTCCTCAGGCCAGGTCAGCGGCGAATCCAGGTTGTACGTCATGTACATCTGCAGTTTGGCGCGTTCCTGCAGCAGATACAGATAGATGATTTCTCCCACCCGCATGCGTCGCCAGACATTGGCCAGCGGATATTCCGGTGGGTCCTCCAGAACGCTCCACGTCTTTGCCGAAGGTGGCCCCTTTGGTGGTTTGAAGTCCGGATCGACGCCGCTCCAGGGAGACCAGCACCAGCCCCCCTTTTTGCCGACGCTGCCGACCAGCGCGTTCAGCAGACCGATGGCTCGGTCGTTGTAGTAGCCGTTCAGGTGTGCCGAAGACCCCCGATTGCACATTGTTGTACAGGCAGGTGCGGCGGCCGCAAACTCTCGGGCAATGCGGCGGATGTCCGTCGCCCTGATACCACTGACAGTTTCCGCCCATTCCGGCGTGTACTGCTGCATGTGGGCCGTCAATTCCTCCACGCTGACGTTGGTCCACGTGTTGATGAAGTCCGCGTTATGCAGGCCTTCGGTCAGGATGGTGTGGCCCATCGCCAGGGCGACAGCGCCGTCCGTGCCAGGATACGGGGCGAACCATTCGTCACTGCGACCAGCCGTATTACTCAGTCGCACATCAAACGTCACCAGCTTCGCGCCGTTTTCGAAGCGACCGTTCTGAATCCGCTGAGCAAACGGCACGTGACCCTGATGAGCCTCAAACGCGTTGGAGCCGAAGTTCAGAATGTACTTCGAATTCTCAACGTCGTTCAGGTCCCAGTCACTTTCCCACAGGGCCGTGAGGTTGGCCGCGCGGCGGTTGCCCGAACACAGGGCGCGGTGGCTCAGCTGCGTGCTTGTGCCAAAGGCATCCAGAAATCGCTTGATGGCATCTTTGCTGCGCTGTCGGCCCTGGTGAAAGGCGAACTCTTCCGGATGACCGCTTTCCCGCACGGCTTTGAGCCGGTTAGCAATTTCTGTCAGTGCTTCATCCCACGAGATACGTTTCCATTTGCCCTCGCCTCGCTGACCCACCCGTCGCAGCGGGTACAGCAGTCGTTCCGGATGATACAGATGGTTCAGCCCCGCATGCCCACGAGCACACAGCTTGCCGCGGCTGTTGGGGTCTTTCGGATTGCCTTCAATCTTCAGCAGACGACCGTCTTTCACATGGCCGATGATGCCGCAGACGGTGCTGCACAGCTGGCACATCCCGGGGATCTGCTCTGCGTCTTTGTATTTGTTGCGATCGGGCCAGTTTCGTTTCGCCTGCGGACCGGGCAGCCGGCATACGCCGGGCTGATCAAACAGGCCTTTTTCATAGGGAATGCCGCGCAGCGATTCCCATTTTCCCCTGTCAATTCCCTGGGGCGGGCGCTTCTGTTCGTCAGCGGTCACAGAACGCCCTGATGTGGCAATGGCTCCCCCAAGTGCGGCGGCCAGCCGCAGGAAAGCTCGGCGACGAGTGGTCTTTGTCACTGCCCTGCCTCCTGCTGCGGATCGGTCGCCGGGTTGTTCGGCGTTCCACCAGCGGTTGGATTTTCCTTCCAACCGTAAATGTTGTAGCCCGCAGGAGAGTAAGACTGACCCTCTGTGGGCACCCGATCTTCCACTGCTGTGACCCCCTCACCGGCGAACCACATCCGTGGACTGGTCTGTTTCTCCGGTCGCAGCTGCTGCGTGTCCACGCCCTGCTTTTCCATGTTGTCCATCGCCATACGGATGGGCGATTTTTCATCGTTCAGGTCGCCAAAGTACAGCGCTTCCGAAGGGCAAGTGGGCACACAGGCCGGTTCCATATCCTGCTCCAGTCGATGGTAGCAGTTGTGACATTTCACGGCCTGGTGGGCGACCGGATCCATGTACAGTGCACCGTAGGGACACACATCAACGCACGTGCCATGACCGCAGCAAACGTTATAGTCAATAGCTACGGTGCCGCCCGTCTCTTTGCCAAGCGCACCACACGGGCAGGCTTTGATGCAGGGGGCGTCTTCACAATGCTGGCAGGCCATCGGCAGGAACATGCGAGCCACCTGAGGGTACTCGCCCACATCTTTCGTCATCGTCTGCCGAATATAGTGGCCCAGCGGCACATCGTTTTCCGCTTTGCAACTGACTTCACACGCGTGACAGCCAAAGCAGCGGCGGGTATCAATCAGCCAGCCATACTTTTTGCCGTCATCCGGCGCCTGCATGCGGTTGGCCCAGTAGCTCTCCGGCTGATACAGGTCTTCGGGTTTTGACTTTGTCGTTTCATCACCGCTGGTACTGGCCGCCAGGCCGCCTGCCGCGGCAGCCGCCAGCAGATCTCGGCGGGAGAGAGAGTTGTCGTCCGACATAGAGGATCCGGTTCGAAGCGAAGAAAATCCGTCGCAGCGCACCGTAACCAATCCCCGTAGTTGCGGCAACCAAATCTCTGGTGCGGCCGCACTCCTGCGGCCGCGCAGCGTCAGCATTGTGCCTTAGTTAACCAGCGAGCAGGCTGGCCGCCTGTTCGCGCCCGTCTGTTCGCTGTCTGTGAACTTTTGCAGCCTAATTGTGAACAGTCGCCAGCACGACCAGCACCAGCTCTGTTTCTGAAGACGCATTGACCTGATCGGCATCGATGGCCGTGAGACTGCCGGCAATGACTGGTTTTGCGGACTCGCAGGTCAGTGTGGTCGTCAGGCTGATGCGATTCAGCTGATAGCGGTCAACGGACTCTTCATCGCTGCGGGGCGTGTAATCGCTCAGGGAGGTCAGTGCAGAGTGCACTCGCAATCGCAGTCCGGAGCCCTCCCATTGGGGAATGACGTCCGTCGTGATGATCGCGTCAAGTCCGAGGGGAATCGTTGAAATCACCGGCTGATGCCCAATGGCTCCTGTGCCGACAACCGGTACGACACTGGTGACCACGCGTTTCTCTCCGCCGCTGCGAAGGCTGGTCTTCATGCCGGCTTTTGTGCGTACGGATCCATGGTACCCCTGCTGCTGACGGCAGTAAGCGTTCAGTTGCTGGCGTGCGTCGGGATTCGCAGCGGCCAGCAGTTTGGTCAGTCCCGCTTTCTGCTCATCATTGACGGGGATCCACCAGGCCTCGATGTTGACCGGCGCTCCACCGATGACATTCGCGTGCAGCTGCTTCAGGAACGACGTCACCAGAGTGTGATTTTTCTGGGACTGCTGAATCAGCAGTGTGTTGTTGACGGCTTCGATCGTGCCGTCGCCGCCATTGGACTCCCACGACTCAGGCGCGACATGGGTCTGAATCAGTTCGATCAGCGTCTGGTGCTGGAGGTCAAATCTTGCGATCGACGCCACGCCTGCCTGCATAGCCCCGCCAGAGCCAGAGAATCCGCCACCGCCAAACTGAGTCGGCAGGCTGAACATTCCGCCACCAGATGACCCTCCTCCCCCCAGCGGACTAACGCTGCCGCTGACACCTCCCATGACTGGTGTTGCCGCCGACATTTCCTCATCCGGCGAAAGCAGTCCGGTCGCCAGTTCTCCCAGGGGATAGAAACTGAGTGACAACTGCGGGCGAGTCGTCTGCTCCTGACCCATAGAGGCGGTTGTGAGCAACAGGAAAGAGCAGCAGGCAGCGCAGCGAACAAAGGCAGGGCGGTTCATGGAACGGCTCCGAATCAAGGGGAAAGCGACGGTCGGGTTGCAGATGGACTGGCCGGAAAGACGCAGCGTTTGCTGGCAACCGGTACACTGCGTCCGGTTGCCAGGGCACTTCGAGGCTGGGTGATTGACAACGCCACGGGCGTCGTCACCCTCGTAACGCCGAGTGCCCGAATTCGTCCGTGTCGAATCTCGACATTTCTTTCCCTGTCTCAAAATTCACACAAACCGGCGGCCGCTGTACTCTCAGCAACAGCAGCGCCCGCTGATGACCGGCCGCTTCGCTGTCCGCTAATCGCCTAATCGCGTTCCGGCTGGCAGGCCGGGCAGAAATAGATTTTCCGAGCCCCGATGGTGCTGACTTCGATCGGCGTCTCACACGCCCCACAACTGGATTTCTTGTAGACCAGCAACCGCTCTGTGCGGTTCATGCGACTGCGGGGCTTACCCACATCCTGGGGGTCCGCGATGATGATGCGATTGTGTTTGACGCCGATCTTCAACAGATCGACGGTCAGATCCCACATCGCGTCAAATTCCGATCGTTCCAGAGTGTTGCTTTTGGTGGCCGGGTGAATGCCAAGCAGGAACAGAATCTCGGCTCGGTACACATTGCCCACACCAGCAATGACGGCCTGGTTGAGCAACTGCTGACCGATGGCAGAACGACTGCTGGACAGCTTTTTCCACACGCGGTCAGGGTCAGCGTCGTTCCGCAGTGGGTCGTCTCCCAGGCGGTCTCGAAGTTTGCTGACTTCCGCTTTGGTGAGCAGTTCGCAGGCCGTGGGACCATTCAAGTCGAAAGCAAAATCGTCACCAATCGCACGCAGTCGCACCGCGCCCCTTGGCTCCGGCGGAGGCGATTTGTGTTTGCGGAATTTTCCGTACAGTCCCAGGTGAATGTGCAGCGTGGAACGCCCCCACTCGTACAGCAGATGCTTGCCGTGAGCCCGAACCTGCCGGAGCGTCCTGCCGCTGAGCTTTTTGGCTCCTTCGGCAAAACGGCCCTGTGGCGACAGAGCGGTCAGTTTCTGACCGGCGAACCACTTTGTGTGGTCAGCCGCCAGGCGGTGGATGGTGTGCCCTTCCGGCATATACGTCGATTCCCTGCGGGTGGTTTTTCGCCAGCGTAGCGACGGGACTGTTCGCAATCACGGTGGATGAATCCGTGTGGCAGACTATTATCGCCTTTGTAGTCAGACATGGCCGCTTATCCACCATTCCGGATGCGGGCAGTCAGAAGATTGAAAGCCGCCCTGTGAGCATTCACAAGTCCATCGCCCTGATTCGTCATCCTGATCGTCCGGAGCAGGAGTGGCTGGGAGTCTTCGATGAACGGCGACAATGCTATGCATTTGTTACGGCCGAACGACTGAATCAGGAATCGTGGCGGGAGTGTCTGGATCGGGAGCTCAGCTGGGCGCTGGATCTGCGCCGCGGGAAAGACTACCTGATCTCCCATATGGCCCGACTGCACTTTGACGAATCCTGTTTTGACCCCCACAGCGGGGACGAAGTGGAGACGGCGCTCGAATTCTACGTGGTGGACCCTTATGGTCGGCGGGGGCGGGCGGCTTTTGAACAGCTGGACGGTGTTCGCTGGCTGACCAACGAGGAACTGCGGCAGGCCGTCACATCCGACAGGGTCGACATTGACCCGTGGCTGGCTGACATACTGCGCCGCACTGACCTGATTCCGAAAGGCTAGCGCGCGTGCGGCATCTCATCATCGTGACGGGCGATCAGCTCGATGCGCGATCGTCTGCGTTCGACGATTTTGACGCCTCTCTGGATGCCGTCTGGATGGCGGAAACGGCCGAAGAAACAACACATGTGTGGAATCACAAACTCCGCATTGCCCTGTTCCTGTCGGCCATGCGGCATTTTCGAGACGAGCAGCTGCAGGCCGGTCATGCGGTTCATTACCACGAACTGAGCCCTCGGGCCGGCGATGATGGCGGCGCAGGTTTTGGTGAAATCCTTCGTCATGACATCAGCACGCTCAAGCCTGAGAGGCTGATCATCTGCGAGCCGGGTGACTATCGCGTGTGGCAGATTATGCAGACCACCGCAGACGACTGCGGCGTGGAACTGGAGATCCGCGCAGACCGTCACTTTTACTGCTCCCTGGAAGAATTTCGACAGTATGCCGACGGCCGCAAAGGGCTGTTGCTGGAGTTTTTCTACCGGCACCTGCGCAGAAAGCACAATGTGCTGATGGACGGCAAAGATCCGGAGGGCGGTCAATGGAATTTCGATCATGACAACCGGGAGAGTTTTGGCCGCGGCGGGCCGCAGTCCCTGCCAAAGCAAAAGAGCTTTCGGATGGACGACATCTCGCGAGGCGTGTTTGACCTGGTTGCATCCCGTTTTGCCGATCACCCGGGAGAACTGAAGTCGTTTTCTCTGCCTGTCACGCGCCGTCAGGCGACCGCATTTTTGAAACACTTCATCCAGTACATCCTTCCTGACTTTGGTCGCTGGGAAGATGCGATGTGGACAGACGAAGCCTTCCTGTATCACTCCCGGCTGTCTGCCCCACTGAATCTCAAGCTCATCACGCCGCAGGAGTGTGTGAAGGCTGCCGTTGACGCGTGGCAGTCCGGGCACGCGCCGCTGAACAGCGTGGAAGGTTTCGTGCGACAAATCCTCGGCTGGCGGGAATTTATCCGCGGTGTTTACTGGCTGAAGATGCCCGAGTACGCCGATCGAAATCATCTTGACCATCAGCAGAAGCTGCCTTCGTTTTTCTGGGACGGTGAGACAAAGATGAACTGCGTCAGGCAGTCCATGCAGCACGTGCTAAAGCACGGCTACTCGCACCATATTCAAAGGCTGATGGTGCTGGGCAATTTCGCTCAGCTGTGGGGCGCCCATCCGTACGACTTTCACGAGTGGCATATGGCCATGTATGTGGACGCGGTGGACTGGGTCTCGCTGCCCAACACGCTGGGAATGAGTCAGTACGGTGACGGTGGCGTGGTGGGCACCAAACCGTACTGCAGCAGTGGTAACTACATCAACAAAATGAGCAACTTCTGCGCTGACTGCCGCTTCAACTACAAGAAGAAGGTTGGCGAAGACGCCTGTCCGTTTACCACGCTATACTGGGAGTTCATGGATCGTCACTACGACAAGCTGAAGGACAATCCGCGCATGAAATTTCCCATGAAGAATCTTGAAAAGCTGCGCACCCGGCCCGAGGAACTGCAGTCGATCGTGGATCGCGCGGACGAGCTGAGAACAATGTGGCGTTTTGATGAGAACGCCGCTGACTGATGCTTCCGCGTGGTCTATGGCTCTGATTGCCCGGGCGATTCGCCGAATGCAAACAGTGTGTCGTGTGTGCGGACAAACAGCCTGCCATCGGCGACGGCCGGTGTGGCGTATACGTTGGCCTCCATCTTATTGGAGGCCACGACCTGCGGTTCTGCCCCGCATGTGAGCACGGTGATCACTCCGTCGCCGGATGTCACATACAGATGACTGCCGGCGATAATGGGCGATGCATAGTGCGTCCCGCGACCAGGCGTGCGAAGACGACTGGCCCGCCTGCCTGTCGTGGCGTCGATGACGGTCAGCACGCCTCCGTTCTTGATCAAGTAAACGAATTGTCCGTCGGAGACTGGCGACGGCACTTCCGGAATGCCCTGGGTTTCCAGTGTCTGCACGTCGTCCTGAGTCAGAATGCCCATGCTGTCCAGTGGAACGGCCAGCAGCCCGTGGGTTTCGTAACCGGCTCGAAACTTTGCCAGATCAGCCAGCTGCAGCGTCCATTCGTCCTCGGTGATCGTTCCGTCTTTGTTGCGGTCGGCCCACTGAAAGCGAACTTTGCCGCCATTCATGGGCGCTTCAATGCCGTCTGGTCGGTGGAAGATCCACAGCTCAGGAAACTCGCCGCGTTCCATCAGACCGTTCTGGTTGTCGTCCTCGTCTTCGAGCAACTGAGCGAACGATGGAAACGGCGGACGCAGCGCCGGCTCCCCCATTTTGTTCCAGGCCGCCACAACCACGCGCTCACCCACAATGATGGGAGTGCTGGTCGCCGTGGTGGCGCATTTGGTGAGCCAGTTCAGCTGACCGGTTGCCAGGTCAAAACACTGCAGGGAGCGGGCGGAGTGCACGATCAGGCGATCATCGATCACGATGGGACAGGCGGTGCACGCCATTTCGCCGGTGAATTTTTCTGTCTGTGGCACACGCCACAGTTCTTCGCCCGACAGCCGATCCACGGCCAGCAGAAAGTGATCCACGTAGTTACCCCGATACAGTACGATCACTTCACCGGCGATGATGGGCGACGTCGCATTGCCACCGAAGGATTTTGTGGTCGGCATCCGTTTTTCCCACAAGGTATCCCCGTTGTCCGCGTTCAGCGCCACCAGGCCCAGTGAACCAAAATAGGCGACAACGACCTGACCATCACAGGCCGGTGAACTGCTGGCCGGGTTGAACGATGGATGGCCCTTCTCCATGCTTTGCACCACAAAGTCACGTCGCCACATCGGTTGCCCGGTTGATGTATTGAGGCTGTGAATGGAGACGGTGGACGCCTGTTGGTCGAAACTGGTCAGAAAGATGCGACCGTTGGCCACACACGGCGAACTGTGACCTGGTCCGACATTCTTCTGCCACAGCACGCCCGTTTGGGGGCCGAAGCGAACGGGCGCTTCAGTCGTCGCCACCCCTGAGCTGTTGGGGCCGCGAAACCGAGGCCAGTCCTGTGCGGTCGCTGAGCAGGTGACCAGCGGCAAAGCAACCAGCGGCAGGACCCACGTCAGACACATCCCAATTTTTTCCGGCGGCAGCATACACGTCACTCCTGATGACTGATCGGTTTCCGACAGTCTAACAGGCCAACGGCCGTCCTGCTGCGATCACAACACGCAGTCGCGTCACCTAACGTATCGATTGGTACCACAGTGATCAGGATCAACGGCCTGGTGAGCGCCGCTGATCCCGACACTCTCATCGCTGGCGGGCGTTCCGAACAGGGCCGTGGGGACGCAATGGTGCCTACTGCCGCTGCCTGTCTGGCTGGTCCTGTGTGGCCATCCGTTCTGGCGCATCAGGTTTGATGGCCAGGTTTTGCGGTGACCCACTGTCTGACGGAGGCGTGAGCAGTACGGGCAGTGCCAGAAACTGCGGGTCCGTGGGCAGATAATACGGCAGTGCCACTTGCGCCAGATCCTGCGCCAGTCGTGAGGTGACTGCGCTCGTGGCTTCATCGCCTCTTCGCAGCAGTCTGTCCGGGTCGGAGCAAAGCACTGCACTCCAGACAGGTTCAGACTGCGACCGATCGCGCACTTCGATCACAATCGCCCTGCCCTCCGGTTGACGGCCCACCGTGTCGAAGCGACGTTCTGTGGGCAGTTGCAACGAGCGATTCTCAACAAACTTCTCACCGTCTGAGGTGACGCGAATTTCGATCGTCACGTCGGCAGTCTCCTGGGGGGCCAGACCCAGTTCACTCAGACGCTTCTTGAGTGTGCGCCGCAGTTCCCAGCTCAGCTCGGAATCAACGCCCTCCAGACGCATTCGTGTCGCCACACGTCGGCCCGCTTTCAGTGTGGCGGCCGGATCGGATTCACTCACCTGAGCGGCCCGTTCAATCTCATCCCACGGCAGGCGGACGATGTCCAGTCGTTCTCGGTGTGAGCGAAACTGCACCAGCAACAGGTCGTCATCCAGCAGTTCGACGGACGGTCGGTCAGAATTCACACCCTGAACACTGGCGATGACCTGACTCGTGGAGCGATCCAGCACATGGGCTCCCAGCAGCCAGGCTTTGCGACTGTGAAACCAGGTGACTTCATCGTGTGGGTGAAATCCGCCCGACGGCCCCGTTTCCAGGATGACTTCGCCTCTGCCGTTCCAGCAGACAAACTGGGGCGTACCGGTCGTTGTCAGGGCGGCCAGTTCCTGATTGTCGGGAGAGAATACCAGCGACTGCAGCGAGGCGTACAGTGGCTGCGCGCGTTCGGAGCGTCGACTCAACGACTTCGCCGACTGCAGCGTGACCACATGGTTTCCCTCTTTGGCGTCAAAGACACGGACCTGGTCGTTGACCACGGCCGACAGGAACTGACCGTCATGAGAAATCGACGTGTTGCCCTGCTTGAATCGGGCATCCGCCAGGCGGATCGGCCGACGCTGACGACGGGTCTCCAGATCCCACACGACCAGCTCGTCGGACCACCGATCGCCCAGCAGCAGGCGATCGTTGGCCAGCACGATTGCATCCACGAAGCGATCAGCCGATGCGGACGCCGTCAGTACTTTTTTCCCGGTAGCCGTGTTCCAGACAACGACTTCGGTCCCCTGCACCCCGGGTGATTCTGTCGCGGCGGCAAAGAACGAGCCGGAAGCGGACAGCGCCGTCAGAGCATTTGCCGGATAGCTTCCTTCAAGAATGCCAATCTGCTCCCGTCGCTCGAGGTCCCAGACGGCGCGGCCGATCACAGCACGCACGGCCTGAGTTTTGCCTCGGGTGATGCCTTCGCCATCCGTGACCGGCAGGCTGGATGCCGCTGCCGTACGGGCCACCTGCCTGTCTGATCCGGGTGGCCGTGATGCCGGGGGCTGTGTCCCCCCCTGTTCGGCAAGGGTCGGTGGCGAGTTCGTCTGATCAGGCGTGTCCTCCGGCTCATCTTCAAATCCGCGCTGAGGCGTGGGGGCAGACGGACCGCCGGTCACAGGCTGTGCGCCCACATGCTCCGGTAGTCGGTTTCCGGTGTCGGCGAATTGCTGTCCACCCTCGGTATTTGGCAGCACGTAAAAATCGGCTTCATCACGGGAAGGACTGGAGCTGACCATCCACAATCCGATAAAGATGGTTGATGGCAGCAGCACCATGGCGGCCGCGAGCACCAGCGCGGCGGGATGCATCTGCATGCCAAACACGGTGACCGTCCGTCCGCCGGCTCGGGTTGATTTTGATTTCTGCCGGGAAGCCGAACTGCGTCGCGGGGGCAGTTGTGAGGGGTTGCCGTCCAGCCAGTCGTCGTGATACACCGGCTGCTGCCGCGGTGCACTTTTTTTGCGTTTTGCGGGCCGGGTCGACGAAACCGACGCCTTTGTCCGACGGCTGGAGGAAGATGACGAGTGCGACGACGCGGATGAGGACGACGCTGCTCGCCTCCGCGCCGAACTGGAGGAAGAACGTGCCAGGGAACTGGATGACGAACTGATCGCAGAACTTCTCGAGGAGCCGTTCCTGCTCGGTGCTGGCTCCCCGGCCGACTCCTCAATTTCTTCGGCAAATGCTGCGTTAAGTCCGCCCAGCAGAATCTCACTGGAGGAATCGTTGCGCAGGCACTCCAGGACGGCCTCAGCAAACGCTTCGCACGATTCAAAACGATTGTCCGGATTCTTGTCGATGCCCTTTTGTACGGCGAGGGCGAGTTCCCGCGGGACATCCGTGCGAAACGAAGACAGCAGTTCCAGCGTCTTCTGTGTCTGATTGATCATGGTGGCCGTTGCGCTCTTGCCCTGCATGGGAGGCTTGCCGCACATCGCGTGATAAACGGTCAGGGCCAGCGAGTATTGATCCGCGCGACCATCATACGAAGCGCCCAGAATGATTTCCGGCGGCAGGTAATTGGGTGTTCCCAGCACCACACCGTTGGCCGTTCCGCTGGAACACAGTTCTGTGTGTTCACCGTGCATGATCTTGGTCAGCCCGAAGTCACTGACGTATGGGTTCTGGTCATCATCAAACAGAATGTTGGCCGGTTTGACGTCCCGATGCACCATGCCCTTGCGATAGCAGAAGTCCAGAGCGCGGGCGACTTCCCGCAGCCACGACTGCAGCGACTGCGGCGACATCTGATTCAGCTCATTGGACTCCTGGAGCATGCGGTCGGACAGCGTTCCTCCGGACAGCAGCTGCATCACCACGTATGGCAGGTCGCCCGATTCTCCCACGTCCAGCACTTTGACCACATGAGGATGAGACAGCCTCACCAGAAGCTGGCTCTCGCGACGGAAGCGTTCACGAAAATCGTCGCTTGTGATTTTTTCAGGCTTGGGGATTTTGATGATCACGTCTGTTTCCAGACGATTGTCCGAAGCTCGGAACACATAGGCCATGCTGCCGGAGCCAAACTGCGACAGCACTTTGTAGCGGCCGTTCGACAGTTCTTTTCCCACCAGCGCCGACAGTTTTCGCCGGGAATCCTTTTTGGCTTTCAAATCGGCGTCGCGCTTCTGGTAACGCGACGGGCTGGAGTTGACAGGCAGGCGTTTCAATTTCCGCGCGCCGGCATCCGGTGCCGTACCCGGCTGCGTCTGGTCGGACGTTTCTGTCGTCGTCTCACTGGCCTCATGATTGGCCGGATCTCCCGCCGCGGCACTTTTTCTGTCGACCGCCACGTCGATCGGGACACTTGATCCCGACGTCGATTTCAGCACCTGGGCGACTGGCTGCCATGACTGGCCGTTGTCGCGTGTGCACATGGCATCTGCCTCAAGCTGGCCCCTGTCTGCCGATTTTCTCAGCGACTCGAGGGTAACGGCCTGGGACAGTCCGCTGGATGTTTTCAGCCGGTAGCTGCAGTCAGACATAGGAATTGGGGGAAGCTGGTGTGGGGATGAAACTCTGCAATGGGCAAAGAAACTCTCGCCGGCGTAGGTGGTGAATACCCTTTGATCGACACACACCATTGGATTCTTCTACAGATTCCCCTTTTCGTAGATTCTCTGTAGAGCGAGGGGCGGGGCCCCTGCAGGGCCCCCTGCCCGGTCGTCAGCTTTCCGGGACGCCACCGGTCTGTCCTTCACGCCGCCGCAACGGCCAGTGTTTTTGGCAGTGAAGCAGATAACACCACCACATCAGGTATTGTTACGGCGGAAGGCAGATGGCGTATTCGTGCGGCATTCCTGTGGAAACCGCCGTGTCCACTCTCCGTCGATTGTGCTAATCTGCAGGAAATGCCTGAGGCGAAAACCCCAGTTTCGTTGGGAGGATCGGCAGGCCCTGCCGCCGTCGTCATCTTCTGGCGAATACGGCGTGGGGTTGGATTCACGGTACTTGCCGACGAATACCAATTCGTCCCCTGCGAGGAGTTCGCCATGTGAATCTGACGATGCCTCCTTTGTGCCGGGAGATTCACAGGGCATGAATGCCTTCACGCAAACGGAGGCCTGACGATGGACAGGCAGCAGAACAATTCAGACACCAGAGCAGCAGCTCTGCCCTCCAGGGCTCTGCGGTTTGTTGCGCTCGGAGACTGCAATACCCACACGGGAGATCCGCGTCAGGGAACGATCCCACGGGGACTGGTTCGGGCTCTGGGGCTTCAGGGAATCGCCACGGATCTGTCAAACCTGGGCGGCGGCATGGAGACGTGTCGTGAAGGCCTGTCGCGTTTGGAAAATACGCCTGTCACAGCCGATATCGCCACCATCAACTATGGACTGGTGGATGCCTGGTCGACATGTGTACCCGGACTGTACGTGCCCTATTATCCGGACAGCTTCGTTCGCAAACGCCTGCGTAAAGCGCTGAAGTTCACCAAACGTCGCCTGCTGACTTCCGGGCTGCGTCGCTGGCTGCCGTCGGGCGCCGTGGTGCCGGAAACGGAGTTTCGGGAAAAGATCGGCCGCATGATTGCCGTTCTGCGTGAACGCCACGCCGCCGTGCAGATCTATGTTTGGGGGACCGTGCTGGTGGCCAATCATCCGCAGCGAAATCATCTGCTGCTGGAATACAATGATCACCTGCAGCATGTCGCAGAAAACGAAAATGTGGTGTTTGTGGACTCCGAATCTGCGGTGGCGGATTTGCCGATCCACGAACGCACGCTGGACGGCGTTCATCTGACGCCGGCTGCTGCCGAGAGAATCGCCACGGTGATGGCCGTTCATTGCCGGGGACGACTGCCGCTCGAAGCGTCGGCCGCCTGATCGTTGCCGTGACATGGCCCACAGTTCCAGTCCCTGCCATTGGGAGGATCCTTCGTCGTCAGGGACCTTCTGCGGATATGGGCCCTGCCCGCAGGCAGCGGCTTCAGGCCGCCTGACGTCCGCCAGAGCCTTTTGAGGCGTCCGTTTGATCGGACGCTGGATGATCGTCTGCGGAAATTCCGGCTGCTTCCCGGGTCTTCAGCAGTCGCAGGAGATTCAGATAGGCAATCGTCAGTGAGATGGACAGGCCCATGGTGCCGCGAAAAATCATCCGCCGCACGATCCAGATCTTCAGGAAGGTGGCCGGGAACTCGAACCAGATTCGGGCCGTCGATGGCGTCTTGCCGGAAGCTGCCCGCGACCGCCCTACCTGAGTCGAATAGAAATTGAGCTTGCTGACCGTCGTTTCCCACGAGACGAAAGACCGATGCAGAATGCGTGCCTTGAGCGAACTGGTGTTCCCGGAGTGAATTTCCACCCGGTCCTGGTAGGCATGAGTTGACATACTGCCCCGCGCCCGATGGTAAAGCCGCAGCACGTGATAACTGTAAGCGAACGTCGATGGTTCCGTTTCGCCAGGCAGCACGTCCGTAATCTTCATCAGAAACGCGGCCTGATCAGGACCGGCCGCGTCCACCGCCTGCTGGATTTCGCTGGCCAGCGCGGGGGTGACCTCTTCGTCGGCATCCAGATTCAGCACCCAGTCATTGCGGCACGCGTTTTCGGCGAAATGCTTCTGCGGACCATATCCGTCCCAGTCACGATGCAGCACGCGGGCTCCCAGACTTCGCGCAATCTCAACTGTCGCGTCCTCGCTGCCGGAATCCACCAGCACCACTTCGTCGGCCCAGTCAATGACGGAACGAATAGCGCATCCAATGCGATTCGCCTCGTTTTTGGTGATCAGATAAACAGAAATCGGGACCTGTGACACGTGAATCCGTCCAGTGAAGTGGCCATGAGCAGGGGACCAATCCCCAGCCCGGCACCGATTATCGCTGGTTCGACGTCGGTTGCGAACCCCGTTCCTGGCAGCTGGCCTTCGGGAGGGAACCAGCAAGTTGGTATTGACGTAACGGCTTGACATAACGTCCAATTAGGCAATGACTTAGCCGAAAAGGATTGAAGCCGTCATGTTCTCCCTCTCTCGAGACAACCGCCGTGCGCGGCGAAAACAGCAATACCAGCGGAATATTGCGCGCCTGTGTGAGGTCGAGACAGTCGCCGCTCTGCCGACAGATTACTCAAGCCTCGTTGTGACGGTTCTGATGACCCGCAAACCCGATCCTCAGCGCGGCGTTCCCATTTCCGACGGCTATCTGGACTACATTCGGCCGTGGTGGACGACCGTCAATAAAGTGGGGCTCAGCGGCGTCATTCTGCACGATGGCCTGCCGGAGGATGTGATCCGGGAAGCAACAACCGATCACGTGACGTTCCAGCAGTGCCAAAACGGGAAGTACCCGATTCTTCATCAGCGGCACTTTGCGGTGCGTGATTTTCTGCAGCAGCAGACCGTCGATTATGTGCTGGTGACGGATGTGTCTGATGTGGCCTTCAAGAAAAACCCCTTTCCGATGCTGCATGCCGCTGATCCGGGCGTGCGGCTGCTGATGGGAACCGAGACACGGACGATCGGCCGCAGCAAATGCCTCACCTCAGAACTGGATCAGCAGTTTGGCGGACGCATGTTTGCCGATCGTAAAGTGGTGAACCCCGGCATCCTCGGCGGCCGCCGTGAAGAAGTGATCGGTTTTCTGGATCTGCTGACGGCGGAAATTGAAACCCTGCAGGACTGTCTGCTGGCATCCGACATGAGCATCATCAACAAGGTGTTCCACTCCCACTACGATCTGTCTGAAGTGCTGACCGGGTATCCGCTGCATTCAGGGTTTCGTCGCTGGGAGTATCGGACGGCTGCCGCCATCATGCACAAGTAAAACACAACTGCCCCCAGGTCATGGAGGACCTGACGTGTTGCAATGGATTGATTACCAACTGAAGAAACTGACACGACCGGATACGGTCCGCTGTGGCAGTGCTGTGCTGCACATCGGCGATCTGGCACGCACGTCGTATGCCCGCTCAATCTACCGGGATACGCATGAGCAGGAAGAACGAACGGTGATCGGTCGGCATTTGTCCGCCGATGATCGCGTGCTGGAGTTCGGGACGGGTCTGGGGCTGGTCACGGTGCTGTGCTGTCAGGTGGTGGGCGGAGAAAACGTGACCACTTACGAGGCCAATCCTCGCATGGAACCTCTGCTGCGAAAGACGTTTGAACTGAACGGTGTGCAGCCCGATCTGCGGATGAAGATGGTGTCCATCAGCGATGATGACGGGACGTTCTTCGTCTCTGATCGATTCGTTGTCAGCAGTCGTATCCAGCATGACGGCAGCGCGTGTGAAATGCAGATTCCGTCAGATTCGTTTCAGACGGTTCTGGATCAGGTCCGTCCCACGTTTCTGATCATGGATATTGAAGGCACAGAAACAGACCTGGCCGATGAATCCATCGATTTGTCGTGTCTGAAAAAAATCTGCGTGGAAGTTCATCCGCAGATCACCGGCGACGAAGCCACCTCGCGGCTGGTGCAGTCGCTGATGAATCGCGGTTTTGAGCTGCAACTGTCGTCCTGTCAGGGCGATGTGCTTTATTTTCAGCGTCCTGCAGCCGCGGCGGGACAGTCAGAACAGCAGGCTGCCTGAACGTAACGGAGAGAAATGATGGGTGCCACAAAACGACTCAGCCGGATGATGCGGGTCTTTCACAAGTCGGAAGCCGCCAATCCCAACAGAATTGAATCTGCCGACTACGCGCGGGGGCTGGCATACGGAGAACGCTGGCAGGGCGTTCCGCAGGCCTCCCAGGACGGACCTCCGGTACCGTCTGCCGACAACCCGCTGTGGAAATACTTCTGCGATCACAATGAGGGTCACGGCATCTGGAAGTGGACCCACTATTTCGACATCTACCACCGGCACTTTGCTCGTTTTCGCGGCACACAGTTCAACATGGTAGAGGTGGGGATCTTCAGCGGTGGCAGCCTGGGAATGTGGAACGAGTACTTCGGAGACGGAGTCCATATCCACGGCGTTGACATCGAAGACGCGTGTCGCTGCTATGAGACAGAGAACATCTCCGTGCACATTGGAGATCAGGAAGACCGAGCGTTCTGGGGCCGTTTTCGCGATCAGGTACCGAACGTACACATCCTGCTGGATGACGGCGGTCACACGCCCGACCAGCAGATGGTGACTCTGGAAGAAATGCTGCCCGTGATGCCGCCAGGCAGCGTTTATGTCTGCGAAGACATCCACGGAGTTTCCAACCGCTTCACCGCGTTCGCCTCCGGACTGGTGACGCTGCTGAATGCTCAGAACACACAGAAGGGGGCGATTCCCATCGCGACCGCCACTCCGCTGCAGCAGTCTCTGTGCTCCATTCACTTTTACCCGTATGTGGTGGTGATTGAGAAAAATGCGATTGCTCCCACAACACTGGAAGCACCTCGTCAGGGCACGCAGTGGCAGCCGTTTCTGGGTTACCGGGATCAGGAAGGATAGGTCATGGGACTGGACGCCAACGGAGCACGTTTTTTGCTGCACGCCCGCAAACTGGGGGCCGCATTTGACGCCACCTTAATGATCGGCCGTCAGGATCTGCACGCCACGAAAGAGCAGTTGCTGGGACTGGTGCAGGAATATCACGACGTTTGTGTGGACGATGCCGCGCAAAGGATGCGCGAATCGACGTCCGAGTTTGCGGAAGACTTCATTCACTGTCTGGGGGCGGCCACGGTCGACTCCATGGATCATTCCGATTTCGAGGGCGCTGCACTTTGTCACGATCTGAATGAACCAGTTCCCGACAGCCTGAAGCAGAAATATGATGTGGTGCTCGACGGCGGAACATTAGAGCACGTGTTCGACGTACGTCAGGCCTATCGCAACTGCATGGAAATGGTCAAAGTGGGTGGGCACTATCTGGGCATCAGTCCGTCCAATAATTTTATGGGGCACGGGTTTTATCAGTTCTCACCGGAGTTCTTTTTTGAAGCGTTCAGCCCGGCCAATGGCTTTCGCATTAGTCAGGTGATTCTGTTCGAACATCGCCGTAATGCCCCGTGGTATGAGGTTGTGGCTCCTGCAGATATCAACAGCCGCGTGTCCCTGAAGAACTCGGAACGCACGTACGTGCTTGTGGTGGCAGAGCGTGTGGCGGATGTGGTGCCCTTCACCAATCCACCGCAGCAAAGTGATTACGAAGCCGCCTGGGATGGCGCCACCAAAGCGCCCCTGCGTTCCATGCGGGACGCCACGGAAGGCGGCTGGATGACAGCGCTCACCGAAAACGTGCGACGGATTCAGTGTTCCCTGCTGCGACGCAGTTATTTTGAGCCATTGTATTTTCGCCGGATTCGCTAGTCGCCGCTGGATCGGGCTTTGAGGTTGGTGCGCGGATCAGCATTGGGCTCCCATTGGGCTCCCATTGGGCTCCCATTCGCTGCAGAACATCAGGCGCTGGTGGCTCAGCGTCCCGAGTCCGCATCGAGGCACTCGACCGGCCGTCCATCTGCGGCAGCACCAATCGTGACAAATCGCTGCTGCGGATGTGGGGAGGACACACACCTGGCCCGCGCGAGCACCTGTCCGGTGAGCGCTGACGTCCTGGAGCCGTGAAACGGAGAGGCGGACCGTATTCTTCAGGGATACCGCCTTGCTTTCGCACGATGGAGACTGCAGTCACCGCCTGGCAGGCAGATTGCAGGCTTCACACTGCACACACGTCAAATACGACCGCTATGCCCCGTTTTTGCTGCGGAAATGGTTCTGAGAGGATTGGCACGCTGCTTGCATTACCGGGATGTGTTCACAGAAAACACTCTCCCGAAAGGCAAAATCATGCTGACTTCACTTTCTACCTTCGCCTGCACGTCGTTCCCTGATGGTATCGCCGGATTCTTCTTGCTGATGATGGCCATGATGATTTGGGCGGTCATCTGTGTGTTCTCGCTGTTTGGCTGATGCGGCAGTTACCTGCGGCGACATCATGCGGGACTTTGGCGATTCACTGGCCCAGTACAAAACCCGAAGCGCGAGTGAGTGCGGCACCTGTCTCGCGCTTCGGGTTTTTGTGATTCGTCGGGTGTTCTGACCGTCGAAAGGCTGTCTCACCGATCGTTCAGGAATGAATCGCCCGTCGGTCAACAGCCATGGCCGCTTCTTTGACGGCTTCAGCCAGCGTTGGGTGAGCATGGCAGCAGCGGGCGAGGTCTTCGGCGCTGGCGCCAAATTCCATGGCAACGGCTGCTTCCGCAATCAGTTCACCCGCATGAGCGCCAATGATGTGCACGCCCAGAATCCGATCCGTTTCTGCATCGGCGATAATTTTGACAAAGCCTTCCATGTGTCCGGCCGCTCGGGCCCGACCATTGGCTGCGAAGCTGAAGCGGCCGACTTTGATTTTGTGACCGCGTTCCTTCAGGGCATCTTCCGTCTCTCCGACAGAAGCAATTTCCGGGGCCGTGTAGATGACGCCGGGAATCGTGCCGTAATTGATGTGTCCGGTGCCGGTGGCCAGCTTCTCGGCAAACGCAATGCCCTCTTCTTCGGCCTTGTGGGCCAGCATGGCACCACCGATGACATCGCCGATGGCATAAACGCCCGGAGCCGTTGTGCCGTACGCTGAGTTGACCTGGATGAAGCCCCGTTTGTCCGTGGCGACTCCGGCGGCGTCCAGGCCAAGATTGTCTGTGCACGGCCGACGTCCCACGGCGATCAACACGCGATCACACGTGATGCTGTCCTGATCTTCGATTTCGATGGTGCAGCCCAGTTCGTTGGCAGACACATTCTTCACGCGCGTGCCGAGCTGAAAATTCATGCCCTGCTTTTGCAGTATCTTCTGCGCTTCTTTGGCCACCTGAGAATCCGTACCGGGCAGGATGCGTGGCAGGTACTCCAGAACGGTGACTTTGGATCCCAGTCGCCGCCAGACGGTTCCCAGTTCCAGTCCGATCACGCCGGCCCCGATGACCACCAGATGTTCGGGCACTTCCGGCCAGGACAGCGCTTCGGTACTTGTGCCGATGCGATCGCCGTCCGGCTCCATGCCGGGAAAGGAAGACGACACACTGCCGGTGGCGATCAGGATACTCTTCGCTGACAGCGAGACAACGTTTCCTCCGTCTTCTGTGACTTCGACCTGCCCGCCCCCCAGCATTCGACCATGTCCAAAGTAGCGAGCCACCCTGTTCTTTTTCAGCAACCCCTGGATGCCGCCGTCCAGCTGAGCCACCACGCCATCTTTGTGCTCCATCATCTGCGGCAGATTGATGCCCACATCGTTGACGACAATTCCCCGCTCAGCGAAATGCTCGCGGGACTGCTCGTACAGCTCGCTGGATTCCAGCAGCGCTTTGCTGGGAATGCAGCCCACTCGCAGGCACGTTCCGCCCAGTTTGGCTTCCCGTTCAATGACGGCCGTTTTCAGGCCCAGCTGAGCGGCACGAATGGCGGCCACGTAACCACCGGGGCCAGCGCCGATGACGATGAGGTCGAAGGATTCAGACATGAGTTGTTGCTTCTGCTGCGCGGTCAGGACGCAAACGTCAAAAAATGGAGAGGTCGCTGATCAGACTTCCAGAATCAGGCGGGAAGGATCTTCAATGACATCCTTGATGCGCCGCAGAAACGAGACGGCCTCTTTGCCGTCGACCACGCGGTGATCGTATGTGAGGGCCACATACATCATGGGGCGAATGACCACTTCACCGTTGATGGCAACCGGTCGATCGACAATTCCATGCATTCCCAGAACGCCGCTCTGGGGGGGATTCACGATCGGAGTGGACAGCAGCGATCCATACACACCACCATTGGTGATGGTGAAGGTTCCGCCTTCCAGTTCTTCCAAACCGATCTGGTTCTTCTGAGCGCGGACACCAAAGTCACGGATCGCCGCTTCAATCTCGGCGAAGCTCATGTTCTCTGCGTTACGCAGCACGGGAACCACCAGCCCCTTGCCTCCACCGACTGCGATGCCGATGTCGCAGTAGTTGTGGTAGATCAGTTTGTTGTCTTCCATCTGTGCATTGATCGCGGGGAATTCCTGCAGGGCATCCACAACGGCACGCACGAAGAACGACATAAAGCCCAGCTTCGTGCCGTACTTCTTCTCGAAGGCATCTTTGTACTCAGCCCGCAGGCTTTTGACCGAATGCATGTCGATTTCGTTGAAGGTGGTCAGCAAAGCGGCGGTCTGCTGGGCACTGACCAATCGCTGCGCAATCGTCTGGCGGATGGGACTCATGGGGACCGAGCGTGTTTCACGACTGCCAGCGACCGAACTGGTTCCGCCGGTTTGCAGGTGACGGGAAACGTCCTCTTTCAGCACGCGACCGCCCGGACCGGAACCGGCGACAGAGCCTGGCGCCAGTTTGTTTTCTTCCATCATGCGTTCAGCGGCCGGCATGACGTGTCCGCCAGACGCCGGAGCGGGTGCCGGAGCAGCACTCGGTGCCTCAGCGGCTGGCGCGGCCGGAGCCGGAGCGGCGGCCGGAACCATGTAGCCAATGACTTCCCCCACCTCCGCTGTTTCACCGGCCGACTTCAGGACTTTGGTGATGTTGCCATCGATGGGAGCGGGGACGTCAAAGGTGGCTTTGTCAGTTTCCAGTCCGACAACATTGGCATCGAGTTTGGCGAACTGCCCTTCTGAGATGTACCACTCACCGATAAAAACTTCGGTGATCGATTCTCCGACCGCGGGAACTGTGATTTCGACTTCGTTGCTCATTGGATATCAAATGCCTGTTTCAGAATGGCTTGTTGTTCGATTTTATGACTGGTGCCGGAACCCGTTGCAGGACTTGCTGATTCGACACGTGAAATTCCATGCAGTTCGTGACCAAAGATGCTGTCGCCAAAGCGAATGCGGATAAACGGCCACGAGCCCATGTTGCGTGGCTCTTCCTGAACCCAGTAGACAGGAACGTCGGCCGCATAGCCGTCCAGCGCGGCTTTCAGATCACCACTGGGCAAGGGATACAGCTGCTCCACGCGAATGATGGCCACATCGTTGCGACCGGATTCCGCTCGCAGGCTTTCCAGCTCATAGAAGATCTTACCGCTGCATACCAAAATTCGCTGGGTGCCCTCCGCTGGCTGCGTATCTGCAATTACCTCGTGGAAATGTCCGGTGGTCATCTCCTCGATTGTTGAAACGGCGCCTTTGTGACGCAGCAGACTCTTGGGGGTCATCACGACGAGCGGCTTTTTCCACATCCGCATCGCCTGGCGTCGCAGCAGGTGGAAATACTGTGCCGGTGTGGTGGGCACGGCGATCTGAATGTTGTCCTCGGCTGCCAGGGTCAGGAAACGTTCCAGACGGGCGCTGGAGTGTTCCGGGCCCTGCCCTTCGAATCCGTGGGGCAATAGCATGACCAGGCCACTCAGTCGCTCCCACTTATCTTCGGCACTGGAGATAAACTGATCGATGATCACCTGAGCCGTATTGACGAAATCGCCAAACTGAGCCTCCCAAATGGTGAGACCGGACGGTTGGTCGAGGCTGTAGCCGTACTCAAAGCCCAGCACTCCGATTTCGGAGAGCGGACTATTGTACAACTCGACAAGATCGGGGTGTTCCGCCAGCTCTGCCAGGCCCATCCAGACCCGACCGTCGTTAGAGTCGTACAGCGCGGCGTGCCGATGGCTGAACGTGCCTCGTCGAACGTCCTGACCGGAGAATCGCAGCTGGCGCCCATCGGATACCAGTGTGCCCAGCGCAGCCAGCTCGGCAGCGCCCCAGTCGAAACTGACTTCGCCCTGCCCCATCAGCAATCGCTGCTGCAGCATGCGTGACAGGCGGGGGTGCGGCGTGAATCCCTCAGGCGGCGTGCTGAGGGTGGTCATGATGGATCGCAGACGATCGGCCGTGATCGTGGTGTCGACCACATCCGCTTTTTCGACCGGACCACCGAAGTAATTTTCCCAGCCGCCCCCACTATCGACCAGGTATCTGTATTCGTCTTTGCGAGCTTCGGCCAGTTCGGCCTCCAGGATCGCAGCACGTCGGGCGACGATTTTGTCTGCTTCTTCCCGCGTCAGTTCATTCAGCGACAGCATACTTTCCAGATAGCTTTCAAAGACGGTCTGACGCTGTCGAATCATCTGGTACATCGTCGGCTGCGTGAAGGCCGGTTCGTCCCCTTCGTTGTGACCACGACGGCGGAAACAGTACATGTCGATCACAACATCACGCTGAAATTTCTGGCGGAAATCCATAGCCAGCTGCACGGCTTTGGCAACAGCCTCCGGGTCTTCGCCGTTCACATGAAAGATGGGGATCTGCAGCATGCGGGCCACATCCGTGGCGTAGGTGCACGATCGGCCCTCTGAGGCGGAAGTGGTGAATCCCACCTGGTTGTTGACGATGATGTGAACGGTGCCGCCCGTGCGATAGCCCGTCAGCTCACTCAGGTTGAGTGTCTCCTGGGTGACCCCTTCCCCGGCGAAGGCCGCGTCACCGTGAATCAGAATGGCCATGCTCTTGCGACGTTCGCGATCGTCACGCAGGTCCTGCTTGGCACGCAGTCGTCCCAGGGCGACAGGATTGACAAACTCCAGGTGGCTGGGGTTAAAGCACAGCGTCAAATGGACCTGACGACCTTCCACCGTTTCCCAGTCGGAGCTGAATCCGAGGTGATACTTGACGTCACCGCGGCCCATCTGCCGTTCCGGATCGCAGTCTTCAAATTCGCGGAAGATGCGGCTGGGCGCTTTGGCCATGATGTTGGCCAGCACGTTCAGGCGTCCGCGATGCGCCATGCCCATGACAATCAGGTCGATGCCCTGGGTGCCCGCCCGCTCAATGGCCATGTCCAGCAGGGGAATCAGACTCTCCGCACCTTCCAGCGAAAAGCTCTTGGCACCGACGTATTTTTTCTGCACAAATTCCTCAAACATGACCGCATCTGACAGCCGTCGCAGGATGCGAATCTGCTCGTCCCGGGAGAGTGTCAGCCGGTTGCCCGAGCGTTCCATCTGATCACGCAGCCATGATCGCGCCTGGAGGCTGTCGATATGCATGAACTGCACCCCGATGGAGCGACAGTACGTCATCTTCAGCCATTCGATCATGTCCCGCAGCGTGCGGCATTCGGCGCCGCCAAACCAGCGGGTGGAGAATTCCATCTCCATGTGCTCTTCTGTGAATCCGTAGAACGCAGGATCCAGTTCCGGAGGCACGGGGCGTTTGGCTTCCAGAGGGTCAATGCCGGCGATCATATGACCGCGCACGCGATAATTGCGGATCAGCTGATCAAGCTTCTCCTGCAGCACGACGGTTTCGGCCGCGGAGCCGCTGACTGGAGCGGGGGCCGCCGATCCACCCGTGGGCAGGCCCGTCTGCTTGTGGAAAATACTGTCGTGCGGGAAGGGCGCCTGCAGGACCGATGGCGTGATTTCCTCGTGCCCTGTGTGGATGTCGTCAAAATAGTCACGCCAGTCCGGGGACACCGAATTTCTGTCGTGCAGGAAGCTGGCGTACTGGTGTTCCAGAAAGGCGAGGCTCTGCGTGCTCAGCTGTGTGGGCGACTTTTTTGACGCTGGTGCCGGCGAGGGAGAGCTGTCCAGAAAGGTGGGGGCGGCAGCCGGTTGGTGAGACAACGGATCTGTCATGAGTTAACTGTCATTTTGGTGGTGTCGGTGTTCTGAATCCACCGACCGGTTTCGCACGAATCCGTGACGATTTGACGCCGTAAGCAGCCGTGAATGATAGACAGAGTATACTCAAAGAAAAGCCTTCTGCTTCCGCTTCCCAACGACAAATGACGATTGCATCATGACAAATTCCGACTCAGCCCCCATTGGCATTCTCACCGTCTCGGACCGAGCCAGCCGAGGCGAATACGAGGACCGGGGCGGCCCGGCGATCCGCCAGTATCTGGAGGAAGTGCTCACCACCACATGGCGGGCAGTACGGCTGATCATCAGCGACGATCAGGCTGAAATTGAAGACGCTTTAAAGCGACTGGCGGATCAGGAAAACTGCAGTCTGATAGTCACCACAGGTGGGACTGGCCCCGCCGTACGCGACGTGACACCAGAGGCCACAGCGGCTGTCTGCGACAAGATGATGCCCGGATTTGGCGAGCTCATGCGAAAGGTGTCGCTGGAGAAGGTGCCAACAGCGATTCTGTCTCGCCAGACAGCCGGAATTCGAGGTCAATCACTGATCGTGAATCTGCCCGGCCAGCCCAAAGCAATTGGCGAGTGCCTGGATGCCGTGTTCCCGGCGATTCCCTACTGTATTGATCTGATCGGTGGACCATTTTGGGAGACCAACCCGGAACGCATCGTCGCGTTTCGTCCCCGCAAGAAGTGAGTCCGCCTGGAGAGGCCGCTCTGCAGACTGCTGTGTTGACCGTTTGTGGTGCTGAACAGGAGCGGTGAAGAACGAGGGTGGTGTGGGGCGCCGTGCTGCCTCAGGACAGTTTGACGAGCCGCCGCAGGGCCCATTCCAGTCCCAGCAGGCCCACCATCAGGTACATCAGCCAGCGACGATCCCACAGGGTGCGTGTCTGTTCGTCCACGACAACCGGCTCGCTGCAGTCGGGCAGCAGGTCTGGCAATCGACTGACGGCGTCTTCCAGAGGCAGGTAGGTGCCTTCAGTCTGCTCAGTCACGCTGGTCAGCAGGGCCACATTCTGTGAGGGATCTTCCGACTCGAGATTCGGAACGACCACTTCCACTCCCGCCTGCAGCACATCGCTGGATTCGGGAACGGGAACGCTGATGCGGTAGCTGTCCGCCCGAGAGGGGCGGAAAACATTCACGAACTGCCCCGGACGTCTCGGATCGGCGCGCAGCACCTGTGGTACACTGACGGGGCGTCCCTGGTCGTCGATAATGGACACCCGCACCGAGTCTCGTTGCAGTGGCTGCATGCGCGCATCAAACAACTGGGCCCGCACAGTGACCGTCTGGCCGGGGGAAACTTCAGATTTGTCCAGCAGCAGCACACCCCGGGATCGCCCGCGACTGCGTCTGCCCTGCCCAACTTCACGGATCAGGCTGGTCCAGAATCGCTGGTGTCCCTCCGGGCTGATTGCCCGCAGACGCCATGTCTCCGCCGAACCGACAAACATCGTGCGGCCCTTGCCGTAAAACTGGCTGGCCAAAAACGCGGGCAGCCCCTGGGCCGTACTCGCGCGCGGATTTCCGTATTTGGCCAGCACCACGGCTCCGTCCCGCACGGACTTCACCGGGTAAGAGCGGAAGATGCCTTTAAACTTCTTCCACAACTCCACGTCTGCCTTGCCCGTTTCATCGGAGATCTTCAGAAACTCGCTCGTTCGGCCTTCCGGAGTCAGCAGAATGGGCCACGGTTTGTCAGCTCGCTGTGTCACCTTCAGTTCGGCCAGCATGCGGTTGAGCACAACAGGATATAACACGCCGATGTCGCGAAACTTCTCCGGCGTACGGGCCAGTTCGGGGGTGAAAATCTCGCCGGCGACAAACACAATTCCACCGGAATGCTCGTCGACCCACCGATTCAGGTATTCCTGCTGTTCGCCCGACAGCAGCGACCAGTCGGCATCAAAGGCCACAATCACGTCGTATTCGAACAGCTTCGCCTCCGTGGCGGGAAATTCGGTCAGCAGCTGAGTCGACTCCTGCGACACCATGCCAACGTTGTCTTTCTGGATTGTCTGCAGCCAGACGTCCGAGTCGATGCCGCTGTGGCGAAACAGAGTATTGCGGACAAACTGATACTCCCGCATGGGGCCGCTGGAAATGATCAGCACTTTTTGTCGACGATCCGTGACTTCCACCTCACGTCTGCGCTGATTGTCCTCCAGTGTCAGTTCCTTCAGGCGACCATCCGCCAGTTCGGCCACAGCCACAAACTCGTACTTGCCGGGAACGTTCAGCTTCTGCTGGAACGACACTTCAGCTGGAATGTCGTCGTCGCCAAATTCAAACGGCATCCGAGCCACCTCCTGGCGATCACTGCCGTTGCTGCCGGCCGACTGCTGGAACAGGACAATCTGTCCTTTCTGCTGCTGCAGCCCGCTGCCCTGCGCAATCACGGCAATATCAAATGGGTCACCTCGGTGAACGTCCGAAGGAGACTGCATCCCGGCAAGCCACAGGTTCACCTGAGGATCCGGACTACCCACACCGAGGCTGATTATGCGGGTGCCACTGCGCTCAGCCCGCATTCGGGCCACTTCCACATCCAGACCCGCATTGGAACGACCGTCCGAAACCACCACGACGCCAGCCAGCGTGCGGCCCGAGAGCTGTCCCAGAGTCTGGTGCAGCGATTCGCCCAGACGTGTTTCAGTCCCTCGCGGCTGCAGCAGTTCCGGCCACGTGACGCCGGTCTCCTCCGGCGCGTCCAGTGTGATCCGGGCGGCGTCGGGGGCGGTCACCCCGGACTCTCCCTCTTCGATGCTCGCGGTGCTGCTTAAAAACGTCGTTTCACCGTCGGAAATCAGGGCCACCGGCCCCTGCAGGGCCGAGTCAAACGTATAGACAGAAACCGCGTGCGTTTTGGACAGTTCGTCCAGCAGCTGATTGTCCACCAGTTGTTCGCGGACGACGTCGGCGCGAATCTGCTGGCTGGACTCATCTCCCGAAGGGTCCACCGGGTAAGCCATCGACAGCGAGGTGTCGATCAGGACACCCACGCGTGACGGCTGGATCTGAGTGGTCTGGGTTCGCTCTCTGGGATTGAGCAGTATGAACAGAATCAGTAGATACGCGATCAGTCGCAGAGCCAGCAGCGTTCCCCGCCAGCCGCGATGCAGAAATCGGCTGTCCCTGAGCGACGTGCGAATGGCCAGTCCAAACAGCAGCACAAGACCACCAATGACGGCCAGAATGCCCAGCGTGGAATGCGGCAGGTCATATTCTATTGTGCGAAACGAGTCGGCCGTTTGCGCCAGAAGATTCCATGAAGCACTCATGCGGCAGCCTCCGGATGAAAGCTAAGTCGCAGCGCCAGCAGTTGCTCGCACAGCAGCACCAGTGTCAGCAGACCAATCAGCAGCCACCGCAACTCGCGACCGGCATCCGTCTCTGAGAGCTCATCTGACGTACTGGCGGGCACCACGCGCACATGACCAGACTCCGATTGTGCGACCACCTGTTGCGGGTCGGCCGCGGTCAGGTCGCTCTCTGTGGCTGGTACGTTCAGGGCCAGCAGTCGCTCCGACGGTTCTCCGTCGAGCTGGTATTGTTTGATGCGATAGACGCCCGGACGTCGCGCCTGAGGGACAGGAACGGTCAGCCGTTCCTCTGAGTCGGCTGTGGGACCCTCAGCACCTCCCGGCTGGTCGGGAAGGACCGCAGGGTCCGTCTGTTCCGGAGCGGCCTGCAGTCGCAGAAACGTGTCTTCCTCCGCGTCCTCGTCAGGCGACTCCGGCAGATAAATATCCAGCGTCTCGCTGTATTGGCTGATGGGCCAGGAGAACGTCAATCCGTTGTCGATTTCCTGATCGGCCACACTTCCACTTGGCTTTTGCAGATATTCGGCCAGCAGCATCTGGGTGACAACATATCCGGGCGCGTCGGCGATGGGCCAGTTGGACCACCGGCGTCCGGCAGTCGTCAGGAATGTCATCACCCTGCCCCGTCCCACCGTGTGTTCGAAAATGATGGGATCTCCGCTGCTCATACGACACAGGACTCTGGCCCGGTCATCGTCGAGTGTTGTCGCCGAATACCACTGGCGAAACCGCAGCGCATCCGCCAGTCGGGCTTCCGGATCGTTGTAAGTGAGGAAAATCGGATGCTGCTCAAATGCCGGATAGGGACGCTCCGCGGAGTCCGCCTCGTCGGCTGTCTCCTGTTTGTGGACCGACGTCAGCTTGACCGGAAATAAGGGCACGTTTTTCTCGGCCAGCGCGTTATACCAGCCGGTGTTGGCCCGCTCGTCAGGAAACCAGGCCAGTCCGCCGCCCGATTCCACATACTGACGCAGTCGTTCCACGGCATCCGCCGGAAGTTCCGGGACGTTGAGCAGATAGATACAGTCGTAATCAGAAAGGCTGGCGGCCGTGAGTACGTCGGCTGTGCGGACTTCGGCCGCTCGACCCGTCAGATCCGGATCAGAAATTGCCAGCGACAGGAACTGAGCGTCATCCTGACTGGCTTCGGAATCAATCACCAGAACACGGCGACTGGTGGTGACTTCGACGGCCAGAAATCGACTGTTGTCCTCGTTGAGCAAATCGTCCTCCAGCCGGACCTGCACTGCATGCAGACCGGGCGCATCAAACGTAATGTCGTGGGCCAGTTCGGCGGATTCTCCCGCTTCAATATCCGGGATCAGGACCTTCACCGGCAGAGTGTTGCCATCAATCATCACCACGGCGCGCAGGCCTGTGACAATCTGGCTGCCATCGTTGGTAAACGAGAGCTTCATTCGCCACGGAATACCCACAGCAACCGCCAGGTTGTCGGCAGACAGTTCCGACAGGCTGACGTTGCCCAGCGATTCTTCGGCCACCTGGATCAGGCTCACTTCGGCTTCCAGTTCTGCCAGGCTCTCGAGCGCTTCGGTCACGTCCGGTCGATCCTGCCAGTCGGATTTCCGCAGGTCCGTCACCACGTGCACCTGTGGGGCCACGCCTGCGCCGCCATTGATGACGTTGGCGGCTGCCTGCAATGCGGTGACCGGAGAAACACTCTGCCACGAACACTTCAGATTACTCAGTCGCGGGCCCAGGTCCTGCATGAGAGTGGCGTCCAGGGCACGATCCATGACGAGTGGACGATCGGGCTCGGACATGGTGATCACCGTGACGCGCTGAGCGCCTGGCCGCCCTCCCGCCTGCGATGTCATTCTCTGGACGGTGTCCACGGCCGCATCGAATAGTGGCTGTTCGCTGGAGATTGCCCGCATGGACAGTGTGTCGTCAATGACAATGACGTGGTGCGTTGTGGCGCCCCGCATCAGCAGCATGCTGGAGGGATCCAGAATAAGCCGAGCGATCAACAGACCGATCAAAAT
Source organism: Planctomycetaceae bacterium (assembly GCA_024742875.1). Classification (GTDB taxonomy): domain Bacteria; phylum Planctomycetota; class Planctomycetia; order Planctomycetales; family Planctomycetaceae; genus Fuerstiella. The sequence goes on along the minus strand of JANSXP010000018.1, from coordinate 57,673 downwards.
GACGGCCAGCACACGCAGCAGCAACAGGAGCAACTGCTCAATGATCAGCCGACGGCGGTTCTGCTCATCACTTTGCAGCAGAAACTCCATCGCTGCAAATCGCACTTTTTTGTATCGCAGGCGGCTCAGCAGATGGATAACGATCGGCACGCTGGCCAGCGCAGCACCCGGCAGTACAAAGCCGGGGTTGAGGAAAAACTGCGAAAGCCATTGCATAATCAGTGTCTCGAAGTGTGGGCCAGCGGTCATTGATGACCGCCCGTCCTATCGTTGTTTCATGCCCAGACGGTAGTTCAACAGGTGGGACAGCACGGCCCCCAGGTTTTCGGTGGTCCGTGTGAGTCGATAGTCAATCAGGCTGCCCGCGCAACGCTGACGAATTGTATTCAGGAAGCTTTCCACGGCGTTTAGGTAACCGGAGCGCAGGGCGGCCGGATCGCATGTCAGCCGCCCGGCATTTTCCAGACCCTCAAACCGCAGTGTGCCCGAGTAATCGAAGTCCAGCTCCTGGTCGTCCATGGTGTGCACGATCAGCACTTCGTGTTTGCGCTGACGCAGCAGCTGCAGACCTTTGAACAGGTGTTCCCGATCACAGAACAGGTCGGAAATCAGCACGACAATGCTGCGTTGTGTCATCATTTCGGCACACCGCCGCAGCACACTGCGGATGTCTGTTTCTCCGGTTGCCGTTTCTGCCGACAGTCCCTGCAGAATTGTCTGCAGGTGATTGTGGCGGCTGCTGGCGGGAATCAGACTGCGGATCTGGTTGTCGAACAGCGCCACTCCAACAGAATCATTCTGTTTGAGTACCAGCGTGGCCAGTGCGGCGGCCACGGTCTGCGCGTAGTCGAATTTGGAAAAGTTGCCTGACCCAAAGTGCATCGATTCGCTGCCATCCACCAGCAGTACGACACGCACATTGGTGTCTTCTTCAAACTGCTTCAGATAGTACTTATCGGTGCGGGACCAGACCTTCCAGTCGATACGCCGGGTGTCATCACCGGGGACGTACTCCCGGTGCTGCACAAATTCAATCGACTGACCAAAATACGGACTTCGGTGCAATCCGGAGACGAACCCTTCGACAACTTTTCGAGCTCGCAGCTCCAGACGCGAAATCTTGGCGATTTCGTCAGGCTGCAAAAATCTTTCCAAGTCGTGGGTCACTGGTCAGTTCGCTTTCCTTATCGGGGGTTTCGGCAATCAGGCGTTCGATGACGGTGTCAGACGTGACGCCTTCACTTTCGGCCGTGAAGTTGGGAGTGATTCGATGTCGCAGTACGGGCGCGGCGAGCGCCTGAATGTCTTCAGTGGAAACGTGGGTGCGGCCCATCAGCAGGGCGCGGGCTTTGCCGCCAAGCAGCAGGTTCTGCATGGCACGGGGACCTGCCCCCCAACCGAGCCACTCGTTAATCCATTCGGGAGTGCCTGGCTCGCCCACGCGCGTTTGCCGCACCAGCGCCAGAGCGTAATTGATCACGTGATCAGAGACCGGGACCTGCCTGACAACCTGCTGAACTTCCAGCACCTGTTCGGCCGAAAGCACGGGCTGAATTTCGGCTTCGTCCGTCGACGTGGTTTGTCGGGCGATCTGACGCTCTTCTTCAAACGTCGGGTAGCGGACAAACACCTTAAACATAAAGCGGTCCTGCTGAGCTTCCGGCAGAGAGTAAGTGCCTTCCTGCTCAATGGGGTTCTGCGTAGCGAGCACGAAAAACGGCACAGCCAGCTTGTGAATCGTCTGGCCAACTGTGACCTGGCGTTCCTGCATCGCTTCCAGCAGCGCGGCCTGTGTCTTGGGAGGCGTGCGGTTGATTTCGTCAGCCAGGACGACGTTGTGAAACAGAGGTCCGGGAATGAAGCGAAACTCACGCTGCCCCGTGTCACGGTTTTCCTGAAGTACGTCCGTTCCCGTGATGTCCGCGGGCATCAGGTCTGGTGTGAACTGAATGCGCGAAAAGCTCATCGACAGGCAGCGAGACACCGTGCTGATCATCAGCGTCTTGGCCAGGCCCGGGACACCCTCCAGCAGGCAGTGGCCGCGGCTGAACAGTGCGATCAGCAGCTGGTCGATCACATCACTCTGACCGACGATGACTTTGGATATCTGTTCCCGCAGCTGCTCGTGCGCGTGATGAAGCAGATCGATGGATTCTCGCGATACTTCGGCTGTATCCGACATTGACATCTCCGGTACCTGAGCACCGTTGGGTTCAAAACAAACGTGTCAGCGCTGCGGCTGACGCAGTAAAAGAACACCGATTTCGCCACTCGGTGCTGGTCGATCATAGGCAAATGACGACCCAAAAAGAATCTTCCCACATCACGGAACTCGCATTTCGTCCCCCCAGGGGCGGTGGAAGGTATCTGGACACACGAAAAACGGCCCACCCGCAGCGAGCGCGAGTGGGCCGGAAGGCAATCGAATGGCGGCCTCATGCCGGAAGCGGAACGCTATTCTGCGACATCCACCAGTTCCACCCAGACCAGTCGGTCCTGGTAGGAAGTGCCGTCAGAGACGCGAATGATCACCCCAAAGCTGTTGTCCCCATCGGAATCGCCCGGGTTCTCAAAGTCCTGGGCGTTGACGAAGGACAGCACGCCCGTGGTGGCATTGATGGTGAACAGACTGGCATCTGATCCGCCCACGATGGAGAACGACAGAGTGTCTCCGTCCGCGTCAGTGGCGTCAGCATCGCCGATGAACGTGGTGTTCTCGTTGACGTTGACGAACTCGGAAACCTGAACGTTGGTGAATCGAGGCGCCTGATTGCCGCCTTCGTTCACATCATCGACCTGGACAAAGACACTGCGTTCCTGGAACGCTGTGCCGTCTGACACACGCAGGGTCAGTTCGTAGAAATTGTCCGTGTTGGTATCGCCGGGGTTCTCAAAGTCCGGGGCGTTGACAAAGAACAGTCGGCCCGTGGACGAATCAATGGTAAACAGACTGGCGTCCGCTCCGCCGGAGATACTGAAGGTCAGCGTGTCACCGTCTGCGTCAGACGCATCGGCGTCACCCACGAAGGTCGTGTTTTCGGCGACCGCCACGGACTCCATATTAGTCACGTTGGTAAACGTCGGAGCCGTGTTGCCGCCGCCTTCGCCCACATCTGTGACGCGAATGATGACGTTCTTCACGTCTGTGCCACCATTGCCGTCAGAGACGGTCAGCTGCAGTTCGTAGCGATTGTTGCTGTCGGCATCTCCCGGGGTTTCAAAGTCCGGAGCCGCCACGAAGCTCACAACGCCTGTTGCACTGTCGATGCTGAACAAAGAAGCGTCCGCACCACCACTGATGCTGTAGGTCAGAGTATCGCCATCAGCGTCGGTCGCATTGGCATCACCGACAGCCGTGGTGTTCTCAGCCACATCAACAATCTCGCCTTCCTGCACGTTCGTAAACACAGGGGCCGTGTTGTTGCCGCCATCGTTCACATCGGTCACTTTAATGATGACGTTCTTCACATCGCTGCCACCATTGCCGTCTGAGACGGTCAGCTGCAGTTCGTAGCTATTGTCACCGTTGGCATCTGCCGGATTTTCAAAGTCCGGAGCCGCACTGAAGCTTACCACGCCGGTTGCCGCATCAATGGTGAACAGACTGCCGTCCGCTCCGCCGGAGATGCTGTACGTCAGAGTGTCGCCATCAGCGTCGGTCGCGTTGGCGTCGCCCACGGCCGTTGTGTTCTCAGCGACCTGAACGACTTCGCCTTCCTGCACGTTGGTAAACACGGGGGCGTTGTTAAAACCGCCATCGCTGGCGTCGGTGACTTTGATGATCACGTTCTTCACATCGCTGCCGCCATTGCCGTCGGACACTGTCAGCTGCAGTTCGTAGCGGTTGTCACTGTTGGCATCCCCCGGATTTTCAAAGTCCGGAGCGGCGCTGAAACTGACGACACCAGTCGCCCCATCAATGGTAAACAGCGCGGCGTCCGCCCCGCCTGAGATGCTGTATGTCAGAGTGTCGCCGTCTGCATCGGTGGCGTCGGCATCACCGACGGCTGTTGTGTTTTCCACAACCTGAACGACTTCGCCTTCCTGCACGTTGGTGAAGACCGGGGCGTTGTTGAATCCACCATCATTGGTGTCGACCACTTTAATGATGACGTTTTTGATGTCTGATCCACCGTTGCCGTCCGCCACGGTCAGCTGCAGCTGATACAGGTTGTCGCCATCGGCATCGCCCGGATTTTCGAAGTCAGGGGCCGCCTTGAACGTGACAACTCCTGTCGCCGCGTCGATGTTGAACAGGCTGCCGTCCGCTCCGCCGGAAATGCTGTAGGTCAGCGTATCGCCGTCCGCATCGGTGGCGTCAGCGTCACCGACAGCTGTCGTGTTTTCCACAACCTGGACGACTTCGCCTTCCTGCACGTTGGTGAAGACGGGGGCGTTGTTGAAGCCGCCTTCGCTGACATCGGTGACCTTAATGATCACATTCTTCACATCGGTGCCACCATTGCCATCAGCCACGGTCAGCTGCAGGTCGTATCGGTTGTCGCCGTCGGCATCGCCTGGAGTTTCAAAGTCCGGAGCGGTCTTGAAGCTGACCACTCCTGTGGCCGCGTCGATGTCGAACAGGCTCGCGTCTGCTCCGCCGGAAATGCTGTAGGTCAGTGTGTCGCCGTCGGCATCGGTGGCGTCCGCATCACCGACCGCCGTGGTGTTCTCCATGACCTGAACGACTTCGCCTTCCTGGACGTTGGTGAACTCAGGGGCCGTGTTGCCGCCGCCTTCATTCACGTCCTGCACCTTGACGACGATGTTGCGTTCGCGGGCACTCTGGCCGTCAGAAACCACAATTGTCAGCAGGTACTCGTTGTTGCCATCGGCATCGCCCGGATTTTCAAAGTCGGGCGCAGTTTTGAATGACAGCACGCCTGTGTTGGGATCCAGGTTGAAGCTGCCGGTATCTTCGTTGAAGCCGCTGCCGGGCACGCCCAGGCCATCAGAGAAGAAATACGTCAGCGTGTCGCCATCCGCATCTGTGGCGTCGATGTCGATGACCGCTGTCTGGTTCTCGTCCACCAGAATCATCTGATCTTCGGTGATGTTGGAGAATTCCGGAGGTGTATTGCCACCACCTTCGGCAACGTCATTGACGGTCACCCAAAGAGTGATTTCCACCTGGTCGGTGCCATCGCTGGCAATGACCGTCACGTCATAAGTGTTGTCGCCGTCGGTGTCCGTCGGGTTTTCAAAATCCGGAGCCGCTTTAAACGACAGTTCGCCTGTGGATGGGTCAATCTGGAAGGCCGCGCTGTCTGCATCGTCCTTCAGCGAATAGGTGATGTCATCGCCATCCAGATCGGTGGCATTGACATCCACGACGAAGGTTGTGTTTTCGTCAATGCTGATGTGGGTGTTGGTCGGATCGACAATCATGGGGGGGGTGTTGCCACCGGAACCGCCGCCCAGCAGTTGCTCAATCGTGAAGGTGCCATCGCTGAACTGCACGGCTTCCACGTCGGTGACGAAAGTTCGCTGCGTGTCACTGCAGATTTCGACAATACCAAATCCGCGGTCGATCACGTGAAAATCAGAACGCTGGCTGCTGGTCAGCTGCAGGGTGTCGAATCCCGCACCGCCGTCGACGACATTGGTGCCGTCTTTGGTGATGATGCGATCGTCTCCCTCTCCACCGGAAATCAGGCTGTTCAGGCCGCCTTCGATGGTGTCGTTGCCACCCAGGCCGATGAGGGTCTGGTTATCGGCGTCAGAAACCAGCATGTCCGCGGCTTCTGTTCCTGTGATGTCCGTATCCGCTCCGGAAGCGGACATCAGGATCATCTGTTCGAATGATTCGACTTTATGATTCTTCATGTTCTGCTCTCTACTTATCAATTGTCCGCTTGCCATGCAGTGACGGTCCGTCGCCTGGGTGGGATCCTTCGAGTAGGGAGTATTCAAGCTGATCACCCTCGAAGACAGCACGAAAACCGACTGCGCACAAAACACGAAGGAGCCGCCCAGCCAAACAACCGATGGGTGGGAAATGTTGCCCTGGCGCATCACTGACTGCGCCAAATTGACACACTCACTGGTCGCCATAAAGCCCGTTTTTCCGGGGCCACGGGCACCCTGCCGGGTTCGTTGCTGATAATCGGGCCTGTTGCTTTTATGCAGCGTTCTGGCGTTTGGTCGCGCATGCGAGCGGGCTGCGACACTCGCTGTCAGGCGTCAGCGGTCTCCAGCAGGTTTTCGAAATCCTGCGTCTGCTGCAGATACTCAGCGCTCACGTCATTGACGTTCCAGTGATCAGCCGGTTTCACATACAGCCCTGTGCGGAATGCGTCTGTCTGTCCGTGTGGTGCCACGAACAAAAACGAGCGGGAACGTATGGCTCGGGCCGTGCTGGATTCGATCAGCAGATTGCGATCGAGGGACTGGCCGGGTGTCGCCGCCGCCGCCAGCAGATTCATGGGGCCATGCAGTTGTCTCAGCTCGCCACCGTCCGCCGGGGCGCCGGGCTCCCTGGCAGCTTCGCTGACGACCATCCGTTCAAACAGTTCAGCGATGGTCACGGCCATATCAAAGCTGCCGGTGACGGCCTGGATGCGGCGGCAGTCCCCGTCCTTTCCCGTGAGCCAGAGCGGTACCCTGATCAGTGATTCAAAGCAGGGGGACTGAAATCGCATGGAAACGGGTGCGTCGTCACCAGTGAGAGAAGTGATCAGTGCTGTCGTCCATTTGGCCGTGGACACTGCCTGGGTCAGCTGCGTGAATCGCGCGGCGGCCGCGTCGTCACTGACAGAAAGCGCCACATGCACCCACCTCAGGGTGGGGCCCTCCGGTTTCTCCCTGACCGCTTCTATTACCTCGGGGGAACTGACTGCCCGGAAGGTGGATTCCGTTTCAGCCAGCGGCAATACGCTGGCTTCATCCTGCAAAAGCTGAACGTTTGCACTGCTGTTCTGCAGCGCCTGCATGAGCTGCGGCCATGCGGGCGAAGACAGAACACCGTGAACACCGGGCTGCTGCAGGTAGTGATTTTCAAAGCTGGCGGAAACGGCATCAAGCGTTTCGTAAGCCTGCGTAAGCGCAGCGTCGTCTCCGGTCAACTGCCTGTTAGGCAGGCGATCGAAAGTCAGCAGCAGAACCTGAGTCATCAAATTTCCGTCGGCTTGCGCTATTGCGTGAGCATGGTCCGCAGACGAATGCCTTCACTGGTGATGCTGCCGGCCAGCTGTTCCAGTTCGATGCGTTCCTCCGTGTCACAGGCCTTGAGTTCAGGACGGATCTGCTGCCACTGGGCAATGGCCTGATCAACGTCCCGCAGGTGGTTCCGCTGGTTGCCGCCCGCTGCCAGTGATTGTTCGATGCGATTCAGGGCGGCTTCCAGCTGCTGAATGCGGACCTGCAGCTGGCGGTTTTGACCGCTCCGCTGATGCCATTTCTGCACGGTCCGCAGCAGCTGATTGGTCAGAAATTCCATCGTCGAAGCGCTGCGGACCAGTGCCTGTCGGTCGTACTGCACGGTGACGCCCAGCGCTTGTTTGAGCGACCGCATCGAGTCACCAATTTTTCGCAGCCGGACAGCCGTCTGAGGGTTTTGGATGGGGCCCAGAAAGTACTCAAATTCCTTCCAGGCTTCGTCCGCGTAAACCCACGCCTCCCCGATTTCCTGCGGGTTTTGATCCCGCCGAATCAGATCATCGAGGTTTTGCACCGTGCCGTACAGCGCATCGGCCGCGCCGGGAACCGCCTGACTGTCAGGCAGCGTCATCAACTGCTCCAGCGTAATCGTGCGGAAGATATCAGACACTTCCGTGTCGATGGTGTGCACCAGGTGCAGGACCTGATCCTTATTCAGGCCGATTTCCAGTCGCAGTAAGTCATGGATATCGCGAAAGGACTGCTGAATGCGGCTGGCCGTGCGGGTTGTGGAATGACCGTTGTACTCAGCCAGTCGTGATTCCAGCTGACGCCAGTCTTCGTACAGATCCTGCAGCGACGAAACGACGGTTGCGTAAGGATTCCCCTGAGACACCTGCGAGGCAAAATAGTCCGCCTTCTGCGCGAATCGCCCCACATCCCGCACGACCTGCCGATGGCGATTGCCGGGCCGATAGGTGTCCCGCACATCGTCGATCAGATCGGTCGTGTAGGTGGTCAGTGTGTAGGCGGCGCGTACCAGTTCGCGGTTGTTGAACTGTTCCTGTATGCCCAGCAGAGCACAGTATTTCTGATCGAGTGCGGCAATGCGTTTCATGCACGCGCGCGTCTGATTGCTGATGCCCTGACACTCATTCAGATGAAACGACAGGGCCGACCAGTCGTTATTGAAGCCGCGGAAATCATCCTGCACCAGCAGGTGGCTGCGGATACCGGCGGACCGCTGCCGCAGCGCTGCGGCACTGGCCTGCAGTCGAATGGCGTCTGCCAGAAATGGACGAGCGGCAAAACTGCGTCGTGCGTCTGTCTGCAGCAGCGTGACAAGCGTGGCGGACTCCTGAGACAGGCTGGCGGAAATCGGCCGCAGCTGCAGAATTTCCTGAGTCTCCGCCGGCGGACCTCCAAAACCTGGTCGGCCGGGGGGCGGCGGTGAAAATCGTGAGTCTGCTTTGCGACGCGATTTCTCCAGCTGCGATTCGATGAGTGCACGCAGCAGGCCTTTGGCAATGTCCTCGCCACTTTGTGCGTGACAGGCGGGGGGGATTGTCAGCAGGCTGCCGCCAACCACGCAGGCGATCAGCAGACGACAGACGGAAAGTCGCCGTGGTGTGGCGGCAGTCAGTGATAACATTGGGTGCTCCGTTTCCAGTGAGCCTGCAGGGAGTAATTTGCCGAGTGGTCCAGCGTGGATCGTCCGGCGCGCAAACGCCGCGACCCATTGCCCGACTCCTGGGGGTCTGGCACAATGGTGATGATTCGAACAATAGACGACAGAGTCAACTCAGTTTAACGCGATGACGGGGGGCAAACTGCTGATCCGGAAAACTCGCAGCCGCGAAGCCTGGCAGAACCGGAGGAAACTTTCATGAGACACACCTGGAAAATTCTTGGAGTCACGGCTGTCCTGATGTGTCAGTTTCCCGTACTGGCGGGTGACTGGACGGGCTGGCTGGGACCGACTCGTAACGGCCGCGTGACGGGAGTGCAGCTTCCCCAGCCCTGGCCCGAACGTCCCCGCACCGTCTGGGCGGTGAATGTGGGAACTGGCTATGGAACGCCGCTGGTCGTCGGTGACCGTGTCTTTCAGCACGCTCGCGCTGGGGAAGACGAAGTGCTGCTGTGCGTTGATCTGTCCACCGGTGAGGTGATCTGGAAGAAGTCGGTGTCGGTGCCGTTCCGTGTTCGCGGAGGAGGTGAGTTTCATGGCAAAGGCCCCAAGGCCTGCCCCGTTTACGCGGACGGTCGCGTCTTCATTCTCACGATCACAGGCGATCTGATTGCGTGGTCGGCGGACGACGGGCGCCTGCTGTGGCGATCTGATTATGGCCGCAGGTATCAGCAGAATCATCCGCACTGGGGAGCCTCGTGTTCGCCCGTTGTTCATGAAGGGAGAGTCATTGTGCATTTTGGCAATGATGATCGGGGCGAGTTGGCAGCTCTCGATGCAGAAACCGGCGCCGAAATCTGGACGTCAGGTTCCGCGGGGGCATCGTATTCGTCTCCTCTGGTGACAGAGATCGAGGGCGTGCAGCAGGTGGTCGAGTGGAACCATCTGGAACTGGTTGGCGTGGAACTGGAGACTGGAGAAAAGCTGTGGAGTACACCGTTCGCCCACCAGGAGCACAATCAGAATATGCCCACGCCGACGCTCCATCAGGGACGCATTCTGCTGGGCGCGGAAAATCGCGGCCTGCACTGCTTCCACCCTCAGCTGGCAAATGGCCGCTGGACTGTGCAGAAGGTCTGGTCGCAGGACCGTGTGGGGCTGGATATGAGTTCCGCTGTGATCTGTAACGATCTGTTGTTTGGCCTGTCTCACTTTGGCCGTGGTCGGCTGTTCTGCGTGAATCCGGACAACGGGCAGATTCTCTGGCAGGGCGAAGGACGCTACGGGGCCAACGCCACCTTTCTGACGGTCTCAGATTTCGTTGTGGCCTTGAATGACACGGGGCGTCTTCAGGTCATCCGGGCCAGTGGGAATGGACTGCAGGAGGCTGGCCGCTGGACGGTTTCCGATCGGCCGACGTGGGCACCGCCTGTGGTCCTGCCAGACGGACTGTTGATCAAAGATCAGAACCGGCTGATGAAGCTGAGCTTTTGAAACGTCATCCGCATTACTTCAGGCAAGTCATTCAGTAAGGGGCCGCTGGTCTGCCAGACGCACACGCCGATCCGCACGGTGGCGACATGCTGTGATCACCAGTTCCGCGTTGAGTCGATCGTTGGTCGCCACACGATGCTGTGCCTGTTCGGCCGTGCGTCCCACACGCTGGTGCCGCGCAATGATCCGCTGGCAGCACACGTCCAGTGGCTCGTCCACAAACCACGTTTCGTCAAACACATGGCGAAGCAAAGACCAGGGGGCTTCAGGAAGCAGCAGGTAATTCCCTTCGACGATAACCATTTTCGTGCCAACAGTGAGTGAGATGGCGTTTTCCACCGGATCCCCCGTGCCATGTTCAAAGTCCGGAAAACGACCCTGTCCCGATGCTTTGGCATTCTGCAGATCCTCCACAAATCGCCGTCCGTTGAAGGTAAACGGGGCCCCGCGGCGAGCGTGCGCCTCGGCGGGATGATCGAGGGCGTCCAACTCCGATCGGTACAGGTGATAACCGTCCATGGGGATGATCACAGAGCCCGACAGTTGTTCTGCCAGCAGGTCGGCCAGCGTGCTCTTGCCACTGCCTGGCGGACCGGCGATGCCCAGCCAGTATGTGGACTGGCTCTCCAGAATCTGCTGCTGCAGTTCGGCCGCCAGTATCGCCAGGGGCGCTGGTGTGGGGGTGTCTGTCAGATCTGACATGCTGATTCTCTTTTCGGATTCGGCTGATCAGTTCTGCGGCCGATCGATTTCACCCACATCAACTCCCTGCGGCTTGCTTTCCTGCTTCGCGAATTCTATCAACCGCGCATGACTCGTCTGATTTCATCCGTCTCATCACTTCTGTCGCAGTTCGACGTCTTTATTCTCGATCAGTGGGGCGTGCTGCACAATGGTACCACGGCGTACCCAGACGCCGCGGCGGCAATGAACACGCTGTTTGCCGCCGAGCGACGCGTCTACGTGCTGTCCAATTCCGGAAAGCGGGCTGACGTCAATCTTTCCCGCATCGCCGATAAGGGACTGCCAGTCAACGGTCTGCGCCGCGTGGTGACGTCCGGTGAGGCCTTGTGGGAAGATCTGCGTGACGGTCGGCTGCAGACCGGAGGTACTGTTCCGCAGCGACTGCATGTGCTGTGTGGCCAGCCGGAAGATGCGGCGGCGTGGCGGGCGGATGCCACGGAGTTTGAACTGGCGGACAGCATTGATGAGACGGTGGACGCTGTGCTGCTGATGGGAGTGGCCGACGGCATCGCGCTGTCGGACTATGACACCGTACTGGCCGCCGCCCGCCGGTTTCAGCTGCCGCTGATCTGCTCGAATCCCGATCGTCAGTCGCCGCGTCCAGGCGGACTGGTCATTTCTCCCGGCGCGCTGGCGGACCGCTACGAAGGCCTCGGAGGGCATGTCATCTGGTACGGAAAACCGGAACCTGAAGTGTTTGGGGCTGTGCTGCGCGACTGCCGTGATGTCCCCCGTGATCGCATCCTCATGGTGGGTGACAGTCTGGAACATGATATCGCGGGCGCTCAGCGAGTGGGTGTGCGGTCACTGTTTGTTCGTGGCGGTCTGCATGAGACGCAGTTCCCTCCGGACGCCGACGAGGCGGTCATTGCCGCGACGATTGATCGGCTGCGAGACAGCCGTCATGCTGCAGCGCCGGATTTCAGCATTCACTTTTTCTGCTGACAGGCATTCGAAACGCTCGCGGTTTCGACCAACACTTTACATTTCCTGTGAGACGGACGCATGATCTGTTCTGAATTTTTGAAGCTGTCAGCACGCATCGGCCGTGCCCCGCTGCTGGTTCAGGGGCCCGGCGGCAACACGTCGGTCAAGCAGGCCGGCCGGATGTGGATTAAGGCGTCCGGAACGGTCCTGGCAGACGCGATCAGCAATGACATTTTTGTGGAAGTGGATGTCGATCGCGCGTTAGCAGAGCTTGACGGAGTGGGCGACGGATCCTGCCGCAGCGCTTTGGTGGATCCGGACGGTGGACTGCGACCCTCGATTGAGACCACCTTCCATGCCATGTTGCCACAGCGTTACGTGTTTCATTTCCATTCTGTTAACACGATTGTGCATGCCATCGCCGAGCAGGGACGCGCGCTGCTGTCGGAAAGACTGGCTGGCCTGAATTGGGTGGCGGCCCCTTATCGAAAGCCGGGTATCCCACTGTCGCGCGCCATTCGTGAGGCTGTACTCAGTCACACAGAACTCGGTGCTGTGGAAGTCATCGTGCTGGAAAACCACGGGGTGATCGTCGTTGGTGACGAACTGCCGCGGATCGACAGCCTGATTGACGAGGTCGAGTCCCGTCTGCAGCGATCCATCGCACACGTTGCTCAGGCTGTACCTGAAGTGGGAACCTCTCCGGACACACTGCGAACCGGCTGGCAGCGTGCGAAAGATGTGGATGCGCTCAGCCTGCATGCGCTGGTACGCCAGCGTGCCGTTGAGGGCACGTACTATCCGGACCATGTTGTGTTTCTCGGGCCAGGGCTGCCGGTGCTGACCGAACGCGGCTTTCAGCAGGCTGATGAATCTGAGCTGGAGTTTCCCGTGGTCGTGGTGGATGGGTATGGAGTGATGATTCGCGACTCCGCTTCACCCGCTCATCGCGCCATGCTGCAGTGTGTGCATGATGTCCTGGTTCGGGTGCCGCAGGACTGGCGGCTGATCCCAATTGGTCAGGATGCGGAGGCAGAACTACTCAACTGGGACGCGGAAAAATATCGGCAGCAACTGGCCAAACGAAACGAGAAATCCCATGAATCCTGAACCTGATGCTGTCACACCAGAGAACGCCCGCCTGTTTCTGGGCATTGATATCGGCACCTCCGGCGTGCGACTGGTGCTGATTGACCAGAATGGCGATCTGCTGCTGTCTTCTTCTGAGTCTGTGCCACAGCCGGAACTGATCGATGGTCGACCATGCGGGCAGCCGGATCTGTGGTGGCTGGCGGTGCATCAGCAGCTGCAGCGGCTAACGGCCAGCTTGCAGGAAGTGGGCTGTGCGGCCGGCAACATCGAGGCGATCGCGGTGGACGGGACATCGGGCACCATGATGCTGGTGGACGCGGATTTGAATGTGGTGTCCCCTGCCCTGATGTACAACTCAGCGGGGTTCGATGAGCAGGCCATCGTGATTGCCCGGCACGCGGATCCCGGGTCGATCGTTCAGGGCAGCGGCTCAGCTCTGGCACGCATGCTTTATCTGCAGAGTGTGGCCGACAGTCGTGCGGTGGCTCTGATGCATCAGGCTGACTGGATTGCCGCCCGACTTCGCGGTGCGCTGTTTGTCTCGGATGAGACCAACGCTCTGAAGACCGGGTATGACGTGCAGTCGCGCTGCTGGCCGGACTGGATGGCGGCCTGCGGTGTTCGCACTGATCTGCTCCCACAGGTCGTGCCTGTGGGAGACGCCACCGGAGGTGTGGGGGCCGCAGCGCAATCCGAATATGGCCTGTCTGCCGACTGCGTCGTGCGGGCGGGGGCCACAGACAGCAACGCCGCGTTTTTGGCGACCGGCGCCCGAGAGGTGGGTGACGGCGTGACATCGCTGGGGACGACACTGGCCATCAAACTGCTGTCCGACCATCCGGTGGTGGACCCGGCCCGCGGCATCTACAGTCATCGCATCAAAGAAATGTGGCTGGCCGGTGGAGCGTCCAACGTGGGAGGCGCGACGCTGCGGCAGTTTTTCAACGCATCGCAGATTCTGGATCTGCAGCCACTGATGACACCGGAAGAAGATACGCAACTGAACTACTACCCGCTGCCGGCGCCGGGGGAGCGATTCCCGGTGGCTGATGACAGTTTGCCACCGCGACTGTCACCCCGTCCGGAGGAAGACAGCCGCTTTCTGCAGGGCATTCTGGAAGGCATCGCCCGCGTGGAAGCAGAAGGCTACTCGGCTCTTTCCGATTTGGGGGCCCCTGCCGTCAAACGTGTGTTGACGGCAGGCGGAGGTGCGATGAACGCGCCGTGGCGGCGTATTCGAGAACGCTATCTGCAGGTGCCCGTGCTTCGTGCCGGACAGGGCGAAGCCGCCATGGGCGCTGCGCGAATTGCTGCGGAACTCATCTGACCTGCCTGCTGAGTTCTTCGTGCCCAGGCCATAGCAGAACGCCACGTCGAAAGGGCCCCGGGCCGCTGCGGCACCAGGCAAGCCGGAACGCCTGGACAGTCGGGCCGCATGGACAGGCACAACGAATTCGATATTCTGGCATGCTGCTGGATGATTCCCGGACTCCGCGAAACGCTGTCGACATGATTCGTATTCTGCCCATTGTGATGTTGTTGCTGGGGCCCCGCTGTGGGGCGGCCGAGAAGATTGAGGCCGATGTCGTTGTTTATGGCGGTACATCGGCGGGCGTGATTGCGGCCGTGCAGGCAAAAACAATGGGGCGTTCCGTCGTGATTGTCGGACCTGACCGTCATCTGGGCGGGCTGTCCAGCGGCGGGCTGGGCTGGACCGACACGGGCCGCAAAGAGGTCATCGGTGGACTGGCGCGGGACTTTTATCACCGCATCTGGAAAAAATATCAGCAGCCGGCCACGTGGAAGTTCCAGCGGGCGGAAGACTACGGCGGCCGCGGCCAGGGGACTCCGGCGGTCGACGGCGCGAATCGCACGATGTGGATTTTCGAGCCGCGTGTGGCCGAAAAGGTCTTCCACGACTACGTCCGGGAGTTCGACATTCCCGTGTACCGTGACGAATGGCTGAATCGTCAGGCGGGTGTTGAAAAGACTGACGGTCGCCTGCAGTCGATCACCATGCTGAGCGGAAAAACGTTTGTTGGAAAAATGTTCATCGACGCCACGTATGAGGGCGATTTGATGGCGACCGCCGGCATCACGTACCATGTGGGACGTGAAAGCAGTGAGGTCTACGGCGAAGACTGGAACGGCGTGCAGACGGGCGTGCTGCACCACCGGCATCACTTCGATGCCATT
Source organism: Planctomycetaceae bacterium (assembly GCA_024742875.1). Lineage (GTDB taxonomy): Bacteria > Planctomycetota > Planctomycetia > Planctomycetales > Planctomycetaceae > Fuerstiella. The sequence continues at coordinate 42,495 of JANSXP010000018.1, read as the reverse complement.
CCGAAAAAGACACGAATCGACCCCTATGTGGTGCCCGGTGATCCGTCCAGTGGTGTCATCGCCGGCGTCAGCGCTGATCCACCAGGCAAGAAACGGGCCGGTGATCACCGCGTGCAGGCGTACTGTTTTCGGATGTGCCTGACCAACGATCCGGAGAACCGTATCCCGTTTCAAAAGCCCGAAAACTACGACGCTGCCAACTACGAACTGCTGGGACGGATTCTGGATGCCGGCTGGCGGGACGTGTTTGGCAAGTTTGATCCGATCCCCAACCACAAGACCGACACCAACAATCACGGCCCGATGAGCACGGACAACATTGGCCGCAACTACGACTATCCTGAAGCGACCTACGAGCAGCGACGCGCTATCATTCGCCAGCACGAGCAGTATCAGCAGGGCTGGCTGTGGTATCTGTCCCACGATCCCCGCGTACCGGCTGACATTCGCGAAAAGATGCAGACCTGGGGACTGCCGAAGGATGAGTTTGCGGACAACGGCCACTGGTCGCATCAACTATACATTCGCGAAGCACGGCGGATGGTGGGCCACTTTGTGATGACAGAAAACGAACTGCTGCAAAAACGCCCCACACCCCAGTCTGTCGGCATGGGCAGTTACACGATCGACAGTCACAACGTGCAGCGTTACATCACGGCTGATGGCTACGTGCAGAACGAAGGTGACATCGGGGTGAAATGTCGCCCCTATCAAATCGCCTATGGATCAATGATTCCTCGGCGGACCGAATGCACCAATCTGCTGGTGCCCGTGTGTGTGTCCAGCTCTCACATTGCATTCGGATCGATTCGGATGGAGCCGGTCTTCATGATTCTCGGCCAAAGTGCGGCCACGGCCGCCGTGATGGCGATTGACGCGGATCAGCACGTGCAGGATGTTGACTACGACGCATTGCGACAGCGTCTGCTCGACGACGGGCAGGTACTCAGTTACGAGGTTCGCGCCAGCGGTCAGGGCGTTGATCCAGCGAAACTGCCAGGCGTTGTCGTTGATAATGAAGCGGCTGTTCACACGGGAAAATGGACAAAGAGTTCATCGGTGGGGCCGTACGTGGCTCACGGCTACGAACACAATGGCGGCAACAAAGCCGGGGACGCCAGTGTGACGTTTGTCGCCACACTGCCGACGCCTGGGCGTTTCGAATGTCGACTGGCCTACACGCCCAACCCCAACCGCGCCAGTCGTGTTGCTGTCATCGTGGAACACGCCGATGGCCGCAAACAGATCACCATCGACCAGCGAAAAGTGCCACCCGTGGACGGCCTGTTTCTGTCGCTGGGAACCTTCCGTTTCGAGGCCACCGGGCGCGTGATCGTCACAACGGAAGGTGCCGACGGATATGTCATCGCCGACGCCGTCCAGTGGCTGCCCCAGAATTAATCCGGAACCCGCTATGAACCTTGATGATTTTCAGACCACACGTCACGAACTCAATCGTCCCCTGCTGGTGATTTCCGGCAGTCGTGGGGCGCTCACGTGCGGCTATGTAAGCCTGGACGCGCTCAATAAACTTGGCGATGCGGCGGCCATCGTTCGCGGCGTGGCGGATTTCGACGACATGCTCACCGCCGAAGTTCAGGACGTCAGCGAGGCGGCCACCGCGCTGGGCGTGAACGTGGGCATGACGGGCCAGCAGGCACTCGAACTGTTTCGCTAGGAACGCCGACTGTCCCGACTGCGGCCGGTCAGTATCCAGCCGCCATGCCGTCTTTGCGTGATTCTGAGGCGCCAAAGTAGACGTCACGCTGCGCGTCGTAACGAATCCCCTGATAGCCGCCAAAACTGCCTTTGGCGTACTTCAGCTTGTGCCCACGGCGTTCCAGTTCGGCTCGCAGTTTGCGCCCAAACAGGTTTTCCAGGGCCACCGTGCCGCCGTCCGTCATTTGTTCGCCGGTGGGTTGTGAGGACCCCTGGTGCAGGATGCGGGGAGCGTCACCGGCCTCCTGGGTATTCATGCCAAAGTCAATCATGTTGGTGATGATCTCCACGTGCCCCTGCGGCTGTGTCGCGCCCCCCATCACGCCGAAGCTCATGAACGGCTCACCATCTTTGGTGACGAAGGCCGGGATGATCGTGTGGAACGGGCGTTTCTTCGGGGCATAGCTGTTGAATCGACCGGGCGTCAAATCAAACAGCTGACCGCGATCCTGCAGGCAGAACCCCAGTCCGTCCGGGCACATGCCGCTGCCGAAGCCACGGTAGTTGCTCTGAATCAGTGACACCATGTTGCGGTCTTTATCGGCGACCGTCAGGTAGATCGTGTCACCTTCCTCCAGGGCGTGCGGCAGTTCCAGGTCGTATTCATCAGCCGCTTTTTCGTCATCAATCAAAGCGCGGCGGCGATTGCCATACTCTTTGGAGATCAGTGTTTCCACAGGCACATCGGCAAAGTCCATGTCCGCATAAAGACGGGCGCGGTCTTCAAAGGCCAGTTTCTTGGCTTCCACAAACCAGTGGACATGGTTGGCGCTGCCAAAGCCCGCTGTTTTCAGGTCATAGCCTTCCAGCACGTTCAGCATCTGCAGCGCGGCGATGCCCTGCCCGTTGGGAGGAAGTTCCCACACATCGTAGCCACGGTAACTGGTCGACACCGGCTCCACCCATTGCGATTGATGGGCGGCCAGATCGTCGTAGCTCAAATAGCCACCGTGTTTTGCCATGTAGTCAGAAATCGTGCGGGCGATGTCGCCTTTGTAAAACGCGTCTCGACCCTCTGTCGCAATGGTCTGCAGTGTGCGGGCCAGCATCGGATTGCGAAAGATGTCGCCCGTTCCGGGACCTTTTCCATCGGGGAAAAATGTCTCCAGAAACCCGGGGTACTTCTCGAATGTGCGGCGACTGCCCCGCCAGTAGTACGAAATGATCTCCGACACGGGGAAGCCGTCATTGGCATAATCGATCGCCGGCTTCAGGACATCCTGCATCGGCAGTCGCCCAAACTTTCCGTGTAGCTCAAACCAGCCATCCACGCAGCCGGGCACCGTCACGGGCAGCGGGCCAAACGGCGGCACCGCCTTCAGATCGCGTTTGCGGAACTCCTCCATGGTGAGACTGGCGGGCGAACGACCACTGGCATTCAGGCCGTACAGCTTTTGTGTCTTTGCATCCCAGACGATGGCAAACAAATCGCCGCCGATACCATTGCCCGTGGGTTCCATCAGTCCCAGCGTGGCGTTGGCCGCGATGGCGGCATCCACGGCAGAACCGCCTGCTTTGAGCACGTCAATGGCCACCTGCGTCGCCAGTGGCTGGCTGGTCGCCGCCATGCCGTGGCGCGCAATCACTTCAGAGCGAGTTGCAAACTGACGCCCCGTTGGACGATCACCGGCGTGAGTGCGGCCTGTCAGCAGGGAGGAAAAGCAAACGGCGGCGCAGCAACAGACCGTGGCCAGGTGTTTCATGATGGAGGTCCGAACAAGGAGGGAAGCGAGCAGTGTCTCACCTGCACAACCTCCACACCTTATCGGCTGGCTCTGAGAATTCCACGGACCTTCGTATCAGCCTCCGCACTGGCCCGCTGCATCATGTCTTCAATCGTCACCCGCCGTCCGTTTTGCCGTGCGCATTCATCGGCGGCTTCCATGAACGCATAAATGGCCAGTGTCTCCGCGGGGTCGATGGGCGTTTCTTTGGAGCGGAAGAACTTTGTGATTTCACTCACCAGTGGCGCGTAGCCGTCGTAACTGCCGACAGCCACCTGGGCTTTGCTGCCGAAGGCCGTTCCCCCGTAGCCCGCCTTGCCGGATCGCAGTCCGCGAAACGTGCCAATGCGACCGTCCGCCCAGGTGCCAACCACGACGTCCGTCGAATCTGTCTGCGTGCGGACGACACTCACTACGTCTTTCCCCATGACCGTGAACAGGCTCTCCACACCGTGGATTCCGTACCAGAACAGGTCCGGGTGGGTTGGCTCCAGCTTGCACGGTGACCATGTGTCACAGCCGGTCACCTGTCCGATGGAACCGTTGCGTACAGCCTGGGTTGATTTACCGTAACGCAAAGACGAAGAGCTGAATATGGGTGTTTGATAATGTTCCGCGAGCCGGAACATGGCGATGCAGTCCGCCAGTGAACCGGCCATGGGTTTGTCGACAAAACACGGCTTGCCGGCGCGAAGCACGGGCACGATCTGTTCCAGATGCGGCCGGCCATCGTTGGTTTCCAGCAGTACGGCGTCTACCTGATCAATCATTTGCTGCAGGTCGTGGACCACCTCGACGCCAAGCTTTTGAATGTCGACCGTGTATTTGGGAACGCGACTGATGCTCGATTCGATGTCTGGTGAACCTTTGGGATAAACGACTGTCACGTGAAAGCCAGGGATGAAGTCCTTCTGAGCTTCGTCATTCAGCAACTTTGTAAATGCGATGCAGTGCGACGTGTCCAGACCAATCATGCCCACTTTTATGATGGCCTCCTGGTCCTGGCCACAACACGTTGAGGCGGTCAGCAGCAGCGCAGACAGCGCGGAAACGACTTTCATCTCAGACCTTCCATTTTCGACAGAATCAGACAGGCAGTTCTTCGCCCCGGGTTTCGCGGGCCATCAGAGTGACGACGATACCCAGAACGTACAACGGTGCCAGGTAGGTCGCCGTCTGGTTGGGCGCCCAGCCCATGGACGCGGCCAGCAGCATGGCGGCCGCCGTTCCAAAGCGACCGGAGTTGAAGCAAAAGCCCGTTCCCGTGCCCCGCAGACGTGTGGGGAACAGTTCGGGGAAGTAAACCGCGTAACCGGCGTGCATCCCCAGCGTCAGGAAACCAAATACTGGTAGCGCCAGACACAGAACCATGTACGGTGCGTTCATCGGAATCAGCACCAGGAACATCAGCATCGCCATGACGAATCCGCCTGCGTGATAAAAGATGAACGCACCTTTACGCCCCAGCATGTTGGAGATCCATCCAAACAGCACCAGTCCCAGTCCTCCCCCGATGGTGTTCAGGCACATGCTGAGCATTTCCGCCTGCTTGATCTGCTGTTCGCTGTTTTTGAATGCCGCCTGTTTCACAGCCTTTTCTGCGTCAGCCGCGATGCCCGCAGTCTCCAGTGCAGAGTTCTGGGCAGAACGCAGCAGCGCGTTTTTGCCGTAGATATGGCTGCCCCAGAAGGTCACCAGCCCTACGGTCGCCAGTGTGACGCCGACGAATGTGTTCCGCAGATTCTGTTCGTTGAACAGTTCCAGAATGGTCCCCGTGGTTTGTGTGGCATCAACCTGTTCCCGCTGTTTGGCCTGCTGCCACTGCTCGGGTTCCTTCATCTTCCAGCGGATGACCACCACCAGCAAAGCCGGCACGATGCCGATGAGAAAGCCAAGACGCCAGGTGTCATCGCCCCATGGCCGGGCGCTGATGATGAAGTAACCCACGGCTGCCGCCATCAGTGTGCCGAAAACGCTGGAGGCGTGGAAAATCGAACTCATCACCGCGCGGGAGCGTTTGGGCATCACTTCGGCCACCATCGCGCTGGCCACTGCCCACTCTCCGCCCACTCCCATCGCCACCAGAAATCGCAGCAACACCATTTGCCACGCGGCGCCGGCAAAGGCCGTCACACAGGTGAAGACCGAGTAGAACAGAATCGTGATGATCATCGTTTTGGATCGCCCAATTCGATCGCTGACGACGCCAAACAGAATGCCGCCGAATGCTCCTCCCAGCAGGAAGGAGGCAAGCGCGAGATTATTCCAGAAGTCCACGTCCGGACTGTCGGCGGATGCCACTCCCAGCAGCTGCGGCATGGCGTCCCGCATGCTGGCGACGAAAATCTGCCCTTCAAAAATGTCGAATACCCAGCCGAGCGAAGCGACAACCAGGACCAGCCATTGATAGCTGTTGATGCCCTGATTCCATTTCAGTGTGCTCTCATCGCCAGGCACAGGAGCCGTCCCGGGGGCAGATCGGGAGGATTCAGGTGCATTCAAATCAGATGGCGGGGCATCCTGCGGTGGGTCGTACGGCGTGTCGTTCATGAAGAGAGTCGTTAACCAGTGGGTCGTGGCGAAGCGTTCGAGCTTAACCGATGTGACACTCATATGCTGTGGCGCAGCAAAAAAACCTGAAGCTCGCACTGCGAACTTCAGGTTCCCGTAATTTGAATGCCCAAAGCGTTGACGGCCCCGCCACACACGTTATGGCAAAGCGGACTACCTGTGGGAGCCTCCGGCCAGAAACTGTTGCTGATCCAGGCCGCTGGCTGCCGTTTCCTGACCGTCAGACGAACTGTCTCTTTCGGCTTGACTGTCATCGGCCCCGGCATCTTCGTAACCAAAATCCACTTCGATTTCGCACATGGTGTCGTCGTCGAAGGCCACCGGCTCCCAGTGTTGATCGGAGTTCGCCACTGAGGCAAATCCCTCCGGGTGCGTGGCCGGGTCGTCGGCCGCACTCAGCGTCAGCGCGCCCAGAATGGACAGCGCTGTGACGGCCGCAAATTTGACAAACACCGGTTTTTTGGTCGGTACCAGTCGTGGGGAACAGGCATGCGCATCTTCATTCAGCAGGAACAGCAGCAACAGCATACCTACGGCGATGCCGCGTCGCTGCATGCGACGACGAAGCTGTCCGCGTACACGCTCTGCTCGCGCGTGCACGCTGCCGGCGGAACACCGCAGCTGCCGTGCCGTATTCAGGTGGCTCATGCCGTCAACATAGAGGCATCGCAGCAGAGCACGGTCCTCACCGGAAAGTTGCTCCAGTTCCTCGTGCAAAGCAGACACCGTCTCCTGCAGACAGGCCGAGTCAATCTGAGAGATGCCCTCAGACGTGATGTCTTCCACCTTTTGATCTGTCTGACGACCGCGCCGCTGCGCGTCACGCCGCACGATGGCGCGGGAACAGCGACGCGCGGTTTCCTTGAGCCAGCGCTCGGGGTCGGATGTGAGGTCCAACGTGTCTTTCCGTTTGGCAAACGCGAGGCAGGTTTCCTGGAATGCCTCCCAGGCGGCATCTTCGCTGGAAGTGATCCGTCGACACGTGCGAAAGATGATACCGGCGTGCTGTTCAATCCAGCGGTCAGGGTAGATGGGTTCAATCATTGATCTGGGTCCTGTGGGAGAGATTGCTGTCCGCTGACAGCCGCCGCTGTGTGGTACGTCGTGTGACCCTCAGAAGCGAACGTTTTGTTCTGACTTTATTCAGCCGGTGTGAGTTCTCTGACTGACTCTGGCCAGAACGACGCGGAAACCCTCGGATTTCTTACAGAAAAAAGTTCTTTCAAAAAGATGTAGTTGGATGACCGGGTTCCGACAGGTGTCTGTGAACGCCAATTTGTCTGGCCTTTGACCAGACGTTTTTTCCACGAAACGTGATACCTAATTTGAGGAGGCCGGAATATGTGGCGTCAAAGGACCCTGCTGCGCGCTGCGCAGCGTCGGAACCGAAAACAGGGCTTTACGCTCATCGAACTTCTGGTGGTGATTGCCATCATCGCCATCCTGATCGCCCTGTTGCTGCCAGCCGTGCAGCAGGCTCGCGAAGCTGCACGACGATCAGCGTGTAAGAATAATCTGAAACAGCTCGTGCTGGGCATGCACAACTACGAGTCCACTTTTGGGCTGTTCCCGCCAGGCTATCTGCACAAGCCGGATCCTGGAGGCTCGGGGGCCAATCAGATGGGGTTCGCCTGGGGCACAATGATTCTGCCGCAGCTCGAACAGAGCAATCTTTATGATTTGTTCGATTACAATCTCCCCGTGTTTGATCTGGACAATCTTGTGCCACGGGAAACACAGCTTTCCGTTTTCCTGTGTCCCTCAGACCCCTATTCCCAGGGCGCTTTTGTTGTTCGCGATGAGACGTCGACCCCGCGTGAACGCTACGCGGCAGCCAGTTATGCGGCCAACTGGGGCCCGGCCACCGCTGTCGTGAATCTGGATGATACGCCCACAGCCAGCAAGGGCGTTTTTTATCGCAACAGCGATACTCGGGTTCGCGATGTGAGCGACGGTCTGTCTTCCACGCTGTTTCTGGGAGAACGAACCAACGGGCCGATCCCATTGCTGAACGGCAATACCACGGCGGGCGATCATGCCCTGTTTGAGACCGCATGGAGTGCGGCTGTCCGCGATATTGATGAGCTCACTGATGATCACGGACATATGGTGCTGTTCGAAACACAGTTTCGACCCAACCAGCCCGGTGGTGATGACAAAGGGCTGTCAGCACCACACACCGGAATCGGCCAGTTCGCGCTCGGCGATGGCTCTGTGCGAGCCATCTCCGAGAACATTGATGCCGGCGTCTACAACGCGCTGGGAACCCGCGCCGGAGGCGAAGTGGTGGATGAGTTTTAACGCCCGCTGAACCTGCTGCTATTGGCACCGCCCCCGCCCGGCGGTGCCTGTCCCCTGTCTTGTTTTTGACCTGAGTTGCCGTGAGGCAGCTGCAGGACGGAGTTTGCTATGCCTGTTTTTCGTGGAGTCGCCTGTCGCCTGTGCGAATTGTTGTTGCTGACGGTGGCGACCATTGTCGCCGCGTCCGCTACGGCGAACGCTCATACCACCGGTGAAACGTATGTCTGGCTGAATGTGGAACAGGAGCGGATCACCGGTCGGGTGGAAATCAACCTGCGAGATCTGCGGGAGAAACTGAACATCGAAATCGAGGAAACCGGTGATGGTCGCATGGCTGTGCTGGAAGCGACGCGAGAGCAGGTGCTCGAGTACATCAGCCAGCACTACCGACTCGAAGCGAACGGCGAGCTGATTCCTCTGGAGTTTACAACGCTCGGCATTCTTGACCTGCCCGACGACGAGGGACGCTACGCACAGTACTTCTATCAGTCCGCAGCAGACACCGCTGTTCCTGACAAAGTGACGGTGACCAACTCCATGTTTGTCGATGACGATTTCATCCACCGCAGTCTGGTTTGTGTGGAACGCAATGACAAATCGGGACAGACGTTCGAGGGCGAGTTTGCCGCCATGGTGTTTGGCTCGCACAATCGCACACAGGAGCTGGACCTGACCAATATCGAGCTGCTGCTGCGACCACGGGACTTTATCTGGCAGGGTGTCCTGCATATCTGGATTGGCTACGACCACATCCTGTTCATCATCACGCTGCTGTTACCTGCTGTGCTGATGTATCAGGATCTGTCGTGGCGACCAGTCGGCGATTTCAAGACGGCCTTCTGGAATATCATCCGCATCGTCACGATTTTTACGGTCGCTCACTCCATCACGCTGAGCCTGGCCGCACTGGGGCTGGTCAAGCTTCCGTCGTGGATCGTGGAGTCCGTCATCGCCCTGTCGATTGTTCTGGTGGCCATCAACACGATTTCGCCCCGGTTTCGTGACAAAACATGGATCGTGATCTTTGGCTTCGGTCTGTTTCACGGCATGGGGTTCGCCTCTGTGATGAGTGAACTGCCGTTTCGCATGCTGAATCTGGTGAAAGTTCTCATTGGCTTCAATGTGGGGGTGGAACTGGGGCAACTGGCCATCGTGGCGGTCGTGTTTCCTCTGATTTACCTGATTCGCCGACACTGGACCTACGTGCCCGTGGTGCTGCGAGGTGGTTCCGCCGTCATCGCAGCCGTGGCCTGCTTTTGGTTCGTGGAACGAGCGTTCGCATTTTAAGGGCGTTTCCAGCACTAACAGGAGGACAGCAGCGTGCAGTTCGAGTGGACAGAGCAGCAGCAGCAGTATCGAGATCAGGTGGCCGCCTTTGCCCGCCAGAATCTGGTCGACGATGTCTGCCGCCGGGATCACACGGGGAGTTTTTCTCAGACTCTGTGGCAGAAGTGTGCCGACTTCGGCATCCAGGGAATGAATGTGGATGCCGCGTATGGCGGGCGTGCTTCGGCCGACATTCTGATGTCCGTTGCTGCCATGGAAATGCTGGGGGCCGCCTGTCGGGATGCGGGCCTGCTTTTGGCGCTGAACGCTCAGATGTGGTCCGTACAGCTGCCCCTGCTGCGACTGGGCACCGAAGCGCAGAAACAGTCCACCCTGCCCCGACTGTGCTCTGGCCAGTGGAAGGCGGCTCACGCCATGACGGAGCCCGAGGCTGGATCAGACGCTTTCGGTATTCAGACCACCGCCCGCAAAACGTCGGACGGCTATGTGCTGTGCGGAGAGAAGTGCATGGTGACTTTGGCGCCGCTGGCTGACCTGTTTCTGGTGACCGCCACAGTGGATCCGGACAAGGGCCGCTGGGGGCTGGCCACATTTCTGATTCGCCGTGACAACCCAGGCCTGAAAGTGGGAGTGGCCGATGCGAAAATGGGACTGCGAACGGTTCCCTTCGGTCGGCTGTCGCTGAGTGAATGCTGTGTGGCCGCCGACGCGCGACTGGGCAGTGAAGGCGAAATGGCGGCGCTGCACGGACTGCTGGAAGTCGAACGCTGCTGCATTCTGGCCTGCCAGGTGGGCGCCATGCAGCGACAGCTGGAAGACTGCGTGGTTTACGCTCGTTCGCGTCGGCAGTTCGATCGTCCCATTGGCAGTTTTCAGGCGGTCGCCCATCGAGTGGCCAATATGAAGGTGCGTCTGGAAACCTGCCGCTGGCTGCTCTACCGGGTTGCCTGGCTGAAGTCGAAGAACAAGTCGGCGCTGGCAGAAACCGCCGCACTGAAGCTGCACCTGAGCGAGTCATTTGTGGACAGCAGTATGGACGCCATGCGGGTCCACGGTGGACGTGGTTACATGGCTGAGTACGAGGTGGAACGAGACCTGCGTGATGCGATGGGGGGCGTCTTTTACGCGGGCACCTCAGACATCCAGCGGAACATCATCTCCTCCATGCTGGGAGTGGCCTGATGACGATTCTGCTGCACCAAAACCTGGAGCGTGCCGCCCAGGCGCTGCCGGAGCAGACTGCGTTTGTGTGCGGCAGGGACCGTCTCACCTGGCGACAGCTGGACGAACAAAGCACGGCATTTGCCGTGGCGCTGCAGCACGCTGGCGTGACGCCAGGGGACCATGTGGCTATCTGTGCTGACCTGTCGCTGCCAGCAGTGATCGCGATCTATGGCTGTCTGAAAGCCGGCGCGGTGTACGTTCCCGTTGATCACTCATCCAGTGATCAGCGGCTCTGCGCGCTGATCGAGGAATGTGACGCCACTGTCCTTGTCATCACAGCGCTGTCACTCAATACGCGGCACACATTAGAGACTCACGCACCGTCACTGCGTCTGGTTGTGAGTGGCGAAAATCAACCCGAACAACGATCGCGACTGGAGGTTGTCTGCTTCTCCGGGTTTCTGGCGGCATCCGGTCGCGATCCGTTCGTACGTCCTGCGACGACTCCCCGTCAGCCGGCTTATGTGATCTTCACATCTGGCTCGACGGGGCGTCCGAAGGGCATCGTGCACACTCATCAGTCAGCCGGGCAGTACGCAGAACTGACTGCAACCGCTTATCGCCTCTCGTCAGCCGATATGGTGGCCGGTGTCTGTCCTCTGCACTTTGACATGTCAACATTTGCGCTGTTTGCCTCCGTGCATGCGGCCGCACGGACAGTGCTGATTCCGGCCCCCGTGCTGCGATTTCCTGCCAGTTTCGCTTTGCAGCTGGAACAGCATCGGGTCTCCGTTCTGTACTGCGTTCCGTATCTGCTGATCCAGCTGCTCGAGCGTGGAGTACTGGACCAGCGTTTACTGGATTCACTGCGCTGGATCGTTTTTGCCGGGGAAACGTTCCCGCTGCGATCGCTGCAGGATCTGCGAAGTCGACTGTGCCACGTGGCATTCAGCAATGCTTACGGACCAGCGGAAACCAACGTCTGCTGTGTGCGGCATTTCGTCCCCTGGCAGGAATGCGCTGAGCCGGATCGTTCAGAAATCCCCATTGGACGACCATGGGGTGATGGTCTGTGTCGCGTGGTTGACGCGGACGATGTTGTCGTCGAGCCGGGGGAGGCCGGAGAACTGCTGGTCAGCAGCGGGACCGTGATGAGCCACTACCTGGGCCATTCCGCTGATGATCAGCCCACCTTCTGTTTTTGCCCGGCCACAGGGCGGCGATTTTATCGCACCGGAGATGTGGTGCGACAGAACGCTGACGGCGAACTTGTCTTTGTCGGACGGCAGGATCGGCAGGTGAAGGTTCGCGGGCATCGTGTCGAGCTGGACGCTGTGGAGAACGCTATGACGCGATTTCCGGGCGTGCTTGAAGCCAGTGTGAGCTGTGTGCCGGCTGATGGCAGTCAGCAGCTGCATGCCGTCTACACCAGTGTGGACCGGCAGGCACTGGACGCCCCGCTGCAGCGCTGGCTGCAGTCGGAACTGCCCCGCTGGGCCGTCCCCAGTGTGATTCAGCGGGTGCCGACTTTCGCCCGTACCACCAGCGGAAAAATTGATCATCGTCGCCAGGGGCAGCAAATGGCGGCCGAACTAACGACCCACAACAAAAAGGAGTCATGACATGATCGATCAGTCCTCATTCAGCCGGACGGAGGCCACCCGTCAGATCCTGCAGTTTCTCCATGAGGAACTGCTCAACGGCAGCGGTCCGGTCACACTGCAGGCGGATACTGATCTGCTGGCCTCCGGCACCGTCGACTCACTGGGCGTGATGCGTCTGGTGGCATTTCTGGAGGCTGCGTTTGCCGTCACGATCGCCCACGAAGATGTCACGATGGAGAATTTTCTGAATGCGTCGGCGATTGCCGCACTCATCTGCGAACGACAGGAAGGTGCCTTGTGAGCGTGACTGCTTCTCATTTTCTCACCACCGAATCGAAACCTGCAGGTTGCAGCTGGCGGGTCAGACTGTCCTCGGGGCTGCTGGCCTGCACAAACGGGGTTCGTCGATTTCCGGCGTTTATCAGTCGCCTGCTGATCCCCGCCCTGTCTGTCCTGACCGAGGGGATTTCGCTGGGACTGATGCGGCGCACAGATGTCGATGATCTGGTGGCGAATACCTACCAGACACACACACGTCACTATGATCCCCGGCACTATCAGCCGCCGTACGAAAGCCGCATCCTGCCGGTGCTGCAATCATATGCTCCGGGACCGCGAATGCTGGATGCATTCTGTGGTCAGGGACGCGAGGCAGAAGTGTTTGCCGGCGGCGGATTTGATGTCACGGGGGTTGACCGCATGCCGGCCATGATCGAATCCGCGCAGCGGTTTGCGGCCGAGCAGTCGTTCGCGGCCAACTTTGTGGTGGCCGATTTTGAAGCGCTGAATGTGAGTCCCGGTTTTGATGTGGTCTATTCATCCAGCTGGATGTACTCAACGCAGCAGGGCGCCGATCGCCGGTCCGCCTTTCTGCACCGCTGCTGCCAGCTGTGTGCAGACGGCGGTCTGATCGTTTTTTCGACCGTCCGCCGGCCTGCCCGATCATTACCCGGCACGACCCTGCGATTTGCCGTTGCGCGGCTCACGTCGTGGCTGACACTCGGGAATACGGCCACGGAATTCGGCGAACGGCTTTACTCCGGTCTGTTCTGGCATCACCTGTCTGTGACTCAGGTTCGTCGCGAACTGCAGCAGGCTGGTTTGCGGATCCAGCACGTGGAGTCCGGTGAGGGGGCTGAGCCAACGTTCTTTTTTGTTGTCGCACAGACGCCCGATCGAGCCGTCTGAAGAATTTCGTCACGGTGAACCTATGAGTACGATGGACGTGTCCGCTTCTCCTCTGACAGATCCGCTGTCCCACGGACGACAACTGACTTCCAATCAGCAGTTGATCAGGCTGGGCCAGCAGAAGCATCCTGATGTGCCGCTGTACGAAGTGCCCTATGTGTTTCACCTGCAGGGTACGCTGGACGTGGGCGTGTTTCGGGCGGCGTTTCGCCGTCTGGTGCAGTCGTGCGAACTGCTGCGAATCGTGGCCACCGATCGCGACTGGTCTGACATCGGCACGGCCAGTCGGGTGCCGGAGGCCTGTCGATTTCTCGATTACTCGGCTGACGCGCGAGCGGACTTATCTGCCGAAGAATATGTGCGTGCGTGCATCGTCCGACCTCTGAGACCGACGCACTGTCTGTTTGACAGCTGCCTGATTCGAACAGGTGAGTCCACCTGGCAGTGGTATCTGAAGCTGCACCACCTGATTACGGATGGCTGGAATACCAACCTGCTGGTGCGGCATCTGGCTGAGCATTATCAGGCCCTCCTGCATGAGCTGCCCTCCCCTGAGCTGCCTCAGTATGCCGCCTACCACGAATATGAAACCGAAAAACTGCAGTCCACCATGATGGCGTCCCACCAGGAATGGTGGGCACAGCGAACCACACCCCTTGCTCTGCAGACGTGGTACGCGTCCGGCAATTCGGAACTGCGGCTGCATCACAAACGCGTGGTCGTTTCTTTGACCGAGGACGAAAATCGAGCGATCAATGAGGCCGTCACACAGACGCCGTGGCGGCAGTTTTCTCCCGCGCTGAGCCAGTTTCAGCTGTTCGCCACGGCACTATCCGTGCTGCTGTTCCGACTGCGACCTCGTCAGGCGGTTCGCTTTGGAGTGACCAGCCACGGACGTTCACAGCCCGAGTTTCGCAACACCATTGGGCTGTTCATGCAGCTGCTGCCGTTTGAGGTGGGTGTTGATGCGCAGGATAATCCCGCGCAGGTGGCCGACCGGGTGGCCGCCGAAATGCGAGGATTCCTGCAGCATGCAGTGCCTGGGTGCATGCAGCCGGAGACAGCAACCGCCTTTGACGTCGCGCTCAACCTGCTGGACCTTTCGGTGGAAGATTTCGCCGATCTGCCAGTCGCCGCGTCCTGGCGACACAACGGATTTGGAGATCCTGAGCGGCGACTGACCGTGTCCGCCCACCAGTCCGGAGGAACTGACAACTGGGAGCTGATTTTTGATTTCAATCTGGAGCATTTTCCGTTTGCCCAGCATGCGGCAGTGATCGAGCAGTTTCGCGCGATGCTGCTGTCGGTGATTGAGGGATGCCATCTGCCCATTGGCGACATTAACTGGCTGTCAAAGTCGCAGCAGGCCCTCAACGAACGCAGTCTGCAGACTCCTGCCCTGCCAGCCCCGGAAGCGGATCGGGTCTGGGATCGCTTTCTGGACGTCGCCGAGGGTTGTGCGACGCGGATAGCGATCTCCTCAGACAGGACCCAAATGACGTACGCCCAGTTGCGACATACCGCACAGCGTCTGGGCGTTTCTCTCCGCTCTGGAAATTCGGCCGGCGTGGTGCCCGTGCTGTGTCAGAGAAACGAGCATGCGCTGCCCGCGTTTCTTGGGGTTCTGGCGGCAGGCCGTGCCTTTATGCCGGTTGATGTGGATCAGCCGCAGGAACGCATCGCCGCTCTGCTGTCCGAAAGCGGCGCCACGCATGTGGTTGAGGCGGTCGATGAGCCCGTGGTGGTCGCTTTGCAGTCACCGTCGTCCACATCGCACACTCACGATCGGGCGTGCTACGTGCTGTCAACGTCCGGCACCACAGGTCGGCCCAACGCCGTGCAGGTCAGTGACGCGTCGCTGCTGAATCTGCTGGCGGATTTTGAACGTCTGTCGCCGGAGGCAGGAGAGCGTTCGGCGTGGTGGACGAACGTGGGCTTTGATGTGGCCATCTACGAAGTATTCTCGGCTTTGCTGTTTGGCAGAACTCTCTGCCTGCCCGATGATCGCACCCGCAACTCGCCGCAGCAGTTTTTTGCGTGGCTGTCGCGTGAGCAGGTTACGTCCGCCTATCTGCCACCGTTTTTCGTGGAAGCGTTTGCCGACCATCTGGAACGGGAAAATCAGTCCGCTTTAAAACGCCTGCTTGTGGGCGTCGAGCCCATTCCCCAGTCAACGCTGGCCCGCCTTGCGGCCGTCGACGGGTTGACCGTGATTAACGGATATGGACCGACAGAGGCCACCATCTGCGCCACGCTGCATGTGATTGATCCCGCCGATCATCGGCCGGCTCCCGCCAGCATCGGCCGACCGGTCAGTGGAAATGTTCTGCGCATTGAAGATCCGTTTGGCCAGCTGGTGCCGCCGGGGATGACGGGCGAACTGCTGATTGGCGGCATTGGTCTGGCGGACGGCTATCGGGGCAATGCCGAACTGACGGCACAGCGATTCGTGAATGTACGGGCGGACTCGCGGTCGCGGCGATGGTATCGCACGGGGGACCTTGTGCGGTTGCGCGGCGAC
The DNA here is from genome assembly GCA_024742875.1 of Planctomycetaceae bacterium. GTDB lineage: Bacteria > Planctomycetota > Planctomycetia > Planctomycetales > Planctomycetaceae > Fuerstiella. The sequence continues at coordinate 26,416 of JANSXP010000018.1, read as the reverse complement.
GGGACGCTGCAGTTTGCTGGGCGGACAGATGATCAGCTGAAGATTCGCGGACATCGCATCGAACCGTCCGGCATTCTGGCAGTACTGCGAAGTCTGTCGGGTGTGCGTGATGCGGTTATGGATGTCCTGCGACAGCCAGAGCGAGAGCCTGTGCTGGTCACGTGGGTATGTGGCGACGTGACGTCTGATCGGGTGAGGTCCCAACTGGTGCAGCGGTTGCCGCGTTCTCATGTGCCGACGCGCATTATCGTCCAGTCTCAGGATTTGCCCCGTACAATCAACGGCAAACCCGACCTGCCGTCTTTGCACCAGCTGATGGCAGACAATTGTATCATCGAAACTGTTGCGACTGCTTCCGGCCCGGAGGAGCGTTTGCTGGCGGTGTGGCGGGAAATTATCGGCGACACCACCTGCTCTGTGACCACCAATCTGTTTGAGTCCGGCGGAGATTCCCTCGACGTGCTGCGACTGATTGCGACGGCGGCTGATCTGGGGATAGGGCTGTCAATGAGTGACGTGTTTGACCGTCCCACCATTCGTGAGCTCTCAGCGCTCTGTGAACAGGAGGGGCAGCGCACGCCCGCGAAGGACCCCACAGCGTCCGTTCAGGAGGCCACTGCTGTGACAATGTCGCCCGCACAGCAGGGGCTGTGGTACGTCCTGCAGAACACGACCACTCCTGCCGCCTATCAGCTGCAGGTTGTGAGTGAATGTGATGGTTTGCTGGATGCGGCCGATCTGTCTGCCTGCATCGATCTGCTGATTGATCGTCATCAGGCTCTGACGACCGGACTGCGAACGGTGGACGGTCTGCCGCAGCTGTTCGTTAGTCGGGAGGCTCGGATGGCAAAGGAGGTGATTTCCGCAGCTGACCGGGAGGAGCTTGACACTGTCGTCTGTGCCGAGGCCGCGCGGGACTTTCTGTCGGACGGACGGGAGCTGGTTCGACTGGCCCACGTGATTCTTAGCGAGCAGACCAGTGTGCTCGTGCTTACGGGGCATCATATTGTCCTCGATCAGTATTCGGTTCGACTGATCCTGGAAGAACTGGGGCAACTGTATAGCGCACGACGAGACAGCCAGGCGACACACAGCGAGCGAGCACCCGCTGCTGCCGCCTCGCAGTTTGCCCACTGGCGGCAGCAGCATCGCGCTCAGGCGAGCGTAGCCGATCGAACTTACTGGCAGGAAAAACTGCAGCCCGTTGTTTCCCGGCTGCCGCTTCCTCGCGACTGGGACAGCGAACTGGCGGGCCCGTCCAGCGGGCGACTTTTTGACTTTGAGCTGCCACCCGATGTCACGTGCGCTGTGCGGCAGTTTGCCGCCGATCATCAGGTCACACTGAACAGCGTTCTGCTGTCTGCCTGGCAGGTTCTGCTGCAGCGCTATTCGCAGGAGACGGACTTTGCCGTGGGCGTCCCCGTGACACGACGGGCGGATGCCCGGCTGTTTCACACGGTTGGCTTTCTGGTTGAGGCGTTGCCCCTGCCCTGTCATATCGAACCGGAGACACGTTTTGTGGATCAGGTAGTTGCCACGGAAGCCGAGTTTCGACAGGCCAGTCGTGCATTCACACTCAGCGTGCCGGACATTCTGGCGGCAGCGGGGCTCGACGGCGTGACCGGGCAGTTGCCCTATCAGACCATGTTTGTGATGCAGGCTGCTCCACCACCTGCCTGCTTTGGATCTGTGGCGATTCGTCACAGCCGGGTGCGGGATCTGCAGACGGCAAAATTTGATCTGACTTTGTTTGTGACGGACGACCGGTCGAGCGACGTGCTGCCCTGCCAGCTGGAGTATCGGGACAGCGTCTTCCGCGCCGCGACCGTATCACGCATTCAGAGCCACTGGTGTGCGCTTGTGGAGCAACTGGTCAGTGCGTTTGAACGACCAGTCGGTGAGGCGCCCTTTGGGGGGGATGCCGATCGTCGTCTTCTCGAAGCGTGCAATCGTCCCGGTCGTGACGGCAGTCTGCTGCAACAGCCGGCCGCTCTGGTGCGAGCCGATGTCCGTCGGCAGATTGAGCTGCAGGCAGCTGCCCGCCCCGCCGCGGTGGCTGTCGAGGCAGGAGATGGTCGGCTGACGTTTGCTCAGCTGAATGATCGGGCGGGCATCATCTGTGACCAGTTACAGGCGTGCGGTGTCAGAGAAGGACACAGCGTGGCCGTGCTGCGGGATCGTTCAGGGGAAACCGTGGCGGCTGTACTGGGAATTCTGAAAGCCGGCGCCGCTTATGTGCCCATGGACCCACATCAGCCGCCAGCACGCCTGCAGAGCATGATGGCGGGCGCTGGCATCGCCGCTGTCGTCTGTGATTCCACCTATGCTCCCTGCGTGAACGCCGATCTGCCCGTCGTCGTTCCCGGTGAGTTTGTGGCTCCTGACAGCCAGCCGCCTGCAGACGCGATCGTGAAGCCTGACCTGGCCTATGTGATGTTCACTTCAGGTTCGACGGGGCAGCCCAAAGGCGTTGAGGTCAGTCACCAGGCGTTGTGGGAATCGACGATGGCGCGCCAGGAATTCTACGCTGAGAATCCGGACGCATTTCTGCTGCTCTCGCCACTCTGGTTCGACAGTTCCGTGGCCGGGCTGTTCTGGACGCTCACCACCGGAGGAACACTCGTTCTGCCGGCAGATGATGACATTCAGGACGTGGTCAGACTCGGGGAGTTGATCGAACGCTTCGGTGTCAGTCATACGCTGTGTCTGCCCACCCTCTACCGTTTGCTTTTGCAGCATAACGACGGCGTGCTGCTGCACACTTTGCAGACTGTGATTGTCGCGGGAGAATCGTGTCCGCCGCCTTTGGTGGCTGAGCATCATGACAAGCTGCCGCAATCACGGCTGTACAACGAGTACGGTCCAACGGAAGCTTCTGTCTGGGCCACCTGCAGTGCGCTGCGGCCTGATCCGGCAGCGCTCGGCAAAGTGCCCGTTTCGATTGGTCGCTCTGTCCCGGGAATTTCTGTGCAGCTGCTGGACAGTCACCTGCAGCCAGTGCCGGCCGGTGTGCCGGGCGAGATTGTCCTGTCCGGTTCACGACTGGCGGAAGGTTATCGTAATGATGAGGAACTGACCCGACAGCGTTTTCCTGTGATCGACGGTCAGCCGTGTTACCGCACGGGGGATCTGGCGCGGCTGACCACAGATGGCACCCTCCAGTTTCTGGGACGGCGGGATACGCAGATCAAGATTCGCGGTCACCGCATTGAGGTGGAAGAAATCGAAGCCGTCCTGTCAGCTCTGCCTGGTGTGCACGAGGTGGCCGTCGGGCTGGCAAACGAGGAGCCGGAAGTGGCCAGTGATGTTCAGACGCTGCTGCAGGCCCTGCAGGGCATGGACGTGCAGCTGGCCCATCAGCTGCTCAGCGATGTGGAGCAGCTGGCGTTGTCGGCGGACGAGAGGACCGCGCCGGCTCGCACGGATTCCGATGATGGCCGCGATGATCGGCTTGTCCGCGAGCATTCCGATGAGGTCAGCGTGGACCTGCATGTGCACCACGGCGGTTTCATCGCAGCGCCCCGGCCCCGACAGCGACGGTGGATGATTCGTCAGGCCATGAAGGAACTGGTCGACAACCTGCAGCACCTGCATGACATCGCTCCCTCGCTGGTGGCTGGAAACGACGAGCATCACCTGCCCCGTGATCTGGCAGCCGCGCAGCTGACAGATCAGGAAATTATGGAAGACTGGCAGACGCCGCTGATGCAGGCGATGGCAGAGTATGGCTGTCAGTGTGGGGATGACGTGCTGGAAATCGGGTTTGGGCGCGGTGTGGCGGCGGACTTCATTCAGCAGCAGAAGGTGCACTCCCATACGATCATCGAAATGAACGCTCACAGCATCGACGCACATTTTCGCCCGTGGCACCGCAGACATTCCAGGAGCAGTGTCCGGTTGATTCATGGTCGCTGGCAGGAATCACTTGGCCAGCTGGAAGATTTTGACGCGGTGTTTTTTCACGCGTTTCCCATGAACGAAACAGAGTTCGAACAACACGTGCTCAACAGCGCCACCTACGCCGAACACTTTTTCGAAGTCGCTGCCGAGTTACTGCGGCCACGCGGAGTGTTTACTTACATGACGACAGAGATGGACTCACTGAGCCGACGCCATCAGCGCAGTCTGCTGCGTCATTTCTCTGAGATTCAAATGAAAGTGATTTCTCTGGATGTGCCTGCCGACACGCGTGATGCGTGGTGGGCCGACTCCATGGTGGTCGTGCGTGCCATCCGTTAGGTCATTCCTGAGCCGCATCCCCCCAGCTTACGACACTACATCCTGCTCCGAGAGTTCTTTTTATGTCCTCAGTCTCCCTGGCTGCACGCCTCGCACAACTGACAACCAGTCAGCGCACGATCCTCGCGGATCGCATCAATCGTCAGAACAGCAGCCTGCCCGCCAGACAGCAGCTGTATGCGTGGTTCACAACGGATTGTGATGCCACCGATCTGTCGACGGATTGCCTGCAGGCGGATTTGGCCGAGCTGCTGCCACCTCGAATGCGCCCGGACTGTCTCCTGCAGGTCAACCGACTGCCACGTACGTCCAGTGGCAAGCTGGATCGTCGCCGGCTGGTTGACTGCACACCAGCAACGCCCGCTGTGCCCGCTGCGTTCCGTCAGCCAGCACAGCCCGGAAACGAAAATCACCCGCAGCAGGAGCGGATTCGTGAGATCTGGCATCAGGTACTGGGACGATCTGTGGCGGATGACGCTGACTTTTTTTCGTGCGGCGGTGACTCTCTGGACGTCATTCGCGTGCTGGCGATGATGTCTGAGGCCGGCCTGCGGATGACGCCATCGCAGTTTGCCGAGCACCCGACCCTGGCCGCTCAGGCGCAGTGGCTGAATTGTCTCCAGGACCCGTTGGCAGCTTCGCCGACTGTCCCTGGCCGCAACCCGCACCCGGAGAATCAGCCGCCCTCGCCTGCCCACACCGAGGATTCGCCTCGGGGCAACATGATCTATCTGAGCGAGCAGAACGCCCGTCCCCCTCTGTTTTTTCTGCCTCCCAAGTGTCGCGCCGCGTCGGTGTTTGAGCACATTGTCAGGCAGGTCAGGAATCATACCTGCTACTGCCCCGTATTGATGAGTGACGACACCGAAGACACGACGGTGGTGGAAGATGTGGTGCCCGAGTTTCTGGATCAGATTCGAAAAATTCAGCCCCAAGGGCCCTATCGTCTTGTGGGTAACTGCGAAGGAGCATTTGTCGCATGGGAATTGGCGCGCCGACTGACGGCCGCCGGCGAACGAGTCGATTTTGTGGGGATTCTCGACACGCCCAATCCGCAGGGATTTCGGGAGAAACATCTGCGGCAGCGAATCGCCAGTCGGCTGCAGGGCGTGCACCCGCTGCGACTGGTCAGCCAGATGCCAGCACTTGCCGTCCGTCTGTGGAAATGGGCGCGTCGTCAGCAACGCGTGCAGGCAACCGGTGATGTGAGTTTAAATCGCCCCGGCACCCATATGGGCTGGGCCTTTCAACCGCAGCCGTACGACGGACACGTGAGCCTGTTTCGCTGTACCAAGGCGGGCACGTCCGACTTTTCCGATCTGGAAATCGACGATCTGCACGGCTGGGGTGGGCCATCAGAGCGACTCCAGCTGGTGTCGGTTCCAATCTCACGTGACGATCTGTTCGAGCGGCAAACGGGCGCGCTGCTGGCCGCCGAAATTGAAGCGGCCCTCGACCGCGTGCGGACTTTGTCCGCACATCAGTGAAGCGTCCGCTGCACCGGGTGTGTGGCCCCGATCAACTCAACAGGTCGCTGATCTTCACCACCTGTCCGGTGGCAACCGCCTGCTGAGCGGCCAGGCACACGGCCACATTCCAACGCGCTGATTCTCCATCGTTGAGTGGGCGTTCGCCTGTCTGACAGCACTCCACAAAGTGGGCCAGTTCCGCCTTGATGCCGCGATCCACCCGTCCGGAGGCATCCTGGAATCCCGCCTCATCGTCCGGGTCAGGAACTGTCTCCTGAAAGTGCTCCGCCGGTGCAAACTGGTGATACTCCAGGTGAATGGCCTGGTTCTTTGTGTCGATGCGACCATTGGTGCCGACCACACCAATTTCACAATCGCCCCCGGTCGGCGCGAACAGACAGATTTCGAGGACCGATCTTTGACCGCCCTCGTATTCGACCAGGACCTGTGCGTTGTCCAGCAGTTCGGTTTGATCGAGCGTTTCCCGCCCTCCAAACGCGGCAACTTTCACCGGGCGCGCCTCGAGGATCCAGTGGAACAGGTCAAAGTGATGGCAGTTCTTCTCCAGCAGCATGCCACCGGTCAACTCTTCGGAAGACCGCCAGCCGGGCCTCATTGGTCCACGATATTCGCGACACCACATGATCCGCGGCCGTCCGACACGTCCGTCATTCACGAGTGATTTCATCCGCTCATACAAACGCTGATGCCGCATTTCGTGGCCCACCTGCAGGACCCGTCCGGCCGCGTTCGCGGCGGCGATCACTTCGTCACACTCCGCGATCGTCAACCCCAGCGGCTTTTCGCACAGCACGTGCAGTCCGCGCGCAAACGCGTCGAGGCAGGCGGGATGGTGTTCGTTGTTGGTCAGGGCCACGATGACGGCATCCAGACCATCGTGGTTAAGAGCCTGACGCCAGTCGGCGTAGACGGCGATCTGATCGCCACCGATCTGCTGCACGGCCCCCCGGCTGGCTTCACTGCGACTGCTGGCTGCCACCACCTCTACGTCCGCGAGTTTCAGGAGATTGCGAAGGTGGGCTTCGCGACCAAACCAGCCCGCGCCCAGTAGTCCAATTTTGACCGTCATCAATGTGTCTCACGTGCGGGGATCGAAGGAATGGACTCCCCGGCTTTCAGGAAGCGACGAGTGAGGCCAGCACTTTCCGGGTTCCCGTGAAGGTGCGGCGGCCGTGCATGGCCACAAAATTGTCGACAAGGGCGACGTCCCCATTCTGCCACGGAGTGTCAAACGTGATGTCTTCTGCCATGGCAATGACCTGATCCATCGTTTGCTGGCAAAGTTCGGAGCCGTCACCAAATGTGATGGATTTCGAAGGATCGTTGCGAGCGTCTTTCCAGCCGTGAAAGGCGGCAATCAGCTGGTTGAAGAAGGTTGACCGTCCATCGCTCAACTCCATGACTGCCGGAATAACGGGAGTCGTCACTTTCAGGCAGCCGTCGTCCAGCCATTGCCACGAATAATCCAGGTCCTGCATGCGGGACTCCGCTTCCTGTCGGGTGGCCGCCTTCCATGTGCTTTGCCAGCTGCGACCCATGCCGGAGCCTGCATCATCCGTCGCCGGCATCACGTGTGTGTACAGTAAGCCTTTTTCCGCGCAGTCGGACGTAAACTGTGGCATCTGCTGCTGCATGCGACGAAACAGAACATCACTGCGGCAAAGGGGCGTTTGTCCGCCACTCTCGGCCGCCTGTTCACAGAAAAAGAACAGCCGAGAAGGATATACGGGGGTTTGCGCCATTTCGTGGTGCAGGCAGATGTTGACGTGTGCCGGCGCCTCATTGGCCGTGAAAACGCGTTCGGTGCGATTAGTCCGTACCGCGTTGGACAGACTGTCTTCGTAGGTGAAATTGGTGAGCCCGAAGGCAGCCACAAACGCATCAAAGTCCTGATCTGTGTGAACGGGAAATCCGCGAAACAGGATGGCACCGTGTTCTCGGGACCGCTGCACCAGTTCGTCTGAGCAGGAGGCAATCCACTGGTGCGAATCGTCCGCTGTCATCCGGTTGTCATCGGGGGTGATGACCAGTGGGAAGACCGAGCTGTCGTCGTCCTGGCGCTGTCCGGAGAGAGTCGTTTCAGATGCGGTCACGCGGCACCCCAGAGGAAAACAGAGAGCGAGACGTCCATAAAAAACCGGGTGTCCGCAGGACGGCACCCGGTGTCAGCGGTTCCGATTGAGCCGCACAGCGGCGCCCCGCCTACTCGTAGATTGGCAGAAACGTGTTGAATGCGGCTTCCCCAAAATCGCCCGGGTCGTTGAAGCGTCGACCCTGATCCAGGGCGGAGATGGCCTTCATTTGTTTTTGAGTCAGCTGGAAATCGAACACATTGATGTTTTCCACAAGCCGCTCCGGAGACGAGGTCTTGGGAATGACCGATGTGCCCCGCTGCACACCCCAGCGAAGCAGTACCTGAGCGGGCGTGCGTCCCACCTCTTTGGCAATGGTCTTGATGGTCTTATGTTCCAGAACGGCTTCTGATGGTTTGGCCATGTCCAGGCTAAAGTAGCTCTCTGCGCCCAGCGGTGAAAAGGCCGTGTAAGTGATGCCCTGCTCGTTGCAGTATCGCAGCAGTTTGTCCTGTGTCAGATACGGGTGAGATTCAACCTGCAGCACGGCTGGTTTGATTTTGGCGTACGTCATCAGATCCCGCAGCTGGCTGGTGCCGACGTTGCAGATTCCGATGTTGCGGACCATGCCGGACTTCGCCAGCTCCTCCATCGCCTGCCACGTTTCCATGAGTGGAATGCTGGCTTCTTCGATCACCGGTTCGGATGCTTTGGGTTCAAAAAACCAGCCGGGTGGATAGCGTTTTTCGATTGGTACGAATCGCTGCGCGATGGGGAAATGAATCAGGTACAGATCCAGATAGTCCAGCCCCAAATCTTCCAGCGATTTCTCACAAGCCATCTTCACATGATTGGCCGCATGGTAGGTGTTCCAGAGCTTGGACGTCACCCACAGATCTTCGCGATCGCAGTAGCCCCTTTTAACGGCGTTGGCGATACCTTTGCCGACCTGCACCTCGTTGCCGTAGTCACACGCACAGTCCAGGTGCCGGTAGCCGACTCTGATGGCTTCCGTGCAGACATCAGCCGTCTTTTCTTCTTCAACCTTCCAGAATCCCAGACCAACTTTTGGGAACTGGGCGCCCCATTTCATGCTGAAGCATTCGACCTGATCGGCAAAGTCGACGCTGGCAGCCACAGGCTGAGCGGGGGCCGCTGCCGCAGCCTTGCTGGCCGCAGCTTTGCTGGCCGCTTTCTTTGGGGTCGCCTTTGTCGCGACCGTCTTTTTGGGGGCCGTCTTCTTGGCGGCCGCTTTTTTGGTCGTCTTCTTTTTTGTGGATGCTTTCTTTGCCACTTTCGGAGCCTTTGTCTTCGCCTTGGTGTTTTTTTTCAAACGGGATGTGGCAGGATCGCCTGTCGTTTTCCTGCCAGTTTTTTGGGAAGCCACCGACTTTGCGGCGGCGGACTTTCCGGATGCTGATTCTTTTGTGGAATTGGAAGTTGAGGATGCCTCGCTGCTGGTGACTTTCTCAGCACGCTTTGTTGCGGGAACTAACTTCCCGTCCTTCTTTCCTCTCGCCCCCCGCTTAGGGGTCACGGTCTTTTTTGCCGCTGATGTAACAGCCTGCGTGTTTCCCGTCTGCCCGTCTTGCGCCTGTGTTTTGGCAGTCGACGCCTTTCCGGACTTTCGTTTCGACGCGGCTTTGGTCACTGCCGATTTTGCCGCTGTCGAATGAACGGCCGTCGCATTACCAGCCGTTGACGGTGCGGACGATTTCCGACGTGCCTTCTTTTTGGAGCGCGCTTGGGTGGCCTTCGCCTTCAATTTGCTGTCAGCGTCCGGGGAGGCCTTGGAGACCGCTTCTTTTTGGGGACTGTCCTCCCAAAAAAACTGAAGCTGTCCTGGTAACTCAACAGATTCGTCCACTCGCTCGTTCCAAATGGGAACAATCTGAACCCGCCCTCCCTTTCGGCCAGTTTGCTCGTCGTTCTCAACTCAACATTCAGTTTCCTCTGCGAGTTTACCCAGGGAAATAGAGCACTTTGGCGTCCTCACCGGTCCGATTCGGCAGATTTCAGGATTTCTCTGCAAACTGCAATCCCGAAGACGATCGCCCGATTCAGCCGTTTTCCGAGCCGGTGGCCTGCTGCAGATGTTCCACAAACGACCGCACAAGTCGGCTTTGAAAACGATAGGGGTTCGTGACGGCCACGACGTGGCGCGTGGGGCGTGTGCCGCTCAGTGATCGGTAAACGCGTGATTTGCTGTTGTCCAGACGACGTGCCATTTCCGGAATCATGCTGACGCCGTGTCGCAGCGCGACCAACTCCTGAACGGTGGCCAGTTGGCTCGTTCTTTCTACATTCACCGGGTGAAAAGACTTCTGGCGGCAAAACGTGACAATGTTGTCCGACAGGCAGTGCGCTTCCCCCAGCAGAACAAACGGGTGTGGCTCGATATCTGCCAGACGGACCTGTTTTTTGGTCGCCAACGTGTGCTCCGGTGAAACCACCAGCAGCAACTCCTCTTCCAGCAGTTCCACAATATCGAGGTAGCGGGCCTCCAGAGGCAGGGCCAGTATGGCAACATCCACGGCCCCGTCACTGACGGACTTGAGCAAGTGGTCGGTCGTGTCTTCCTGCACTGACACGACGGCGGCCGGGAATTCGTCCGAAAACTGGCGGAGGACATCAGGCAGAAAATAGGGAGCGATGGTGGGGATCGCAGCGACGCGAACCCGTCCCGATACGCCGTCGTCCGTGATTTCCGCCCGAGTGTCGTCCACAAGGGTGACGATCTGCTGCGCCCGCCCCTGCAGCAGCACCCCGGCTTCGGTCAGCTGCAGCCCACGAGTCTGCCGCTCAAAAACGGGTTGCTCCAGTTCCTGCTCCAGTCTTGCAATCGACCGGCTGAGTGCTGGCTGAGAGATGCCGATTTCCCCAGCCGCACGCGTAAAATTGCCGTGTTCGGCCACCTTCAAAAAGTATCTCAGCTGTTCGATATCCATCAGAGGTTCTCTTGTTTGTCAGTTCGGGCGCGAAGACCTGACGCGTTATACCCGAAATGGGTCATGCATTCCGGGCATCGACCATAGAACGAAGATGCATTGGAGGAATGTGCCGGCTCCCGCGATACTGAAGGTGGAACGTGGCCCCTCTGTCGGTGCCCAGTATCCACAGGAAGCCGGGCGATTTTCTGCTGCTTCACAGGATGACCTGAGTGGGTCGTCTTTTCGCCAGGCTTCCTTTTTTGCGCGCAGAATACCGCACCGAACCCCCCTGCCTTGCAGGAGTCGACAGGTGGTCGTCAGCCGGTGGCCGCAGTTCGACTCATCGGGGCATGGGTTTCCGGAGATTCGGAATGCCCACCAGTCGGTTGATTGTCTTGGGGAATGTGACGACAACGTACGGACAGGGGAGCAGGTGAGACCCGTGCCCCGTCGTCCGTGCTTTCGAGTGATCGGTTCCCGCTATGAGTTCCGTGTTTCCCGTCAACGATTATGGCCCGCTGATGCCTGGGCTGGTGATGGCGGGCGTTGCCATTCTGCACGTCTTTCTGGCGCAGTTTGCCGTCGGTGGTGGATTTCTCCTGTGCTATTTTCAGTGGCTGGCGATGACAGGCCGCAATGAATACGCCCGGCGGTTCGTGGAGGGGTTTTTCAAGATCCTGCTGATGATCAGTTTCGTCATGGGCGCGCTGACGGGCGTTGGCATCTGGTTCACATCCATTCAGATCAGTGCGGCCACCATCGGTGAAATGGTGTTTAACTTTCACTGGATCTGGGCGACAGAGTGGACCTTCTTCTGTCTGGAAATTGTTGCAGGCTACTGCTTTTATCGGTACCACCAGAGACTGTCTGATCGCACGTCCCTGACACTGCTGGTGCTGTATACGTTCGCTGCGTGGATGAGCCTGTTCTGGATCAACGGCATCCTGTCCTGGCAGTTGACACCTGGCGACTGGGTGCAGTCGCGTGAATTGATCGATGGGTTCTTCAACCCCAGTTTCTGGCCAAGCCTGTTTTTCCGGACGGTCGTCTGTCTGACTCTGGCCTCACTGGTCGGCTGCGTGGTGGTCAATCTGATCCCGGATCTGGATCGCGACGCGCAGCGTTCGCTGATCAACCGGGCGGCCCACCTCATGCTGCCCATGCTGTTGATGCCCGCTCTGGGAGCGTGGTTTCTCTGGGCCATGCCGGCTGACAGCCGCAGTTGGGTGCTGGGTGGCAGTCCGGCCATGATGATGTTTTTCATGATTTCCGTCGGCGCTTCGGTCGCGATTGGCGGATACGCGCTGCTGGGCCTGTGGCTGCAGCGATTGTATATCAACGGAGCAACCGCCACGTTACTGCTGCTGCTGGCCTTTGGTGCCACCGCCGGCGGAGAATTTGTCCGTGAAGGATCGCGCAAGCCCTACTCCATTCGTTACGTCGTGTACTCCAGCGGAATCATCCCCGAAGAAGTCGGGCGACTTCGGGAAATCGGGTCAGTGACGAACGATCCTTATCCCGTCACTAACGAACCAGACTGTCCCAATCCGACGGTCCTGCTGGGGGCGAAAGTGTTTCGTCGGCAGTGTGCCGTCTGCCACACAATGGAAGGCACCAACGGAGTGGCCCATCTGACGCAGACCTGGGACCTCAGTCAGATGCGACTGAACATCGCCAAGCTGCAACAAACGAAACCCTACATGCCGCCGTTCTCCGGCACACCGCAGGAACTGGATGCCCTGGTGCACTACATTCGCTGGGTCCTGGATGATCGTCCGTCGCCGTTTGATTATCAGCGGGACGATGCCGTTCTGGCACAGATTCAAATCTGGCTGGACGAAGCGGGCACAGAGGCTTCTTCTTTGGCGCTTGCCGGAGAGGAGTGGTCGCCATGAGTGTCTTCCCCTTCGCGCAGCCGCCCACTGTTTCGTTTTATCTGATCGTGTATGTCCTCACCCTGGTGCTGCACGCGATCTTTATGACTTATGTGCTTGCCGGCAGTCTGTATCTGGCATGGGCGGCCGTGTTCCGCGGAAGCGAAGAAACGCCGCGCGCCCGTTCGGCAGTGGCGAAGATCCTCCGCGAGTGGATGCCCTTCGCGCTGAGTGCTGCCATCACAGCCGGTGTCGCGCCGCTATTGTTTGTGCAGATCATTTATCGTCAGGAATTCTACACGTCCAACCTGCTGCTCGGCTGGCGATGGCTGATGGTCGTGCCCGTTTTGGTGGTTGGCTTTTACCTGCTGTATGTGGTGAAAAGTCGACTGATTTCCAACTGGCCTTTGCCGGTCCGCATTGCTCTGGTCACCGTGATTTCGGCCTGCTTTCTGTTCGTAGCCTTCTGCTGGACGACCAATCACCTGCTGGGCATCCAGTCTGCGCGCTGGCCGCAGGTTTATGAAAGTGGGCAGGTTGTGGCCAGTCTGGGGGCTCTGACTATACGTCTGGCGATGTGGGTCGCCGGCGCTTTTCCGTGCATGAGTATTTTTGTTGCCTGGCAGCTGCGCTATTACAGTGACAGGGACGGACGGCCAGCATCGCAGGTCGGCGGCCTGCGTGCGTTATCGATGGTTGCTTCGGTGGGCATTCTTCTAACGCTGGCTTGCGCCGGCGGCTATCTGGCGACGCTCACTGCTGATACGCGAAGTGCACTGCTGGGAAGTCAAGGGGGGCCGTGGATGATGGCCGTGGCGCTGGGCAGCGTTGTACAGCTCAATGGCTGGTGGCTGATGCGCAAAAACGGTCAGTTGTCCACGTCTTCTTTGAGTCTAGTGACGGGCGGATGTTTGCTGATGCTCACCGGTGCAGGTTTTCTGCGAGAGCTGCTGCGGTTTGTTCAGGTGGATGCGTCCGGTGTGGCCCGCAATGCAAAGTCGGCTGCGAGTGTGGGCGGTTTCTGGCTGTTTGTGCTGTTCACGGTGGTGAATGTGGGGCTGATGGCCATCTGCGTGCGGCTGGTGCGTCCAGCCCTGCGTACAGATGCGGAAACCAGCGACCAGCAGACGGAAAGCCCCACGGTTTGACGGCACGGCTGTCAGCCATTGCTCACGCCCAAGTCTGGAGCAGCGCGCATTTCGTGGTTCGCGCCTCGCGTATTGCGGACCGTCCCAATTGCCGACGCTCACGCCGCTGCTTACGTGCGTTCGGGGACAGGCTACCCGTTCCCTGCTAGTTGTAGTTGGGCGAATCTCGCAGGGCGTCCCGCAGCGCCTGCTGCAGCATGGGGGTTTCATCGGGAGCACACACCGTCAGGCATTCTTCCAGCGGTTCAATGGCCTCGCCCGGTCGTCCGGCCCGCAGAGCAAGCAGTGCCAGGTCGCGTTTCTCTCGATAGGAACCTGGATTGAGCAAAACCAGCCGTCGCTGCACCCGCCACGCCGGCTGCCACTGGCTGTTACCGCCATACACCGATTTCAGGTTATTCAGCATCCGCACGATGATTCGGCGTTCGTTGGCCGGTCGGAGCGTGGGGCGAATTTCCTCAATTGGGATTTCTGTCAACGCGTGCAGCCAGTCAACGCATTCCGGCTCTGTCATGATGTGACCGTGACGAAACGGGTCGATATACATGACTCCATAGTCAGTCGGCAGCTGCGTCAGAAAGTGGGATGGCGCGGAAACGCCCACCAGAGGAATGCCGAGGTTGTTGGCAATGGCCATGTAGATCAGCGACAGTGAAATCGGAATTCCCCGTCCGGTTTCCATCACGTGATTCAGAAAGGAAGACTCGGCACAGTCGTAGCTGTCTTCGTCTCCGTGCAGGTTGAGCTCTTCCGTCATGTACTGCACGAGAATGTTCAGCTCTGCCATTTCATCGCCCGCCATGGCGATTGCGCGCGTCATTTGCGACACGGCGGTGCGCAGTTTCTGCAGCGTGGGTTCAAACTCCAGATCCGGCTGGCTGTCCCTGGCAATTTCCAGTCCGGCGACGATGAGGTCAACGTCTCGTTCTCGTCGGACCAGACGCAGGAACTGCTCGTCTTTTTCGAACTGTTGCAGGGCGGACATGAAAGAACTCATCAACAATTTGTGCAAAGACGCGGTGTGTGCCCATCGACGTCTGTTTCGATTCCTGAGCCGGCCACTATAGCGGCGGTCTCCGGTGGTCACAACGTGTCTCTTCTGGACACGCGAAAGCCGTTTTTGCCCTCGTTGACTTGCATAAAACACGTTTGTATCGTGGTCCGTTCCAAACGCGGGTGAAAAGAAATTTGAGATGGATTGTCATCCTCCGGCAATCCCTGCCGCGTGAAATCTGATTCGGTTGTGTCTTCTTGTTTTACGGCGAGGTCCCTGATGTTGAAATTGAAACTCACCCGCTTGGTCGCGCTGATGATGGCCGTGTCGCTGGTGACATTCGCCGGATGTTCTGATGACAGCAGCGACAAACCGAGCGTGGCGTATGTGACCAATGGTGTGGCCAGCTTCTGGGTGATCGCCGAAAAAGGGGCTCTCGACGGGGCAAAAGAGTTTGATGCCGACGTCAAAGTCATCATGCCTAAGGATGTGGAAGATCAGAAACGCAAATGCGAAGACCTGCTGGCCCGCGGCACCGACGGGATCGCCATCAGCCCCATTGACTCCGCCAATCAGGCTCAGTTGCTCAAGCAGATTTCGGAGCTGACCACACTGATTACCCATGATTCTGATGCACCAGACAGCGATCGTCTGTGCTACATCGGTATGGATAACTACACGGCCGGCCGGATGTGCGGGGCACTCGTGAAGGAGGCACTGCCGGAAGGTGGTGAAATCATGATTTTTGTGGGGCGGCTGGGGCAGGAAAATGCCCGACTGCGTCGACAGGGTGTGATCGATGAACTGATGGATCGCTCTCACGACAGCAGCCGTTACGACGAGCCAGGTACGTCCATCAACGAGGGGGGCAAATACACGGTCCTCGATACGCGAACGGATGGATTCGACTTTGCGAAAGCGAAAGCTCAAGCGCAGGATGCGATTTCCAAATATCCCAATCTCAAAGGGATGGTCGGGCTGTTCGCCTACAACCCGCCCAAGATTCTGGATGCCGTGCGGGAAGCCAACAAGCTGGAGCAGATTCAGGTGATTGGCTTTGATGAAGAAGCCGAAACGCTTCAGGGAATTCAGGACGGCGAAGTCTACGGCACCGTCGTGCAGAACCCTTATCGCTATGGGTTTGAGTCGGTCCGAGTGCTGTCGGCTCTCGCTCGCGGCGACAAGAGCGTGATTCCTGAAGACGGCTTTCTGGATATTCCCGCCCGGCAGATTCGCAAAGACAACGTCGATGAGTTTCGCGCGGAACTGGATCGGCTGACGTCCACCGCACCCGCTGCGGACAGCGGGGATGAAGAAGGGTCCGATGAGGCAACCGAAGCGGATGCCGCTGCAGTGTCAGAGACTGACAGCCAATAGCCCGTTGAATTGAGACTGGCTGTCAGCATGCACTGACTGCCCTGTTTTGCAGAAGTTCTTTGCGACATGTCTGAATCGGAACCCGCCCCCTTGCTGTCCGTCGATCGGGTGACGAAGCGTTTCCCCGGCGTGACCGCGCTCAAAGACGTTTGCCTGTCACTCCAGCCGGGGGAAGTGCTGGCGCTCATCGGTGAAAACGGGGCGGGCAAGAGCACGTTGATGAAGATCCTCGCCGGGGTGCAGCTGCCCGACGAAGGAACGATCAGGGTTGCCGGAAACTCTGTGACGCTGGATTCGGTTCACACGTCGCAGTCGCAGGGGATTGCTCTGATTCATCAGGAGCTCAATCTGTCCGGTAATCTGGATGTGGGCGCCAACATTTTCCTGGGACGCGAGCCGCGGCGTTTCGGCCTGATTGACAAGGACACCATTCGAAAAAAGTCGCGCGCGCTCCTGAAACGCCTCGGACTGAATGTCGATCCGGACACACTGGTCGATCATCTGCCCATCGGTCAGCAGCAGCTGGTGGAAATCGCTCGTGCCCTGTCGGTCGACGCCCGGGTGCTGATCATGGACGAACCCACCTCCAGTCTGAGTCAGCATGAGACCGAACGCCTGATGCAGGTGGTGAAAGAACTGCGCTGCGACGGTGTGAGTGTGATCTACATTTCGCACCGCCTGCGGGAGGTGATGGAGCTGGCCGACCGAGTGACCGTCTTTCGTGATGGTGAGAATGCCGGCGAACTCACGCGTGAAGAAATGACGCACGACAGCATGGTCCAGCTGATGGTCGGCCGCGATGTGTCTCAATTCTATTCCCGACAACCGCATCCTCCTGGCGACGTTGCGCTGGAAGTGTCCGCAATCACATCGCCTCTGGACCCTGGTCAGCGCCTGAGTTTTCAGGTGCGTCAGGGAGAAATTGTGGGCGTGTCGGGACTGGTGGGGGCCGGACGGTCCGAAATGCTGGAGGTCGTCTTCGGAGTACGGCCCACTTTGCAGGGGCACGTCAAAGTGGGGGGCCGCCAGTTGCGGCTGCGTTCTCCCGTGGATGCCGTGGAAGCAGGGCTGGCGCTTGTGCCGGAAGATCGCAAGAAGCAGGGCGTGATTCTCGAACTGGCCGTTCGCACTAATATCGGACTGGCAGGGTTGAGGCGACATCGCCGTTTGGGCGCCTTCCTGAATGAGGCGCAGGAAAAAGCTGACAGCGCCGCCATGGTGAAAAAGCTGCGGATCAAAACGCCGGGCGATTTGCAGACCGTGCAGTTTTTATCTGGTGGTAACCAGCAGAAAGTGGTGCTGGGCAAATGGCTCGCCATGGAGCCGACGGTGCTGCTGCTCGATGAGCCCACGCGGGGTATCGACATTGGTGCCAAACACGAAATCTACACGCTGATGGACCAGCTGGCAGCAGCCGGCATGGCGATTCTGTTCGTCAGCAGCGAAATGGAAGAAATCATCGGCATGTCGGACCGGGTGATTGTGATGCACGAAGGTCGCATCACAGGAGAGCTGCCCCGTGAACAACTGACCGAACAGAGCGTGATGCAGCTGGCAACCGGTGGCTGAGTCCTGAGCGTCTGACGAAAGTCTCGACAGGTGGCTCGGCCGCTGACCAGATTCGAAAGAGAACCATGAAGAAGAACCTTGGAATTCTTGCCGTTATTGCCGTGGTCTTTATTGTGACCGCGATCGGTGGAGACGGATTCCTGTCTGCATTCAATCTGTACAACCTCGTGGAACGCATCTCGCTGTATGCAATCATCGGCATTGGCGTATCATTTGTGATCGTGACAGGTGGCATCGACCTGTCGATCGGCTCGTTCATCGGGTTGTGCGCCGTCACGTTTCCCTTTCTCGTGATTGGTCACAATGTCTCGCTGACGACCGGCCTGCTGCTGCTGCTGACGATGTCGGTGTGCGCGGGGCTGTTTCACGGGCTGCTGGTGACGAAGCTGGATCTGCAGCCGTTCGTGGTCACGTTGTGTACTCTCATGATGTATCGTGGGGTGGCGCGGCATCTGGTGTCGGACAGTACCATGGGCTATTCCGATGAACGGTTTCAGCCGCTCAGTCTCATGGTGGGTCGACTTTCCGAACTGCCCTGGTTTGAGGGTCAGGCCTGGGCCAGGCATGTGCCGGTGGCACTGCTGATCATGATCGTGATTGGCGTGCTGGCGGCCGTCTTTCTGAATCGCACGATTTACGGCCGTGATCTGATGGCCCTGGGACGCAATCGCGAAGCCGCCCATCTGAGCGGTATCAACACCACAAAGATGATCATCCTCGCGTACGTGCTGTGTTCGGTGACCAGTGGATTTGGGGCTCTGCTGTTTGCCCTCGATGTGGTTTCCGTGCAACCGAGCACGTTTGGCAGCTTCTACGAATTGTATGCGATTGCCGCCGCTGTGCTGGGCGGCTGCAGTCTGCGTGGTGGTGAAGGATCCATTTTTGGCGTTATTCTCGGGGCCGCGCTGATGCGGCTGCTGATGAATTCGATTCAGATGCTGGGTGTGAGCGATGCGCTGGAAGAGTTTGTGATCGGGTTTGTGATCCTGCTGGGCGTCATCATTGACGTCATTGTTAAACGTGTGGTGGCAAAACGTCGAGCGCGACAGCAGGCCACTGTGGCTGCGGGTGCTGAGTAACGGCCCGCTGTGGGCGAGTGTCGCATGGAGGGTGGCGTGTCCGAGCCGGAATCGAAATCCCGACTGGCGGGGCTGTCCACAGTCAGTCTGCTGACGCTCTGCAGCCGCTTTACGGGGATGGCGCGTGACGCGCTGATGGCGTCACTGTTCAGCACCGGCTGGATTCTGGATGCGTTCAGCCTGGCATTTCGACTGCCGAATACGTTTCGTCGTTTGTTTGGCGAAGGCGCCATGACGGCCGCCTTCCTGCCGCAGTTTGTGCGGGCCGATCAGCAGTACGGACGGGCGGCGGCTTCTGATTTGTTTTCGGCCGTGGGCTGGCGCCTGATTCGTGTGCTGCTGCTGGTGGTTCTTGCTGGCGAAGGTGTTGTGGCGGCCGCATATCTGGGGCTCACACTCAGCGATCGCACGGCCCTGCTCTGTCAGCTGACGATGATTCTGCTGCCATTTCTGCTTCTCATTTGTCTGTCAGGATTTTATGCAGCCGCCCTGAATGGGGTGCAGCACTTTTTCATCCCCGCTCTGGTGCCTGTTGTGCTGAATGTCTGCTGGCTGTGCGGCGGCATCGCGGCTGTCGTCTTTGTATCTGCTGATACATCGGTCGTTCAGCTGATTTGCGCGGCGATCGTTGCAGGTTCTGCGCTGCAGTTGCTCCTGCTGGCAGGCACCGCTCGCCGTTTTCGGATACGCCTCGGACAGCCCACGCCTTCGGCGCGCCAACAGGCGGGCGCCGTATTTCGTTCTATGCTGCCGGTCCTGATTGGTCTGTCCATCACTCAGGTGAACGCTCTGGTGGACAACGTTCTGGCGCTGGGCCTCAGTTCGTCACTGCTCGATCACCTTCCTGAACTGGAACGCTGTCGCCTGCCCGAAGGGACCGCCGGGGCTATGTATCTGGGCCAAAGGCTGTTTCAGTTTCCCATGGGAGTCGTGGCCGTGGCTTTGGGGACCGTCCTGTTTCCGCGGTTTGCCAAAGATCTGCAGGAGGGTAATCTGCAGGGCCTCAGTCACGACGTGGTGCACGGGCTGCAGCTTGTGCTGGTCATCGGTCTGCCGGCGACAATCGGGCTGTGGGTCCTCGCGGCTCCCATTACTGATCTGCTGTTCCGCTATCAGAACTTTGATGCGGTGGCCGCGCAGATGACGTCAGAAATGGTGGCCGCTCACGGTCTGGGTGTGGTTGTGTTCAGTGGTCTGTTAATTATCAACCGCGTGTTCTACGCAGCCGGCGACCAGATGACTCCCATGCGGCAGGGGCTGGTGTGTGTGGGACTGAATCTGATGTTTGATGTCCTGCTGCTGCCCATCCAGGGGGCCACCGCCCTGCCCTGCGCGAGCATCCTCGCGACCTGTTTTCAGCTGGGGCTGGCGATCGAAGTTCTCCGCAAACGTTTTCTGCAGGTTGGCCGGGATGCTTTTTTGCCGCTGCTGTTCCGCGTGCTGATCTGCGCGACAGTGATGACAATTGCTGTGATGGCTGTTCTCGATGCATTTCCGACCAGTGAGGAATCACTGGCCGTCGGAGTGCGATTGCTGCGCGTGGCGGCGCCTGTGGCGGTGGCGGTGCTGATCTACGGAGGTGGTCTGCTGGTTTTGGGTGTCTCACCCCGGCAGTTGCTGAAGACTCCGTTTCTACCCGCACAGCGGTCGTGACGACTCCCGCCTTCTCCTGCCGAACGTCTGCCTACCAGCGACGATGATTCTTCAATTCGTTGTACTGCACTACGCTGTTGGCACACAGCAGAATAAACAGAATCACAACGTACCGTTCACCGCTGTGGTACGCCCAGTAGGCCATCCCGCCGGATGCGATAATAGAGATCTCGAGCACCCGCTGTTGCGGTTTCTTCCGCCAGTATTTCATCATCAGTGCCTGCATGATGTGCCCGCCATCGAGTGGCAGCACGGGCAGCAGGTTCACCAGCCCCCAGTAAAAGTTGATGAATTTCAGAAACTCAAAGAACAGCCAGACATCTCTGTTGGCCAGCCAGTCACGGCGATATTGCAGGATCAGAAGCTCAACCACGACCACGACGCCACCGAAGAGGAATCCGGCCAGTGGGCCGGCAAACGACACCCACACGTTGCGCCAGGTGGTAAATCCGCGGCTGGTGGCATAGCCCCCCATGCCGTGCAGCACGATTTCTGACGGAAAACCGTAGCGGCGGATGGCAATCGCGTGCCCCATCTCGTGCACCAGAATGGACAGGAACACGCACGTCACCCACGTGATGATGGATTTGGCATCTCCGCTTCCCCATCCCATGAAGACGGAAACCAGCCAGAACAGAGGGTGCACACGGACGGGCACGCCAAAACAGTAAAAACGAAGGTCAAATTCGGTTTCGCCAACCGGTCCCAGCATTCCTGTGATCCTTTGTTTCCAGTCGAGCGTATGAGCCTGAGGAAGACTGGATCCCTCACCATGAATTCTGCCTCGTCGAATCCTAGCTCAGAGGATACATTCCGGCCATGAGAATTGCCTTCCGGGTGGGTGCCGGGAAGGAACGAATTTGACAAGCCGGCGTTCCACACGGGCTCCGGGAGGAAGCGGAAAGTAGCGCAGTCGTGGGTGGTGTTTTTCGAGCGCTGATGAACCTGCCGATACTCAAATCGGCGCTGCGCCCGATTACCCGCGTGATTGTGGGCGTGATCGCCATTCCCATTTTCCGATTCATCATGCGGCGGATCTTCCGTCTGCAGGATCTGGACGAAGAGCTGGAGAAGGACCTGGAAGAGTGGTTCCGCGGTGCGCTGCTGCTGCTGGCTGCGACGGCCAATATGGAGCATCTGCTGTTTGGCTGGACGGCAAAAATCGACTGGATGGACCGGGCCGACTGGCTGACTATGGGGCTGCGGCTGATGCTGGCCATCGGTGTGATTGAGGCCATGCCGGATCAGGAGCTGTTTGCCGTCATTCACCCCGGTCCTCCCAAAATCAAACCTGGTCGCAGTGTGCTGAAGGAGTTCTGGCTGAAGAAATGGCAGTTTCTGAAAGGCTTCGTCTGTCAGCATCTGAACCGTTCCTCGCCCGTGCTGGCCATGATGGCCGCGATTGTGGGCGCACAGCTGATGACCCTTTCCGAAGTCGACCATCAGCGTCTGGATGATGCCAATGTGGTGAACTGGTCCTACATGCAGCCGGTTGGTCAGTTTGTGCCCGCGCAGGCTGTTCTGGCTGTCGATCTCTCTCGGGAAGTCTGGCCGTCTGCTCAGCGCAGGTACGCCGAAGTTCGCCAGTTGCACTCCACCGTGCAGCGGCACCGGGAACGCTGGCTGGTCGGTTGGTGCTGCTATCTGCTGGCTATCACGCAGTATCTGATTATCGGACTGGTGACCTCACGTGATCGCGCACTGGATGTGCTGTCAGAGTTTGACCGGGCTGTGGCCGTACGGCGTCGTGAACTGATCGAAGAGTTTCAGATTGAAAACACGGAAGACGAAATGACAGTGGCAGGCGGCACCCCGGAAACTGGTGCGGACGGGGCTCCGGCGGCCCATCCGCAGCAGGCGACTCCGCCTGTCGTGCCATCGAACGAGTCAGGGCCATCGTCCGGGAAGACAACGGCTGCCGATAAGCAAATGGCTGACGGCGATTCTCCGCAGACATCCGAGTCGTCTGAGTAGTTGTAATTGTCTGAGTGGGCGGATTGCCGGGTATCCTCGTTTCCGACCGTGAATCGTGGCAAACCAGGCGATAAATCGGCCGGAAAATGCGGCGGCCGCGGGCGGTGGCCGGCTGTAATCCAGGGACGCCCGGCCCCTGTGCGCGGATGGGTGCGTCCTCAGATAATCCTGCTAGAATGGCGGTTTGACCAGCAGGAACATCGGTATGTCTCGGATTCAGCAACTCGACCCTCACGTGATCAACCGCATTGCGGCCGGTGAAGTCATCGAACGCCCCGCCAGTGTGGTGAAGGAGTTGATGGAGAACAGCGTCGATGCGCTCTCAACGCGAATCGAAGTGGACATTTCTGTCGGCGGGACGGAACTGATTCGTATCAGTGACAACGGTGAGGGCATGCATCCGGAGGATATGGAGCTGGCCGTGACCAGCCATGCCACCAGCAAAATTCGCAGCGATCAGGATCTGGAAAAAGTGGCCACCCTCGGGTTTCGGGGCGAGGCACTGGCGTCCATTGCATCCATCAGTCGTTTCCGCATTCGTACCAAACGTGACGGTCAGCCAACCGGTCAGGAGATGGAGTGTGAAGGTGGGGAGATTCGAACGCTGCGGGAATGTGGCTGTCGCACGGGCACCACAATCGAAGTGCACAATCTGTTTTTCAACACGCCCGCCCGTCGCAAGTTCCTGAAGAAACCGTCCACAGAATTCGGCCGCATTAGTGAGCAGTTTGCCAAGGTGGCTTTGCCCAATCCCAATCTGCACCTGGTGCTGCGACACAATGACAAGCTGGTTTACGAGCTGCCAGCCACAACCGATCAGCTGGAACGTATCCGGCGATTTTTTGGCGGTGCCGTGGCGGACAAGCTGATCGCCGTGGAATCCGAGATGGAGGCGGAGGACGGCCGCACGATTCGATTGTGGGGTTATGTGGGAGAGCCCTCGCTGAGCAAAGGGACCCGCAAGGATCAGTACCTGTTTCTCAATGGTCGCTGCATTCAGGATCGCAGCCTGCAGCATGCGCTGGGGCAGGCTTACCGCGGTCTGCAGATGGTGGGCCGGCATCCTGTCAGTTTTCTGTTTCTGGAGGTGCCCCCCACCTTGTGGATGTGAACGTACATCCCACAAAAACGGAAGTCAGGTTTCAGGACAGCCAGTCGCTGTATCGCCAGTTGCTGCATACCCTGCGTGACAAATTCCGGCAGCTGGAGTTTCAGTCAGAACTGCAGGTCCCCGCGACTAACGCCGGAGCTGCGCCTTCTGCTCCGTCGGACGCTGCCGCCACCACCGTGCAGAAGGATCTGGCGATCTGGTCCAGCGCGGCTCCGATTTCCAGCCAACCAGCTTTGGTCCGCAACCGCGGCCCGGAACGCAGTCGTCAAACGACAGAAGACGCATCAGGACCGCGACACG
Source organism: Planctomycetaceae bacterium (assembly GCA_024742875.1). Classification (GTDB taxonomy): domain Bacteria; phylum Planctomycetota; class Planctomycetia; order Planctomycetales; family Planctomycetaceae; genus Fuerstiella. The sequence continues at coordinate 2,606 of JANSXP010000018.1, read as the reverse complement.
CTTCTGCAGCGGCCGCCTTTCATCCTGGCGTGACCGCAGCGCTGCGTCCGGTTGCCGTGGAACGCACGGATCCGCAGACGGCAGAACGGGATGCCATCAGCAGTGTTGCGGAGATGTCCGCCGACCTGGCCCACTCCTCCGCCACGATGGATCAGACAGACTCGGCACTCACACCGCCCGCGATTGTGGTCGGGGAAGATTTTCGCGCCTTTCAGATTCACGACTGTTATCTGGTCGTCGCTGGCGATGATGGTCTGGAGATTATCGATCAGCATGCTCTGCATGAGCGGATCCTGTACGAGTATCTGCGGAAACGAGTGCTGGACGGCAGTGTCGAACGTCAGAAACTGCTCATTCCTGAACCAATCGAATGTTCGGCCGGTGAAGCGGCGACGCTGCTGGAGTATCAGGAGCTGCTGGGAGAGATTGGCTTTGAAATCGAGGATTTCGGAGGCACGACTGTCCTGCTCAATGCTCATCCGGTGATGCTGCCGCGAGGTGGTCTGGTGAAGATTGTCCGCGATCTGGCGGCTCAGCTGGAAGAATCAGACGGGAAGACTTCGCGGCGGGACCTGCTGGACAACATGATGCACACCATGGCCTGCCGGGGGGCCATCAAGGCCGGACAGAGACTGGCGCCCGAAGAGATGCAGGAGTTGCTTGCTCAGCGTCACGAAGTGGCGGACTCTCACCACTGTCCACACGGTCGGCCGACATCCATGAACCTGACACGTCAGACTCTGGACAAACAGTTTGGTCGCCTGGGGTAAGCCCATCCTGCCTGCGCTGATTTCGTTTCGCCTTAGGAATTCGCGATTTCCGACTCTCTTCGTGGTGCACGCCCGCTTAGAATCGCCGCCCCGAATTCTCACCGACCCTACCCATTAGACAAGAGCTTCGTTCTGTTCAGATGATTTGCGTCAGCCTCGGAAGAACCCGCCACTCCGCCTTTCTGGAGGGGCACAAACTGCTTGCGGAGAAAAAGGCCGAGCTGGTCGAGCTCCGCGTGGACTGGATGCGGAAACGCCCCGATATCGGCCGACTGCTGACCGATCGTCCCACACCGGTCGTTGTGACCTGTCGTCGTCGGGAAGACAAAGGGCTGTGGAAAGGCACCGAAGAACAGCGGCAGACGCTGCTGCGGGAAGCCATCATTGCCGGGGCTGAGTATGTCGACATCGAAGAAGACATCGCTCCATCGATCCCCCGCTACGGCGATACGAAACGCATTGTCAGTTATCACAACTTCGATGAGACACCCGATGATCTGGAAAAGATCTACGGTCGCATGACCAAATGCGATCCGGACATCATCAAGATTGTCACGATGGCCAATTCGCCGCTGGACAATGTTCGGCTGCTGCAGCTGGCAAAAAATGCGGACGTACCGACCGTTGCCTTCTGTATGGGTGAGATGGGACTGCCCAGCCGAGTGCTCTGTGCCCGGACAGGCGCCCCGTTCACTTACGCCGGATTCAGCCGGGAACGGGAAATGGCACCCGGCCAGCTGACGTACGAGGAAATGCGATATCTCTATCGCTTTGACCGAATTACGGAAAAGACAAAAGTGTTCGGTGTGCTGGGTGATCCGATCGCCCACAGTCTCAGTCCGCTGCTGCACAACACGGCCTTTCGCAAACAGAAGTTTGACGGTGTTTATCTGCCGCTGCGTGTCCCGGCTGATGTGTTTGAGGCAACCCTGAAAGCCTTCGACGATCTGGGAATCGACGGCTACAGCGTGACCATTCCCCACAAGCAGGCGGCCATCGAATTTGCCGATCAGCCCGACATTCAGGCGGATCTGATCGGAGCCTCCAACACGCTGTTTCGCAAAGAGGGGGCCTGGCAGGCCACCAACACCGATTATGATGCGATTATCGAAACGCTGACGGCGGCAATCAGTGACGAACGCACGTCCGGCCCCGTTCTGAAAGACAAACGGGTGCTCATACTGGGGGCCGGTGGAGTGGCTCGGGCAGCCGCGTGTGCCATGCAGCAGCAGGGGGCCAGTGTGGTGGTATCCAACCGCACCAAAGCGCGGGCGAAGGAACTGGCCGAAGAAATCGGCTGTTTGACGGTTCCCTGGGAAAATCGGGGCGCCGAAAAGCTGGACGTGTTAATTAACTGCACGTCTGTCGGGATGCAGCCTAACGTCAACGAGTCACCGTATGAGCAGCACTGGCTGCATGAATCCATGGTTGTGTTTGATACGGTCTATACCCCGGAAAACACGCTGCTGATGAAACATGCGAAGGAACGCGGATGCCGCACGGCGAGCGGCATCGAGATGTTCGTTCGTCAGGCGGCTCGTCAGTTTGAGTTGTTCACAGATTCTGAGGCGCCGCGGGAATACATGACGGAAACACTGCGTCGCTATCTGTCTGCCGCACGGTAGGGACGCGGCAAACGGCGTCCGCGGCCCTACTCACCGGGCAGACGGCTCCGTCCGGAAGTTGTCCCGCCCTGCGTCCCGCTCGGAAATCCGCCTGTCGGTCGTTTTGCCTATGAACGCAACCCGCTCCCAATCCGGCGATCCTCCTGCCGCAGAAACGCCCCCACAGGTGACGGGCTTCTGGCGGGTGCTCTATGCCGGGGCCGCTCTGCTG
>JANSXP010000155.1 GCA_024742875.1 Planctomycetaceae bacterium | reverse complement strand
GAGCGAGCCGGCGCAGCGACTCACCATTTTCATCGTCTCCCCCACGCCCCCGCCCGCCGCGGCGTTCCGGCCTGCGCCAAGCGCGGAGCCACCTGAGTGGTCGACAGCGGAGCAACGCGGAGCGACTCGGCGCAGCGACGTTCCATTTTCATCGTCTCTCCCACGCCACCGCCCGCCGCGGCTCGCGGCTATTTAGAGGAGACGATGACTTTTTCCTGGTAGCTTCGCAGGGGAAGTTCTTTCATGTCGGCGCTTTTGAGGGCGTCGTTCCAGGAGTTGATGAGAGAGCGATCGCGATCGGAGAGGTTGCGTTCGAACTTGTGCTCGGCTCGCATGACGACCCGTGCGAGGGGGCGTTGATCGAGGTTGATGAGCACGGGCACGCGGTTTTCCAGTTTGCGCAGTTCGGCGTTGAGGGCGATGCGGGGTTCGGGGAACGAATTGAGGGGGTGCAGCAGGCAGTTGAGTCGCGCGGTCCAGTCGACGTAATCCAGATAGCGTTTGACCTGCTTGGGATCTTCCCATTCGCGGGTGCTGACCTGATACTTCCACGAAGGAGATTTCATCAGAACGGCGCCGGTGGTGGTCTTGATGGTTTCGTCGAATTTGGGGTTCAGCTGGAACGAGAGAATCTGTGACGCAGCGCGGGTCTCGGGCGAGTTCTGGGCCTTGAGGCTGGCCAGATACTTCTGAGCCTGGGGCTGTCGTTCGGCCAGCAGTTCATTCAACTGGGCGAACGGGATGGTGGTGTAAACGTTGCGATCAAGGCTCATCACGACGAATCGTCGGGCGATGGGATCAAACACGACCACTTCACCGGCGGCCTCGACGTAGTCATACACCCGCCCGTTATGGAACAGCGAGAAGCTGTTGGAGACAGCCACTTCCCTTCCCCGGTCATCCAGACGGGCGGCGTCGTAGACAACCGTAGAAACACGCAGGCCCTGCGCCGAGACGGCAGAGCAGCCAAGGACCAGGCACAAACAGACAAAAAGACGGGTGGTTGACATGCAGAATCTCCAAAGCGCCGTGATGACGCTCGCAGGGTATCGCAGCCAATTCCTCCGGTTTTGCAAAAAAACACATCGGGCGTTCAGATTCCAATCCACACTCACCGCCAACATCCCACAAACACCCCTTCATGCCACACAAACCACCCTTCCCGCAATTTCTGCCGGCCGCGACGCCGCGGCGGGCGGTGGCGTGGGGGTGTCGATGAAAATGGAACGTCGCTGCGCCGGCTCGCTCCGCGTTGCTGCGCTATCGACCACTGAGGTTGCTCCGCGCCTGATACTGGTTGGGCGTGCAATGGGCTGTGGTGGTCGTAGGCCGCGTTTGCGACAAACCAAGCTCCGAGCGTGCGAAACACCGCAGACCGGAACACCCCGGCGGCGGCATACTTCAAGCGCGGCCCCGACCCCGATCGTCGATAGCGCAGCAACGCGTAAGCGCAGCGACGCGTAAGCACAGCGACGTGCCATCCTCATCGTGTGCCCCACGCCCCCGCCCGCAGGGGCATCCCGGCCATGCTCAAGCGCGGAACAAACCTGTTTGTCGATAGCGCAGCAACGCGGAGCGCCTCGGCGGTTCGACGTTCCATTTTCATCGACACCCCCACGCCAGCGCCCGCCGCGGCTCGCGGCCGGCCGGGAGGTTGGGGGGAGTGGGGTGAGGTTTTGTTTCGCGTGGAGTTGGCCGATCGCAGGGCTAATACTGAACTTTTTCGTTGTTCGTATTCGATAAGCTACTGCGCGGAAGCTGTATCGACTGCGGTGCTGCCGGAGGGGAATTCTGGTAGAATCTGCCGACGGGCGATTTGACAGGCGAGCGTTTTCGACCAGACTTCCGCGATTCTGGCAGCAACAAACGACACCGCACGGTTTTGATCATGGCCGTGCTCGGAGTGTAGATCCATGGCAGGGACTGTCCGCCTCATTCTGGCTTTCCACAATCATCAGCCGATCGGCAATTTCGACGGCGTGTTTGAGCAGTCGTATCAGGAAAGCTATTTGCCGTTTCTGAATGTGCTGCAGGAATACCCAGATATCCCGTTTGCGCTTCATACATCCGGCAGTTTGCTGGAGTGGCTGGAAGTGGCCCATCCGGAGTATATCGAGCGGGTGAAGGGGCTGGTCGCTCAGAACCAGGTGGAGATCATAGGCGGGGCGTATTACGAGCCCATTTTGGCCAATATACCGCGGCGGGACCGCATCGGTCAGATCTCGATGTATACGCAGCATCTGGAGGCGTTGTTCCAGACGACTGTGCGGGGGATGTGGGTTCCCGAACGCGTGTGGGAACAGTCGTTTGCCGGGGACGTGGCGGCGGCCGGCATTAAGTACACCATTCTGGATGACCATCACTTCCGATCCGGCGGCAAGAAGCAGGAAGAACTGATGGGCTACTATGTGACAGAAGACGAAGGCCGTCTGCTGTCTGTGTTGCCGGGTAGTGAGCGATTGCGGTATTTGATTCCGTTTCAGGATCCGTATCAGACGATTGACTACCTGCGTGAAATCGCTGAAACGCATGAAAACCCAATTGTCGTGTTTGGTGATGACGGAGAAAAATTTGGCACATGGCCGGACACTTTTAAGCACGTTTATGAAGACCGCTGGCTGGAGCGTTTTCTGCAGGCGCTGCGGGAAAACGAATCGTGGCTGCAGGTCACCACTCCGGCTGAGACGCTGGATCATGTCGCACCACTGGGACGCTTTTATATTCCGGATGCCAGTTATCGGGAGATGACCGAGTGGGCGCTGCCTCCGGAGCCGCAGCAGGAACTGCATCGGCTGTCGCATCAGGAACGTCCGCATGATGAAGACTGGAACAAACTGCTGCAGTTCAGCGGCGGGGGATTCTGGCGGAATTTCCGGGTGAAGTACCCCGAAAGCAACGAGATGTATGCTCGTTCGCTGGAGGTCAGTTCGCGAATTGCGCAGCTGGAGTCGCAGCCTCATTTGAGCAGCGATGAGACCGAACTGCTGGAGGATGCACGACGCTTTTTGTATCGCGCTCAGTGCAACTGCAGTTTCTGGCACGGAGCGTTTGGCGGGTTGTATCTGCCGCATCTGCGCAATGCTGTTTACGCCAACCTGATTGAGGCAGACACGCTGCTGGAGCAGATCAGTCATGCCAAAGACACCTGGGTGGATGTGGCCACGGGCGACTTCAACCTCGATGCCCGGCAGGAAGTTCGCCTGAACAATCAGCGTCTGGTGGCGTTCTTCAGCCCGGCCAACGGCGGTCACCTGTATGAGCTGGATTTGCGGACGTGCAAAACCAATTTGCTGGCCACACTCAATCGTCGGCCCGAGGCCTATCACCAAAAGATCTTTGAGCACGCTGAGCGACTGCGGGAAGCCGCCGCCCGTGGCGAGCAACTGCACGACGACGTGGCCAGCATTCATGATCTGGTTCGCTTTAAGCAGCCCGATCTTGATCAGAAGATTGGCTACGATCACTGGGACCGCAAGAGCCTGGTCGATCATGTGCTCACGCCAGACCTCTCCTTTGATGCCTTCCGCAACGGGGAAGGCACCTGCGGCGACTTTGAATCGCAAACGTATGAAGCCTCCATTCGTCGCAGCGACAGCGAAGTCACCCTGGAGATGCGGGCTCATGGTGATGTGCATGGCCGTGATATTGCCATTCGCAAGTTTGTTACCGCCTCCAGCGAACGGCCCAACGAACTACTCATCAAATACGTCCTCAGCGACTTGCCGGTGGGGGAGACGTTCCACTTTGCCTCCGAGTTCAATTTTGCCACGATGCCAGGCGGCGCTTCGGATCGTTACTTCTACAACGCCGAAGGCAGCCAGCTGGGCACGCTGGACTCCCATCAGAACCTGACCGCCACACCTCGCGTTGGTC
>JANSXP010000126.1 GCA_024742875.1 Planctomycetaceae bacterium | reverse complement strand
TCGCATTCGCGTTGAAGGACACACGGCCACACTCGGCTCCATCGAATACGGCGAAGACGCCATGGGAGACTTCTCACTGGTCACCATCTACAGCGAACAGGGCAACGCCGGAGCACACGACGACGATCCTCTTGGAACCATTCGCATCTATGGCGACAAAGTCACCGAAGAGGACATCACATTTAAGGCGCACGTGTTCTATGGCATCGACATGCTGAACACCCTCGAAGGGATCAGCAACGAAGAGTACATCCAGTCTCGTCAGGACAATTACCCTGACGACGACGAGGACGACAACGGTCTGTTCTGAGGGCTCGTGCCCACGGCAGTCCACTCGACAAAGCGATGGTGAGGCGGATCCGAGGCTACGGTTTCGGATCCGCTCTCAGCATGACCGAGTACTTCTAGTGCGTGAGGAGACTGGAATATGGCAAAGGTGGAATCTCGCCGCGTATGCACCGCACTGCCTCCGTCGCAGCAAAGCGGACATCCGGTTCCGGGTCGGACTGAAGTGGTCGAACTTCGTCCAGCAGGCTACTGGCTGCCGGCCCGACGTAAGACAAAGCACGCAGTGCCAGCACACGCGCGGGCGTTTCGGCGGCCTTCAGCAATTCGCCCAGTGACCGCAGGGCTGCAGGGGATGTTCGAGCCTGCGTGGCAATCAGTGGGATGGCACGAATTCTGGTTTCCAGCGGCTCGGTGGTGATGCCCACCAGCCAGGCCCGATCTTTGGCTGCCAGCGGCAGTCGTTTCTCCATCGACAACCAAAGGAGTAGGTTGCATGTCACCGAAAGCAACAATCCCGCCGTCAGCAGACGCACTTTCTGCTGCCGCACGCGCTGCCAGACGTGGGCAAAACGAGCCCACATCACGCGTCCGGACGGCTTTCCGGAAATCTGCGGATCACTGTCCGGCCGTTTCAGCTTTTGCGCCAGCGAAGTTCGCAGAGAACGAGCGGGCGAGCCTGCTGCTCCGGAATCGGACCCATTCAGCAATGCTCCGATTTCTCCGATCAAAGCGCCCGCATCTCGTGGACGTCGGCTGGGATCTTTCTCCAGAAGCCGGCTGATCAGACGATCGAGAAAATTGGCATGCTCAATGTCCGGCACTCGCGATGACACCAGATCCGGTTCATCGCTGAGATGCCGGTTGAGGATGACAAAGTGAGTATCCCCGACAAACGGCGGTTTTCCTGTGAGTGCTTCCATCAGAATACAGCCCACCGAATACAAATCGGAAGCCGTCGTCAGCTGGGATTCGCCGCGAATCTGCTCCGGCGACATGTACCAGGGCGTGCCAATCGTCTGACCAGGTTCCGTCAGCTGCGTGCCGCCCAGGACCATCACCAGGCCAAAGTCACAAAGCTTCATCACCTTGCGATTGCGGCTGATCAGCAGATTGGAGGGCTTCACATCTCGATGAATCACACCCTGCCTGTGGGCGGCCGACAGGGCGCCGAGAATCTGCAGTGCAAAGTGCAGTGTCTCCCCGGCGGACAGACGAACGCGCACCCGCAACAGGTCAGAAAACGTGCCGCCGTTGACGTACTCCATCGCGTAGTACGGGGCCTCCTGCTTCGCCTTGTCATTACTGAGGTTGGACAGACACCGCACAATATTGGGATGCCGCAGCTGCTGCAAAACCTTCATTTCCCGCCGAAAACGGGCCAGCAGAACTTTGTTGCGGCTGAGTTGTTCGGGCATGAACTTCAGGGCCACCCGAAAACCCTGTGTGATGTGCTCGGCCAGGTACACATCACCCATGGCCCCTTCACCCAGTACGCTCAGGATACGAAAGGGCCAGACGACGTCTCCCTTTTTTCGACGACCCACGTTGCGGTCAGATCGGATATCCGGCGAAGCAGAACTGGACATGCTGGCAGAGCGAACTCACTGTAAAGGGTTGATCGAGGCCGCCTGTTATCGTGGCCCCAGGGTTGGGGTCAGCAGGTGCTGCCGCACTGCATCGATTCGCTGTCATGTCGGGCGGCATGCTGCCGCCAGAGATTTCTGATACGCGCAGCCGATCGTTCCACGGCTCGCAGGGAAAGTCCGAGCTGCGCGGCGATGGCAGAATTGGACAGCCCATCCATCCTCAACTGAGCAATTCGATGCAGCGGGATGTCCGGGTCACAGGCCGCCAGAAACTCAAGAAAAAAGCGAACTTCCTCGTTGTCTTCCACCATCACGGCTTCGGTCACCACATCATCGCCACCGAGTTTCTGTCCTCGCGGCACATCAAGGATTGTGTTGTACTGAAAGACGGATTCTCCGCGCAGCCGTCCCGGATTGCGATGCTGTGCGGTGGACCTGCGGAGCATGTCAATCGCGCGCCGACGCGTCATGCACACGAGCAGTGACCAGTGCTGCCTGTGGCCCTGCAGATGGGCAAAGCGACCAGCCGCCATTCCCGCATAAAATTCCCACAGGCTCTCGTTGGCCACGTCCTCTTCGTCAAAGGTCCGCAGACGCACACTGTGGAGCGTGGCGCGCGCCACATCCACAAGGCGTGGAAAGTACTTCTGAAACAGGCGGTACTCGGCCGTGCGGTCGTGGGAATGACGAATCGCCTTCAGATACAGTGATGTCTCACCGGGGACCGAGCTGCGCCAGTCGCGCTCAGGTTCATGCTGATGTTCGCGGTCGGTGTAGCAGGCCACGATCGATGCTGTGTCAAGCCACGAAATGATGTCTCCGTTGCACAGTGGCAGGGGAACATCCAGCGGTTCGCGATTGAGAAAAACGGTCGCTTCGCCGGACTCTGGAGGCATCAGCACCCAGCCGTTGTCCTGCCAGCTGATGAGCGCTGAACCTGGCGGCGATGCCTGTTGCTGCAGACTCACCAGACCCGATTCACAGACATCCACAGACACAAAACTGCGTGCGTTTTTCTCACGCGGTTTTGTCTCAAATTCTGTGACGTTTTCGCTGTCGTCCTGATTGCAGACGATTAACTTCAGATCAGACATTCCGGTCAGCTCCTGCCGCGGCGTGCGGCCATTGTAACCGCCAGCGGTCAGATGGTAGCCCTTGTGTCCGAAAGTTAATGCACGATTCGCGAGGAGTGAAAAGAAAGCCCCGAATTGCGTCTGACTAATTGACATCCGCTTTCGGCAGATGTTTTCAGGCAACATCACCCGCCAGGTGTCGTTGCAGAATCTCAGCACGTGTGGACGATTTTCTCTATCCTGTGTTCCCCAGCAGTTCTCGCGGCAGCAATTCGAGGTCAGATGACAACACTCCGCACAAACAACCGAGGTACCATATCGCGGGAGTCTTCCGCCTGTATGTTTTACAATTCGCGAGGTGTTGCTTAGGTTGCACGTTTGCCGGAAGATTCTCATCCAGAAAGCGTGCCGTGCCCAAGCCTTACGTCACCCTGAAGCCCAGCGAGCAGACCATCGTCACAGCAGCCGCCACAATTTATGCCGGCTACGTCACGGCCGGAAAAGTGCCGGACGGCAGTGAGAAAGACTGGCTCCGCCGCGCTTTGAAAGAAGCGATTGCCCTGGCACAGCTGACGGACGAAGCCGTTCTCGCCGACGGCGAATTCGACTAGTGATCTGGTGACTCACATTCACACCACATTCAGCGCGTCTGCTGTGAATGAACGCTCTGGCTGCAGTGTTGCAACTGACGGCCCAGCGCGTGGTGGCGTGGTGCTGTCTTCGCCCTGTCCTCGAGATTTGCACTGGACGCCCTGGTGACGAATGGAAGACAGGCTGAGCGAAACGTGTCGTCGCAGTGGCACGATGGAAACCGCCGATGGAAATGCATCACCCAGGCCGTTTGGCGTCTTCGTGATTCGCCGGCGAATCTGCTTCCTGCAAAATCCGGATCGCCAGATTCCGACCGCTGCGCCACGCCGCCTCCACTCGATCACCTTCACACCAGTCTCCGCAGATCCCCAGTCGCAAACTCGGCAGATATCGAGTCCCGGTCGCCGGCGATCGTGTTGACTCAGCCGGCAGAGCGTATCTCCAGCGATGGGCGGTCGCACGCTCAACCGACACACGTCCCTGGAACGACGAGACAAACTGTTCTGTGAGTAGTTCCCGTACGTGGTCCTTCGACAGATCAAGGTGCTGGGATGACCACTCTGACGAAGCCTGAACCACCCAGCATTCTCGACTCGGCCGACCTGGTTTGCTGTTGTTGCGGGCCGCCCACGCCAGCGAACGATGCTCCTGAAACACCACCGCATCATGAGAAAACTCTGCCGGCTGTGAGAGCACAGCCATCAACGTCCAGCAGGCTCTCATCTCATCTTCCGGCCAATCCTGATCGGACAGCGAGACCCGGCCGGAAAGCAGCCGATGAGACTGAACGGGCGGCATGGCCAGAATCAACAGATCGAACACGTGACCTTCAGAATCTGCCGTTTCAATGTGCCAGCCACTGTCACGTCTGTAGACAGAGTCCACCTGCACAGAACAGCGGACATCCAGTCCATCAGCAAGATACTGACACAGACTTTGCATCCGCGGCGTCCCCACGTATTTCGGGCGGCTGGAATGCGTTTCCCACCGCCCCCGGCAAAAACGCACAATCGGTGACCGCCACTCGTCCACGACGCCAGCTGTTTGCCACTGCTGGACATGCTGCGCAAATTCGTCGGATTTGGCGACGAAATACTGGCAACCATGATCGAAGGCCACTTCCTCTGACGGAGTGCGTGTGGACATTCGACCGCCGGGACGACGTCCCTTATCGAAGATCGTCACCGACCAGCCGTCCCCGGCGAGTGCCGCACCACACGTCAACCCGGACATTCCCGCGCCAATGATGGCGACAGATCCTGCTGCAGTTGGCATCGGCGAACTTCAAAACAGTTAGATGCGAAACAGTCAAACACGAAACAGTTAGACGCGAGAATCACTACGCTGAAGCCTCAACGCCAGACGGCTGGCAGCGCGAGGATGGCACACTCCCTGCCAGCCAGCACGTCTGAGGTGTTCTACGGTTCTGCCGCTGGTTGTCCACTACGATGCGATGTAATGCCACCACACCATCAAAAACGCACTCCGACGAAAGCCCCGGCATCGCTGCCGGCGTTCGCGCTGAAGCAGGTTGTCAGACTGCGACCAATGGTCAGTTCGAACCCGGCAACCCAGTTTCAAAAATCCGAACCAGGCCTTTCAATTCGCTCAATTCAGGCGGGTGCGGACCACTCCGGCCAGCACGCCACGGATCTGAACTTCAGTCGCCGGGTAGGTTCTGGGCTTCATTCGCCGATTGGCGGGCGTGAGCGTGACTTTGCGGTCCGCGCGGGAATATCGCTTCAGCGTGGCTTCCTCGCCTTCCACAATGGCCACCACGGTCTGGCCATTGCGTGCTCTGGCAGAATGCCGCACGATGGCCAGATCTCCGTCATTGATACCATCAAGAATCATGGAATCTCCCCGTACCCGCAGCATGTAGTGACTCTCAGGGTCGAAGTGTTCCGTCAGATCAAACGTCTCGATGTGTTCCGTGGCCTCTATCGGCTCACCGGCCGCAATGTTGCCGAGCACGCGAAACGGCATCGGACGATACCCGGCTTTGGCCAGCATCATATCCACGTCCGCTCCCAGTGCCTCCGCCAGTTCACGCAGGACACGTTCGCTGCAGCGTTCTCGCCCGGCCTCAATATTGCTGATCGTGGAAAAGTTGACTCCCACGATCTTTGCCAGCGCCCGCAGGGTGATGCCCTTGCTTGTGCGCAGTTCACGCAGCTCTGCTCCGACTTTTGTCATTTGGCTGTCCTCAAATAGGACGCCGTACGCTGAATCACACGCTCCGAATCGGGCGAAATTTCGCCGCGTCGGATATGCTGCGACAGCGGGGCCTCAATGGCGATTTCACAGGTCTTGGGGCCTGTTTTTGTGACGATAATCCTCGTCATTTCGTTAATGACAATTTCCTCTCCGACGCGCCGTTTCAATTTCAACATGGCGGTTGCTCTCCCCGGGGGCCCAATGAAGTTTGTTTTGATAAAACAAAACATTCGCATCTTAAGAGTTTGACATTCAGTAGCAACATCAGTTTTCGCCTCTTGTCAGAATTCGTAAAGGGTGCCGCTTTTTGGGCGTTTTCTGCGAGCAAATTCTGCTGGTGGCGTGTCTGCAGCGGCATCCTCTCCCACTCATTTTCGAAAGCCCACAGATGCCCCAACAAATCGCCGATCATCTCACTCAGACGGTCACCGAGTGGCGGCTCCGACTGCAGGAACTGTCACAGGATCAGGTGCGCGACAAGCCCTCGGCGGCCCGCTGGAGCATTTCCGAGGTGGTGGGGCATCTGGTCGATTCCGCGTGCAACAATCACCAGCGGTTTATTCGCGCTCAGTTTCTGCCGGCGCTCACATTCCCGCGCTACGAGCAGAACGAGTGGGTGGCGGCCGCCGCCTGGCAGACAATGGACTGGCAGACCATCGTCAATCTGTGGGCCAGCTACAATCTGATGATGGCACACCTCATGCGTCAGATCCCCGACGAACAGCTGTCAACGCCGTGCACCATCACGCCGTACGAAGCGTGCGACCTGCGTTTTCTGGTGACAGACTATCTGGATCACCTGCGGCATCATCTGCAAAAAATCGATGAGCGACTGGCAAACGCCCGCTAGATGCCGCACGGGATCTCTCATCAACAACACTCCCGCTCGTGATCGCCGTCAGACAATCACGAGAGCAGGGCGGCGGTCCGCATCCGGGTGCTCGCTGGAGGCAAACAGATACTCGGTCCAAAAGCCGCTCGTCACCATCAGCCCCAGTCCGTAGTTGGGCAACCCGTTTTGCCAGGCCCGTACAAGCTCGGTGATATCAAATCGAATCGTCGGCTGCTCGGGCTGATAGCCGCTGAGTTGGTGCGCCGCCACAACACCACCGGGTCCGCAGCCAAAATCTGTGGTCGTATCAAAGTCGCCGCCCACGGACTGCCAGTTGCCCCCCAGCCCGGTCGACAGTGCTGTGGCTCCCTCGCCCGGCAGCCAGGGATTGTCACCCGTTCCCTCTTCCCATGGGGTAGTGACCGCAAAGACACTCACTTCCACCGGCGCGTTGTCCCACTCACCGTCGAGCTGATGCAGTTCAAGAAACGCGGACTGCCCGTCCGCCAGCGTCAGATCTTCCGTAGCGAACTGCAGCAGCGACGATCGCTGACCTCCGCCGTCTGTCGCAAAAATCGACAACGTCTCTGCGCCCCCCAAATTGGCATCCGCGCGTTCGGTGTTGCCAATCACCGTATCCTGAAGAATCGCTCGTCGCGTCGCTGCAACAGGGGAACCATCGGTCGATGAATCACCGGCCGGCGGATCAGCCGGATTGGCGGGCGGTGCTTCGACAGGGTCTGACGGAACGTCATCGCCCGCAGACGGCTCGTTACCGGCGTCGCTGGCTGGCGGATCGTTGTCCTCGTTTTGCGGCTGGTCGTCTGCTGGTTGCTGTTGTTCGGAATTCCCGGCATCAGACTGGCCACCGGCAAACACCAGCGCGGGGCGCAGCGAGGCATCCGCTGACTCTCGGGAAGCAAACAGGTACTCCTGCCAGTAGCCGGAAGTGATTTTCAGCGCCAGTCCGTTATTGGCAATCAGACCGTTCTGCCACGCTCGCACCAGGGAAGTCACATCAATGCGGACCACGCTGCGGGAAGGGTCATAGCCGTCCACGGTGACCGTGCTGACCACACCAGGCTCGCCACCGAAATCGAAAGTATCATTGTAAATCCCTTCGGCCCAGTTGCCCGTGAGGCCATCTGACAGATAGCTGGCGCCATCAGCTGAGGCGTACACGTTGGTGCCGGATCCTTCTCGCCACGCAGAATTAACAGCGAATGCGCTGATTTCAACGGGCCCATTGTCCCACTCACCGTTCAGCTGATGAAGTTCCAGCGTGACGGTCTCACCTTCTGCCAGCGGACGCAGGTCAGAGCCAAAATTCAGCAACGTCACACGCTCTCCACCTCCATCTGCCGCGTAGACAGACAGCGTATCCAGCCCCCCCGCATTGCCAGTGGTAGACTCGGCACTGGAGACGATTGTGTCCGCTGTCACCAGGTAGCGGACATCGCCGACCGGATTACTGCCCGATCCACCTGGATTGTCTGGCAGCGTGACAACAGGATCCTGCGGGACAGAGGGCGGCTGAGGTGTTTGCGGCGGATTCTGATTCGCTGGTGCTTCCGGCGATGGCTCGGGAGCCGGCGGACTGGCCCCCTGTCGCGTCACCACAATGCGAGCGCCGTCGGCGCTGACCTGCAGATCAGAGAGCGTCAACAGCCCATCACGATCCACAGTGGCCGTGCCGGACTGCTGCACGCTGCCACTGGCCAGTGACACGCTTTGCCACACCACTGATTCTCCGGGCAACAGATCAAACTGCTGCAGTCTGCGGGGCGTCAGACTAACCGTCTGAGTGGTCGTCAGCGAACGAACGGACACTTCGTAGCGTTCCGGCGTGTCGACAATGGCCTCATCCCACAGATTGCCGGCGGTGGACCAGTCCAGATTGAGATTCCATGTGTCCGTGCCGAAACTTTCCACCGGAAAGCTGCTGCTGCCCGATGCGTTGGTGAATGCAATCTGGCTGATATCACCGCGATACTTCCAGCTTCCCAGGTCTGGAAAGCCATCACTGGTGAGCGTGTGCGGAGCGAAACCGAATCCCATCCAGGTGTGGCCCCAGTTATCGCGCTGCTCAGCCGTGAAGGCCACATTGGCAGCCGCCACCTCGGCCACAAACCCGCGTCCCTGGCTTTCCCAGTCGATCACCTGGTCGTCTTTGCCGTGGCCAAACATCAGCAGCGCGAAGTCATCACCGCGGCGTCGTTGCAGCTGCTCGCCGTGATCCAGCCAGTCCCACACGCCAGTGGCGTCAGCGTTCGCGTTGAACCGAGAAATAGGTTCTGCGTGCGGCCCGCTGTTTTCGATCAGCAGGTTGTCTGCCTGCGCGCCCCACAGTCGCTGAAATTCGTTCTGGAAGGCCGGGCTGCTGCGGTAATCCGTCATGCCCTGACTGGAATACACGCCGGAGAACACGTTGCCATAGTGGATGCCAAACGACAGTGCGCCGGAACCTCCCATGGAATGCCCAAAGGCATGAATTCGGGACGTATCAACGTTGATGCTCCCCCGAGCGATCACTTCATCAATGGCCTTCAGAACGCGCTGCTGGGTGAAGTTGGCGATGACACCCGATGTGGGAATGTCTCCGTCTGTCTGGTAATTGTGGTCTGCCGCAAACCCGTACCACCACGTATGCTGCGTCTCCCGATCGGCTCCAGGATCATCCACAAACAGCTGGATCGACTGCCAGTCAAACTGCGTCTGCGGTTCAAACCGCGCCCCTTCGTTGTAAGCGTGCAGATTCACCTGCAGGGCGTACGACGCGCTGGCGTCATAATTGCCAGGCAACGCCACGGCGTAGTTATAGGCGTAGCCCTGAAACGTGGGATTCCACTGGCGATAGTCCATAAAGTGCGTGAACAGCAGACCACGACCACCATTTTCTGATCGTACCAGCACGGCCGATGACTCGTCCACCTGCTCTGCGACAGACTGTTCTGTGCTGCCCAGAGCCAGCGGAGAATTCTGAGCCTGCCCATCCGCAACCAGCTGCACGGCGTAGAAGGCGGCGCTGCTGTCGCCCGCCTGGGTCGTGTAAACAAACAGCCCCGTGTCATCCGACAGCGCCGGCCCCAGATCGCGGATGACGAAATTCTGCGGCGCACCATCGGAAGCCAGCTGGTGTCGGGATGTGTCGTCGTCCAGCGGTCCCCATCGGGCGGTCAGCAATTCCGCGTCGACGAGGTTATCCGCCGTAATGGCTTCGGAGTGGCGATAGACGTGATACTGCTCGCCTTCGATCGTGGCGTCTTCCTGCCAGGTCAGAAAGGTCTGCCCGTCACGGTGGAAGGCTTCCACTTCTGTGACGCCAGCCGACATCAGTGTCAGCGACTCCAGCGATTCGATATGAGCAGACTTAACAAAACTGTTCACAGCAGAGCGTTTACGCGCGTTCATTCGGCCAGATCCCGTACACCAGTCATCAGGGTTTCACCGGGTCAAACTATCCAGTCACACCAGATACCCGGACAAATCCTGTCAGAGCGAATGCGGTATTCGCAGAACTCGAACCGGTTGTACGGCCTGTAACGACATGTTGCGTTTTTGCATCATGAAACGTTCACGGATGCCCATCCCGACAGTGAACAAAACGGCAGACTCTTTCCCAAACACTTTGAGCGCAGCACGTTGCGACTGTTGGAGTGACGCGCCCGATATCATCGCAGGGGTCGGCGTGTAGCAAACGCAGTGTTGCCAGATGGCAACATGGGGCAGCACGACGTGGCCTCACAGTCGTTTGGTCCGGATTCAGCGCGGACTGCAGAGCGGCATAGCGACCGTCCGCGGCCGCATCATGCAACCTGGTTCTCGACTGCCCAGATGCGGTGGTCGAATTTGGCTCACTGTTGATTCGCGCCCCCTGGGCGGCAGAAACGGTGGAATGAGCTGCGCGGCGGGAACAACCAACGGCCGGCCCACGCGGTCCCTCATCACGCTGCGGCAACAAGATGGTTGACCTCAGAAACCGCAGACACCAACTTGAAAACAACAGTGACACGCCTGCGGTCCGTAAGCTTGTTTGCCACCCTGACTACCAGTCGCTTCGGTCAATCAGCACAATGTAACGATGAAAATGGAACCCCTGGGAGGCGGTCATGGTGCGCGGGGCCAGTTCTTTGGTGTAGCGAGGATGCCCTGCAAAGGCGCCTGTCTCGTATGCCAAACAATCGATTTGCCTGCCCAGCCACTGCCGGGCAATCTGTTTGCCCGCTTCAATGCTGGGCTTCGTCTTTGTGCCGGCGACTTCAGCCTGAGAGAACTGAAGGGGCGACTGAAAAATTGGGATTGAACTTTGGCTTTGTGAGCTCACTTTGAAGTCGACCATCAGCGGCGAATCAAGCCTTCGATCATTGATGACGCTCACAGCGAGCATATAGGGAGCCATTGAACGACCGGTTTTCTTACCCGCATCCGGGTTGGCCACGAGGTGACAGCGAATGCGGGCGACAGTTCCAACTGGGAGACCAAAGTCACCAATGATTGTCGTCGTTGAGAGGGCCGAAACGGGCATGGATCGCCTCACTTCAGGAGTCGATCCCTGCATGACCCAACCAAAGACACATGCGGAAAGAACTGCGATCTGTTTCATCGGGACTCCATCGACGGCTCTACGCCTAATCGTCCTGCTGTGTGAAGAGAAAGATCACCGGAGCTTCGTGTGGAAGCGCGAAGGCCTGACAAGCATCACCTGATACGAAACCGGATTCGGCGGCCGAGTGCCATAACCACTGCAACTGCGGCCTCAGGTCGAGCGATACTGCACCGAGCGGTTCGAACTGCATCACAATCCTGCTGCCTAACGCCGATCATCAGCCGATTGTGGCTGTTAATGACACATGTGATTTCGGGCCAACCAAAACGCGACTGCATGGATTTGCTAGGCTTTATGGTTCGGAAACCAGCGGCTGGCAAATGTACGCCAGATCGAGGCAAACAGAAAGTGCGACAAGGTGAGGAACAGAATCTGAAAACCAAACGGCGGTGCAGCCAGGGCAAGAATGCATGCGACGACTGAAACGAACAGCTCAGTCCATCCAAGCCACGATGCTGGCCGGCCTGTAGACTGACTCTGAATTTTCATGAACAGATCATTCATCGTATCTGGCGTCACTGAGTCATCTTCAGGCTTTAGGCGTTCAGCCAGAAGCTGACGGCGAGTCAAATTTGCCCAGAAGGCATACGCAAAAAGCCAGGCCCAGAATACCGGTGTGTAACTCCCCTGGCGCCAGCGGAACTCTTCATCTGTGAGCGTCGTGCAAGGGAAATTGCGGCAAACGCCAACGGACACATGACCCATTTCACGAAGCGGAACAACGACGACAAAGTGCGCTTGGGATGCTCGTTGCTTTTGGTCCAGTGTTAATGAGAGTCAGGTTTGTAGGGACGTATGCTGGTGGAACGCAGGCTGAGGCGTAGCCGAAGCCGGAGTGGAATCAGTACACGTCCGCGCGAACTCCGCCGGGGTCTGGT
>JANSXP010000127.1 GCA_024742875.1 Planctomycetaceae bacterium | reverse complement strand
GATCAGTACGAGGCCACGCTGCGAGAAATCTTCCCGACGGTACGACGTGGCAACTTCTCCTGGCATGACGGCATGTCGAAATGGGTCTGGACCACATTCAACAACTACCAGTGGGATCTCAATTACAGCAATCCGGCTGTTTTTCGAGCCATGCTGGAAGAGCTGCTGTTCATTGCGGCCACTGGGGTGGATGTGGTCCGGCTGGATGCCATCGCCTTCGTGTGGAAACGCATGGGGACTTCCTGCGAAAACCTGCCCGAAGCCCACACGCTCGTTCAGGCATTCAATCGCCTTTGCCGCGTAGCGGCCCCTGGTCTGATCTTCAAATCAGAGGCGATCGTTCATCCGGACGAGGTCGTCAAATACGTCTCTGAACAGGAGTGTCAGCTTTCCTACAACCCCACGCTGATGGCGCTGCTTTGGGAATCACTGGCCACACGCAAGACGGAGTTGCTGGAACAATCGCTCAGCCATCGACACACACTTCCCCCACAGACGACATGGGTCAACTATCTGCGCTGCCATGACGACATTGGCTGGACGTTTGATGATGAAGACGCTGCTCAGCTTGGCATCAATGCCTTTGACCACCGGCAGTTCCTCAATGCGTTCTACACGGGACGTTTCCCCGGCTCTTTCGCGCGGGGGATTCCGTTTCAGGAGAACGAAGAGACGGGAGACGTCCGCATCGCCGGGACATTGGCATCGCTGGCGGGCCTGGAACTGGCCGAGGATCACAACGATACAATCCACCAGAAGCTGGCGCTGCGACGCATTGAGCTGCTGCAGGCCGTGATGTTCAGCGCTGGTGGAATTCCGCTGCTGTATCTGGGAGAAGAGTGGGGGCTGCTCAACGATTACGAATTTGTCAAAGACCCGGCCAAAGCGTCTGACGCCCGCTGGGTTCACCGACCAAAAATGAACTGGGACTTTCCGGAACGCCTGGAAGGGGGTGGACAGGCTGACGGAGATGACTGGCGGGTGCAAATCTTCCGACGACTCCAGCACCTGATCCGCCTGCGAAAGTCATTGCCCGCGCTGCGGGCTCAGGATCTGCATTTGCTCAACAGCTGCAATCCCCATGTAGTGGCCTTCGCCAAAATTGCAGATGCTCATCGTCTGGCCGTCGTTGGCAACTTCTCGGAACAGGAGCAGCAGATGGACAGTCAGCCCATCCGCGCCGCCATCCGCCGCCAGCCGCTGGCGGACGTTATTACAGGTCGTCGTCTGGAAACGTCCGATCAACTGACGCTCAGCCCGTACGAAGTGCTGTGGGTGCACTCGCCGCGGTGACAAATAGGCGCATAAAAAAGTGCCGCGTCGCAGCGGCACATGAAACGGATTACCGAGCGGCTTAGGCTTCCTGAGACTGGATCATCCACAGATGCTGTTCCAGTGGTGCCGCAATGGAGATCAACAGGTCTTCACTGATGGGATCGATATCCGCCAGCAATCCGATGGACTCACGCAGGCCGGTGATTGTTTCCAGCAGGATGTCCGCAACTGCTGTCACCGTCTCAGGGGTTTTCGCGAAGCCGTAGTCAAACGACGTAAGTGTCGACGTCTCACTGACGACGCTGGCCCGTCCATCGGGCGCCACCCCGAGCGTGGACATTCGCTCTGCCACTTCGTCACTGCCAGCGCGGACATCGGCGATAATCTCGTCCAGTTGCATGTGAACTGCTCGAAAGTTGGTGCCGACCACCTGCCAGTGTGCCTGTTTGAGAATCAGGGCCAGGTTGATCAGGTCGACCAGGCGTTTCTGCAGATGTTCGGCAACCTGGTTGCTGTCGGCGGTTGAAAGAATGGATCTTTTGAACTCAATCATGATTTCCTCGTGATGGGCGATGGTGAATTGGGCGATCGTTTGATGACTGCGGTCCTGATGTCATGCCCAAAAAGGCCATGACAGATCATTCGCATCAGGCGAAGGCAATAGCGTCTCGTTTTTCGAGACGGTTCACCGCGGCCACCTGAGAGTTGATCGTCCACAGGTCGTACAGCCACCCCACCAGAAACAGGCCACCCGTGCAGAACCAGACGATGCCGGAAATCCACTTGCCGAGGTACAGCCGGTGGACACCAAAGGCGCCCAGGAATGTCAGCAGCAGCCAGGTCACCGTGTAGTCGTACTCACCGGCGACGTATCTCTGCTCAGCCTGATCATGCAGCGAAGGCATGAGAAACAGGTCGATCAGCCAGCCGATTCCGAGCAGGCCCAGTGTGCAGAACCACAAAGTGCCCGTGTACTGTTTGCCGTAATAAAAGCGGTGAGCTCCGGTGAATCCGAACAGCCAGCAGGCATATCCGACGAACAGGCTGTGGGTAGGTTGGCGTGTCAGTGTCATTGCGTTTTCTCCTTGTTGTAGACGAACGACGAATGCAGGACGCAAACTCTGTGCCGATGACGCCTCACTGTTTCCTGTGGCAATTTCCGGCCAAGGCACTGCCAGATTGCCCGCACGCCGAACAGGCTGGTCGATCAGCGACCAACTCAGTCCGCTGCCCCCACATCCCCCTGTGCAAAGTCCTGATTTTGTAGCGTGCGGGCGGAACAGCAGTTGCTCTGCTGGTTCTGCTAGAATCACCGGGTAACACTCAGGCAGAAACCTACTGCAACACGGCCCAGCGCTTTTCTCGCCGAGACAAGAGCGGACGACAGCTGACCTCAGAACGTGGCAACGGTCTCATGACAGATGAACACCTTCAGACAATCGAGACAGGCAACTCTGACGAGTGCCGCGAATTTCACGTGGTGGGAATTGGGGCATCCGCGGGAGGCCTGGAAGCACTGGAAGTGCTGTTTGACGAAATCCCGGATGACACGGGAATGGCCTTTGTGGTTGTTCAGCATCTGTCGCCGGATTTCAAAAGCCACATGGAGGAATTGCTGTCACGCAAAACGGGAATGAGCATCCATCGCGTCGAAAACGGCATGACGGTCCAGCCTGACAACGTCTACCTGATCCCTCCCAGGATGGAGATGATCATCAAGGAAGGGCAGTTATTACTGACCGAGAAGGGCCCTGAGCGGGCACTGTCCCACCCGATCGATCAGTTTTTTCGCTCACTGGCCCACGAAGCCGGCCGTTACTCCGTCGCCGTCGTCCTTTCCGGAACCGGCAGCGATGGCTCGCGGGGAATTCGTGATGTTCACGAGGCAGGCGGGCTGGTGATCTCTCAGGATGGTCACACGGCAAAATTTGACGGCATGCCATTGAACGCGCAGGCGACGGGAGTTGTCGACCTGACGCTGCCTCCCAAAGCCATTGCTGAGGCGCTCGTCCGATACGTCAACGAAGGACTTGATCCGACGGCCATCGCGCAGCAGGAATTGGTAGCAACGATGGAGGAGGGCGTTGACCGCGTTTTTCAGTTGTTGCACCAGCTTCATGGAATCGACTTTTCCCATTACAAAGCCAACACGGTCGGTCGACGCATTCAGCGACGGATCGATTTGCTCGGACTGGATGGGCTGGATCAATATGTCCAGCAATTGAACGATGACCCCAGCGAGCTGAACGATCTGTACAAGGACCTGCTGATTGGTGTGACGCGATTCTTTCGCGACCCAGCGGCCTTTGAAGTCCTTGAACGGGAAGTCATCCCCCGACTGTTCGCCTCCAAAGATCGTGATCAGCCGATTCGTGTCTGGGTGGCTGGCTGCGCGTCGGGGGAGGAAGCCTACTCGATTGCCATGCTGCTCGATGAGGAGTCCCGCCGCCGCGGGGTTGTCCGCGAAACCAAAATCTTTGCCACGGACGCTCATCACGTCTCGCTCAATGCAGCCGCTCGCGGCGTCTTTCCGGAGGAGTCGCTGAGCGAACTAAGCAACGCCCGCCGGTCACAATACTTCCAAAGGCAGCGGGATGGATTTCACGTGGTGCCGGAGTTGAGAAAGCAGATTGTCTTTGCCCCGCATAACCTGATCAGCGATGCACCATTCACTCAGATGGACCTGGTCACCTGCCGCAATCTGCTGATTTACCTGCAGCCCAACGCGCAGAAAAAAGCGCTGTCGATGTTTCACTTTTCGCTGAAATCCGGCGGCACGCTGTTCCTGGGCCCCAGCGAATCGCCTGGCGAAATTGCCGACGAATTTCAGATCATTGATAAAAAGTGGCGGGTCTATCGCAAACGCAGAGACGTGCGACTGCCACTGGACACTCGTCTGCCATTCGCCACCGGCGGTGACAGCCTGATCTCTCGCCGCGCTTCTTCGACCACCCAAAAAACGCCTCGCATCGATGAGTCAATGGTGGCGACATATGATCGCCTGCTCGACCGCCGGATGCCACCCAGCATCCTCGTGGATGAAGACTACGAGATTCTGCACATCTTTGGTGGTGCAGAACGATACCTGCAGCCGCGTGGCGGCCGACCCAGCAACAACCTCGCCAGCACAGTGATTGAGAGTCTCCGCTCAGCGCTGACGGGCGCATTGCAGCATGCGGCCAGAAAACAGGACATCGTGCGGTACACGGGCATCCAGGTGAACCGCAACGGAGAAGAAGAAAACCTTCAGATCCTCGTGGAACCCATCGTGGACCACACACACGGGATTCAGAACCTGCTGGTCGAGTTCCAGTCGGTCACGGATGCTTCGGCAACCCAGATTCCAGAAGGAGAAAAAGTCGATCTGAGTCGCATGGATCGGGAACGCATGGCCGCGCTCGAATCCGAACTGCGCTTTGCACAGGAGAACCTGCAGGCCACGATCGAAGAGATGGAAACCTCCAACGAAGAGTTGCAGGCCACCAATGAAGAACTCATTGCCTCCAACGAGGAACTGCAGAGCACCAACGAAGAACTTCACTCTGTCAATGAAGAGCTGTACACAGTCAACGCCGAATACCAGCGCCGCGTCGACGAATTGGCGCAGGCCAATGATGACATGGACAACCTGCTGGCCAGCACGAGAGTGGGCGTCATTTTCCTGGACACCGACCTGTGCATTCGTCGATTCACTCCGGAGATTAGCCGGCTGTTCCACTTGATGTCGCATGACATTGGCCGTTCGATTGAAGGGTTCACCCATCACCTGCTCAGTTCAGAGCTGCTGCCTGAATTGCGACTGTCGCTGGAAAATGAGCAGGAGCGCGAGGTCTTTGCCACTGACCGCAATGACACTCCCTACCTGGTGCGAATGCTGCCGTACCGCTCGGGCGATCAGGTCGCGGGGGTTGTCATGACACTCGTCGATATTACGACGCTGCGGCAGGCGGAAGCGGAAACCGTCAAATTCCGGACGATGGCCGAATCGTCAACTGACCCCATGATGCTGATCAATTCCCGCGGAGAGCTGGAATACGCCAACACGGCTGCCGCGCAGACACTTCAGTTTACCACTGACGAACTGGAATCGATGACGGTATTTGACATCGACACACAGTTTGATCTGCCCCGCTACCAGCAGGCTTTCGAAGCGGCCGGGGAAGACGTGCTACCGCCGTTTGAAAGTGAATGGCGGCGCAAAGACGGCCACACGCTGCCGGTGGAAATCAGCGTGAGCCGTGTCGATCTGGGTGGTCGCCGCTGGCTGTATGCCAACATTCGTGACATCACCGAGCGGCAGCAGACCGAAGAGGATATGAGACTGCGGACGGTGGCGATGGGGGCGGCAAGCAGTGCCATCATTATCTGCGATGCCACCGCAGACGATCTGCCCATTGTTTATGCCAACTCGGCCTTCCACAGGCTGACCGGCTATCCGGAAGCAGAAACGCTGGGGCGCAACTGCCGTTTCCTGCAGGGCGACGACACAGATCAAAAGACGGTGCGGTCACTGCGGGAAGCCATCCAGAACCAGAAACCAAAGCGTGTCACAATGCGCAACTACCGCCGAGACGGATCACTGTTCTGGAATGACCTGCAGATCAGTCCGGTGTTTGACGAGGGCGGCCGCCTGAAAAACTATGTAGGCATTCTGCATGACGTCACCAGGCAAATGCGGCTCCGCGACTCGTCTCGTCGGGAGACCAAGCGTGTAGCGGCCATCATCAACTCCACGGCAGAAGGGATGTACGGTGTGGATGATGCGGGGTACTGCACGTTTGCCAATGCGGCGTGTCTGCAGATGCTGGGATACAGCAAAGAAGACGAACTGATCGGTCAGCACGCGCATTCTCTGATCAGCGGCAAATCGGCAGACGGATCGGAGCTGCCGGAAGAGTCCAGTCCGATTTTCCAGACGATGCAAACGGGCGAAGGGGCCCACGTCGACGGCGCAGTCTTCTGCACCAAAGACGGCAGTCTGATTCCCGTCGAATACCGCAGTGAGCTGCTGTTTCATGACGGTGAACCCAACGGCTGCGTGGTTTCTTTTCAGGACATCACGGACAGGCTCGCGGTCGCCAGCCAGTTGGAACAAATGGGCGCCATGATTGATGCTTCCAATGATGCCATCATCATCTGGGAGTTTGACGGTGGCATCATCCGCTGGAACAGCGGGGCGACCAGTCTTTACGGATACGAGGCCGAAGAAGTCCTCGGAAGAGTCACGCACACAGTCTTTCAGACACACCACCCCGAGGGCTGGGAAGAAGTGCGACAAACTCTGCTCGATTCCAGAGAATGGGTGGGCACGCTGGAACAGAAGACGGCCGACGGATCACCACTGATCGTCTTCAGTCGACATCAGTTAGTCACACTGTCTGACGGACGCCGTTACGTGCTGGAGATCAACCGCGATTTCTCGGAGCAGGCCCGCGCTCAGGAAGCTCTGGAAAACGCCAACAGAGCGTTCCAGCAGGCCAGTGAAGCGAAGACTCAGTTTCTGGCCAACATCAGCCATGAGCTGCGCACCCCCATGACGGCCGTCCTGGGGTTCGCTGAAATGCTCAAATCTCATTCTTCCGATGCTGGCTATCTGGAAAAAGTGGAGACGATCACACGCAACGGCAACTATCTGCTGGCGCTGCTGAACGACATCCTTGATCTTTCCAAGATTGAAGCGGGCAAGATGCTGATCAAAATGGAATCTGTCAGCGTCCCGCGACTGATGGAAGACATCCGCGCTCTGATGGGCATTCGGTCGAGAAAAGAGGGAGTCCCACTGACCTACGAGTTCCCCACAGACGTACCCAGTTTCATCACCGGAGATCGCATTCGCATTCGTCAGGTGCTGGTCAATTTGATCGGCAATGCGCTCAAATTTACCGACAGCGGTGAGGTCCGCGTGATTACTGATCTGCAGGATAACCAGGGGCAGCCTCAACTTCGCATTCAGGTCAAAGACACGGGAATCGGCATGACGCCCGCACAGACGGCCGTGTTGTTCGAGCCATTCACACAGGCCACGGCGGAAACCAGCCGCGAATTCGGGGGGACCGGCCTGGGCCTGAGCATCAGCAAGCGTCTGGCAGAAAGCATGAACGGCAGAATCACGGTGGAAAGCGAGTACCGCCAAGGCAGCACCTTCACGCTCTGGCTGCCTGTTGAGGCGGCCCAGATGCAATCGATGGGCCGACCCCAACTGGGGGACGAAGCCAAAGACACGTCTGACGGCCCAAGCCTGCCCGCCATCCAGGGAAAGATTCTGCTGGCCGATGACCGCCGCGACGTCTGGCGCGTCGCCAGATACTTCCTGGAGAAGTGCGGCGCTCAGGTCGAAGTGGCGGAAGACGGTCGCCAGGCGGTTGACGCCGTGAACCGCGCCGAAGCCACACAGGCACCCTTTGACTTGATCCTGATGGACATGTAGATGCCCGTGATGACAGGTCAGGAAGCTGTCGCTGAGCTGCGAAACCAGGGCTGCAAGCTGCCCATCATCGCCCTCACGGCCGATGCCATGGAAGGGGAACGGGAATCATGCCTTGCCATCGGCTGTGACGAATACGCCCCCAAACCCATCGACGGCCCGAAACTCATGCGACTTGTAGCCAGACTTCTCCGGGACCATCAATAACCCAGATCACTTTGGCTGGCGATTGCGCCTGCTTCCATTCTTCACCCCGACTTGTTTGGCCGCCCCGACACCAACTTTTCCCGCCCTGCCTCAAGAGACCCTGGGACAGATTGCTGATTGACCGTGACGTCTGTTTCATGGGGCGTCGCCGCACTCAGAAAGAATTCCAGCATGCAACATTGCTGTGAGGCTCGGCTTATGGCGACAGACAAAGCTTTGACATTACGTTTGGCGGATTGCTCTCGTTTGGTGCCGATAGGATGCTATACTCACATCACGTGAAGCTTAGTTTTCAGAATCACAGATTTGCTTGTTCGTCATCACCTGCTCAAGAATGTTGAAGGTGAAAGCTGGTCAGGGTGACCAGCATCGCATTTGCGACGAACCTTGTGCTTTGTGCCTCCGTTTTACCTGTGGCCTCCTGTTTGTTTTTGAACAGAATTGCTGGCCCAGGTCTTCGCTTGAGTTCTGTCGCTGTGAATAGCGATGCGTATGGCGGTGGTTTTCAAGTCGAAAGCCAACCTCCTCACACACATCGTGTTGTCATCGTGACCTGATCATCGTGTATTTGCTCTGTTTGACTGCGTTCTCGATCTACACGGAAGTTC
The DNA here is from genome assembly GCA_024742875.1 of Planctomycetaceae bacterium. Lineage (GTDB taxonomy): Bacteria > Planctomycetota > Planctomycetia > Planctomycetales > Planctomycetaceae > Fuerstiella. The sequence goes on along the minus strand of JANSXP010000127.1, from coordinate 2,968 downwards.
TGTTTCCACATGTGTTTGAGTGTCTTGCGGAATACTGAGTTTACTTTTCTTGACCTCCGAATGTGGGAGAACTGCCATGACAAACATCTACGTTGGAAACCTGTCTTACAACACATCATCCTCGGATCTTGAACGAGCATTCAGTGAATTCGGTTCGGTGTCACGCGCAAACGTGATTTCCGATCGCGAAACTGGACGATCGAAGGGCTTTGCATTTGTCGAAATGCAGAACGATTCAGATGCCCAGGATGCCATCAATTCTCTGAATGATCAGGACCTTGATGGCCGTCGCCTGAAGGTCAACGTGGCAAAGCCTCGTGAAGAGCGCAGCCGTCGCTGGTAATCGAAATGGTGAAGCTTCAGACCCCGAGCGCTTCACCATTGCCGACGAGCCTGGGGCGAGTTTGTCTCGCCCCAGACCGTTCGCGAGCAGCTAAAGCACTCGTGCCGTGATCTGGCACAGATCTTGATGGCGGGATCGGCAAAACGCCAGGTAGCCGAACAGACGTTCAATTGGCATCCACGGGGGGTGTGTTCAATCGCATGGCGGCCTCACGGTCCGACTCAACAACTTGTCGATCGGCTGCCTGAGTCGTCCTCGTTTGACAAGACTCTTATCTCAGAATTCGTTAATGCAATCGCCAATCGCGAGGCTGCTGGTCCAACATGAGGGCTGGACTTGCCTCATGCGGTATCGCTGTACGTGTCGGACGTGGCTGCTGCGATGGCGGTCGGCCCGATCTATGGAAACGAGACCGAATGGAACTTGGTGCAGACGCAGTTCTCGGAGCTGACGCTTGTGCCCGAGCATCCTCCAGCGCTTCTTCTGCGGCCATTCAACGCACATTTCTGCTGCACATGCTGAATGTTCTGGCTTCGATTCAGAATACCAACAGCGTTTGCGAGTGGCAGTGATACCAGGCTGAATCAGTCAGCTCACAGCTCTCATGCGCCTCCACGCTTTTACCGGGTGCACACCACTCCCACTAAATTGCAATCCAGTCGGCCCGTTCGCGCGCAATTCACAAGGGGCTTGATATGCCAAGCAGCCTCAGCCGAGCTGACAGGCACAAACACAATTACGCATTGGAAGAAACATGACACAAAGATTTGTAGGAAACATTCCGTATACAGTTGGTGAAGAGGACATCAGAGCACGCTTTGAGTGCTTCGGGCGAGTTTCCTCCGTCCGAATTCCCACTGATCCAACAGACCGTCCCAGAGGCTTCGCGTTTGTTTCGATGCCATCATTTGATGACGCGGACGAGGCGATCAGCCGACTCTCCGGCTGTTCATGGGGCGGCCGCAGGTTGACGGTCAATGCAGCTGAGAATCGCAATGACAGTGCAACGAAAGCTCACAACCCGGAAACACGCGCTGCGGCGATCGAATTCTTTGATGCAATTCGGGCCGACTAAGTCGCAGCGATATGGAGCACGAGCGTAGACCATTGGATCGTTCGCTCGCCAATTGCACGCTTCGAGCCACGTCGCATTTCCTCGCAGAGAGGACAGCTTGTTGAACTCGGGCTTTGCGACGTCGGACCCGACACGCTCAGTCGAATCCACTCAAAAACGTCGCGACACAGAAATAGTGTAAGCCGCTGATAATCAAGCTCGGTCAACCAGATGGAGCAGCAGTAATGGCATTGACAGATACTGACCCAGAGACCCGGCCATCTTCATATCCCTCTCATCACACTTGCCCTCAAACCGACATCGAAGTGACTTCGGTCGTGACCACCGAAGCGCGCTGACAGAGTTTCCATAACTGGAAAGCACTGAACCTGACATTTGCCTGCGATGAAATCTGTGTATTGCTGCACGGCCACAAGAGTCGGCACAGCATCCCCATCGATCGCCACGGTATGAAAGAGCTTCAAGGCGCATCCGGACATTCGGGCAAAATGACCTGCGCCGAGGATGGTCCAAGCAGCGTGGAACTAGCGAATGGGCCAGATCCGATATGTGACGCGGGAAGTAGACTTCTCTGGCTGATGCTCGTAGTCCTTCATTACGTAACGATTCTCAATCGTTTGAATTGCAAACGCTCGGTTCATAACACCGCAGACTTCATTAATGAAGTCTGTGTGCCCCCGTAATCGCACACCGAATGACAACGGTTCGTCGTTGTAGTCTTCATCTGAATAGCCTTCTTGCCACGCTTGGAAGACTGCAACCTCTTGAGCTTCCGTGAGCACGTTGAATCCATCTAACGTCAGCTTGTGCTTTCGGATAATGTGAGATGACAGACTCGAAATCGTATGGAATCCCCCAAAGCCTGCATGCCTTTGGAAGTACGACGTAAATGGGATGCAAGGCACATCTTCCGGCGGTTCAAGCTGATGGCCTCGGCGCAACGCTTCTCGAAATTGTCCCCAAGTGAGATTTTCAGCTGGATGGTGTGTGCCAACTTTCTCGCCCCACAGATTTGGGTCGATCGCACTGATGTCGTCAGTCGCTTCAGGCATCAAAAGGGCCGAACGCACATGAGTCTGGGAGACGAATTCACGGCTATACGGGCTGTCTTGCGCGAGCTGTCGAAACTCAAAAACGGTAATCCAATCTTCCGAGGGTGTTCGAATGTAATCGATTCGTCGTTAGTTTCAGCAGCCGCCCACGCATCCTTGTCATCGACCGAGAGCGGTACAATGTCAGCTGGCATGGGAAGGAGCAGCGAGTCTGAGTACTCTGGGTCGTTCTGCTGCAGCACTCTCCACAACGCCTCGATGTGTGCTGGCTGATACCTCTGTTTAACTAATACTTCGTCAACTATCTGGTAGAGCAAAGCACTGATCGTTACGTGAAAATCCGAGATGTACCAGATTACCGGCCAACCCTGCGTATGTGAGAAGGCTCGCCACATTGATGGGATGCTCGTTGCTTTTGGTCCAGTGTTAATGAGAGTCAGGTTTGTAGGGACGTATGCTGGTGGAACGCAGGCTGAGGCGTAGCCGAAGCCGGAGTGG
>JANSXP010000013.1 GCA_024742875.1 Planctomycetaceae bacterium | reverse complement strand
GGTGCGGGGAACCGTCTTTCAGGTCAATGTCTGGCGGGCGCTGCTGGAGATTCCGACCGGACAGCTGGTGACCTACCGGCAGGTGGCCCAGCTGGCGGAGCACCCTCAGGCCGTACGCGCTGTCGGCACGGCCGTTGGTCGCAACCCGATTGGCTATCTGATTCCCTGTCACCGCGTGATTCGCAGCACTGGCGTGATTGGCGGCTACCGCTGGGGCACGACTCGCAAGCGACTGCTGATTGCCACGGAACTCTCGCAGTCTGGTGGCTAAACGCGATTTCCGCGTGACATCAGAAAAGCGGAAACCGGGCACAGGCGACCTGCTAACGACGGTCTGACGCGGTCACTTCTTTTTCTTCGCGCTCTTTTTCTGTCGGCCTTTGCCCTGCCGACTTGTGGCTTTGACTTCCGTCTCGTGTCCCAAATCGCCCTGATTGTGCATCCAGCGATCCAGTTCGGCAGACAGTTCGGATTTGACGCTGGCCAGTTGCCTGTCGTTGATCAGATTGTTCAGGCAGTGCGGATCGCGGACCACGTCGTACAGTTCTTCCGGGGGGCGATGGGAATACTTGTCCGTCATGGCCTTCGCGTGAGCATCACCGCCTGCCGCCTGCTGCTGCCAGCTGACCCAGAAATTCTCGTTGCCTTTGCCACCTCGAGTGACCGCATTCGTGAACTGTGTGGCGGGATGCAGATTGCGAATATAGCGGTGTGTCTTTGTCCCGCACGATCGGATGCCAAAATATTCGGACCCGTTGATGATGCCGCGTGTTGTGTGGATGCCGTACGTGTAGGTCTTGTGTTCTGCCGCCCGGCCCTGGAGCACTGACAGAAACGAGCGGCCGTCCATTGACTCTGGAACGCTGGTGCCAGCCGCTTCCAGAAACGTGGGCGATACGTCGCAGTATTCGACCAGCGCGGCTGACTGTGAGCCAGCGGCCACCTGTCCGGGCCAGCGAACAATCATGCCTGACGCCAGGCCCAGCTCAAAGCACGTCCATTTGGCAAATGGAAAGCTGGAGCCCTGCTCTGAGACGACCATCACCAGCGTCTTTGAGGCCAGTTGGTGTTGATTGAGCAGGGCCAGTAGTTTGCCGCACTGGGCATCGAAGTAGGTGATTTCTGCCAGGTAGGCCGAGTAGGCGGCTCGAGTCGCGGGCGTGTCGACCCACGATGGCGGGAGCTTCAGGGAAGCTGGCGGATAAGCAGACGCGTCGCCTTTGTTCCATGGCGTGTGTGGTTCGTTGGAACAGGCAAACAGACAAAAGGGTGTGTCGGCCTGCGCAGACTCGGCCATCAGTTTGCTGATGGTCGGATAAGGGCTGGCTTTGCTCACGTCTCCTGTTTTGAATTCGCCGTCATACTCAAAGGGAAACGACTCCCGGGGGTTAATGTGAGTCTTGCCGGACAGAGCCACACGATAGCCCACGTCTTTCAGATAGTGAGCAATCGACTTTGTTCCGTCATACACCCGCGTGTGGTTGGGCCACGCGCCACTTTTGACCGGATAGATGCCGGTATAAATATTATGCCGGGTGGGCGAGCACATGGGGGCCGTCTGAAAGCAGCGTGTGAACTGCATACCCTCTTTGGCCAGCTGATTCAGGTGCGGAGTCTTCGCCTGGCCGCCGTACACCTGCATATCCAGATAGGTGCAGTCGTCGGCAATGATGAAGACCAGATTGGGCCGTTCGCTCGCAGACAGTGGCGAGCAGTTCCAACAGACAGTCGCGCAGATCAGCGCAGTCAGCAGACGAAGCATGTGTGTGGTCCACAGGGTCACGTGAGCAGTGAGGAGCTGCTCAGACTATGACATTCCTGCAGGACAGACACAAGCACGCCGGGCGGTTCGCCAGACGCGATGCCCTCCGTGGCGGCGCGATTTCACGATGCGCGGACAATCGAGTCAGCGCTCGACAGGTCAGTTGGCTTCATCGGCCTGTTCTCGACGACGTCGCTGACGGCAAACGAAAAATCCCAGCCCGAAGGCAAACGCGGCGAGTGTCGACGGCTCGGGCACAGCCGTCAGTGCGGCGCGGTCCCAGCCAATGATGTCCAGCGACTGCAGGTCCAGATCGGTGACCACATTCAGCTGACCCGGTGGACGTGCGGTGGGATCCAGAATTCCCAGACCCAGATTGTCTTTCCAGTGACTCGCCTGACGCCCATCGCCGTTGGTGACACCCGTGGAGAAGTGGCTCATCCCGCCCACCAGACCGCCACCGGCGGTGACGCCACCGTCGATTGAGTAAAACTTGTCTCGGCTGTCAGCCGTGAAGTCGATGTCAGCACCAGCCGCGATGCTGTCGGGTGAAAATCGGGCGAAGTCCACGGGACTCACGAAGGTGAACGCATTGTCGCTGAATGCACCATCGTCGTTCAGATCCAGCACGTCCACACCACTGACAAAGCCCAGACCGTGACCAATCTCATGGATGGCGACGCCCACGAAATCGAATCGGCCGCCAACGATTCCGTTTGTCGGGTCGAAGTCCCAGTCGAAATTGGTGCTGAACGTGATCGCCACATCTTCCACTGTCGATGTGCCGGAAACCAGGCCCAGTGCTTTGGCATTCGCGCGGGTCATCCGCACGACTTCATTGTTCGCACCGCCATCATCATCGACATAGGCGCCATCAAAGCCAGGCCCCAGCCCCTCGGTTGTTTCGTTGATGTAAACGGAGAAGTCACTGCCGGTTGGCAGAGTGTTCGCAAAAGTGGAGTCATCAGCGGACGAAATGTCGGCCTGCAGCACGTTGCGAAACGTGGAAAACGAGGTGGCGACCCGGGCGGAACCCGCCTGACCCAGGACCCCCGGGCTCAGCGATGCAAACCCGGCTGTAATGTTGATCGTCACATCGTCGTCGTAGATGGACGACCAGAAATTGCCGGCGGCGGCGAATGCCGCATCGGCCTGTGCATTGCCCGTACTGCTGATGTTGAAGATCAGGTCCGCCTGGGCACTTGTTGTCAGCCCGGCCAGGAGTGAAAATACCAAACCAAAACGCCGCATCTCTCAGTCCTCGACTACTGATCAGAATGTAGGTCAGGGTGGGGAATGCCAGACTAGTGAACTGATGAACAATCGCCTAATGCAAAATTCTTATTTTGGTGATTAACCCTGGGCGGTAAGCCCCAAACGTGAGGCAAATAACGGGTGAAAGCGAGTGTGACGGTCTGTTGCCTCTGTGCACCAGGCATCGCCCCGCCAGTCGCGCGGGCCCTGGTTTTCGCACAGTTCGTCCCGGAGAAACTGACAGATGGTGTACAAAAAGACGATGGCCGTCGCGCTGCTGACGGCCTTTGTGATCAACCGTGTTCCTGCCGCCTCAGCCCACGACTCAAACGCCCACTGGGCCCACTGGCGGGGTCCCACGGCCAATGGACAGGCGGCCGCTTCGGCCAGTCCGGTGATCAGCTGGAACACCACCAAAAACGTAGGCTGGGTGACGGATCTGCCCGGTGAAGGCACTTCCACGCCGATCGTGTGGGGTGATCGCATCTTTGTGCTGGCCGCTGAACCAACAGACCGCCCCGCCCTGACACCTGCTGTTCAGCGGGAAACATCCAAGACAATCGCTCCCGACGTCTTCTATCGGTTTCTGGTGATCTGCCTGGATCGCCGTTCGAGTGAGATTTTGTGGCAGCGAACCGCCATCGAAGCCGTGCCTCACGAAGGCCATCATCCGACGCACACGTATGCGGGCAGTTCACCGACTACGGATGGAATGCACGTGTACGTGTCATTCGGTTCGCGGGGCATCTTCTGCTACACGCTGGACGGAGACCTCGTGTGGACGCGTGACCTGGGAGACATGCAGACTCGTTATGGCTGGGGCGAAGCCGTGACGCCCGTACTTGCGGGCGACAGCCTGATCGTCAACTGGGACCAGGAAGAAGGCTCCTTCATCACGAGTCTCGACACGGCCACCGGCACACCCAACTGGACCACACCGCGCGAACGGGAAGTGACCTCCTGGAACACGCCACTGGTCACGGGCATTTCGGGCCGCACAATCATCGTGGCCAACGGCACGCACCTGGTCCGTGGTTACGACGCAGCCACGGGCCGGCAACTTTGGAGTTGCGGCGGACAGACGGTCAACGCGATTCCTTCTCCGGTCCGCTTTGAAGACAGTGTCATCGTCATGAGCGGCTATCGCGGTGCGCTGGCCGTCTCACTTCCACTCAACAGTGCTGGAAACCTCTCGCCGTCAGCTGCGAGCTGGAGTCTGAGACGCGGCACGCCCTACGTTCCTTCGCCACTGCTGTCCGACGATCGTCTTTACTTCACGGCGGGCAACGGCAATGTGCTGTCCGTCGTGAATGCGCGAACCGGAGCGACACTCGCCGCACCCACACGGCTGTCTGCGCTGCGAAGCCTGTATGCGTCCCCAGTTGCCACACAAAACCACATCTACGTGCTCGACCGTCAGGGGACCTGTGCCGTTCTCACCAATGCGGCCGAACCGGAGGTGGTGGCCGTCAACAAACTCAACGATGCCACCGACGCATCGCCGGTGATCGTCGAGGATCAGCTGTTCATCCGCAGCTGGACCAAACTCTACTGTCTGCAGGCAGACCAATAGGCGTCTACCCGTTGCGGCGACTGGTCAGTTCGTAAACCGGCCATTCGGTGCCGCATTCGTTGCAGTGAAATCCGACAATCGTGGCCGTGCCGGGAATCGGCAGCCGGCTGCCCGGACTGATCACAGCATCCGCCAGTTCCAGCGGCTCGATGTCTGACTTATCACACTCGGGGCACACCGAGTTGTCGCTCAGCAGGCGAGCGCGCTCCACAGGCTCGACATACCGACCGCTGATAATGGTCGTCCGCTTGAGTGATTCAAACGGAATGATGTGCCGGTCAGTGGCCAGCTCGAGTGCCTCCAGCGAGGGCGTGGCTTGCGCTTCTGAAGATGCGGCAGTCGCATCATGCGCTGTTTCGTCGGCCGGTGGTTCGTAGATGCGAAGATGCAGACGATTCATCGTGACTCCTCCCTGACTCACGTTAACTGGTAAGACGCTGCTGTGGTCAACGTTGCGTGACCCTGGCACCAAACAGCAGCCATGGCAGCGAATGTTGTCTTCCCTGACGCTGCCTTCGACCGAACTTTATGCAGCACCCGCCCGTGACTCAAGCGTGGAAAACCTGATTTCACACGCGGAAAAATGGGCACATTACGTTGGGTTATGTGTGCGTTTCGCGGTTCTTTTTCTGGTCGCCACCACATGTTGTGGCTTCGCCCGCAGGACCCTCTGAATGTTGACACCCGTTGTCAAAACAACGTTGTCCGCACGACACCAGATCAGGGAAATGGTTCGGATTCTGGATAACTTACGGTCTGCAGGTGACTTTGCTGACTTCCACCGAAACAATCCCGCCCATGAGTACAACATGGACCCCCAATTCCTGGCAGGACCGGCTTGCCAAACAGCAGCCGGTCTACGATGACGCGGCCGAAGTCGAAAGTGTCCTCGGCAGTCTGGCCGACCTTCCGCCGCTGGTCACCGCATGGGAAGTCGACAAGCTGCAGGCGCAGCTGTCCGAAGCAGCCCAGGGAAACAGTTTTGTGCTTCAGGGAGGCGACTGCTCCGAAAGTTTCGACGACTGCAACGCCAACACCATCCTCCGCAAACTGAAGGTCCTCATTCAGATGAGCCTGGTGCTCATCTGCGGTTCCAAACAGCGCATCGTCCGCATCGGACGCATTGCCGGTCAGTATGCCAAGCCCCGCTCGGCGGACACCGAAACCCGCGAAGGCGTCGAGCTGCCCAGCTACCGCGGTGACATCATCAACCGCAGCGGCTTCAACGAAACCGATCGTCGTCCCGATCCTCAACTGCTGCTCCGCGCTTACGAACGTTCGGCCCTGACCATCAACTACATTCGCGCTTTGTCGCAGGGCGGATTCGCCGATCTCCATCATCCCGAAAACTGGGATCTTGAGTTCGTTCGCAACACGCCCGGTTCACGCACCTATCAGGAACTGCTGGAAGCCCTGAGCGACTCCATTCGTTTCATGGAAGTTGTCTCCGCCGGTGAACTCGAACAACTGCGACGCGTGGACTTCTTCACGTCCCACGAAGGCCTGCATCTGCTCTACGAACAGGCACTCACCCGCGCCGATCAGCGACAGCGAGGCTACTACAACCTCAGCACTCACCTGCCCTGGATCGGTGATCGCACCCGCGCCATCGACGGCGCCCACGTCGAATACTTCCGCGGCATTCGCAATCCCATCGGCATCAAAGTCGGCAACACCATCGCCGCCGATGAACTGATTGATCTGGTCAAAGTCCTCAACCCGGACAACACCCCCGGACGGCTCACCCTGATTCACCGCTTCGGTGCCGAAAAAATCGGCGCCAAACTGCCCGCCCTCGCCACCGCCATTAAAAAAGCCAACCTCAATGTGCTGTGGAGCTGTGACCCCATGCACGGCAACACGCAGGCCACCCGCAACGGCTTCAAAACCCGCTCTTTTGACGACATCACGTCCGAAATCATCACCGCCTTCCGCGTCCACAAAGACTGCGGCACCCGCCTGGGCGGCATCCACCTGGAACTCACCGGCGAAGACGTCACCGAATGCGTCGGCGGACCGGCTAACCTCACTGAATTCGATCTCCCACGCGACTACCGCAGCCAGGTCGACCCCCGACTCAACTACGAACAAGCCATGGAAATCGCCTTCCTCCTCGCCGAACAATGCAAATAGCCGGGGCCGCGAGTCGCGGCGGACGATGGCGTTGCGGCTGCGGTTCCCGCAGCTGGGTCGATGAAAAGGTGTTGTCTCTGCGCCCAGTCGCTCTCGTTGTTCGCTACGATAACCGAGGTGGCTCCGCGCCTGGCTGGGAAGCCCCGTCGGGCGGTGACGTAGTTGGATGGACGGAGGAAAAGCTGGTGTCAGTGTGCTCTGGTTGATTGCGGCAACAACTACCATACCCTGGCCTCCGCCGTCACTCACAGCGCGATCTGAGGCCACTCGGTTGTCGTAGCGAACACGAGGAAGCGCAGCGACACGATTCGGCGCAGAGGCGTGAGCTTTTGATCGATCCCGCCACGCCCCCATCCGCCGCCGCGGCTCAAGCGCGGAGCCACTTCGGTTGTCGTAGCGAGCAACGAGAGCGGCTTGGCGCAGAGACATCAGTTTTTGATCGATCCAGCAACGCCCCCATCAGCCGCGATTCGCGGCCCCGATGTTGATGTAGGCGTGGACGTGGGGTGCGCCGCGGAAGTGCCAGACGAAGGAGGGTCCTTCGACGCGCCAGACGTCCCAGATGCGATCGGAGTCGAGGTCAGCTTTTTGGTAGAAGGCCATGTGGAGTGCTTCGATGCCGCCGCCCTGTTTGACGATCTCCATGACTTCTTTGCGATCTTCTTCGCGGTAGGGTGAGACGAGGTACTGCAGAGTTTTGGTGACCAGTTTTTTCTGGTCGTCGGTCAGTTCATCAACGCCGATTCCGGCGAACGTGCCGCCTTCGCCCTGCAGCTGCACGGCCGTTTCCCGGGGGATGCGGGTGTTGACGAGTGCTTTTTTGGCCTGACCGGCGTCGAGGGCCTGGAAGACTTTGTTGGTCTGCAGGGTTTGGTTGTAGAAGAGGTTTTCTTTGGCTTCGTCGATGCCGTGACCGTAGACGATGGGTCCGCCGAAGGCCGTGTTTTTGACGCTGTTGCCGTCAGCTCGCATGGTGAGGTGTCGTCCGGTGAGTTCAAACTGGAAATCGCCCTGACCCGGTTTGCCGAAGATGGCCACGCTGTAGGCATCGATGCTGCCGGAGTCGTCAGCCATCTGGTGTTTGAGGACTTTGTAGCCGTCTTCGCTGGTGATGCCGCGGACGATCTGATCGATCAGTGTGCGCTGTTTGTCGGTGTAGAAGCTGTCGCCGATTTCCGGTTTGGTGATGTTCCAGTTGGCGTTGATCCGTTTGCGGAGTTCATGGTTGAAGCCAAAACAGATCTCCCGTTTCTGACTGTCACTCAGTGACTTGTAGAACTCCGTGACGACTGTCTCGGCGGCGCTGTCGGGGGTGGGGCCCGAGAAGAGGCCGGCGGCCAGCGAGTTGCCTCCAAGTGCTGCCAGTGCCGAAGCACCTCCCAGAGTTTTGACAAAGCTGCGGCGATCCAGGGGCTGGTTTGAGTTGGAACGGGTCATCGGGAAACCTTTGCGGAGGTGAGGAGTGACTGCAGGACAGAGTATCGTAACTGCCCCTGTTTGATTTTGCACTTGGATATTGGGCGTTGATGAAGGCAGGTGTGTGGGCTTTGAAAAGTGCCCATTTTTCATCAAATGGCAGTTCGTCACAGTTCGTCACAGTTCGTCTGAGTGCGGTCCCGCCAGTGCGATGGGCCGTCAGCGGGCCACTGTGTCTGTGGAGGGGGAGGCAGACCTGCCGGACAGTTGGGTTTCGTGGCGTTTGGCGCCTATACTGGCGTTCATGACAAACGAACAGACATCGCAGATTTTACTGGTGGAAGACGACACGGAGCTGGCGCAGATGGTATGCGAGTATCTGCAGTCCAACGGGTTTCAGGTGACTGTGGAGCAGCGCGGTGACCTCGCCGTTGACCGCATCGTGCAGGACGCGCCGCATGCGGTGCTGCTGGACATCAACCTGCCGGGTATTGATGGCTTCGAAGTGTGCCGCAGGGTGCGTTCGCGTTATGACGGGCTGATTCTGATTTTGACAGCCCGTGGCGATGAGCTGGATGAAATTGTGGGTCTGGAGATTGGCGCGGATGACTACATGTCCAAGCCCGTTCGGCCGCGGCTGCTGCTGGCCCGGCTGCGGTCTCACTTGCGCAAACATGTGCCCTCCAGTCCGGCCGACGAGGTCCGCGAGATCACGGTGGGCAGCCTGAAGATTCATCTGAACCGTCGCTCGGTATCACTGGGCGAGGACGAGGTTCAGCTGACCACAGCGGAATTTGACCTGCTCTGGATGCTGGCTGAACAGGCAGGTCGTGTGGTCAGCCGAGAAGACATTTATCCCAAACTGGTGGGTGTCAGTTACGACGGACAGGACCGGTCGATCGATCTTCGTGTTTCGAGACTGCGCAGGAAGCTGGGCGATGATCCGGCGACTCCGGCGCGGATCAAATCGATTCGCGGCGTGGGTTACATTCTTGTGGACGATCAATGACACGACTGTTCCTGCGTTTTTACATCGGCGTGGTGGGTATTCTGGTGCTGGCTGGTTTGATTCAGTCGTGGCTCACCGGGGAACGCTTCGCCGCACAGAACGCCCAGGTTGTCCGTGATGCTTTGTTTGGCGGTGTCCGCAATGCCCGCGACAAGTATCGCTTTGGTCTGGATCGGGGCATTGAAGATGCACTGCTGAAGAACATTCAGGAGCAGTTTGATTATCCGGTCACCCTCGTTTCTGTGGACCCCGGTCAGGCGTTTGATGTGCGTTTGGCCAACGGTCGAGAGGAGGGCTACGGCGACGGCGTTTTTATTCTGGCCCGCGTCGCGCCCACGAGTCCGCGTACCCTGTTGTTCGGGCCGCTCCCCGTACTGCCGCAGCCGAGTCTGACAGAACTGCTGACCGGTGTGAGTGCCGTCTTTGCGATTGCCGCTTTGCTGATTGCCCTGTTGCTGCGGCCCGTCGTGGAGCAGTTTCAGCGCGTGGAGACGGCCGCCACTCAGATTGCTGGCGGCGATCTGACGGCGCGGATTCGTCAGGAGGGCACCCATTTTCGCAATTTGCGTCAGGCGTTTAACGACATGGCGTCCCGAACAGAGACACTCGTCAGTTCTCAGCGAGAACTGCTGCAGGCGGTTTCGCACGAATTGCGAACGCCGCTGTCTCGAATTCATTTTGCGATCGACCTGATCCGGGGAGGTGACGAGGCGACGCGGGAACAGCGGCTGAATTCGCTGTCGACAGCGGCCGAGGATCTGGATCAGCTGGTGGAAGAACTGCTGTCATACGTCCGGCTGGAGGGCGTCGCCAGCCAGATTCTGGGAGATGTTTTGCTGGGCGAAATTGCCGCCCGGGTGGTGCAGAAACTGCAGCCGCAGCACACCGACATTCAGATAGATATCGGAAAAACGCTGGCCGAAGGGGGACTTCGCGGGGCCGTGGATCCAGCCGCTTTTGAGCGGGTGATTTCGAATCTGGTGAGCAACGCACTGCGCTATGCGAGATCCGCAGTGAACCTGAATGCGGAGCAGACCACGGACAGTATTGTCCTGACTGTGGACGACGACGGTCCGGGGGTTGCGGAGGAGGACCGCGAACGCGTGCTGGAGCCGTTCGTCAAGGCGGACGGCGATACCTCAGGTGTGGGCCTGGGACTGTCTATTGTCCGTCGCATTCTGCAGCAGCATGAAGGCTCCGTTATGATCTCCGCCAGTCCCTCCGACGGCTGTCGCGTGACGACCGTCTGGCCACGACACGTCGTGCCTTCTGTCTGAATTTCTTTTCTGCCTGAATTTCTGATCTGCCATGCTGCACACTGCCGTTCGAATGCTTCGTTACCCTCCTTTGTTTGTGTGTCTGCTGACCGTTGCGGCGGCCGCACCTCCCGAGGTGCAGAATCACGAGACCGGATCGACGGTGCGCTATCCGGTTGTCCTGCTGCGGGGCCGGATCAGCAAAGATCAAAGACAGCTGACGATTGTCAATTCGCGACTTGAGGAGAATGTGCCGCAGATTCGCCCGGTGGTGCACGAGGGCCGCTTCAAAGCGCTGGTGCCGCTGCGCGAGGGTGAGAACACGATTGTCCTGAGTGCAGGTGATGAGCAATCCACGCTGAAGCTGTCCTATGTCCCGCAGACGAATCCGTTTTACGTTCGTCTTGTCTGGATGACCGACAATACGGGTGACACAAAGTTTGCCACGCCCAGCGACGATGTGCCGCAGGATTACGAGGCGCGGCTGCGGACCGCCGCTCAGCTGATGCAGACATTCACGGCAGAGCGAATGCACGATTTGGGTTTTGGCCGCCGGACCTTTCGGCTGGAGCGGGATGCGGCCGGTGAGATCATTGTGCACACATTTGCCGGGCCGGAAACGGCCGATTTTTATTATGAACTTGGTGACAGCAACGGCTGGTGGCGCAACGTTTATCGCTGGCTGAATGCCGATCATCCCGACCCATTTGCCAAGAACATTGTACTGGCGGCCTACACCCGCAAAGAACCGGAGACCGGCAGACTCAAAGGGCATACGGCGCTGGGCGGCGGCAATCTGGGTCTGTTTGGCAGTGCGTCCGTGTTTGCCTGGCCACGCGATATTTCCACAGCCCTGGACGTGTTTGGTGATGACACACGGGTTGATGGCACTCGTGTGCACGATGACAGTGCGGGACGATCAACTTACTGGGGCCTGGCTTCGACCACCATTGGCGCGACACTGCATGAAATGGGCCACACGTTTGGCCTGCCACACTGCAAAGACGGCCTGGGCATCATGACGCGCGGCTTTGATCGCTTTAATCGTGTGTTCACGCTGGCCGAGCCGCCGAGTGGTCAGAATCGGCAGACCCGCTATTTCACGTCAAAACAGGAAGCCTATTTTGCGCCCATTAGCGCTGCGTTTTTGCAGTGGAGTCGCTGGTTTCAACTGAATGAAACGACGTACGAAGACAATGCGCCACCCCGGATTCGAGTGACCGACGATTCGGTTGTGGTGAGTGCCGCTTCCGGTGTGCGCTGGGTCGGCTTTTGGGTGGGCGGCGATGTGGTGGCCTACCGGGAGTTTGACGGCCCCGACGCCACCGAAGTGACGGTCTCCCGCGAAGAAATTGGAAAACTTCTCCGCGGTCAGCCGCTGAGTACCGTGACGGCGATGTCAGCCAGCGGGCGCGATGGTCGCCAGCGGGCAGATCGCTAAGTCGCAGATTTCGAATGGGGGAACACAGAATGCAGCCATCTGTTTGTTGTCGCGGTGTTGTGGCACTTGCTGTGGCAGTGCTTTGCAGCGGGCTGGAAGCGGCGTGGGGGCAGATTCAGCGTCCCAACCTGATCATCATTGTGGCCGATCAGCTGCGACGGGAATCGTGCGGCTATGCGGGCGACGAACGGGCCATCACGCCCCACATTGATCGGCTGGCCGATGATGGCATGAGCTTTGACAACTATGTGGTCAACACGCCCGTGTGCGCAGCCACACGAGCCACTTTGTGGACGGGCAAATATGCCAGTTCCCACGGCATGGTCGTCAACGAACTGCGCATTCATCCAGAGCAGGACACGCTCGCTCACCTGCTGAATCGCAAGGGCTACACGTGTGATTACATCGGCAAATGGCACTTGTGGGCCGCTCAGGCAGGGCGCCACAAACAGACCGAGAATGCCTTCTGTCCGCCCGGCCCGTATCGGCTTGGCTTTGATGGATTCTGGGCGGCCTACAATTTCAACCACGGCAACTACAACGCGTTCTACTTTCGCGATCAGCCGGTGCGGAAAGAGGTTGACGGCTGGGGGCCCGCCCATTTTACGGATCTGGCAATCCAGCGAATTGAGCATCATGCCAGTACGGACCAGCCATTTGCCATGGTGGTTTCGTACAGCCCGCCCCACGATCCCTGGACCAAAGAGAATGTTCCGCCCTGGTGGTACGATCGGTTTCGTGAGGTCAAATTTGAGTTGCCGTCAACGTGGAGTGACGTGCCGGATCGCCACATGGATCGCAATGCCGATCCGCAGCGATGGCTGTCCTACTGGAAACCGAATCTGCCCGAGTTTATGCGTGTGTATTACGCCATGACGGCCGCGCTGGATGAGCAGATTGGCCGACTGCTGAAGTCGCTGCAGGACAGTGGTCTGGAGCGGGAGACGATTGTTGTGTTCACGTCAGATCATGGGGAACAGTTTGGTGCCAACGCCCGGGTGTTCAAGCTGACATTCTTTGACAAATCTGCCCGCGTTCCGCTGCTGATCCGCTGGCCGGGGAAGATTCCCAAGGGCCGCAAATCCAACGCCTGTTTTTCGGCCGTGGATCTGATGCCCACGCTGTGCGGCATGCTGGGTGTTGGCTATCCGGATGCCGTGGATGGCATCGATATGTCGGACTCCACCCGCGTGGACTGCAGCTGCGAGCCGGACTTTGCTTTTTTGCAGGGCATGGGTCATACGTTTCAGTGGCAGGACGGTTTTGAGTGGCGTGCGATTCGCGATCAGCGATTCACCTACGCGCGATACCTGGTGGACGGGGAGGAGCTGCTGTTTGACAACATCGGAGATCCTCAGCAGTCCACCAATCTGGCGGGAGATCCGAAGTATCAACGGGATCTGCAAAAGCGACGTCAGTGGCTGGCGGAAAAAATGCTGGCGCTGCACGACGACTTTCAGCCGTGCACGTGGTATCGCGATCACTGGATCAAAGACCGTCAAATCCAGCGAGCCGCCAACGGCGAGTTTCGTCGCGAGTTCGTCGATGTGACACCACAGGATTGAACGGCCACGAATGAATGCAGCGATTGCCCGCCAGACAGCTGCCGCCAGTTTCCCCGGCTACGCGGCCGCTCGAGGCTCGGCCGGAGCCTGCTGCCAGGCGGGTTTGGCGGCGGCCGGTTTGCGGAAGATCAGATACTCTTTGGGGGCATAGTGCACCCGACCACCGGTGAGCCGGTACAGCAGTGACGTGGCTGTGAAGTAGGCCGATTTGGCCAGTCGAGAAACCAGTCGACCCTGCACAGGAGTGGACTCCGGATAGGCATCCTGCAGCACAAAGCCGGCGCGCTGAGCCATCGTGACCAGTGCCTGCGTCGTGTAAAAATAGAAGTTCACGCCGGCATTCAACCGCAGCGAGCAGCCAAACAGCAGGCGGCACAGCGGTCCGGAACCTGTCAGCATACGATAGCTCTGCCCCGGGATTTCGATGGCAAATGTTCCGCCGGGTTTCAGCACGCGGTGAATTTCGGCCAGATCTTCGTTGGGCTCGCGATGACAGTTGAAGGCATCCAGCGAGGTGACCACGTCAAACGATTCTGCTGCAAACTGCTGTTCCTGCAGATATCCTTCCCGCACATCCAGACCAAACTCCTGCCGGGCGAATCGGGTGGACACGGCGGATGGCTCCACGCCGACAGGTTCCCAGCCGGAGACGTCGGCAAACTCCCGCAGGAAGTAGCCGGACGCTGTGCCGACATCCAGCAGTCGTCCGCCTTCGGGATAGAGTCGCTGAATGACGGCCGCTTCCCGTTCCAGGCTGTCTTTGCGAAACGTGACATAGTGCATGGCGGTGAGCTCTTCACTGTCGACATGCTCGCTGCGAAAGAATTCTTCCGTGTCTTCCACTGTCTGGCACTCGCCCACAAACAGCAGGCCGCATTGTGTGCACGCCACGACCGGCTGTTCATGGCACACACCAACGGCGGATGTGGCGGCTGGGCCACAGACGGGACATTCGGTTTTGGTGGTGGAAGTCATGAGTTGTCACTTCTAGTTGGTCACGGTTGTCGATGGCGTGGCGGCGCGGAGAGAATCTGATGAGGGCCCGCGGGCTGTCGGGTCGTCGACCAGGCGAGTCTGCGCACCCACGGACCTGGCAGTGAGCGCGGCCGCGGGTGTCCAGGTGAGTCCAATCATCAGCACCAGTGCCGAAGTGGCCGTCAGGATGAGACTCAGCGGCACGCCGGCATGGCGTTTGTGTTTCCACAGCAGCAGCATTCGGCACGCCAGCAGAGTGCCCTCGCCTGCTGCCCAGCCAATGGCGGCTGCTTCTGCCCAGGAAAAGCGGCCATGAAAGACGGTTGCCAGTGTCAGTACCATCATGCCCACAACCACGGCACACACATCCTGCCAGTTCAGCTCGAAGGCATTGAGGGTGTACTTCAGGCCCATGTTGATGCAGGACAGATAGAGGCCCGGCATCAGCAGGACGGTGATGCGGGCAATCGGCAGAACGTCGTCGATGGGCGTCAGGCGGGACAGTGGGACGGTGGCCAGAATGCCGACCACGCAGATGGGGGCGAAGACCGCGGTCACGAGAGTGAGCATCCGCGAAATGACGGTGCGAATGAGCGGGCGATCGTCGCTGGCGATGGCTTTGGCCAGTCGCGGAAAGGACGAGACAAAAATACTGGTCGCCACAAAGCCGGAAGTGCTGACAACCTTGAAGGCTGTGCCGTAAAACTTGATGTCCTGCGGCGTTGCGAAAATATCGAGCAGAAAAACGGTGGCCCGCTGAAACAGGGCGGTCAGCACAAAGGCCGTGCCAATCGGAAAGACGTAGGTCAGCGTGGCCGACAGCCGTGGCGATACGTTCGTGCTGTCGGGATCCGGTGGGACAAACAGGTCCGCTGTCATGGACAGACGGGACTCAGTCATGATTCGCGCCACGTTGCCGGTCAGCCAGATCAGCAGCATGAGATAGAGACTGCCACCCAGCCAGGCCACTGTCAGCATGCCCAATGTCACCAGTGTGCGAAATGCGAGTACGACACCGGCTTCCACGTCCAGTCGTTCCCGGCCGCGGAGATACCACAGCAGGGGATCGGTACTGGGCTGCGTGGCGGCGATCAGCAGACAGATCACAAATGCGGTGGTGTCCAGTGTGTTCAGCGGCAGGCAGGCGGCCGCAGCGCCTGACAGGATCGTGTAAAAAAGCTTACTCTGGCAGGAACGCCGCAGAATCGGACGGCCAGACTTCACGAAGGAAAACTCGCGGGTGGCCCAGATTCGTGTGCCATAATCCGACGCCATTTCCAAAAGGCCCACCAGAAAAGTGGCCAGCAGAAAGGCCGCATAACTGCGATCATCGAGAATGCGAATGAGCACCAGCAGCAGTCCCAGCTGCATGGCCGAATGCAGTGCGTTGCCACCGGCGTTGCTGATGACGTTTTTGCCAAAGCGGCCTGGCAGCAGGCGTGACAGCCAGCCGGCCGCCTGCGGCGCTGACTCTTGCGCCGGTTGACAGGGGTTGTTGGATTCGTTGTCCGAATCGCCGTCAGTCTTGTGGTCGGGACCGGTGGGGTTCATTGCGGCTCCTTCAGGACGGACGCTCGGTCATGGGGGTGACCGGTGACGCGGTGGAAGGAGAGCTGCCGAACACAAGGGAGATCATGATCCAGTACAGACAGCACCAGCAGTGATTGTTGAGCACGTACTGGGTGTTGGCAAATTCGCGGCCAATAAAAAACAGCAGCAGGCAGATCGCGATCGCGCGGACTTTGAGCTCTGCAGTGAACGCTTTCTGAAACAGCACGCGAGTGAGCACAAAGTAGAAGATCAGTCCCAGCAGACCGAACATCTGCGCGGCCGAAAGAATCCAGTTGTGCGGATCCGAGCCGTAGTAGCCCAGTGTCGATTTGCAGAACACGGGAAAGTGGGTCAGTCCGAAGCCGAACATCCAGTCCTTCCAGTCCATGCAGTACAGCGACGCCTGCCACAGTTCGCCGCGGACTCCCAGGCTTTGCAGATCCTTCAGTCGCATCATCCGCAGCACATCGCCCCACGGGATATCGACCAGAAAAATCATCGGTGTGGCCATCACGCCGGCGATCAGCGTGTGTTTGGGCGATCGTGTCCACGTCATGGCGGCGGTTCCCGCCAGATAAAACACAAACATGGTGCGGGCCCCGCCCGATAACGCGGCCGCCAGTCCCACCATGAAGAATGTGGCGATGAATCGGACGCTGATTTCTGAGGACTGCTGGTAGCGCAGGAAAATCAGCATGTACAGACCGGGGGCGGCCGCCAGCAGATTGGGCGACAAAAACGGACCCGTCAGCCGGGCCAGCCCGCGGGCCCCACCGTTCATCATCTGAAACAGCTGCTTCATTTCTTCGGCACCCTGAGGCGAGGAGCCAAACAAGGGTCCAAACAGAATCTGGCAGCCGATGATGAAAAAGATGTGGATGACAATGCACACACAGACCGTTTGAATCCTCACGCCGGACAGTGGGTCGGACTGCAGTTCGCGATGCGCGAGATACCCCGTCAGCATCATCATGACCATCAGTGCGCCAATAATGGCAAACGGTCGTGTGGGCGACTGTTCGTGAAAGCCAAAGCGATGCTGCACGGCGGAATTGATGATGGCGTAGGCGACGAGCACCATGCCAAAGCGCAGCATGCCGCGAAAGCGCTGCGTTTCGGCGGGGATCACTTCCCGGCTGCGATTCAATGCCGCGCTGAGGATCATCAGCCCGGAGATGCCGGCCACTCCCAGATAGTCATAGGGGACCACCTGTCCGGGCGCGTCCTGCACAGACAGCACCATCAGCAACAGACAGGGTCGCCACTGTGGGAAGATGGCGGAAGCGGCAACGGCAAACAGGGGGCCATCAAATCGGGTCTGCACACCCAGCCGCGTCAGCAGAAAATAGCCGGCGGACAACAGCACGCCCTTAATCACTTCGGCCTGCACGAGCGACCCCTGCTGAGCAACGCTCAGGGGTTCGCGATACAGACTGTTTGGCAGGGTTCCCTGGTGCATCTGCGGCTGGCGAAAGAAGGGGTCAGGTCAGGCGGCTCGACGCAGTGAGCCCGCGGGAGAATCATGCAGCCAGCTGTCGGGAACGGCGTCCGACAGCAGGTCATTCAGAGCGATCAGGTCGTCCGCCAGCTGACGCTGGGTGGTTTCGGGAAAGACGTCTGCAAATGTGATGTGCGGCCGTCCCCTGTCGACCATCAGCCACGAAATCAGACGTTCGCGAATGCGTGTGCGGCGATAGACATACTGCAGCGCCATGCGTGTTGGTGGAAAGGAGCGGGCCAGACGAGAGGCCCCCATCACGACGCCGGCGAGCGGCTTCAAATCCTGTGACTCGTTCACTTTTGTGTTGAACTGAGCGGGGACGAACGTCTCGTCCACACCTGCCAGACGATAGATTCGCTGCGCCAGATCCAGACCGTCCGCCTTGACGTCGTCAAAAAAGAACACGCCCAGCTGTTCTTTCGGAAAGGTCCGGAAGAATGGCTGCAGGGCAGCGTGATAGCAGCTGCGACGCACGTACTTGTCGTCTTTCTCGACCAGAGATTTCAAATGCTCGGCCGTCAAATCGGCCACTGTTCCGTAACGCACAGATGCGTCGTGAAACAGGTGCGAGAGGGCCCGATCAAACGGATCACGCAGCATGACGAGAATCCGAGTGTCCGGAAACGTGGCGTGAATGCGTGCGGCCACGCCCTCATCGTCCATATACAGCGGCGAGATTTCTCCACAGCATTCGGCGTCTGTGGAGAAGTGTCTGCGGTACCACTGATCGCCCCGCGAAAAATTTTCGTCGAGGTTGAAATAATTCAGCTCTTTCGGCTGACTCATGCACACATCGGGATGCTCATCCAGCATGGTCCATGCCCATGTGGTCGCGCTCTTTTCGGCGCCGATGCCGATGAAGGCAGGTGCCCATGCCATGGTCTTGTCCATCAGGTACGGGGACTGAGAGATTTCAGGACGTTGATTTCAGACGGCACATCATGACAGCAGACGTCCTATGCCGCGTGGCGAAACGGACGGATGTCGGCTTCTGCCTCGGCAGTCACCTGAGGGGCCAGAATTTCGCAGCGTTCCAGCAGTTCTTCAATCTCCGGATGGGTCATCATTTCGCCCGTGGAGCTGACGTAGGGCTCATGCACCTGTTTTCGCAGCACGTCCGGATAGTCGTACTCGATTTCCTGGTAGACGCTGCGGAACGCAGGCAGCACGGCAAACATGTCGGGCAGTTCCCAGGTGCGACGTGTCTCTTCATCACTCATCAGTTCTTCATAGAACTTCTCACCCGCTTTGGAGCCGATGAGGGTCATCTCGATGTCTTCTGCATCGCGACCGTATTCGGGCGCCAGTCGGTTGATCATGACTTTCGCCAGATCTTCAATTCGCATGATGGGCATTTTGGTGACGAACACTTCTCCGCCACGGGCAATTTCTGAGGCCTGCAGAACCAGTCGGCAGGCTTCCTGCAGCGTCATGACGAACCGTGTCATTTCCGGGTCCGTCAGCGTCACGGGTCCGCCCGCTTCGATCTGCCGCTGGAAGACGGTGGCTACCGAGCCGCGGGAGCCCAGCACGTTGCCAAATCGTGTGGAGCTGAAGATGGTCCGCTTGTTGATCTTCATGCTGTTGGCGGCGGTAATCAGCCGTTCGCCCATCAGCTTGGACGTGCCCAGTACGTTGGTGGGATCGACGGCTTTGTCGGAACTGGTGAAGATCACCCGTTCCACGTTGTTGTTCAGCGCTGCCTGAATCACATTGCGCACGCCAATGATGTTGGTCTGTGTGGCATCGAAGGGCGATTTCTCACAGAGGATCACGTGTTTGAGGGCAGCCAGATGATAGACCACGTCCACGCCTTCAAACACGCCATTGAGGCGGTCAATGTCACGAATGTCGGCGACGTGACACAGGGCACAGATGTCGATCAGCTCCTGCTCGGCAATTTGAGCGTCAATCTCCTGTTCCAGAAAGAAGATCTCTGATTCGTTGTTGTCGACGACGCGAATCTCGGCCGGATTCTGCGAGACAATCTGTCGGACCAGTTCGCGTCCAACGGTTCCGCAGCCACCTGTGACCAGCACGGTTTTTCCAGTGAGAAATGCCATGAGAGGATGCCTTTATTTCGAGATCAAAGATGGAAGAGCAGGATGCTCGCGGTGAGTGAGAGAGAGGAGTTGCAGTTGTCGGTGTCAGGCGGCGGATCGATTTCGATAAAGAGACGGGTCCACGATCGCCGCCATGGAGGTCGTATCCAGCTGCCCGCCCAGATGGGCGTTGATTTGTTCAAAGGGAGTGGCTTCTCCGCGGGCGACCGCGTTGTAGTCCACTTCCAGAACGTTGATGTGGTCGGCCGTCTTCAGCCACGCCTGAAAGCGGTTGATCTCTCGGGCGAACAGCTGGCCCATGCGGGCATCATCGATGTCGGTGCTCAGTTGCATGTTGCTGAGCATCTGCCGCTGTGAGGCCAGAATCTCATGCAGGTCACGACGCATGAACAACACGTCGTAGGGGCGATCGTCCGTTTGATCTTTGGTTCGCTGTGTGGGCAGGTCATACAGCAGGCTGTAAACCATTTTGACAGCCCGGCCGGCCGCGTTGTTCAGCCACGAGGAATCTGTCTTTGTTTGTTTGACCGGTTCGTATTCGTAGTAGCCGTTGGGATTGTCCGAGTCAGCCGTGCGTTCCCCGTCGCACAGTGGCGTTACACCGCCGGCTTCCAGCATTTTCATCATCATGGATGTGCCTGATCGTGGCAGACCGGTGACGATGGTGATCTGTTGTGAGGTGGCGACTGACATAGAATTGAGCAAGAAGACCAGAGAAACGGGGATTCGTGGATATGTAACGGGACTGTCGGGACTTAGGCCGCCTCGGACTCACAGGAGCTGGCTGGGATCAGTGCGCGAAGCTGATTTTCGGTCAGCGCGCCCGTCCTGCGTGCCACTTCCTGGCCGCCGGAAAAGGCGACAAACGTGGGCACACCGGCGATGTTGTAATCGGCCGCTGCGCTGGGGTTCTGGTCGATGTTGATCGACAGTATGTCGGCCGTGCCGGCGTACTCTTTGTGCAGGCGATCCACCAGTGGCTGCATCATTTTGCACGGCGGGCACCACGAGGCCCAGAAGTCCACCAGTACCGGGCGGGTGGATTTCAGGACCTGCTCCTGGAATGTTGCGTCCGTCACCTGCATGTTGAGTCCGTTGTGAATAATGGCTACGTGTGGCAATTGGCAAAAGTCGTGCGATGATCAGGCGGCTTCGGCCTGATCGTCGCCGGCTTCCATGCTGGGCTTCCACGTTTCGAGGACTTTCAGTTCCCCTTCTTCGCCCGACCACTTCGTGCGGGGGAACAACTTGTTTTCCTGCTCGCGAATGCGTTCGACCATCGCCGGCTGGGTGAGCGTCGCAAACATAGCGCGGACTTCGTCTTCCAGGGAAGACTCAGAACTGAAGCCAAAGCGATCACTCAGTTTGTCGTGGATCACTTCGTAAGGATGTTCTTCGGCTTCAACCCGCGGGTTTTCAATCCGCTGGACTTCCGGGTCCAGTCCGAATTCGGCCCCGATTTTGGCGACCGTCATGGCGATCTGTTTGACGGAAAAGACGTCGGTCACCTGGTTGACCACGTCATACTGACCCGGTTCCGGGGGAGCGGCGATCAAACGCGTGATACACTGCATGGCGTCTTTGAGGGTGATATAGCCACGCAGCTGATTGCCGCTGCCGTAGATAGTCAGCGGCATGCCAATGACCGCCTGAGCGACAAAGCGATTCACGACTGTGCCCCACCATTCGTCGATGTCCAGCCGGGTGGCCAGTGCGGGACTGGCGGCCAGTTCGGCCGAATGGTTACCGTAGATCACGCCCTGCATCACGTCATAGCTTCGCAGCCACCAGTACTTGCACGCTTCGTAAACGCTGAATGTGCCCTGCACTTTGCTGACGTGATAAAAGCTGACCGGATCCCGTGGAGTGAGCTCGCCACCGAGGCTCCATTCCTGACCCTGATACTGCAGCACGGCATCACCGGGAAACAGGCCCTCGAACAGCGGACGTCCCGTCAGTGGACTGCCGTACTCGCCCATGGTGCCAAGCTTGATGATGGAGGCATCGGGTGCGTGATCACGAACGCCAAACAGCAGTCCCAGCGTACCCACAACATTGTTCTGGATGGTGTCCACCGCCTTGTCCACATCCGCCATGCTGTAGGGCGCACTGGGGATTTCGGCGAACTGGACGATGGACTCCGGCCCGATCTCGCGGATGTAGCCAAACAGCGCGTCGCGATCCATCAGGTCGATTTCGCGAAAGTCTATTTCGACATCGAGGTGCTCGTTGGCCGCCTTAATGCGGTCTTCCATAGTCTCGATGGGGACGACCGACTGCGCGCCGCGCTCTTCGACGAGTTTGCGTCGCAGCATGTTATCGATGCCGTAGACTTTGCAGCCCAGCTTCGCCAGCTTCAGTGCCAGTGGCCAGCCAAGGTAGCCGTCCATTCCCAGGATCAGCACCTTCATACCTTTGAGCAGATAGCCGCACTCGGTCTCCTGCCATTCCGTGCACTGCTCAAAAGTGATGGACGTGGGGTCAAAGTAGCCGATCTCCGGTCGTCGTTTGCACTCGACGACCAGCTGGCCCTGAGCCGCTTTACGAAAGGCGGCCTGGCCACAGGCGCGAAAGTCCACATGGCCCTTGAATTCCACGGCCGGACAGCTCCAGCACGTCTGACCACCATTGTGACACGCAGATTCGCTCATCAGTTGAATTCGTTCTTTGAAAGGTGGCCGGAAGCCGCCAGGTTGAAAGGGATCAGGCCGCCTTTTGCAGTGCGGCGCGTTGCGGCAGAATCACGTCCAGCACGTGTTCCACCTTCATGTCAGCAGGGATGGCGCCCACGTTGTGACCGCGGACGAAAAACGAAGACTCTTCGTAGGTGTGTTTGCCGTTGATGGCCGTTGGTTCGATCAGATCGTCCGTGTTCATGCGACCGGACAGGGCCACATCTTCGGCCGCCATCACCACCAGGTCGGGGGCGCGATGAGCAAACGGACCGCGGTAGATGTCGGCGCCGCGGTGCACGGCGGTCGCGATCGGACGTCCGTCCACCTGGGTGTTCAGGAAGAAGGTGGTCAGCTGCTGCATCAGTTGTTCGGCCGTTTCGTCTGTGACCGTGCCACCTGGATGACGTCCTTTCCGATGCAGGTAGATGCGACCAGGATCCATGGCAAACGCGACGGTTTCCGGCAGCATGTCGATATACGAGGGTCGTTCCGAGGCTTTCAGCTGCAGATAGCCATGCTGGGACAGCAGGCAGTTCAGATTGACGCTGATTTTTTGCGCGGCAAAGCCGTGATCGGAAACAGCTGCGATCGTGGTGTCATCGTCCAGTCGTTCGAGGATGCGTCCGATCTGCTGATCAACTTCGTGGTAGTAGTCCAGAAACGCCTGGTGATGGGGCGAAGAAGTGTCTTCGTAGTCTTCCCACAGATAGTGGTTCAGACGATCGGTCCCGGTCAGCACAAACATCATCTGCCGCCAGTCTTCGCGGTCCCAGTGGTGATGCAGCGCGTCGCACCGCACCTGCATGACTCGCCGCAGTTCGGCCACAAATTCGCTTTTGCCTTTTTCCACCAGTGACATGTCGGCATCGACCGCATAGCCCCGTTCTTTCAGCCACGGCAGTTGTTCGGCCGGGTAAACGGCTTTGTCCAGATCGAGCGCCACAAAGCCTGACACCAGCATGCCGTCCAGCGGCTGGGCCGGATAGGTCTGCGGCACATTCATGATCAAAGACGGGCCCGCATCTTCGGCCGCCCAGAAAGGTTTGGCGCGGAAGGTTCGCGACGACGTAAAGCCCAGCGTGTACGTGCCATCGATCAGATCGGTGAAGCCATACACGTTGTGACCACCGGAGTCCTGTCCTGTCACGATGCTGGCCCATGCGGCAGAGGAGACTTCCGGCATGGCGGATTTCATCGGCACCAGCGTGCCGGAATCCAGCAGCTGGCGACTGTGGGGCATGATGCCCGAGTCAGCAAACTGCTGCCACATCCAGCGTGGCAGGCCGTCAATTCCCAGTAAGAACAGTTGTGGCATTCCTTTGCCCTGTCGCCTGTTGTTGCCCGTGGCAACGTGGTTGATGTCGGAGGAAAGCGGTCGTTGGTGATCCGCCCGTTCAGGTGTCCTAGATGTATCCCAGCTGTCGGAGCCGTTCGGCCACCGCTTCTGAATCTTCTTCATCCATAAATGAGTCGCTGCCGCAGTCTGCGGTCAGCTGAATCCACTTGACGGTTTGCCCAGCGGCCGACAGCTGGTCCACCAGACCGCTGGCATTTTCGCCGACCACCACCAGGCGGTCGGCGGATTCGCAAAGTGAAATCAGTTTCCCGGCCGTCACGCTGCCCGTGACAGACGGAGCCAGAAATCCGGTTTGCAGCTGCTCGCCGCTGTCGGCCACAAATGGCACCGAACAGGCGAGTTCCTGATCGGTCAGATTGAGCAGTACATCACCGGGTTCCAGAGAATCCGGTAGAGCTTCGACTGAAAGTGGACAGGGACTGGTCATGGGAATATCCGTCTGCAAAAAGGGAAAGGAGCAGCGGGCCAGCGGTTAGAGTTTCACCACAACGGCGTGACCATTCAGATTGTGGAAGACAACGCGGTCTTCGCACTGCCGCTGTTCTTCGACGCATTTGGTGATGCCGTCGCATGCTTCAAATCCGTAGTCGTCGTAGACCACGATGCCGCCGGGCAGCAGTCGTTCCCACACCCATTCATTGACTTCACGGGCGGACTGGTAGACGTCCACGTCGATGTGGCACAGTCGAAACTTCTGGTCGGCGACCTGGTCGGCCGTGTCATCGGGAAAAATCCCCTGCAGGATTTTCGTGTTGGACAGCTGCAGGTCGGACAGCAGGCTTTCGACCAGCGGAATCGACGTATCGCTGTGTTCGCCGCCCTGATAGGTCTCATCGTTGGACGTGGCTTTCACCACACCGCAGAACGTGTCGCACAAGAAGAGGGGCTCGGTGATGCCACACAGCTGTGCCTGCTTTGCCATCAAAGCGCCCGTACCGCCGCGCCAGACGCCGACTTCCAGGATGCCGCCGGTGGGCAGTTTGGCCACCTGAGAGACCATCTGCCACAGTTCAAAACACCGGTATTTGTCGACCAGCGTGTTGTTGCGAATGACCTCGTAGGTTTCCTGAAAGGCGGTGTCCGCGTTCCAGGGCGCGTAGGTTGCGCGAGGCAGAATTTCTTCGTAGGGACCGCCCGTCTCCCGCGGCAATCGATGGATGCGAAAGCCGAGTCGATTGACGGCGCGCTTCAATTGAGTTTTCAGGCCACTCATGCGTGCAACTTCCGTGTTGACTGAGTTCCGTTGATTCAGAGTTAGCGTTCTTCAGCGTCCTGCGCTTGCTGCGACATCCCGTGCTCAGGCGCAGGATCTGCAGAATAGCCCGTTTCCGCATTCTGGCCAACACCAATTTGTGCCCGGGTTTTTGGCTTTGGCCTGCAGTTTCGCACGGTCCTGACCGAAGCGGCGCCGCACGAACGCGTGTTGGCAACAGGCTTCCGCCTGTCGCTCGGTCAGGCATTTGCCAGCGGTGGCATCCGTTGCGCCGGGAGACTCTGCCAGGCGCCTCACGAACGGCTCTGGTCGTTATGACAGCGCGTCGGTTAGGCGTTCTTGTAGGCGTGTATGCGACTGCCCAGAGTCGCCCGTATGATGCCCACCAGAAAGGCCGTGTTGGCGAGCACAAAACTGAAAGCGATGCCCGTTAGCGGAATACGGCGTCCCGATACGGTGGCCAGCCAGCCCAGCCCCGCGAGCGCGAACAGGCACAGATAAGGGGTTGCGGCCGCCAGCGACAGCAGCCCGGGTGAGGCAATCAGCAGCCAGCTGGAGCAAAACAGGGCCACCAGCAGAAAGACGGGCGACAGCCAGCGCAGTAGTTTGTGCGACCACAGGGCCAGCGCATAGGCGGGATGCCGCAGGGGATTGAGCAGCGCGGGCCGTGACCATGTGCCCTGCCAGTTGCGGAGTGTCTGGCGAATGCGGCGACGCAGCGTCAGCCCGGCGCCCTCTTCAAATTCGTTGTAGGCTTTGGACAGGGGTTCGTGCACCACCAGGGCCCCCTGCTGCACCACATCCAGAGGGACGATGCAGTCTTCTCCGATTGACGGGTCCATTGGCTGCAGCAGTTCGCGACGAACCGAGAAGCTGGCTCCCGCCACGACGGCCAGCCAGCCCAGACGCGATTCCAGATGCCGCACCTTCAGTTCGTATTTCCAGTAAAAGCCCTGACTGGCGATCGTGCTGTCGGCGGCTGGCGTGGTGTACAGCAGCCGTCCATCCACAGCGCCCACATTCGGATCCCGAAAGCGGGCAGCGGTGGTCTTCAGGTAGTCCATATCAAACACAATATCGGCATCCGTGAACACAACGACATCGGAGTTAATGCGCTTGAGCGCTTCATTTTGAGTGCCCGTTTTTCCCAGACCCGGCGTCTCCACCACGGTGATGCGATCATCGTCAATTCGCCGCACGACGTCTGCGGTCGCGTCTGTGGAGCCGTCTGAGGCGACAAAGACCCGCAGCCGGTCGGCCGGATAATCGCAGGCCAGCAGATTACGGACCCGTGCCTCGACAACCGACTGTTCGTTATGCACGGTCAACAGGACGGTCAGCTCGGGCCACCAGTCCTCGGGAAGCGAATCCACTTCTGCACGGGGCCAGATTCGCTCGCGAATCTGGCCGATGGCCAGGCAGCACGAAAGAAAGCGGGCATAGCCGTCGTAAATCCAGTACAGGGCGGCCGTTGATACGGCCAAAGCAATCCATGCCATGGGGTCATCCTTTGTGGGCGCTGCCAATCCGCTGAGCGGCTTGTAGGGGAATCGGGGAAAGACTCCAATCCCAGATTGTAAAGAAGGGCAGTTTGCGTTGCTTGAGTGCCCTGCGGTGTGTCTGCCGTAATTCCAGGTGGCTCGGATCGGGCCCGAGCTTCGCCAACCCGGTCAATTGTCTCGTTTTCCAGCGTTCATCAGATGAGCGTCAGAAAACTGTAGATGACGGGAAGGTGCCACCGTAAATTGGTCGTGTCGGGCACTGACGCAGTTGGGCCATCCGCGCCCCTCACCTGTTTTCTTCTGCCAGTCTGCCATGGTTTCTCTGCCGTTTCGATTCCTGCTGGTCGTTGCCTTCAGCACCGCTGTGTGCTGCAGTTCACCCGTGGCGTGGTGTCAGGAAGACTTCCCGACGCTCACCATTCCGGGCCTCAAAGATGGTGACAAACCAGCCTCCGATTCTCCGCCCGCTTTTTCCGAGTCACGACCGGCGGGAGACCAGCCCCTCTCCGCGCCCGCACCTCGCATGCAGCAGCGACTGAAGCCGGGCGAACGCGAGTTTCTGCCGCGGACAGATCCTCCTTCGGACTCCATGTCTTCGGATCGATCTGCAGACACTGACAGGACGTCGGACGAGAATCGGCGGTCGCTTCCGGATCGAGAATTCTCAGCGCGATCTCCCATTGTGTCTGCACCACCAGCCACCGGAGACGTGGCGGTCACGATTCGCTCTTCGCTGCTGAATCGATTTGTCGAAGATCAGAAGATCGAAAGCGACAATGTGGCCACGCGGGTTCTGGAAGCCGATGTTCGTGGCGTCCAGACGACGGCCACGTTTGTGCAGCTGCAGTCGGCCGACAATGCTCGCATGGCGCGACTCAACGTGATCGCACAGGGCACAGTGAACAGCAATACGGTGGGCTACACGCCACAGGCACGCATCACCACCGCTGGCAACCACACGTTTAACGTAATCAAGCCGGTCTATTTTGATGGCCGCAGGTTTCTCACCAAGCCGGCTTACGGTGGCCTGCAGGTGCGGCAGACCCCGCAGCAGGTCAGCACGCGTGCCTCTGGTATGCCGCTGATCGGTCCCCTCGGTGATCAGATGGCCTGGAACGAAGTGTTGCGGCGGATGCCGCAGTCAGATGCCATTGTGGTGCGCCGCGTGGCGGACGACGTATTTCCCCGCGTCAACCAGTCCGTGGATCAGCAGCTCACCGACTTCAATCGGAAATGGACGGGCATGCGGCAGCGGCTGGCAGCCCTGACAGGCAGCGATCGCGTGGCGTGGTCGGCCAGCAGCACCAAGGACAGCTTCACCACAATCGTCACCAATCGATCCGTTCTGTCACGCACACATTCTCCCGACAGTGAGCTGCAGGCGGAACTTGCACCGATGGAAGCGGCCGCCATTCTTGTCTCAGAAGATGGCATTAATCACACGCTCGACCATCAGGCGCTCAACGGCCTGGTCATTACAGATTCTGCCCTGCAGCAACTGGTGACGAATCACAAAAATGGCGACCGCAATCCAGCCCATTTGCTGGAAACGCTGCAGTCTCTGCGTGACTCCACGGCCGAACCTGTGCTGTTCTCGCTGCGTCTGGCTGACTCCCAGCCGCTGGGCGTGCGTTTTCGCGATGGACGGCTGCAGCTGCAGTTTCGCTTTCAGATTCTGCCGAAATCCGGAAACGCCAGCGTCACCCAGTTGATGACTGTGCAGTTGAAGGGGCGAGGCACCGACAGTGGTGGCTGGGCGCTGTTTGTCAGCGACATTTCTGTGGCGGCTGCCAGCACCAACGAGCAGCCGGACAACTGGACCAACCTGATCAACGGTCAGGTCGAGCGCGTGATCGATCTGATCCCCGAAACAGAACTGCCGCGGCAGATCGACCTGACAAAGTTTGCCGACCAGCTGCCTTCGGTTCGCATTCACCGCATTCAGTCTCTGGGCGGACAGCTTCGCGTGTCGTTTAAGGCAACGGAAGCAGCGCCAACGGAGATCACCAGTCGCAAACCTCAGCAGACAACAGGCCGCGGCGGACGCTAGTGTCTGACCCGTTCGGTGTGGCTGTTGCCGCTGCAGCGACAGGCCTATTTCTGCTGCAGTCGCTTTGGGCAGACGTACAGGTCGCGTCGCCCGCAGATTTCCAGCCAGAAAGCCTCATCACCGCGTCGGACCGTGTGATAAGGGTCGCTGACTTCCCGCACGACGGACGTCTTCAGGCTGTCGATTAGCGGAGCGAAGCGTTTGGTCTGCCGTCGCTCATTGTCGATGTACGTGTAGTTCAGTGGATCGAGCTGCTGCTGCAGGTAGGCGCTGTAACGGATGTAATTTTCAAACGACGACGCCACGCAGTTTGGTCCGTAATACAGGCGCCCGTCGATCGCCAGCCAGTAGTCAATCTGCACCAGCGAACGCACGTCGCAGCGGACCCGCAGTTCACCATCCCAGTGCTCCACACGGCCAGGTTCTGGTTTGCCGGACGGTTCAACAATGCCGAAACACAGATCCTCATGCGGCTGGTAGCCGCCATACGTTTGTTGAAAATCGACAAACGTATGTTCTGTCGGAACGCCGCACGCTTGAAACCGAGCATGAACGTCTTCGGCCGTCATCCGAAAGGCGCGGGGACGTTGTTTGAGGTATTGAAATTCGCTGGGACCTGGCATCCGTCTTGTCGCTGCGTTGGGGGGTTAGTTTCCGTCTGATGTTCCCCAGGGGAACCGGGCGGCCGCCAGTCGATCGCAAATGGCGGCGACGGATGTTCCCGGACGACATCGAAACCGTTTCGTCAGTTCGGTATCAAACGTGGCGATGTCGTCTTTGCTGTCGGTCCCGCAATAGACAATCAGCGTCGCCACTCCCGCCATTCGTGCCGCCAGCAACTGCACCGAGAGCATCAACTGTCGGTTGCCGCCGTAAGCCCCGCATCCCCAGTTGCCGGTGTGCAGTGTGACGTCGGTGTGCCCGGCCGCCACGGAGGCCCGCACCACGCTGCGAAAGCCGCTGTACGCTGTCTGCAGAGCATATGTGATTTCCTCGAGGGAGTAGGTTGTGTGGCCCTGCTGGACGGGCGCTTCGATGGCCAGGATGTTGCTGACCGTTGTGGGATGCAGCACGTGGGTGCAGGCACAAAGCAGTTCGTCATCGGCGCGGGCAAACCGCTGTCCGTAGATTTCCCGGGTTTCGATGTTCAGCTGTCGGGGCACATTGTGGATGAGCAGTGGTCGGGGCGAACCGTGCTCGACGCAGCGGGCGGTGAGTTGATCCTGCCGGCGGCAGAGGTGTTCTCTCACACTGGCCAGCAGCGGGTGCTCGGCCACCTGAATTTCATCCTGAGCGAATTGAAAATGAGGATAACAGCAAAACGCGTCATGGTGGGCGAAGTTCATGAACCAGTGCTGCTGGTCGGCCTGCTCGTCCGGCTGGTAACGGAAGTGTCCACGGCGAGGCACAATTCTGGTGGCCGGCGCATAGGGAACATACGTCTCCGGTAGTGTGGCCGCATCGCAGCGTTCGATGGTCACATGGCCGGCGGGAACCTGCTGGCCCGCCAGTTCCAGCAGTCTTTTCTTATTGGCGTGCTCGGGCTGCGGCGGATGCTCGCGCCACAGCCTTTCATTGGCGATTGTGATGGATCCCAGCAGCGATTGCTCACGCTCAGACATCAGGGCGCGTGTTTCTCCTGACAAGGACCGGGTGGGGGCAGTCGTCAGATGCAGAAGATGCAGCAGGCGAGTCAGCATCATTTATCTCCGTTGGGCGTTTCGGAACGGGGATGCCGGGCCACTGCATTTTTGATCAGTCGTGACGGCACCAGCTTGGACAGCTTGCCGCCGGACTTGTCAAAGATCACGCCCACGTACATTCCAACCAGTGTTGTGGCTTTTGAATCGTCATCGGACAGAAACACGGGCCCCCCGCTGGTGCCCTGAGCCAGATCGGGAAAGCTGTACAGCATTGGTTCGGAACCCCATTCGTTTTCCGTGGCAATCGCCCGGGAAGCGATGTGCCCTTTGACCACGATCGGACTGACCTGCTGCTGCAGCCCCAGTCCCATGGGAAAGCCGGCCACTTCGATGTCCGTCGTGCGCTCGGGGTCTGTGTCGGCAATGTCAGCGTGTGGGATGGCCATGCGCTGCATCCACTCGGCCACCGGTTGCGGCAGATCGGCGGAAACCACTTCTGCGGTCGCCAGATCGGAGTTCTCAAACCGCCGCCACGGAGGACGGTTGCCAGGACACAAAGCTTTTAGCGCGGCCCATTGCGGTTTGCCTTCTCCGTCCGCATACAGCACTCGCGTATTTCTGTTGGTCTGGCGGGCCGCATGATCGGCGGTAACCAGAAACAGGCGCTTCTGATGGCGCACGAGAAACCCGGTGGCCAGGTGCTTGCGTGATTCCTGCCCGGCCTGCTCAACAGACTGCAGGCAGATGGCGCGATCCCAGCGAGGAAGATCGTCAGCCAGCGACCGGCCACACAAAATGAGCAGCACGATGGCCCACTCGCCCGTCCTGACACCACGCCCTGCAAAGATTGGTGAGAGGCCCTGAAAATCTGCCATGCCAGCCCTTTGGGGAAAATGGGATTACGTTTTTCTTTTTGCCCGGGCGGGGGTGAGGCGGTATTCGTCTTCGCTGTCCAGAAACTCGGACATCCAGCGAATTCGCCGCACATATCTTGCCGTGGCGGGGCACTCCTGTCGGTTCAGCCGGAACTGCGCCATCCAGGCCACCGCGCCGATCACACTGAACAGGCCTGCCATTGCGGCCACCTGCTCTGGGTCCACAACAACCCATGCAATAAATGCGCCGAATATCCCCAGCAGTCCCACGTGTTTGCAGAAACTGAACCAGCGGGCCCGTTTGCGATCGCGTCGAAACTGCTGCTGGCAGGATTCGCACAGCCAAAGTGGCACAAACAGGGTTGTCCACTGTTCCTCGGTGGCGGCGGCTCGGAACGACAGGTCTCCGGTGATCGTGGGGAACACGCCGTTCTGATCGTCGTCGACGATTCGCTGTTCGAGAATTTCCAGCCGGCACTGTGTTTCCAGTGCGGCGGGTCGCTGACAGCCGTTGTGACACCGCCCGTCGAACGGCGGCTCGCCGGCTTCCAGCGTCCAGCGAATCTTCTGGCGGGCCGAAAGCAGCGGATAAGGATCACCGGCGGCCTGCTTCAGTTTGACGGTGTCGGGCACGATGACCGTCCCCCTGCAGCCGGGACAGTTTTTGCGGGTGCCCGCCTCGTGCAGTTCGACGCTCAGACGCTGCCCGCAGTCACACTCCACCTCGTACACGTCCATTGAATCGCTCCGGCCCGATTTCCCTCGCTCTGCGTATTCTCCGGGATGCCGAGGCAGATGCAAATCCGGCCGGATCATGGAGATCCGGCCGGTCATCCGCAGTGCGTGGCGTGGTCCATCGCACGCATGATTACTGTGCTTTGCGGAACGTCATGGCGGCTGAGCCGGCGGGTTCGAATTGAAATTCGCTGCCGGATTTCAGCGTCAGTTTGCCGCCGAGCTTCAAACCGTCATTGCCATTCAGTTGCAGGTTTCCGCTCGTCAGCGTGAAGCGTCCCGAGGACTTTGACTGCTGAGCGTTGTTGACGTAGACCAGGTTGAACGTACCGTCCTGTCGGAATTCGATTCCGAACGCTTCTGTGGCGGATCGTGAGGCGGCCCACTTTCCTGTCAGGGCGGTGATCGAAACCTCGGGGCTGGCCTGAGGCGTGGGCGTCGGCTGCTGTGCTGGTGCGGGCTGCTGTGCCGGTGCGGGCTGCTGTGCCGCCGGAGATCCGCCCTGCTGCTGTTCGCCACTGGCCCAGAGGCTCGCCCGGCTTTTTGCGAGAACCGCCATGCGATTGATGGTTCGCCGCAGCTGCTCTGCGGACAGATTGCGATTGTCCAGGGTGCGACAAATCTCTGTGCGCTCACGTGCGGCGTTGTAGAGCAGCATCATGGGCGCGTGCTCACGGCTGACCTTCATCATCTGCAGCAGTTTGTTGGCCGTCAGTTGCTGCGTGTCGCGTACCGTGGCCAGACCCAAAGAGACGGTGACTGTGGATTCCTCCTCAGAGAGTTCCAGCAGCAACGGGAAGGTCCAGGGATCAAGTTTCTTTGTGGCGGTGGCCTGCCGGCTGCCGGCGATTTTGGCATCAAAGCCAGCGGCCTTCAGCAGCTCGCGGAGATCTTCCGCGCTTTGCATCTGCTCT
The DNA here is from genome assembly GCA_024742875.1 of Planctomycetaceae bacterium. GTDB lineage: Bacteria > Planctomycetota > Planctomycetia > Planctomycetales > Planctomycetaceae > Fuerstiella. The sequence continues at coordinate 105,824 of JANSXP010000013.1, read as the reverse complement.
CCGGCGGATGAATTCGCAGCGTCCGTGCCTCCAAAAACTGAGCCTGACGGAATTTCAGAGAACAGCTCGTCGGAATCTGCCCGACAGATGTCAGACGACAGTGAACCTGTCAGCACAACAGCAGTCAGGAAAAAGGCTCGGATGTTCATGATGACGCTCGATGCAAAAGTGGATTGGGGTGTCTGATCTTCTCAGCGAAAGAGCGGGCCGTGTGTTACACAAAATCGCTCGGTGAATGGCCGATCTGCCGACCCTGCTCCGAAAACCGTGTGATTTGCGGCCGTTTTCCTGTGATCAATGACCGCGTTTTTGTCAGGATGCGGCCTGTCCTGTCGCTTTTGCAGGTGACGCTTTGTGGAATGGACCGCGGGTGACCCTCAATCAGGCCGACTTCGAGGCAGAATCGTGCTGACGGCAATCTGGAACATCTGGCTGGAACTTGCGCCGTGGCTGCTGCTGGGCGCCGTGGCGGCAGGATTGCTGCACGTGCTGATGCCACCAGGCTGGATGAAGAAACATCTGTCAGGCCGCCTGGGTGTGTTCAAGGCAGTGGCGATTGGCGTTCCGCTGCCTTTGTGTTCCTGTGGAGTGATTCCCGTCGGTGTGGGTCTGCGAAAAGATGGCGCCAGTCGTGGGGCGGCCGTCGGCTTTCTGATCAGCACGCCACAGACCGGTGTGGATTCGCTGCTTGTCAGTGGCTCCCTGCTGGGATGGCCGTTCGCTGTGCTCAAAGTGCTGGTCGCTCTGGTGACAGGCCTGGCAGGCGGACTGATCACAGATCTGGATCACGCGAGTGGCTCGGGCAACGACCTGGCAGCCGCTCACCCTCCTCACCAGGCGACTGGCTTCTGGAGACCATTGCTGGCCCACTGTACGAAAGTGATCGAATCCATCTGGGGCTGGCTGCTGCTGGGTGTCCTCATCTCTGCGGCCATTACGTGGCTGGTGCCGGAGAACTCCCTGCGTACGCTGCCCCTGCTGAACGGACCCGCCGCACTGCTGATCACACTCGTGCTGTCTTTACCGCTTTACGTGTGTGCCACCGCTTCCGTTCCGATCGCCGCGGCTCTGGTCAGTGCGGGACTGCCCACCGGAGCTGCACTCGTGTTTCTGATGGCCGGCCCGGCCACCAATGTGGCCACACTGGGCGCTGTGTCTCGCGCACTCGGGCGAAGAGCGCTGATCGTTTATCTGCTGACGATCATTGCAGGCAGTCTGACGGCTGGTTTGTTCTTCAATCATTTTCTGCCCAACGCGCCGACTCACCTGATGACGCACGAGCATGGTCCGTCATGGTGGCGCGTGGCCTCGGCCATCACCCTGGCGGTGTTGCTGCTGCGTTTTGCAGTCGGTGACGTCAGCCGCTGGTGGCGTCGTCGGACCACGTCGTCGTCGGACGCCCAGCGATCTTTCGTGGTAACCGGCATGACGTGCCAGGGATGCGCTTCCCGTTTGGAAAAAAGTCTCGTGGCGCTGCCGGATCTGGATCAGGCGACCGTGTCTTTCGCGACCGGTACGGCGGTGGTGAGCGGCTCGGCCACCGAGGAATCCGTCCTGAGTACGATTGAACGAGCGGGGTTCTCAGCCACCGTACACTCCGGTGAGCGGCCCGCGAAAGCCGCGTCGGACTCTCTGCTGCCTATTGCGGAATGAACAGACCACTGCCTTCGATCAGCACATCACCCGCTTCATCGAGGCGGGCGGTGCCGGCCAGGGTGACTTTCTGTCGTTCTTTGACATTGAACACTTCGCGGGCGTCGACCTCAGCCGCCGCGCCATTTTCTCCGAAGTTGACGAAGACGCGGTAGTCTTCAATCGACTCACTGCAGAACGGGCACTCATAGGGGTCATGTTCTGAGTCGCCATTGTGGCCAGCGAAGTCCGTCAGGATAAACGCACACTTGCCCGCGGACCACGGCTCGGAATCCTTGCCCGCATAGATGCGTCCGGCCAGCACGACGTCAATGGAAGCGGGCGCATCGTCTGCCTGCAGGGCGGAACGAATACGAGACACCACCTGGGCGCCTGCGGGTTCCTCGGCCAGAAGATACTGCTCCTGGAGAACGGCAACTTCAGAGTCGCCACAGCCGCAAATCAGCAGGGTGACGAACGCGACAGGCATGATTCGGCAAATTGGCAGCATGATGATTGTCTTTCCGGAAAAAAAGCTCGGCTGAATCTCAGCCGAGCCTCGAATACGCAGCAGCAGGTCAGTGATCCGTCCTACTTCTTCTCGTCTTCGTCGTGGTCATGTCCGTCTTCTTCATGGTGAGCTTCCCCTTCTTCGCCATGATCATGACCTTCTTCGGCGTGATCGTGACCATCTTCGTGACCTTCGTGCTCATCGTGACCTTCGTGCTCATCGTGACCTTCGGCGTGACCTTCGGCGTGACCTTCGGCGTGACCTTCGGCGTGACCCTCTTCACTGGCACCGGAGGCAGCAATCAGTGTTTCCAGGGCGGCGTCGATGTCCGCTGATACTTCGCTGTATTCGGAACCTTCTCCACCGTGCATCATCTTATCGACGGAGGCAAATTTCTCTTTCAACACTTCGACTGCATCCCGCACGCCAGTGAGTGTTTCCGCTTCCAGTGATTCTTTTTCCGCCAGTGCTTCCACTTCCACCAGGACGTGACCCACGCTGTGCAGCGGGCCATGGGCGGCATCCGGGTCTTCCGCGGCAAAGCCGTCACGAATGGTGTTTCGCAGCCCGACCATTTTTTCGACGGCCGCCTCGAAGGATTCAGGATGTCCGTGTCCTCCATCGTGTTCATGGCCATCACTCATGACCGGCGGCGTGTTTGTCGTCGCCATGTCCGTCTCATCGGCACATCCCAGCACGAACAACGCCATCAGGCCGAATGCGGCTGTCAAATTTCTGCTCATAATTGATTCCTTGTGTTTGGCTCGCCGGAGGAGCATCCAGATCTGTGGGAGGCGGAAGGATATCGGACAACCAATTGTTGTCCAGCTGACAAACGGAGAGTGCAGAATCATGCGGGTTCGTTCAGATGTCTACGCCTGCCGACCATGTTTCGAAGGAAAAAAGACCGTCTCGGGCTGGATTCCTGGGTTGTCTCCGCATTGGTTGGGTGCAGTATACTGGAACGAACGGGACTCGTCGCCGAGGTCCGCCTGATCGTTTCTTTCCATCAGTTGCGAACTCTCCATGAAAGCACGATTACTGCTCTTTTTGTTCGTGCTGCCGGCCCTTTTTTCCAGCCGTATTTCTGGTTTTGCAGCAGAAATTGACCGCGATCGTCCCACGTCTGACCCCATCAGCGATGCCAGCCTGAATCCGTGGAAGGGCGATTTTCGCACGCCCGCCGACGTCGGACTGCCGGCCGAAGAGATTTTTTTTGACAACGCCTCGGGTCATCGCCTGCGCGGATGGCTGTTTTCGGCCGCCGGAGCAAAAAAAACGGTCCTGTTCTGCATGGGCAACTCGGGCAACATCTCACTGATGATGCCCTATGCCCGGATTCTGCAACAGGCCGGGTTCGAAGTGCTGCTGTTCGATTATCAGGGATTCGGCAACAGCGAAGGGATTGCCAGCGTCACGTCGTTGCTGTCAGACTGTCAGTGCGCGATGACGTTTCTCACAGAAACTCGCCATCGTCAGCCACAGGACATCGGAATCTTCGGAGTCTCGCTGGGGTCTGTGCTGGCGCTGCGACTGGCGGCCGAGTATCCGGTGGGCGCTGTGGCAGTGGAAGATGTGTTCATTCCTGACCAGGAAGTCGATCGTCTGGCAGCTCGTTATGTCAAGCAGGATGACACGCTGGCCAGGCTCGCCCTGTCGACACTCAAGGCCGTCTTTCTGCAGGAAGTGGATCCGCTGCGTAATATCAAAAACGTGGCGGCCCCTGTCTTCTTTCTGCACGGCATCAACGACTGGCTGCTGCCTCCGGCGGGCACCATGACAGTGGCGGCCGCCTGTTCGGGCCCCAAACGCGTGTGGCTCATGGATCGCACGGGGCACGCGCCGGAGTCCCTGGAAGTCAACGAAACCGAATACACCGCGCAGCTGCAGTCGTTCTTCCGACAGGCGTTCGCCGGTGAACTGCAGGAGCCGACCGTTGAAATCGTCAAACAGCAGCAGCACTTCTGGCGGCGGGAATTTGACCGCCACGAACTGGAGCTGTGTGTACGCTGTGAGACAACCGACCGTCAGCCGACCTGCGTGCAGGTGGTGCTTGCCGATCAGCGCGGAGGCCGGCGGTTTGTTCGCTGCCAGGTACGCGGAGAAACGCGGCTGCACATCGAAACCCGGTTTCCCGCCACACACGTGTCGTGTGTGGTGTTTCACGATACGAACGTCGATAGTGAACAATCGTGGACACCGCGGCTGTCCTCGTTTTCCGCCGCACTGGACACGTTTCGTCGTACGGCTCACAGGCTGTTCGGCAGCGAACGCGCGTGCGAATATTATTTCGCCCGGCAGGGGCAGCTGTTTTACACCAAGCCGGGGTTTCTGCGTCGACTGCCGGCCGAAGTGAACGCAAAGTGGCTGCAGCAGCTTCCCAGTGCCGACAGTCTGCCGGAGCGGATTCGCGTGCGTTACGCGGGCCTGCTGGCCCGGCTGGATCGCTGGCCCCGACGTCCATTGCAGCAGCGGCCTGGCAACGGACTGGGCGACCTGCCCTTTGCCGAAAAGATGCTGGAATACCTGCCGGCGCAGCCAGACGAGTACTACGAAATTGGCAATGCCCGCTTTCAGCTGAAATTCCGGGACGCGGTGGTGGCGCACTCACTGATGGAGCTGGCTCGACGGCGGCTGCGGCAGTACAAGCCTCAGGAAGCGCGGGCCCTGCTGGCGCTGCACGTTGAGCTGCTGCCGGAGGAAATGCCCACTCAGCTCACGCCCGAACGCATCGCGTCCATCAGCGTGATCCAGGATCTGCCGTCGTCCGACGGACCCCTGCAGAACACGTTACCCTAGATGCCGAGATCTGACCTGTCCGTGCCGGCTTAGTGGAAGTGCTCGGCGGCTCCCACACTCACGATTCGTCCCGGCGCGCCACCCACTCGGAATCGCGCCACGATGTTCATTTTCGAAAGCGAAATCACAGTCATCACACCCTCGGCCGGTGACGTGAGGACCGCGTGACGACCGTACGCATCAAAGCAGATGTCTCTGGCGGCGGCCTTGGCGGCCAACTGCGTGCCCAAGTCAATCGTGCGATGGATCCTGGCGTCGCTGAAGTCTTTGTCTTTGTTGGGATCCAGCAGAATCACGGTCAGCTGTTCCTGAACACCGACGTCCGGGCTGGTGGCCTGCTGAATCACAAATGCGAAGCGTTTGCCCAGAGAGAGCGTCACGCGGGGAACCAGTGGTCGCGTCCCTTCAGGACCTGGAATTGGAAGTTGCGTGATGGCCGAAGCAGACTGCGTCGCATTTTTGAGACACAACCGCGCGTCCTCACCCGTTCCGGCCGTGCCCAGCACCCATTGCAGGTGAGACGTCAGGCCCGACACCGGTTCATTGATCTGCGTGGACGGCGTGACCACGCCGCTGGAGTTTGTTGTCAGACGGTTGATGCCTCCGTCGCAGGACAGAAACGTCGCCTGGCTGTTGTGAACCACACCGGACAGTCGTCCTCCTTCAAAAGCCGTTTCCGTACGCGACGTCAGCGGATCGGTCAGCCGGTAATTTCTGGTGACGATCTGACCGGCCTTCTCTCCGACTGTGATCAGCGTCTGACCGTCGAGCATGCAGAAAGGTGCCGGCTCCGGCAGCGTCACTCGGCGGATGCCACGGTCACCGCCAAACTTCATCTGACCGGGAGTGAGCAGCGTGCAGGCGCCCGTCGAGTCAGCATGCACCACGGTGTCGCCGTGCTGCTTCAGCCCCGAAACCTGACCGCGGCCGACCGTCAGTTCTGACTGCCTCACCTTTGGCGTGCGGGTGTATTTCCAGTGTGTGTGATTGCCGTGCGGCTCTTCAAAAGCGCCCGAATCCAGACACAGCCACCCGCCCACAGCGGCGTCACTGGCGGCCGTCACACTGACAAACACCTGCCCGTCGGCCGCCACCATTTCGCCCAGCGACTGTGTGGACGCGTCCAGCTGCGGAAACCCGCCCACCCAGCCACGACGCAGATTCCAGCGACTGGAAGCAGTCAGGTTGGCATACGAAAGCTTCTGGCTGGCTGCGTCCTGCCAGAAGACTCGCATGATCGTTTTTTCGCGTACGTTCTGGCCGGTGGCGGTGGTCATTAGTGTGGCGGCGGCGAGGATCGACAGAGGGAGCCGACGGACGACGAGCCGATAAACGGACAGCCGACAGGCGACAAGCTTATCCCGGGCGGCAATACACATGGCAGAACGAATCATCGCGGTATCTCCTGCAGAACGGCGGTCAGGCAACGATCAGCGTCGTCCGGAAGAACGCAGCAGCGTGAGCCTTTTTTTCGCCATGTCCACAGATGCCTCAGGAACTTTGCGACGGTCGTTTAGACGCTTGCGGGAACTTCTATTGCTGTGCAAGACGTCTCACAGAAATTCGCTGCAGTCTCCAGCGTCCGGCGTCTTCTGCTGCAAATCGCGGCGTACTGTCCAGCCGCAGGGCCTGTCCCTGGCGGATCACGCCAATGTCGCTGAGCACGCCGGACTGATCTTTGGAATCGATATCCGCATCCACGCAGTAGATCGACAGACGTGACCCATCCCCCACCTGATAGTAGCCGCCACACACACCATTGCCCGCCACCAGCGCCACGTGTTCCACAATCACGTCCTGATCAAAACGGATCAGCAGTGCCTCGCCGTTATCAACCTGCTGGAACGGACCGCCTGACACGCCCAGTCCTTTGGGGTTGATGGAAAACGTGCCGGCCTGTCGTCGTGTGACCTTTGATTCCAGAGTGACTGTTATGGTCAAATCGCTGGCGGAGACGGACACACGACCTGACCGGCCGCGGAACTCGTCCACCACGCACACACATCCGTCTGTCGGTGAGTCCGTCCAGTCAAAGACGATGGGTGCAGAGGCGGGAACTGTTGTCAGGCGGTGGCCGCCCGCATTGCGGTGGTCGACAGCCTGCTGTGAAAGAAACCTGACCAGTTCTGCCAGCCGAGTTTCGCTGATCCGATTGTTCGTCTCCAGCGCATCCGTCGACAGATCGTACAGCTCCAGCGGATGGGCAACGCCCGATCGCAGCAGGCGACTGTCGAACAGAATCTTCCAGTGTCCGGCAATGACTCGATCATTCACGAGCGGTGCGTCCCACCGCAGTGCGGCCAGTGCGGCGTCGTCCTTGCCGGCTTCCCGGTGATCGTTCACAAACAGCGGGCGATCGAACGTCTGTTCCGATGTCATGGGCTGGAGCATGCTGAAGCTGTCCTCGGCTCCTTTCTCACCCGCCGCGCTGTCCGGCAGACGCACGTCCAGTATGTCGGCAAACGTGGCAAACATGTCTGTCAGACACAGCAGCTGCTCACTGTCCCGTCCCGGCGTGGCGCTGTCACCATCACCGATGCCGCCGGCCGGCCAGGAAATGAGAAACGGCACCCGATGTCCGCCCTCATAGCAGGACCCCTTGTGACTGCGAAACGGACCGGTGGCGAACCTGTCTTTGATCTCTGCGCCATTGTCGCTGGTGAAAATGACGATCGTATTGTCAATCAGTGGATGACCGGGATGGCGGGGATCGTCGGTCGATTTCAGCCAGTCGATCATGCGGGCCAGGGCCACATCGTTTTCGAAAATGTAATCCCCACGATTGCTGGCCGCACTGCCGTCTGCCTGCCGGCCATGTCCGGCGACCGGCACATCGCCAATCGCTGCATCCGGAGTGTGCGGGCCGTGATTGGAATTGGCGGGGTAATAAAGAAAGAAGGGTTGTGACTGCGAACTGCTGTCGGCCACATGGCTGCTGAGAAACTCCATCGCATGATCGGAGTGCCGGGAGCCCAGTGTCTTCAGCACGTAAGCGTCCGGCCCGTCGGTCTTCAGTTTGCGACCCTGGCCGGTGGCGCTCAAAAATGTGCGGCCCTGAATGTGTCCCGGGCCCACGTTCTGAGTGCGATTGTTTTTGCGACCGGTGGCTCCTGATGTGGCGTGCGATCGTGAGGTGAAATCGCAAACGTGAAAGCCGTGATCGAGTGGTCCGTCAAACAGTGGTTTTGTCAGATCAGCATCGGTGAATGACGCGGCCGGCTGGCCCTGGGCATTGTGATAACGCAGGCCCACATGCCACTTGCCGAACATCGCCGTGCGATATCCCTGATCGGCCAGCAGCGTCGCCAGGGTGGGACGATCCCGTTCGATCATGGGGTCGCCCTGCGAACCAAACAGCACCCAGAATTTCAGACGGTTTCGCCACGGATAGCGGCCGGTGAGCAGTCCATAACGCGTGGGCGAGCAGCGAGACGACGGCGTGTGAGCGTCCAGAAACCGAACGCCTCGGCGAGCCAGTTCCTCCATGGCGGGTGTGTGCAGCTGCTGCGCGTCCGTGTTTTTTGTGAAATCCTGATAGGCGCTGGTGTCCCCCATTCCCATGTCGTCGGCCATCATCAGGATGATATTGGGGCGGCGCACGTCCTGAGCGGGCAGGAATTGCGGGCACAACAGCAAAACGCTCAGCAACTTCAGGAGTTTTCTCGTCACGATCTATGATCCGGTCAAAAGCAGTTGTAACGTGTCCAGCCAGCCATTTGACAATAGCCGGGATGGCCGGGCGATTCTATTGTGCCGCAGTCGCTGTGAACCAAAGAGCGTTTCCCGCAGGAAATACGGGTAGTCGTGCAACACGAATTTTCCATTGACGATGAGTCTTCGCCCACACTGGCCGCCGCGCTGCGGGCGCTTTTGCCCGGTGGTCTGTCGTGGTCCAAAGTGCGTCGCCTGATTACCGACGGCAAAGTCACCATCGGCGACGTCGTGTGCATCGACGAGGCGCGGCGGCTGACAGCTGGCGAAACGGTTCGTGTCTACGAACGTCCCGCCCCCAAACCGCCCACTGAAAAAGACGTACGGGTGGTTTATGTCGATCAGCACGTGATCATTGCCGAAAAGCCGTCGGGCATGGTGACCCTGCGTCGGGCGAATGAGCGGGCGTGGCCATGGTCCAGGCGTCAGCTGCAGCCCACGCTCGACGAATGCGTGCCACGACTGATCCGCGAACATGCGGCCGCCAAAAACAAGTCCGACAAACTGCACCAGCACCTGCTGCGGCTGTTCCCCGTGCACCGCATTGACCGTGACACCAGTGGCTTGCTGCTGTTCGCCCGCAACAAAGACGCGCAGACGAACATCATCGCGCAGTTTGCCCAGCACAAAGCCGTTCGCAGGTATTTTGCCCTGGTGCCCGGCAAAGTGGCCACTCAGAAGATTGTGTCGCAGCTGATCCGTGACCGTGGCGATGGTCTGCGGGGCAGCACGCAGGACACGTCCATCGGACAGCAGGCGATCACACATATCACCACACTGCGAACGCTGGGGGACTACAGTGAACTGGAATGCCGCCTGGAGACCGGTCGTACCAATCAGATTCGCATTCACCTGGCGGAACTGGGACATCCCATCTGCGGCGACGTGAAATATCGCGGCCCGCTGGGACAGGATCCGGCTGCCGACGAGAGTCGCGCTCGCCGCCTGTGTCTGCACGCGGCGCAGCTCAAGATTGAGCATCCGGAAACCGGAAAAGTGATGGACTTTGAAACTCCCTGGCCCAAACCCATGCAGGTGTACCTGAACCGCCTGCAGGCCCGCTCGATGTCTCGCCGTTAACTGGTGATGCAAAGTCGCCGCTTTTGACGCTGCTGTCATGAATCATTATCGCCCCCGAAAAAACAAGAAGTCCGGATCCCGATCTCCGTGGGGCGGCGGCTATGTGCCCATCCACCAGATTGACGATCTTGCGCCCGATCCGACAAAGTCTATTCCGGCCGTAACGCTGAAGGCCAAATTTGCCTACACGACCATGTTTCGCAAGCAGATTGATCGTGTGGACGGCGCTGAGCCCGGCGATCTGGTGGCCGTGTATTCGTCGCACAGGAAACTGCTGGGCTACGGCCTGTTCAATCCCCGCAGCGAAATGTCGCTGCGCATGCTGTGGAAGCAGGAAGAGCTGCCGACCCTGGACGACTGGGATCGCAAGCTGCAGACGGCCGCCGATCTGCGTCGCGGAGTGCTGAAGCTGGACGAGGTCACGGACACCTATCGCGTGGTACATGCTGAGTCGGACGAAATGCCGGGCATGGTCATCGATCGCTTTGGCGACGTGCTGTCGGCGGAAGCGTTTGGTCTGGGCATGTATCTGCGGGGAGACGCCATTTTGCAGCGGCTGGCCGGCATCATGGGCACCCGGCACACCATTCTGCAGAGCAGTCCCCGCTTCAGCACTCAGGAGGGCACTGAGGGCATCACGCGGATGTCGGACGGCTGTCCCAAAGAGGTGATTGTGCAGGAACACGGCACCCGCTTTAAGGTGCGGTTCGAAGGCGGCCATAAAACGGGCTTTTTCTGTGATCAGCGGGACAATCGACTCAAGCTGACAGAATTTTGTGCGGGCAAATCGGTTCTGGATCTGTGCTGTTACACGGGCGGTTTTTCTGTGCAGGCGATGAAGCTCGGTCAGGCCAGGGAAGTCACAGGCGTCGACCTGGACGAGAAGCCGCTGGCCATCGCGCGGGAGAATGCCAACCTCAATCAGGTCCGCGCCAAATTTGTGCAGTCGGACGCCTTCAATTACATGCGCGATCTGATCGCCATTAACCGTACGTTTGATGTGGTGGTGCTGGACCCCCCCAAGCTGATCCGCAATCGCATGGAAATTGAAGAGGGCACACGAAAGCACTTCGATCTGAACCGTTTGGCCATGCGGCTCGTTAAGCCCGGTGGTCTGCTGCTCAGCTGCACGTGTGCGGGACTGCTGCCCGAAGCCGAATTCTCCAAACTGCTGTGCAGCGCGGCCCGCCAGGGTGGGCCACAGATTTCGGCCGCGACAGACACTCAGGCGGCTCGACACGCGGCGCGGCCTATGCAGATCATCGCCAAAACGGGCGCGGCGCCCTGTCATCCGGTCGGCGGAGATGCGCCGGAGACGGAATACCTGTCAGCCGTCTGGATGATTCTCGGTTGATTCGTCGCGTGGTCTGTCGGCCGTTTGGCTGAGCCACCTCAACACCCCCTGCCCTGCCCGTCGTCCCGTCGCCAGACAGGCGGTTAGCAGATAGCCGCCGGTGGGCGCCTCCCAGTCCAGCATCTCGCCCGCGCAAAAGACGCCCGGCAGCGCGTTGATCATCAGGTGTTCGTTGCAGGCGGTCAGCCTGACACCGCCAGCCGTGCTGATGGCTTCATCAATGGGACGTGTGCCCGTCAGCGTCAATGGCAGAGATTTGAGCGTGTCAGCCAGTTGATCGGTCGTGCCGAATCCGGCCGGCAGCACCTCCCGCAGCAAACCCGTGTGGACGCTGCGCAGTCGCAGCCGCTTTTTTAACAGCGTGGAGACCGACTGTGAGCCCCGCTTTTGCAGTCGTTGAAGGACCTGTTCGGCCGTGCGATCGGGCGTCAAATCGAGCGTGATGCGGGCAGTTCCCGTTTCGTGAATCGCCTGCCGCAGCAGTGCGGAGGCCGCGTAGATCAAACTGCCTTCCAGCCCACTGTCGGTGATCATCAGGTCGCCGCGGCGTTGGAATTGCCGTTCACTGTGCTCAAAGCGCAGCACGACCGACTTCAGCGGTGTGCCCGCATGCCGTTGCCGAAAGTGGGGGCTCCAGTCGATTTCAAAGCCGCAGTTACTTGGCTGCAGCGCAGCGACATCCACACCGTGGTCAGTCAGCAGTGAGGTCCACGCGCCATCGGAGCCCAGTTTTTTCCAGCTGCCACCACCCGTGGCCAGCACCACAGCAGACGCCTCACGCACGACGGGGCCCGATGGTGTGTCCAGCTCAAGCTGCAGGCGATCCGGCTGCCAGTTTGTCCAGCGATGCTGCGTGTGGATCTGCACGCCGTGAGCGATCAGGCGTCGCTGCCAGCGAGACAGCAACGGCAGCGCTTTCAAATCGGACGGAAAGACCCTCTGCGAACTGCCGACAATGGTCTCCACGCCCAGTTCGGCGGCCCACATGCGGATGGCGGCTGCGTCAAACGGGCGGATCGCGTTGGCCAGAATGTTGCCAGGGTCATCGGCCTGATAGCGGCTGAGCAGCTGTTCGCGGGACTCGGCGTGAGTGAGGTTCAGCCCGCCACGGCCGGCCACCAGAAACTTGCGGCCGCACGATGGTTTCGCCTCATACACATCCACCGCCAGTCCCGCCCGGCAGATGACTTCGGCGGCCATCAGTCCGGCGGGGCCACCACCGATGACGGCCACACGATTGCTGGAGGAAGAAGTGGCAGATGACATGAGCAGCCCGAACAGGAAACAGTGGGCGGCATCGTAGCGGTGTGCTGCGGCAAGTCGAGCGTCTTTCGAGCCCCGGCCGAGTTGTGCGAGTGTGGCCCGCCGCCAGATACAGGCAGGATGGCCCCGGCCGGCTCAGCACAACGCAGACGACCTCGACCGGTGGGTACCCGTCGAGGTCATGAGTGTCTGTGAGGATCCATCAGCATCCTAGTGGCAGCCCCAGTAGTGGTGGTACACAGGAGCGGCGATGCGGTAGATCGGACGACAGTAGCGAATGGTGTGGTAGCGGTAGATCGGTCGGCAGTAGCTGTAGCAGCCCCGCCAGCCACCGTATCGATGCCCCCAGCCGCCGCAGCGATAGCGGAAGCGACGGAAGCAGGCTTCGACAGCGTCTTCTGATTCCTCTCCGGCGTCTGCGGCCAGCTGATCGACGTCGATGTCGAGATCGAACTCGACCACTTCGGCGCCCGCGTCCTGAATGGATGACAGGTCAATGTTGAGAGCATCGTCGTCCGCTTTGGCAGAAACAGACAGCAGGGTCAGTGGCATCAGAGCCAGCATGAATTTCTTGAGCATTGGGATTCTCCATGGCCCGGCAGTGTGGTGAGTGGAAAAAGCGGTTTGCCGGTTGACCGCGTTTTGTTTGAGTTACTCACCACAGCGAAGGTCGGGAGAATGTGTGACACGCTGTCTGGAAAAAAATTTGGGCGGCGCTGCAGAAGAGCCTGGTCCCGGCGGCCCGGTGTCAGGCGTCCGGAAGCAGGAGGCTGCGTGATGGTGGCCGGATGGCGCAGGCTCAGCAGTGGCCGCGACAGGGCGATTGGCTCAGAACGTGGCAATTCCCAGCGAACCGAGCACCGCATAGGCCACAAAGACGACGTACAGCCCACACATAATCCATGCCTTGCGGCGTGTGATCTGACGATTGTGCCACATGATGCCCAGGTTCACGATGGTCAGCACGGCCAGCAGAATCCGCAGGCCGACCAGTCCCTCCATGGGTTTGCCGTCCTGCAGCAGGCTGACTGGCTCCCAGCCTGTCAGCCACGAGTTAATCAATAGGGGGATCGACAGGCAGATGCAGATGTCAAAGATGTTGGAACCGAATGCGTTGGAGACCGCCCCCGAATCATCGCCTCGCCGCGCCGCGGCAATAGCCAGAAACGTGTCCGGCACGGAAGAGGCCGCGGCAGCCAGAATGACGGCCACAAAGAAGGCGGGAACGTCGAGCAGTTCGGCCGTCTCAATGGTCGCTTCCACCAGAAAATAACAGGCCGCGGCCGCCAGCAGGGTGGAGACGGTGAGGACCATCACCGTGCTGACGCCATTGAGCGGAACATCGATGAATCCGAAGAACATGCCGGCCGAATCCGCCTGCTCCTCTTCATCCTCGTCCGTGCCGTCAGCGAAACTCTCCTGAGCTTTCATCACCAGTGCAGCCGACACGCGGATCGATTGCTCCTTCATCGCGCTCATGATGTCACGCACCGGCAGATCAGCACCGTGCTGTGTGAAGTAGTCGTTCATGGCGGCCATGCGTTTGCGATACACGACGGCATCGTAGTACAGCTGAAAGATGTAGACCGCGTAGATCGCCAGGAACACGACGCCCATCCACCACATCATCTGTGACTGAAACAGAAACAGAATCAACAGAAACTGAGTGCACAAAAACCACACGCCGTCGCGCGAGATGACTTCATCTTCCACATCAATGGTGGGGCGTTCCGGGCGGGACCACGAAATGACCAAAGCGCAGAAGGCGGGAATCAAGATCATGTTGTACACGGCGCTGCCGGCACACGTGGCGATGGTGGACCCAAATCCTTCGGCCCCCGCTTCCACCACCGACGTGCCCGGGTCGCTGCCGGACTTCACGGCCGCGATGGCCAGGACCACAAAAAAGATGCCGCTGAACAGCTCGGGCATGGAACTGGCGATGGCGTCCAGCGTGGCCCCCCGGACAGAGCCTGGCAGGTGGAACTTCTGACCCACCCACTGAGCGGCGTCTGCAAACGGGTCGCACACCTGCCAGATGGCGACGGAAATGACGCACACTTTCATCAGCAGGTACGACAGTGCCCACTGATTTCCGTCCGACGTGTGATGCAGCCAGCCGAAGACCACACACAACAGCAGCAGCACGCTGGAAATCACCAGGCTCAGCCAGCTGCCCCCTTCAGGCTCATTTGTTTGCTCAGCGGTCGGATTGCTCATAGACGTCCGGTTACCGGTTACAGCAGAAAGTTGTGCAGCGAACGGGCCCGCTGCCACAGCGAATTGGGCCCGCTGCCGTCAGTGGACCGTACAACGCGGCTGCCGACAACGCAAAAGCGGCTGGTGCGATTTTCTCAAACCGACCGATCTGTAGGATATGCGGGCCGACTTCTGAACTGCTGATCGAGGAATCTTCGCGTGGACCTGAATCTGAGAAACAAAGTGGCCATCGTGACGGGCGGGTCCAAAGGCATTGGCCTGGGAATCGTGCGGTCTCTGCTGGCCGAGGGCTGTCGCGTGATCAACGTCAACCGCAGCACAGAAGACGGTCTGCGGCTCGAAGCGGAATACGCTGCCAACGGCCAGGAGTGTGTGTTCGTGCAGGGCGATCTGACACTGGTCAGTGCGTGCGAAAACGCTGTGCAGACAGCTCTGGAGCGATTCGGTCAGATTGACATTCTGGTCAACAATGCGGGCGTCAACGACGGAGCCGGTCTGGCGGCCGGAGTGGACGCGTTTGTGACCTCGCTGCAGCGAAATCTGATCCACTACTACGCCATGGCCCACTTTGCGACCGCCGCCCTGAAGGCCTCACAGGGCGTAATTATCAACATCGGCTCCAAAGTGTGCGACACGGGCCAGGGAGGGACGTCTGGTTACGCCGCCTCCAAAGGGGCCATCAATGGACTGACGCGAGAGTGGGCCGTGGAACTGGCGGACGACGGTGTTCGAGTGAATGCCGTGCTGCCGGCGGAAACCTGGACGCCGTTGTACGAACGCTGTCTGGCCGAAATGCCGGACCCTGCCACCGCTCGCGCTGACATTGAGCGTCTGATCCCATTGGGGCGACGGTTCACCACGATTGAAGAGATGGCCGATATGGTCGTGTTTCTGGCTTCGCCCCGCAGCAGTCACACGACCGGGCAGATTGTCTATGTGGATGGCGGCTACACGCATCTGGATCGCAAATGCACGGCGCCCGATGTGTCTGATTTTGGCGCTGCGGATGCCCATTGATCGCGCGGCTGCCAGGATCAGTTTCGGCCAGCGGTTGTTACGGCGTACGACGGTGGCCCAGCAGGTACCGCAGAAAATCAAACAGCCCGCGAAAGCGATACTCTGCGTCCACGTAGTGCTGAACCACATAGAACGCAAAGTAGTAGCAGCGACAGAAACTCCACACCGCAATGGCCAGCAGTGCGGCGGTTTTCAGGTCACGATGTTCGGCCAGCAGAAGACCGGCGGCCGTCAGACCACACACCAGAAACAGGCCGCCCTTGACGCAGATCAGTCGACGGCTTCTGAGGTCTCCCATGGCTGGCTCCGCTGAGTCCGGTGGTTACGCTACAGAACGGGAGCGGCCTCCGGTTTGTTCAGCGATTTGGGCACTTCTGCTTCCTGCTCGGACATTCGCACGCCAAACACAGTGCTGTAAATCAGATAGAAGGTGGGCACCAGCACGAGCACCAGCAGTGTGGACAGCAGCAGACCGAAGCACAGGCTGGTTGCCATGGGAATCACCAGCTGCGCCTGAAAAGAGGTTTCCGTAAGAATCGGCAACAGCCCCACAATGGTCGTCAGTGAAGTCAGCAGCACCGGTCGGAATCGTCGTTTTCCGGCTTCCACGACCGCTTCGTGTACAGGCATGCCGGCCCGCGTGCGGGAGTTGATAAAGTCCACCAGCACAATGGAGTCATTTACGACAACACCCGTCAAAGCCACCAGGCCCAGCATGCTGAACAGCGTCAGCGGCAGATCCATGAAGGCGTGTCCCCAGATGGCCCCCACGATGCCAAACGGAATGACGGCCATCACCACCAGCGGCTGACCGTACGAGTTGAACTCCATCGTCAGCAGCACGTACATCGCCAGCAGAGCGACAATCATGCCGACTGCCAAACTCTGAATGCTTTCGGTGTCCTGTTCCTGCTGGCCCTCCCATCGCACCCGCAGGCGGGGATACTTTTTCAGCAGTTGAGGCATGAAGTCCTTCTGCAGTGCGGCCACAATCGTTTTGGCATTGCCCAGGTCTTCGTTCACATCAGCAGAAACAGTAATGGAACGCCGCTGATCGACGCGGTTGATTTCCGAATAGCCGCGAGTCACCGTGGTGGTGGCAAGTTCGGTAATGGGGCGCTGAATCCCGTCACCCCCATCCACGCGGATGTCATTCATATTGGCCAGCGAGTTGCGATCTTCTTCCGGGTATCGCACCATCAGCTTGACCTCGTGACGTCCCCGCTGCAGTCGCATGACTTCCTCGCCGTAGTACGAAGCGCGGACCGTACGGGCGATGTTGTCCAGGGGAATGCCCATGGCGATGGCATTCTGCTTTTCTGTCAGCTGCAGTTCCCATTTGCCGGGCCGCGAATCGTCGTCGATATCTTTGACGCCCTGAAAATTGGCCAGTTCGGCTTTTGCCAGGTCCACCGCCTGCTCCAGGTCGGCCATGTCGGCAGGTGTGCCCAGCAGTTTGAATTCAATCGCTTTGCCGGCGGGGCCGCGCGACTGAGAGCCGAATGTCAGCGTTTCATAACCAGGGATGTCACCTGTCGCTTCACGCCACAGCTGGACGACATCTTCACTGCTCCACGTCCGATTGGCACTATCCACCATCTGTACGTGCACTTTTCCCACGTGGCCGCCGGTCGTGGTTTCGCCACCGCCCGGACCGCCACCCAGGGTCACCGTGCCGACCTGGCGATGCACAACCTCCACCAGCGGTTCCCCGTTTTCTTCGATCGACTTCTGGTTGACAACGTAGATGGCATCTTCGATTTTCTTCGTCGCTTCGTCGGTGATCCGGCTCGGCGTTCCGTTGGGAAACAGCACGTTGGCAATCACCTCGGGCGCATCAAGTTTGGGGAAGAAAATGCGGGGGACTGTTCCGTTGGTGACCAGACTGACCGACAGCAGAGCAACGGCGATCGCGCTGCAGACAGTAACAAACGGCCGCCGTACACACGCACTTGCCAGCGGCATGTAGACCCGGTTGATGACCGCATCCAGAAAACGATTGGTCATGCGGTTGATACCGGCCGTCAGGAAGAATGGCTCTTTTTTGCCATGTGCCAGATGGCACGGCAGAATAAAAATGCTTTCAAACAGAGAAATGATCAGCATGGCAATCACGGCCAGTGGCAGCACGGCAAAGAATTTCCCCATGACGCCTGTCACAAAGAACATGGGCATAAAGGCGATGACCGTGGTGGCAATGGACGTGATGACGGATGGCGCCACTTCCAGCGTGCCCTCGATGGCGGCCGTCAGAAACGGTTTGCCCAGTTCGCGGTGGGCGTAGATATTCTCGCCAATCACAATCGCGTCATCCACCACGATGCCCAGCGCGATCAGAAACGCAAACATGGACAGCATGTTGAGCGTCTGATCAAACTGCCACAGCACACCGCAGGCCCCCAGCACAGAAATCGGAATCCCCAGTGCCACCCAGAACGCCAGCCGCAGTTCCAGAAACAGAGCCAATACTACGAAGACGAGAATCAGACCCTGCGAGCCGTTACGTTTCAGCAGATCGAGGCGGTCGCGTACGTTGACCGCGTTGTCACCCCAGGTCACAAATTCGTAACCTGGCGGCAGCTGATGCGACTCCACGTATTTGTTCACCGCATCAACCATCGCCAGCAGGTCTTCACGGGCGGCCGCCTTCACGGAAATGGCCAGGCCCGGGTTGCCGTTGATGCGACTGATGGACACATTGTCGATGAACTCGTCTTTGACTTCTCCCAGATCATCGACGGTCAGCACCAGGCCATCGGACTGCGTGATGAGAGGAATCTGCTTGATTTCTTCTCCGACGGTTCGCTTGTTCTTGCCCCGCAGCAGATACGTTTCGCCGCGGTCTTTGATGTTCCCGCCCGGCAGCTCCAGATTCCGCAGACGAATGCGGCGGCCGACATCGGTCAGCGTCAGGCCGTACTGTCGCAGCGTGCTTTCGGGAATCTCCACATCGATCTGATAGTCACGCTCACCCGTGATGTCAGCGACACTCACCTCTTTGATCAGCAGGATGTCTTCCCGCACCCGCTCGGTGACCTCCCGCAGCTGCAGTTCCGGGTCGGCGGCCGCTGTTTCAGTGCACACCACTCCCACCGTGATGGCCGGATTGCGGATTGTGACCTGCTGCACTTCGGGCTCTTCGGCCAGATCCGGAAAGCTGGGGATGCGGTCGATTTCTGACTGCACCTCATTGAGCACTTTCTGCACACTGGGCACATCCGTTTTGACTTCGATCACCACACTGCCTGCGCCTTCTCCGGCGACGGACGTGACTTTCTTCAGCCCGTCCACGGAGCGAATGGCCTCCTCAATTTTCTGGCAGATGCCCGTTTCGACCTCTTCCGGACTGGCACCCGGATAGGGCACACTGACGAGGATCAGTTCCAGCTCAAACTGAGGAAACTCTTCTCGCCGCAGCGAGAACCCGGCCAGCAGGCCGATCCCCAGTATGCAGACCATCAGGATGTTCATCGCGGGCGACTGCTTGATCGCCCAGGCAATCATTTTTCTCATGACTGACCCTTTGAATTGTCAGCCGGTGTGTCGGCCGGAGTTTCGGCTTTTTCAGCCGTGTTCTGCTGTGTGCTGTCCTGTGTGGCGGTCGGAGAATCCGCAGTCGCCGTCTCAGTCGACTCGCCCTGCTCCGTCACCTTCATGCCTTCGATTACGGCCGCCATCGGGGAAATGATGACCCGGTCGCCCTTCTGCAGCCCGGTGTGCGACTGCACCAAAGCCATTTGATCATCGTTGTGCACCGTGGCCACATCTTTGACCGTCAGTTTGCCGTTTCGCATGACCCAGACTTTGCCGCCAGGCCGCACGGCTTCCAGTGGCAGTTCCAGCAGCGGCGTGGGAGATTCGACCGTAATGCGAACGGTGACAAACATGCCACTAAGCAGCGTGGGGGGGGAGACGGCCGTGCCTCCGTTGCTGTCATTCACGCGTGTTTTTCGCGGATCTTCAATCAGCACCCGGCAGGGGAATGTACGCGTGCTGCGGTCCAGTCCCGTGCCTTCGATGCGGGACAGATGACCGTCCCAGATGGTTTCCTGACCCTGGAACAGAAAGCCCACTTCGCATTTCACATCCGGCAGCGTCAGCGGGTCGCCTGTGGAAAGTGCTTCCAGCGACTGCTGCACTTCGTGCTGCTGCCAGACCCACGCCAGTTCTTCGGCCCGCAGTTTGGTTTTGACTTCCATCTGTGAGCCATCGCTGATGTGGGCCAGCACTTCACCAGGCTTCAGGTAGTCGCCCTCTTCCACTTCG
The DNA here is from genome assembly GCA_024742875.1 of Planctomycetaceae bacterium. Lineage (GTDB taxonomy): Bacteria > Planctomycetota > Planctomycetia > Planctomycetales > Planctomycetaceae > Fuerstiella. The sequence goes on along the minus strand of JANSXP010000013.1, from coordinate 85,971 downwards.
TCTTCCACGATGCGACCTTCAATCCGACTGACGATGCGACACCGCTGCAGGTCTTTCTCGGCTTTCTTCAGTTGTGCGGCCACCAGATTGCGGGCGGCCGTGCGGCTCTTCTTCTGCTGCTCGAGCGAGGCGATCTGATTGACGAGCGTCTGCTGGGAGTTTTCGGCTTTCAGCTTTCGCATCTCGGCCTGTTCCAGTTCGGCCTGGTTGGCGGAGTCTCGCTGGCGCAGCCGCTGGGTTCGCTGCAGATGTCGCTCTTCGAGCGCGACTTCGCGTTTTGCCAGTTCCAGCATCTTTTCAGCATTGGCCCGATCCACATCCACTGATGCCAGATCGGCGTCTGTTTGATTCAGTTGCGCGGAGAGTCGCTCCACCTCCAGCTGGTAGTCGGTGGGGTCCAGTTCGAACAGCAGATCTTCGGGACTGACGTAACTGCCGCCGCGGGCTGCGGCCGTCTTGCGGATGATTCGTCCGGCCACTTCCGCCCGCACGCTGACCACCCGATAGGTGACCGCTTCCCCGTCCAGTTCCAGTTGAAACGGACGATCCCATTCGCGGACTTCCGCAGTGACGACGGGCGCCCCGTCACTTGCCGTGGTCTCTGCGCGAGGCGCTTCGGGTTTTCGGCCCAGAAAATACAGGCCGCCGCCGCCGACCGCCAGAATCAAGATACCGATGATTGTGTCACGAACGATGTTCACGTCGTGCTCCTTATTGTTGCGTGCGGGGCAGCAGGCCCTGCATCAGCATGTCCACCATAAAGTCCACGTACTGGTCCCGGCTGTGTCCGGTCGGGTGCTCTCCCAGCATGTCGGTCAGCATGGCCGGACCGTGCATGGAGGTGAGCATCAGCATGGCTGTCGCCTTCACGTCGACACAGCGAATCAGCGATTGTTCGATCGCTCGCTGCAGCCAGCCGCCAATCACCCGAATGTCGGTGACGGGTGGCGGTTCTTCGAAATGACTGAGCAGCGCGCGAAAGTCGACGCTGCTGAAACGCAATACAGACATCCGCCGGGAGATGTCCACAAAAAACTCGGCCAGCTCGTGCAGGATCTCAGTCAGCTGTTCCCGCACGGGCCGGTCATCCGGTCCGGCTTCCACCAGAGGGATCCACGGGGCTGGCTGCTGGGGGACCAAAGCGGCCATCATCAGCTCATTCTTGCTGCGAAAACGCTTGAACAACGCGGGTGAAGACACGCCCAGTTGTTCGGCGATCACGTCCGTCGACACCGACGGACCGTGCTCCAGAAAGCACTCCCGCGCTGTGTGGAGAATCTGTTCGTCTGAGATCGATCGCGGACGTGCCATGCCGTTTTTCGCTGGAGATTGTTAGTTAATAAACGGTAACTAACTATCGTCCTCCCGCCCAGAGGGAATTTGAAAAAAGTGGCCGCTCTGCCGTTTTTCTGCCGCCGCTGCCGGGAAAACCGTCCTCCGAACGTCACGCGGGACATTGGCCCGACCTCACGATATTCTGAGCTGGTCACCCTCACACAGGAGATCCTGCCCCATGAACCGTCTTTTGGTTTCCGCCTGCCTGTCCCTGCTGATTTGCTGTTCTTCTGTGGTTTCCGCCGAGCTCTCGGTGGCTTCGCTGTTCTCTGATCACATGGTGATGCAGCGGGGGCAGCCCTTTAAAATCTGGGGCTGGGCCGAGCCCGGCACGCAGGTGAGTGTGACGATCAACGCGGAAAGCGTTTCGGCGACAGCCTCCGCAACCGGTCGCTGGTCGGCAACCGTCGATCCGCCCGCGACCGCTGGCCCGCACACCATGAAAGTCAGCAGCGACGAATCGTCCATCGAAATCGCCGACATTCTTGTGGGCGAAGTCTGGCTGTGCTCCGGGCAGTCCAATATGGCCATGACCGTCAATCGCGCGAAGGACTACGAGGCAGAACGTGGTACGGCCGATTTGCCGCAGATTCGCATGTTTAAAGTCAGCTCCGGTCACGCGCTGACGCCGCAGGACAAATGTGCGGGCACGTGGACCGTGTGTTCGCCCGATACCGTGGGCGGCTTCTCCGCCACGGCCTACTTTTTTGGTCGCCGACTGCACAAAGATCTGGATGTTCCGATCGGGCTGATCAATTCGTCTGTGGGAGGAACGTCGGTCGAGTCGTGGACCAGTCTGTCGGCGCAGTCAAAGGTGGCCGCGATCCGCCCGCGGCTTGAAGCCTGGCAGCAGTCTGATGGGGAGTTTGATGAGCAAAAAGCACAGGCGGCTTTCGCCAAAGCCATGCAGCGGTGGACGAAGAACGCCAAAGCCGCGCGCGATGCGGGCAACAAACCACCCCGCAAACCGAAGCTGGCCGCTCGGCCTCGCCAGGATCGCAACTACCCGTCCAATCTGTTCAACGGCAAGATCCATCCACTGATTGGTTTCTCAATTCGCGGTGCGGTGTGGTACCAGGGAGAAAACAGCTCTGGACGTGGCTTCGCGCACCTGTATGGTCGGCAGCTGACCACACTGATCCGTGACTGGCGGCAACGCTGGGCGAGCGATTTTCCATTCGCCTGGGTTCAGCTGCCCAATTATCGGGCCGCTCAGAAAGAGCCGGTCGAGACCAACGGCTGGACGCTCGTGCAGGAAGGCATGCTGAAAACGCTGGACGAGCCGGCTACCGGCATGGCCATCACGCTGGACGTGGGCGAGGCTCGCGACATTCATCCCAAAGACAAACAGTCCGTCGGCTTCCGACTGGCCCAGTGGGCACTCGCCAGTGTCTATGGTGCGGATTTGATTCCCATGGGCCCCGTCTATCGTGAACACGCCATCACAGATGGCCGCGTGACGATCGCCTTTGATCATGCTCAGGGACTTACGTCCGCCACCGATACGGTGAAAGGCTTTGCCATCTGCGGCGCGGACCGCAAATTTGTCTGGGCCGACGCCCGCATTGATGGCGACAAGGTGATTGTCAGCAGTCCCGATGTGCCACAGCCGGTTTCTGTGCGTTATGCGTGGGCCGCCAATCCGATTTTCAGTTTGTACAACGAAGCCGGCATTCCGGCATCGCCATTTCGTACGGATGACTGGGACGAACAGGGCCAATAGGACAGGGCCACGTTAGGCGGCCAGTTGGAATGGCTGGTCGTCCGACGGCTTCTGAGCCAGCAGCTGTTGTGCGGCCGGCATCTCGGGTGGGTCGTCAAACTGCTGCTTTCCGGCAGCGATCTGCGCGATGGTGATGGCCGTGCGGAAAATCAGCCGCACGTCGTACGCCATTGACGCGTTCTGCAGATAGATGACTTCCAGTGCCAGTTTGACGGGCAGCAACTCGCGGGCGTAAATTGCCTCAACGTCGTCGCCCACCAGCAGCTTCTCTCCGTGTGTGTAATTGTAGATGCTGCTTACGCCTGCCAGGCCGGGCCGCACCTGCAGCGTCTGCCAGCCCAGCTCGCCGTAGTAGCGTTCTACGTTGACGCAGTCTTCCGGCCGCGGGCCCACCACGCTCATTTCGCCTTTGAGAATGTTGAGCAGCTGAGGCAGTTCGTCCAGTTTGGTTTTTCGCAGCAGACTGCCAAAGGCAAAGATGCGGGGATCTTTGGCACCCGTGACGGCGCTCGCGCCGGCTCCCTGATTCACATGCATCGTGCGCAGTTTATAGAGAGTGAACGGTCGCCCGCCCACGCCCGCCCGCTGCGCGCAATAAAACGCCGGACCGGAGCTGCACAGTTTCACGCAGACGGCTGCCAGCAGAATGACGGGACCCACGATCACCAGCGCGGCGGCCGCGGCGAGAATATCAAACAGGCGTTTTACCACGGCGCAGCGTCCTTCGAACGGTCATGAAAACTTCCGCATGTTCCATGCAGCACTGGTTGCCCCAGGCCGCACTGCGGTTCGACAGCGCCTGCAAAGAACGCGGGTGCGGATAGTCGCGGACTTCGCTTTCGTAGCACGCCATCGCGTCCAGTTTTTTCTGCACCGTGGACGAAATGTCGACCCACGTATCGGGGACAAACGTCCGCGGATAGGCCCATTCGGTGCTGCTGGCCGTGTCAAAGGCATAGACCGCTTCGATGTATTCTTCCATGGGCCGAGTGGCCACGAGCATGGCTTTGAACAGCAGTTCGTGATCGCGATTGATGTCGCCGCCGTACTGCGTGTAGACCACATCCGGACGTACCTGGTCTACCACGTTTTCCAGCGGCGTGATGATGTCCGTCAGCGTGAAAGTGTCCAGTTTTTGATCCGGAAATTTGAGTGTGCGGACCTCTTTGACGCCCAGCACCTTTCCGGCCGCCTGAATGTGGCCTTTTTGTCCCACGCCGTCCTCGCCATAGCGCAGCGATTCCCCCTCGCACACGATGACCGCTGTGACTTCATCTCCGTTTTCCGCATGCAGGGCCACGGTCCCCCCGCAGCCGAGCAGTTCATCATCAGGATGAGCGGCAATCACCAGTACACGTTTCAACGGGCAGCTTTCGTTTGGGGTCAGAGTGGTCAGCAGGCGTTCACCGGGGGCGTCAGGCGGCCAGTCGGAGAACGGGATGCTGGAACGTGTGTTCGCACAGTTCCCGTCCGGTCAGCACTCGTCCGCTGCTGTCTTCGGTTTCCAGAAGCAGCAAACATCCCTCACCGGTGGCCACCACCACGCCACAGGCGGCCGGATCGGGACTGCAGACAGGGCCCAGGACAGTGCCTGGCGGATGGCCGCCGGCAGAGATCGGCAGCAATGCGGCCCGCCAGATCTTCCAGATTTCGTCGCCCAGCGTGGCAAAGGCGCCCGGATAAGGTCGGGTGACGCCGCGAATGAGGTTGTAGATCTGCTCTGCGGAATCCGTCCAGTCGATTCGGCCGTCCTCGGGCCGACGTCGTCGCAGCACGGCCTGCGTGGTGTGAGCCTGCGGGCGACCGGGGCGGCGGCCGGCCCGCAGTTCAGCGAGCAGGTCCAGCAGCATATCGCGATTGGACTGCCCCACGTGCTGGTAGATCGTGTCGCACGTATCGAAGGCCGTGATGGGAAACTCGCGCTGGTCGATCAATTCTCCCGTGTCCACACCGGGCGCCAGCCACATCAGTGAATTGCCCGTGCTTGTTTCTCCCTTGATGATCGCCCAGTTGACCGGCGCACTGCCGCGATTGTGGGGCAGCAAAGAAGCGTGTGCACCGACAGTACCGATGGTCGGAATCTGCAGCACCGCATCACTGAGGATCTGTCCCCAGCCCAGGACGACCAGCAGATCACACTGCATATCGCCGAGAATCGTCCGGCTCGCCTCATCATTGACGTGAGACACCGGAAACATGGGGATTTTGTGAGTCGAGCAGATCTGCGCATAGCTGCCGGAACCGCAGCGGCTCTGCGCCCGATCCGGTTTCAGGGTCATCAGTCCGGTGACCGTGTAACCCGCCTCACACACGGCCTGCAGCGCGAGCCGTCCTTCGTCATGGACGCCGATCCAGCCAATTTTCACGCGAATGCTCCATCATTCCGGCGGTGTCGAACGGCTGCCGGACCGTTCCAGTGGTGTTTTGCCGAATTGAACCCCGAATACCGGGTTCAGGTCAATGTCAGTCCGCCTTCAGGTAAGATGCTGTCTGGCAGCCGCGTCCCCATGCCAGGTCGCTTTCTGCCCTCACCATTCCGGAAATCTCACCATGTGCACGCTGCCCCGTTTTCGCCCCGGTTTTCTGCTGCTGGGTTTGTTCCTCGGCGGACTTACAGGCGGGCCCTGTGCCTTCGCAGACGAAGGCGGATTTGCCGTGCTGGAGCTGTTTACCTCCCAGGGCTGCAGCAGCTGTCCTCCGGCGGACCGTATTCTGGAGGAACTGGCGGCACGCGGTGACCGCGAAAACCAGGAGATTTTCGCGCTGTCTTTCCACGTTGACTACTGGAACCAGCTCGGCTGGAAAGACCCGTTTTCCGCAGCCGCCTACACACAGCGGCAGCGACTGTATGCCGGCGTGCTGGGTGAAAATCGCATTTACACGCCGCAACTGATCGTCAATGGCCGCGCAGGCTTTGTGGGCTCTCATCGCCGCAAAGCGGATGCGGCCGTTGAAGCGGCCCTGTCGGGATCACCGCCGCGGTCGTTAAAGCTGCACGTGAGCATTGAGGACGACCGCGTGACGGCCACCACCGATTTGCAGCCCGAGGAAGGTTTGCTGCTGAATGTCGCGCTGGTGCAGAAAAGTGGCACCGTCAAAGTGCCGCGCGGCGAAAATGCCAATCGCACGCTCACTCATCGCAACGTCGTACGCAGTTTTGAAGTACTGCGGGCCAGTGACAAACGACTGACCACGCAGTTGGCGGTTCCCAAAGACATGCCGACCGCAGGCGCCACGGTGGTTGCCTATCTGCAGGTGTCCCGCACGGGAGAAATCGTGGCCGCCCGACGAGTGCCGCTGGCCAAATCAGAAATCACGGCCGCACGGCAGTAGGCCAGCCTGCCGGCCGATCCTCCCTGTCTGCGACTGGCCCGGGCGGTTGTCAGTCGGCCGGTCGCCTGTCAGTATGATTCGCATTCTCACACTTTCAGGAATGCGGCAGCATGGCCATCAAGACCGAGGCGAGCATTGAGATCGATCGCCCGATCGATCAGGTATTCGACTACACCACCAATCATGTGGCCGAATGGAGCGACACGGTCATTGAAGACGAACCGCTGGAGACCATGCCGGATGGCGGCGTGGGTTCCACATTCCGGTGCGTGACGGCCAACAATGGGCAGCGGATGGAGATGCAGGGCACCGTGACGCAGTATGAGCCGCCCGTCAAATCGGCCGTGCATCTGGAGTCCGGCGTGTTTGACATTCACGCCCTGTATTTGTTTGAAGACCTCGGCCGTTCCACACGCGTGACGCAGGTGTCCGTCGTCACCGCGAAGGGCTTTCTGTTTCGCCTGATGTTCAGGCTGGTGGGCGTATTCGCCCGCAAATCCGGCTGCCAGGCCGCGCTGAAGGAACTGCAGAATCTGAAACGCTGTCTGGAAGCAGATGATCGGCCGTGAACCAGCGGCCGTTGGTGCTACATGTTGGTTTTGGTATCTCCGCCGCTGCCCCCCGCCACTTTGGAAAGTGCATCGCTGATTTGTCGGTCGTGCCCGTGGTCGCGGCTGTAGATACGAAAGATCAGAAAACTGGTCGGCAGGCTGTGGAACAGTTCATCGTCATCCAGTTCGTGCGATTCTCCGCTGGCTGCGTTGAACCAGAAGTTCTGCTTTCCTGATGGCTTGCGGGCGCTGGGGCGATGATAGTGTCGCGCTACGTCAATCCGCAGTGGTATGTCTTGCAGGTCGGTCGGCAGATGTTCTCGGACCCTCCGTTCGACCAGTTCCGGCTCCGAGAAGATGGTGGTGCTTTCGGCCTGGCCGGAATGAAAATACATCGATCGCTCGGACGCCATTCGCCACATTTCGTCGCGGTTGACAATGGCCCGCCAGTGACCGCCCAGTGTCTTAAGCTGCGGATCATCGCTGTCGGCCCACCGCAGCACGTCCACCAGAAACGAGGTCTCCGTCAGTCCCCGATACGCGTCCAGATGCTCAATGGGGTTCCCGGGAAACAGGCGAGCCATGGTTTCGGCAAAGTAGTCTTCCAGAGCAATGTCGATGCCTCGAACGGTGCGGTGAAAGTAGATCGTACGAAACAGGTTGGCACGGGTTTCGATGAAGTTGATCAGCGTGGGCAAACCGCGGGAGTGAATGGTCAGTCCGTCTTTGCTGAAAAACGAATAGTGGATCAGTCGGGAGATATCGAACGCCTTCGTGTTGTAACCCGACATGTAGGCGTCCCGCAGCACAAAGTCCATGTTGTCGACCGTGTAGATGCCGCTGAACAGCGACCTCAGTTTGCGGAGCCAGTCCGGATGCCCGTCTTCGTCTTCAGGCCGACCGCTCGGCCGACGAATCAGCCAGGCCACCTGTTGTGGATCGAGTTCCTCCAGCGGCTGCAGCCGGCCATTGGGATTGCGACGGATTCCGCGAATCAGCTCGCCCAGTTCGTGTTCGATGATATGAGCGCCAATGTCCTCGTGCGTCAGGTCAAACTGCTCCAGATAGTGGTCGTCAAAGAAATGTCCGAACGGACCGTGCCCCACATCGTGCAGCAGTCCGGCAATACGCACCAGACTTTCCACATAGGCCTGCGAGGGCACGTTGCGGCAGACCTGCGCCAGCGACTCGTACCAGGCGGACACGGTCTTGCTGCCCAGATGCATCACACCCAGCACATGCTGAAATCGCATGTGCTCCGCCGACGGGAACACCCACCAGGCCGTTTGCAGCTGATGAATGTGCCGCAAGCGCTGCACCCAGGGATGGTCAATCAGCTGCTGCTCGGCCACTTCATCGTCCGGCAGTCCGTGCCGGGAAATGAAAGGGATGTAGCCGTGAATGGGGTCGTGCGACAGACTTTCCGTGGTGAAATCGCGAGGCATTCTTGGGTACCGGTCGGCGTTGAGATACAGACGTGGCCGGAATGCTAGCGAAACCGACCACCCGCGCGAGTATCTCTTTTCACAGCTTCCGAAAATCGGGGACGCTGAGTCGTAGCAGGACGCGTGCACCCGCAGCTGTGGCAGCCGAGCGACCTCACGTAACGGGCAGCCGCCGAGGGTTCCCAGCGCGGTGCCGCCGCAGAGTGTTCTGAAACGCGTCGCTGCAGCGAAGCGGCCTACAGACCCAACCAGATTTCTGCGAGCGTCTGCAAAGGGTGTTTGCGAGGCGGCGCCTGCGGCTCGGTGGCGGACATGGCTTCCGGCACGATGACCACTTCTCCCTCGCCGTTTACATACACGGGCACGTCGGTCCGTGGTGCGCCACCTTCGGCGCGTTCGATGCTCTGCAGTTCGCCGTGGTCCAGCCACACATAGAAACACCGACTGCACGAATCGATCACAATGTTGCCCGGCCCGTAATAGGGGTGCACTTCCATACGCCCCGCACACGACGGACAGTGGAGCTGTCGCTGGTAAGCCGACGGATCAATCGGTTTGGCGGATTCCATTTCTCTGTCGCGGCGGCGGGCACGACGTTCCCGCACCACATGTCCCAGATCGGCATTGCGAATGAGTACGCCGTAACAGCGACCGCAGAACATGATTCGTCGTCCGTCAATTTCACCCGCCTGCAGAGCGGCCGAACAGGTCGGACAGCTGCCTTCCACATCGGCCTCGATTGGCGTCAGTCGGTCAACACTGGCCGGGTTCTCCTCGGAAAAAACCAGGGAGCTGCAGTAGTCGCACTGCAGATATGAGCAACCGGGCACGGCCGAGGCCGTGCCGCCGCACTGGCCGCAGTTGAAAGACGTTGTGGGTGTTTGAGTCACCATGGCACAGGGTCCTGAAAACGACGCGAGGGTTGTCACAGCGGCCCGCTGATATCACAGCGGAGGCGCTGTCTGCCTGCAGCGTAGGTCGTAATTTCCTCGGGAGTCGTTTCGAACGTGGCGGATCCCGGTCCGCGAGCAAAACCTCCGCACAGAATCCCGTCGCCTGTGTGAAACTTCAGCAGTTAATCGGATTGCGCCGGATATGCGGCCCCTGCACACCGCCATCACGCGCATAGAAAAACGCCGCGTCTGAGCAGACGCGGCGTTTGGTGATCTGACGTCAGGATATTGCAGAGACTATTCGTCGCCTGCTGAGCCTTCGGTTCCCGTTTCTTCTTTGGTTTCAACAGGGCCCAGAATGTCTTCCAGCAGCTGGTTCAGGCGATTGCCGCGTGCGGACATGGAAACCACTTTGCCCTCTTTGTCGACCAGGATGGCGGTAGGAATAGCGCTGACACCATAGTGAGCGGCGACTGGGTTGTCCCAGCCTCGTTCTCCGTCTTTGTCGCTCATCAGATTGGTCCAGGTCAGTTCCTGAGCGTCCACGTACTTCTGGTAGGCGGCACGTGTGTTGTCCAGATTGACACCCACGATGGCAAAGCCCTTGTCGCCGTAGTTTTCCAGCTGCTCTTTCATGTTGGGGATTTCGGCGCGACATGGGCCACACCAGCTCGCCCAGAAGTCGACCAGAACCACTTTGCCGCGATAGGCGGCCCAGTCAAACGCTTCGCCGTCGGCCGTGGTGCCTTCCAGTTCCATGAAGTTGCCCATCAGGCCCAGGCGTCGGGCGCTGCCACGCGTACGTTCGGCGCGAGCGGCCAGTTGTTCAACGGGGCTGGTTTCCATGGCTTCTGCCAGACGGATGTAGACAGCGGCACCCGTTTCGGCATTGCCGGATCCAATCGTGCGGGCGACCCCGGAGATCAGGCTGTAGGTTTCCATCGACAGGCCGTCGGGATCAATCGTGGAAAACAGCTCATCAACGAAAGCGGACTGCTCTTCGGCGGTCATCTGGCCAACACGGCCTGCGGTTTCCTGGAGTTTCATGCGTTTGACCATCGCCATGATGGCGGGCAGTTCGCTGGCTTCCAGGACTTCCATCAGGGCAGCCTTCTTCGCGGCAGACTCTTTGCGATTGACGCGTGCCAGCACGTTCACAGCGCCCATCTTTTCGGTGTAGACGGCTACCAGGTCTTTGCCTTCCGGCTTCAGCTCCAGCGCTTTGTCACAGCATGCGATGACGCCGTTGATCTGTTTTTCCAGCCAGCCTTTGGCCTGGTCGGGGGACTCAGGGCGCGAGCGCTTGATCTTGTTCGCGTGTCCCAGCAGCCCGGCAACATCCAGGTCTGCGGGAATGTCGAACACGGATGGCTTTTCTTCCGCTTCAGTCGCTTCGTCAGTCGCAGCGGCCGCTGCGGAATCGCTTTCCTGTGCCGAGACGGCCGGAATGCCTGCAAGAACCATCAGCCCCATGACGAGACCGGGCAACAACGGCAGGTGTCCCAAGTTCCACTTCTTCATCATTCTGCTCTCACTAGGATAGTTGATTAAAGGTTGCAGACGGCCCGCGAGGGCAGCATGCGTCAGGGCTGTGCATTCACAGAATCTCCTGCAGACTGTCCCGCAGAGGATTCGCCCTCGCCGGTCGGTGCGCCTTCCTCAGATGACCACACTTCCCGGTAGATTTTTGCCAGAGGGACCATCAGCTTTTCCAGTTTAACCAGATAATCCGCTTCGGAGTATTCGGCCCGGCGAGTCCGCAGACTCTCCAGCTGCTGTTCCAGCTCGTCTCGCTGACGACGTTGTTCAGGAGAAAGACGTTTCTCTTCTTCACTTCGCACAAGATGCCAGCGTGCCGCCAGTCGCCCGTCCAGCTGATTGCGGTTGGCGACGCTGTCGCTGACACGCACTCCGTCAAACAATTCTGACCGCGTACCTTTGCCATCCCCAGAGTCATCCAGCAGTGAATGCTCTGTGGCCAGGCGGCCTTCCCCTTCATAGTACTCCGAGGTGCGACGAGCCGCGAATAACCAAGCCTCCAAAAGCGAAGTTTGCCCATCCCGATCGATATCTGCTTCCAGGCCGAGAACCGCCTCAGACATAGCCGCCCCAAACCTCGCAAACTGATGCTCGGAGCCATCTTTGGTGGCCGTCACAATAGTGCGACCCGGTCCGGACAGCGCATTGACGAATGGTGAGCTGGATGACGAACAGTTAATAACGGCCAGTGGCCGCGCGGCATTCTCGAGGGCATCGGACAGCTGCGTGGCTGAGATATCAGGACCCCGCAGATTGAATCGCGCGGCGCGGGAATCAAAGGTGCCATGACCGATCAATACCAGCCACAGCGGTTCCTGAGTGCTGAGGGAGGCGTGCTGGTGCAGTGCCGCGACCAGACGTTCGGCGTCAGCCGTTCCTTCGCCCTGATTCACACCGATGATCTGGCAGGACGCGTCACCGCGCGCGGCGGCCTGCTCCCAGCGAGACGCCCAGGCAGCAAACTGCTGGCCAAACTCTTCGGTTCCCGCAGCGCCCACCACCACGATGACGTGCTGGGTGCCGGGGCGTCCTTCATCATGACCTTCGGCTGCTGGCATCAGTCCCGCCAGGCAGGCGGATACGGCCAGCGTCAGGAATGAGTATTGCGAATGGCTGTTCATCTTCATCAGGGGAGTCCGTGGCGTCGACGAATGGTCCAGTCCGAAACGAAGCAGCCGACGGCAATGGCAAAGATCCACCACTGATGCCAGACAGGCCACGACCAGACTTCCACCAGAGGCGCATCGCTGCGTGACAGGTCGTCGACAAAATCATCCAGCCCGCTGCTGTCAATCACCCGACCACCGGTGGTCGTCGCGACGTCTTCCAGCAGGCGACGGTTGATCGTGACCGAAGACATTTCCTGCTGGTCGGGCTGACTGGCCCAGCCCACCTGAGCCTGTAGCTGTTCCGGCCCGGTCTCCGGGTCGTTGAGGGTGGCCACCACATTTGCCTGCCATGCGCCCGGTTCCACGCCAAACACGATTGCTTCAAAGCGGCCCGCCACATCCTCCGAGGGTTCGCCGGCCATGGGCAGTGTCTTTCCATCTGGCCCCGTGACGTTGAATTTGACGTCCGCATCTTCACGCACCTCAAAGTCGCCGCCTTTCAGATCAGCCACCAGTTTCACAGTGCCGGTGCCCAGTGCAGGCTGCGGTTTCACAGACACATCCAGACGTCTGGGCACATCGGCCACCAGCCATCGCACCATCTGGCGGCAGGCGCGGGCGTGGTCGTTCAGGTCTTCGGCCGGGTCCCCACCAGGTGGCACGGGTCTGGCGGAAGGGTCGAGCAGCTGCAGCGAGTATTCTTCCAGCTTGCGTCGTCCCTCATTCATCCGCCACCGCCAGAAATCGCCCAGGCACAGGGCGGCGGCACGCCCCCGCCCGAAACGCTGTGTCACCAGAGCCGGAAACTGACTGCCGCTGCTGTCCTGGACGGTTGACATCACGACAGCTCCGGGGCGAATAAAGCTGGTGGCATTGAGCGTGAGAAACTCGGGCATCTGATCCAGGCGGGTTGTTTCCGCCGCTTCATCAGACCGCAGGCGAATCCAGGGCTGCAGCCAGCCATCGCGCGTGAGGCTCATGCGTACCGGGCCCGTCGGAGCGGCCACATCCCGATGCAGATCAATGGGCAGCAATTCGCCGATCGGCGTGCGGTCGTACTGTCCCTGGCGGAACGACTCCTGCCCGCCCATCATCAGAAATCCGCCCCCGCGTTTGGCCACAAACTCATAAATCAGCTGCAGCTGATCGGCCGTGAAGAATCGGGCTTCCAGATCGTCAACGATCAGCGCGTCATAGGCAAACAGCTCTTCGGCGTCTTCGGGAAAGCCACCGTCCAGTTCGTCGTCTTTGGTGCCCAGTCCGATCAGCACCGGCTCGTCGTATTCTTCGGCCAGTTCCTGTTCGGTTTCATCAAAGCCACGAAACAAAGAGTTGGACGATTCTCCCTCCCGTCCGCGAAAGTCAAATTTGGCTTCGCGGCGGGCAATGCGAATCAATCCCACCAGATCGGTCTGTGGGTCAGTTTCCACAGCCCGTCGCAGAAACTTGAACTCCCAGTTGGGCCGTCCGGAAACATACAGCACGCGGCGTTTTTCGCTCCCCCGGTCCACGGCCACCATCCGTTCATTGTTGATGGTGGTGGCTTCCTCAGCGACCGGCTCATCGTTCTCATCCAGCAGGTCCACGCGGACATGGTAGAACACTGTGCCGCCCGTTTCGGGCCGCACCTGAAAACGGACCGTGGAATCGGCATCGGCCGCCTGCGATTTGGTCATCAGCGGTGTGCGGTCCTGGTCGAGCAGCGTCAGTTTGACGTTTCGTCCCTCGGCACCCACCTGACGCGTCTGCACGGCAATGGTGACAGGCGCGTCGTCGAAGGCCGTTTGGTTGACGGTAACAGCTCCGATTCCCACATCTGCTGCCGAATTTTCCGTTGGCAGGATGACCGGATAGACGGGCGCCAGGGTTTTCAGGGAGTCCAGAGACTCAAAGCTGTCTGTGGCATTACCGTCTGAAAGCAGCACGACAGCGGCCAGTGGCTGTCCCTCAAAACGCTGCTGCAACTGCTCCAGTGCTGTGCAGATGTTGGATGCAGGCAGTTGAAATTCCTGCTGTTCAAAGTTGTCGACGCGCTGCAGTCGGTCGCCGGCCAGGTAACGCTGCAGTTCAAAATCCTGTTCGATTCGATTGAGCCAGCCATTGGCTTCGCGGCTTTCGCCCGCATTCAGCAGATCGGCGAAGCGGTCGCTGCGGGTGACGCCGTCTTCGACCGCCACCAGGTGGCTGCGGCTGGCGTCGGTGACAACGGCCAGAACGTTGGCCCCTTTGCGGGGGCGAGCGCTGCTCCACAGAGGATTGACCAGGCACGCGCAGATCAGCAGCCAGCCCGCCACGCGACACGCGGTGGCGATCCTGAGCGCGGACTGACGCCGCCCGCCCAGCCAGACGGCCAGCAGGACACCGCCCGCTCCGATCGCAAGGGCCGGCAGACTCCATTGCGGATCACCTGCCACAAATGTGGCGATCTGAGGCAGCCGCATCATTCGTCGGCTCCCTGGCTTTGTCCCAGAAGTTCGTAGTAGCGCCGCACCAGTTCGTCAAATTCCTCAGGGACCGGCTCCCGATCGATGGGGACCATCGAACGGTCACTGCTGATCCGTGAAATCTGCTGGTTGATGCGGCTTTGCAGGTCCTGCAGTTCCTCCAGAAGTTCTGACTGCACGAGATCCCATTTGGGTTCTTTGCCGTGGCGACGGAATTCAGCGCGGATTGCGCGGGCGCGGTCCCGGACCTGGGCCACCTGGTTGCGCAGTTCGGGATCATCCAGAATTTCTTCGACTTCTCGCATGCGGTTCGACCATTCCCGATAATCGTCGCCGGTGAGCGGACGACCGCCTGGATTGCCAGGTCCACCGTTGACGGATTCGCGACCTCCATTCATCAGAAAAGAGTTTCCCTGCCGATTGCCGCTACCCGGCTGTTGCCCCTGCCCCGGTTGTTGCCCCTGCCCCGGTTGTTGCCCACGTCCCGGCTGTTGCCCACGTCCCGGCTGTTGCCCCTGCCCCGGTTGTTGCCCCTGCCCCGGTTGTTGCCCACGTCCCGGTTGTTGCCCACGTCCCGGTTGTTGTCCTTCACCCGGTTGTTGACCCTGTCCCGGTTGTTGACCTTCACCCGGTTGTTGACCTTCACCCGGTTGTTGACCTTCACCCGGTTGTTGTCCTTCACCCGGTTGTTGACCCTGTCCCGGTTGCTGGCCTTCACCTGGTTGTTGACCTTCACCCGGTTGTTGACCCTGTCCCGGTTGTTGACCTTCACCCGGTTGTTGTCCTTCACCCGGTTGTTGTCCTTCACCCGGTTGTTGACCTTCACCCGGTTGTTGACCTTCACCCGGCTGCTGACCTTCACCCGGCTGCTGACCTTCACCCGGCTGGCGTTCGGCCGCTCGTTCCTGGTCCGACTGTCGCGGTGCTCGCTGAATGGCCTGCCGTGGTGGTGCGTCCGTCTCCGGCTCGTCCGTGGCGGGCTGTTCAGGACTACGACCTGTGGCTTCGGCGATTTCGGAGGACAACTGCTCGGTCAGACTCTCCAGTTCCCGCTGCGCGCGTCGCAGAGATTCTTCTTCACTGCCCAGGACGGCATCCGCCGCGTTTTCAATGCCTCGCGCCAATTCGTTGACGCCTTCCCGGGCGACCTGTTCCGCCTGCTGCCCCTGTTCATACAGCCCTCGGCCGACCAGCAGTTCGGTCGCCTCCAGCGCGGTCTCCGGTTTCTTCTCCCGCACATCCCGCACGGTATCGTACAGCCGACGTGACAGCAGCGGTTCACTCTCTTCGGCCTGCTCCACCAGTTCTTTGGCTCGCTCGAGCACGCGTTCGAGATCGTCACGCTGCTGAGCCACTTTCTGCTGCAGATCGTCCCGGTCATCCGAGGTCCGCAGCGACGGCGGACCACCCTGCACCTCGGGCGTGGCGGATTCCCCGGCCAATTCACGGGCAATCTCTTTTTGTGTTTCCTGCATGTCGCGGGTCTGCTGTCGCAGGTCTTTCATCGCATCGCTGAACTGGCTGGCTGTCTGCTGGCGAAAGGTTTCTTCGAGGTCTTCAAATTCCCGCTCCGCACGCGTGCCTTCGGAAATGGCCTCCGACAGCTTGCCTTCATCCATCGCCCGCGAGGCCTGCTGCACGCGTTCTCGCGCTTCGTCCACCTGCTGGCGAGTTTCCTGATTCTGCTGCTGCTGCTCGGTGGACTGATTGTCCATCGTCTCCCGCAGTTCATCCACGTCTCGCAGCAGATCTCTTTGTTCTTCCCGCAGCCGTTTGAGCTCCCGTTCAATTTCTTCTTTCTCTTCATCCGTGCGGGCAGCTCGCAATTCTGACTCCAGCTGCTTTAGTCGCTCATTCAGCATCTGCTGCCGGCGTGCCAGTTCCTTAAGGCGATTGAGAATCTGCAGATCTTCACTCCCCGCCGCATTCTGTTCCTGCTGTTCCTGCGCTTCTCGCTGCGACTCATAACGCTGCTGATCGTTTTTCAGTTCCAGCTGCTGCATCTGTTGTCGCGAGGCCTGACTTTGGCCCTGTCCCTGCCCCTGTTGTTGTTGTTGCTGCTGCTGCTGAACTTCAAATTCCCGCGCTCGCAGCTTCATCAGCCCCGCCAGCACCGTCTGCTCGGCCGCCAGAGCGGACTGCACGGCTTCATCACTGAGGGTCTCCTGCAGAACACCCAGCGCTGTCAAAGCGGCATCCATGGCACCTTCCACCTCGCCCATCAGCTGCAAAGACTCCGGGTCGGCCGCTTCCTGCTTTTGTTCCAGAAGCTGGTCCAGGGCCTGCTGCTGAGACTGCGTGATGACCTCCACGTCTTCCTGGGTTTGCGACCTGATGGATTCTCGCGAACTGGCCTCGGCCAGAGTGCGGCCCGTGTTGAACGTGGCCACCAGAATTTCCCGCTGCAGCTGCATCAGTTTTTCGGCTGCGGCCTGTTGTCCCTGCTGACCCTGTTGCTGTTGTTGCTGCTGTTGTTGTTGCTGCTGTCCGTTTTGAGCCGATTCCCGAAAGATTTCCTCGAAGCGGCGAACCTCGGCCAGCTGCATGTCTCCGCTGGTCGTTCTCAGACTGCCATCCGGCCCGAAGTCCTTCACATAGAACGAATACGTCAGCAGCTGATCGGGCTCGGCTTCCAGCTCTTCCAGCAGAATGGTGTGGGCGGCTGTTCGCTTTGTGACAGGTCCGGGAGCATCCGTCTCACCGGCTGGTTCCAGAATCACTTCGCCCGCCCGTCCATTGCTCAGAAAATACCGCACGCCGAATTCCGCCACACCAAAGTCATCCGCCGTTTCCGCTTCAATTTGAAACTCCTGCAAAGGCGAGACATTCGTGTCACGTCCGGGGAAAGTGACTTTGATTTTCGGCCGCTGATTACGGGTGACTTTCAGCGAAATGGTGGTCTGTTCTGCCGCCGTGCGACCAGCTTCGTCGCGCAAAGCGATGCGGTACTTTTGTGATGTCTCGGCCGTCACGTGAGCTGTCACCACACCCGGTTCTCCGCCCGTCAGATCCAGCGGCAGCACGGCATCGTCTTCGGTGATCAGTTCGGCAGCGGCCACGGGCTTATTGACGTGAATGCGAAACTCAACATCCGAACCCTCCACCGCCGTGACGCGGAGTGTGTCCTCCACAGTCTGCCGCTCTTTACCCGTGTAGGACGGTGGCGTAATGACAGCATCCACCTGGTCAACCCGGGGACGCACATAGGTGGCGATGCGATAGGGCTGCGAAGCGTCCGCGGTCTCAGTCGGCGAATCTGCGGCTGACAAAAATCGCTGCACGGCATCATCACTCTGACCAAACACCACGCGGTAGCTGCCGTCGCTGTCCACACTGGGTATACTGGCGGCAAAGACGCCGTCGTCCACGGTAGGCGCCATGACGTAATTCGCCGTGCCGGCCGCTGTGGTGACTTCCAGAACGCTGGTTGCCGGAATGCCGCTGCCAAAGCGAGCCACGACGGTCAGCGCGGTGCCGCGTTCGATTTCCACATCGCCTGGTTCCACCGTCAGCTCGGCCGCCTGCAGCAGCGATTCGCCGGGGGCCGCCTCCAGTGGCGGCCGGTCAGAAAACGGCCGCACGTCCCGGCCCCAGCGGCCGGCGGCCACCACACTGGTGACGAGAAAACAGAATCCCAGAAAGCTCAGGCAGGACCATGTGAGCATCTGGCGGCCGGGAATGACGCCGGACCAGTTGGAACCCCGAGCCAGTTTGTCGGCTTCATCGATGACCCATTCATCCATCACGGACGCGCGGTCACTGGAACGCGTACGGGCGTCCGCCTGAACGGCCGTGATCACCGCATCGTTCAGCTGTGGCTGACTTTTCTCTACCAGTCGCGCCGTTTCGATTGCAGAGGGTTCGGGCAGCCGCCACCGCGCCATCCACAGACCCATCACCGTCACGCCCAGCAGCAGAAACAGTTCCGCAGACAGAAAGCCGGTCGATGGCGGCAGCAACAGCGCAGCGGCCATTGCGGGAACCAGCAGCAGCATCCAGCACAGCGCCTGCCGCCGGAGGATTCGAAGCTTGTGCAGTCGCTGGGCGACCAGCTGCAGGCTGCGTTCCAGAAATGTTCCCGTCATGCGTTCGCTCCTGTCGGATCATGCCACATCAAGCGGCCGCCTTTTGTTCCAGTCGTCGGGCCCAGACGGCTTCCAGTGCCAGACAGGCCAGACCGGCCAGCAGCATTCGCCGCCACCATTTCTGCCGGTCTTCCAGTTCATTTGCGCTGAGCTGTCCGGTCGCCGTTTCGTCCTCCGAATCGGTCGCCTCGCTGCCCGGCAGATTGGATTCCACCCCGATTCGCAGGGCCTGCAGTTGTCCGATCGGCAGTGTTTCCGTCTGCGATTCACTGGCGGCAATGCCGGCGATCAGTACCAGCGACTGCTCGCTGCCGTCCTCGGCCACGCCTTCGAGCAGATACCGGCCGGGTGTCTGCAGCTGTACGACCGGCTCGTCATCCGGATTCTGTTCATCACGCAGTTCGTCGGTCGTGAGGGTTCGCTCGTCGGGCCCGGTGAGTGTCCAGCGGGCTGCTGAGACCAGGGTGCCGGGGCGAATTTTGTCTCCCACGGTGGCCACCAGCTGATCACGCTGCACGGGAGCGGCCAGCGAAAGCACGCGGGTCAGCAGCGGAGGAAAGCGGGTGGACAGTGCCAGCTGACTGTCAGCCGGCTGCCAGCCGGCGGCCAGCAGGAAAATTCGGCCCGTGTCTTCCGCGCGAATTTCGGCAATCGCCGGCAGTCCGGTGTCAAAACGTGCGATGACGGACCAGTCACCCTGGGTGCGGTTTTCCTGAGAAAATTCCAGGCGGCGGTGATGCCAGAAGCGAATCGAGGAAAAGTCGGCAAATCGCGACTCGGCAAAGACACTCAGCAGCGGGTGCTCATAATCCAGCGTGCCCAGCATGGCATAATCTTCGATGTCTGCCTCCTCAACGGTGAACTCCGGCGGCAGCAAATCGCCCAGTGATTTCACGGCCGCCACATCCGGCGGAGCCAGCAGCAGTGTGCCGGAGCGGGACAGAAACTCTTCCACAGACTTCATCAGTGACGGCGGGATCGCGTCCGTTGCAACCACCAGTGCGGCGTCCGCTGGCACCGGCAGAACGACGCCGTCCTGTTTGATCAGATCGACCAGTCGCACGTCTCGCTCATCGTTGCCGCTGAGCACGCGCTGCAGATAGTACCGCATGGACTCGGGGTCGTTCCTCGTAGCCGAACCTATGTGGGCGACAGTCACAATCGGACTGCTGGCGGCCGGCAGGTCAACCCAGTTGTCAAACATGTGATCATCGCCCAGCAGGCCCACCATGGCGACCACTTCGCCGGAATCCCTGTCAGCGGCTGGCAGTACCACAGATCGCCGCTGACCAGGCGGTACCGTCACGGCCACAGGCTCACCCACATTCTGACCGTCCTTATTTTGCATCTGCAGACGGTAGTCCTGCCTGACCGTGTCGCCGGCACTCATCAGCCGCACACGCATGCGATCCAGACGCCGGTCCGGCAGAAATGTGAGTCCGGCGTTGCCTTTCTCCAGAGGCTCCACCACTTTCAGATCCACCTCGATGCTGTCCGGCCACTGTCCTGTCTTGAGTTCGTTCAGATCACTGCCTCGCTGAAAGTCGGTGATGACGATCAGTCGTCGCTGCGTGATATTGGGACGATCGGCGTTCTCCGCGGCCAGTTCATCGGCGGCGATTCTCATCGCCTGCCCCGTGTTGGTAGCGTTCCAGTCCGGCTCCCAGTCGGCCAGAAATGCGTCCACCAGCGCCGTACGTTCGCCATCGCTGGCGGCCAGCCAGTCGTCGCGGCTGATGACAGTGCGGGTGGCGGCCGAAAATGTGGCGACACTCAGAAGGTCGTCCGGCCGCAGATCCGCCACGACCTGTTTCACGGCTTCCTGCACCTGCTCGTAAAGTCCATCTCGACGCATGCTGGCGCTGGAGTCCACCAGAATGGTCAGCGAACGCATGGCGCGTTCATCTCCCGCCAGCGAAACAACGTGTCGAAGAAAGGGTCTGGCAAAGGCCAGACCGATGAGCACCAGCGCCAGCATTCGCAGCAGCATCAGCGGCCAGTGTTCGATGCTTGAGCGTTTCGTCAGTTTCGGCTGCGATGGCTTCAGGAAGCGGACCAGACTAAACGGCATGTCCTGCGTGGGCGCGCGTCGCAGCATGTGCAGCACGACCGGCACGGCGGCCGCCGCTGCGCCAATCGCAGCAAACAGGGGCGTGAGAAACTCCATCAATCACGCCCCCCTGAACTGTGCCGGCCCTGTGTGTCGCTCATCGACCGGCCCTCCGGGCATGCAGGAACCCGGACAGCACCAGTTCCAGTGGCTGACTGGTGACCGTCCGTTCGAACGACGCCCCCAATTTTTCGCACACGGCCTGCACGTCTGCGTTGTGTGCCTCTATCTGTCTGACGAAATCGCCGGCCGCATGGGCGGGGTCCGCGTAGATTTTCTGACGCGTCTCCAGATCCTCAAACAGTCGTGGTCCGTCGATCGCCAGATTCAGTTCCACCGGATCCAGTACCTGAAACACGACCACATCGTGTCCACAGCCACGCAGCAGTTTTAATCCGGCCTCCACCTGCTCCACGGGGGCCAGCAGATCGCTGATCAGCACCACAAAGCCCCGCTTGTTCAGCCGGCGGGCCGCGTGCTCCAGTGCCACTTCCGGATTGGTGTCCTGGCCGCTGACCGGCTGCTCCAGATTCACCATAATCTGACGCAGCTGTCCGGGACGATACCGCGCCGGCACAACACTGCGCACCCGCTCATCAAACACGGACAGCCCCACCGCATCCCCCTGGCGATTCAGCATCCACGCCAGAGAGGCGGCAATGGTGCGGCCGTAGTCATGCTTGGTGAAACCCACCGACCCGAAGGCCATGGAACGACTGAAGTCCGACACCACATAGCAGCGCAGGTTGGTCTCATCCTCAAACAGGCGGATGTAACTGCGGTCTGTCCGGGCGTAAAGTTTCCAGTCGATGAATCGCGGATCATCCCCGCGGGCGTACTGGCGGTATTCTGAAAATTCGACCGAGAAACCGTGCTTCGGGCTCTTGTTCAGCCCCGTGCGAAATCCGTCCACCACCACCTTCGCGCGCAACTCCAGCGACTTGATGCTCATGACCACTTTGGGATCCATGAACGTCGATCCACCGGACTTTGCGGATGCGTCGGCAGTGCTCACGCAACGGCCTCCTGTTTGGGATGCTCAACGTGCGTCAGCAGCCGGGCAATCAGCGCTTCGGTCGTTACGCCCTCGGCCTCCGCCCGATAGTTGGGCAGGATACGATGCCGCAGGACCGGCTGAGCGAGCGCCTGAATGTCGGTCGTGGAAACGTACGGCCGGCCGTCCAGCAGTGCTCGCGCCTTGCCACCGAGCACCAGATTCTGGGCGGCTCGAAGCCCGGCCCCCCAGGACACCAGTTCGTTGATGAATTCGGGCGTGCCTGACTGACCTGGTCGTGATGCCGAAGCCAGCCTCACCGCGTACCGCACGACTTCTTCGGCGATGGGAACTCTCTGCACCACCTGATTGAGCTCGGGAATCAGATCGCCGGAAAACAGGGATCGCACCTTCTCTTTGCGTTTTGAGGTGGTCTGCTGCACCACGGCCACTTCATCGTCTTCAGGCAGGTAATCAATCAGCACGTTGAACATAAAACGGTCCAGCTGTGCCTCGGGCAGCGGATAGGTGCCCTCCATTTCGATGGGGTTCTGTGTGGCCAGCACAAAGAACGGCTCATCCAGCTTGCGCACCTGACCGGCGGCGGTGACCTGGTGTTCCTGCATGGCCTCCAGCAGCGCGGACTGGGTTTTGGGCGGCGTACGGTTGATTTCATCGGCCAGCAGCACGTTCGCAAACACGGGGCCCGGGATAAACCGCATGCTTCGCTGGCCGTTCTCCTCTTCAAGGACTTCTGTGCCCGTGATGTCGGCCGGCATCAGGTCGGGGGTAAACTGGATCCGGTTGAACTGCAGATCAAACAGCTGCGCGATCGAATTCACCAGCAGTGTTTTGGCCAGACCCGGTGCTCCCGTGATCAGGCAGTGCCCACCTGACAAGAGTGAAATCAGCAGTTGCTCCACCACGTCTTTCTGGCCAATGATGACCTTCGACAGTTCGCTGTCGATGTCGCCCCGCAGCGAACGCAGCTGGTCAATCAATTCCCGTTCACGCTCCGGCGTGAGTTCATCAGAAACTTCGCCAGCCGGATTCGCCTCGGCCTGGCCGTCTGGCAGGTCGACATTCTCTTCAGGTGATGTCATCAGTGTCTTTCGGGTATGAGTGCCATCACAAAGACGGGAGTCTCATGATGGTGCTGGCTGGTGGGCAGCCGGGGCTACTGGGCAGGTTGTCAGGCAGGCCGGAGCCGCTGAGCGGCAATTGTGTCAGACTCCGGTGATGTGATCAGTGGGTCAGGGCGTAAAACACAATGTTGATGCCCAGTGGGTAGGCTTTCTTTTCGGAAAACTCTTTGAAGTACCATTCGTCCTCCCCTTCACGTTCCCAGCCATCGCCCAGGTCGGTGTTGTGGCAGATGATGGCCATCATGCGTCCGTTGTCGTCGTACAGTCCCCGATAGTGGGGATCCTCTGTGTCCGTACCGCCTTCCCAGGTAATCAGCCGCCCGCTGCTGTCACGGTAATTGGGATGAGCGCGACCCAGCGCAGGAATCTGAGGACGTTCCTTCAGGTCATACACACAGTGGAAGATCGGGTGTTCCAGCGGAATTTCGGTCGCTTCTCGCTTGGGAAAAACGCGCTTCATTTCGGACAGAAAATTGTCCAGTTCGTACTGACCCCAGAAGTCGTCCACCATCAAAAAGCCGCCATTCAGCAGATAACTTCGCAGCGCGGTGACTTCAGCGTCTGAAAACGCCAGATCCCCTGGCTCGATGATGTAGATAAACGGATAGTCGAACAGCCGTGGGTCGGTCAGTTCCAGAATGATGCCGTCTGGATGTGTGTGCAGTGACGTCAGCTGCTGAAGGCGATAACTGAAGTTGATGTCTGCGTCCGGGTAGTCGGTCGCCCATTTGTTCCACCGCGAATAGCTGCGGTAGCGAATGCGGCAGAACGTAAAGACATCGTCCCGGAACTTCGTATCCACTTTCCAGTCCGGCGTGCCGGCTCGGTCAGGCCGGATATCGGGATCATAGTCGGCTCTGCCCCGTCCGTAGCGGCGTCCGCCTCCAAATTGGGCAACCGCTCCCGCCGTGATCAGCACACACAGTCCGGCCACAGCAACAGCGGTAATCGAGCGATTCATGAAATGCCTTCCGAAAATGGAGCAATTCGTAAGCTTCTCAAATCGTACGCCCGCTGACCACTGCGAATAAAGGACCGATTGCGTGGAAACTTTTGTTACAAAAATAAACGGTCATTGGACTGGCGGGTCCGCGCGCAGTCCGACCTGTCGAGCACAACCCCGTCTGCTGTTCGAAGTGTCGGGCGAGTTTCGAAAATTGCAGCAGCGGTTTGTCATCGGCCGGCCTCGCCGTTTGCCGCAGGACCGTCTGCCCGGCGTTTTTCTGGTATGGTGAGGCATCCCACTGATGCCCACAGGTCCGCTGGAGAAACGGTGACACACACAGCCCCCTCAACACGACAGCGTGGTCCCGACGGTGCCACGCTGCACGCTCTGTTTCCCACACTTGTCTATCAAAACTGTCTCGATGAGGCCGCTGAGCTGCAGCCTTTGTTTGCCAAAGCACGTCAGCAGTATGGCTTCCAGCCGGAAGGCGGTACGGGTGGTCAGCACTTCACGGGCGAGTATCACGGACAAAGCCGCCTGCATCAGTCGGCTGACCTGAACCCCTTTTTTGTTCAGCTGGCGCACCATGTGGATGTCTACCTGCAGACACTGGGGGTCAAGTGCGATCTGTTCAATGTCCACTGTCTGAAGACGTGGTTTGTCATCTGTGACCCGGCTGATGAGTCGGTCGACGATCAGGCGGCCGACGCACTGCTGCCACACAACCATTCCGGCAGCGACATTTCGTGGGTTTATTATGTCGATGTGCCGACCGACTGTCCGGCGATCCGCTTTCACGCGGGCCGCACGCCTCCGTCGGCGCCTTTTGAATCCGCCTTCCACTATGACTGGCAGGACGAACGCAAATCGTCGCTCCGGACGATCAACTGCTGGAATACCGACGTCTGGTCCATCAAGCCGGCCACCGGTGACCTTTTGATCTTCGCCGGCCATCAACTGCACTCGGTGGAATCCAATCACACCACCTCCACACGACTGTCCGTGGCCGGCGACATCGCCCTGACTCTCAAGCCCGAATTTCAGAACCTGGAATTCGGCCGCACCCACCCGTCTTTGTGGAGGACCCTCAGTCGCCCTGGCAGCCCGTGATGGCACGCCGAAGGCGGGTTGGATGAAACGCGAAATGTGATCAATCCGGGGCCGCCGCTCGAGTGATGCCGCCGCGAACCCTGGTCGCCCGTGCGCCCACGGCGCCGGCTACCGCACTGTAGCCGTTTGTTCGTCTCTCTCACGTCACGACGCAGCACACCCCAGCCGGCATGCTAGGGTTGGGCATGACTACGATGCAGAAAACTCGCGTGCTGTTGTTGCTGTGCCTGCTGCCGCTGGCTCCCACGCTGGGGAAACGGGGTTATGTCGGCTGGCAGGCCGTTCAGGGAGTGTGGGCGCAGGGGCAGCTGTCGCCGCGTGATGCTGACCTGCGAGCAGCCACGGAGGCCGTGCGACCGCTGTGCGTGCCGGTTGGCGAACCAAAAGCCGGAGATTGGCGGGCGACCGTGATACAGCCGGCACAATCGTTTGCACAGTATGTGCTGTCACAACCTGTCCAGCCGACGACAGAACGCAACACCATCTATGTAATGCCGCTGGGCGAGTTTTCGGCAGAGCAGTCGCGGATTGTCGATTTGAGCGTCGAGTTTCTGGGATTGTATTTCGACTGTCCGGCGCAGTTACTGCCGGCCGCAGGTGCGGACCTTGTGCCTGATCATGCCCGTCGCATTCATCCCGGGCACGGCGAGGAGCAGTTCTGTTCCGCGTGGGTGCACGGTGAGTTTTTAAAGGCTCGCCTGCCAGCGGATGCGGCCGTGTGCATTGCTCTGACGGCCACTGACCTGTGGCCCGGCGGCAACACAAATTTTGTCTTTGGGCAGGCGTCGCTGAAAGATCGCACGGGCGTGTGGTCGATGGCGCGTTATGGTGATCCCTCGATCAGCGAGGCCGGATTTGTGGAGTGTCTGCGACGAACGCTGAAGACGGCCAGTCATGAGACAGGGCACATGTTCAGTATGAAGCACTGTGAGTTTTACGAATGCAATATGTCGGGATCCGGCTCACTGGCAGAATCTGATCGCTATCCCCTGTCACTGTGTCCGGAGTGTCTGGCCAAACTGCAGTATTCTGTGCAGCCCGACATGCAGGCGCGGTTTGCCTCGCTGGCCGCATTTTGCGAACGGGAAGGTCTGATAACAGAGGCCGACTACTATCGCCAG
Source organism: Planctomycetaceae bacterium (assembly GCA_024742875.1). Taxonomy (GTDB): domain Bacteria; phylum Planctomycetota; class Planctomycetia; order Planctomycetales; family Planctomycetaceae; genus Fuerstiella. The sequence continues at coordinate 60,088 of JANSXP010000013.1, read as the reverse complement.
GCGATTCGCCTGACAGAAGCGCCGTCCAGCGAGTGAATCGTCGGCCGACGTCCTGTTGACCCACGAGTGACCTGTCGATCCAGGTGTTGTCTTCCGGTGGCACTGCGTCACGAAAGGCGAGCCCACGCACACGGGCTCGACGTGTTACTGCATCCCATCGCCCGCGGCGGTCACGCGATCGCGGTCGCTGTACTGGCGGCGAAACTTCAGCGGCGTCTGGCCGACGTGGTTTTTGAACTGTCGGGTGAAGGCACTCTGGTCGCAGAATCCGAAGTCGATGGCAATGTCCACGATGGGGCGATCGGTCTTGAGAAGTTCTTCGCTGGCGGCCTGCATCCGCGTCTTGGTGAGAAAGTCCAAAGCGCTCATGCCGAAGACTTCCTGAAAGCGACGATGCAGCTGGCGGGGAGATACACCGGCCAGGGCGGCCACCTCGGCGACCGTGATCTTGCCACGATGCCTCTTGCGGATGTACTCCACGGCCTCACTGATCTGGGTGTACGGCAGCACGTGCCGGCGGCCACCTTCGTAACTGCGGACCGTGCCCATCACGCCCACGATTTCTCCCGTCAGGCTGCGCAGCGGAAGTTTGTCGGTCACGTACCAGTCCAGCAGGCGGTGTTCGGTGTACCAGATTTCCACCCGATTGATCAGCGGTTGTCCGGTGCGGAGCACATGCAGATCGTCGCGGACGAAGTTATCGGCAATGTGAGTGGGGAAATGATCGTGGTCGGTGGTGCCGATCAGCTCCTCTTCGCTGTCGAGCTGGAATCGCTGCAGAATGGGGCGGCTGGCCGCCATCAATCGGCTGTGTGCGTCTTTGGCAAAAAAGTAAACATCGGGCAGGTTCTCAAACAGTTGTTGAAACTGCGTCACGGCGCCGATCTGGCTGAAAAAATCGGCCTGAAGCTGGCGCGCAGAAGACACGGACGTTTGCGGTGCGATTTGCTGATCGATTTGGGCCATGTCTGATAATTACTAAAAACCGACAGATTTCCACAAGACACTCGCACCGGCAATTGACATGATTTAGCGTTCCCACCTGACTCAGGACGCAGAACCCCCCGCCTGTCGGTTCTGAATGCCTGAAGGATGCTGAGTTTCGCTGTGGCTGATGTTGCCGAGTGCTGACTTCGGCGACCAATCCAGAATTCATTTTGAGGATCCCAATGAGGCTATTGACCGCTGCGCTGCTGACGGTGCTCACCGTCGTGTCTGTTCCTTCTTCTTCTGTTGCGGACCTTGAACTGCAGCCGGGCGACCGCGTGTGTCTGGTGGGCAACGAACTGGGTGAGCGGATGCAGCATCACAATCACTGTGAAGCGCTGCTGCACCAAACCTATCCGGAACTGCAGCTGACGATTCGCAATCTGTGTTTCCCTGGCGATGAGCCGTACGAGCGCATTCGCTCGCTGGACTTTGGTGATCCCGACAGCCACCTGACCCACAGCAAAGCGGACGTGATTCTGTTCTTCTTTGGCTTCAATGAGTCGTTCGACGGTGACGACGGTGTCAGCCAGTTCGCCAAAGACATGGCGCGACTGGTGAAGGAAACGCAGGGCAAAAAGTACAACGGCAAATCGGCGCCACGCATCGCTCTGATTTCTCCCATCGCGTTTGAGGACATTGGTGATCCCAATGTGACCGACGGAACACAGCAGAATCAGGACCTGGCCAAATACACGGCCGCACTGAAGCAGGTGGCCGCAGACACGGGCGTTGCGTTTGCCGACATCTACACGCCCACGAAGGCGCTGTTCGAAAGCACGGACAAACAGCTGACGCTCAATGGTTCTCATCTCAATGATGACGGTTACAAGGCGCTGGCTCCCATTCTGATGGAAGCGCTGGGCGGCACGCCGGCAGCCGGGGAGCCCTCCGAATCTCTGATGGCCGAACTGGCCGACAAGAATTTCCACTGGTGGCACCGCTATCGTGCGGTCAACGGCTACTCGATTTATGGCAAGCGTGGTCTGGCTGGCAAGACGGGCGACGGCAAGTACAACAACCGCGACGTAATGGAGCGGGAACGCACCATTCTCGATCAGATGACAGCCAACCGTGACAAGCGCGTGTGGGCTCTGGCGGCCGGTGAAACCGTGGCTGACAAATGTGATGACAGCAACACGCTGCCGTTTCTGGAAGTCGTGACGAATGTGGGCGGGGACGATGACCCCAACCGCAAGCGCGGCAAGCTGGGATCACTGGATTACCTGCCGGCGGCCGAGCAGCAGAAGCTGTTTAAGCTGGCGCCCGGCTACGAGATTCAGCTGGTGGCCTCCGAAGAGCAGTTTCCCGAACTGGCCAACCCGGTGTCGCTGAACTTTGACAACAAAGGCCGACTGTGGGTTTCGACCATGCAGTCGTATCCGCACTGGCAGCCCAAGGGCGAGCTGAATGACAAAGTCATCATTCTGGAAGACGAAGACGGCAACGGCACAGCAGATAAGTGCACCGTTTTTGCCGAAGGCCTGCATCAGCCGACCGGTTTTGAAATCGGCAACGGGGGCGCCTATGTGGCTCAGCAGCCCGATATCCTGTTCCTGAAAGATACGGACGGCGACGACGTGGCCGATGTCCGCATTCGCAAACTGGTTGGCTTTGACAGTGCCGACTCTCACCACGGCATCTCAGCCTTCGAGTGGGGCCCTGGCGGATCACTGTATTTCAATGAAGGCACGTTTAAGTATTCGCAGGTCGAAAGTCCTTATGGTCTGACCCGCATGCATGAAGCGGGCGTGTGGCGGTACAACCCGCGTACCGAACACTTTGGCACACACGTGTCACTGCCGTTTGCCAACCCATGGGGTCACGTTTACGACAAGTGGGGTCAGGACTTCATTTCCGACGCGTCGCCTGGCTTCAACTACTGGGCCACGCCGATCAGCGGCAAAGTGGAGTATCCGGCCAAGCACGCCGGCGGATCGTTCAACGACAGCGTGAACAACTTCAAGGACACGGCGCTGCGAGGTCGCAACGTCTATCCGCAGTTTATTGTCAAACGCACGCGTCCGTCAGCCGGCAACGAGATCATCAGCAGTCGGCACTTCAAGCCCGAAGATCAGGGCGATTTCCTGCTGTGCAACGTGATCGGCGATCGATCGATTCTGCAGCACAGCATGAAAGAAGCGGGCAGCGGTTTTGAGGGCAAAGAGAAGCCGGCCCTGGTGTTCTGCGAGGACGGCAACTTCCGACCGATCGATATTCAGTTTGCTCCCGATGGCACGCTGTATATCTGCGACTGGCACCAGGCGCTGATCGGTCACCTGCAGCACAACCTGCGAGAACCCAACCGCGACCATCAGCATGGTCGTATCTGGCGTGTCATTTGTAAGGACCGTCCGCTGGTCAAGGCGCCTGCTGTGGCTGGTGAGCCGATTCCGTCTGTGCTGGATGCCCTGACAGAGTACGAAGACCGCACGCGTTATCGAGCCCGTCGTGAACTGGCTGAACGTGCCACGGAAGATGTGGTGGCGGCCGTGGGCAAATGGACGGCCGGCCTTGATAAATCCGACGAGTTGTACGAGCACAACATCCTGGAAGCCTGCTGGGTGCTGCAGTCTCACAATGTGGTGGACACTGATCTGCTGAATGCGGCCCTCAATGCGAAGGATTATCACTGCCGTGGCGCCGCCACGCGAATTGCGTGCGACATGCGTCACAAGCTGCCCAATGCTCTGGAGCTGATTGGCGAACGCATTGGTGATGATCATCCGCGAGTGCGTCTGGAAGCCGTGCGAGCCTGCAGCTTCTTTGGCGAAGACGCCATCGAGGTGGCGCTGGATGTGCTGGAAGGTGATGTCGATCGCTATCTGCAGTACACGCTGGATGAAACCATGCGTCATCTGGAAAATCTGTAAACCAACGGGATCTGTGACCGACCGTCTGTGGTTGTGTCTGAACGAATTTCGAAGCCCGGTGTCTGCCCAGACGCCGGGCTTCTCGTGTGTCCGATTGACTGTGTGATCTGTTATGAAGTGTTTGTTTTTCCGCCGTCTGTTGCTGAGTCTGTTGTTTGTCGCTGTGGCCACCCCGCGCCTCGCCATGGCGCAAAGCCACGATCATGGTGAAGTGGAACGCCCCAAAGTCTATCTGGACAAGAGCGCCCGCATTGTGGAGTACCAGCTGAAGCGACTGGACAACGCGCGACTGCTGCTGGTGGAAACAAAGACGGACGACGTCAAGTATCTGCCGGTCTTCAAAGCTATCCTGCTGCGGTCGGGCCTGTCGCGTCAGAATCGCGATGAGGCGCTGGCCGGACTGGTCGCCATCAACAAAACGGATGTGGCAACCGAGCTGCTCGTCGCCCTGGAGTCGCTGGATGGCGAGGACAAAGAGGAGCAGCGTGTCGGACGTCAGCTGTCCGCCATTTTGCTCAGTCAGCCGAAAGACGTGCTGACCGGCCGTCTGGAAGAACTCAAGCAGGCTATGTCGGCCAGCGGTGTGCTGCAGTCCACCGGATTTGCCGGCATGATTGTCGCGGGAGAAGCCGCCGAGGCCTGGCAGCAGGCGCAGGTGTCTGCTGACGCACGGGTCTCTTATCTGGCGGCTGTGTCGCTGGTGCCGGCAGGGGACCTCCGGGATTCTCTGCGAGACAACGTGGTGTCCTGTCTGGCGGATGATCAGGATGTTGCCGTGCGGGCAGCCGCGATTCGCACCATGGCCACCTTTGGCGTCGCCCGGGAAAACACGTTTGAGCGTTTGGCCGATCTGGTCTCCCAGGAGGCGCTGCGGACGCCCGCCGTTCGCAGTTTGCTCAAAATCCCGGCCGCTCAGCGACCCGTTGCGGCGGCAAAGTCGCTGACGAACGTGCTCGTCAAAATTGCAGAAGCCACTCCGGCCGCAAAGCGGACCACCAACGAATTTCTGGATGCCATGCAGCTGGCCGATGAGTTGCTGGCCCGGCTGCCGGCAGACGACGCGCGAGCCTTTCGCAAACGTCTGCAGGAGGTTGTCGTGCGGGTGGTGCGACTGCACACGGTGGAAGAAGAAATGCGGTACGACAAAACGTACTTTGCTGTGGAAGCCGGGCGTCCCGTGCAGGTGGTACTGGAGAATGAAGACCTGATGCCGCACAACCTGGTGATTACCAAAACAGGAACGCTGAAGAATGTGGCTTTGGAGGGCGCCGCTTTGGGCACCACACCCGGGCTGGACGGCAAACTGTACGTGCCCAACTCTTCCGACGTGCTGTTTGCCACCACGATGGTCAATGCCGGCAGTCGGGAGCTGCTGACATTTACGGCGCCCACCGAGCCCGGCGAGTATCCGTATGTGTGCACGTTCCCACGACACTGGATGAGGATGTATGGCGTGATGGTGGTGGTGCCCGATCTGGATGAGTGGCAGCGCAATCCGGTGGAGCCCAAAGATCCGCTGGGCAATACCCGCAAGCTGGTGCAGAACTGGAAGCTCGACGATTTTGACAAACAGACCATCAAGACCTCAATTTCCGCACCCACGTCGCTGGGTGAGCGACTGTTCAAAGAAGCCACCTGTCTGGGTTGTCATAAGATGAATGGTCAGGGCGGTGCGGTCGGTCCGGAACTGACGGATGTGGCCAAACGCTGGAAGGGCGATCACTATGGTATCCTGCGGGAGATTCTGGAGCCCAGCTATCGCATCGAGCCCAAATACGCGGTGAAGATGGTGATTGATCTGGACGGCAAACCCACCTCGGGCATTGTCACAGCCGAAGACAAGAAATCGATTTCGCTGCTGGAAAATCCGGAAGCCAAAGAGCCGAAGGTGATCATGAAGGACAACATCGAGGAAATCATTCCCTCCAGTACCTCGATGATGCCAAAAGCGCTGCTGGACAAATTTACGCGGGAAGAGATCCTCGAAATCCTCGCCTACATCAGCCGCGCAGGCGAAGGTGCGGCCGGACAGTAGTGCGGCCGGGCCGCAGTGCGGTCGAACAGCCGGGCGGCCATCTTTTGCTGCGTGGAATTTGTATCAGGCCCCCGCGCCGCATGTGTTAGCATGGGGCCGGCAATCGCGCTGTCCGATGCAAATTCACCAGGCCATCCGCATGCATGAAAATCCGTTTGAGCCGCCACAGCCGGGGCCGCCCGTGCTGACCACGATGTCACGGCAGGCGGCGATTGACTGTGTCAGGCTCACGGTGGCCGTGCTGCTGGGGCCCGCCGTTTACAACTTCATTTGCTATATGTGGCTGGGAGGGGGCTGGTATCCGGAGCTGGCCGTCGTTCAGGCGGCACTGCTGGTGGGCACCTTCGTGCTGGCATGGCGCGCTGGCGTGCCCGTGCTGGAGTTCGCCACCTGGCAGCTGCACCGCCTGCTGGGGCGAGCGGAAACGGCTCGAGACTGGCAACAGGCGCTGTACAGATTTTTGCGGCGGTTGAAGTGGGCCGCGATTCCCGGTGCCGCCCTGTGGGTGATCTGGTGCTACGGCTTTTATCAGCTGCGGATTCCCTTTTTCGTGATCTCGGTGCCGATTGGCGTCGTTGCCCATCTGGTGGCCGCTTACGCGTGGCTGCCGTTGCCGATCCAGTGGATTCGCATCGAATGGAATGGTCCGGCCGATGACCCGCCCCGCGCTGATGCGGCCGGCTGACATGTTCGCCAATCCGGCCAGCCAACCGGGCACGGTCACTTGCAAAAGGATGCTGCTGTGGAATTTCGCTCTCGCTATTACGGTCAGCGGCTCACGCCACTGCTGATTGTGCAGTCGGCCGCGATCTGGGTGTCTGTGCTGCTGTTTGCCGTGTTGATGCTCACGCCCGTGCTGCAGCATGGACGGCCGCTGGATGGCGGCCGTCTGGGGGGATTGCTGTTGCTGGCTGCGGCTGGTGCGGCGTTGCAGTGCCTGGCCGTGAAAACCTGGCGGCGGACAGACGACCGCAAAGTGACGTGGGACGCAGAAAATCGGACCCTCGCCATATTTGGTTTCCGCCTGACGAGCAGTATGCTGTCACCCGGCAGGCGAGTGGAACGTGTGGAGCTGTCAGCAGACGACCTGCTGTCCATGAAGGTGCTGCGAGGACGCGGCACCCAGCTGCGGCTGCATACAACCAAAGGATTTCTGTGTCTGACCAATGATCTGCAGTCCTTTGATGAGCTCTGCAATCTGATCCGAGGGCAGCTGTCGAAGGCATCTCAGCAAGGTTCCTGAGCGCGTGAACTACACTCATTATCTGGTCGCTCAGCCGTCCGGCCGTGAATATGGTGCCGCAGTTTCTGCAGTCGCTGATTGACGGGGACCATCTGTGTTCTGAAGTCACCTGCCGTGCCAGTCGGATTGAACGCTGCGAGCCCAAAATCAGAACGATCACGGCGATGGGTAAGTCACATCAACACCGCGGGCCATCCTACCGATTGATTTCTGGCAGCTCTGAGACTCCGCTGGGCGAACTGGGTGTTGCGCTGGAAGGGATGGACGAATATCGTGTGGCGGTGTCCAGCCATGGTGTGCCCGCTCAGCCGTGTCACCAGTTGCAGGGGATGGATGGACCGTTCCATGATCCGTACGATCTGACGGTCGCATGCACGGTCCGCAGCACGCCCGTGTACACCTCGATGATCAGCGATCCTGCCGACCTGATGGGCTTTCCGGAACATGACGAGCCGCGGCCGAAGTTTGGCGATGAAATGGCGGCGGGAGACCACGACGGCTGGTCTGTGCATCCCCAGGCGGGGCCCATTCAGCTGCCGCAAACCGGGGCGGCCGCTTTCCTGATCGAGTTTGGCTATGGAAAAATGATCTTTCCCCCACTGCACGATGGTTCGATCGACACGCTGAATCCCGCCGTGCTGCGTCTGGCGGAGTCGTGTTTTGCCACAACGTTCCGTCAGGCGTGTTTCTTCGGTTAATCGCGATCTCATCGTATGACCATTTGCCCCCAGATCACGCAAATCTCTTCTCGCGTGCAGCGTTACACGCTCGAACAACAGGGCCGACCGCTGACGTTCGTCGATTTGATCGACCGCTGGTCTTTTGATCCGGCGTTCTGTTGCGAGTTCACGAAGCTGCTGGCCGCCAGTCCGTTTTCCGCGTTTCGCTGGGAGATGCCCGCGCTGACACCCACTTCACGACTTGCCCCGGCTGAGTTTGTCGTGATCGACACGCCTGCTTTCGCCCGCCGTCGTTCCGATCGGCAGACGTTCGCCGAGAAGTTTGACTCGGCGCGAAACGAGGGCGTCGTGGCATTTGCCAACCTGAGTGGCGATGCGCAGATGGTGGTTCCTTCGCCGCTGGCGCCGGCAGACGATTTCGGCCACATCGCTGCGTTCCTCCGCACAGCCACCACCGCGCAGACCAACGCCTTCTGGCGGACCATTGGCGGATTGATGTCACAGTACACGGGGGATCCGCCCGTGTGGCTCAACACGGCCGGCGGCGGTGTGGCGTGGCTGCACGTGCGTCTGGACAGTCGTCCGAAGTACTATCACCACACCCCCTACCGAACGACCGTTGTGCGATGAAATCTGTCCGCCTGTCAGATCGCGTTCGCGGCTGTTTACTGGGTGGCGCGCTGGGTGATGCTCTAGGCGCCCGCTACGAGGGTCGGCCGGAAGCCGAGTTTGTGATTCCACCGCAGCTGGATTTGACAGATGACACGCAGCTGACCCTGGCGACCTGCGCGGCGATCAATGAGGCAAAGGCCGTCGAGCCGGAGGCGATCGCGGCGGAAATGGCTGGCCTGTTTCAGCGTGGTGGTATCGCGGGCCTGGGCAGCAGTACGTTGAAAGCCCTGACCGAACTGGCAGCCGGCATGCACTGGGCGCTGGCCGGCGCGGTGGGTGAGTACGCCGCCGGCAACGGGGCCGCCATGCGGATTGCTCCCCTGGCCTTTCTGCTGGATCCGGAGGATGAGCGACAGCGACGTGTCATCTACGATGTCTGTCAGATCACGCATCGCCATGAAGAGGCCTATGTGGGAGCGCTGCTGGTGGTGCGGGTGCTGCGGCGTCTGCTGGCCGGAGAGCCTCTCGACCGGCCGCTGCTGCATGCGGCTGCCGAGCGGTTGCCGGATTCACGGACCCGAGACCGGATGCGCGAGGCCATGCGGCTCAAGACGTCTGAGTATGTGTCTCGGTTTGGCGGCGGCGGATATGTGGTGGATTCCGTTCCGCTGGCGCTGCTGCATGCCGCCGATTCCACATCCTTTCTGTCGACCATCAAAGACATCGTCCGGGGAGGTGGTGACACCGACACGATCGGTTCGATTTGCGGTCAGATGATCGGTACGGCAGCCGGCAGCAAGGCGGTCCCGCAGCACTTGATTCCCCTGTTGACGGATGAACAATGGGTCCTGCACACGATCGACCGCTTTGTAGAAACCTGCTGCGATGACTGATGCCACGTCTTATGCACCGGACAGTCCGTTCTATCGGCTTCTGGACACCAAATACGACCAGGATCGCGAGCAGGAAGCGATCGACATTCTGAACGCGCATCCCGAACTGGCCACATTGACGTGGCCCGGACCCGACAGGCAGGGTCGGCCATTTATCAAAGGCAGCACGGCCCTGCACTATGCGGCCAATGACGGCAAACTGCGTCTGGTGGCAAGACTGATCGAACTGGGGGCCGATGTGAACGCCAGCGGTGCCAACTGGTATCGCTCTGTGCTGTCCTGGGCGGCGAACAACGCTCGCGTAGAGACGATTCGTTATCTGCTTGACCATGGCGCTTATCCCACATCGCTGGATGCGATGTATGCGGCCGCCTGGGGCGGTTCTGGTTGTGGCGAAGGGGAAGAGGCTGAGTATGCCATGACGCTCCGAATTCTCGTCGAAGCTGGCGCAGACAAGAACGATCGTCGCAACGAAAATCAGCAGACGCCCCTGGCCATCGCGCTCGACAGCGGCAACACGGGGGCCATCGATTTTCTGCGATCGATCGACGCACAGATTTGAGCACAGAATTGAGCACAACCGGGAGGCCCGCCTTGACGCACGATGTCGACACGGAGCGACCTTACATCATCAAAATTCCAGATCTCATGTCGCCCGCGGAGTGCCGCGCCATGATTGATCGGGTGGAATCACTCAAGCCGGAAATCGCCCCCATCAACACGCTGGATGGCACGCGCGTGAACCGCAAAATTCGCAGCAACGAACGCGTGATGTTTGACGATCAGGCGCTGGCCGATGATCTGCTGGAGCGCATCCGACCGCGCGCCAGTGCGACCATTCATGGCATGTCGCTGGTGGGAGTCAATGAGCGATTTCGCTGCCTGCGCTATCGTCCGGGGACGCGGTTCATGCCGCACACCGACGGGTCGTTTCGTCGCAGTGAATCGGAGTGGAGCTGCTACTCATTTTTGATCTATCTGAATGACGAGTTTGAAGGTGGCGCGACCACCTTCCTGACCGAACCGGAAGTGGAGATTAAGCCGCAGACCGGCATGGGGCTGCTGTTTCAGCATCCGATCGTGCACGAAGGCAGCCTCGTCACCAGCGGCACCAAATATGTGTGTCGTTCTGATCTGATGTATCAGCTGGCGGACGGCCAGACGACTTCTGCAAAGGCCGTCAGATGACGTATCCAGCGGTGATGGATGAAAGTCTGGTGGGCACATTTGACGCTCTGCAACATGCTGGTGGCGGTTATGTGTGGGACGAGGTGCTCGAGTATCGTGTGTGGATGCATCCGCATGACGGGGCGCCCGATGAGGCGGATGGCGACGATTACTATTATGTGTTTGCCGCTTACCGCGACGCGCTGGACTGCTATTTGAATTCGGAGGGGGCCGAGGAGCCGCTGGCCCTGATCCTGCAGCGGGAATATCTCGACGAGCCGCAGCCGGGCGTTTTCCGGCATGTCAAAACAGAGCGGGTGACCGAGTGGCCGGTCGAGTTTTTGTCCCGGCCGCGGCGTACCGATCGCACGATTCCCGATTTTCTGGCGCCCGATGCACCCGCCAATCGGCTGGAGATTTTGCGTGGCGAAGTGGCTGACTGATCCAGACGGCCGGAGCCGGATTTTCTGCTTCACAGCGGCCACACGTCAGATGAGGAGATGACGATGAATGCAGCGACAATGGCGCGACGGACGTGTCGGGTCGCGTGGTACCTGATGCGGCTGAGCATCATGCTGATCGCCGGCTTGTCGCTGGCCGCCTCCATGCGCGCTGAGAGAGTCACGACCGTTCTGCTGCAGGGGCCCTTCGGATTTGTCAGCGTCGTGCTGGACGAGTGTGTCTGGGTGTGCGACGTGCGACGGGTCAGCCTCGCAATGCCCATTGGCTGGGAGGCGGACGTCCAGCATTTCAATCAGGCGAGTGTGCTCGAAGATCTGCGAGAGACGGCTGCAGACGATCTGGAAACACCAGGGGCCCGTGTTTGGCACGGACCCGGGCTGGGATTTTGTTATGATCCCGCGGCCGGGGTGACTTATACGTTTGTGTATCTCGAACATAAGGTGGTCTGGCTGATGGCTGCTGCCGTGCTGGTCGTTGAGGTCTGTCATCGCTTATGGCAACGGTGCGATCGGGTGGATCAGGCCATGGCGGAGGCCAGTCCATGAGGCCGCAGTTGTTTGTGTTCTCCGGTCTGCCAGGCACCGGCAAGACAACGCTGGCCCGGCTGCTGGCCGCCCACCGGCTGGCGGCTTACGTACGCATCGACACGATCGAGCAGGCGCTGCGTGATGTGTGTGATGTGAGCGTTACCAGCGAAGGTTATCAGCTGGCGTACCGTGTGGCGGCCGACAGCCTGCGGCTGGGCGTCGATGTGGTGGCGGATTTGTGCAACCCGATCGCGCTCACCCGGCAGCAATGGCATCATGTGGCTGCGGAATGCGGCGCGGACTGCGTGGATATTGAAGTTTGCTGTTCGTGTGAAACGGAACATCGGCGACGGGTGGAATCGCGTGCTGCGGACATTGAAAACCTGCGGCTGCCCGCCTGGTCGGATGTCACCTCGCGGCACTACGAAGCGTGGACCACCGATCGCATCATGATTGACACAGCCGGCGTCTCACCGGCTGTGAGCATGGGGCGTCTGACTGCGGAGCTGGATCGATGACGGCCGTCGACTGGGCCGCACGGGAGCAGGCCGCGCGTGACCGCCAGCGACTCGAACGCCGCGCTGCGTGGCAGTCCCGGCTTCGATGGACGGGCCGCCTTCTGGCCGGTGTTTGTCTGTCGTCTGTGCTCAGCTGCTGGCTGCTGTCACGGTTCACGCATGTTTCTGTGCAGGTGAACTCAGGAATGTGGCGACTCGGACTGTTCACAGATCATCTGGGTGTCAACATCTCGTGGGAATCCACCGGGAGGCCGGCACGCCGTGGGGCGTCCAGTCTTGCGCCGACCAAACCGCCCCGCTCCGGGTTCGATTTCCAGCTCGCACGCTGGGACTCCAGTTACACGCAGTGCGACTGGCAGCACATTTTTCGCAACCCGGCTCCCCGTCGGTCTGATCATCACGCGTCGGTCACCGGTCACCCCGGCTGGCTGATGGTGCGGGCAGATCGTGTCCGCACCGCGCAGATGGATCGGCTGATGCACGTGCGCGCAGGAATTCGTTATCTCCCTCTGCTGGCCGGGCTGCTGCTGGTTCACTGGCTGCTGCGCCCCAGGTCGCCTTGAAACGGCCGTTCGTACAGATGAAGATCCACCGCGTCTTTCAAACAGGAATATCAGAATGCCCACCAGTCTGCTGACTCTCTCCGCACTGCTGACCGTAATTCCCTGTGTCGGGCAGCCTCCCGAATCGAAAACCCTGTTGCAGCGGATCGAACCCTGGCGGTATCCCGATGCCGAGATGGGGCCCGCCACCATGCAGGACGGAGCGACCGTCAATGCGTCCGGCGATCGCACGTGTGTGTCGCTGCACTGTCGCACCAGTTTCGTCACTCCAGACACGGCCGACAAAGTGCTGGCACACTACGAACGGCTGCTGCAGCGGCCTGACAGCGGAAAGGACGCCACGGGGCTGGCTGCTGCCGCCGGTCGGGCAGTGCATGTGGTGCGGGGTGACGGTGACCACCCGGTGCATCTGCTGAGCGTGTACGAGTCCTCCATCACGACCACAGTGCAGATGATCGGTGGTGACCAGACCCGCATCCGCTGGTCGCAGTTCGAACGCATCGACATCAACACGATTCGGCAGTAATCTGGCGACCGGCCGCCCATTGTTGTTTCGCAAAGGTTGCTGGTGAAGCTGGGTATTCTCTCCGACACACACAATCAAATCGAGCGCACGCAGCGGGCCGTTCAGCTGCTGGCGAATGCCGGCGCTGATGCGCTGGTGCACTGTGGAGATCTGGCATCGCCCGAGATTGTGACGGTCTGCAGTGTCCTTCCCTGTTATTTCGTCTTTGGCAACCACGACGCTGATGTCGTGCCGGAACTGGAGCATGCGGCCAGGCAGCACGGCGTGACGTGTCTGGGGTGGGGCGGAGAAATCGAGCTGTCCGGAAAGCGGATTGGTGTCTCTCATGGTCATCTGGCTGGTGAGATGCGTCCTCTGCGGGCCGCCCGGCCTGATTACCTGCTCAGCGGTCATTCTCATGCGGCCATCGACTGGGACAATGACGGCATTCGCTGCATCAATCCGGGCGCCCTGCATCGGGCCAACCCGTGGACCGTGGCGCTGCTGGACCTGTCGACGGATCAGCTGACAGAATTTGAGATCACGCGTTGAAATGCAGCGGCAGACGGCCATTGATAAGCCCCAACAACTCCGACTGGAGGAATCAGCGAACGTGAATACGCCAGAAAGTAGCGAACCTGACTGCGTCAGGTCTGTCGTGGACTGCAAACCCGGCCGCCCTGCGGGCGATTGGGTTGGCGCCGCAGGCGACGGTTTGGCGGCTTCCTGACTTTGTGCTGCGGCCCGACCGCAGGAGGTTATGCGTGAAGACACCATTCGCAGATTGCTGCAGCTACGGGACTCTCGCAGGGAGCGTGAGCACAGGGCGCAGTTTTTATAGAAGGTGTGCGGAACTTCGTCGCGGCGGCGGATGCAGGCCGATCGATCGATCAGATCATTGTGAGCCCGGTGCTGCTGCGGTCAGCGCTCGCGCAGAAACTCGTGCGTCACGCTCGCCGTGACGGGACTATCGTTACAGAAATTTCCCCCGAGCAGTTTCGTCGTCTGTCAAAGACAAGGCAGGCGTCCGGAATTGCCTGCGTGCTGCCCAGCGGAACGTCCTCACTGGCGGACATTGTGCAGACGACAGCCGTGTGCTGGCTGGTGGTCGAGTCGATGCAGTCGCCCGGAAATCTGGGAACGATGCTGCGCACGCTGGCGGCCGTTGGCGGTGGCGGTTTGATCGTGGTGGGACGACACCTGGACGCGTTTGACGGGGCCGTGATTCGCGCGTCGATGGGTGCGTTTTTTCGGCAGACGATTGTCCGCACCGATGTGCGGGAACTTGGCGACTGGCTCGGTCAGCACCGCCGCACTCTGGTGGGTGCTGTGCCAAATGCCGACACGCTGTTTCATCAGACAGCCTATCCCCGTGGCTGCCTGATCGCCGTTGGTGACGAACGCCGTGGTCTGCAGCCGCGTCTGTCGGCCCTGTGTTCGCAGCGCGTCCGCATCCCCATGGACGCGACCGTCGACTCGCTGAATGCCGGAGTGGCGGGCAGTCTGCTGATGTATGAGGTGAAACGCTCTGTGGACATTCGCGGCTGATAGAACGGCGAACCACCCTGCGGTCCGCGTGTCTGTGAGCGCGAGGCACGCTGCAACGTCATCCGGTCAGAATGGCCCTGACGACTCTGCGAGCCCCTGCCGCGGACCGCCTTCCCGCGCAGCGCTCGCCCCCAGACGCACAGGTCAGCCTGTCGCATCACTGTGTGGCGGCGACTCATTGCTGTCGCATCACAGCGTGACCGCCCTGCCTCGTGTTGCCGCGTCTCGCCAGGGGCCCTCCCCGAGGCCGTCTGTGGAGCTCGATGCCGGCAGCGTGTGCTGACGGCGTCCGGCCTGCTCGCGAATTGCGAACAACAATCATCATAATGGAGTATCAACAATGAAAGATCTCAAACACATTCTCAGCCGCATTCAGGCGGATGAACGCTATCAGACCAACCTTTCGTGGGGACAGGCGCGGCCCGGTCATCCGGAGGGATCGATTGCTGCGCACATTGCCGAACTGGAAGACAATCTCAACACCCTGCGTCCGCAGCTGTCCGAACAGGAGTGCGACAAACTGCGGCTGCTGATTCATGTGCACGACACGTTTAAGCCCGACGCCCAGGCGGGTCTGGCCATTGTCCATCCGAACAGTCACGCCTCACTGGCGCGCCGGTTTCTGGAAGAGTTCTGCGACGACGAAGCGCTGGCTGTGATGGTGCAGTATCACGATGAGCCATATGCCCTCTGGCGACAGGTGCGGGGCAAAGGCGCGTGCAACCCCGAGCGATTCGATGCCCTGGTGGACGCCATTTCCGACTGGTCGCTGTTCTGTGCGTTCTGCATTATTGACGGCTGTACGGCCGGCAAATCGCGAGCACCGCTGGAGTGGGTGTTTGTCGAACTGGCAGACCGTGTGCCATCGCGGTTTTCGGCCGCCGACATCATTCCTGGTGCGGCCGTCGATGATTCGCAGGATGCTGCGGGTGACTGAAGGCTGTTTCCCAGGCGACAGGATCAGCCGACGATCTTCGTGTACGGCGTGCCTTCGTTCTGATCGATGCGTTCCGGCCGACCCTTGTCGTAATAGACGACCTCTCGATGATTCAGGCCCATCAGCCACATGATGGTGCTGTGCAGGTCATGTACGTGCAGGCGATCTTCCACCGCGTGCAGGCCCAGTTCGTCCGTGCTGCCAATCGTGCGACCACCCGCCACACCGCCGCCCGCCATCCACATTGTGAATCCCGTCGGGTTGTGGTCGCGACCATCTCCTTTTTCACTCATGGGCGTGCGACCAAATTCGCCCCCCCAGATCACCAGTGTGGTGTCCAATAGTCCCCGCTGTTTCAGATCCTGCAGCAGGCCGGCCACACATTTGTCCGTCTGAGCGCACAGGTAGCTGTGATTTTTTTCAATCCCCGCGTGCGAATCCCATTTGCTGCCCGCTCCGTGATACAGCTGGACAAAACGCACACCGCGTTCGACCAGTCGTCGAGCCAGCAGGCACTGGCGTCCAAACGTGCGGGTGGTTTTGGCGTCCATGCCGTACAGTGACTGCGTGGTGGCTGTTTCCGCCGCCAGATCCACGGCTTCCGGAGCCGACGACTGCATCCGAAACGCCAGTTCGTACCCGGCAATGCGAGCTTCCAGCTCTGACTGCTGCTGTCGGCTGCTGGCGTGCCGTGCGTTCAGAGTGTCCAGCAGTTTCAATTTGCGATTCTGGGCGTTCGAATCTTCCTGCTCCGGACGCGACAGGTTGGAGATGGGTGTGCCGGACGTGTTGAAACGCGTGCCCTGGTAAACGGCCGGCATAAAGCCGGTGCCCCAGTTGCGGGCCCCATTCACCACCTGACTGCTGGTGTCCTGCATGACCACAAAGGCGGGCAGATTGTCATTCACGCTGCCCAGCCCGTAATTCACCCAGGCACCCAGGGAGGGGCGACCGGCAATCGGTGAGCCGGTGTTCATGGAGCACACGCCACCCGCATGATTGATGCCATTGCTCCAGCACGAGCGAATCACGGCCAGGTCATCCATGCAGCGGGCGGTATGCGGCAGCCAGTCGGAAACCCACAGGCCGCTTTCTCCGTGCTGACGCCATTTTCGCTGATCGGCCAGCAGGGGCGAATTGACTTCGCCCATAGCGGTCACAGGCTTGTCGAAGGAATCCGGCAAAGACTGACCGGCCAGTTTTCGCAGCAGCGGCTTGGGATCAAACAGATCGATGTGACTGGGTCCGCCTTCCATAAACAGGAAGATCACACTGAGCGCTTTGGTGCGGCGATGGGGTGTCCTGGCGGCCGTCGGACTTTCACTTCGGCCCGATTCACCGGCCAGCAGAGCGGCCAGTGGCAGTGCGCCGAATCCGGCACCTGCAGCGGACAGCATCTGGCGTCGTGATGTGTAGGGATTCATGTCAGACTGTTTTCAAGGGGTAGGCGTCGCCTCAGGTACGTCTTAGTCGATATAAACAAACTCGTTGCAGTTCAGCAGCACGTGGCACAATTCACTAAGTCCGGACTGCTGCGCTGAACCGCCCACGGAAGTCGCGATGGTGAGTGGATGGTCGGACGGCACGCTGCGGCCTGGCTGCCGGCGATCATCAAATGACCAGAATGCCAGCGGATCAAAAGCAGGGATGCTGTCGGCCGACAGGCGGGCGGCGAACAGACGTTCCACGTCCTGCTGTTTCAGGCAGCGGTCGAAGAACACCGCCTGATCCACCAGCCCGTCCCAGTTGTGGCCGTCAGACTTCCAGCGGCCTCCCAGCTTCACGGGAAGTTTTCCGTTCAGTTGCTCGGCCGACTGAAACGGGACCACGGCCGTCTGCAGCCGCGCGTTCTCACTCAGCGGTTGCAGATAGAAGGTGGCCTGCCCCCCGTTTTTCTGCTGATCAACCGTCACGGCCACCAGCCAGGGAGTCTTCAGCTCAGGTCGCAGATTGGAGGCCACGACCTCATAGCCACCGGTGCCAATGGGCTGCAGGATCAGATTGCGTGGCTGGTAGGCCGATTTTTCACTCGTCACTCCAATCGACCAGCCGTGTGACGATTTGCTGTTGTCCCAGGCAGACACCAGAGTCCGCACACTGGCTGACGGATACAGCGAGTCCAGCTGAAAGATGGCGGCAAACGTAAACGGCGCGGCGGGTTTGAGTTCTTCGGTGGCAGGTGGTGCGACGCCGTGCTCTCCGATTCGCAGTGCCGTGCCCGTGTGTTCGGTAAACTGAGCGAAGGGCCGCTCGTGCAGCCGTTTTTCCCAGGCGGATTCGGAGTCGGCCATGAGCCGTGTGGCGGCTGCCAGTTCGTCCGAATCCGGCCCGCGGCCCAGCGCCAGCTGAAAGGCGGCAGACGCCAGAATGACGTTGTCCTGGGAGTTGGTTTCTTCGAGCAGCCGCTGCGCCATGGCGTTTGCTCTGGCACGCACCCACGCTCCGTTCATCAGATTCAGCGCCTGCGTGGGTGTGGTGGTCGTCGCCCGTTGGGGCACACTGTTCAGCCCATCCACACCGTCCAGCGAACTGAGCAGTGGTTCCGGTTTGTTCCGCAGCATCTTCAGATACAGCGATCTTCTCAGACTGTCGTGCGCCACGCTGGGCCCACCGATTTCTGACCGCAGTTCGCCCGAGCAGACCAGCATCGCATCGCGTATCTGCTCAGCCGACAGGCGGCGAATGTCAAATCGCCAGCGAAGCGCGTTGCCCGGGTCGCTGTGTTCGACCGTGTGCTCCCGGTGGTGAAAGGCGGACATCTGCCAGGTGGCCGAGTTGAGGATGATGCGCTGCAGCCATTTGATGCTCCAGTTGTGGGCCATGAATTCGCAGGCCAGCCAGTCCAGCAGTTCCGGGTGTGTGGGGCGGCCGCCCAGGTGGCCAAAGTCGCTGGCCGTGTTGACCAGTCCCGTGCCAAAGTGCTGTTGCCAGACGCGGTTGACGATGACCCGCGCGGTCAGTGGGTTGTCCACACTCGTGATCCATTTCGCCAGTGCGGTGCGCTGTCCGGAAGAGGTGCCGCGTGGCTGCAGGGCAAACACGTCAGGCTGCAGAATGGAAAATCCGCCTGCCGTGACGGCCTTGCGGGACGCGTTTTGTCCGATGTGCAGGGCGAACGGCTGCGCGCTCACGTCGGCCACTGTCAATGCGGGTGGCAGTGGAGCTGGCGGCCGACCGGCCAGCAGCTCGATTTCCCGTTCAAGGCGTTCGATCTCCGCTTTATCGGCCGGCGAATATTTGGCTCGATCCTGCTCAAACAGCACCTGCCGCTGCACCAGGTCCGCCAGCTGCTGTTCCAGCGGACCGCGCTCGCCGTTCGCTTTTGCCATGATGTGCTGCACGTCCGCGGGGAAGCGTTCAATGGCAGCCTGGGCCTGCTTTTTCAGATAGGGGCCTTTCAGCTGTTCGAGCTGTTCGTGCAGCAGCCCCGCCTTCTGCTGCCATTGCTGTAGCTGCCGCTCATAGCGCTGCCGTTCTGCGAGGTCGGCCGCCGGGACGTCGTCACGCGGCAGCATCGTGCCGAAACTGGCCCGCAATCGGTAGTAGTCTTCCTGGAGGATGGGATCAAACTTGTGGTCGTGACATCGAGCGCAACTGACACTCATCCCCAGAAAAGCGTCTCCCGTGATGTCCGTCACCTGATTCAGGATGTCCTGCCACTGGGTGCGGGCGTCGCGCTGGTTGTACTCGTACAGAAACGTGCGCAGAAAGCCGGTGGCAATCAGTGCGTCACGCCGGTCGGGCGCGACTTCATCACCAGCCAGCTGTTCGGTGACAAACACGTCATACGGTTTGTCGTCGTTGAATGCTCTCACGACGTAATCGCGATAGCGCCAGGCATGCGGCCGGTAGCCGTCCGCACGGAAACCGTCGGACTCAGCATAGCGAACAATGTCCAGCCAGTGACGCGCCCAGTGTTCGCCGTAGCGGGGATCGTCCAGCAGGCGATCGACAGTCGCCCGTATGTCCAGTTGCTCAGCCTTTTTCAGACTGGCCGGTGCCGGCGGCAAGCCGGTGAGGGCGAAGTGCAGGCGGCGCAGCAGCACGCGATTGTCGGCTCGTGGCGCTGGTTCCAGTCCGGCCGCCGTTAATCGCCTGAGAACAAACTGGTCGATGGGATTGCGAACCCAGTCGGAGTCTGTTTGTGGTGGGGTGTATTGAGTGACAGGCTGCAGACTCCAGAACGTCTTCTCTTCCTCAGAAAACGCCGCGCCCGACAGTCGTACGGATTTGCCGTTGTGGGTCGGCCACGGCATACCGGAAGCGATCCACAGCTCCAGGTGTTCAATGCGGTGGTCTTTCAGCTGCCCATCTGGCGGCATCTCCCAGGACTCATAACGGACCGCTTCCATCAGCAGACTGTTGGCCGCCTGGCCAGGCACGGCGGCCGGTCCGGAGTCGCCGCCCTTTAAAATGGCCTCGCGGGTATCCAGTCGCAGTCCGCCCTTTTGCTGATTCTCTCCGT
Organism: Planctomycetaceae bacterium; assembly: GCA_024742875.1. Classification (GTDB taxonomy): domain Bacteria; phylum Planctomycetota; class Planctomycetia; order Planctomycetales; family Planctomycetaceae; genus Fuerstiella. The sequence continues at coordinate 40,073 of JANSXP010000013.1, read as the reverse complement.
GGCAGCGGACGCAGCGCGTGTGCAGCAGGGGACGAATGTGTGTTTCAAAGTGCTGATCATCGTCAACGGGCGGCTGGTCGGCAGTGATGGACGGCGCGAATGCTGTGGACAGCAGAGCGATTAACAGCAGTGCGAAAGCACGAACGGGGCACAGCTGTGACAGGCGGGAGGTGGGAGGCATGGCACACGCAAATCAAGATGACGGCGAATGTGTGGGATCCCACAGTCTATCGGCATCCGGGCAGGAATGCACAGACGTCCTGCAGAATTTGAAGGGTGTCGGCAGCCCGATCAATCAGGCTGTTCGCCGTCTGCGTGGTGAGATTCCAGGCCTTCCTCGCTGAAAGCCGGGGGCAATATTGCGTTTGCTGCAGGAAAGCCGGCCGGCGTGTCGGATGACGACGGGCCGTCTCCCAGAAAATAGGCGCGGGGGCTTTCCGCAAAGATTCGCGTGCCAATCATCAGGCACGGTACGATCACAGACAGCAGTGAAACGGGCAGCACCAGCACCCAGACGATGGCCGGTTTGGGAGTCATGAGGATCAGGGGCAGCGCAATCAGCACGGGAATGGTGAGTGACGTGGCCAGCACGAACACGGCGTGATTGGTGTAGACGTTCCGGCCGGACTGCAGCTCCTTTTGCAGGGCGGCTTCAAACCGAGGATGTGCCCAGACCCGCAATCCAGTACGCAGCGCACCGAATGTGGCCAGCCCACCGACCAAAGCGCTGAAGCCGACCGCAGCAATCAGCCCCATCATCGTGGCCTGCAGATCCTTCAGAGGAAATCCCATGCCCAATTGTTTGCCGGCAAAAATGAATGCGCCAATCGTGATCAGTGCGGCCGGAAAGCCGTGCCAGATTCCCACAGACACATGAAACAGCGCGCACACTCGCGCACGGGTGGGATGCGGGTCCTTTTGCAGAATCCACTGGGCCGTTTCAAACGCCGGGCGAGCCGCCAGAGCGGCCGTCAGCACGGAGGAGCCCAGCGGAAAGCCGCCAAAACCAAAAGCGGCCGCGGTGGCCAGCAGCATCCAGCGAAACAAAGAGATCTGCGAACTGGACGGGTTCGCCTGAGTTGATTCATCGAGGTCGTCGTCGAATCTCGTCATGCGAACATCACTGTCAAAAACGGGCTACCCTTTTCTGCGGGGTCGCCGTGGTTTGTTTTTCTGATTGACCTGAATCACGATCGGTTCGTGAACCGCTCGTTCCTCGTCCGTGTAATCGGCAAAACTGCAGATAATCACCAGATCGCCGGGTTCCACCAGGCGGGCCGCCGCTCCATTGAGGCAAATGGTGCCGGAGCCTGGCTCACCTTCAATTGCGTAGGTCGCCAGTCGGTTCCCATTGGTGATGTCGTAAACTTCCACCCGTTCAAACGGCACAATGTCGGCGGCTTTCATCAGCTGCGCGTCAATTGTCACGCTGCCCTCGTAGTTGAGATCTGCTTCGGTGACAGTGGCCCGGTGAATTTTGGATTTCAGCAGCGTACGTTTCATGAGTTCGCCGGTGGCGTCAGAACGTCTTGTGGAAACGGGGAACAGGGACAGAAGAACACACAAACAGGAGACAGACAGCGGCAGCCGATCACACCTGTGCCACCTGACTGAGGACAAGCCGCGACAGCGAAGAGTTCGCTCTCTCTGGGTATTGTCAGTTAACGCAGTTTGGCAGCAAGCTTTTCTTCGCAGACCGCCAGGATTTGCGCCACGGCTGCGTCGACTTCCTCAGTTGTGAGAGTCCGGTCGTCCGCCATGAACACACAGGACACCAGGTAGGACTTGTGACCCGTTTCAATGCCCTTGCCGCGGTACTGACCACCGAAGGAAACATGCTGCAGCAGTGTCCCGCCGGCTCCCGTCACTGCGTCTTCCAGCTGAGCCCACGTGACGGATTCCCCCAGAACAAAGTTCAGGTCCCGCGTGACGGCCGGGAATTTGGGCAGTGGCTGGTAAACGCGTTCGGCCTGGAAGGCGTCTTCAAGCATGTTGACGTTGATTTCCGCTACCGATGCGCCTTCCTGAAGGTCCACGGCATCAATCACGCCGCGGTCCAGTTCACCCAGCCAGCCGAAGTCTGCGCCATTCAGCTGCAGGGCCGCGCCGCGACCATGGCCAAATTCCTTCAGACTGCAGGGGGCAGAGGTCAACACGGCCTGCGGGCACACCCGGGCGACGATCATCTCGACCACGCCTTTGAGGGTCAGGAAGTCACGTCCGGACACGATGCCCAGCATCGTTGGCTCGGCTTCGTGCTCCGGTTTTCCTTCGCCGGCCGACAGATAGACCTTGGCCACCTCAAACAGTTCCGCGTTGAGTGTGCCGTGTCGTTCATTCTGACGGCGGCAGTGCAGCAGGCTGGGAATCAGGCTTTGCCGCAGTTGATTCTCTTTGCTGCGGGTGGAGTGATTGACGGCCACGTTCGCAATGTCACCGCGGGGACGAAACAGCTCCAGCTGCTCACGGCTGATAAACGACAGCGTCAGTGATTCAAAAAATCCACAGGCCGGCAGAGCCGTGCGGATGGCGTCTCCCACCTGTTCACGCACGCTGCGACTGGTGGCTACGACGGGCAACGTGGCATCGTCAGGGATGCGGTCGTAGCCATAGATGCGGGCGATTTCTTCAATCAGATCGGCCTCGCGGGTGAGGTCCAGTCGCCAGGCGGGCGCAGTGAACGAGGCTGTCTCGGTCGTCCGTTCAACCAGCTCCAGACCCAGCTCCACGAGAATGCGAACACACTCATCGGGTGGCACGTCCATTCCCAGAATGCGGGGTACCTGAGAGAACCGCATACTGACCGGCTCACGGGTCGCCACGGCATCGCCGGCCACCACAGATCCGTCCAGCAGTTCGCCGCCTGCGACCTGCATGATCAGCTCGCAGCAGCGGCGTGACGCCCAGTCGATATTCTGCCGATTCACGCGGCGTTCAAATCGAAATGACGAGGGGCTGTGCAGCTTGAGGGCGCGGGCCGTCGCGCGAACACTCAACGGCTCAAACGATGCGGTCTCCACCAGCACATTGACCGTGCCATCAGAAATCTCGGTGGCCAGCCCGCCCATGACACCTGCGATGGCCGTTGGTCGGCTGGCGTCGGCAATCACGCACATGTCTTCGGTCAGTGCATAATCCCGCTGGTCGATGGCCGTGATTTTTTCGCCTTTGCCCGCGCGACGCACGACGATACGACCACCGTCGAGTTTGTCAAAGTCGAACGCGTGGATGGGCTGTCCGCATTCGAGCATCACGTAGTTGGTGATGTCCACCACGTTGCTGACGGAATTGATACCAGCGGCTGCCAGCCGGTCTTTCAGCCAGTCTGGGCTGGGACCCACTTTGATGCCCCGAATGACGCGGGCGTGGTATTCGTGACACAGATCAGGGCAGTCAATCTGAACGGCCGTGGCGTCTGCGGCCGACTCCGATGTGACGGCTGGCTGCGGCGAGGGGATGCGCAATTCTTTATCGAACAGCACGCTCACTTCCCGCGCAACGCCAATGTGCCCCAGGCAGTCCGGGCGATTGCTGGTGACTTCCAGGTCGATGGCCAGATCGTCGCCCGAAGTTTCCACCCCTTCGAGATTCAGGCCCGACATTGTCAGTCGGTCGGTGAGTTCGTCGACCGGCATGTCGACATCGACGTATTCGGCCAGCCAGTTCTTGCTAACGATCATGAGGCAGTTTGCGGTCAATGACAGGGAAACAGGGCCCGGCAGTGTAGCCAAATGCAGGGGCGGATAACGACGGGCCCGTTCAGAAGGACGGCATTTTTGAAAAAGTCGACCGTGGGACGGGCCGTCGGGAGCGCAAATGGTGTCGGTGGGCCAGATTCCGGCAAGGTGTGCTCCCTGGGGGCGCCCGCCTGTCGCTCCGCGGGCCAGCACCGCCGGCTGGCCCGATCTCAGTTGACAGGTCTGAACGACCAGTCATGGACGGTGCGTGGCGGCCTGCTTGCGGATGAACGGCTGGCTTGTTGGAATGTTACGACTGGAACCTACAGCGCGGGAGACTTCGTGAACAAATTTCGGGCCATTCGAGTAACGCAGGCCGTCCAACTGGCTGGCCTGATACTGCTAATGCTGGTGGGCGACAGTGTCATCGCTCAGACGGGTCGCGGCCGAATCACATCCGGTGGCTTTGAACGCTTTCGGGAAAACCGCTGGGGTCTGGTGCGGGGCCATTTTGAGAACAAGACGGACGAGCCGGAAACCATCACGTCGCTGGCCCATCAGGTGGGGGGCGATCAGCATCAGTACGGCCGCCACATCGTCCTGCCGCCCAGGTCTATCCGCACATCCCAGTGGCCGCTGTTCGTGCACCCGGCCCGGTCCCGCGCGTTTGAGTTTGAATACATGAGCGTGACGGGAGAAGCGGGCCGCGAAACCATCACTCGCCGCGGCGACGGAGAAATGCTGGATGGATTTGTTGTTTCTGCTATTGGGCAGCAGAACGGCATGAGCGTCGGATCGTCGATGACCGTGTATTCCGATGACACGTCGCGGCGGGAGATTCTGTTTTCCGATGATCTGATTTCTTCTCTGCGGGATGACGCTCAGCAGCCCCCCAAGCTGATTGCCATTCGCGAGACTGACATCGGCGTCCATCCCGAAGCGCTGAACACGGCTGATCAGATGATCATCTGCAGTTCACAGCTGCATCAGCATCCGGACGTTTGCGCCGCGCTGCGGCACTGGGTGGAACGCGGTGGTCGCGCGATTGTCTCCGTCAATGCGATGGGCGAAGAGTCGGCCCGCGCCCTGCTGGGAGATGCGCTGCCGTTTTCGGTTGTTGACGAAACCAGCCTGATGGATCTGGACCTGAAGCATCATGTCGAGACCGGCGGACTGCGTCAGGAGGCGGATTTGTCCTATACCCGCAGTTTTGATGAGCCTGTGCCCTTCTCCCGCGTCGTGATGGAAAAGGGGAGTCTGCTGTGGAGTGCCAACGGCTGGCCGCTGCTGGTGCAACAGGACATTGGCCGCGGTCGCGTGTATCTGTCGACCGCCTCCGCCGAAGTCTACATGCAGGGACTGAACAGCCATCAAACGGCTCCCACCACCACGCAGATTCTCGAGGATTCGTTTCTCACTCCTCTGCCACCGCCCCTGCTGGCGGATGATGATATGGCCGAGATCGCCCACTCTGAAATCGGCTACGAGATTCCTCGGCGCAGTTTTCCCCTGCTGGTTCTGGCAGTCTTTGTTCTGCTGCTGGCTGGATTGGGGGTATGGCTCGTGCGCAGCGATCGTCACAGCTGGATGACGGTGGCCGCGCCCGCGCTGGCCCTGCTGGCGGCCGTGCCGGGCCTGGCGCTGGGGCTGGCTGTTCGCACCGCCGCCCCCCCACGCTGCTGGAGACGCGCGTTGTGCATGCGGCGGCCGGCCAGACTTCACTGGTGGCGGACGGCATCGCCACCGTTTACCAGCCGGACGCCCAGGACATCGGTCTGACGCTGCATGACTACGCCACGCTGCGAACGTTTGACAGCACGCCGGCCGACACCCGGCATCGCTTTATCTGGACTGACATCGGCACCCACAAGTGGGCCGACTTTCACCAGCCTGCCGGAATTTCTGACTATGTCCTCACATCCAGCCTGCAGTTGCCGGCCCCTTTGACGTCGCGGGCCGTGCTGGATGAGAAGGGCCTGCGGCTGTCCATTTCCAACGCACAGCAGCTGCAGCCCGAGGACGCCATTCTGGCCAGTCGCAGCCCGGACATTATGGCGGCCCGTCAGGTGGACGCGCAGGCGTGGCGGACGGAATCATCTGACATTCTGATGCCTGGCGAAATCAGCAACGAGACGATGCTGAATAAGCGTCAGGTGCAGAGAAAGAAACTGTACCAGACGCTGTTTAATCACGCGGACCGACTGAGAGCCTTCCCTGAAGAGCTGTCGGTGCTGTTCTGGTCACAGCAGTTGCCCTCGCAAATCCATACGGAAACAGAAATGAGGCGACAGTCGTCCACGCTGCTTGTGGTACCTGTTGACCTGACACCGCCGGCCGTGGGGCAGCAGGTCCTGCTGCCACCCGTTTTGTTGCCCTACCAGACCATTGCCAGCGACTCAGGCGGCGTCAGTTCCGCCTTTTTCAACCGCCGCCGCAACTGGATTGAAGTGTCCAAAGGCGCGCTGACCGTGCTGAAGTTTGATCTGCCGAAGGTCTGTGTGCCCTTTGAGTATCGGAACGTCTCTGTACGGATTCGAATTCGTGCCGGTTCGCGGGATGTGGGGGTCGCGGTCGGTGGTCCCGGTCAGTGGGAACCACTGCAGACACTTTCGAGCCCGGTCGGCACGTTTGAGCTGGACCTGCCGGTGGAGACCCTCAACAGAATCAGCGGACAGTTCGTATACCTGAAGATCGATGTCAGCGATTCACAGATTGCGCAGGACGCGGACGACCCGACTCAGTACGGCGAACAGGACAACTACTGGAAAATTGAAAGCGTGCAGATGACGGCCGAGGGTGCGCGTCTGCCGGGTGCATACAGCGAGGACAGCGGGAATACAGAATGAGCGAAACAGCACACAGCAATGTGGTGCAGATTGAGAATCTGACCAAACACTATGGCGAATTTGTGGCCCTGGACAGCTTGAGTCTGACGCTGCAAAAAGGCGATATTCTCGGCTTCATCGGTCCCAACGGCGCCGGCAAGACCACCACAATTAAGATTTTGGTTGGCCTGACACGCCCCACCCGCGGTGTGGCCCGCATTGGCGGCGCGGACTGCGTGAGCGAGTCTCGCAAAGTCCGTCGCCTGATTGGCTACATGCCCGACAAATTTGGCTCGTATGACAACATGCGCGTGCGAGAGTACCTCGACTTTTTCGGCGCGGCCTACGGCGTGCCGCGAAGTGAGCGGCGCAGACGTGTGGCCGAGGTCCTGGAGATCACCAACGCCACGTGGATGCAGGATCGCTACGTGGAAAGCCTGAGCCACGGCATGCAGCAGCGGATCGGTATCGCCCGCACGCTGATTCATCAACCGGAAGTGTTGATTCTCGACGAACCGGCCAACGGGCTGGACCCGCAGGCTCGCATTGAAATGCGGGAGATTTTGCTGCGACTGGCGGACGAGGGCAAAACTCTGATCGTTACCAGCCACATTCTCCCCGAACTGGCCCGCATCTGTGATCGTGTGGCCATCATCGCCGGCGGGAAACTCAGGGCGCTGGGCAACCTGAAGGAAGTCACCGCCCAGCTGACGCAACGACGTACGTTTGAAGTGCAGTGTCTGGGAGCGGACCATCTGACGGCCATTGAGAACCAGATCAGCCGTGCGATCGGCGACGCGGACGTGAGCGCGTCCGACACCGAAGGCATCGTGCGGTTTCGCACGGCGGCCAGCGACGAACAGCTGTCCGGTCTGCTGAAAACGCTGATCACGGCCGGCACGGACGTGACTCAGTTTCGTGAAGTGGCGGGCGACCTGGAAGAAGCGTTCGTAACGGCCACCCAGGCGGCGACTGCCGACAGTCAAACGTCAGAGTCAGCCGGCGAGTCTGTGGCCGCAGACGCAAGTGCGGCGCTGGAGGCGGCAGAATGAAGGGCAGTCTTGTCATTGCCGAACGGGAAATTCCGGGCATCATGCGGAACAAACCCACCTTGTGGATCCTGCTGACGGTGGCCGTCGTTTTTGCGCTCACGATTCTACTGAAGTGGCCCGAAAGCGGAGTGTCAGATCTGACCGGATCACAGGCGCGGGGCGCGTTTCGCTCTTTGGCGATGGCCATGCTGACCGCGGTGGTTCTGGTGGTGCCCGCGTTTCCGGCGACCAGTCTGGTGAAGGAAATTCGCCGCCGCACCATGGAACTGCTGCTCAATTCCCCCCTGCATCGCTATGAGATTTTCTTTGGCAAAGCACTGGCCATGTTCTGCTTCATCCTCGTGCTGCTGACCATGACGCTGCCCGCTATGACGTGCTGCTTTGCGATGGGCGGTATTTCGCTCACATCCGACATCCTGCGGCTGTACGTGCTGCTGATTGTCGTGTGTCTGCAGCTGGCCGTGCTGGGTATGCTGGTGGGAACCTGGGCCGGCAGTCCGGAATCAGCCCTGCGATGGGCCTATGGCTGCACGTTTGCGCTGGTAGTGGGCACGCTCATTCCGTGGCAGTTTCTGGAAGGCATGGAAGGACCGCTGGGCAGCATCGCCAGTTTTCTGCGACAGCTGTCTCCGGTGCCCGCCATGCTGCAGATGGTTTCCGGCACGACCGTTTCTCAGGTGGGACTGCGGGACAGCGAAAGTCTGATGGAGTCATACTTTCTGTATGCCGGTCTGTTTATTGTCATCGGCAGTGGCGTGTGCATCAGGCGGTTCAATTACTCTTTGCTGGATCGTTCCCGCTCTCAGGGAGTCATCACCGATGAACTCTCGTCGGGAGGTCAGGTGGCCCGCCGGCTGTTTTTCCTGATCGACCCGCAGCGCCGCAAAGCCGGGATTCCCTTCTTTCTGAATCCCGTGATGGTTAAGGAGTTTCGCAGTCGGCAGTTTGGCCGCCTGCACTGGCTGCTGCGACTGATTTCCAGCTGTGCGGTGCTGTCGCTGCTGCTGACGTTCGCCACCACGATGGGCACGGTGGACTGGGGGGTGGAGCGCATTGGCGGCATCATCGTGATTGCTCAGGTGACGCTGATCATCGTGCTGACTCCCGGCATTGCCGGCGGCCTGATTTCCGGCGAACGGGAGGCGGGCGGCTGGGACCTTCTGCGGACTACGCCGCTGAGCGCTGGCCGTATTCTGCGCGGCAAACTGATCAGCGTGGTGCTGACACTGCTGCTGGTGCTGTGTGCTTCGCTGCCTGGCTATGCGGTCATTATGGCCATTAAGCCCAACCTGCGGGAACAGGTCATGCAGGTGATTGTCTGTCTGCTGTTCTCCGCCGCCCTGTCCCTGCTGGTCAGTGCCACGGTCAGCGCTTTCGTGCGTTCCACGGCGGTGGCCACCACAATCAGTTACGGACTGCTGATGCTGCTGTTTGCAGGCACGCTGGTTGTGTGGAGTAATCTGGACGCCCCATTCAGTCACACCTTTGTGGAACGTGTTCTGAGCGTCAATCCCATGGCCGGAGCCCTCAGCGCGATTGCCGCTTCTGGTTTTGAGACCTTTGATCTGGTGCCCCGGACGTGGTGGACGTCCGGAATTCTTTGCGGTCTGCTGCTGATCACCCTGCAGCTGCGGACATGGCGTCTTTGTCAGCCGGACTAACCATGCGGAACACACTGCCAAATCTGATACTTCTGACTTCGCTGCTGGCTGTCGGCCTGGCGACAGTCTGCCCACGGGCCCGGGCGGACGACTGGGCGGCCGATTACGAAGGCGAACTCGCGCTGCCCTCGGTGACCCGCTATGACCGTCTGCCCACGCGCCTGCTGATGCTGGACGTGTTTGATCGGGTGAGCAACCCCGAGTTCATGCCGGACACGTTTCTGAACTTCTTTGTGCGAGTGCTCGACGGAGATTACGACAATGAGCTGCACTGGGAAGCGGCCGATGCGCTGCATCGTGTGGCGCGGGAGCAACTCGCCGAGCCGGACAGGATTCTGCCTTCGTTGCGCAACCGTCTGCAGCATACCGATTCGATGCTGGTCAAACGGGTGTGTGCTCAGGCCCTGGTGGCAGCCGATGATCGTTCATCGGCCGAGGCGCTCAGTCAACTGTGTGGGCCTGACGAACATGTGCTCAGTACCATCATTGAGCCGTGGCTGGCGGAAGTGCGGCCCGGTCTGCTGCAGGAACGGTGGCTCGCACGACTGGAGAATCCTGGCGGAACCTCTCAGCCACAGGTGCTTCTGGCCTGCCGCTGTTTGATGCTGGCGAAGTGCGACCCGGCCAGGGGCGTGCTGCAGGAACTTGTGGAGTCCGATCAGGTGCGGTTTGTGGTGCGGCAGGCGGCCGCTGGTTCCCTGAGTCGGCTGCATCCACCAACAGCCACCGATTCTGCCGATCGACTGGCCGCCGGGCCGGTGACCGATCGGATTCTCGCCGCCATGCTGCTGGATCAAGCGCCGTCTGAGCGCGGACTGGCGCTGCTTTCCACACTGTGCGACGACGCTGACATGGCGGTTGCCGCGCTGGCGTGGTCCGCTCTGGAGCGGCTGGATCGCCGTCGACTGGCGGATCGGCTGCCATCGGCGTCCCGTCATCCGGAACCCAGCGTTCGTCGGGCCGTTGTGCGGGCTTTGCGTCATCTGGCCAGCACGGACCACTGCCGCCTGCTGCTGGCGATGCTGGCCGATCGACACATCGGCGTTCGTAACGATGCGCGGGCAGCGCTGCACGCGGTGGCGGAAGAGTCGGACACTTTGCGACCGGACATTGTCACCGGCGCCGGCGGGATTCTGCAAAGCGGGCAGGCCAACTGGGAACAGCTGGAACAGGCCATGCTTCTGCTGGGCCAGCAGCGGCATGGCGAGTTTCAATCGTCTGTCGTGCCCCTGCTGACTTATGAACGGCACGAAGTGTTCGTCACGGCCGCCTGGCTGCTGCATTTGATGCCTCGCCCCGAATTGTCCGATGAAGTGGTCCGCGTGGCCCGGCAGCGGATGGAATATCTGAACAGCGGACAGTACGGCCCGTCACTGCGCATCAAGGACGCTAACTCCATTCAACTGAGGTATCTGTTTCATGTGGCCGCCTCGACGGGGCGTGCAGACATCGCTCCCATCGCCAGGCAGATGCTCAACAAGGAAGCCCCCACACTGGTGGAAACACGGGCTGTCGGTGTCTGGGCGCTGGGCGTGGTCAGTCGGGGTGAACCCACGGCTGAGTCTGTTCGTCGGAGTCTGGTGGCCCGCGTGCATGACGACAGTGAGGAAGTGCCCGAAGACATTCTGGTCAAGTCCACTGCTGCGCTGGGCCTGGGGGAGATGCTGATGAAAGAGTCCATTCCCGACCTGGAGCGTGCCCACAGTAAGTACGGGATTGGCGGTGAGCTGGGGCTGTCCGTCAGCCGTTCACTGCGAATGCTGGGCGAGGATCCGCCAGAGCCGCCACCCCTGCAGCCGCTGGCTATTGGCGGCTGGAAGCTGGGGCCCTCGTTTCGAGATCAGTAGCTCGTATTCATCGCATCGTTTTTTCCGTTGCGATGATCGAATCGTCGGTGTTGACACGGTATCTGGAGTTTCTCACGCCGCTGCGTTACGCTTGGAGCCCCCCACCTCGGTCGCCAACCTTTTCTCTTTGGATCAGATTTGCTGTGACTATAACACGCCCGCTGTTTTTTGCGTTCTCGCTGCTGTTGTTTTCCCCGATGACCCGCGCCCAGCAGTTGAAGTTTTCGGCCCGCGACCATGTCTCCATCATTGGCAATACGACGGCGGATCGTATGCAGCATCACGGCTGGCTGGAGACGTATATTCACGCGCTGCATCCGCAGAAAAATCTGACGTTCCGCAACCTGGCCGTGCCGGGCGACGAGCTGACCGTGCGACCGCGTGAGGATAACTTCGGTGATGCCAGCGCCTGGCTGACGAAAAACGAAACGGACGTGGTGTTCTGTTTTTTTGGCTACAACGAGTCCTTCAAAGGGATCGACGGCCTGGACGAGTTTCGTCGCAATCTGGCGGCCACCATCACCAGCATGAAGGCCGCGCAGTACAACGGCGAGTCGCCTCCGCAGATTGTCATGTTCTCGCCCGTTGCGCATGAAAATCTCAACAGCCCTCATTTGCCGGACGGCTCTGAGAACAATGCGCGGCTGCATGCTTATACGCAGGCCATGCAGGCTGTCTGCCAGGAGCAGCAGGTGCTGTTTGTCAATCTGTTTGACCCCACGCTGGCCCTGTATTCCGTGGCAGATTCGCCGCTGACGATGAACGGCGTGCATCTGCTGGAGAACGGCAACAAAAAGGTGGCGTCTGTGATTACCGAACAGCTGTTCGGAAAAGCCAAACCACCACAAAGTGATGCGGACCTGGAGGAACTGCGCCAGGCGGTGCTGGACAAAAACTACTACTGGTTCAGCCGCTATCGCGTCGTGGACGGCTACAACGTTTTTGGCGGCCGCTCCAAACTGGCCTGGTTTGGACAGTCCAATGCGGACGTAATGATGCGTGAGATGGAGATTTTCGACGTGATGACGGGCAACCGCGATGAGCGCGTCTGGGCGGTGGCCGATGGGCGCGATCTGGTTGTGCGGGATGACAACCTTCCGGCCGAGCTGGTGGTGAAGTCCAACAAGAAAGGTGATCTGCCCGACGGTCGGTTTTCTTACTTGTCGGCAGAAGACAGCCTCAAACAGATGAAGCTGGATAAGGGGCTGCAAGCCAACGTGTTTGCGTCCGAGCAGATGTTTCCCGAGCTGGTCAATCCTGTGCAGATGGCCGTGGATACCGATGGACGGCTGTTTGTGTCTGTCTGGCCCAGCTATCCGCACTGGAATCCCACACAGCCGCGGGAAGACCGCATTTTGTGTCTGCCCGATGACGATGGTGACGGCGTGGCCGATCGCTGCGTTGTGTTTGCCGATGAACTGAACAGCGTAACGGGATTCGAGTTCTGGGGCGGTGGCATGATTGTGGCGGCCCTGCCCGAACTGTGGTTTCTGAAAGATACGGATGGCGATGATAAAGCGGACGTGAGGATTCGACTGCTGCAGGGACTGTCCAGTGCGGACTCTCATCATTCGGCCAACGCCATGGTGGTGGGGCCCGACGGCTGGCTGTACTGGTCTCGCGGAATTTTCAACGTGGCCGCCATGGAAACGCCCACGGGCACGTATCGCTCCACGCAGTCCGGCGTGCATCGTTTCAATCCCCGCACGTTTGAGATGGAGTTTCATTTTCCCATTGGTCCCAATCCTCACGGTGACTTTTTTGACCAGTGGGGTTATCAGTTTGCCAACGATGGCACGAGCGGTACGGGCTCTTACGTGAACCTCGGCAGGGGTGTGGGCAACAAGCAGTGGTTTCAGAAGCAGTGGCGTCCGGTGGCTGCCACCGACAGCCTGTCGAGCAGCCATTTTCCGGAACGCTTTCAGAACAACTTTCTGATCTGCAACTGCATCGGTTTTCTGGGCGTGCTGCAGCATGAGGTAGTCTACAACGGCGCTGACATTACGGCGAAGGCCGTCAATCCGCTGCTGGATTCGTCCGACCCCAACTTCCGTCCCACCGATCTGGAAATCGGGGCGGATGGCGCCCTTTATGTGTCTGACTGGGCCAACGCACTGATTGGCCATATGCAGCACAACATGCGGGATCCCAACCGGGACGCGCGGCATGGACGGATTTTCCGACTGACGGCCAGTGGTCGCGACCTGCTGCAGCCTGTGCGGCTGAAAGGCCGTCCTTTGGCGGAAGTCTGCGATGCGTTCTATGCCAAAGAAAACGGCACCCGCTATCGGGCGCGGCTGGAGCTGAGTGGTCGTGATTCGCAGGAAACCATCGCCGCTGTGACCGCCTGGGCGGCGCAGCGCGACGTCAAAGATGCCGACGACGCTCAGGCCCTGCTGGAGTGTCTGTGGGTGCACGAAGAACACCGCACGCCCAATGGCGAACTGCTGGCGACCGTCTTCCAGGCAGACGAACCCCGCGTGCGTGCGGCCGCCGTCAGGACGCTGGGGCACTGGGGCCGTGAGGCGGCCAACTGGTCGACCGTGCTGCTGGCTGGCGCACGGGATGAGTCCGCCCTGGTGCGGGCGGAAGCCGTGAAGGCGGCCGTTTCGTTTGCGGATGAAGGCGAAGCGGCGGAAGTCATTTTCGAAGTGGCCAATCGGACGCTGGATCCGGAACTGGAGACTGTGCTGAAGTTCGCCCGCTCCCGCATCGATGTGGATGGGATGGTTCGAAAGGCGATTGCCGACAGCAAAGATCTGTCACCGGCCGCCCGTCGTTATGCGCTGGCCAACGCGAGTGTGGCCGATCTTTTGAGCATGGATCGTTCTGTGGACGTGTTTGAAGCCGTGCTGCAGCGGACGGCCGTCTCCACGGATCAGCTCGAGAAGGCGGTGACTGGTCTTGCGGAACTGAAACAGGTGAAGCCCTCCCTGCTTGTGGCCGGCCTGATGCTCAAAAATGACGCGGAGGAATCCACCGCCACACTGAACGGACTGTGCCAGGTGCTGTCACGGCAGTCACGAGAAGACCTGCAGGATGTGCAGCCGGTCGTGGAAATGCTGGCCCTCAGGGGCAAAACGGACATTGGTCGACAGACGGGGTTTGCCGGCTGGATGGCGGCCGAGGGCAATGGGGCCGCTGCGCTGTATGCCGCATCAAAGAACAAACGCAGTCTGCGGGATTTTCTGGCGAGTGTGCCTCGTGTGGCGGACGAGAAGGTTCGCTCTGAACTTTATACGGATGTTCGCCAACTGATGTTTGAGCTTCCGGCCGGACTGGAACCGGAATCGCGGGCGGCCGGACTGCGCGAAGCGGGTCTGGCGGTTGATTACTATTACCCCAGCAAAACCAACGTCGCGCGGGAAACGCTCGATGCGATGCAGCCGGAGTCCTCCGGTGTGGTGCCCGGCATATCGCTGAGTATTCCTCAGATCACCAAACGTGACAGATTTGCCCTGCGGTACTCCGGATATCTGGCGGTTCCTGCAACCGGTCAGTACACGTTTGCCATCACCTCGGACGATGGCTCTCGAATCTATCTGGATGACAGGCTGCTGATCAACCATGACGGTCTGCACGGCATGAGTGAGAAGCGGGCCACCGTGCAACTGGCGGCCGGCAGCCACCCGTTCCTGGTGACCTATTTTGACAACGGTGGCGGTGATGGCCTGCGGGTCCAGTGGCAGGGACCGGGATTCAGCAAACAGGACATTGCCCCGGAGAATCTGTCGGTGACCGGAGGCGCCAATACGATTCACGACCAGGCCATTTTGGCGCTGGGCGCCATTCCCGGCAATGAGGCCCAGTTGTTTGACGACCTGGCACGGCTGATGAAGGCGGGGCGCAATCGCGCGGCCGCGCTGCAGGTGCTGATGGCGCTGCCGGAAAATGCCCGCTCGGTCGGTCGGGTGCCTGGTCTGATCGATAACACGGTGGGTTACCTGAGTGAAATGCCGGCCAGTGCCCGCACCGGATCACGCGCTCTGGCCATCATGGAGTACGTTCGCTCTTTGGCAAAGATGCTGCCACCGGACGCGCAGCCTTCGGTGCTGTCTCGGCTGGAGAATCTGGACGTGCGTGTGATTTCCATTGGAACGGTGGCCGCGCGGATGCTGTACGACAAAGAGAAGTTGGTGGTCCAGGCGGGTCGGCCCGTTGAGTTCCGCTTTTCCAACACGGATCACATGCCGCACAATTTTGCCATCGTGGCCCCCGGCAGTCTGCAGGAAGTGGGTGAGCTGGCCGAATCCACGGCCCGAGACGCGGACGCCAAAGAGCGTCAGTTCGTTCCCCAATCGGACAAATTGCTGCTGGCCAGTCGTTTGCTGGAACCGGGCAAAGAGCAGGCACTGACGTTTCAGGTGCCTGCGGAACCGGGCATCTATCCGTACGTGTGCACCTACCCGGGGCACTGGCGTCGTATGTTTGGCGCCATGTATGTGGTGGAGGATGTGGACGCGTACAACGCGGATCCGGCCGCGTATCTGGCTGCCACAAATCTGGAAGCGAAGGACGAACTGCTCACCTATCTGGATCGCAACACCGAATGGAAACTGGCTGACCTGGCGGGTGATGTTGAACATCTGTCGCATCGCAGCAACAGTTTTGATGTGGGGCAGTCTCTGTTCACCATGGCCAGCTGTGCGGGCTGTCATAAAATGAACGGCAAAGGGGCCGACGTGGGGCCGGATTTGACGAAGCTCAATCCCGAGTATTCACCGAAGGACGTTCTGCAGCACATTCTGAATCCTTCGCTGAAGATCGAGAAAAAGTATCAGTCTTACACGTTCGTGCTGGCCTCCGGGAGGGTAGTGACCGGGCAGATTGTGAAAGAGGATGACAGCTCAGTACACGTGCTCGATAATCCCACAGCGCCCGAGAAACTGCGCGTGCTGGACAAGGACGACATCGACGAACGCGATCCCAGCAAAATCAGCATCATGCCTCAGGGCGTGCTCAACAAGCTGACGCGTGAAGAGATTCTCGACCTGCTGGCCTATGTGATTTCCAAAGGCGACCAGAAAGCCAAACTCTATAGCGGGCATCACCATTAACGGTCACTGACGCACCAACTCAGGGCGGCCAGCTGCACAGCGACCCCGCGGGAGGCGATTTGCTGAACAGCGGGGCTGATGCAGCGTTGCCGTTTACCAGTGGCGTGCGGACAAGGGCAGATGCCACGATGGATTTACAAAAAAACGACTGGTTTCCACGACCTGTGGAAATCAGTCTGCTGACGTTTGGCCTGCTGGTCATCGCGATGTGGTGTCGCACGGACGACACGCCTCATCAGCTTCCGCCCGCCACGATTCCGGACAGTCAGCAGCCCCTGAATGCCGTCCGCTGTCGTCGATTACTCCGCAGTGCGGAAGTTGATGATCGGTTGCTGGAGGCCGCGCTCGTTCGTCTGGCTCGCCTGCGTGAGGCAGCGCCTGCCCGGCTGTGGCTGCAGCTGTCGCAGGAGAGGTGGCTGGACGGCCAGCTGGCCGCCAATCTGTTACGCCTGGTGCAGGCGATGGCCGATGACAGGTTGCCCAATCGACTGTCGCAACTCGCGGATCATGCCTGGGCCGCAGACGCTCCTTCAGATGCAGGTCGGCCAGCTGATGGCGGGCTCAGGGGGGCGACACTCAACGGGCCGACACTCCTGGGGCAGGCTGGCGACGGTTTCTATTTGGCAGCCGATTTTCTATTGCGGGCGGAGCGATCTGTGCTGAATCAGATGCTGGGGCGCCGCGACAGATTTGATCCCCATCAATGGCCGAACGTCCTGTCTGCGGTGCGGCTGGTGCCGCTTGATCGGCTGTCGGCCGGGCGGCGACAGCAACTCGCTCGACTGACGCTCGCCTGTGTTCGCAGCGATCCCTCGCGGCCAGGGCTCACTCTGCTGTCCCGATTGCCCGTCCACGCGGTTCCGGCATCGCAGCGCGGACACGTGGCGTCGTGGTTTGTGGCCGAGCTGGCAGCCAGGCGGCAAACGTCCGGGCATGGTCAGCTGGTGCAGGCCTGCTGGCACTATGCCAGTGTCATGGACGCCGCGAAGAAACGTCGGCTGCAGGCCCGTCTGTTGGAGCTGGGTCTGACTGAGACCTCTGATCAGCGCTGAGTCTGCAGCCAGCTGTTGACCTGCTCTTCCAGAATGTCCAGCGGCACAGCTCCGTTTTTGAGCACGACTTCGTGAAAGTCCTTCACGCTGAATCGATCGCCCAGCCGTTCTTCAGCGCGGGCACGCAGTTCGCGAATCCGCAGTTCTCCAATCTTGTAAGCCAGCGCCTGTCCGGGCCAGGCGATGTAACGGTCCACCTCATTTTCAATATCCAGCAGCGACTTGGCGGTGTTGGCGGCAAAGAAATCGATGGCCTCCTGACGGGTCCACTGCAGCTCGTGGATGCCCGTGTCGACCACCAGTCGCACAGCCCGCCACATTTCATAAGTCAGTTGACCAAATTTGGAATAGTCGTCCTGATACAGTCCCAGCTCTTCGCCCAGCTTTTCGCTGTACAGCCCCCAGCCTTCGATGAAGGCCGTGTAGCCGCCAAAGCGACGAAAGCTGGGCACGTTTTCGAGTTCCATTGCCAGAGCAATCTGAAAATGGTGACCGGGGACTGACTCGTGGAGTGACAGCGCTTCAATCTCATATTTGGGGCGGTCCTGCGGACGGTACAGGTTCACAAAATAGCGGCCAGGACGCGAACCATCGGCCGAGGGCTGCTGGTAGTACGCGGTGGTGGTGTCGGGCGCCATCTGGGCGGGAATCGGCACAATTTCGTAGGGCGTTTTTGGCAGGCGGTGGAACAGCTTCGGCAGTTGAGGGTCAATGCGGCGGCAGCAGGCGCGGTAAGCCGCCAGCAGATCGTTGGGGTCTTTGTAGTAAAACTGGGGCGCAGATCGCAGGTGAGTGAGAAACTCCTGAAAGCTGCCCGCAAATCCCACTCGTTTCTGGATGGTCTGCATTTCGGCACGGATGCGTTTCACCTCCCGCTGTCCGATGTCATGAATTTGCTGTGGCGTCAGGCTGGTGGTGGTGAATTTGCGGGCCAGCACGGCATACATCTGTCGGCCGTTGGTGCGCTGCCAGCAGCCAACCTGATCAAACGAGGCCGGTATGTATTCCTCGGTGAAGAAGGTCAGGAACCGCTGATAGGCGGGCACAATTTCTTCTTTGATGGTTGTCAGAGCGGCGGTCTGCAGCCGGCGTTTGTCCGCGTCACTGATCTCAATGCCGAACGTGCGGAAGGCTTCGTAGTACAGACTGGTTTTGGGGTCGGCCACAATCTGCTGGCGAATCTGGGGCGGGATCCGCTTCATGATGACTTTGGGGTGCAGCATGCCGGCAGCGATGCCCGCTTTCATCAGTGCAATGGTCTGGTCAATTTGTTCCGGCAGGCTCTGCAGTCGCGCCAGCCAGTCTTCATAGTCTGCCAGGCTGTCGAATTTCAGTGACCGAGACAGGTTGCTCTGATCCTGAATGCCGCCACGCTGATTCAGGGGAATCAGGTGCAGAGGAAACGGCTGCAGCGCGACACGGGCATCGTATTCCTGTTCAAACAGGCGGTAGTTCAGCCGGTCATCGGCCGACAGCTGAGCGACGTCGATGAGCCGCAGGGTGGCCAGAGCAGCCCGCGTTTTCTCCTGAGATCTCAGAATGGCGGCTTCGCTCAGGTCTTCCCACTGGCGCGCGAATCGGCGATCGCCCAACTGGGAGGCCCACGTGGGATTTTCCTTCATCGTCCGCTCCCATTCGCTCTCGAACAGGGCGTGGAGTTTCTGTGCTTCCGTTTGGGCGCGGCACACGGCGTGCGGCAGGACCGTCAGCAGGGCCAGCAACAGGGGGGTGGCAATTCGAGTCATAGGTGGGTGGCCTGCATGAGGAAATCTGATGAGATGACAGCGGAAAGTCTAAAGTACGCCGAAAGTGACCGTCAAAGGGTCCCGTGTCAGCCCGAATTGCCTCTCTTAAGGGACCCGAACCTGACGGCGGCGGAATTGGCGGAAACGGCGGAATACAACGGACTGATTTTTCCGGGCTAATCCCTAGGGTCGAAAAAACTGACAGCGGAGCATCTGTTTGCGCGTCGCAGACCGAAGCCGCTGATCGGAAAGTCCATCATCATGGCCACTCAAAAACCACTCACACTCGCTCTGACCGCTACGCTGCTGTTTTGTACGGGCTGTTCAGGCGCCCGGCTGAAAAACCTCATTGGCCGCAATGACTACAGCACGCTGGAAGAGCTCGAACGCGAAGACGACGCTTACGCGGAGCTGTACGACGAAGCCGAGAGCGACCCTGCCTCGCGTCTTGTTTCGCAGACTCGCGAGGTGGATGATCCCGTGGATCCGGTTGAGGACCCACCCTCGCGATTCAGTTTCGGTCGGCTGTTTGGGCGTGACCGCGACGACGAGTTTGCTGATCTGGAAGATCCATTCGCTGGCACTCTGGAAGATCGTCGCGCTGTGGAGGAACTCAATGCTGAGATTCAGCGGCTCAAGCAGCAGGTCAAGGAACAGGCGGCCGAGCCGACTCGAACGGTTGTTGATGCGGCCGAGCAGACAGATCGCGCTGTGGAGCAGGCGGGTCGCTATGTGGCCTCTCTGGAGCAGGTGGAACAGCAGGCGGAAGCGATGTTCGATGACTTGAGCGAAGCCACCGATGAACGGTTCGACCGCACAGCAGAAAATCCGTTCGCCACTGCGTCTGCTTCACAGGTCGTGGAGGAGACGGTGGAGCGGACGTCGGAGTCATTCGCCGACTTTCTGAATCAAAACCAGCCGTCCGAGTCCGGGAATCCGTTTGCTTCACCGGAATCGCCCGCCACTGATCTGGCCGCCGCGACAGACGCCGGACTGAACTTTGATTCACTGGTAAGCGAATCCGGTCGGGAGTCGGCGTTTGCAGATGCCGTTTCCCGTCAGGAGCAGTTGTTTCCCGAAGCCAGTGATGTGTTCGCGGATGCGTTAGGGATGTCAGATCAACTCGATTCGACCGGTGATGTGACTGCTTCGGCAGCCAGCGCCCCGTTTCCCCGGATTCCGACGGCCGACGCCGCAGCGGCCACGCCGGCTGGCTTTGAAACGGCCGCGGAAAGTCACGGCTTTGGCCCTTTGAAAAGTGAGGATGACCCATGGGCCGCATTTGCCGCCGGGCAGTCCGCTCAGACGGCCGCCGCACCCGCACCTGTCGAACCGCAGTTCCAGTGGGGACAGTCGAGCGAATCAGACGCTGCGAACGCTCTGGCGGCTTCACCGGTTGCGGCACCATCCATGGATCTGGTTCCGTCTCCCGTTGCCGCCAATGCGTTTGATGCGAACCCGGCCGCCCCGTTTGAACTGGTCTCTCAGTCGACGGAGTCAGCTCTTGTGATTCCCGAACAGGTTCCTTCCGATCAGCCCGTGATTGAGCTGCCGGTGGCCGATGCTTCAACACAGCCGCTGGCCGATCCCTTTGTGATGGAACCCGCTTTTGATGATCTGGATCAGATTCCGGCAGAAGACCTGGTCACCGAGTCTGTGCAGCCCGTGGGAACGGAAGGGGGCCCGGCCACAATCACGGCAGCTCCCAACCGCATGTGGTTCTTTATTCTGGGCTGCGTTGCTCTGGCGGCCCTGTTGTTCCTGCCCAGTCGTCAAAGTCAGAAGAACTAGCGCAGGCTGAATTGCCAGGCTGCTGGGTTCCCCTGCTTCGTTCCGAAGTGTCGTGCCTGATGCCGATCCCCAACCTAAGTTCACTAACAACGGTGGGGAGAATCAACACACCCGCAACATCGGGTGACTGCACAAGACATTTTCGGAGCTCAAAACGATGTCCAGCGATCCATGGAGTCGGCCAACCCTTGACGATCTGCGACAGGTGCTGGAAAGCATCGGCAAGCCTGATGTGACCAACCTGCGTACCAATGAGCGGCTCGAGCTTTCGGTTCCGGCGGAAATTAAGACGGGCCGCGGCAACACGATTTCCGCCATGACGCGGGAAATCAGTCGCACGGGGATTGGGCTCCTGCACCGAGGCAGTGTCAGCACGGGTGAAACGACCGTTCGGATGGCCAGTGAGACGCGAGAGTTTGAGTACCGTGTGATGATTGAATGGTGCCATCCGTGTGACAATGGCATGTTCATGAGCGGTGGGCGGTTTCTGTCGAGTGACAGCAACAACTAGTCCACCCAGAGTCTTCCGGATATTCGGATCGGGCTGTCGGGTGAGACCAGGCAGCTCTGGCAGACGTCGCCGGATGGCCGACCTCCGCCGGTTCGGTTGCTCATTGCTGAATCGCGGAATCTTCCTGCCGCAACAGGCGGTTGTCAAAAAAATGTGTGATCGAACCTGCGCTTGGCGATCGCACTGAGGCAAAACTTGCCGTTCTTTCGATAGCTCCACTACGGATCGGTTGTACCTCGTAGATGGCGCGTCGGAATGGTTACGGATTTCTACTCACGATACTCGCGTTCACTAGTGCTGTGTCTGATGGCCGCGCTGCCGGTCTTCACCATCGTGGGGGAGATGGTTCCGTCCAACAACGACATTGAAACGTGGCTGCCGCGTAACAGTGAGATCAGGACGGAGTACGATGAGTTTTGTCGCACGTTTGGTGCGGACGAAACCATTCTGATTGCCTTTGAACGCCCCTTCCCTGCCCCGGAAAAAATCGCCGCCCTGAGCGGTCGCCTCGAAGGTCTGGAAGGCATTGCGGCCTGCTGGACGCGACAGCACGTGCTGGAATCGATGCTGGCCAACGATGTGTCCGAGGCTCATGCGCGGGAACGTCTGATCAATCTGATGTCCACCAGCGATGATTCGCTCGAGACGCTGATGGTGTCGATCAACGAGCATGGTCTGGATCACCGCATGCAGACGGTTGCCGCCGTCCGTCATCAGCTGAGCTACTGCGATCTGGAAGACGCCGTGCTGGCCGGTGCTCCCGTGGTGGCCACGCAGCTGGACAAGCTGGGCAGCCGCAAGCGTGCGTCACTGCTGTTTGGTCTGACGCTGCTGATTTGCTTTCTGTTGATGCGGGTAAATATTGGCTGCTGGAAGACGTCCGGCGCTCTGATGGTGGGCAATCTTTTTGCCATTCAGTGTACGATGGCGACGATCTGGCTGTCCGGCCAGGAAATGAACTTCATCATGTCGTCGCTGCCCGTGATGGTGATGGTGTTCACGACGGCCGCTTCGATTCACTTCATCGGCCACTATCGTCACGAATACCCCCGGCCGGATGCCGTGGGTCGCTCCTTCGCCGGCGTCATTATGCCGAGTACGTTTGCCACCATCACGACCATCATCGGGTTGATCAGTTTGGCGGTGAGTGATGTGGGGCCGATTCCCGCGTTTGGAACGGCGGCCGCGGTTGGCACCTTCTTCAGTTTTGTGGTTGGCGTGTTCGTCACGCCCGCCATCCTGCTGGTCTGCGGCTATGACCCTGCTCGGACGAAGGTGGCCGAATGGGGCCTGCAGTCGACCGCCATGTTTGTGCTCAATCGTCCCGTCACTGTGCTGGTGCCTGGTATTCTGGTGACGGCATTCTGCAGCGTGGGTCTGATGTCACTGCGGTCGCTCATCAGCCCCATCGAGTTTCTGCCGGAAAATGATCCCGTACTGCACGACACGCTGCTGGTGGCGTCAGAACTGACCAGCCCCACTTCGATTGAAGCGGTGGTGGATTTTGGCAGCACACAGACCAGCTTCATCGAGCGGTTGCGGGAAGTGCGAGAAATTGAAGCGACGATTGCCCGCGTGGACAACGTCTGTCACGCGCTGTCGCTGGCCGACTTCTTCCCCGAAGAGATTTCCGATCAGACGATCTCGCTCTCACGGCTGGCCTCTTCCGGCGATGATCAGGCGACCGCCAGTCTGCTGGCGGATGGCAGTCGACTGTGGCGGATCTCCATTCGACTGGACAACGACGAACCATCTGCTCTGCGGGCGACGATGGACGAACTGACGGCTCACTGCGACACCATGCCTGTGCGATTTACGGGTATCGGACCCCTGCTGGAGTTTGCACAGGGGCAGATTTTTGAAGGCTTCTGGAAGAGTTTCGCCTCCGCGTTTGTGCTGATCACGATTGTGATGATTCTGGCCCTGCGGTCGCTGTCCGCGGGGCTGGTGGCCATGATCCCCAATCTGACGCCTATTTTGCTGATCTTCGGGACACTCGGCTGGGCCGATTATCCGATTGATATCGGCATCATGATGACGGCCAGTATCGCTCTGGGTCTGGCTGTGGACGGCACGTTCCATTTTCTGTTCAGCTACCAGGGCAGTCGTCGTGAGACCGGCTGTCGCTATCGAGCCGTGCGACGGGCCGTCCTGCAGACCGGCATGCCCATCATTTCTTCGGCCGTGATCTCCGGCACAGGCCTGCTGGCGCTGGGGCTGTCGCCGTTTCGTCCCACCATGCGGTTTGGCGTGCTGATGTTCTGCCTGTTGCTGGCCGCTCTTGTCGGCGATCTGCTGCTGTTGCCCGCGTTTCTGGCCCTGGGCGCCAAGCGGAAGCGATTGACGCCTCCGGCCAGCACAGACGATGCCACACGCGTCGCTGCCTAGTTGGGTGTCCGTCTGGCTGCATCCGGCTGAGGCGAACGGCCCATGCGGGGTGTCCTCGGATCATGGCACGCGACCTGCCGGGCTCTGACAGAACTTTGATAGCCCTCTGCGCCAACTCCGACCTGCCGACTCCCCCTTTGCTTTGACTGAAGTGCCCTGCTGGCTGCCGGTTTGAAAGTCGGGCAGGCCGCCTGGCCGTGCGGCTTTTCCGTAGGGACCCGATGGTAATTTCCGGGCGACGGTCGACCCCTGATCGGCGACGGATTTCGTGGTCCCGCAGCATGGGTGAAATCAGGCTGTGAACCCTTGAAATTTAAGGGTTTTGGCGACTGTCTCCCGCTGCAAAACGGGGCCCATTCTGTTATGCTGGAGCGCTTGAAAAGGCACGAAGATTTGCCGGCCTGTGAGACCTTGATGTGCGGGCCGCAAAGGAAGATTTGAGTAACAAATTATGCAGCTGACTTGTGACCGAGCCCTCTTTTCTGCCGCCTTCCAGGCGGCCGCTTCGGCCGTTCCCGCGCGGACTCCCAAAGACGTTCTGCGAAACGTTTACATGCATGTGGGGTCCAGCGGTGTGGAACTGGTTGGCACTGATCAGGAAGTCGCCATTCGATATGCGGTGGATGGCGTTACCACCACGTCCACCGGGGAGGCGCTGCTGCCCACCAACCGAGTGTCTTCGATTCTGCGGGAACTGCAGTGTGCGGATTTTGACATTGAAGTGGAGGAGCAGACGCTGCGTCTGAATGCGGCTGGCAGTCAGTTCCGGCTTTCCTCGGAAGACGCCCGTGACTTCCCTCCGGTGCCGGAGTTTGATGAATCCGACTACTTCAAGATTCCGGCCGCCAGCTTTCGTCAGATGATCCGTCGCACGGTCTTCGCCACGGACGTCGAGAGCACACGGTATGCTCTGGGCGGGCTGCGTCTGGAATTTGAAGAAGGCACCATCACGGCGGCCGCCACAGACAGTCGTCGTCTGGCCGTGGCCACCGCCGCCTGCGAAACCGAAGGCAGTCCGGTGGCTCCGGAAAAGACGACCGTGGTCCCCACCCGCGCAATGGGGCTGCTGGAGCGTTCGATCGACAATGATGCTGAGTATGTCGACGTGGTGGTGCGTGAGAACGAAGTCCTCATGCGGACTGGCCGCTGCGTGATTTACAGCCGTCTGGTTGAGGGGCGTTTCCCCAAATACCGCGACGTCATTCCGAAGGCCGGAGAAGTGACGGTCAATTTGACGGGTGGCTCATTTCACTCGGCCGTGCGTCAGGCCCAGATTGTTACGGATGAAGAAAGCCGAGGTGTGGACTTCGTCTTTGGTGATTCCAAACTGCTGCTGGCCAGTCGCGCTCAGGATGTGGGCGAGTCACGGATTGAACTTCCCATCGAATACGATCACGAAGAAATTCGCATCACTTTTGATCCCCGCTACGTGGGCGAGTTTCTGAAAGTGCTGACTCCGGAAACGCTCGTCGAACTGCAGCTGATCAGCGCGGAACACGCGGCCGTGTTTCGCGTGGAGGATTCGTACACCTACGTCATTATGCCGTTGTCTCAGAATCGTTAATGCGTTACAGACACCCTGATGCAGGCATGGCACATTGTGCCTGTAGCGGGGGCCGGTCAGGCCAGGCTCCGGCATCACTCGCCCGGTCAGACATTCGCCCGTCCTGATCACTCGCCTCAATTTCTGTGCCGATTCTGATGGACGCTTTTTCCGGACAACCTGCTCGCCTGGGCAACGTGCTGAACAAGCTGGTTCGCCAGCGAGGAATCGCGGAGCAGACATCAGGCAGTGAACTGGATCAGGTCTGGAAACAGGTGGCGGGTGAACGAGTCGCGGGCAAATCGTTTGTCAGAAAACTTCGCAACGGAGTGCTGGAAATTTCGGTGACCAATGGCGCCATTCTGGAGGAGCTCAGCAGCTATCTGAAACACGAGCTGCTGCCAGTCCTGCAGGAGCGTCACCCGGAGCCTCCCATCACCTCGCTCAAATTCGTCAAAGCTCGCTAACGTTCCCGCCTCTCGCCGCACCAGCATTTCACAGCGGCCTCACACTTGAACATCTTGTTCCCTCAACCTCAGGAAACCGCACGTGGCAGAATCGGAACCACAGAAAACAGATTACGATGGTTCGGATATCCAGCACCTCAAGGGGGTCGAGGGTATTCGCAAGCGTCCCGCCATGTACATCGGCGGGACAGACGCGCACGGACTGCATCATCTGGTTTACGAGGTGGTGGATAACAGCATTGACGAAGCGGTCAATGGGCACGCCTCGCAGGTGACCGTGCAGATCAACGTGGATGAGAGCATTTCCATTTCGGACGATGGTCGAGGCATCCCCGTTGGTGAAGTCAAAGGCGACGGTCGACCGGCGGTGGAGGTCGTGCTGACGGAAATCCACGCGGGCGGCAAGTTCGATCGCGACAGTGGTTACAAGACGGGGACTGGCGGTCTGCACGGAGTGGGCATCACGGCTGTGAACGCTGTCAGCCAGTGGCTCACCGCAGAAATCAATCGCGAAGGTCACGTCTGGCAGATGGACTTCGAAAAAGGTCGCCGCACATCGGACCTGCGACAGCTCGGACGTTCCGACCGAACGGGCACCAAACTTTCGTTTCTGCCCGATCCGGAGATCTTTCCCGACACTATCTTTTCCTTCGACACGCTGACACGTCGGCTGCAGGAGCTGGCGTTTCTGACGCCCGGTATCCGCATTACGCTGCAGGACGATCGCGTCGACCGCACCGAGGTCTTCCACTACGAAGAGGGACTGGTGGAGTTTGTGAAGTATCTGAACCGCACGCAGACGCCCATTATTTCGGACGTGGTCCGCATCACGGGCGAGAGTGAAAACGTGCAGGTTGATCTCGCGATGCAGCACAACGACGGCTACACCGAGAACGTGCGCGCCTTTGCCAATAACATCTTTAACGTGGATGGCGGTTCTCATCTGAGCGGGCTGAAAGCTGCGCTCACGCGTTCGTTCAACACGTATGCCAAAAAGAACAATCTGTTTAAGGACATCAGTCCGTCAGGCGATGACTTTCGTGAGGGGCTCACGGCCATCATTTCCGTGCGTGTGCCGGACCCTCAGTTTGAGTCTCAGACGAAGGTGAAGCTGACCAATCCGGAAGTCGAAGGCATCGTGCAGTCGATCGTCGGCGAAAATCTGCTGAAGTACCTGGAAGAGAACCCCTCCAGCGCCAAGAAGCTGATCAACAAGGCCATCAATGCGGCAGAAGCCCGCGAAGCGGCCCGCAAATCACGTGAGATGGTCCGTCGTAAGGGCGCCATTACCACGGGGGGACTGCCTGAGAAACTGCGTGACTGTCGCAGTCGAGACCTGGAGACCACAGAAGTGTATCTGGTGGAAGGGGACTCGGCGGGCGGCTCGGCAGACACCGGGCGCGACTCCAGCATTCAGGCCATTTTGCCGCTGCGTGGTAAAATTTTGAACGTGGAAAAAGCGCAGCTGGTCAAGGTGCTGGATAACAACGAGATTTCCAACCTGTTTCGCGCGATCGGTGTGTCCCCGGCGGCGGGCGGCGAAGGGCTGGACATCAGCAAACGTCGTTATGGCAAAGTCATCGTCATGACCGACGCCGACGTGGACGGCAGCCACATTCGCACGCTGCTGCTCACATTCCTGTTTCGGCATATGAGGGAACTGATCGAAGGCGGGTACGTCTACATTGCTCAGCCGCCCCTGTATCGTGTGTTGCAGAAGGGCCGCAAGAAGCCCCGGTACGTGCAGACGCACGACACCATGATGCAGGAGCTGACAGAGCTGGGCATGGACGGCGCCTCACTCACGGCGGGATCTGACGGGGCCACGTTTGATGGCGACAATCTGCGTCGCGTCGTGGACGTGCTGGTGGAAATGGA
Organism: Planctomycetaceae bacterium; assembly: GCA_024742875.1. Classification (GTDB taxonomy): domain Bacteria; phylum Planctomycetota; class Planctomycetia; order Planctomycetales; family Planctomycetaceae; genus Fuerstiella. Next base: position 12,579 of record JANSXP010000013.1, on the reverse strand, counting down.
GACGCATCTGGCGCTGCTGGAGCGACGTGGTGTCGACATCAAGTACCTGCTGAACAAAGGCGGAGCGGAAGAAACGCGACTGCCGCGATTTCGTGTGCTGTGGGGAGACTCAGAACGCTGGTTCTTTGAGCGAGATGCGGCCGACGAGTTTGTGCAGCAGGTGGAAAGCGAAGCCGAAACCGCCCGTCCGCAGGAAGACGGGGCCACCGAAGCGGCCGCAGAAGGTGATGCGGCGGCCGATGCGGAAGCGACGGACGATGCGGCCGAACTTGAGCCGGTGTGTCAGGTTGTTGATCTGCATGAAATCAAAACGCTCAACGAGCTGCTGCAAAAGCTGAAGGACTATGGTTTCACGTACTCAGACTTCGTGTCCGCCGGTATCCAGAACGCCGAGCAGGTTTATCCGTTCGCCATCGATCGGGATGATCAGACGGTCAAGCTGGAAAGCCTGCGGGCCGTCTGGCCGGCGCTGCGAAATCTGGGCGAAAAAGGGCTCACGCTGACCCGCTTCAAAGGTCTGGGCGAAATGAACTCAGATGAGCTGTGGGACACGAGCATGGATCCGGAAAAACGTGTGCTGCTGCAGGTTCGCATGGAAGATGCGGCGGCCGCTGATGAGATCTTTCGCGTGCTGATGGGAGATCAGGTGGAACCCCGTCGTGAATTCATTGAGAAACACGCGCTGGATGTGAAAGAGCTCGATATCTGACGGCCGTCCTGCGAAGTGCGGTCCTCCCTGGTCTTCAACGCGGCAAACAGCCCAGCAGAACGTCATGGCGTCCAACAGTCCCTCACCGCGGTACGCCGTGGCCGACTTTTCACAGATTAAAGGGGTGCCGTGTCCGTGTGGTGTGGCCCGACGGGCGTTCTATGACAACGAGGATTTCCCCGGCACTCTGCACGTGACGGAAATCAGCGAGGATGCCAAAAAGCACTATCACAAATCGCACACGGAAACTTACTTCTTTCTGGAGTGCACAGACGACGCGCGGATGGAGCTGGACGATGAGATCATCGCCGTGAAGCCGGGGATGAGCATTGTGATCCCCCCAGGTGTCCGACATCGAGCTTTGGGCCGCATGAAAGTGCTGATTGTCTGTCTGCCGGAGTTCGATCCGGCCGATGAGTGGCTGGATTGACCGCTTTTCGCGCGGAAATCGGGCTGTTCGGCAAATCCTGCCGGCCGCGGAAGGTCCGGTTGTGGAAGACACATCGATCCGGGCTTGAGGCCGCTTTCTGAACGCCGATATAGTTCTCGACGGTCTCTTCTTGTTTTGACGTATTGCATGGACGCAATCGTGGGCTCTTCCAACACAACACTTCTGAACCACCATGCCTGTCGCATGCTGGCTCTGACGGCCCTGCTGGTCATCTCCGGTTGTCAGGGGAAATCGCTGGTCGACGAAAATCCGGTCTTCGCTCAGGCGCCTCCCCGAGGGGCGCTGATGAATCGCTCAACGGCCGATGTGGAGCCCGGCAAATCAGGAGGCATCATTGTCCCGATCAGTGGGTCCACGGAATTGCTGGGTGGTAACTCCGTCGTGGCGGAAGTCAACGGCGCGCCGATCTTCGTTGACGATCTGATCGGCAGCGTGCGACTCGCCGTGGAAGCGGAACCCACGCTGACCGACGAGCAGCGGCAGGCCATCATGTACAAGCAGATCCGCGATCGTCTGGATTCCTACGTGGAGCAGGAGATCGTGCTGCAGGCCCTCAACAAGGCGGTTCCGGCGGACCGTCAGGAACTGATTAACGAGTCGCTGGAAGAGCCGTTTCAGGATGTGATCGCCGACATCAAAAAGAAGAACAACGTCACCACCGACGGCGAACTGAACGAGATCCTTGCCGAAGAAGGTGTGTCGATCGATCTGCTGCGGGAGAGCTTTGTGCGGATTCAGAAAGTGCAGGGATATCTCAGCACTCTGGCCGCCGCGCCCAAAAACATCGATCGCCCCGAGATCGTGGAATACTACCGCAGCCATCAGGCGGACTTCACCAGTGAGGAACGCGTACGATGGCAGGAGATCGTGCTGTTCTTTGACAATCCGGAACAGAAAGCGGCCGCCGAACAGAAGATGACCTCCATTTTACAGCAGCTGCAAAGTGGCGCCGATTTCGGAGATCTGGCGGCCGATCATTCGGACACGCTTAGTGCAGAAAAGCGGGGCGACATGGGCTGGCTGACACCCGGCGCTCTGGCCGACAAGCAGCTGGACTCAATGCTGATGAGCATGAAGACCGGACAGATGACGGATGTGATCGTCAAAGACAACCGACTGGAACTTTACCGGGTGGCCGAGCACCAGTACGCGGAGACATCCCCACTGCAGGAAGTGCAGCAGCAGATCGAACAGCAGCTGAAATCCAGCATGCAGGCGCAGTCGCGCAAAGACGTGCTGGACAAACTGCGGGCGCAGGCCACGGTTGTCACCATGTTTGATGATAAGAAGTCCGACAACGCTGCTGGCGACACCCTGCCGCGTTTCTGACGGGCTGCCGGGACGTCTGGCTCTCTCCCTTAGCTGATCGGTGATCTTGTGAAGCCCATAGATGTGGCACGCACCGCCGCGCGTACGGCCGGCGATATTCTGCAGGACTATTTCCAAAGCGGCGTGCAGATGCGGACCAAATCTGCTTCGGTGGACCTGGTGTCCGATGCGGATGTGAACGCCGAGCGGGCCATCGCCAGCGTGATTCAGGCGGCTTTCCCGGATCACAGCATTCTGGGCGAAGAGGAAAACAGTGACAGCGTCGAGGCCACCGATCTGTGGATCGTGGATCCGCTGGACGGCACCACGAATTTTGCCCATGGCGTGCCCCACTTTGCCGTGTCGATTGGATACTACGTGAATGGGAAAGCCGAGCTGGGGGTCGTCTACAATCCCATGACGGCTGACTGGTATGTGGCTCAGGCCGGCCAGGGAGCCTGGCACAATGAGCGAGCCATTCATGTCAGTGATGATCGCGATCTGTCCACATCACTGCTGGGAACCGGCTTCTTCTACGATCGGGGCGACATGATGCGGGCCACACTGGCTGCCATCGACCGCCTGTTCCAGCAGCAGATTCACGGCATCCGCCGCTTCGGCACGGCTTCACTGGATTTGGCCATGGTCGCCAGTGGACAGCTGGCCGGGTTTTTCGAATACCAGCTGTGTCCCTGGGATTTTGCCGCCGGACGACTGCTGATTGAAGAAGCGGGCGGCCGCGTGTCCACATGTGACGGCCGCATCCCGCCGCTGGATAAAACGAGTTTCTGCGCTACGAACGGTCACATTCACGAACAGGTGCTGCAGCACGTTCGGTTGCGTTAATTGATTGCACTAGTCGTTGGCGTGAATGCGGCGCGTGAATCGGTGCATGCGACGTTGCGACCTGGCGGGTGTTCGCGGCACTTTGCCGGCCCCGTCTTTGCCGCGTGTGCTAGTCGAATGCGTGTTCCAGCACAACGCGACCGTCGATGTCACGAATCTGGCACGTCACTTTTGCCGGCTGCTTGCTCCAGTCAAACAGCAGCACTCCGAAATTCTCCGCGTGAAATGTGTCCGGCTGAAGCCGATGTTTGTTTTGTGTGGGCGTGCCGCGACTGTGCCGCTGATTGAGGCTGCTGGAAGTAAAGTCATACAGCGGACCTGGCAGTACGCCCGGCAGCACTGAGAACTCCGACCAGTGCCGGTCACCGCTGATAAAGCACACGTTGTCCGCTCCCGTGTCTTTGAGCAGTTGCAGCATACGCTGACGTTCGACCGGTAAGTTGGACCACGTCTCCTGACCTGCATCACTGGCAATAAACTGAATGCTGCTGGCGATCACACGCCGCTCGGCTGGCTTTGTCAGCTGCGTTTTCAGCCAGGCCCATTGGGCTTCCCCCAGAATGGTTTTTCCCGGATCACTGTCCGGCATCCACGGCCCTCCGGTGCGCCGTTCGCCTCGTTTGAGCGGTGAACGGAAATAGCGGGTGTCCAGCAGAATGATTTGCACCCGCCGACCGGGCGGTCCGATGATGGTGGACTGATACACGCCGTCGTGCGGAGGCTGTGGCTCACCGGGTCGCCAGAAATCCAGAAACAGCTTTCGGGATTCGCTGCGCTGCGGAAAGTCGGCACCCCCGTCATTGACACCGAAGTCGTGGTCATCCCATGTGGCCAGTACGGTGGACTGTTGTCGCAACTGAGCAAACCGGGGGTTGGCTGCCAGGGCCGCGTACTTTGCCGCCATCACACTCATGTCTTCCGTGTCGCCGTAGATGTTGTCTCCCAGAAATACAAACAGCTGCGGTTTGTCTTCCACGATGGCCTGGAGAATGGGGATCTCACGATCCTGTTTGATACATGAGCCGAAATGCAGCCGGCTGACGGTTTCGCTGGTGTGATCGTTCAGTTTGCTGCGAACGGCCACCGCGACCTGCACGGCCAGTTGGCGGTACCCGGCGGCTTGAAAGTGCACATCACCTGGTTGGGTGAACAGCGCTGCGTCAATGTTTCGGGAGGCGGCATTCAGGTCGTTGATCGTGACCCCGTGTCGTCGCATGACGGCCGCGGCGATCTGGTTATATTTCAGATCGTCGCCCAGCTTTCGGCCCGCCTCGCCCTCGGGGACGACGGTGGTCGACGCCCAGATGAGTTTTGCGCCGGTTTGCTTGAGCCTTTGCACCAGCTGTTCGAGGTTCTGCTCGTACTGTTGCGGCGTGGTGGTGAGCGTTCCCCGGACCTTGTCACGACGTCCCTGCACTTTGGACTCTGGGTGACGATAACACAGATCCCACAGACCCCAGTTAAAGTGAATGACGTCCCATGACGTGTCGCCCAGCCAGTCATCCAGTCTTTTGAGCCCAGTCCCGGTGTGCTGGGCATTGCCTTTGTGATGTCGAACGTCGGCCGTGTTTTTCAGCAGTTGCACCACATGCGGCGTATATCCCAGCGAGATGGAATCCCCGATCAACAATACGGCCGGTCGATCAGAGGCCGCCTGCAATGGCTGCGTGGCGAGCAGCAACAGGAAGACAAATCGGGGCGCCAGGCGAACACACGGTTTGGGAATCCTCATCAGGGCAGCCCCGAAAGAAAATGGATGCTTTTGCGTCTTTGGAGTGACATGCGGCCAGTTGGCAGCCTCCTCTATCCTGACGTTTGAGCTGTTGGGTTGACAGTCGTCCGCGGGGAAGCAGGTCGACGTTTCTCCTTTGGCAGCCCCGCAACGTCATAAATGTTCACCAGTGGATTAGGTGGAACGCCCATTTGGGTGTGAGCGAGGAATCGCGGTGATTGTTTCTGGTGCAGATTCCGGTAGTTTTCCTCGACAAATGCACACCCTGTGCGTCGAACTTGACCGTTTGTTCATGGTCCGAAAGCCGGACGATCGTGAATAGCGAACCCCACAATACATCCCTGACGCTGATTGCGCGCGCCAAAGACCGACAGCCGGCAGCGTGGGTTCGGCTCGTCCAGCTGTATGGACCCCTGGTTTACAGTTGGGGGCGGGCGGCCGATTTTTCCCCGGCCGAGGTTGGCACCATTGTGCAGGATGTGTTCGCACAGGTGCAAAAACAACTGGATGCCTATGACATTCAGCGCCCGCCAGGCGGCTTTCGGCTGTGGCTGTGGCAGATCACTGACAAACGGCTGAACGATTGTCGGGCACACCATCAAGGGGACGGCAGCGATGAAAACGGGCGCTCAGCCGAGCCCGCGCGTCCAACGGCAGTGGCTGGGGCGGATCCTCGCACGCTGTTGATTTCCGCAGCTGTGCGAATCATCAAGGCGGAATCAGAATCCAATACGTGGGACGCATTCTGGCGAATGGCGGTCCATGGAGAGACGGCGATTGAGATCGCAGTGGATCTGGGCACCTCCCCGCGCGCGGTTCGCGCCGCCAGATTTCAGGTGACGCGCAAGCTGCGAGACCTGCTGGCCGATGATCTGGAAGAACTGTCGCTTTCGGAACTGCCCGTGAACAGTAATGAGAATCCGTAACCGTCCTCATCCGCAACCGGCTGGTGCCAGGCGGCGGTGAACCAGTGTGGCCGCGGCGTCAGTCGCCACCTTTGTGTGTAAAATTTCTCATGTCTTCTTCCGATTGTCCTTCCCGAAATGTGCTGATCGACTGGGCGCTTGGGAGGCTGCATGAGTCTCAGGCTCAGGCGGTCGAGGCTCATCTGGATGTCTGCGCTGTCTGTGAGCAGTACGCCACCTCCGTGCACCTGTTCAGCACAGAGCAGCTGCAGATCATGAGGCCCGGTTTTGTGGCCGAACAGGAGTGCTCCCAGGTCGTCAATCAGGTGCTTGGCCAACTCGACCTGCCTCTTTCTGAGGAGATCGCCCGGCGTCAGCAGGCGGGGACCTGGACGGGGCTGCGAATTCGCGACTACCGGCTCACCGCTTTGCTGGGTCGCGGCGGGATGGGGGCCGTGTATCGGGCCGAACACACCGTGCTGAAAAAAGACGTAGCGATCAAGATTCTGCCACAGCAGAGCACCGATGATGCGTCCGCGGCGGCCCGATTTCAGCGGGAGATGCAGGCTGTCGGCCGCCTGGACCATCGCCACATCGTTCGCGCTCTGGACGCCGGACAGGTAGAAGGCATCAGCTTTCTCGTGATGGATCTGATCGAAGGAGTGGATCTGTCGTCACTGACACACGGTCGTCGCAGATTCTCTCTGGAAGAGTCCTGTGAGATTGGCCGTCAGCTGGCAGAAGGTCTGGCCTGCGTGCACGGTCAGGGTCTGATTCACCGCGACGTCAAACCGTCCAATGTAATGCTGTCGCTCGAGGCTGACGGTCGGCTGCGGGTCCGAATTCTCGACCTGGGGCTGGCGCTGCTGCCGGAGAGTGAGTCACAGAACGCTCCGTTGACTGCGGAGAGCCAGCTGGTGGGCACGCTCGAATACATGTCTCCGGAACAGACAGAAACCACCGAGGATCTGGATCACCGCGTCGACATCTATGCGCTGGGAGTCACGCTGTATCGCCTGCTCTCCGGCTTTCTGCCATTTCACGGCAAGCCGTTCAAAAGTCCGGTCAGGCGACTGAAAGCTCTGACGACTGAGGACCCCGTCAGTGTGGCCGTGCGTGTTCCCGGGCTGCCCGTATCGCTGGTGAATCTGGTCGACAGCATGATCTCACGCGATCCATGTGCCCGGCCGCAGTCGATGCAGGGTGTGTTGAGTGTGCTGCGGCAGTTTGCACCAGCGGTGCCGCTGTCGCGGCTGCCCGAGCCACTGCAACCGGTTCAGCAGGCGGACGCTCAGGAGGACACGTCGATGCCGCCAGCAGATGCACGCTCCATGCTGGCGGCCGACACATCGCCGACTGCCATGCAGACACGCATCACTCCAGGCGGTCGGTTGGCGCGCAGCACCGCGTCCCGGGCGGGAATCATCGGCAGGACGCTGGTGTTTGGCGTGCTGGCTCTGCTGAGCGCTGCGATCTGGTGGAGCAGGACGGATGGCGGTCGACTGCAGGTGGATTCGGTTGCAGCAGCCCAGGTGCGGCTAACGCTCGTTGATGCGGAAAGTGGAGCGGAGGCGAGGCAGCTGGTGGTCAGCGGCCACGGGGGACAGTACTGGATTCGGGCGGGCCGTTATCGACTGCTGGCGAAGTCGACTGCGGGAGATGTGGAGCTGGACCGCGGAGAATTGCAGATGACGCGAGGCGGTCGGCTGACGGTGCGGATAAGTCGACCTGCCGGGCTGACCGATCGGCCGATCTTCGCGACGACTGATGCGCGATCGGACGACGCAGACGATACCACACCGCTGCGCGGGATCTGGCAGTACGCCGAATGCCTGCCGGAACCGATCAACAGTGGAGGAAAGGACGATCAGGCGACCGTGTCGGCAGATGGGCTGGTGATGATTTTCAGTTCTTACTCGCTGCCTCGTGCCAGCGGCCATGGGGATCGGGACCTGTGGATCACACGACGCAGCACGCTCAACGGGCCCTGGGCGAAGCCCCGGAATCTTGGTCCCGCAATCAACAGTCCGCAAAAGGAAATGAAACCCTGTTATCACCAGGCCAGCCGAACTTTGATTTTTGCATCCAATCGGGCCGGCGGCCTCGGTGGTGACGACCTCTGGTTCACTCGGCATAGTGCTGATTTCTCCACCTGGTCCACGCCCGTCAATCCTGGCAGCAGCGTCAATAGTGCGGCTGATGAGGGGCGATCCACGATATCGACGGATGGTCTGCGTCTGTACTTCTGCTCGTCCCGCAATGCCCGGACAGCCGGATCCAACCTGTGGCGAGTCCGTCGCAGTGACACCCGTGAGGACTGGGGGGCAGCGGAGGAGCTGACGGCCCTCAACTCGCCGTTCAAAGATTCCGGGCCGTGCCTGTCATCGGACGGGCGCACACTGTTGTTCACTTCTGATCGGCCGGGTGGGCTGGGAGACCGAGATCTGTGGCTGTGCACTCGCAGCAGCCAGGCGGCCGAGTGGTCGTCACCCGTGAATGCGGGTCCAGTGATCAACACGACCGCTTCCGAATCGCACCCCTGTCTTGTGCCGGGTGGACGGGAGCTGATTTTTGCCAGTCAACGGGAAGCTGGACATGGCGGCAATGATCTGTGGGTCGTTCGGCACACTCCGGACGTGCCTTGTGTGCATCCCCGGCCTGCCAGCGATGCACCCGACATCGCCCGTGTGCCCTTTCATCCCCGAACGGCCGACGCCCTTCAGCAGGCCTGGGCCCGGCACTGGAATATTCCGGTGACGTGGGAAAACAGCATCGGCATGCCTTTGCAGCTGATTCCTCCGGGCGAGTTTATGATGGGCTCCGGCCGGCAGGAGCATCGGCAGGCGATGAAGTCCCGACTCGAATCGCGTCCCAGCCGCATGAATGCCCAGGTGGAAGCGGAACTGATCAAAAGCGAAGCGCCTCCGCGGAAAGTCTTTCTGACCGAGCCGTTCTATCTTGGCACGGTGGAGGTCCGCGAACGCGACTACGACGCCATTATTGGGTCCCGGCCACCGATGAAATCTCGCGGTTCTGATTTCCCGGTTGGTATGATTCCCTGGCTGCGAGCGGCACGGTTCTGTAATGAACTGAGTCTGCGGGAAGGCATGCCGCCACGTTATGAAATTGATGGCCGACAAGTCAGACTCCTGCCTCAGGCTGCCGGATATCGCCTGCCGACTGAAGCGCAATGGGAGTTTGCCTGCCGTGCGGGGAGCAACGACGTCTATCCGTTTGGCAATGACCCCGCCGGCCTGGAGGATGTGGCCTGGTCCGGACTGCCCGTCGATCAGTACCTGCGGGAATCGTTTCCTGTGGGGCAGAAGGCGGCCAACGCTTTCGGCCTTTTCGACATGCTGGGCAACCACTGGGAATGGTGCGAAGACCCATTTGACCCCACGGACCACACGTGGCGCATCGCGCGAGGCGGTTTTGTCCTGTCAGTGCCCATGGATCTGCGTTCGGCCCGTCGCCGTCGTCATCTGGCTCATATGAATTACTGGCATGGCGGATTTCGCGTTGTCCTGAAACTGCCTGATCCGACCGACGAACCGGAGGATCGGGCGACCGTGAATCGAGCCACCCCGTAGAAGTTCACGGACCGCCCGGTGACGAAACAAATATGGTCGGGTCAGCTGAGAATCTGTGATCGCAAAGACTCCAGCAGGCTCACCGCCTTGCCAATGTCGGCCTTCTGCTGCACGGGGTCTTCCGGAATTTCGCGCTCGATGGTCAGCGGCCCGTCATAGCCGATGTCCTGCAGCGTGCGCAGATAGGTTTCCATGCCCACATCACCGTCTCCTAGAGCCACTTCTGCGCCCCAGTCCTGACCGCGTCGGTCGGCCGCTGCCCACGTGGCGTCTTTGCAGTGAATGCTGCGGACATGCTGGCCCACTTTGCGGAGCGCTTCAATGGGTTCGCCCGTGCCATACAGAATCATGTTGGCCGGATCAAAGTTGATATACAGGTTGTCGCGGTCCACATCCGCGATGAAGTGCAGCAGGTGATCGGCCGTTTCCTGCCCGGTTTCCAGATGCACGTTCTGCTCATTGGCTTTGACATGATCGAGCAGTTCACGAGTCACGTCGATCAGGTTTCTGTAGCTGTCGGACTGCGTGTCTTCGGGCACAAAACCGATGTGCAGACCCACCGCGTCCACACCGAGCAGTCGGGCAAAGTCGCTGATTTCCTTCATTTCCTGCAGACGTTCGGCACGCGTGTCTTCGGGGACAAGACCAACGGTGCGGGCCGTGGTTTCGATATCGGCGTAACTTTCGCCTTCAAAGCCACCAAAAACGCACGTGATGGTGACCCCAGCGTCCGCGCATTTGGCCAGAAATTCGGTGGCCGTTTGTTCGTTGCGGTTGTCGCGGTGGGGAGTGTGCAGCTGGATCGAGGGAATTCCCAGATCCTTCACCACGTCAAAGTGAACGCCAAGTCCCGCGTCCACAGAGGCGAACACGCCGATAGGCCATTTGCTCATAGCTGATCCTGTCAGTACCGGAAAATTGAGTGAATTGAAATGGTTGCGGGGACGTGGCGGAAAATCAACCGGACCACACCTGTGTGGCGGGCGGAGGCTGCCAACGCAAGGATCGCTCAGTCTGATTGTCCGTTTTTCCAATTCGCGGTGGCCGCCCCCCACAGACGCGGGAGATTTGTGGCAGGACGTGCTACCTTCGTGGCAGCACTTTGAACGGTTCTGTGGACACAGGAGATTGACAGCATGATCAGGCTTTCGTTCGGCGGTTTTCTGATAGCAGTTGTGGTGGCCTGCAGCGGTTGTGGCAGCCAGCCGGCCGCAACGGATTCTGTCGCTGGTCCGCAGGCTGACAGCGATGTCGTGAAACCAGGCTCCCGCGGGACCATCGGCTACACCACCATGTCGCTGACCAATCCCTTTTTTAAGGTCATTGGAGATGCGATGACCGAAGAAGCCAGTCAGCACGGCTACGAAGTGCTGGTGGTGTCTGGTGATGATGATGTCAGCAAACAGGCCAATCAGATTGACGACTTCATTGTCAAGGGTGTGAAGGCCATCGTGATCACGCCCTGTGATCCGCGTTCTATTGGTGCTGCGATCCGTCGGGCCAATGAGAAAGGCATTCCGGTCTTCACCAACGACACCGGCTATGACGGCGAGGACGGTGATGTCGTGTGCCATGTCGCGACAGACAACTTTCAGGGTGGTCGGCTGGCCGGAGAGGCGATGGCCAAACTGCTCAAAGACACGGGTGGCAACATCATGATCGTGCAGAAGTCGGACGCTCAGTCCTGTCAGCTGCGCGTGGCCGGATTTCAGGAAGTGATCGACGCTCATAACGCGGCCCATGCGGACGCCAAAATTGAAGTGGTGACCACGCAGGAAGGCAAAGGCGCCCGGGAAGCCGGTTATGAGGTCACCAAAGACGCGATTGTCGCTCACCCCGATCTGGTGGCCCTGTTTGCCATCAACGACCCTTCAGCCCTGGGAGCACGGGCCGCCCTGGAAGAGGCCGGTAAGCAGGATCAGGTGACCATCATCGGATTCGACGGTGAACTGGCCGGCAAGCAGGCCATTCGTGATGGAAAGATTTTGTGTGACCCGATTCAGTTTCCCGATCAGATGGGCCGCACCACCGTTCAGCAGATTGTCGCATTTTTTGACGGAGAGGATGTGCCGTCCGAAATCCTGATTGAACCGAAGCTGTACTACAAACAGGACGCTGACCAGGACCCGGCTCTGCAGACGGCCAATTGACGTCAGCTGCCACCGCCTTACGGATCCCGCATTTCTGTCCGACTCTCCAGGAACGCTGATTTGCCATCCGCCGAACAATCGGCCCTGCTGACCATGACGGGCATTGAAAAGTCGTTTCCCGGCGTGCGGGCGCTGCGCGGCGTGAACCTGCGGCTGGCGAGCGGAGAAGTGCTCGCGCTGATGGGCGAAAACGGGGCTGGCAAGAGCACACTGATCAAAATTCTCGGAGGCGCTCATCAACCGGACTGCGGAGAAATCCTGATCGATGGTGAGCAGGCGGACCTCACCTCTCCCGTGCGGGCCATGGCTGCCGGCGTGGGGGTGATCTATCAGGAATTTAATCTCGTTCCTGCGCTGTCCGCCTGGGAGAACATTTTTCTGGGGCGTGAAAAGGGGCGATTCTTTGTCGATCAGCGAGAAGAAAAACGACGAGCTCAGGCCCTGTTTGAGCGGCTGAGCGCCCGCATCCCGCAGGATGTGCCTGTGGGCCGTTTGTCTGTGGCTCAGCAGCAGCTGGTGGAGATTGCCAAAGCGCTTTCGCAGCAGGCCCGTCTGCTGGTGATGGATGAGCCCTCTGCCGCCCTGACGCCTCAGGAAACGGAGAGTCTGTTTGGTGTGATTGAGGACCTGAAGGCAGACGGTATTGGAATCATCTATATCAGCCACCGGCTGGAAGAGATTGAACGCGTGGCCGACAGGGTCACCGTGCTGCGGGACGGCGTTCACGTGGGTGACCGCCTCGTGCGGGAAGTCAGTCGCTCCGATCTGATTGAACTGATGGTGGGCCGATCGATCCATGTCTAGACTGCATACACATACCGAACGCTGCACACGATGACTTAGATTGCAGCGCGCGCAAGCACTAGTCCAACTTGATTGATGGCAATG
>JANSXP010000007.1 GCA_024742875.1 Planctomycetaceae bacterium | reverse complement strand
GTCCTCGGTACACGTTGATGTTGTGCCGATTTTCCGCCAGCGGTTTCAGCAGCGTGGCGGCTTCATAGTCCCGGCCGGCTGTTTCGGGAAAGAACTGCTTCAGCTGGAAACCAAGCAGATTGCCGACGGCGACAAACCTTCGCGCTCCCACGCCGGCTCCGCTGGTCATCAGCACGGCCGCATCTTCTCCCACGGCTGCTGGCGAGAGCGAGGTAACGGCCGGCAAAGCCAGAGAACCAGCGACAGATCGGAGGACGTAGCGACGACGAACGGCAGTGGCCATGGGCGGGACTCCTGAATAAGCGGGAGCAAGTAGCGCTGCTATGGTGGTCAGATGGCGGGTGGGCGGGTGGGCGGGTGGGCGGGAAGGTTGAGCAGGAACGCAGGGAGTTGGCCGCTTACAAACGCGAGGCGTGAGCATGGGCCAACATCACATCATCGGCCGATTCTCCACGAATCTCAAGCCCATTGCACGGTGAATACGGGTCTGAGCGATTGTTCAGCATCCTGCTCCAGACAGCGTGCCAAACGTTCGAAGTCCAGTGCCCAGACTATTGAGGCGCCCGAAAGGTGTCTTCAGCAGACTTCGGGCGGCCATACAGATACCCCTGACCCAGCTCGATTCCCAGTTCCGCACAGCGTTCATGCTGCAGCCGCGTTTCCACACCTTCGGCGAGCAGACGGACGTTGAGCTTCCTGAGCACTTCAACCAGTGAGACGGCTTTGTCCGTGGAAATGTCACAGTTGCTCACACGGCGAACGAACTCAATGTCGAACTTCACAAAGTCCGGCGGGAACTCGAGGATCTCCAGAATCCGCGAGCTGCCAACGCCAAAGTCGTCGTACGCAAATTGACAGTCCAGTTGCCGGATGCCCTGAACCAGTTCTTTCAGCTGAGACTGATCGGCCACCGCCTTCTCATGAATCTCAATCACCAGCGGCAGGGCGGGAAACGTGCTGCGCAGATCAGCCAGCGAATTCAGCAGTCGGTCTTCAGCAAATTCGTGGGGGTGTGTGTTCAGAAAGAACGCGTGATCGGTCCCCATCCCGGCGGCGATGTTAGCACCCAGATATCGAATGCGTTCGCTGATCTCTGCCGCCATGCCCTGACTTTCGGCCGCTTCGAAAATCTGACCGGCGGAATTCAGGTTGCTCATCGCCCCTCGCGCGAGTACCTCGTAGGCGACGATCTGCTCGTCCTTCATCCTCACAATGGGCTGGAACCACGCCTGCAGATGATCGGACGACTTCAGTTGTGGCACCGCCCGGCGGGCTTTCTCAGCCACCGCCAGCGAAAACACCTCGTCCACGACCGTGAGGTTGGTTCCCGTTTCCGGTGTGACATCGCTGTGCAGATCGAACACCACTTTTCCAAACTGAATGGTGTCGCCCGGCTGCAGTCTTTGTGTGGCCTGGAGGCGATGTCCATTCACCCAAGTGCCGTTGGTGCTCGCCAGATCCGTGACCGCCAGCTGGCCGTCCACGATCGAAAAACGAGCGTGGCGACTGGAAACCGTCTCGTGCTGCACGACCACCTGGGCATCCCGATGGCGGCCCACAATCGTGGTGCCGCGGTCGATGGAAAAGACGGCAGGATCTTTATCGATAGCTCGCTCGCGCAGGATCCACGAGTCGGCAATCAGGTGGGAGCTGGTGAATATCTTCATGCGAATGTCTCTGAAAGGGCCCGAACGCGGCCTTCAGAGAAATTAGGTCGCCGTCAATCTGATGGTGGGAAAACACCTCAAGCGCTGGGCATTTCTGTGTGGGAATCCACATCAAAGGCAGGACAATCCGCACGTCACAATCGCCCACACCCCACCATGGGTAACAATACCCAATGAACGGCTGGTGGGCTCTCCCACCATCAACAGAACGGCCGTGGAACGCGTCCCATTCCGCTCGGGCGACGGGGACACGAAACCACGGCGCGTTCTGCGCTGGTGAATCGAAGCGAACCTCTGGCATAAGAGCAGACCAGTTTCCCGCTCCACAGGGGCCGATCAGAATCACCAGGTCGGATGAGGCACACACCGAGCGGACGATGAATTCGGAATCGATCCCCTGTGAGCTATGTGCAGAAGGAGGCCGCCTGCGGACGCGGATTCCGATCTCCCCGGCGGATTTGCAGCGGACGTCCGCCGCCCATCTCGGACGGCGATGATAGGTGGAGGTTCGGCATCAGTTGTCCTGTCCGCCGCCATCACCATGGCGTTGCCAAAGGTCAACACGCGCAAAAAAGTCGCACAGATCGACATCACCTGACGGAAAGGAACCGGAAAACCCTCATCAATTCGTACGCAGCCGCCAGAGCAACCTAGCGTCCGACTGGGCCAGAGCATTTTTTACCGAGATCAAGTTCCACCATGAACGACGGACACACGACCGAACTTCAAAAGCTGCACGGCGAACGGGACATGGAGCTTGCGCGTGTCTTTCTGGACCAGAGAACGGAACTGAAACGCATGATTCAGTTTCGCATTGATCACCGCCTGCGAGGTCGCGTTGACGCGTCCGATATTCTGCAGAACACGTTCCTGAAAGCTCGCGCAGAGCTGGATACCTATCTGGAAAATCCCAGGTACCTGCCGCGCGTCTGGCTCCGGATTCTGAATCGACGTTCGCTGGCCGAGACACATCGGCGAGAGCTCGCGCGGCGGCGAATGCCCACACAGACGGCCGAGTATTCCGACTCCGCGATTGCGATGCTGAAAGGATCGACGCTGTCACCCAGCCAGCACTGCGCTGCGAAAGAACTGACTGCCGAACTGGGCGAGTTGCTGAACGGCATGTCAGATACGGATCGGGAAATTCTCATTTCGCACCACCTGGAACAAAATGCCATCCACGACGTGGCTGCGGAACTGGGTATCAGCGTAGCGGCCGCCATGAAGCGTTACGTCCGCGCCATTCGTCGGTTGACAGACATTGCCAAACGACAGCTGGATCTTCCCTCACGCATGCAGGTGGACTGAGTGGACGCCTACAGACTGACCGAAGACAGCGAAGTCGACGTGCGACTGTACTCGCTGGCGGACCAGTTTCTCAGTCAGCTGCGGCAGCAGCCTCGCCTGAGGACCGAAGACTTCGCCCGGGAGCACCCCGCACTGGAAGCGGAACTGCTGGAACTGCTGCCCGGACTACTGATGGCCGAACAGCTTCGCGCCGAGTCTGACCGCGGGGATGACCACGAGTCTGACCGCGAGAATGACCGATTAACGCCGGGTGTCATCGGCCCGTTTCGCCTCCTGCGAACAATCGGCTCCGGTGGCATGGGAACCGTTTATGAAGCCAGCCATCGCAGCCTGACCCGCCGCACGGCCATCAAGATTCTCAATCCCGACGTGGCCGGCAGTCAGGCACTGAAGCGACGTCTGCTGTCGGAAGCGGATCTGGCCGCACGCATTCACCATCCCCATGTCGTTCCCGTGCTGGACTTCTGCGAGGACAACCGTCTTTCCTACATCTCCATGCTGTATGTGGATGGCGAAAGCGTGGATCGGATCCTGCATCGCCACTGGAACACGGTGCGCGGCGGATCTCAGCGAATGGAGCCGTCAGGGCGCGATGAGGGTCTGCTGATGCCTGGTCGAGACTTCCGGAAAATCGCCAGACTGGGCGCACAGGCGGCGTCCGCTCTGGCTCACGCCCACAGCCAGGGCACCATTCATCGGGACATCAAACCGGGCAATCTGATTCTGGACCACCACGGAAAAACGTGGGTCACTGATTTCGGCCTGGCCACCAATGAGCAGGGCGGCACAGAGTGTGACCTGGGGGTTGTGGGAACACCTCGGTACATAGCTCCCGAGCAGCGACGCGGGACCGCCGACGAGCGCAGCGACATCTACAGTCTGGGCGTAACACTTTACGAACTGGCGTCTGGAACGCGCGCCTTTGCCGACTGCGAAACAGACCTGCGTCAAAGCCCCATGCTGCCACTGCCTCCCATTCTGACAGTCAACTCCAGCATACCGCGACCCCTGGCGGAAATCATCGATGTGGCCTGTCAGCCGCTTCCTGAAAATCGCTATCCGTCTGCCCGCGAATTGCAGACGGTCCTCAGCCGGTTCGCTCACTCGGGCGTCAGCGGTGATCGCCGGCAGCGGCATCGCCGAAAGCATCACGCGCTGCTGCGACCACATCGCCTGCTGACGCTCACAGTGATTTTGTGTGCCACAGCCATCGTGGTGGCCATGCTCAGTCGTGGTGCCTGGATTGACACGGGTCAGCAAACCCGCTGGTTTCTGAATACCCAGCCCGTCGTGCTGACGCATCCGCCGGATCGGTCAGACACAGTGCCGCCAGCAAGCCCGACAGTGCCCGCTGATCAAGACGAGCGATGATCAGTTACCCGTCGATCGCCGCCTGAGAATGCTCAGAAATGCCGGCTGATCGCGTTCATCTCTGGCCCCGCTGAATCAGCTCAGCCCGCGCATCGTTCCCGTGCTGCTGGCAAAGCGATCCTCCTCCAGCCCCACCTGCTGCATCAGATCGACAAACAGATTGGGCAGCGGATAATTGTTCCGCTGATCAAACGCCAGATGCCGTCCGTGCTGAAATCCGCCGCCGCCGAGCAGCACGGGCATGTTGCGGTTGTCATGGCTGGACGCATTGCCCAGGTTGCTTGTCAGCAGAATGGACGTGTTGTCCAGTACGTTGCGGCCCTGCTCATCGGGCACCATCAGATCACGCAGAAACTGGCCCCAGGCTTCCACAATGGCGGTTTCCACCAGCGCCAGCTGCTCCAGCTTGTCTTCGTCGCGACCGTGATGGCTGAGCGAGTGGTAACCTTCGCTCACACCGCTAATCGGCACCACGCCACCACTGCCGCCCAGATGATAGCTGATAAAGCGGGTCGAATCCGTCTCCAGCGCCAGCCGGATCATGTGCATCATCAGCTGCTCGCGCCCGACGAAGTCACTGGAGTTGCCAATGTCCACCGGCCGCCGGTCGGCCACCGTGGGCTTCGGCCGTCGGGCCCACGCTTCCGATTTGGCCATACGTTTTTCCAGTTCCCGCACACTGGTGAAGTAAGCGTCCAGTCGATCGCGGTCGCCCGGGCCCAGCTGCATTGACAGGCGTTTGGCATCGGCCCCTACCAGGTCCATGATGCTGCGGCCCTGCTGAACGCGTTTGGCCTGCAGTTTCTGATCGGCGGCCGACTCATCCACAAACAGCTGGTTGTAGAGTTTGGCGGGTGAGTCCTGAGCGGGAATCATCGCGCCGTTGGCTGTATACGACGGACTGTTGCTGCCACTGCTGCTGAGCACCAGCGAACTGAACCGCGTCTGGCCGCCCAGATGCCGAGCCATGTACTGATCAATGGAAATTGTGTTGCGGGCTTTGCCGCTGCTGCCGACCGGATTGGCCGTCAGAATACTGGCTTCCGCGCGATGACCGCCCGACACACCCGGGTGAGACGTGCCGGAGATCACGGTGAAACGATCTCGGATGTCCTGCAGGTTCTTCAGGTACAGACTCGGCTCATAGTCATCGCCGGCCTGCTCAGGGTTCAGATTGCTGCCAATGAGCCCCAGACCCAGCGTCATCGCAACAAATCGTTTGGGCGTTTGGGCGACCGATGACGCAGCCAGAGCGGGCTGCATGGCGGACAGCCACGGCAGTGCCATGGAGACCCCAGCGCCTTTGAGGACCGTGCGGCGATGAACGGAACGATTGCGATTAATAAACAAGCTCATGGTCGTTACTTCGTCAAAAAGATGTCGCTGGCCACAGCCGCAAGAATCAATGATCGGAAACCGAACTCGGAAGACTTCGTGGAATCCACAATGGCCGACACGGCCTCCCGATCGGCAAAGCCGCACGGTGCTCCGGTGCCATAGGTCAGCAGCTGCCGCACCACATTGGCGGCCAGCGATCGGCCATCCTGCCGCACCAGCTGCTGAAATCCCCGCAGATCACGAAACTCGCGACCGTCAGCAAACTGATAGCCAGCATCAACCACGATGCCACCGCCTTTGCGGCGATTGCGGGAGACGGCCGGGTAACGGTCTCGCCACCGACCGGCGGGATCAAAGTTCTCCAGAGCAAAGCCGGCCGGGTCAATCTTCGTGTGACAGGACGCGCAGTTAGCATCCGATTTGTGTTTCTCGAGCATATCACGAATCGATCTGGCCCCACGAATATCGGGCTCAATCGCGGGAACCCCTTCGGGCGGAGGAGGAATCTCCAGGCCCAGCAGCCGCTCCGAAATCCACACGCCCCGCAGCACGGGTGATGTGGTGGACCCGTTGGCCGTCACCTTCATCAGTGACCCGTGAGTCAACACGCCGCCACGACGGTCCTGCGGCTTGAGGGCCACTTTCTGCAGTCGGTCACCCGTCACCCCCTCAATACCATAGTGGCGAGCCAGACGGTTGTTGAGGAATGTAAACTCGGAATCAATCAGATGACTGACGGACAAGTCCTCATCGAGCATCTCCTGCAGAAAGGCCTCCGTTTCGCCAACCATCGATTCCTGCACGATGACATCGAAGCCGCGATACAGACGACGGTCCGGTTCTGTGAAATCAATCTCTGACAAATCCAGCCACTGCTCTGCGAAGTCCTTCACGAAACGCTGACCACGGTCATCGGCCAGCATTCTTTGCGCCTGCAGGATAAGTTGCTCCCGCTGCAGCAGCCCGCCGGATGCAGCCGCCTCTCTCAGCCTCTCATCGGGCATCGTATTCCACAGCAGATAGCTCAGCCGCGTGGCCACAGACCAGGCGTCCAGCCGTCCGGGCGATTCTTCAAAGTACAGAAATCGGGGCGAACACAAAATCGCTCGATAGCCGCCCCGCAGGGCATCCAGAAAACGTGTGCCGGACTGCAGATCTTCAATCGTTCGCTCGACGTACGGCCGCATCTGCTCCGCATCCACGGGCCGTCGAAAGGCGCGAGAAGCAAAGACGGTCAGCAGCTGTCGCAGCACCTGTTTGGGCCGCTCGGTTTCCACCGCTGGCAGACGTCCCTTCTTTGTGGCAGCCCTCAGCGTCAGATCGCCCAGCAGCAAACGGCGAATCGCCGCGTTGTCCGGACCATAGTGAATGCGTGACAGGGTCAATCCATGATGCGCAATTCCCGCCACGTTCTGTGGCTCGCCTTCGCCAGCGCCAATCTGGCCGCCGGCAAATCGAGCTTCCTTCAGCGTCTTGTCGCCAGGGCGAATCTCAAACATCTCTCCTGGATTCAGCCACGCATCGAACGTCCATTCACCGGTTTGCCCGGTCACTTCGTAAGCGCCGACGGTTCGCAGCATGGGCGCACTGGAAACGCACATGCCTGTGCGGACTGTTGTCCAGACGCCGTGATCTTCCGGCACGTTCAAACCGGACGTGCGAATGGTGAGCCGATACCAGCCGGGACGCCGGGCGGTCGTCACGGGCAGGCGACCGTAATACGTCGTGTTGCCCGACCAGACGACGGCGGCGCCGTTGAGCATTTCCGGTTCACGACAGCGTCGACGTGGATTGCGGCGGGCGATCTCCCTCGGCGAGAACGATCGCGTCCACTCATCCGGTTCGCCGACCGCACGACGGAAGGCTTCGTCCAGAGCGGCATCCACCACCGTCAGATGATTCTGCAGCTGAAAATGAGAAATCGACTGGCCGGATGCCACCGTATTGAATCCATGCGTGCGTGGTTCTTCGGGCATCTCCACGGCCAGTGGGATGTCGATTCCCAGAAGATCGTGCAGGGTGCGTTCCAGCTGCAGATTGGTCAAACGTCGTCCCTGCACGCGTCCGCGGGTTTGATACTCCTGCCGCTGCGTCTTCAGCAGCCAGTCTTCCGCAACACGTTCAAACGTCTTGCGCTGCGGACCGGTGGGCTGGTCATAATCGGCAGGCGGCATTTCCCCTTCATGAACGCGATCAAACACGCGCACCCATTTGTCAAAGCTGGCCGTCAGATCGGAGGCGGACAGCTGCTGCAGATCGAGTCCGGCTGCGGCACTGTCGCCCGTATGACAGTCCATGCAGCTGGCTGTGAGAAAGGCGCGGACCTCCGGTGGCGGGTCAGCCTGCGCCACACAGACCACAGCGGGCGCACACAGCAGCGCGGCAAAGATGGCAATACGAGTTGGGAACATGGGATGAGAAAATCGGTGAGTGACAAACGCCGCGTTTCTGAGGTTGCCGTCTGAGTGCGGAGTCTGAGGGTGGCTCACAGGAGCTGCGATCTCATCCGATTTTGACTCAGATCAGTCGCAAAATTCGTGCGAGGAGGGGTGAATGTTTGGTGGGAAGGTGTGGCCGTCTGGTCGAGCGGGCTCGGGCAGTCGGCAGAGGTCGTCAAGGTGGGAGGGCAGGGAGGGCAGGGAGGGGTGACGGAAAACTCCGTCGGGTCGCCTGGTGACAGTGTACCCGGGCGGAAAAACAAGCCAAGTAATTCCAAAGGAATATCGGATGAATGTGGCGGCTGGCTCAAACATCCCCACCAACTTTCGGCCCGGTGCCTTCTGAGTGCGGAATTCACGGGGCAAACCTCGTGTACGGAGGTGGCCATTTCTCTTGAATGTTCGCACAACGGCCGCATTTTTCCGCTTTCGCGATCAACGGGCCGCCGTGCCAAAAACGCTCCACCATGCCAATGGCAGGATCTGTTTTCCTGCGGCAGCCCGTCATGACAGTCACCGGCGTCTGGCTATTCCCTCTCTTCAATGCAGTACAGATACTCGTGCCCGCGCAGAAACAACTGTGATCCGGCGGGAGCGGGCGTGGCGGCAAAGCGATCATCGAGAACATTCATCGCCACCAGCGTGGGATTTTTGCCGTGCGTCATCACCAGCGTGCGTCCATCCAGATCTGCCACGTAGATGCAGCCGTCGGCTGCGACCAGCGAAGCATAAACATTACGCACGCCGGGCAGTCGGAACGGGCCAGCCAGTTCCGCGCCCGTTTTGATGTCACGTCGTGACAGAATGTTCTGGTAGTGCCGCAAAAAATACACATGTCCGTCCACCAGCAGCATCGACGGCACATAGGGTGTCCGCTGCGTTGTGGCCCACAGCACGTGTTTGCTGCCCGTGATGTCACCGCTGGCATTCTTGAGATCCACGGCCACCATGGCGCGAGTGTCGTAGCTGCTCGCAGCAATCAGAATGCCGTCGTGTGCCACAGGAGTGGCCACCACATTGGCCGACAGTCCGCCACACAGCCACAGCACTTTGCCCGTCTTCAGGTCATAAGCGCGGATGCGATCGGTGCCGGCGGCAATCACCTGCCAGCGGCCGTCCACCTTCGTCACCAGCGGCGACGCCCAGGACGTCACTTCGTTGCGAAACGCCTTCCAGAGTGTCTTGCCCGTCTCAACATCAAAGGCCTCCACGAAGGACTGCTCTTCGTGGTCCACATTCACCACCAGCACGCCATCCGCCAGTGCGGGGGAGGCGCCCTCTCCGTGCGCATGTTTGGTCTGCAGTTTACCCGGCTGCCGTTCCCACAGGATGTTTCCGTCAAAATCCAGAGCGAACAGACCGAACGATCCGAAGTACGCATACAGCCGCTGCCCGTCACTGACGGGTGAGGCCGACGCCAGGCTGGCCGTGTTATGCCCACCTTCGTGCGGCAGCGCTTCGTGCACCGTGGTCTGCCACAGGATTTTTCCAGTGGAACGATCCAGGGCCAGCACCACAAAACGGTGCCGCTGGGTCACATCCAGATTGTCGTGCGCCCCTTCGGCCACCACGGGAACAGGAGGCAGTTTGGGGCCGAACGCGATGGCCGTGGTGACAAACACGCGATCACCGACGACCACAGGTGACGAGTGGCCCAGACCTGGCAGCCGCGTCTTCCAGGCCACATTCTCATCTTCACTCCACTGCTTCGGGGGCGTCGCATCGGGCGCTTCGCCAGTGCTCAGAGGCCCACGCCAGGACAGCCAGTCATCGGCCAGGAGGGAAGTATCGACGCCTGCGTGAACTGACAGAACGATCAACCACGTGATCAGGAATTTCATGCGGCGGTCTCCGGCTGTGCTTCTGACAAGAGACGGTTTTCCTGCTCCGGCCGAGCGGCTTTCAACAGCCACCCCGCGATCAGGATCGGCACGGCCGCCCCAGCCAGGGCGGTCAGCGGCAAATGCTGGTTTTCAGAAATCCCAATTCCCCAGGCGGCAAACGTGTCTTCATAATGGGCGACCGTCACCAGAAAACCATTGTGACACAGATGCATCAGCATACCGGGCAGCACGCTGCCCGTCCGCTCGAACACGATGCCCAGCACCATGCCCATCAAGGCGCTGGGCAGCAGCCGCTCGTACATCAGGGCATCACGAACGATCACATGGAACAGCCCAAACAGCACGCCGGTGGTCACCACGGCAACAACGGCCGTGGTTCGCTGGCGAACGGCATTCTGCAGAAATCCACGAAAGAAGAACTCTTCACACACGGCCGGTGCGATGGCCAGGGCAAACAGTTTGGACCAGAACGGCGCCTCATCCAGTTTGACGGCAATCTGATCGTACAGTGACTTCAGTTCTTCCAGTCGGCTTTGGGAAATCAGACTCACTTCCAGTTCATAGACAAACGGCCACAACGAAAATCCCAGCAGCACAGCGGCCACCCACATCAGCGGCTGCGGCGAACGCAGCGCAAAGCCCGAGGACATGCGCACGCGGGAAATGACGGCCACAGCCAGCGGGGTCGCCACGAACAGCAGAATGGACAGCCCGCCGGAAGCGACAAACTGCCCGGTTGTATTCAGACCCAGCCGTGACGGAATTCCCTGGGCCACGATAAACAGCGAAAACACAATCGCCAGACTGAACAGGGCCACCGGCAGCGGAGCCACGGCCGACGATTGTTCGGGCCGACGCAGCAGATCGTTCCACGAGCCGCCACTGCTGTACAGCACAGCATCCGATCCGAAAATGCGCGCCGCCAAAGACAGAGCCATCATGCCGTACAGAGCCGTGGAGACAAGCACCACGGCAAACATCAGCAGATCGACATTGCCCTGCAGCAGGTCGCGGCCCATCAGCACAGTATTGACCAGTGGGGTCACAGCCAGCAAGCTGTTGATTTTCAGATTGGGCATCAGGCTGAAGACGCCGGGCGTCAGAGAAATCAGCATCAGTGGAATCAGATAGGCCTGAGCTTCCTTAAAGCTGCGGGCGATGCTGGTGATGCTCAACAGCACGGCAGAAAAGAAGGCGGCGAACACGACCATCAGCACCACCACCTGGACGATCATCGTGACGCTGAGGTTGCCCAGCACGCTGCCTTCGAGCCCCAGGGCAAACAGAGTGGCGAACATCGACAGCAGGTTCATGGATGCTGTCAGCACGGCCACGGTCAGCACGGCCACAAACTTGCCGGCCAGCAGCGTCATCCGTGAGACGGGTGCCGACACCAGAATTTCCATGGTACCGCGTTCGCGTTCGCCGGCCGTCAGATCGATGGCCGGATACACGGCACCGGTCATCGTCATGAGGACCAGTACCAGCGGGATGAAGGTGACCAGCGGAGAAACGCCATCGCCTTCGGCAGAGACGGTCTCTGTGGCCAGATCGAAGGGCAGCTGCTTTGGCAGGCCGGCTGTGTCCATCAGTAGTTCGCGGTATTTTTCGTTGAAGGCATCCAGGCGACGCCCAATTTCCTTATAGCCCCGTGCGCTGACTGACGATCCATCCCGCTGCAGCACGGTCCAGTCGACAAACTGACGGGCAAACATGCCTTCCGGCAAATCGGGAACTTCGTCCGTGCGTATGACGACGGCCAGATCAGCGCCTCCGTTTTCCACTTCGGCCTGCAGCGTCGACGGCTGCTCCTGAGCGTCCAGTGCGTAAATCTCAAACTCGACCTCCTGGCTGACTACGGGCAGACCGGGAGTCACGGTGGGCTCACCAGCGGATTCCGACGTCTCGCCGGGTTCACTCGTCGCTGCCTGCTTCGCTGCGGCAGCGGTGCCATCGGCTTCTTCCAGCAGCCGTTTGCCTTCCAGCATGGCGGCAGAAAAAAGGGCCATCTGACCTTCGTTCTCCACACACACCACCACTTTGACCGAAGACAACAGCGACAGATTACTCAGCACGCCGTTACGCATGATGATCCCCAACAGGGGATACACGAGCAGTGGCATCAGAACGAGTGTCAGTACGGTGCGGCGATCCCGCAGAATCTCCCGCAGCTCTTTGCGGGCCAGACGCAGCGTGCGACCAGTCGATGGCTTCGGGCTGTCGGGGGAAGAAGTCATGCCAGCACCTCGTGCTGCAGCAGCCTGAGGAACATATCCGTCAGCGATGACTGCCCGGTCTGCTGCTGCAGTTGCGGCAGACTGCCGCACAGCTTCAGCGAGCCCTCATGCAGCAGGCCAAAGCGATCAGCAAATCGCTCGGCTTCATCCAGTCGGTGTGTGCAGATAATGACGGCTCGTCCTTCGGTCCGCAGGTGCTGGATATAATCAAACACAACCTGGCTGCCGACGATGTCCAGTCCCTGCGTGGGTTCATCCAGCAGCATCACGGGCGGATCGTGCATCAGGGCGCGGGCTAAGTTCACCCGCTGCTTCTGGCCGGTGCTCAGCACGCCACAGCGGCGGTCGATGTAGTCACGAAATCCGAGCAGATCGGCCAGCCGTTCAATCCGCTCTGTGGCCTCGGCTGGCGGCACATCGTAAAGGTCGGCCACAAACGACAGCATCTCACGGGGAGACAGCCACTGATAGACGCCCACACTTGTGGACACAAAGCCGACCAGCTTCTTGATGGCTTCGGGGTCGGACGCCACGGAACGCCCATCAATAAAGGCATCCCCGGAGGTCGGCTGCATCAGCCCCAGCATCATTCGCAGCGTGGTGGTCTTGCCAGCCCCATTGGGCCCCAGCAGGGCAAAAACCTCCGAGGAGGCCACCTCAAAAGACACGTCGTTGACGGCCGTCACCGCCTGTCCGTCGCTGCCCGGAAAGGATTTCATAAGTTGAGACACACGAATCACGGCAATCGGCCCCGGTTATGGCAATCTGAGCACTCCACTGTAGTTTCCGCTGTGATTTTTTCGAATCAGCGCGGAGACACCGTGGCCCGTGTTCTTACTCATTTGCCCCGGTTCTGTTTGTTGATTTCCGGGATTCTGACAACTCTGTGACAAACCAGACCACCTGACGTGGCCCGCCACACGGTTCAACCGTTTTGGGGGGCATCCGGCAAACGGTGGACCGCCCTTCAGACAGGGCACGGCCGTCCGGGCCGTTCAGATCACAAACTGATCACCGAACTGCGGAATCACGGGCGGATTGTCGCAGCAATCCTCGATGATTTTTGACAGCCCGCTGGCGCCCCCTTCTTCGCCGTGAACAATAAATGCGTGGCCGCAGCCGCCGCTTTTCTGCAGTTCAGAGAACCACCATTTCAAGTCTTCCGCGTCAGCATGTGCCGACAGGCCGTTGATGGTCTCCACTTTGGCGTTCAGCTCTCGGCGGCGGCCGTGGATGTAGACGTGCTCGCGACGTTCCACCAGTTGCCGCCCCAGCGTGCCCCGAGCCTGATAGCCAATAATCAGAATCGTGTTTTCCGGATGACCGATAGCGTTCTTCAGATGATGAACCACGCGTCCGTTCTCGCACATGCCGCTGGCAGAGATCACGACAAACGGCCCCTCGCGATGATTCAGTGCGATGCTTTCGTCACGTGACTGCACGTACGTCAAACCGTCAAAGTCGAACACATCATCGTCGTACTCCAGTGTCTTTCGCACGTCTTCATCCAGATCGCCCTGATGATCGCGGTACACCTCCGTCAGTCGCACGGCCAGCGGACTGTCCACAAACACGGGCACGCGACACATGGCGTTTTCATTGCGCAGCTCGTTCATCAGGTAGACCAGCAACTGCGTGCGCCCCAGGCTGAATGCCGGGATGACCACGCGGCCGCCTTTTTCGGACGCCTCACAGATGACGCGCTGCAGTGCGGCTTTCACGTCGCCGGCCGGCGGATGGACGCGATTGCCATACGTCGATTCTGTGATGACCACATCGCAGCGTTCCACGGGCACCGGATCGTTGAGCAGTGGCTTGCCACGACGACCAAGGTCACCGGTGAACACGACGCGCTTCCATTCGCCTTCGTCCAGCAGTTCGAGTTCGCAAATGGCGGAACCCAGAATGTGTCCGGCCGGATGAAACCGGAGCTTCACATCGTCGCCCAGTGTTTCCCACTCGCCCACCGGCACGTATTCGAAGCGACTGGCAACCGTCCGCGCATGGGACTCGTCATACAGAGGTTCGGGGATCGGGTCGCCCGCTTTGGCTTTCTTCGCCAGGTACCGCGCATCTTCCCGCTGAATTTTGGCGCTGTCACGCAGCATCATGGTGGCAATGTCCGCAGTGGCCCGTGTGCAGAAGATGGGACCGTCAAACCCTGCCTTGATCAGCCCCGGCAGGTTGCCCGAATGATCGATATGCGCGTGAGACAGAATCACGGCATCCAGTTTCCGAGGCGTGCAATGGAAACGCTCATTCTTCGGGCGTGTTTCTTCGTCCGCTCCCTGAAACAGCCCGCAGTCCAGCAGGATGCGGCGAGAGTCCGTTTCGATCAGATGCTGGCTGCCTGTGACTTCGCCGGCCGCCCCCAAAAACGTGATCTCCATATAGTGTTCACCTGTACATATTAATTACGATTTGTGACAAACGCAGTGGCAGGTTGCCGCAGCGAAACACGCGGTTTTTTCGCATCGAAATGTGGTCGCCACGCCACAGAAACGGTTCCGATCAGAGAAAGTGTGTCGAGAACGTCCCAAACCCCTCTGATTTCTGGTGTTTGAATCATTACTTGTGAAAATAGGACGAACACAACCCCGTGGCGATGGTGTAACTTTCCAGAGGCTGACACCGCGTTTTCGCTTCAGAGGTCTCAGCTCTGCCTGCCGGGCCGCTCCCCGTTCCGGAATGGGAAACGGGAAGAACGGAAAAACGGTCAGGCAGGAAAGAGCGGTCGCAACCGCGGTTTTCCTCTCCACGACTGACACAGGAGAATACCAGATGAAATTTGTTCCGAAATGGACTCTCGCCGTGGCCCTGGGTGCCAGTCTTGCCGTACTGGCAGGACCGGGAACCTCCGGTCTGCGTGCGGACGAAGCTGCGGAACCGGATCCGTCGCAGATGTCTGTTGTGGAAGCGGTCAACCACTTCATCAAAGTCGGCTACGAAGACAACGAAATCACGCCTTCGGAACCGGCCAGCGATGAAGAATGGGTGCGACGCGTCTATTTGGACGTGGTCGGACGCATTCCCACACTGGAAGAAGCCAAAGAGTATCTGGAAGACGAAAGCCCGCGAAAGCGAAGTGTGCTCGTCGACAAGCTGCTGGAAAGCCCGGATTACATTCGCAATCAGACCACCATCTGGACCAACAACTGCATCGGCCGCGGCACGCCACGTCGCGTGAGCCGACGCGGCATGGAGAAGTTCTTCCGTGAAGCGTTCGCCAAGAATCGCCCCTGGGATGAAGTGGTCGTGGACATTGTCACGGCCGAAGGTCACTTCGAAGAAAACGGCGCGGTCAACTACACACTGGCACAACTGCAGATGCCGGACGATGCCGTCCAGCTGACCGCCAAAACCACCAAGCTGTTTCTGGGCATGCAGGTGCAGTGCACGCAGTGTCACAACCACCCGTTCAACAACTGGCAGCAGGCGCAGTTCTGGGAGTTCAACAGCTTCTTTCGTCAGGTCCGCAAAGTGGATCACCGCAAGACGGACCCCAACACGGGCCGTCAGGTGGACGACTATTCGGAAGTGGTCACCCGCGATTTCAACGGCCCGGTTTACTTTGAAAAACGCAGTGGGCTGATGCAGGTGGCCTTCCCCAAGTACATGGGCAAAGAGGTGGCACCGGACGCCTTCGACCGACGTAAAGAGTTCGGAAAACTGCTGGTGGCCGCCGACAACGGCGAAACACCGCTGATCGCCAAAGCGTTCGTCAATCGTATGTGGGGCCACTTCTTCGGTTACGGTTTCACCCGTCCCGTGGACGACATGGGGCCACACAACAGCCCGTCGCATCCGGAAGTGCTCGATCGTCTGGCGGAAGAATTCGTCGACAGCCAGTATGACGTCAAGAAACTGATCCAATGGATCACCAGCACTGATGCTTACTCGCTGACCAGTCAGTATGGCGAAGACAACGAGGTGGATGATCCGGGAGCCGGTGAGGTGCCGCTGTTCAGCCACATGTATGTCAAATCCATGCAGGCGGAGCAGTTGTACGACTCACTGATTGTGGCATCCAATGCTCACAAATCGGGCCGAGGCGGCTGGGAAGCGCAGGAGCAGCAGCGTCGTCGCTGGATGCAGCAGTTTGTTGTGGCCTTTGACACCGACGAAAACGACGAAGCCACCACATTCAATGGCACGATTCCTCAGGCTCTGATGATGATGAACAGCGAACTGATCGACAAAGCGGTCAGCATTGAACGCGGCAGTTTCCTGTTTGAGACTTTCAGCAAGCCAGGCAGCGAAGCCACCAAGATGCAGGAACTGTATCTGGCAGCACTGGGACGTCGACCCACCCGCAGCGAAGCCAATCTGGCTCAGCGCATGGTGAGATCGTACGGAGCGGCCAACAAAGCGCAGGCCTATCAGGACCTGTTCTGGGCACTGTTGAACTCCAACGAGTTCATCTTCAACCACTAAATCAACGAAACATCAGGACGTACTGCCGCCGCCTGGCGGCAGGCCTTCTCTACGGACCCTTTTCGAAACCATCACGTCAGCATCTGCTGGACTATCCTTTTCTGGAGTACTGAACATGGCAATCTGGAACAACTACGGCATGAAGCGACGACATTTCATGCAGCACATGGCCACGGCCGCCGCCACCATTCCGGCCATGAACTTTCTGTCACACGTGCAGGCCAATGCCAGCACGGTCGCCAACAACAAAAAAGCGTGCATCCTCATGTGGATGGGCGGTGGTCCTCCGACGATCGACATCTGGGACCTGAAGCCCGGCTCCAAGAACGGCGGCGAATTCAAGCCCATCGACACAGCAGCCCCCGGCGTGCAGATCAGTGAGCACATGCCGGAAACTGCCAAGGTGTTTGACAACCTGAACGTCGTGCGATCCATGAGCACACGGGAAGCGGACCATGGCCGCGGACGTTACTACATGCACACCGGCTATGTGCCGAACCCAACGGTCGTGCACCCCACGTTTGGTTCTGTCGTCAGCTATGAAGTGGGCCGCGAACGATCGGCTCTGCAGATTCCTTCCTTCGTGTCTGTGGGCGGTGGTTCCGGACAGGCGGGCTTTCTCGGCATGGCACACGCTCCGTTTGTCGTGGGCAATGACGGGCAGATCCGCAACGCTCCCGACAAGGAAACCAGGGACCGCCTGCCCGGCCGACTGAAGATGCTGGACGCGGTGGAAAGCAACTTCATCAAGTCCAAGCGTGGCGAACTGCCATCCGCTCATCGCGACGTTTACACCAACGCGGTGAACCTGATGACATCTCATCAGATGGCCGCCTTTGACGTGGACAAGGCCGAACCGGCCCTGGGTCTGGAAGCGGAAACAGCGGCCACCAAAGCCATGTACAACCCCATGCCGGCTAACGGCCAGGCGGGTGGCATGATGGGTCGCGGCAATGGCTTCGGTCAGAGCCTGCTGATGGCTCGCCGACTGGTGCAGGTGGGCGTTCCGTTTGTGGAAGTCAACCTGGGTGGCTGGGACCTGCACAACGACGTGTTCAACACGCTGAAGAACCAGCGTCTGCCGGTTCTGGACCGTGGCATCTCGGCTCTGGTCACCGACCTGAAGCAGCGTGGCATGCTGGACGACGTCACCATTGTCTGGATGGGTGAGTTCGGTCGCACACCTCGCATCAACCAAAACGTGGGCCGCGACCACTGGGCGGCCAGCTGGTCGACCATGATCGGTGGTGGTGGCCTGAAAAATGGTCAGGCCATCGGTGCCACCAATGCGGACGGCAACCGTGTGGCTGACAACAGCAAGGCGTATCAGCCAGGCGACATCTGGGCCACCGTGGCTTACGCGATGGGCATTCCTCTGAATACGGTTCACACGTCCAAGCGTGGCCGTCCGATGAAGCTGGCCAACGGCGGCACGCCGATCAAAGAACTGATCGGCTAAACCCGCGTTTCGCCCGGCATGGCGGCGGATTGATTCTGTTGTGAATGGGCTCAGGCTCCAGCCATTACGGCTGGAGCCTGTTTTTGTCTCGCAGGAATGACGGTTGATGACGAAACCTTCCGGTGAAGAGCAGGTGGTGCGACCGAGTGAAGAATTCATTCGGTCCTTCACGCAGGCGCAGCGTCCGCTGTTCCTGTATCTGCTGCCACTGGTGGGCAATCCGGCTGACGCGGACGAAGTGCTGCAGGAAACCAACCTGGTCATCTGGTCCAAGTTTCAGCAGTTTGAAGAAGGCACCAATTTTCTGGCCTGGGGACGGGCCATCGCCCGCCTGGAAGTCTTCCGCTTTCGTCGCAATCGCGGTCGTAAACTGGTCTTTCTGGAAGACGACATTCTGGAAATTGTGGCCGACCGAACTGAGGCGGTGAGCGAACAGACTCTGGCCCGCCAGGAAGCACTGGCGCAGTGTGTTGAGAAGCTGAAGCCGCGCGATAAAGAACTGATCAAAATGCGATACTCACCGGGAGTCAACGGAGACAAAGTGGCGGAAATGCTGGGACGCCCCGCCAACTCCGTGTACCAGTCACTGGGCCGCATTCGCCGCGCTCTGATGGAGTGTGTGCGTTTGCAGCTTCCGGAAGAGGGACGATAACCATGAATCCCCGTGAAGAACTGTTTCAGCTGCTGAACCTGCAGGTGGAAGATCGACTGACCGTCGATCAGAACGGCCGCCTGAATGAACTGCTGCGATCAAACCCGCAGCTGGTTGATGATTACGTTGACTACAGCGTGATCCACGCTCAGCTGCACTGGGATGCCGGCCTGTCTGTTTCCCGCAGCACCGACCTCGTGGAACCGGCCGCTTCTGTGGCCCGATCTTCGGCCCCATCGGCAAACAGGCCATCCGCACGCCGACTGACGGCCACGCTGGCGGCTGCGGCTGCGATTGTGTTGTGCGCAGTCGTTGTCTCGCAGCTGCAGCAGCCGGGCGGCGCGGCCAATTTTGTGCTGTCCCCGGGAACAGCCAGTGACCCCGACACGGAGAGCGATGGTGAGTCTGAAGACACACTCGCTCCCGTCGCTCCTTTGGAAATGCGAAATCAGCTGCCCACGGAGCGCCAGCCGGGCCCAACTGTGGTCGCGGAAAACGGGCCACAGCCGGTGGAGTACCTGCCAGCGAAGTTCACCAATGAGGATGTCACCGGTCGTCTGGATGATTTTCTGGCGACCGCATGGGATGACCAGGGAATCCAGCCGTCACCCACCGCGTCGGACTATGAGTGGCTGCGCCGCGTGTATCTGACATTCACCGGCCGCATCCCCACGCTGCAGGAGTCCGAGAGTTTTCTGACCGACGGCGGTCCTCGGAAATATGACGCGCTGATTGCGAAAATGTCAGACGACTCAGAGCGGTCCTCTTATCTGGCCGTGGTCTGGACCAACCTGCTGATTGGGCGAACCGAAAAACGGGGCGTGAATCGCGAGAAGCTGTACGAGTACCTCGTGGACATGTTCGAGGAAAACAGGCCATGGATGCAGACCGTCGATGAGCTGATTTCCGCCTCCGGTCGCAACGACGAAAACGGGGCCACCAATTTTCTGCTGGCACATTTGAACAACGAAGCCACGCCGGCCACCGCCGTGACGGCCCGCCTGTTTCTGGGCGAGCAGATCAGCTGCGTGCAGTGCCACGATCATCCGTTTACCAAAGGCTATCTGCAGGAAGAGTACTGGGCATTAAACGCGTTCTTCAAAGATGCCCAGCAGAAGTCGGTGCCCCTGGCGGCCGCCGGCAACACGGGCGTTCGCAGACTGGCGTGGACGCTGCAGGACAAACCCCATGACAAGGACCGCATGACGTACTTCTCCACCCGCAGCGGGCTGCAAAAGGCCGTTCTGCCGGAGTACGACGGCACGAAAATTGAACGCGACAGTGGCGAGAACCGTCGTCAGACACTCGCGCGTCTGCTGGCAAAGGACTCGTCACATCGTGTGGCCCGATCGATGGTCAACCGCATGTGGGCCCACTTTTTCGGCTACGGCTTCACGCCGCAGGTCGATGACATGGGAGCTCATGCGACCGTCAGTCACCCGGAACTTCTCGACATGCTGACCGAAGCGTTTGTGAAGTCTGACTATGACGTCAAGCGCCTGATGGTCTGGATTGGCGCCAGTCGCGCCTGGCGGCTCAGCAGCGACCTGACGATTGCCAATGACATCGACCAGCCAGATCGCGGTGAGATTCCGCTGTTCAGTCGTGTGTATGTCCGCCGCATGTCTCCCGAGCAGGTGTATGAGAGCATTCGCGTGGCCATCCGCTCCGCCGCCGGACAGCCGATTCCCGATGCGTCAGAATACTCTCAGCACCGACGCGAATGGATCAGCCAGTTCACCCGCTCGTTTGATACCGATGAGAATGACGAGTCGATGGAGTTTGACGGCACTATCGCGCAGGCACTGGTGATGATGAACGGTGACGAGGTGACGGCCGCCATACGGCAGGCGACTCAGTCAATTCTTGGCACGTCACGTCGCCCGGCCGTCAGCAAAACGCTCGATCGGGTGGCACTGGCCATGCTGACACGCGAGTCCACCGAGCGAGAAGCGGCGGCCTTCAAGAGCCGCGTTCGTCAGCTTTCCAGCCAGCCGGGCGGCGGCAATGCCCTGCCAGTGGCCGTGGAAGACATGATGTGGGCCTATCTGAACAGCAGTGAGTTTCAGCTGATTCACTAAGTCTGACCAAATCACATCATGCCCGATTCCGGCAGCCGGCCGCATTTCAGCGACTCCCCAGGGCCTGTCGCAGCTCTGCGAGTGTGACGCTGCCGTCTTTGTTGGCATCCACGGTGCCAAACTGATCGCGGTACTGCGGAGGAACTTCTTCCCGCGTCAGACGAGCGTCTTTGTTGACGTCATTTTCGGCCATCAGCTTTTTGATGAAGCGGTTGGCCTCACTGGCCGCCGTCTTGGCCGTTTTCACGCGTTCCGGGGTTGGGGGAATCTGTTCAATCAGCTGATTGATCTGTCCTTCCCGCTTTTTGAGTGTGAACGCATCGTACAACTCGCCGATGGCCGTGCGTGCCTCGTACCGCAGTTCGTCACCGTCCACATGAATGATCTGATACAGCTGCGTGTTTTCCGCCTGACGCTTCATAAACTCGTAGCGCTGCAGCGTGTACATTTTGGGACCACTGACGGACACCACATAGACGGTGCCGGTGGACTGGTCGCGCTTATTCACGCCAGTGGGCTCGTTGGCCGCCACATCGCCAGCCAGCGGCGTCTCCAGGCCCGTGCGGCCGTAGGTGTGGTCGTGCCCCTGCAGCACAAGGTCCACATGATATTTGTCGATAATGGGCTTCCACAGCGACCGCAGTTCAGCGTTGTCACGATCGCGGCCGGTGGAGAAAATGGGGTGGTGGAACGTACAGATCACCCACGGGCACTGGTTTTCTGACAGCACCTGCTCCAGCCACACCGCCTGCTCGTCCTGCCGCTCATTGGAGTTCATGCCGATGAAACGCACGCCCTGATACACGAGCGTGTAACACGATTCCTCCAGACCTTCCGGGCCGTTGGTGGGAAAGGCAAACTGCGGCCGCCAGTGATGCGACAGCTTACGGCCGTCGAGCGTCCGGGCCTGCTCATGATTGCCCGGCACGGCGACGCTGGGCACCATGGCGTTGAGCCATTTGCCGGCAGCAAACCACTGCCCCCACTCTCCATCAGATTCGGCTCGATTGATCAGATCGCCAGCGTGCAGAAAGAAACTCAGGTCGGGCGCGTCACCGTAGGCTTCACGAATCACGCGGGACCACATCGACCGCACATCGTTCTGGGCGTCCCCAAAATAGACAAAGGAAAACGGCTCACTTTTGTCACTGGCCGCGGTGAAGTGAAACCATTCACTCCAGTTGACACCATCACCCACACGGTACGCATACTTTGTGGACGGAGTGAGATCGGTAAATTCGACCGTATGAAAATGCGCAGGACCGAGGTTGGTCAGCAGCGGCTCGGCCGTGCCTTCCAGCTGCTTCGCCGCAGACACGAATTCGGGCCCTGATCCGGCGATGGCAATCTCCGCCAGCGGACGGGTGACGGCCACGGACGTCCGCCAGGTCACCGACTGCGTGGTGGCCGGGTCACGCTGCCATGAGAGCACGATGCGATCCGGTCGCAGAGACGGACGGTACACGTCGACCTCATCGGCCAGGGGAGGGTGATCGTGATTCTCAGAGTCATCGTGAGCGGTCACCGGGCAGGCCAGCACGGCGGCCACAAGACATAAGAAAAACGGACGCATGACAGATTCCTCGGACGAGTTGGAGAATAGAGAATGGAAACCGAAGTGGGCGTCCGGCAGTTGCAGACGGGCTGCACGCCAGTCAGCGAGCCGGCCGCCGTATCGCCGCGATGGCGACAGATGAAGATCGCAGGGCGGAGGGGGTGACTTGCGGCCGAGGGACCACTGCACACACCTGGTGCCCGTCAGGTCAAAGAGCAGATGGCTAGCCCGCCACACCACCGAGCTGCTCGTTGATCTTTTCCAGAAACTGCTCGTGTTTCTGTTTGTCGTCGTGTTTGGAGTTCACCAGTTGAACCAGTTGTGTGGCGGCTTCCTGCAGCTTGAGCTGTTCCGGTGTACGCTGGCCGACCGCGCGATACTGCTTCACCCAGGCCCCCGCCTGCGGCCGCACTTGCTCCTGAAACGCCTTCCATGAATCCGGTGACGCGGCGGCCGCCTCGTAGCGCCCCACCATGGCCATCAGGGCGGGTTTGACAGTGCCGCTGTCTGGCGCGGAGCGAGATCCGGGCAGTATCGACCAGATCACGGGGATCAGCAGCAGCGCGACCACGACACCTGCACCGATGCCCAGCTTTCTCAAAAGATCGGGGTCCATACCGCCGCCCGATTTCTTTTTCTTCGGCGGAGTCCATGGCTTCACGGGCGGCTGCGTGCCCATCGCGCCGGCAGCCCCACCGCGGTAGAGGCCACTGCTGGCTGCGGACGGCATTTCCGCCCCGATGCTCTGGCCTCCCATACCGGGTGAATTCAACCCGGGCGACCCGCCGAGCGCGGCCTCTGACATCGCCGCCATCGTGGCAGAGTCGCTGGCCATGTCTGCGTTTGCCGTCAGGTCAGCCGGCGATGGCGTCTGCGAAATGGTTGAGGGATCAGGGGCGGTGGACGCTTCAGTCGCCGCACGGGATGCGACTGACGGCGACGGTGCGACGCGTTTTTCGGATGACGCTTTCTCCTGTTGAAAGACCTCGTCAAAGATGCCCTGCAGTTTTTCATCGCGCGTGCGTGGCTTCTTTTTCCCGTTTCCACCTTTCCGAGGACGAACGCCTGAGCCTCCCGGCCCGCTGTTGCTGCGGCGACGTACGTCCGAATCACGGGAGCGATTGCGTTTTGTCGGCCGGCTTGCCTCCTGCATGAGGACAGCCGCCATCACTTCCGGCACCTCACTGGCCGGATGCCAGCCGGATTCACTCGCGCGACGAATGTAATCTGCGGACGCCACCTTGCCGGCATCCGCCATGCGGCACAGCGCGTCCAGAGTCAGCGGGCCAATGGTCGTCTCACTGGACCGCAGATAGAACGCTTCTTCGGTGGCCGGCTCTCTTTGCATCGGTGTGGACGACCGCAGTGGAGACTGCGAAGGCGGTGAAAGTGCGGGGCTGATGCGGGAGTCGTCGGACGTTTTTTCGATGACAAAATCATCGATACTGGGCCCCAGGTCGTTCTGACCCACTGTGCCGGACGAATCCGCCATCATGGTCAGTGGTGAGGCCACTGGAGCCGTGCTTCGTGCGGGTGTCCGTTCACGGCGGTCGATGCCAAGCACCGACTGGACCTCCTGCAAGACCTCGCCACTGGCGTGCCGCACCCTGTCCGTTGCCGACAGGGTGCCGTCATCGGCAAGCTCGATCAGCTGCTGCCGCGTCACCGGACCGAACTGTTCCCCAAACAGATAGTAGTACCAGCAACTGTCCACGATGAAAGCCTTGAAAGAGTGTGCGCCTGTGGCGCCCTGTTACAAAGTCCGGCCACCGGGTTGCCCGGCGACTGATCCCACTGACTTCACCTGGGCGGGTCCGGACTGGTTCCACTGACGAATGATGGCTTCGGCATCCAGTCCGAGCGCCTGTTCCCATTCCAGCAGTGGCACGTCCCAGTGCTCTCGCCGCACAGGTTCTGTCAACTCGTTGATCCATGCGGGCCTCGTCCACGTGGCTGGCCGCTGTGCCAGATCCACCGTCGGATCCACCAGCAGTTCAGCGCGACGCCCATTCAGTGAAACCAGCGCGAACGCCCGGACCTGCATGCGCAGGCCCGTTTTTTTCTCGATCGTGTCGGCGATCATGTGAGCCAGCTGCCGCATGTGCTCCGGATCGCGACCAACTTTGGGAAACTGATATTCAGTCACATACCGCCGCAGATTGACGGGCTGCGTCTGCCCGGTTTCGGGGCTGGTCAAATACATCCGCAGTCCGCAGCGTTTGCCTCGCAGCATCATGTGCCAGGCGAAAAAGTGACCGCGTTCCGTCCAGTTGGGATCACTGGCCGTGGCCAGGTGACGCAGCGGCAACACACAATGAAAAACCACATAGCCACAGACGACCATAAGCACGGTACGCTGACGACGGGAAACACGAACGGGCTTCGCGGCGGCACCGATCGGCTCAGTCCGCAGCAGACGCCGCGGCCAGTCCGGCTCAAAAAATATGGTTGTGGCGCCGATCATCAGCCAGGGAAAAACGCCGATGGGAAACACAAACGCATTGGTCAAATGAAATCCCAGCACCAGACAGAAAGCCAGTTTGCGAGTTGGCCGCCACAGCAGCAGGGGCACCACGGACAGGTCAAACAGCATGCCTCCGATCGAGAACAGGTAGACAACAAAGTCCGCACCCACGATCTCCGCCAGGTCCGCCACGGCGGGCTGCTGCATGAGTGTCATCCGCATTGGCTGTCCCTGCAGCCAGTCGGCGCTCAGCTTGGCCACCCCGCCAAAAAAATAGGGCAGGGCTATATGAAAGCGAACCAGCCACAGGGCCCACGCGGGAACGCTTTCGGTGCTGTGCCGATCCTGCGTTCCCGCCCACTGATTGCCGACACGACCGCCCAACTGATCCACCGCCAACACGCGGTCTGCCGGAATCACGGTCATCATCCAGCACAGCAGGACCATCAGATAGTAGTGGTTCAGATAGGCCGTGCGATCGCTCAAAAAAATGAAGGAAAACAACAGCGCCATCACAACGCTGGTGACGCGATAAGCAATGCCGGCCGCCACCAGCAGACCACTCAGAGCCAGCGCCGCAAAATGCAGATACATGCCGTTGCCAGGCCATGGCTTCACCCACTCAAACCCCCAATAGGAGAAGTGGTACTGCGGCTCGACAAAGATCATCCGCACTTCACCACGCAGCAGCGACTTGATCGCATAGACGGCCACACCGAGGCCAAACACGACGCGAAACGCAGCCAGCGAAGCACCGTCCACTGACTTCCAGGCAGCATTGATAAAGCGTTCCACGCGAATGGTGCCGGTTGTCATCGAACACCTCCGCTGGCCAGCAACCGGCGACTGGCTCGCATCTTTGTGCCTGAATGTTGGCGTCCGCTCTGAGCTTCCCGCTCGGGTGACACCAGGCGGGGCACCTGCCATGTGGAACGATCTCGACCAGCGGCTTTGACGCCAAACCAGAACTCGTGGTTCTCGACTTCGATGTGGTGGACCCACTCTTCCCGCGGCACACGCCAGGGATTGTAGGGGCGCAGTGGCTCTGACAGCGCCATGCACACGGAATCCGGCAATGACACGCCGTGAGGCACACTGCCCAGATCCATGGTGGGGTTCACCAAAGGCTGTGGTCTGCGGCCGTTCAGGGACGTCAGGTTGAGCGCGTAGATCTCACACTCTCGACCACGCTGACGGCTGATCTGCTGCTTTAAGAACCGACAAAACTGCACAATCATCTCCGGGTCACCGGTCGCGTGTGACGCCTGCTGCTGTGTGATGAACTGCAGAATGTTGATATCCCCGATTTCGTCAGTCTGAGGATCCCGCCAGCGAAATTTGCACACGGTTTTTTTGTCGCGCAGTTTCATGTGCCAGGCAAAAAAGTGTCCCTCTTCGGTCCAGCTCACATTGCCCGGATAAAACAGATGGCGCCATGGCAACAGCAACTGCACGGCGACATATCCGATCAGTCCCACCACCAGCCAGCGCGGCGTGTCACGACTTACGTCCGCCCCAGCGGCGCTGCGGGGGCGGCCTCGTAACACGCGACGTCGGAACAGCCGGGGCCAGTCGGGTTCGAAAAAGACCGTGGTAGCCAGAATCATGAACCACGGAAAGACGCCAATGCTGAACAGCGTGGCGTTCATCAGGTGAAAGCTGAGCGAAACGAAGAAAGCAGCCAGCCGCGTGCGTTTCCACAGCAGCAGCGGCACCACCAAAAGGTCGAACAGCAGGCCCCCCCAAACGAACATCTGCACGCACCATTCTTCCGTGAAGAAGGTGCCGATGACGGGGTACCAGGTGGAATTGGACAGCTTCATCCGCATCGGCTGCCCATAAATCCAGTCACTGTTGAGTTTGGCAATGCCGCCGAAGAAATAGGGCAGCGCCACCTGAAATCGAACCAGCCACAGACACCAGCCAGGCACAGTCACACCCTGTCCCTTCTTTTGTCCGACGCGACGACTGGCCCACCAGCGATCAACAGAGAACACGCGCTGAGCCGGGACAAACACCAGCAACCAGGCCGTCAGCATCAGCAGGTAGTAGTGATTCTGGTATTGCGACTTGTCAATCAGAAATACATACGTGTAGCCGACCGCCAGCAGCAGTGAACTGATCCAATAACAGGTGCCGGTCGCCACCAGCACGGCACACACCCAAAGCGCCTGAAACAGCCACCGCATGCCGTTTCCGGGCAGAACACGGACCCACTCAAATCCGAAATACTTAAAGTGGAACGCCGGCGAGACATAGAAGTATTCCACCCAGCCGGTTGTCAGGTACGACAGGCAGCTGAACAGAAACGCGGCCCCCACCGCGAAGCGAAAAAACGCCAAAAACGCACCGTCGACCGGTCGGGTCAGGTGCGCGGCGGAATGCTGCAGAAAACGACTGTAAACGCCCATCACTCCTCATTGTCCTGGCAACCGGCTCCGGTCAAAGATCGACTGAGCACAGCGGGACGACATCGTCATGTCACGTGCCACCGCAGGCAAAGCACCGTTCTTTCGGTGACCCGGCGTGCAATGTTCTGTGGACACTAGTCATCCTCATCATCACCTCTGCGGCGGCCCTTGCCGCCAGGTGCCGGCGGTGTGGTGAGTCGAATGTCGATCCGGCTGCCGCCCGACTCCACGGTGTACATGGATTTTTCCGGCTTTCCGGCCACCGGTGGTCGCTCGTTGTCTTCGGCTTCTTCACTGTCTTCATCTGTTGGCAGCACCATCACACCCACGATGTTCTCACCAATCTGTGCCGCGTCGATGGAGTACGATCCATCCGGTTCTGTGCTGGCCGATGAGGCCACTCCCGCATCTGTGGAGCCGCCCTGCGCTTTGGGAGTAAAGGTGACGCGTGCCGGAAACACGGGGTTGCCGTCCAGGGTCACGATGCCTGTGACCGGCGCCGTCGCATCGGAACTGCCGCAACCGGAAGCGGTCAGCAGAAAAGTCACAAGGCACAAAGAGCTCAGTGTCGCTCGAATTTTCATAGCATCGCGTCTTTCGCAGCGGCAAATACGTTGTCAAAAGAAGGAACGAATCACCCCGTACGAAGGTGTGCGGGGTGATTCGTATGGATCGGGCGTTTAGAAAGAGTCGCCGCTGATGGGCAGGCCGTCGTCAGCTGTACCGAGTGCCTCAAAGACACCGTCTACGGCCCAGGGATCACCAATCGGTTCTGTGATGTATCCGGTATCCAGATTCTCACTCAGGAAGGTCACAGATCCGTCCGCAAACAGGAACTGGGCACCACCCACGTGCCAGCTGAACGGGCTGTCATCGTCCGTAGCGGCCGGCTGATTCTGTGGCGTGGTCTGAGCATTGATGGTAGAGGGATACTGCGTTTTGATCAGGCTGTTTTCGTCGCTGTTGACACCGCTGATCCACGCTGGCATTTCGTTCAGGCTGCGACCTGCGTAGGCGGATTCCGCAATCGCGATGGTGTTACTGGTGCCATCTGTGATGTCACGAATTCGCGTGTTGAAGTTTCGGCCGGCAAAGAACAGGTCGCGGGATTTGGCACCAAAACCACGGTCACCAAATCCACCCGACATCTTGTAGTCAGTCACGCCAAAACCTACGCAGTGCGGCTTATTGGTCGCATAGTCATAGGACAGGCCACCGTTGCTGTAGATCGGGGGAATGCGATCCGGCAAAGCGGACGAGGGGCAGCGATAGGCCTTGAGCACGGTGTCCGCACCAGGAATGGGTTCACTGAAGTTGGCATAGTAATCGCGATGTACACCGTAGTTGGCCGCACCCGCCACAAAACCGATGCCACCGTTCTCGTCCGTTCCCGTATGCGTACCCGCCCAGTTGGCGCCCGCCGTCATGGGCAGCTGATTGTAAAGGTTCTGCTGCTCGATCATCGGCAGCAGCATGACGCCCCACGCGTAACCGTCGTCGTCAAAGCCAAAGTTGTCATCCACTGAGCCGGACAGACCGCAGGGAAACATGTTGTGAATGTCGTGATAGTTGTGCAGGGCAATGCCAATCTGCTTCAGATTGTTCTTGCACTGCGTGCGTCGGGCCGCCTCTCGAGCCTGCTGCACGGCCGGCAGCAGCAGCGAAATCAGGATGGCGATGATGGCAATCACCACCAGCAGTTCAATGAGAGTAAAACCCCGCTGTCGCAGGACTCTCGGCTTCATGTCTTTCACGTCAGTTTCTCCGAAGATGGAAACAAGAGAACGTCAGAGCGTCTGTCACAGCAGCGCTCTTTCCAGTTTGTGTGTACACATATTTCACGCAGGCAGAGCGGCCGTCAGTCCTCAGACTGGCCGCTGCCGTGTGCATAGGAAATCTCAGGAGCCGCCTTCACCAGCTCGTTGAACACGTCGCGCGACACCTGTGTGCCTGTCAGACGCAGCTTTCCCAAAGCTGGCAGCTGCACCAGTTCCAGCAGTGATTCGCGCGACGCATCTGTGATGTCACAGCCTTCCAGAAAGATGGCCGACACGCGGCAGTCCTCGTTGCCTTTCAACGCGGACGTCAGTTCGCCAAAGGCGGCGTCATTCAGTTCGGCACGGTCCAGATAAAGCAGTTCGAGGGTGGGCAGACGCCCCAGCGCCCGCATATCAGAGGCTTCATTCACTGCGACTCCCGCCACATTCAGCAGCTGGATGTTCGGCAGATCTGTTAACCAGGAAAGAATGTCGGATGAGATTCTCGTGCGGCCGATGTACAGCTGCTCGAGGTTGACCAGTCGCGCCAGCGCTTCGCCCGAATCATCTCCCAAGGGCGTGTCCATCAGATTGAGTGACTTCAGCGACGTCAGTTGTCCAACGCCGGCAACGGTCAGTTGTTTTAAAGAACAGCGTGTCAGCGACAGCTCCCGGAGAGCAGAAGCGGTCGCCAGAACGGCCAGCCCCTGATCGGTCACGGCCGTCCCCGCAAGTTTAAGGGTCGTCAGCGCCGGCAGCTTTGCCAGCTCGGCCAGGCCGTCATCGGTAATCCCGGTGCCGGACAGATCGAGCGACTCCAGCTGCAGCATGCAGGACAGCTTTCGACAGTCGGCATCGCCAAACTGCGGGCTGCCAATCTTCAGCTGGACCACCTCACCGGCGGCGTTGCTTTTCGCGCGACAGCCGAAATCCTCCGCCCAGGTGGCCGCCAGTTTTTCACTGGCACTCAAACCGGTCGGGAACAGACCGGCCGCATACAGAGTGGCCACAATGGCAACAGTGCCAAACACATAGATGACGGACCGAAGAGATTTCATCTTCACCTGCAACCTGTTGAGAGCCGCCAGCGTGGACTATCAAAACAGCAGAACGGCTTCTGCCTCACGGGCGGCACTTCAACGTTTGCCTTCGCGTTGGGCAACGGCAGGGTGATCAAGTGAACGGCTAATTCACAATGTTATTGTTGAACGAACAATCTTCATCACGCGTCAACAAACAACATTCCCCGCACACAAATCGCACAGCGCAAACATGAAGAGAACTTCTTTGTGTTTAAGAAAAAGTGAATGGCGGTCGTGAGGAAATGCGAATAGATGACGGCCGTTTAAGATTCGGACATTA
This sequence comes from Planctomycetaceae bacterium, assembly GCA_024742875.1. Lineage (GTDB taxonomy): Bacteria > Planctomycetota > Planctomycetia > Planctomycetales > Planctomycetaceae > Fuerstiella. The sequence goes on along the minus strand of JANSXP010000007.1, from coordinate 175,430 downwards.
ACAGCACGACCATTGTTAAGTGGGCAGGCAGATGAGATCGCAAAGCAGGGTTCTTCACACGGCCCTGGTCAGCGGACTGCTGATCGGCCTGTTGACATATGCGTGGATTGCTCGTTCCGGGTCGGTCTCTCCGGATGCCATTCGCAGGGCCGCTCTGCAGCAGGACTGGGAGGCGGTCGTCGCACTTACTGACGCTCTTCCGGTCTCCGGATCGGAGGCAGAGCGGACAATGCTGCTCAGAGCCGAGGCACTGCTGGAGCAGCAACGCTTCGCAGACAGCTATCAGCTGCTGGAAGGCTTCACTGTTTCCGAAGTGTCTGCCCCGGACGCGTTGCTGCATCTGCAGGCCAGAGCGGCCTTCGAAACGGGCCGTCTGGACACGGCCGCCGACCTGTTTGTGACCAACTTCCGGGATGAACCCAACACTCTTTACACCCAGAATCCGGGGCGTCTGTTTCTTGATACCACACGCAGCAGCGGACTGCGCGGCGCGAGCGTGGCATGGGTGGGCTGGGGCACGCAGTTCCTGGACGCCAACAACAACGGCCGTGAGGATCTGGTTGTGGTGAACGGGCATGTCGACGCCCATCCGGAACACGAAGGAGGCTACGCCATGCCACCTCAGTTGTTTCGCAGCACGGCAGAACGGACGTTCGATCTGCATCAGGCACGGGAGACGGGCGACTTCTTCGCACAGACTCTGGTCGGCCGCAGCGTGGTCCGCCTGGACTGGAATACAGACGGGCGACCGGACTTCGCGGTTTCGACACTCACCTCACACGCCCGACTGGCCACCAATACAACACATGGTGCCGGCCGAAGCCTGCAAATTCGCCTTGTGGGCACGCAGTCCGCGAGAGACGCCATTGGCTCCCAGGTGAGCGTCCACCTGAATGGCCAGGCGCAATACCGGCAGCTGGTCGCCGGAGATGGCTATATGGCATCCAACGAGCGCGTCCTGATCTTTGGCACGGCCAGGCACGAGGTGGCAGAGCGGGTTCAGATCACCTGGCCGTCCGGTCGGCAGTCGACGTTTGAAAACCTGGCAACAGACAGACAGTACACGGTGATCGAGCCGAAAGATTCGCGCACCCCCGCCCGGATCGTCGTCCAGTGAGCGACAGTCGACCGTCAGTCGACTGTCAGTCGACTGTCTCCAAAATCGCGGTGACGGGAAAATGGTCCGACGGAGTCCGCCCCTTTCGCGAAGTCCGATCAATCTCAGCCGCCTTTACGACCCAGTCACGCGTCACGGCAATCCAGTCGATGCGGGCTCCTTTTGTGCTGGCCTGCTGAAAGCCGGAAAACGTTCCATCATCAGGGCTGGCCGCATGCAGCACGGCGCGAGAATCCATCACCGGAGACGGTAGCTTGCCTTCGTCAGCAAACAGTGCCCGGTAGGGAGGACTGTCGACTGCCGCGTTGAAGTCTCCGGTAATGATCACACGACAGTCGGACAGCTTTGCTGCCCGCTGCCGCAGCAATGCGGCCGAGTTTTTGCGGGCCACAGCGCCGCGATGATCAAAATGCGTATTGATGAATACAATGTCCGCGGCATTCGGATGGCGGACATCTTTCAGCCGCAGCCACGTGGCCATCCGTGGCAAAGAACTGTCCCAGCTGCGACTGCCTGCGACATCCGGTGTTTCGCTGAGCCAGAAGTGTCCCTGATCGACCTTTTCGAAGCGATCACGACGAAAATACACGGCCATCATTTCCCCCCGATCCTTGCCATCATCCCGCCCCACGCCAAGGCACTCGTAGTCCGGCAGTGCAGCGGCGAGGTAATCGCGCTGAAACTTGAGCGTCTCCTGCGTACCAAGCAAATCGGGGCCAAACGCTCGAATCGTGTCGACGACAAACTCTCTACGATTGTCCCAGATGTTGTCGCCGTCGCGCGCGGTGCCATAACGAATGTTGAAGCTCATCACGCGAACATCGTTCGCTTCAACGGCGGTCGGCAACAGCAGTCCAAAACACGCGGACAAAATGATGGTGCGAAGTGTCATCACGCAGCTCCCGTTCTCGTTCAGTTGTGCTTCCTACTCTGTCGCAACAGTCCACGAACATCAAGTGTGGGCGGATGGCGAGTGCGCCGAGAATGGTCAGGGAGTGGCCGTGACCACGCCCATTCGGCATTTCGTCGTCAATCCAGGCTGCTGATTCGCGCCGTATCGTGGCAACGACCACAGTTGCGAACGTCCGGCGACGCGGCCATGAGCAGCGATCAAGACGGCGCGCACCGGATCAGCGATTGAGTGCCTGACGAAGAACGGGCTCAAACACGTTCGCCTGGCGGTAGAACCCCAAATCACTGGCGTGAGAGCCATCCGTCGCCCCATCCCCATCGGTGCCGTACAGCGCGTCCCCTTCGATGTAGTAGAGATTCCCAATGCCGTCTGCCTGCAACTTCTCAAACGCGGCCCGCAGTGCCGCATGATTGGCCGTATGGTGCGCGTCTCGCGCGGGCAGAATCCAGCTGTTGGTGTTGCGGCGGTCTTCCACCAGAACGATGGGCGTGTCCCGTTTTTTCTCCCGCAGTTGTTTAATCAGCGGCACACACCGCTGCTGCACCATGGCGGCATTCATATTGGGCAGACAGTCAATCACATAAGCGGCCGCGTCGACCTGTGTCAGATAGTCGCCGACTTCCTGATGCATGCGGCCATTGCCGGAGAATCCCAGGTTGATCACCGGGCTGTCAAATCGCCGCCCCAGTATGGCCGTGTGCACCATCCCCGGTCGACTGGCACACGCGCCGTGCGTGATACTCGTCCCATAAAACACAATGGGTTGCTGACGCGGCCTCTGTCCTTCAAAGGTGCTGCCGGACGGCACGCCAATGTTCAGAAACTCGACGCCGTTGTACAGCGGCAGATAGGCGGCGTATTCCCGTGTGCCCGATGCCAGCCCCCTGACCAGCTGGACTTTGACTTCCTGAGACGAAGGCCGCGCGACCTGCACCCACCGCCAGCGGCCCGTGTCGTCTCGGGCATACAGATCGACTCCACTGACGCCGGTGGCCGGCATGTGGGACATCGCCAGACTGCCTTTGAGTAATTTGTAATGCACATGAATGGCGGTCGCATCGGTGCGAAACCGGACCATCATTCCGGCCGAGTGACGACTGAGTGACCATACAGCCTTCGTGACTTTTCCTTCAGCGTCCGCTGGCAGGCGGTCAAACCATCGCAGCCGTTTTGCACTGGGCAGAATGCGGCCCTCCGCACCCCACTTGGAAACATCGTGCCAGTCCAGTCCGTCGGCCGCATTGTCGGCCGCCGCCATTTCCGGATCGAGGCGACCAATGGGACCATTTTCCTGAGCCACGCAGCAGGTCAACAGCACAATGGGGGTCAGGCGCAACCAGATCGTCATGGGCAGTGTCACCGGGAGGAAAGAAGTGCAGGGTGGCAGATTAACTGCTGGTCACGCCCGGCGACACCGTCACGCTCAATTTGTCGGATGATCGGCCGCGGTGTCGGCACTGCTCCAGCCACAGGCGGCCAGGAGTTCGAGCACATCGTCCCCACTGAGAACACGCCCCGCCGTGTCTTCGATGATCAGCTTCCCGGGGGGCACAGCAGTCCGAGGAGCAGAACTTTGACGCTCCGTCTGTCTTCACATTTGCAGCGTGGCCCCTCACAGCGGTCCAGCGCGGGGCGAAACGCGAGAGCAAATCGATCGGGGGCAGCGGCGAATCCGTGGCCGCAGCAGCGGGGCGGGGAACCACGAAAACCGCAGCTCCAGCTCTGGGTATCCACGAAAAACTGCCGCTGCGGAAAAGGGATTCTCCGCATATACTCTACGCCACGACAGAACCCCAACATTGAAGGTCAAGGATGGCCAACAGCAAAAACGACATCCGCGGTATCCTCGGCATCCTGAGTGTGCTGATCGGCTGGCTGCTGTTTGTTCTCCCTCCTGTCATCTCTGAGCGACAGCGAGAGGACGATCGGCGATTCCAGACGCAGACTGACGTCTCCACAGAACAGCCAGGACGCTCGACCAACGAACGCCTGACGTCGTCGGAACCCGCCCCCGGCGCCCAGCCGAGGAACCCGCCAGCCGGTGGCGAGACCTTGGAAGCACCGGCCAGCTCGTGGCAGGGGAAGGTCGTGGGTGTCAGTGACGGCGACACAATCGATGTGCTCACATCCGCCAACCGCAAGGTGCGTTTGAGACTCAACGCGGTCGACTGTCCGGAAACCGGACAGCCCTTCGGAGCCAACGCGAAGAAGTTCGTTTCAGACCGAGTCGGCGGTCGCATGGTTCGTGTGGTGGAAACCGATCGAGACCGCTACGGACGCAGTGTGGCGGAAGTGTACGATGGCAGCGACGTCACGCTCAATGTCGCACTGGTCGAAGCGGGCCTGGCGTGGCACTACAAACAGTATGCTGCAGATCGCACCGACATCGCGGCCGCCGAACAGCGGGCTCGCTCACAACTGCGAGGTTTGTGGGGCGGCAGTCACCGACCAGTGGCTCCATGGAACTGGCGGAAGCTGTCCAAAGTCGAACGTGACCGCTACCGCTAGGTAAGCGTGCGTCTCCTTTCCGCAAAATTGCCGAACGCCCAGCAGGCGTTCGGCTGTTCAATTATATGACGCTGCGTGCAACCGTAAGATCAACCGGGTCTAGTAGTTGATCCCGATCCGAGCGTACATCCCGTCCAGACTCAGGTCACGAATGGAATTGATGTTCTGCCCTTCCATGTGCGAATCGGAAAACGTCCGGTTGTCCGCCATATTGAACCAGTTCACAATCTCGTATCCGGCTCCCACCGTCAGCACCGATCGTCCAATCGGCCGTTCGTAAAGCACACCGGCGGAAACTTCCACAAACGGATTCACACGTGTCTCACCATGTCGCACGTCCGTGGGCACACCCGGTTCGTCATCGGGGAAGAAATGACGTGACTCATAGCGCCCCAGCAGCACACCGGATCGTGCTCCGAACGTCACGTTGAAGCGTTTGGTGGCGTGCCAGTTCAGGTCACCGCCAAACGTCATGCCGGCGCCGCTGTAATCCCACGCTCGAAACGCATTGTAGGCCGTTTGAAAATCGCCGCCCGCATAAGTCACGGAGAAAAACTCATTCAGCACGGCCGCACGCGCACCACCGCTGACACGCAGAGTGAGTGTGGGGGACAGTTCAAACGCCTGAGCCATTTCAATGTCATAGACATCGTAATCGAACGTCACGCGTGCCGTGGCGGACGTGGCGCGATCATCGGGCGTGATGTCGTTGAACCCATCGTCGCTGTCGTTGTTTTCCGAGTTGTCGCTGGAAATGAAAGACGCCCGCAGCGGCCCAATCGTGATGTCTTCCAGCTCCGTGCCAAACTGCGTATAGCGAAACAGCAGTTCGGGGCGATCGAACAAACAGTTGCAGTCGCTGCGATCAAAACGGTAGCCGATCACCGCGCGAACCCCGTTGTCATATTCGCCATCAATCCCCAGCACACTGCCAACGGCTCCGCGATCCTGGACACCGCCGATATCCGAGATCCCGTACTCCAGCCCCGGCTGCCGATAGGCCCACCGCAGATAGTCCACCTGCCCAAACACGCCCGCGTTACCGGCGGAATTCACATGCCGGGTGATCTGGCGTCGCACGATTGGCTGCTGTTGTGTCTGCGCCAGACTGTTCAGTCGCAACTGCAGCCTGTTGTTCTGGTCTTCCAGCTGCTGCAGCCGATCCAGTATCTCGGACAGGCTCTCGCCACTGGCCAGCGGGCTTTCCACAACGGGCACGGGAGGCGGCTCGGGCCGAACCTCGTGAAATTCCTGAGCGAAAGTGGGAGTCGCTGTCAGCAGCAGGCTGGCAGCGAACAAAACAGTGCGCACAGCTGGCGTCAAATGGCCCATCGTTGACTCCTGTTTTCAACGTTTTCTGTTGGGGTCTGCCACTCCTGCGGCAGATTTCCGTCCCTCAACTCGTTGATCGGCCGGATTCGCGTCAGTGCAGGCCGCAAAGCAGAAGAATTTGCCGACTCGCGCGTCTCGTCCGCCCGTTGTGCCAGCTGGTCGGGTTACTCACGTGAGGTCGCCCCCTTAGTTGATGAGCAACGCATGAACAGCACTCATGCTCGCCCCTTCGTCCGGCAGAAACTGCCGAAAGTCGACGGGGAACGTCCTGCTGGTCTGTCCGGCTCCTCTGCAGAGGGGAGCGGACTCATGCTGACGGGCATGGCCGAACAGCCTTACTGCGTGCCACCGTGCTCGATGCTCCGCAGACGTGGGCAAGGACCACTGGTCACCAGCAGTTGGGGAGGAATGTCAGCGAGAGTCCGGGTGATCACACTGCCGCAGTGCCACGGCGACCTGCTAGTAGTCGATCATCAGTCGTGTGCCGGCAATCTGATAGTCTCCTGAGACCAGACTGCCTCCTGTCTCGCGGTCCTCGATCTGCCCAAAGATATAGTTGAACTGCAGACGCGTGTGAGAATTCCAGTACCAGTTCAACGCCAGTGTGGCGCTGCGGCCGCGCCCCCCGCTGATGTTGTCATCATTGAAGTCCGTCGCCGACAGTCTTCCGGCCACCTGCCAGGCGCCCCACCCCGTCTCGTTGACGCAGTCCGCCCGACTGCCGCCGGCATGTATGAATGGGCGGGCGGGCTCCACGCGTCCAAGGATGCCCAGCGTGCGGTTCCACGGCAGGCTTTCGCCCGTCAGAAAATACGAGGCGTACACGTACCCGCCCTGAAAAAACAGCGACGGACCAAAGGCTGTTTCCCGCTGCACCCAGCTGGCCACATACTCGCCGCCAAACTGCACGGGACCCACATTCAGCACGGACTCAGCAATCAGCAGCTGGTAGGAATCCGCTCCCGTGATGTTTCCGGTGTCCAGCCAGCGTTCCACCGTGCGTGCTTCGGGCCGCGCGCGAAACCGGGCCGTGCTGCCAACTGCATCCCGCGCGGGAAACGCAAAGCTGTTGGCCACGCCCAGATGCAGATAGTTATGACGGGCACCATCCGATTCGAACCACGGTGTGGTCGCCAGTCGCCCGGCGATTTCCGGCTGATACTTGTCGTTGGAAATTAAACCCGTGTCTTCGATCGTCTGCTGGTGAAACACGCCGTACCGCCAGTTCCAGCGACTGTCGTCGGTGGCGCCAAATGCCTGCACGCCGAGCCGGCGGTTGGGATCATTCACCGCTTCGATGGCCAGCGGTCGTTCAATGAAAACGGTGAAGTTACTGCTGTTGAGCTGGTCAAGACCATAGGGCCGCTTCTGATTGCCAATGCGAATGGTGTCGAACAACGGTACGCCGCCCAGGCCAATCCATGCGTCGCGAACCTGCACCTGGTCCACACCGGAAAACTCGAGGTCCAGCTGATACGTAACATTTTCCGGCGGCACGGCACCGCGAATACCAATACGAATTCTTCGCAGCTCAAAGCGGTCCTGCGGTGTTCTTGAAGGCATGCCGCCTTCAATGGTGTTGATGCCCGCAGAATCTCGCGGGAACGCCCAGTAATCCAGATGCAGCCGCCCGGTCGTGGACCGCTGGGCATCACTGGAGGGCGTTTCCAGAAACTGCGTCTCCAGCGTGCTGAGCACTTCGCTGCTGGCCTCCAGTGCGGCCAGCCGATCAAACACACTTTCCAGCTGCACGCGAACAGCCGAGTCCTGTGCGGAAGCTGTCGGCGAATCGGCGGGGACCCTGTCCGCAACGGGTGCGTCTGCAGGTTGCTCTGGCGACAGCGAGGGCTCCGGTCGTTCGTCAGGTGACTGGAGGATGGGCAGGTCTTCCTGCTCGTTCAGCAGCGGAATCGTCACGCGTCCGGTATCGTCGGTCGGCTGCCCCACAGCGCAGGGTAAAGCCGGCAGGCTCCACAGGGCCTGCGCAACGACAGCCATTCGAAGGATCGCGACTCGTGGCGAGGTCACCTTGTCGTTCCGGTCCTGCTGCTTGAGTAAATTCCGCCAGTACTCTGACTATCGGATCGGATCGCCGCGCGAACGCAGCAAAATCGACACACTCACGTCAGCTTGCCCAGTCGAGCAGTCACTCGGGAGCCTGCAGAGTCAGCAGCGGCAGATCCTGCCGGAACGTACTCGTAGTCCCACCTGTGCCATGCACGCTGAACAGTCCTTTTGTAAAGCCAGGGTCTGTGTCCCTGAAAGAAATCAGAGGTGTCGCACATTTTTGCATTCCAATGCACAACAGGCCGGCGGCCGAACTGTGGGAGCCCATACAATTTTTCACACCCACGAAAATGTGTACATCCGTGATGACCGCCCGATCGGCGGCATTCGTTTGCGAGGCGGAATCTGCTCGCGACAATGGGTCGATCGTCGCTAACATTGGTGGAGCGGAAGCAGCGGGAGACGTGAACAATGAGTCTCCCATCTCCAGGCGGTTCGTGGGATCAGAGATTCGGAGAGTGCCATGCCTGATAGTGCCATACCGGAGGATACGACCACAGACTCCATGCCAGCACGTTTTGCCGGCTGGCTGCGCACGCTGTCTGTGCCGACGTGGATGTCGGGCGGTCGGCTCAGGCCGTACGCCATTTCTCTCAGTGTCCATTTGCTCCTTGTGTTGGCGATGGGGTCCTGGGTGCTGCCGATGCTGACGCAGGGGACCCGCACCGTCGCCATTGAAGCCGTCCTCGCCCCAAAGACGGACGCTGCCATGACGGAGTTTTCCCAGGAGATGACGGTCGATGCGGCCGCGAATTCTGCCACGCCCGTGTCAACAACCGCTGCAACGGCGGTCCCGTCAACGCTGCCAAAAGAGTTCTCCCGTCCCACGGAGTCTCCCGTGATGCCAGAGACCGTTCGCGCCCGACACAGTGCCGAGAATCCTCTCAGAAGTCTCAGCGACGAAGAAATGCTTCAGGACCTGAATTTGGGCGTACGGGCGATGGCCATCCATGACCATCGCGGCACAACACGCGTTGAGGAGGCAGAAAGCGCTGTCGGAATTGCCAGCACACTGGAAGGCGACCTGCTGTCCATTGCGGAAGACGGCGATGCGATCGTCGTCTGGCTGCTCGACCAGTCACTCAGCATGCAGCAGGACATCAAAGTGCTGGCCCAGGGCCTGCTCAACACGCTGGAGCAAATCGAGGCAGATGGCGACAGCAGAATGCAGCACGCCGTCGTGGCATTTGGCGACGACGTCACACTGCTGCTCAAGCCCACCGTGAAGGGGCGCCTCGTGGCCAACACCATCTACAAGCTTCCCGCCGATCCTTCCGGCGTGGAACGCACGTTTGAATCTGTCGAGTGGTGTATCAATCGCCTGTTTCCCAGGCGTGCCGGAAAGGAACGACAGAAGCTGCTCGTTCTGTGGACCGACGAATCGGGCGATGATTATCTGCGGCTGGAAAACACGATCGCGATGTGCGTGAGGGCCAATGTCCGCGTCGACATCATCGGCCCTTCGGCCGTGCTGGGAGCCGAAACCGGATACACGGCCTACCGGCACCCGGCCAACGACCAGACCTACTACCTGCCGGTCAACCGCGGTCCGGATTCTGCGTTTCCGCAGAAGCTCTCCCTGGGTTACTGGTATCGGGGTGTACCACGGACCCACGATGAGTCATTTCGAGGGCCGTTTCAGGGCACTTCGCCCCGCTGGCACGGCGGCAGCAACCTGCAGTCCATGCTGTCGGGATTCAGCCCGTATGCGCTAACACGCCTCTCGCGGGAAACGGGCGGCCGTTATCTGATGTACGATCGGCCGGGGGACCGGGCTCCGTTTTCTCTGGAAGAAATCAAAGACTATCAGCCCGACTATTACTCGGCCCTGGAAATTCAGCAGCGACTGCAGCGGCAGCCCTTGCGACAAATTGTTCTGGCCTCGTCCGGCGTCACCTGGTCCGGTGGCATGCTGGCCCAGACACAGCCCGACATGGCGTTTGGCCCAGGTTTTGGCGGACAGACGCACAACGAGTATGTCCGTAGTCGCCTGGTGCCGATGCTCAGTCGGGAAATACGACAGGCGTGGGCCGATGCCATGCGGATCGAACGGGCGCTGCAGCCGTTTCTTTTGGCATCGGCGATGACGGGATTCGAGCCCGATCAGCAGTCGTCCCGCTTTCGCCGCGGCAGACCACAAACGAAACAGCGGGACAAAGAATCGACGGAAGAGTCGTCATCCGACGACGAGTCAGTGAACGAGCAGCGTCCCAACCGGAACTCGGCCGAAGAGCTGAAGAAAATCGCCGAACTGGAAGCCGACGAAGTGCAGCTCGATCAGCTGGAAACAGAACTGGATGAGTCTCTGCTGGAACAACTCTACCGCCAGGAAGAATCACCCAGATGGCGGGCGTGGACCGATCTGAACATGGGCCGTCTGCTGGCGATGAGCGTGCGTCTGCGTGAATATCTTGTAGTCGCCACGGGCACGCTGAATCATCTGCAGGATCTGAATGCGGACACCAACTATGTCAGCTTCTCGCAGTCTCGTGTGCTGCAGGGTGGGCCCGCGTCCGGAGAGCGTCTGGCGGTGGCAAGACGCCTCCTGCAGCGGTGCATCGACCAGAATCGTGGCACCGCCTGGCAGGTGATGGCCGAACGCGAGCTGCGAGACAGCTTTGGCCTGTCGGTGAATCAAAGGTTCATTCCACGTCCGAAAAACGTGCCTCGCGGTGGACCACCCACTCCGCCACCACCACGCCCACAGTTGCCCAATCTTTAATCGTCGCTCGCAATGGGCGTGACGATTCCCGCAATCTGACTTCGGAGTGGCTTCCACCTGGCGGAGATACGAAGGTCAGAGAGTTGCCCCTGTTTTCTGAGTGGAAATTGAGTCTCCCGATCGGCTTCGTTCATCGCAGTCAGCCAGCGTCACGATGTGGTCCTGGACCGTTGTGTGGTGAACCAGTCTGTCAAACTGCTGCCAATCTGGTTCTACTAACGGGCCGCATCCTCTGAGACCCCTCTGCTTTTGCGCAAAGATTCTGATACCACCGAATGAGCTCGCCGAATCCCGACAACAAACTGCGAATCAAGTGCCCGGACTGCTCGAAAGTGATTCTCATTCCCGACTCGATGCGCGGGAAAACCGGGAAGTGTCCCGCGTGCGGAAGTCGAATCAGGATTCCTGAACAGTCGGTTGAGCCCGAAAACACGACACCCGAATCACGCAGTTCCTCTGCGAAATCCAGGCAGGCCGATTCGCCGACTGCTGGTGGCTCCGCGGCCTCGGATGGTTCGGGCCTGCCCGATGAGTTCACGGCTGCCGTTGAAACACTGACATCACGAGCTGCCGTTCTGGTGTGGTCACTCCGAATCATCCTGCTGGTGCTGGCCAGCCGAATCTTTATCTTTTGGCGACTTTATCAAAACAGGCGTCCCTCTGATCTCGTCAGGACATCGGAATCAGTCACGCTCGTCCTCGGACTGGTCATGCTGGTGGTGACCGGCATTTTTCATCTGCGCTGGAAGTACCGGGCGAATGCGAATCTGAGTCTGGTCTGCAAACGTCCCCTGAAGTATTCGCCACTGGGAAGCTGCGTGTACTATTTTGTGCCGCTGTTGAACTTCTTTTTTCCCATGCGAGCGCTGCACGAGATTCAATCACGCAGCAAAGCGAATGTCGGATATATGGTCTACGTCTGGTGGACTCTGGTGATCGGAAGTACTCTCCTGGAACGGGCCTTCTATCTGCAGCCAGGCTCCAGCGTGCTGGTTGGGCGGGACTGGATTGTCCTGATGGTGATTGCCAGCCTGAGAATGATGGCTGGTTTCTTTCTGATCAAAGTGATCAAGTCCGTCACCGAGAAACAGAGACGATATCGTCTGGCAATAGAAGACAGCCTTCGTTGATGTGCAGCAAACGTTTGGAGTCGTCGTGGCAACAAAGAACAAAACAAAGACGTCCACTCGATCATTCCTTCCGATTGACGACTGGCATGACGAAACGCCGGTCGCGGGATCGTGGCTGGACAATCCCTTCCTGGGCATGATGAGTGTTATTGGCAGTGTGGGCGTCCTGCTGTCGATCTCGTTGATGTCATCTCAGGCGGATGCCCGTCGCCAAGAGCAATACCGCGCGCAGGCCGCAGCGGATTTGCATGACGCGGAAGCATTGCTCGATGAATTTGGGCACGAACCCGGCTTTGAAAACATCGAAGAAGCGTTAGCCGCACTCAATGGCAACAGGCCGGAGAGTGCTTTGCAATTTCTGGCCGATCGCTCTCACTTCAACGCCAACCGGAAGGCTGTTGTGCAGCAGAAGCTATGGGATCTGCTGGCAACCGACCCTTCCCGCCTGAGCGACAGCATGGGCGTGTTTTCCATTTGGTTTGACACCGAAGATCACCCCCGCTTTTCTCAACTCATCAAGTCGATGCCCGGCAACGAGTGGACCACGGTGAAGGCAATGTCGAGCCTGCCCAACCCGGTGCCGATACTGATCGCCGAACTGCCCGAACATGCCCCGACGGGCAGAGCCCATGGGGAAATCAAGAGCGCTCTGCTTTTCCATGGTGTCCATGCTGATGAGATATCACGGCAGCTGGCAGACAGGCTGCTGCGCACGAACGACGCCAGGCAATTTGAACGGCTCACCATCATCCTCAATGACTATGCGGCACAGACCAGCAACGACGCGACATTAAAGAAACTCATTTCCGACGCCATCGTACGGGCGGGGCAAGACCTGACACCCGAGCAACTGGACAAGATGGACTGGGTTGCTGGAACAGCGATCAAGATGCTTGCGCAGCCTCCGGACAACTCGGAGCTTCTGGCCAAACTTGTGACGACGAAACACGGAGCGGAGCCCCCCCAGCTGTCATTCGGAGGCCCCATCCACTCACCTGCAGCGCCCAGGGTTCCCGACGTAAGCAACGCCGAGGTGGCCCTGAGACTTGCCAGAGAAGGCAAGCTGCCCCCTTTAGAGCTGCAAATGCTGGGGCATGCGGATTCTGTAGAAGCTCAGGAGTTTCTCTGGAAAGTGGTACTTCTTAAGGAAAGCGGCTACCGCGATCTGACCATGAAGTTCAACGAGACGAGTCTGCTGGGATTCTCTCAGGCCGGTCTTTCGCTGCTGAATTCTCATCCGGAGTCAGCCATTGACTCACTCTGGTCGGTGGTGGAAAAACACAGACAGGAAATCACTCGGGAGCGAGTTACCTCAGAGTTTCTCCAGGCACTCGATCGACACCTTGCCAAACAGCTGCAGGAGGACATTCGCCCCACTGCGCAGTCCGATTCGCCGGCGAGTTTAGAGCTGGCCGAGTTTCTGGGCGGTCGCCAGTCGGCCCTGGCCATTGGCTTGCCGGCCCCGGGCAAGGTTAAGGTGATCAGCAAGTTCAAAGGCCTCCTTCCGGCGCTGATTGCCATGAATCAGCCCGAAACCTACGAGACGATTGTGAACGCGGTCATCAACAATGGGGGACCGGCCAGCGGCCTGGACCGAATCGGCGAGGCCATCGAACCAAACTTCCAGGGGCGTCTCAAGGTCAAACTGAACAAGCTGGAAAAAGGCGACCAGAGACAGAAGCGAACCATACCGCTCCTGATTCATGCGCTGGGACAGACAGGCACATCAAACAGCGTTCCCCTGCTGGAAGAACTGACAAAGTCGAAGATCGGCAGCTTTCGACAATCAAGCAGTCAGGCACTCAGCAGAATACGCCAAAGAACCGAGGCACAGTAACTGCTGCCCGGCAGTTGGACTGCAAATGGCAAAGCCTTGCCAATGGTGTTGGCGAACTGGCGACGTTGGCGAACGATGGAATCTGGCAGCCATGGAGTTTTGTCACTTTCAACGGCAAATGACGTACCATGAACCTGCCCGCGCTGTAGCGCGATAAAACAGAAACACTGAACGGTCGAATTCATGACACAGTGTGGGAAGCGAAAACTCGACGGCTTCCATAATGGCATCGGATTTGAAACAACAATTTTCGACTTCAATGCCGACTTTCGTAGGAGCAAATACAAGTCAGCGATTGAAATGTTCGAGAACAAGTTGATTCAATTAGAGAAAGATTTTTGGTTATTGAAGCAGGGGCATTTGGAAGGCGTACGTATCATCACGGCCGATCCGCTTCCGGAGTCAGGGCACGGCGCAGAATACACACGGAAGCCTAGGGAGTTTATGGATGACCCTGATGTTGGACACCTCATCAAGCACACCAATCTTTGTCCCCGAGGACTTGGGATGTAGAAATGGTCGATAGTAAGAGTCTTTACCAAGAATGTGCCGCCCAGCTTTACTCTCGAGGATTTGTTTTATCGCACGACGGGCAGATGTGGGGATTCCTTAAAGGATCTGTCGGCTTTGTCAGACGAGGGGCAGTTTCTAATATCTTTGAATTCGTGACTGTGGTTCGTCGACAGAATTCACTTCAGCTTTTTTTGCGATTGTCCGCAGTGCCTACTGGGAATACGTGGAGGCAAATGGTGAAGCAAATCCCAGTGACAGAAGAGGCTCATGCTCCCCTGATTACAAACACTTGTCCTTCCTGGAATAAAGCGATAGGGACGCTTATGGATCAAATTGACTCGCTTTTTGAGACAAGTACGCTCGACGCGAGCACCTTACAATCTGACACCGAGGCGGCGCGCTCTCGGGCAGCAATGTACCTCGCGCCATACAGTGCATTGTATCCTTGCAGACCGGATCTCATGCTTGAACAGATCCGGGCAGAACTGTCCCCGACCACACGCGAATCCGCGAGACTGATGACACAAATGAGCTTGGTAAACCTTCCGTGTCATGCGGCTGATGAAGATCGAATGCTGGCATCTTACAAAAGCGCAACTGCAATTATTGTGAGCACCCACGAAAATGGCATGTCTGGGGCATTTTCACCAAAACTGATCCCGGACCAAACGCCTGATCTCGCTGTTTGCATTCAAATCATGGCAAGCCAACTGTTCGCGCCTCATCTTTGGAACGGAGAGACATTGTTGCCAAAATGACTTCGAATGTGCGCAGAGTTGATATGGGCGTAAATCGTAATCTGTCATCCTGCGAACTGGGTCATTGCTGCCTGCTTTGGCCTGTGCGTGTTCAGTACGGCTCGGTGGTTGGACCAGCAGCCGATTGCTCTAACGCCAACAGCTGATGCGGCCGAGATCACTCCACAGCTCGACGTTCCATCGCCAGCAACGGGAACGAAATCGAAAACTGTTCTCACGCCGATTGAGGACCTTGAAGTCGGCATGCGAGTCCGGGCTGACTCGCCCAACGGGGAGTTCGATGATCAGTTTGGCACGGAAGTCATTCCATCCGAGTGGCGAAAGCTGACGCTGACCTCACCCAAAAAGAACGGCACCCTTTCGCACATCACTCTACTGAGACCCATGGAGTGGATCGAACGCGAAAAGGCAGTGGTTGACGGCCACGTGTACATCACCGTGCCGGAATGCGGCATCGACGGCAACGCTCGCGTTCACTCCATCGAACCGTGCCCGGAGATTCCCGACGGCGAAGGCCAGGTGATCACTGGCACCTTTCAGCATCAAGCTGAAGGGGGAGTGGAACTCACAATCGAAGGCGAGCCCGAGCCGATTCGATGCACGGGCAATCATCCATTTTGGAGTGAAGATCAACGCGAATTCGCCCGAGCCGACAGCCTACATCCGGGCAAATCAGTAGACACGTCGAACGGTGTTACCCACGTCGCAAGAATACAATATCTGAATTCCGCCGGCACGGTTCTCAATATCGAAGTCCACGGGACTCACACCTATCGTGTTGGACTCCATGGAACACTCGTACATAACGGCAATACAGATTTTGGGTGGCAGTGGTATGAGTCAAGAGTTCTTGATTTTTTTGGCGTGCCAAAGGGGGCAGCGTTTCGCCAAGTTCGCGAGACAGCTTGGAGTTTCACGCGTATTCTCGATGGTTTGGATAAAACGACATCGTACGAGATAACGAAGTTTGATTTCAATTCAGACTTCAGAGCCTCTGATGATGGTTGGGAGCGGTTTGACCATAAGATGAGGCAGTTGGCAATGGATGCCGACTTGCTGAGAAGAGGAAAGATTGACCGTATCAGGATTGTTACGGCAGACGTATTGCCAATTGAAGGAGAAGGGGCTCAATATACTGAGCTAATAATGGACCTGAGAAAAGAATTCGGAAAGCAAATGGTGCAGTGGTTCCACGTGTGCCCAGGAACTTTAAAATGAGATCTGTCGAAAACTTAATTCGATCCGCTTTGGAGAACAGCCTTCTGCGCCAGACCTACAGAGGCACAGACGGTAACGGGCATTTCATTCTCGGGTATGGTCAGCGGATGGCCAGCGAGGTCATTGGTCCGCAGGTCTTTTCACAGATTCAAATTCGATGCCTGAAAGATCTGGCTTTAATTGTGATACGACAATCAGTAGTTCCGGGCGGCAATCAATGGAGGGGGTCGTTTAAAGATGAATCAGCTTTCAGCGGCCGACTCTTCAAGCTACCAAAAGAAATCGTAGAGTTTGAATCCGCGGTGAAGTCATCCGTGGCTCGTCTCACTGAGGTTGATCAAGACGAGCTACAGGTTACGGCTAAGGACGCGTGGGAGATCATTCGCAGCGCAGACGCGGACAGTCTATTGTCAGGAACTCCGACCCGCATACTGCAGGAACTAGAATCCCAGTTAACCGACGACCAGATTGAGTTCTCAAGGAAGATGCGGCGATCGGCCCTGTTGTCATTCCCAAAGATGAGCGATTCCGAAGAAGAACTAGAGCTCCAGAGCTATAAGATTGCAACTCATCAACTCGCTTCATGGTTGATGTCGCAGCGTTCAACGGAACCAGATCCTTATAAGAATTTTTCACTCGCCATAGCGATTCAGATCCTTGCAAGTCGAGTTTTTGATCGACACCTGTGGGAATCGGTTTGAACACGCGGAACACCAGCATCGGGGAATACGAGTAGACCTAAAAGGGGTCGGGAGTCCTTTTCGGATGGACGGCCATTAACTGTTGATCGTCGATGGGCCGGAAAAGACTCCCGACCCTCTGCTATGTGACCTTAATGTCACTGAGACAAATAGGCGATCTGCAGGTTATCACCACCGCCGGATAACCATGGCACACACATTTTGCAGGAATTCAACTCCCGCCACTTCGGGCCAATTCTTGCCGACATACGGACTCTCACCACGTCTCCAGGAATCGCGACGACGAGATACCGACACCAACGCAGGAATGGGATACGTTTTCCGCAGGTTCCACATTCATTCGCCCAGTCACTGAGTCTCCTGCTGAGGAATGACTTCCATCGAAGTGAAATGTGAAGCCACGACCACTGTTTCGACACCAAGGCGCCAAACTTCCCTTTGAAACGAAGGACCCAATGAACGCCCGCAAGAATCTGATCAGCCCCGCCATCGTTGCCCACGTGTGTTCCTACTTCATGCCTGCTTACTATAGCCTGAAATGGTCCACCTGGGAGTCTATGTCGTTCGCGCGATTGATCGCCAACGCTGGAGTATCGCATTTGCTGTTGATGAGCGTTGGCATTCTGCTACTCGGGAGTTTGGCTGCCATCGGCGCCAGCGTCTATGCGATTGGTTCAGTGACGACAGCAGCAGACCGACTTTCGACCCTGGTGAGTCCTCCTGAAGCGCAAACTGAGGTCACCGGCTGAGGTCACAAAAAAAGCCCGCTCACGATTGAGCAGGCTTTTTGCAGTGCTCCCACAAGGACTTGAACCTTGAACCTACTGATTAAGAGTCAGTTGCTCTACCAATTGAGCTATAGGAGCATGGCCGGAATACGGCGGGTGCAGAGTCTATCGCTGCGAATCCGGGTTTCCAAGCCACGCAGACCCCGATTTTAGCAGTTGGGTTCGGACACTCGACCGCCCTGCACAGCAACGATCACTGATCCAACGGGCAGATCATGATCGTGAATCGGTCACGCATCAGAGTCGCTGTGCCATCGCTGCTCACGCCCGCAGAGTCGGCAGCAGTGGACGCCCAACAGGCAGCCATCGCTCCCCAATCCGTCCCCATCGCCCCCACAACGTTGCCCCCGCATCTGCGAAGCTGCCGCAGGAACGACCGACCATTGCCACAGATCTGGCCGGACACCCGGCGACGCCGACCGGTTCAGCGTGGGACAGGAGAAACGGCAGAGGGCATGTGATGGGCTCACGTGTCGGAACGAGGTTCTCAGGAATGGACCGGTTCAGGGTTCCGCCCGGATTTTCGCTCGGCACCCGGATTTTCGGGCATTCGCCAGAGTTTTGAGCGAACCCGCGCGTGACCACAAACCCTTACTGAAAAGCAACTTAAGAAAATGGACAATTAGTTTCGTTCAAAAATCTCAATTCTGGATAAACTAAAGCGAACTCCCCGGACGTTCATGATGTCATAGCGGGCGTAAGGGTCCTTAAGGCCCCGAGAATCATTATTGGCCATGTTGGCCCGAGGCATGACCCAGCCTCGTTTTCCAAACGGGTACTCCGGCGAGCGACAGTCGTTCGCCCCTCTGCGTCGCGGTTGTGTGCGACGCTGTGACATGGACCGAGAAACCCCTCGAGGGGTTCGGGACACAAAGACAGGAAGGCAGAACAATGCTGCTTACAAACACCCAGAATACTCTGACCACCAATATCACAACCGGCAACGGCAACGTGATCGTCTGTGGCGTCGAGTTCGGTGGTTGTTCTGCCTGTCGTCCCGACTTCGCAGATCGGCTATCCGACAAACGCGCGGCGGCGAAACGTATAAGCGCCCGCGAGATGCCGTTGGCAGGAGGAATGCACCCGATGCATCCCGAGAGCTATTCGAGCGATTCGTCATGGCAAACGCCATGGCAACGCTCCGCCTCGCTGCTGACAACGGCCCTCGGATGCAGGTTTAGCCTGAGCTGAAGCAAACGACTCAGCCCCCGTCAGTTTTGACATCTGTCAAGCCCGACGAAATCTGAATCGCTTCTGCCGCTCGGACCAGGCTGGCCGCCGAAACGGAACAAATCCGTTTTGTCGCCCCGTTCTGGTTGGACTGCATTTCACACAGGTCTCGCCTTTCGCGTTTCCCTGTGGATCTGCCGTCATCAGCCTGGTTTGCGAAGCCCTTGTTTCTTTGCGTGACTCATCCTTACGGATTTCACGCAAAGACTCCCTCACACGGTTTTCCCTCCGGACGCCCACTGTGCGTCCACCAGACATGGAGTCTGATCCAATCATGTCCACTGATACCTTGATGACTAATGACACTTTACGTGATACGGTCGTTCGCGCTCAGCAGGGCGACCGGGACGCTTTTGGCGAATTGATCACTCAGTTCCATTCTCGCGTCTACGGCATCGTGATGCAGCGACTGCGAAACACGGCCGAAGCGGACGAGGTCACTCAGGAAGTTTTCCTGCGTGCTTTTCGAAAGCTGGAACAGTTGAAGGAACCAGCGGCGTTCGCTGGCTGGCTGTGCCAGATTGCCGCTCGACTGTCCATCAATCGAGCTGTCCGCCGACCACCGGAGACCGCCTGCGAACCCACCACCTTTGAGGTGCTGCAGGAGACGCTGGATACTCCGGCTGCGGAACTGATGCAGATGGAAGAAGCAGAGCAGCTTCGCAGCGGACTGGATCGCCTCGGTGATCTGGACCGCAAGACGCTGATGGCCTTCTACTTTGATGGCCAGTCTCTGAAAGAAATGAGTGTGGCTTTCGACAGCCCGATCGGAACGATCAAGCGTCGACTGCACACGGCTCGACACCGACTGCGTGATGCCCTGACGGGCTTTGCCGGCTAAGCCGCCGCATGACCGTTGAGGGACGGCAGCGCGGGTCGAGCTTCGGACAGCGGCCGCGACAGGGAAACCTGTGGCGGCCGTCTTTTTTTGCGCTATTTGGTGGGCTTCAACGTGGGAGCCCAGTGGAGCTGTTGTTCCTTCACCGTGTGTTCGCGGAGGGCGGCGGGCCAATACCAGGCAGGTTTGAAGCGGCGAGTGGAGTACAGCCTGGCCTGATCAAAAAAATGGGGCGATCGGCGCCGCCCACTGGCCCCAAACGGCATCACGCTGTGAGCCCGTATGTTGTCGGCAAAGTCCACCACCGCCATGTAGGAAGCGCCCACGACGGCAAATCGCTGGCTCCGCAGAAACGGGATTTCGGGAGTGGAGTAGACGGTAAACACGATGCCCAAAGGTCCGGGTGTACCGGGGCACGGCAGACTGTCAAACAGCGGATTGAGGCCCACGCCCGCGTGCTTCACATCGGGCTGATTGCCAACACGCTGCAGTCGGTGCGCTTCCCCCCAGGGATGCTGCCAGGTGTCGTACAGCCCCTTGAGTTTTTCGGCGGCGGCATCCAGCGCCTGAAACCAGGTGCGTTTGTCGCCGCGATAGGGGGGCTTCAGCGTTTCCGCCGGGTAGCCAAACCCATACAGCTGTTCGTACCACGCGACAGCCAGCGTCGTCTGCGTGGATTCAATCGACGCGCGAAAATCCCAGTCCTGCAAATGAGCAAAGTAGGGCGCAACCCGGGCCGCAAGCTCAGGATCACTGGTCTGCAGGCGTTCAAAGTCGGCCGTCAGTTGGGGGATCTCGGTCATCGGCCAGTACAATCGTGTGTCATAGGCCAGCTTCTGCCAATGATCGTAGGTGACACCCTGTGCCTCGCTGAGCAACTGCCGCGACAGTTTTGAGCGGCGCATATCAACATCGGCGTCTTCGATCATATAGTTGGGAAAACGGCGGCGATCCGGGTTTTCATCATGCGTGGTCGTAAAGGGCGTTGAGTTGCAGCTTTGGACATAGCCGCATTTCGGATTGAGCAGCTGGGGCAGATCGGCGAACGGATGAATGCCCTGCCAGTCGGCGCTGGGGTCGCTGCCGTCGACCGGCTTTCGCCAGTTGAACGACGGATCACGAATCGGAATCGCTCCGTTGTATGCGTAGAAGATGTTGTCCTCGCGGTCCGCGTAAACCACATTAAACATTGGGATCGCGCAGTGGCTGAAAGCCCTCTTCCACTGCGCAAAGTTTTTTGACAGCACCATTCCCCAGGCCTGATCCACGCGGTCCAGATCGTAAAGACCGGCCACCTGCGCGGCGAGAAATCGGTTTTCGCCATCGGCCCGCACGATGGGGCCATGATGCGTGCGACGAAACGTGACCTGCTGGGGAACCGTCTTTCGTCCCTGTTTAACGAGAATCGTCTCCTGCCACTGCTCGGCAGTGCGATAGCCACCGTCGTACCGATATTTCAGCGGATCAGTCGGATGATCAAACGTGACGTGCCAGGCATCACCGATGTCCGGATTGTTGACCGTGTAAGTCCAGCCCAGGTGCTCGTTGTGGCCGATGGTCGGAAACGGATTGCCAAAGAAACAGGCACCCGTAAAGTTCAGCCCTTCGTCGCTGGCCATGTGAACTTCGTAGAACTGTCCCATGCCATACCACGGCTGATGAGGGTTGATGAACAGCATGGGCTTGCCAGACGCCGTTTTGCTGCCCGCGACTGCCCAGGCATTGGAGCCAACCGCTTCACGCACTTCGCGTTCAAAGCCTGTGGACGCCACGGGAGAATAATTCCACGCGGCCCACTGACTTGTCTGAAGCAAAGTCGCAACGTCGTCTGCGGAACGCGGCTGCGGTTTACCCACGTGGATCTGACCATACACAAAATTCAGAATCACGAAGCGATCCATCGCCAGCACGTGCCACGGCTCAAAGCGTTTGATCAGTCGACGTGATTCCTGAGGATGCGTCTGCAGATAGTGGTTGATGCCGTCAACAAAAGCGGTTGCCATCTTCTGATAGGCGGGCTTCATCTTCCGAAAATCGGCCCTGGCCCTGGGCACAATCTCGAAACTGCGATTGAGAATGTCTGATGCCAGTCCTTCTTCACCAGTCACTTCCGCGTAACGGCCCAGCGACTGAATGCACGTGTCTTCCAGCTGCCAGAAGTAGTCTTCGGCCTGCACATAGCCCATGCCAAAAAAAGCGTCCGCATGTGTGCGGCCATGAATATGGGCGACTCCCCATTCGTCTCGGCGAACGACCGTTCGCGGCTGCGCGTCGGCCGCCGCCAGGTCATCAGCGGAACGCGGACGGCTGTCCTGCCCGTTTGCAGGACTCGCGCCAACCGCCAGTCCACAGACAGACAGCAGAGCACACAACCACAGCGGGTGCATCACGCGACGGGACAGGTCCATACAGACCCCTTTGAATGGAGAAGACAGCAGGTACCAACGCAAACAGCCCGATCAAACGACATCGATCGGGCTGCGAAAGGACAATGTCGTACTGTTACTCCTGGAATTTACGACTGCTGGCTTTGTCGGCTGTGGGGAAATCGTCGGGCAGCTTTTGCGTCACTTTGCCAGTGGCCGCCCATTCCGTACCGCGCTGGAATGTGGCAATGAATCCCACACACTCCACGCTGTATTCCGCGTGTCCCATGGGCGTGTGAAAAACGCGCCCTTTTTCATAGGCGATGGTGAAGATCATGGGCTCATGCCGCATCGTCGACTGTGACTCGGCCGTCGCCAGAATCTGCATGTTGACGGCGGGCCCGCGGAGACGATCGTACAGTTCGTCCTGCGCGTGCTTCCATTCCAGCGGCATACCGGCGGTGATCGGATGATCTTTGTCGCGAATCACAACCGGAAACTCCCACTGCTTGCCATGGCTTCCGCCACGTCCCGGTGAGGTGTCACGAATCACATCGCCTTTGTCGTTAGTGTAGACGTAAGGCCCGCTTTTCTCATTGCGCCCCCCCCAGCCCCCCAGGCCAATCATCTCGTTGTAGGCGGGCCATTCCGGAAACGAATTGTCGGCGGCGTGCACGACGACAAAACCGCCGCCACCGGCGACATATTCTTCAAACGCCTTTTGCGTTTCTTCCGGCCAGGCGGCCGCACCGTGACCAAAGTTACTCACCACCACGGCGTAGTCGCTGAAATTGGGTTTGAAGTCAGGATCCGTCCCCTTTGGTGCGGCAGTCGCCACATCCACGGTAAACAGGCCCGTTTCTTCCAGGTACGACTTCATTCGTTTGGTAGTCTCCGGCCAGACTTTGTGATTGTTCTGGCCGTCCACAATCAGCGCTTTCATGGGCTCTCGGGCCACTGCGGCCGTCATCAAACACAGGGTCAGCAGGAAAGCGAATGGTTTCATGTGATGCATAGGGAATCTCCGCAATTCTGAACGTCAATCTTGACCGCCACGGTACCGGAACACGTCGACATTCGCAAAGGTGGCAGGCGTGATCAGACGAAGCAGAACGTCACTGACAAAACTCCGCACGATCGGTGCCGATGCAAAGACGGGCCGCTTAATGCGGCTGGCCCATTGTCACGCCCGGCCTGACCATGCATGTGCGTCGGTATTGAGGGAAACGCGGTGAGGGCGGTGAGGGCGGAACGTCCAAGGGGAAACGGCTCGCATAAGAGCATCAGGCAGGCGACTATCGGAGGCGGTCGCCATCGGAGTCCCGATCCCAGTCCGAGTCCCGATCCCAGTCAGTGGGCGGTCCCAGCGGAGGCGACATACTCTGCAGCAGGGTGATCGCTGCATTCGCGGTCAGGTGAGGAGCAGCGCAGAAAAAAGGGGCCGTCCCTGGCCGCCTGAGTTAACAGGTCCTGACAAGCCGACTTCCATTCAGCTCGTGAATTCAGGAGGGCGGAAAATAGAAACATTGTGGGATCGTGTCAAAGAGCCAGGCCCTGGAATAAAATTTTGTTGCGGATCCGCCGTGCGGCCCGGCAATCTTTGCCGAATCTCTCTTGCTGTGTTTTGTCCTTTCGACGTACAGTCACCGGCACTCTCCTCTCCCTCTCTCCCTGACAACCTCAGCATTCGCTTTCTGGTTGCCATCCAGCGATTCGTGCCATGGGCCCATCATCCACCCGCATCACGTCTGCTGCATCCGCATTCCCGCCACATCGCATCATCATATTGCTCATGATGTGCGGTAGTCTGTCTGGCTGCGTGAATCCGATGTTCACACGACTCCCCAGCTACTGGACGTACCACCCCACGTCAGAAGCCCGTGCCTACGAACAACAGGACCCGTTTCCAGATCCGGACATTGGTCCGGAAGTGAGTTCCAGGCCAAGGGGTTACGATCGTCCCCGTACGGCACCGCGCAAAGCGGCCGAGCAGAGACTGCTGTACGGCACCCCCTATTCGCCGGAGAATATTCCGCCAGGATACCCGCAGGGCGGGCTGCAGCGACCGGCCGCCGTTTACTAAGCATGACGGTGCCCGATAGTCACACGCGACTCGACATACTGACAGGACGTCCGGTCATCATGGCGGCTGCACGCGAGCAGCGGCCTGTTCCCCTGCAGGACGGGATGACGTCTGACGCGGCCGCAAAACCGGACAGCGGTGCGGCGGCCGATCCTTTTCTGGAAGGACAGGAATCTCACACGCCCGACGAACGACTGGCACTGCGGCAGACGGACACACGGCCTAATATGCGAGGCTGGCTCGTGCGTGTCGTCCCCAACCGTTATCCGGCCGTCGTTCAGGCGACAGGGGACTCCGACAAGCCACCACCGCAGAGCGCCCATTGGGAACCACTGATCGGCCAGCACGATGTGGTGGTGGAGTGCGCCGACTTTCTGACACAGCTGCAACAGCTGTCCGTCACTCAGCTCACGCGCGTTCTGCTGGCCTGGCAACTTCGCGTGCTGCAGCTGCATGCTGACGGACGCTTCCCCCATATTCGGATCTTCCGCAATCAGGGCGTAATGGCGGGCGCCTCGCTGCCGCACAGCCATTCCCAGATTGTGGCCACTGCCCTGGCAGATGAAACGGCCGGGATGCCGCTGTGGCGGGCGCCGCTGACAGACAGTGGCGAAAACCGTGTCTTTTTGCAGTGGAAAAACGCGGAGTTGCAAGCCGAGACACGACTGCTGGAGGCCTCTGCCAAGTGGCTCATTGTGTGCCCGTTTGCCGGCCGATTCTCGTGGCACACCCGCGTGTGCCCCGGGCCAGAGACGCCCGCATGTTTCGAACGGCTGTCCGTCGCTCAACTGAAGCAACTGGCCGCCCGACTCAAATCGATTTGTGTGGCGCTGCCAAAGCTGGCAGGGCAGGTGGACTTTAATCTGACACTGACGCTGCCCAGCGTGGGCATCGGCAGCACGTTTCCGTGGATGCTCGACATTCTGCCGCGGCCTGGCCGCATTGCCGGCTTTGAACTGATGACCGGCGTACACATTGTCACTGTCACCCCGGAGACCGCCGCAGCCCGGTTTCGTGAGACAATCGTCTGGGAGCAGGTGGTTGCTGCACCGCGCGACGGTCAGTCACCGATCGACAATGACGTGACACCGGTGGGATATCACTGGCACCCGTCATAAGGGCGTGGCGAAGAAGCTCAAAATCCCCAGCATCGAATCTCACACAGCCATTGTCTACACTGCCGCCGAAGTGAGGACGAAGACGATGGCGAGAATTCTGCAACTGACCGACCTGCATGTGTTTGCCTCCGCCGGAGAGCGGCTGAAGGGCATTCCCACGCGTGAACTGCTGCAGCAGGTGGTGGATCATGTTCTGGCCACGGAACCAGCATTCGATCGCGTCATCATCACGGGCGATCATACGCATGATGAGCAGCCCGAAAGCTACGCGGCCGTGCGGGACATTCTGTCGGTGTGGGCAGACCAACTGCTGCATGTACCAGGTAACCACGATGAACGCAGGCTGATGCAGGAAGGGCTGTCCGCGGTCTCGCGTCATGCGAACGGTTCCGACCGACTGACGTTCTGCAGCGACATCGACAACTGGCGTCTGATCGGACTGGACACGCATGTGCCCGGTGAAGTGGCCGGACACATCAGTGACGATCAGATCGCGTGGCTCACCAACCGGCTTGCCGAAAGCGGGGCGAGCCACGTGGGTCTGTTCTTCCACCACCCACCGGTGGATGTCGGCAGCGTGTGGATGGACGCCATCGGTCTGGCTAACCGTGAAACGCTGCAGACTGTGATTTCTGCAGACGAACGCATCCGCCTGGCGTGCTGCGGTCATGTGCATCATGAATTCACCTTTGATCTGGGCTCCGCCCGCATCTTCACCACGCCATCCACCGGCATTCAGTTTGACCCGCAGGGCACAACGCCCCGTTTCGCCACGGCCGCACCCGGCTATCGGGTGATCGAACTGCAGCCGGACGGCTATCAGACACACGTGGTCCGCCTGCCGACCATCCCGTACGCGCCGGTCAACGACTGATGTCTGATTTCATCGAACTGGAAGGGGTGCGTGTCAACAACCTCAAGGGTGTAGACGTGAGGATCCGCCGCGGGATCCTCACGGTGATCTGCGGCGTGAGTGGTTCGGGCAAGAGCAGCCTCGCTTTTGACACACTGTTTGCCGAAGGCCAGCGTCGCTACGTCGAGACCTTCTCTCCCTACGCGCGGCAGTTTCTTGACCGCATTGAACGACCGGCCGCCGACCGCATTGAAGGCATTCCACCGGCGATCGCCATCCGCCAGAACGCCCGCAGTCAGAGCAGCCGCAGCACGGTGGGCACACGCACCGAAACACTGGACTATCTCCGCACTCTGTTTGCCCGGGCGGGCACGGTGCGCTGCCCGGACTGCGACACTCGCACAAAGCAGTTCAGTCCCGACACAGCGGCCGATTTTCTGCTGCAGCTGCACGCCGGTCAGCGGGGCATGCTGACGTTTTCCGTGCCGGCGGGTCGCGGGGCCGAAATGCTGTCACTGGGCTACGCCCGCGGCATCTTTGACGGAAACACGGTGCCGCTGGAACAGCTGGTCGACCGCCAGACAGCAGCCGATGGTGACGGGACGATCGAAACGAAGGTCACTGTCATCGCCGATCGTATTCGTGTCAGCGAGGACAGCCACTCTCGTTTATCCGAAAGCATCGAACAGCTGTTTGCCGTGAATGACGGCTGCTGTGAGGTGCTGATGGAATCCGACGCGGAAACAGCGGCCGCCGTGATGGTGGACGGCAGACCGTGGCAGCAACAGACGATCAGCCGACAGCCGACGTGTCCGTCGTGCCAGCGTCAGTTTGCGACCGCTTCTGCGGAAAGCCTCAATTTTCTGTCGCCGGTTGGCGCCTGCCCGACGTGTGAGGGCACGGGGCAGATTTCGGGAATGCGGTTCGAGAAGGTGGTTCCCGACGACCAGCTTACTCTCGCCCAGGGGGCCATCCAGCCGTGGACCACGCCCGCTTATGTGCACGAGCAGCAAGAGCTGCTGGCGCTGGCCCCAGGCTGTGGCATTCCCACGAATGTCCCCTTTGCCGAGCTCACCGGGCACCATCGTCGCCTGATTCACGATGGCGTCCCCGAACAGATGTTTGGGGGCCTGAGGGGCTTTCACCGCTGGCTGGTCAAAAACCGCTACAAGCCCGGCGTCTCTGTCTTCCTGAATCGCTGGCGATCATGGCTGCCGTGTCCGGACTGCGGTGGCAGCCGACTGAAGGGCGAGTGCGGCAGGCTCACACTCAATGGCCTGACGTTGTACGAAGCGACGCAGCTGGAAACTGGTGATCTGCAGGAACACATGCGACAGGCGATCGACAGCCTGCCGGATGACATGCGGGCCGCACTGGCGGTTCCCATCGGGCAGTTGCAGACGCGGCTTGAGTTTCTGACGGCCTGCGGCCTGGGCTACCTGAGTACGGATCGGTCGATGAAGACTCTGTCAGCCGGTGAAGCACAGCGTGTGGTCCTGACCTCTGTGCTGGGTTCGGGTCTGATCAACACTCTGTATGTGCTGGACGAACCCACCAGTGGTCTGAGTGCGCAGAACACGCGGCAGGTCATCGAAGCCTGCCACACGCTGACGCGTCATGGCAACACGGTCGTGGTGGTGGAACATGATCCACAGTTTATTCAATCGGCCGATGAAGTCATTGAAATCGGCCCCGACGCGGGTGACCGCGGCGGGGAGGTGGTCTTTCAGGGCCCACCGGAACGGCTGCAGGCGCAATCCTCTGCCACGGCCGTTTGCCTGCTGGAGTCAGACGCCGATCGTCAGACCGCTCAGCGAACACCGGCCGCCTGGCTGACGTTTCGGGATGTGAACTGCCACAACATCAGGCATCTGTCCGGGCGTTTGCCACTGAACGTCATTTGTGCCGTTACGGGGGTCAGTGGCGGTGGCAAGAGCAGTCTCATTGTGGACGCTCTGTATCCGGCAATCTGTCGCCGGCTGGGACAGGTCGGAACGGTGGACGCCATCGACAGCGAGGCGAGTGTCGATGGCTGCGAGCAGCTGGCGGAAGTCTGCCTGCTGGATCAAAGCCCGCTGCCACGTTCACGGCGCAGCATTCCCGTCACCATCGTGGGGGTTTTCGACGACATTCGCAAATTGATGGCCGCCACACACGAAGCCAGGAAACGCAACTTCAAGCCCGGCATGTTCAGCTTTAACTCCTCGCGAGGCGGACGCTGCGAAGTCTGTGAAGGCGTGGGGCAGGTGACGGTGGAAATGCAGTTTCTGGCCGACATTCGTACCACCTGCGAAGCCTGTCAGGGGCGCCGCTTTCGACCGGACGTGCTCGAAGTCCGCTATCGGGATCGGTCCATCCACGACATTCTCAACATGACGGTGGAAGACGCCTTTGTCTTTTTCAGCGGTCAGCAGCGGATCCAGCAGCGACTGAACGCTCTGCGACAGGCGGGCCTGGCCTATCTTCGACTGGGACAGCCGGTGGCCACACTGTCCGGCGGCGAATCGCAGCGGGTCCGTATTGCCTCGCTGCTGGCCGGAGTCCCGCTGGACGATGACGCGCCCGTGCGGACCAAACCTGAAGGGCAGGGGACCCTGTTCCTGCTGGACGAACCGTCGACAGGACTGCACCTGCGGGATATCGACGCCCTGATGAAGTGCCTCAATCACCTTGTGGAAATTGGACACTCCGTTGTCATCATTGAACACAACCAGCGTGTGCTGAAGCAGGCCGATTACCGACTGGAAATCGGCCCCGGTCCCGGCAGGCAGGGCGGTCAGATTGTCTCGGCCGATATGGCTTGAGGGGCGACCGGCAGCGGGCCACGCTGAGACCACTTCAGTCCCGTCGCGGTGACAAATTCCGGCCTGGATTTCCCAGGCCGCGGCGAATCACTCATGATGACGTGCGAGATTCTGGATGCTGCGGGTACCAGTCCAAATCAGAATGGCGTACTCCTCAGAATGACGTATTCACAACTGCAGAAAGGGCGAACGATGAAGCTGATCAACACTCTGGCGATGGCACTGCTGCTGGCACAATTTTCGGCCACGGTCGGCTATGCCCAGGAACTTCCGCCCGCTGCCGAAGCCGACAACGCGGTAACACCCAGCACCGATCCGCCGACAGACGTTTCTTCAACGGACACACCGGCGGCAGACACTCCTGCGACAGACGGCGGCCCCGGCGATGCCGCGTCGCTGGATGATGTAGGCAATCAGGCCAGGGAACTGGCCTCGCAGACGAAAGAGAAAGTCGGCGAACTGGCAGACACGCTCGACAAAACCGAAGCCGCTCAGGAGGTGTCGGCCGGTGTGCTCAAACCCATCTACCTGGTAGCGGACTCTCTGGCGTTCCCCGGATTCTACTGGGTGGCCTTCATGTTGATGGTGGCCGGTTCCGTGAGCTATCTGCTGCAACTGGTCTTTGGCAAGGTGGTCGTGCTGTCCAAAGGCAGCATGAATGTGCGTGAAATCCTGTCGGACTCTGTCGCGCTGTCGATCTCTGTAATTGGGCTGGTCCTCACGACTCAGGCGGCCACGCAGAATTCCACCTTTTCTTCCACCCCATCTGCCGTACTGTCCGCGACGGTGGTCGGCGGCGTGCTCGGTCTGTGCCTGTATCGCTGGGGACAGGCGGAGGAAGTCGATGCGGCTCGCGGACGCAAAGCGGCTCGAGGCGATAAGCCCAAATAGGGGCGACACACACAAATCCCGATCGGCCGCCGTGTGTTGATTTCCTCAGTCTGGGGAAACCGCGAACTGCAAATTACCACGTGTGGTCCTGCTGCCCTGTTTCTCGCCGAGATGCTCGCTTCATTGGCGGTCTGCCCATCATTTGTGCGCGCGAATGAAAAACGGCCTCAAAACGGGCTCGGAAAGCGGCGGCAATCCCCACGATTTTGGGAGTTTGCAAATTTCTGGCGAATTGGCCTGGGATCTGCTTCTGCCCCTTCCGTCGGCCAATCATTGGGCGGACACGAACACTCATACAGTGCTCATCGTTCACTCACAGGTGAGAGCAACACTTCGAGGGAAGCCGCCGTCCTGGCATCCTACCCGCCTCCCTCTCAACTCGATTCCTTCGGAAGAAGCAATGCGACAGGCATCAGTCAGAATCAATTACGAACCCACCACTCCCGCGCTGAAAACTCCCGGTCTGCACGATCTGGTGGCCGTCCGCCCAATTCCCGCGCAGCCAGCACAGTCCGTTGCTCCCACTCAGCCGGAACCTGTCTCTCAACTGACACGCCCCTCACTGTCCCTGCGGGAACAGCCATGGCTGGGCAGTCGCGTTCCGAATGGCTACTGGGACGATCGTCAGAATCGAGTGGCCTACATCTCCTGGCTGGGCGAACAGTGCGGCTTCATGCGAGCCGAGGACTGGTACAGCGTGCGAAAGCATCACTTTCAGAGAAACCACGGCGGCGGCCTGCTGCGAAACGAATACGGTTCCTCCGTCCTCGCCGCCATGACGGATTACCTGCCCGACTATGACTGGAAGCCATGGCTGTTTGGCGGAGCGCCCAACGGCTTCTGGAAGAACCGGGAGAACCGCTGCTGGTTCATGAGCTGGCTCGGTCAGGAACTCGGGTTTGAATCCACGGAAGACTGGTACGCCGTGACGGGAGCCGACTTCTTTGAGCACCACGGCGGTGGTCTGTTGAACAATCAGTTCAACGGCTCAGTCCAGGCTCTGCTGATCGACTACAAGCCGGAGTTCGCCTGGAAGGCATGGCGTTTCACCAGTGTTCCTCAAAGCTACTGGCGATCGGCCGAAAATCGACGCAACTACCTGCTGTGGCTCGGTGAACAGCTGGGCTTCCGCACGGCCCGAGACTGGCGAAAGCTGCGTCGCGACGACTTTTACAAGAACGAAGGCTCCGGCCTGTTTGTGACTCACTATCACGGTTCCACTCAGCAGGCCCTGGCGGAACTGTTTTCTGAGCCTGTTCCCGCCTAACTGACGCCAGCGGGGAACCTCTGGTCGCCATACAACAGCCAGACCAAAGACCGGGGCCAAACACTGGGCCAGATGGACTGACCTGAACAAACTTTGCCGCGAAAAAGCACAACGAGTGATTCGGAAGGAGTCCGAATCCGGTTGTGCTTTTTTGCATGGGCCGATCTGTGCTGTTCGCTCAGTCAGAGCGGGTCCGCGTTCACGCTGAGCGCGTTCGGCGCACTAGTCGCACTAGTCGCACTAGGCGCGTTCGGCCGACTCAAATCCACAGCGATTATGCTCTCCGTCACAGAACGGACGATTCTTTGACGCGCCGCAACGGCACAGGGCGATGGTCTCTTTCCCGCCCAGGTCAAAGGACTTGCCATCGGCATCTTCCACAGTGACCGGTCCGGTCACCAGAAACGGTCCGTTGTCGCGAACCACGATTTTGACGTCTGACATCTGTTGATTGTTCCTTTTTCTGATTTCACTGCGAACGAATTCTCTCGCCGTGGTTCCTATTTTTGTCCCAGCCGTCACAGTGAACAAGCTCGCCGCGGTGCACACGTCTGCAGACGGTCCAATTGCAACCCGGTCTCAATTCCCTTCGGTCTCATAGCCCCCTCTGGATCTGGACATGCCGTTTCCGATTTATCAGGTTGACGCCTTCACGTCTGAACCGTTTCGCGGCAATCCGGCCGCCGTGGTCATCATGGATGAGGATCGCCCCACCGAATGGATGCAGCATGTGGCGGCAGAAAACAATCTGTCGGAAACCGCCTTCGTACGACATCAAAGTGATAACCGCTATGCACTGCGATGGTTTACTCCGGGGCTGGAAGTGGACCTGTGCGGACATGCGACCGTAGCCACTGCCCATGTTCTGTGGACAGAAATCGGAGTGACCACCCCGCAGATCGTGTTTGAATCCCGCAGTGGCGATCTCCCGGTGACACGGATCAGTGACAGGATTCAGCTCGATTTTCCCGCCACTCCACCAAATGCGTGTGACGCTCCCGCCGGACTGGTGGAGAGCTTTCAACACAACAATGAACCGGTAGCGGCTCAATTTGTGGGCCGCAGCCGGTTTGACTACTTCGTTGTGCTCGATCGCGAAGCACAGATCCGTGATCTGGACGTGGACTTTCGCCGGCTGCTGGAATGCGAGTGCCGCGGTGTGATCGTCACGGCAGTCGCTGATGCCAGCGCGGACTGTGATTTCGTATCTCGTTTTTTTGGCCCGGCGGCCGGTGTTGATGAGGATCCCGTCACCGGCTCTGCGCACTGCTGCCTGGCCGTCTACTGGGCCGGGCAACTGGGTCGCACAGACCTGCGGGGCTATCAGGCATCTGCCCGCGGCGGCCTGGTCACGATGGCACTGAACGAAGACCGCGTCCTGCTGCAGGGAAATGCCATTACCGTCGTGCGGGGCGAACTGCTGGTTTGAGGTCCCGGCCAGAGTTTTGACCAATCATCTCTGAGACAGCCTGACTTTTCGCAGAAAGTTCATCAATCCCGCCGAGGCTTTGCCGGACTTGAGGAACACCTTGTGAAGGCGAACGAAGCCAAGGTAGAATTCATGCGATCCATGACAACCTATCCTTTAGCCAGGAACTGGCATGATTGACTCTGCAGGGACGCAAAGTTCAGACGACTCCGTCTTAATGAAAGATCGTGAACAGCAGGAAGCGACAGCAGATGGGGCGCAGGCAACCTCCTCCACAGCAACGAAGCTGTTCGTGCTCGACACCAACGTCATTCTCCACGACGCGCAGTGTCTGTTCAAATTTCACGAGCACAACATCGCTCTGCCGATTACGGTTCTCGAAGAACTGGATCGATTCAAAAAGGGTGACAGCGATATCCACTTTCAGGCCCGCCACTTCCTGCGTTCGCTGGATGAACTGGCGGGCGATGTGATGTCTGATGAAGGCGCCGAACTGGGTCCTGATCTGGGCCACGTTCGCGTGCTGCTGAGCCTGCCTTTCCGTCGCGCGGACAACACGCTGCTGTCTGACACGGCCGATCATCGCATCCTGAAGACGGCGCTGGCCACCTCGGAGCTGTACCCTGAGACGGACGTGGTGCTGGTCACCAAGGACACCAACCTGCGGCTGAAAGCAAAGTCTTTTGGCCTGGTGGCCCAGGACTACAACAACGACAAGATTCGTCACCTGGACGATTTGTATACGGGCAGGCGAACAGTGGACGATGTTCCCTCCGACGCCATCGCCACGCTGTATGACACCGGAGAGATCAGCGGGAACGAACTGCCGCTGGAAGCCCCCATCAGCAACGAAAACTTCATCCTTCGCAACGGATCCCGATCTGTGCTGGCAACCTACAATGGCCAGGACAATGCCTATCGCTGCATCACCCGCACCAGTTGCTTTGGCATTCGGCCCCGCAACGCAGAACAGTCGTTCGCTTTGAACGCTCTGACAGACCCGCGGATCCGTTTGATGACCATCTCCGGCAAAGCGGGTTCCGGCAAGACGCTGCTGTCCCTGGCCGCCGCACTGGAATGTGAGCAGAGATTTCGGCAGGTGCTGCTGGCGCGACCCATCGTCCCACTGAGCAACCGTGACCTGGGATTTTTGCCTGGCGATGCCAGTGCCAAGATCGAACCATACATGCAGCCGCTGTTTGACAACCTGTCGGTCCTCAAACACGAAAATCCGGATTCACGATCCCTGATCGCCGAGATGCTCGAGGCCGAACGACTGCAGATCACTCCGCTGGCCTATATCCGCGGCCGCAGCCTGCAGCACACCTACTTCATTGTGGACGAAGCACAGAACCTCACGCCACACGAAGTCAAAACCATCATCACTCGCGCAGGCGAAGGCACCAAAGTGGTGCTCTCCGGCGACCTGCAGCAGATCGATCACCCATATCTGGATTCCACGTCCAACGGCCTGGCCTACGTCATCAATCGCATGAAGGGCCAGCATCTGCACGCTCATGTCACACTGGAAAAGGGTGTGCGCAGCGAGCTGTCGGAAGTGGCCAGCAATCTGCTGTAACGCACCGACAGACGACTCAAACAATCAACCGGCAATTACTTCTTTGCCGGCTGTTTGTTTTTGTTGCGGCGCTGCACGATGCCGTCCAGTTTGGCTTGTTCCTTTGCCAGAATCTCGGCAGAGATCTGGGCCGGCTGGACATCCGTGTGGCCAATCTCTTCACCAGCCGGAATCGACCGCAGTTTAAGATTGCGGTACCACACCGGGTCACCGTGATCCTGCAGTGACAGCCGTGCGCCGCGTTTTGACAGATCAGCGCCGCGCAGCTTCAGCATCGTCACATTGAATTCCCAGCGTGGATCGGTGTAGTCAAAGTCGATCACTTTGACGTCGTTGAGCCAGTGCTGAATCACGCTGCCTTTGCAGACAATGCGACCTTTGTTCCATTCACCCACCGGACGGGTGGCGTCTTCTGACGGCTGCATGCAAAAGTACAAAGACGCCGCACTGGTGCGGGGGTTCTTCCCGTCGGCATGAACGTCGTTGTCGAGAATCTGATACTCATACTGTCCGGGGCGATAGTAGACCCCACTGTTGCTGCCTTTGGCCACTTTCCATTCAAACTGCAGCTCAAAATCGTCCGGGATGTTCTGTTCGATAAACACCAGACTGCCGCCACGACCGCTGCGGGTGATGACGCCGTCTTCCACCTTCCAGTTGCCGGAGTGTTTCCAGCCGCTCAGATCCTGTCCGTTGAACAGGACTCGAAACTGTTTGTCGGCAGCCCGGGTGGTGCCCGCTGTCAGCAGCAGACACAGGCTTCCCAGCAGAATTCGTCGTGATGTCTTCATGAAACGGGCCTTTGTCGAAGTGGCGTGAGTGACCACTCATTCTGAACAGTCATTCTCACAAAACAACCCAGACGGCCCACGGTGGTGAGGGCCCTCGTCAGGGTTGACTGTCTGCAACTCGATAGAGCACCACGGTCTGCAGCAGATCTCCGCTCAGCAGATCCTGAAAGCCGGGCCACCGCTCCAGCTCGCGTTTTTCATCCGTCGACAGGCCGGCCGCCTCGCGTCCGAGCAGCACCGTGGGCGGCAACAGCACGCCCGCATCCACCAGCTGAGTGAATTTGTCTGGCTGAACGTAGGCGGTAAAGCCGTAAGTGAGTCGGTATCGGAGCACTTCTGACCAGTTCACCAGCACGCCCGTGATGCCGTTTTGACGCAAGGCGGTTGCCACCTCATCAGCCGATTTCATGGGCTGTGCACCATCCTCCACGGTGAGATCCGAACTGGTCCACTGCTGGAAAATGGAATCATCAAATACGGTGTTGTAGACGAGCCGAAATCGGGCATCAAAAACTTCGGCCTCGCCCACCAGCAGCAGGCGGTCGGCGTCGGTCATCACTTCATTCAGCTGACGAATATCAGTTCGCACGGGCAGTTGCCGCAACTGCGACAGTGGTCGGAGTCCACCATGGAAGCCTGCCAGCGGCAGGCGACCGAATCCGTAATTGTAAGTGCAGTGAATCAAAACAGCGGTCAGCACCACACCCCGCCAGGCGGTGTGCCCGGATAATCGCCACGACATACCGGCCAGCACGGCCAGCATCGGAATCACCGGCACCCAGAAACGATCGATCCGATGCGTCAGCGCCCACCACGTGCCGAGCATCCACAGCACCGCCAGCCACAGCCATCGCACCTGCCGATGATTCCCGGTCAGCAGCACAGCGGGAACCGCCAACGCAAACAGCAGACCGCTTTGCCAGTCACTGCGGGCGGCAACGTCACGCAAATGCAGCGGCAGGCGACTTATGCTGTGATCGTCGGGACTATGGGCGCGTTTCCATTTGGCGTCCATCTGCGCACTCCAGTCGTCAGCCCCGAACACCGAATACCCCAGCGGATAGACGGGATTCCCGGTGTCGCGAAAGTTCTTGGCCAGCCACGGCCCCACGGCAAACGTGATCGCCGTCACAAACACGCCCGCCGCGAGGACAAACTCAGTCGGGCGCGAACGTACCACAGAGTTGGCAGTTGAACGTGGTGCGGTGGCGACCGATGGCGCGAAGCCCGATGGCGGTGACACAGTCTGCCGACGCCCGTACAGCACCACAAAATACAGGCTCACCGGGATCACAACCGACACCAGCCCGGGGTACTTGGACGCCATCGCACTGCCGGCCAGAAAACCGGCGACGGCCACCATACGGCGACGATCGACGGGGGTCTCAATCTGATTGACCAGCAGCGCGGCCATCGTGGTGGCGGCCAGATAAAAACTGATCGCCCCTTCGGCATACGCGATGAGCGAGATCCGCAGCACCCACGGCGTGGACAGACACGCCACCGCGGCAATCAGACCACAGCCGCGTCCCGCCCAGCGACGGGCAATCGCATACACACACACGGTGGTCAGAATCTGAAAACAGGCCAGCGTGAGCTTGCCGGCCATCGCCCCCTGCCACCAGTCTCCCGTGAGAATCATGGCCGCCAGGCTGAGCATCTCAGACAGAAACGGAAAGCTGGTGTAAACGTTGTGCTGCAGTTGAGTCATGCGGCCCGCCTCGAACCACTCTTTCGGCCCCTGCAGATGATACTCCCGCACGTCAAAATCCCGCGGAGGCGTCATGCCTCCCAGCAGCAGGTGCACACCAAAGGCCACCAGGATCAGGCAGAGCACGATCGTCCAGCCACGCGACAAACGATCGGTCGGCAGGTCTTCGGACGGGAGGGTGCAAACCGCCCTGCGATCGGTGGTGAAGCGGGAAATCACAACAGTGACGGCCGCGACAGCAGGCAGTGCCAAAAAAGCGGCAACAGACATCATGCCCGCCAGTCCGATCACCAAAGTCCACAATGACAGCAGGGACAGCCCAGCGCCGCAGTACAGCACGATGCGTTCGGACAGCAGCCCGCAGCGCGGCAGACTGAGGACTCTCAGGGCCGCTGCCCCACACACCCAGGCGCAGCCCAGCAGTAATGCGGCAACGGCACCAAAGACACCACGTTCGGTCAGGTATGACCAGCCAGCCTCTTCATTGGGCACGCTGTAATCCAGTGGATTGAACACTGTCGTGGCTTCGACAAACAGGACACGCCAGACGTCCGTTCGCATCAGCGGCTCGCTGGGATCCCGCGTATTGTTGGGCAGATCCAAAGAAAAAAAGTACACACTGAAGCCCACCACCCAAATGGCAGCCAGGACCATCGGAAGCAGAATGAATGGGGACGTCCTGGGTGTGTCGGTTGTCATCACCGGTCAAACTGGAGGGAGCGGGAACAAAGAAGTCAGAAACGAGAGAAGTCAGAGTGGGGCAGATCGTCCGCAATCTGCCGCTCTCTCATTTTGTACGCCGGTCGGCACACACTCAATAAGACCAAGTCGCGGGATCGACAGGAATCGTCATATGCAAAAACGACAGCCAAACACGCGTTGGGCTGTCGTTTCGAAGATCGTTCCATGGAGTCGGGAGCAGTGGAATCACCAATCATCTCGGGGTCCAGCCGCGGCAGACCCGGCTACCTGACGCCAACCGGCGTTTCCACCGGCTGCAGAGCGGAGGTCTGGATCACACGTGCGGGCGGAGCCGTGGGCAGGGGCTGAGCGTCCGATCCGTCGACTGGCACATCCTCCGGCTCGGTTGCGGGGGCTGGCGGGGGCACGGCCTCGGACCAAACCGAATCGGCCGGTTTCAGGCTGTTCACCGGCTCGTCCTGTGGGGCAGGGATCAGGGGCACTTGATCATCCGTCATCACAGAGGCCGTGTTTCGCCACGACACACTCTTGAGCTTCAGTCCGACGTCACTGACTTCCGGAGGGGCATCATTGACCGGTGCAGGAGCCGGTTCCGGGGCCGGCGCGGGGGCGGGAGCCGCAGGCGTCGCGTCAGACGGTGCGGACGGCATCGTGTAGGAACCGGAATAACCGGAGCTGGCCGGACAGTAAGTACCGCAGGAGGTGCCACACGCATTGTCGACGACTTCATACCCGCAGGCACGCAGCGACTGTTCGGCTTCCCGCCGGACGATCCGATCACAGTCCGCCAGAGCACACTGCAGCGCGGCGATCACGCTGGGTCCGCAAATGCAGCGATTGCGACGCACCTGATCGCCGATTTCGTCAGCCGCCTTGGCACGCACTCGTTCGTCGCTGTCGTTCAGAGCGTACACAAACGCACTCATGATCTCCGGATGGCAGCAGGCATCGAAATGATCTCCCAGACGATGGATCGCGCGTCGGCGGATGGTCGCATAACACCCGGTGCGTGACTGATGAATCAACTCGGCGATGACCCGACAGGCTTCCGCATCGTGGCAGCCTTCGCCACACGTGCAGCCGGTCGCACAGCCCGACGAGCAGCCATCCACAGAGCAGGATGGCGGCGCACAACAGGTTCCTTCCGCGGGAGTGGTGCCGCAGGGTGCCTGGCAGGCCGGCTCAGAGCCAATCGGCGCACAACAGGCCGCGTCGGCACACGACGAACATGGCCCGCATCCTCCCGGCGCAGCACACGTGCGATCGCAGCATTCTCCGCAGCTTTGCAGCGAACACTGTCGCTGGTAGTTGAACACTTTGCGGCAGGTCGGCCGAATAACAATCGGCTCACAGCCCGTGCTGCACTCTCCACAGTGCCCGCTCTTGCAGCTGCCTTTGAATGACAGCCACGATGCCTGGGCGGACCCCATCAGGGTCAGCGTAACGATGGCGACAAGCCCGGTCGAACTCCATTTCACGGCCACACTCCTGTCGATGCCCGCATTCCGTTGCCGGCAGGTTGAGGAAACAGTGTCACACGCCGGAAGAATCCGACAGGCAACACGCAGGTGTTCTGTGCGGGCTATCGACGCCGCGTTTCGCACCGCTTGAAGGCGTTGACCGTGTTAGTCGGCATTGATGAGTCCAGCTTGTCACGTGGGTCGTGCGGGTCGCGTAAACTGGCAAAGATACCCTCAGCAATACGGGGGCATTCACAACACAACGCTCGCGTGTGGGTTCCGATCAGGAAATCTGAACGGACCCTGTGCCATTTAAGGCTCATGATTGTCGTAGCAATGGCAGGACGGGAATCGCTACAGAACGACAATCCACACAGCCGACAGTGTTCCGATAACCGGCAAAGTCAGACGTTCGCGGGCGGCAGATCGCCCACAGGAAACGCTTAGTTGGCGTTTTTAATGCAGTCGAAGCCCAGAAAGCCAATCAGCCCGGCCCCCAGAATGGCCATGACGTCGAACAGCGTCTGCCCGCCAAACGGAGCTCCGAAAATGAAATCGGCTATGGCCGCCAGGGCCACAAGACCAGCAATCACAAGAGACGTGTAGACAACGTTTTGGGCAATGGGAGACATAGCGGAACGAACTACAGAAGGGGTCTCGCGGATAACCTGGTGAGCACCGAGCGCGACCGCTGACAGGGCGGGAAACAGATTTGCCCACTCCTGGCAGATCGCTGGTACCTCGTGCAGTATAAGCCCGAGTTTCGTGAAGTTTCCAGCCGTAAACGGCCGTGATCAGAGATTATCGCCGCCGGACGCACAAACGCGACGTTCATGCGGCTTTTGGGGCCGGTTGCTTTCGTGGCAGCCTCACACTGAAGCGGCTGCCCTCGCCGGGACCTGCGCTGAATGGCTCAATCGTGCCCTTGTGCTGCTGCACAATGGTGTTAGTAATGCTCAGTCCCAGGCCCGTGCCTTCACCCGTCTCTTTAGTGGAATAAAACGGCTCAAACATCAACTCCCGATCTTCGGGTGTGATGCCCGCCCCGTCATCTATCACATCCACGACCACCCAGTCGGTCTGCTCGCGAATGACGATCTGCACGGTTCCGTCTGATGTGGTGGCCTGCAGACCGTTGGTAATCAGATTGAGCATCACCTGCTTCATCTGCGAGGCGTTGATTTCAATGATCAGAGGCTCGACCCGATCGAACACAATGGTGCGATCCTGGTAGCGACTCATGGGACGGACCATAGCCAGCACTTCACCGATCACACGGGTCAGGTCATCGGGCAGCTTCTCCTGCTTCTCGTCCCGGGAGAAGTTCAGCAGACGGCGGGTGATTTCGCCGCAGCGTTTGGACTCTGTCTGAATCATGGTCAGACGCTCCATGGCCACCTGCGTGTCTTCGTCGTCAGGATCCAGAACATCCATCAGCCGAAACTGCAGCGACTGCGCGGCAATGGTAATGGCGGACAGCGGGTTGTTGATTTCGTGCGCCACGCCGGCTGACAGGCAGCCCACCGAGGCGAGACGTTCGCTGCGCACCAGCTGTCGACTGCGTTCTTCCACCTTGCGCGCCAGGTCCTGCTCGGCGTCCCGAAAGCGATCGGCCATCCGATTGAAATTGCTGGTCATGTCATAAAACTCATCCTGCCACGACAGGGTATGCTGCAGGCGGTGATCAAAGTCCCCGTTGGCAATCCGCGAGGCGCCCTGAGCGAGCGCCCGCAGTGGGTTGGAAATCCAGCGAAACCCAAAATAGATCGTCAGCGCGTAAATCACGATCGACGCCAGACACACATACACAATTCGCTGCATCCACTTTTGTGACGCACGAAGTTCTTCGTCCAGCGAGGCCAGCACATACGAGTCCACAGGCAGCTGATTCAGGCTCTTAATCATCCGCACCACACTGGCGTTCACACTGTCCTTCAGCGCGGCCAGTTCCGCCGGCATGACGCGGGCATCCGCCGCAGACAGTCGCTCGTCAGA
This sequence comes from Planctomycetaceae bacterium, assembly GCA_024742875.1. Classification (GTDB taxonomy): domain Bacteria; phylum Planctomycetota; class Planctomycetia; order Planctomycetales; family Planctomycetaceae; genus Fuerstiella. Next base: position 134,709 of record JANSXP010000007.1, on the reverse strand, counting down.
CTCCGGCACCAGCAGTGGCCTGGAACCGTACAGATCCACTTCCGCCACCCGGCGGGCCATCGCGTTCAACTCAGAGCGCACCAGTCTCATGGTGCCTTCAAAAACGACCTGCCGCAGACCCGGATGCCCACCCAGATCAGAAATGGAAGGAGCGTCTTCGCTCCGCTGCCAGAAGACTCCCACGGCCTGGTGGGCCTCCTGAATGGACTGCGTGACGCGCCGCAACTGCAGACGGGCACTCGCCGGCACCGCCCACTGCGCGGGCTCATGCATCGCCAGTTCGATCTGAAAGATCATCGACTTGAGCTGATCCGGGTCAGGTCGCTCGCCCACTTCACTGCGCAGTCGCTGCACGGCCGCCTGATGGTCTCGCAGACCTTCCACGGCTGCCCACGCAAAAAACAGCAGCAGACCGAGCGCAATCGTATAGCCGGTGACCAGACGACGTCGGATACTACGAACCAGAAACACGCAAACCTCCCTGTTTACGCCAGACGCGAAACGCCGGGATCATAGAACAGTGGGCCCGGCGCGCACAGACGAAACCTGCAGATTCTGCCGGTCAGGGGCGTCGTGTCTGAGAATACAGGGCCTTCATCAGCCCATCGATGGCACTGGCCCGATGCTGCATGGCAATGGCGGACTTGCGATTCTCCACCGCACTCACGGCCTGTCGATTCAGTTCGGCAAGTTCATCCATACTGACCTCCCAGCCATTGTCTTTGGCGGCCTGCGTCAGCTCGCTCTGTGCTTCTGCCAGAAAATCGAGGAACGGTCGTTCAATGCGGGCCGATTCCGTGCGATACGGTGACCGCGCCGCCGGCCGTTCGGCATCCGGGACCTGGGTGGTTTCACTGCGATCAGCCTCATCAACCGACTCGACCGGCCGACGGGTGGAGGCTATCAGACGAATGAAGCCCAGAATCAGGGCCGGACAAATGAACAGCAGGCCCCAGCGATTGCCCCAGGCCAGCAGAGCCAGCCCGATTGTTGCCAGGAAAGCGAAGATGCTCAGCGAAAGTGTGCTGATCAGTGCATGCGGCTTGTTGCTGCTGATGCTGGTCCCGCTGTCCACCTTTCGTGGAGAGTCTTTGAACGTGCCCGTCAGTCGCGGGTAGCTGTCGACTTTGGCGATCACCACGGTGATGTTGTCGGCCCCGCCACGACAGTTGGCCAGATTGATCAGCAGACGTGAGGCATCCGCCGGCGGCAGTGTGGAGGCCACCGCACCGATTTCCGTATCCGAAACGTGTCCGGTGAGGCCATCCGAACAGATCACAAAACAGTCCCCCGTCTGGACGTGGAATGGACCCTCCACATCGATGGTGACTTCAGAATCGGGTCCCAGACAGCGGGTAATGACGTTGCGAGGGTGCAGCAGGTCGACGTTTTCCATCGTCGCCCGGCCCTGACGAATCATCTCCCACTGCAAACTGTGGTCAAAACTGAGCTGCTGAATTTCGCCATTGCGAACGCGATACACGCGGCTGTCACCGACATGCCCGACATGTGCTCCGTACGGAGACAGTGCCAGCGTCGAGCAGGTGGTCCCCATATCGGCGAATTCAGGGTTCTCGCGTGCCTTGTCGTTGATGGCCCGATTGGCTTCGCGAATCGCACTGCGAAGCCGTTCGGAAATCGACTCCGCCTCCATTTTGAAGTAGGCTTGCGGCAGGGACTCCACGGAGATCCGACTGGCCAGATCACCAACCGAGTGTCCCCCCATGCCGTCCGCCACCACAAACAGATGGCCACACTGCTCCCACTCCGTATATTCGCTGCACAACCGCACGGCCAGTGAATCCTGATTGGCCGCCCGGCGCATACCCACATCGGTGAGTGATGCGTATTGAACCAGTGGCTGATCGGTCATGGGTGCAGGCTGTGTGTTGCTTCAGAATACCGCGGGTTGAACGTGTAACGCGAAAGGAGGGGAGAGATCCACTGGCTTTGTGAAGCAGGAGGGCAAACGAAGGCGCTCGGGCAGTCTAATTCGCGATCAGATCAACGCAAATGACAACCTGCCAACAACTTCGATCTTCCGACAACCGACTCAGGCAATTGCGGAATTCATCGAAGATGTGCGGGTGTGCACTCCGCATATTTCACGCCAGAGCTCCGTAAAACGCCCGAAATTGCGCGGCGCTACGGCAAAGACAACTGCTCTTGGGACAATTCGGCGAAATTGGGTACGCTACCGCCCCACGCGATTGCCATTGTGCGATCTCACACCCTGTCTACGTCCGTCCACCGTTTCGATTTGCGTCGCGTTATGCCACGTTTCGCTGCACTGCTGCTCTGCCTGGTTCTGTTCAGTCAGTCCGGCTGCGTCCATCGCCGACTCACCATCAACTCCAGCCCTCAGGGAGCTCTGGTGCGTGTGGACGGCAAAGATGTGGGCTACACGCCCGCGTCACTGGACTACACCTGGTATGGCACGCGGGAGGTGCAGCTGCTCAAAGACGGCTACGAAACACAGACCCGGCTGGTCCGTCTGAGAACGCCCTGGTATCAAGTGTTCCCACTCGATTTTCTCAGCGACAATTTTGCCGGCCGTTATATTCGCGATCATCGCCGATTTGATTTCCGACTGCAGCCCAAAACGATTGATGATTCGGCCGATGTGATGCAGCGGGGACGTTCGCTGCGAAGCCAGGCCGTTCACGGACTCTGACAGTCCAAAGACAGCCTGCACGCGACCCTGCGGACCCTGCTGCTGCACGGACGCGGTGCAGCACGAACGCAGTACTGACTCGCGATCTGGGCGTGGCTCACGCGCACTGTCCGCCACACGCACGACGGGCAATTCTCAGGACGGCTGCAGGGTGCCTGGGGCCATCTGCTGGCGGAATATCGCATCAGGCCACCGACCATTGAGGCAGCACACAGAAGTGCTGCGACCAAGCTGCTACTGACGCGGCGGGTAGCCGGCCGGAACCACACCGTCTTTGGTGCCACTGCTGCCGCGCACAACACCGCGAACACCCAGCAGTTCCGGGTGTCGGGCCACCTTGTCACTGAACACCTGCAGGTCGGCCACAACGGGTTTCAGATTCTCCAGCAGCACGGCCATCGATCCGGCCGTGGCATTCAGATTGCGATACATCGTGGGGTCCGTGAGCAGTTTCTTCACGGTGCCGTCATTGGCATTCATCAGCTGCGAGACTGACGCCAGTTCGGCGGTCAGCATTTCAATGTTCTTCAAAGAGCCGCCCAGACGAGCCACCATCTGCTCGCTGTTTTGCGCCAAAGGCGCGGTGGCCGCATTCAGATTGCCCACCGTTGTGTCCACCTGCTGCAGCACCGAATTGACGTTCCGCAGTGTCGTCCGCGTTTCATTCAAGAGGTTGGGCAGTGCGGTCAGTGTCGCCTGCAGCTGCTGCTGATAGCGGGGGTCATCGATCAGGCGCCCGGCAGAAGCCAGCGTGGTTTCGGCCGTCTTCATGGTCTGCGTGAACTGCTCGAGCGCGATCGCCGAGCGCTCGATGGTCGTCACACCGTCACGGCCCGAACCTTCCAGCAGGCGATTCAGATTGTTGCCCAGCTGCGCCCACTCGCGGCCCGTCGTTTCGAAAGACGCCAGCGTGCTGGTCACCCGCTGTTCCAGTCGAGCGACCGCCTGCATGGGATCGGAGGTGGGCTGGCCGATGATTCGATCACCACTGACAATCGGTTCACCGGCGGTCGCCGGTATGATTTCCAGCACGCCGTCGCCCAGCAGCGAACGCGACACCTGCGCGCGAGACTCTTTGCGAAACGTAAACCCTTCGTGAATCAGCAAAGAGATCTGCACGCCACGACCATCGGCAATCAGCTGCAGAGATTCCACCTGACCGATACGAATCCCGCTCATCCGCACGGGCGTTTCCGGATTGATCCCGGTGGCATCCGCCATCACCACGCTGATACGGGTGCCGCTCTTCCAGCGGTTACCAATTTCGCCAAAACGAAAGATCATGAACACCGTGGCCGCCAGGGCGGCGACCGCCATGATGCCAACTCGAAATTCCTGTCCTCGATCATCCATGATAGTGGCCTTTGAGGCGGTTCACGCCGACTGGCGAAGGGTCGTGGTCAGCTCGTCACCCACGTATTCCATCACGCGGGGGTCGGTGTTTTGCTTCAGCTCTTCCAGTGTACCGCAGAAAATCAGCTGAGATTCGTGGTCCTGCAGCTTGGCGCGGGGGTACAGCATCACAATGCGATCGGCCACTCGCTGCACGGTCCGCAGATCATGAGTGACAATCACGCCCGTCACGCCGTGCAGATCCCGCACCGACAGGATCAGATCATCAATACGGCGACTGTTCACCGGATCCAGACCGGTGGTGGGCTCGTCGTAGAACATCACATCCGGAGCGAGTGCCATCGCACGGGCCAGGCCCACACGCTTTTGCATCCCGCCGGAAATCTCGGACGGAAACTTTGGCATGATGTCAGCCGCCAGTCCCACTTCTGCCAGCCGGTCGCGCACTGTGTCGTAGATTTTTGCTTCATCTGTTTCGCCGCTGTGTCGCAGGCCAAAGGCCACATTTTCAAAAATGGACAAACTGTCGAACAGAGCGGCCCCCTGAAACAGATAGCCCAGACGCAGCCGCTGCTGTCGCAGCTTTGCGGCCGACAGCTCGTCCACATCCTGGCCAAACCAGTGCAGCCGGCCGGACGTGGGCTGCTGCAGCGTCATCATCACCTTCATGGTGACACTTTTGCCGCAGCCACTTTCGCCCACGATGACCACCGTCTCTCCCTGGCGAATCGTGAGATCCAGATTCCACAGCACTTTCTGCCGGCCAAACACACAGCTGACATTCTGCAGCTGCAGAGCGGGTGGCTGAGAGTTTCGTACGCTCATCACCAGCCCCCCGTGACGGCCAGCGAAACGGCATTGGGCCAGATCAGATAGTAGGTGGTGTTCAGCGCCACGGTCAGCAGAAAGTCGACCCCCAGAATGGCGATGAAGGAATACACAAACGACTGCGTGGCCGCGCGACCCACTCCTTCGGAGCCGGCGCCGCAGTGGAAGCCCTGGCGACAGGCGATAATGGCAATGGCGCAACCGAAGAACAGGCTCTTGACGAGCCCCGCCATGACGTCCCAGCCGGTCACAAACTGCTCGGCATACATCCAGTAGTCAAAGCTGTTGATGCCCAGCACTTTGCAGCTGAACAGCCACCCGGCCACGATGCCCGTGACATCCGCAATGGCGGTCAGCAGAGGAATCAAAGTCACACACGCCAGAAAACGGGGCACCACCAGATAAGCAACCGGATCCGCGCCCAGCGCACTGATGGCGTGCACCTGTTCGGTAACCCGCATGGTGCCCAGTTCAGCTGCCATCGCAGATCCCACGCGGCCGGCCAGCATCGTGGCCGCCAGCACGGGCCCCAGTTCTGAAACCAGCGTCATAGTGATCACGGCTCCCAGACGCGACTCCATGTGCATCTGCTTAAACTGGGTGAATGTCTGAACGGCCAGCACCATGCCAATGAAAGTGCCGGTCACCAGAATCACGGGCACACTGCGGACGCCGATTTCATGCAGGATGGGTACCAACACGTGCCGCCTGGGCAGTCCGCGTTTCAGGCTCCTTAACATATCCCAGGCAAACACCAGCAGCCCGCCAAAGGCGGAGAAAAAGCCGTGTGTCAGCTGTCCGATCATCGAGATGGGCGCGCGCAGCGCAGAAGACGTCATGGCGTGATTGTAGGCCGGGCGGGGAAAACGGGGCGAGACCAATCGCAGGCCCGCATTATGGGCCCATCCTGCGGGCGTCCGTGGGGCAGGTCACAGACGGCCTCACAGGCGTGTTCCTGTGGGCGGGCCACGGCTGCGGACGGCGGAATCGTTGAAACGCTGACCGTTTGCGAATACGCTCGACGGCTGTGCTGCCCCAATGCCCCCTTTTTCAAGTGAGCCAACCCGATCATGAAACTCGCCTCTTTCCTGCTACTGACCGCCTTTGCCGTCAGCCCTGCCTTCGCTCAGGAAGAGCTGTCGGAAGCCGACAAGGCTCTCATCAAAGCTGTTCGCGACGCTGGCGGACAGGCCATGCAACTGGCCAAGAACGACACTCGCCTGACCATCGCCTTCCACCTGTCCGACAAGAAGGTGACCGACGAAACGCTCAAAATTCTGGCAGGCGCTGGCAATGTTTACTCACTCAACCTGCGAGGCACCGAGGTAACGGACGCTGGATTGGCGCACGTGGCCGGCCTGCAGGACCTGACGCGACTGCATCTGGAGAAAACGGCAGTCACCGACGCCGGGCTGGCGCAACTGAAAGGCCTGCAGAAACTGGAATACCTCAATGTGTACGGCACGGCAGTGTCCGATGCGGCGGTCAGTGACATTGCCGCATTGAAAGGCCTGAAGAAGCTGTTCGTTTGGCAGACTAAAGTCACCGAAGCCGGGCAGAAACCGCTCAAACAGGCGCTGCCTGAACTGGAGGTCGTGCCGGATTTTGCCAGGGAACGCGCCAAGGCCATTCTGGAAGCACAGCGGGCCGCTGAAGACGCGGCAAAGGAAGTGGAAGAACTGGCCGCCCTGATTCCCAAAACAGAAGCCGAAGCGAAGGCGGCCGCCGACAGGCTGGCGGAAGCCAAACAGAAGTTTGATGCCGAAAACGGGGCCGTTCAGCAGGCCACCGCAGGCGTGAAACAGGCTGAAAAAGCACTGGCTGGAGCCAACAAAGCCGTGGCCGACCTGAAGAACAACGCGGACGCCCCCAAAGCCGTTGTCGACGCGGCCAACAAAGCGGCGGCCGACAGTAAGGCGGCCGTTGATGCTGCGAAGAAAGCGGAGGCTGCCGCGAAGAAGAAGGTGGAACCGGCCAAAAAGGCGATGGATGCCGCCAAAAAGGCGGCCGATGCAGCGACCAAAAAGGTGGCCGACACCAAAAAGAAGTCGGAAGACACCATCAAGAAGGCGGTCGAGCTGAAGAAGAAGGCCGCCGAACTGCAGAAATAGTGTTTGCACGGCCGCCGACCGACGGTTGCTGACATCTGATCAAGCTCGGGGCAGCGCCCCGAGCCTCTTTTTTTTGGCCCGAACGGAATCACGATGACCCCCGAACTCCCGTCCGTTGATCAAGCGGCCGTGATGCTGCAGGCCGCTCGCGGCCAGATTGATTTTGCGCGTCGCTACACACTGGAACTTCTGGACGCCACGCCGCAGGAACTGTGGTTTGAGATGCCCGCTGAACTGCCCACTCACATTGCGTGGCAGGTTGGCCATCTGGCCGTCAGCCAGTATGGCCTGCTGATGTTTCGCATTCGCGGACGAGAGCCGGAAGACCTCGACCTGATCCCAGGCACGTTTCGCAAAGCCTACGGACGCGGAGGCAAACCCAAATCAGATCCGTCCGTGCAGCCCACCGCCGACGAATTTCTGGATCGTCTGCATCGCGTGCATGAACAGGCGATGAGGGAACTGGCGGACACAGACCCTCAGGTGCTGCTGGACCCGGTCGACATGCCGTATGCCGTTTATCCGGCGAAACTGGGCGCCATCCTGTTTTGTCCCATGCACGAGCAGTTGCACGGCGGCCAAATTGGTCTGTTGCGTCGCGCACTGGGGCTGGAATCTGTCCGCTGAGCGGCAAGCGACATGGAACCGCCGATCAGTCCCGGCGCGAGCAGCATCGCAAAAACGCTGCAAGATCAGATTGGCACTTCCCAGCCATTCAAAAAAAAATGAACAGGTCACAGAAAGTCTCCGAAATCCGTCTATTCATTGAGTAGGGCAGGGGATACGAATCCCGCAACTGCATCTTTGTTAAGAACGGAAACCCGGGAACAGACTTCATGCCTAACATTACGTTTTGTGTGCCGGTATTAGGGGCCGTCGGACTGGCATTCAGCGCTTACCGCTACTGGTGGGTGGTCGGACAGGACTCCGGCAACGACCAAATGCAACAGATTGCGTCGCGCATCCTCAAAGGATCAATGGCGTTTCTGAAAGCCGAATACTCCATCCTGCTCGTCTTTCTGGTGGTGGTCGGCGGGCTGCTGGTGTCCTCTGGTTATCGCGAAGACTCGCACCCCCTGATCGCTCTGTCGTTTGCCGCGGGAGCTCTGTTCTCCGGCATGGCCGGGTTTTTCGGGATGCGAATTGCCACGCAGGCCAATGTACGGACCGCGCAGGCCGCACAATTAGGCATTGGCCCGGCACTCAAGCTGGCCTTTAGCGGCGGCAGCGTGATGGGTCTGACCGTCGTGGGCCTGGGAGTCGTTGGACTGGGCGGCCTGTTTATCTATTACGCCTCGCGATTTGGCGTGGAAGGCGCCTCACTGGATCGCACGATCAACGTGTTGACCGGTTTCTCCTTTGGGGCCTCATCGGTGGCCCTGTTCGCGCGTCTGGGCGGCGGCATTTACACGAAAGCGGCGGACGTGGGAGCCGACCTGGTCGGCAAAGTGGAAGCCGGCATCCCCGAAGACCACCCACTGAACCCGGCCACCATTGCCGACAACGTCGGTGACAACGTAGGCGACGTGGCCGGTATGGGGGCGGACCTGTTTGAAAGTTATGTCGGTTCCATCATCGGTGCGATGGTGCTGGGCACCGCCTATGTGACCGTCGAGGAATTTCAGGAAGGCGGCATGGGGGGCCTGTCGGCCGTGCTGCTGCCCCTGTTTCTGGCGTCCGCCGGTGTGCTGGCTTCCATCGTGGGCACATTCTTTGTGCATGCGGATGACGGCAGCAGTCCACAGAAGGCACTGAACCGTGGCGAACTGGTGGCGGCCGGCTTCATGCTGATTGCCTCACTGGCCATCATCATGGGCATTCTGCCGGAGACCTGGGAATACGGCGGTCAGTCCATGACTCGCAGCGGCGTATTTATGGCCACGATCATCGGCCTGGCGTGCGGTCTGGCCATCGGGGCGGTGACCGAATACTACACCGGCTGCGGCAAAAAACCGGTGCGTGACATTGTGGAGCAGTCGGTCACCGGTGCGGCGACCAACATCATTGCGGGTCTGGGTGTCGGCATGCTGTCGACCGCCATTCCCATCGTTCTGATTGCCGCTGCCATCCTCGGGGCCTACGAGCTGGCGGGAATGTATGGCATTGCCATTGCCGCCGTCGGCATGCTGTCCAACACGGGCATCCAGCTGGCTGTTGACGCGTACGGCCCCATCGCTGACAACGCGGGTGGCATCGCCGAGATGACAGGACTGCCACCGGAAGTTCGTGAACGCACGGACGAACTGGACGCCGTGGGCAACACCACAGCCGCCATCGGCAAGGGGTTTGCCATTGGCTCAGCCGCCCTCACCGCGCTGGCGCTGTTTGCTGCATTCATGAAAACAGCCAACGTGGCCTCCATCGACATTGCTCAGCCCATTGTGATGTCGGGCCTGCTGCTGGGTGCCATGCTGCCGTTTCTGTTTTCCGCGCTGGCCATGCAGGCGGTCGGACGAGCGGCCCGCAAAATGATTCAGGAAGTGCGACGGCAGTTTGCCGACATTCCCGAACTGAAAGACGCACTGGGCGTGTGTCGCCGCAACGAAGGCGTGCTGCAGTCCGAATGGTCGGAAGGCGATCAGCAGACACTCAGTGATGCCATGGATAAAGTCGAGTACGACAAGTGTGTGGCCATTTCCACACGAGCCTCGCTCCGGGAAATGGTGCTGCCGGGCCTGCTGGCCATCGTTGCCCCCATTCTGACCGGCTTTCTGGGTGGCGCGGAAATGCTGGGCGGCCTGCTGGCTGGCGTGACGGTTTCCGGCGTGCTGCTGGCCATCTTTCAGTCCAACGCCGGCGGGGCGTGGGACAACGCCAAAAAGATGATCGAATCCAAGGTGGAAGTCGGCGGCGAGCAGTACGGCAAAGGCAGCGAGCCGCATGCCGCATCGGTGGTCGGCGACACTGTGGGCGATCCCTTCAAAGACACCTCCGGTCCGGCACTCAACATTCTGCTGAAGCTGGTCTCTGTGACGGCTCTGGTCATTGCCCCGTGGATCGCCATGGCGGCCGTGGCAGATGCCGGGCCGCAGGAGTCCCCGGCCCCGGCGGTTGACGTCGATTCGCCATAAGTCACGGAGGATCAGCGGCGGCACTCCTGTCACACAGATCACCGATCAGGTCCATGCTCACCGGCCATCGCCCGTCATTCCGGACGCGGTTGTGGCCGGTGTTCTGTTTGATGTTCCACGGTGGACGCCCGCCGCAGGGACTTTGACCCGAAACGATCGCGAATCTGATCGGCCACCTGATCGAGCCGATTGTCGCGGCCCTCTTCAACGGGTGGTTCGTCAAACAGCGACAGCTGCGTGGTGGATTCGGTTTCAAACTGACTGACGCCCATCCCCAGCAGCCGCACCACCAGCGGACGATCGGGCAGTCGACTGGTCAGCAGCTCACTGACCGCGTCCCACAGTCGGGCGGTCGTACTGGTGGCCGCCGGCAAACTGGCGGATCGAGTGATCGAATCAAAATTGCTGTACTTGACCTTCAGGTGCACGGTTCGTCCCTGCAGCTGATTGCGCCGCAGACGCCGGGCCACCAGTTCGGTCAGCTCCAGCAGCCACGCCCGCAGCACGTCCAGGTCCGTGATGTCCTGCGCAAACGTGTTTTCGTGCGAAATCGATTTTGCCTCCCGGTCGGGCACCACGGCGCGGTCATCAATGCCGCGAGCCAGCTGCCAGAAGTGATCGCCACTGGAACCAAACAGCTGTCGCAGGTGGGCTTTGTCCAGCGCTCGCAGATCACCAATGGTGTGTATGCGATACTGCTGCATTCGCTGTTCGGTCACGCGTCCCACACCCCAGATGCGACTGATGGGCAGTGGATCCAGAACGGCCTGAATTCGGTCGGCGGCAATCACCGTGAAGCCATCCGGCTTGTCCATGTCACTGGCGAGTTTGGCCAGATACTTATTGGGCGCGACGCCCACAGACGCCACGAGCTGCAGTTCGTCACGAATATCCTGTTTGATACGGCGGCCAATCTGCTCGACTGACCCGAACAGCTGCACGCTGCCGGTGGCATCCAGAAAGGCCTCATCGAGCGACAGCGGTTCGATGACGGGCGTGTAACGCTCAAAGATCTCACGGATCTGTCGGGAAACGGCCGCATACAGCTCCATCCGTGGACGCAGCACCGTAATGCCGGGACACTTCCGCAGGGCGGTGGCGGTCGCCATCGCACTGTGAATACCAAACTGCCGCGCCGCATAATTGGCCGCACAGACGACACCACGTCCTTCGGGAGTGCCGCCGACGATCAGCGGCCGCCCTTTCAGCGACGGCTGTTCGCGCTCTTCCACGGAAGCGTAAAACGCGTCCATGTCCACATGCAGAATCATCGATCACCTCAGGGTCGCCGATTGGACGACCGGTCAGCCGAGCAGTTCCCGGGGCACCTGTCCGCCGGGCAGCAGATGCACAGGGCGACCGGACAGATCTGTTAGCAGATCGTCGGGCTTCAGTCCCAGAGCGTGGTAAACAGTCGCACAAAAATCCTCGACGCCGATCTTACGAGACGTGGGATACTCAGCTTTGGCATTGGTGCTGCCGATGACCTGTCCGTGACGGTAACCGCCGCCGGCCAGCAGAATGCTCTGCGCCTGTGGCCAGTGGTCTCGACCCGCGTTGCCGTTGATGCGCGGCGTATGTCCAAACTCGCCCGCGACGATCACCAGCGTGTCGTCCAGCATGCCGCGATCAGCCAGATCCTGAATCAACACGCCCACCGCTTTGTCGTGGCGTGGCAGTTTGTCTTTCAGCGCCCGCTCAATGTTCGAATGATCGTCAAAGTAGCCGGTGTTCAGTGACACAAACCGTACGCCCGCTTCGATCAGTCGGCGGGCCAGCAGCGCCTGCTCGCCCCAGCCAGGACCATACCGCTGCCGCAGCGCGGGCGACTCGTCAGAGACATCAAAGGCCTTGCGGACTTTGCCCGAGAGCACAATGTCGAGCGCCTGCTGATTCATGCTGTCGAGCTGATCAAACGTACGATTGCCATCCAGCTGACGACGCACGGTGTCCAGCTGCTGCTGCAGGGCCACACGATTCATCATCCGTTTCTCTGACAGCCCGTCGACCAGCGAAAAGCTCTTGTGGTCACCGGTCGGCAGGCGGCCCGCTTCGTTACCATAGCTGAACTCTCCGTAGCGAAACGGATTGCAGTTCACGCCCAGCCAGGCACCACCGTGAAATCCGAAACCCCCATCATTCATGTTGACGTTTGGCAATGAGCCCGGCTGCGTGGGACCAAGCAGATGAGAGGCCACGGCCCCCATGTACGGCTGTCGCGGTTTGCGGTCGCTGCCATTGGCTCCCAGTCGACCAGTCAGCATCCAGTGAGCGGCCGCCCAGTGATCTCCGTTGCCATGCGAAAAGCTGCGAATCACAGTGCACTTGTCGGCCACCTTCGCGTGTTCGGGCAGCAGTTCACAGACTTCCAGTCCTGGCAGACTGGTGGCGATCGGTGAAAACGCACCGCGGTATTCCGCCGGGGCGGCGGGTTTCATGTCAAAGGTGTCCAGCTGAGACGGACCGCCATGCATCCAGACCAGGATCACGGATTTGCCGGAGGCTGCTGCCGCCATTTTTTGCTGGTCGGCGCGCAGCACGTCCGGCAGTGACAGACCCAGCAGCGACAAACCGCCAATCTGGATCGAACGGCGGCGGGACAAACGATCACAGAACGACTGACGTGCAGTGCGTTGTCCAAAGACATTGAGCATGAGCGTCACCTGATCGGAAGACACAACAGGAGGGACACGAGAGCGGCAGGAGCGGTCTGACCGCTCATCATAGAGAGATTCGGCGCCTCTGACGCCAAAAAACGAGCATATTTCGGTTCGGCAGCCGTCTCAGTGGCCGTTTTGAACCCGACATCACGGGCGGCATCAGCTATAGTCGGGAGTCCGCCATCCGGCAGGTGAGGCCTCTGAGGGTGACCTCTAACCTCAATCTCACACAAGATTTAGCAACAGCCCCCCGCCCGTCCGTGACGGGGGCAGACGCCTGGACGATGACGCTATGAATTTTGACGATCCCCTGATTCGTTTGGCCATGGTTCTGGTGGCCGGAATCATCGGCGGTGAACTGGTTGCCCGCATCAAGCTCCCCAAGGTCACCGGCTGGATCGGGACCGGCATACTGCTGCGGTTTCTGGATCAGTATCTGCGTGACAGCCACAAGGTGGATATCGGGCTCAGCCCAACCGGCGTGGCAGAATTTGGCCCGTACATGAATTTCGTGCTGGGCTATATCGCTTTCACTGTCGGCGCGGCGCTGCATTTTGCCACGCTTCGTAATACGGGAAAACGACTAGGCCTGCTGCTGCTGTGTGAAGCCATCATCACACCCACCATTGTGCTTCTGGCGCTGAGCGGGCTCGGTGGGATGGAAACCAAGCCGGCCCTGATTCTGGCGGCGGTGGCGATCGCCGGAGCACCAGGCACGACGGTGCTCGTCGTGCAGGAAGCCCGCGCGCGGGGCATTCTCACACGAACGCTGGTGGCCGCCGTGGCCCTGATTGACATGGTGGCCGTGGGCGCCTTTGAATTTATTTATGCCTTCAGCCGGGAAGGCAGCGGCATGAGTTCTCTGCAGGCCGGGTTCACCAACGTGGGGCTGGAATTTGGCTACGCCGCCGCGGTCGGCATTGGGTGCGCTGGTCTGGCCCTGCTGCTGACACGAACCATCGTGGGCCCCGCCTTTCTGGGCCCCACCATGGTGGCCGTGATTCTGGGATCCTGGGGCGCCGCTGTGGGGGTGCACACATCCGGAATCCTGGCGTGCACGTTTGCGGGCATCGCCGTCTCCAATCTGCGACACGATACGGTCCGGTCAACAGAAGCCTACCTGCATTCAATTGGCGGGGTGCTGTTTGCCGCGTTCTACACCCTGGCTGGCATGAAGCTGGATTTTGGCCTCGTGCTTCCCATGCTGACCCTGGTGCTGTTGTTCTTTCTCGGACGCTTCATCGGCAAGTATTTCGGCGCCTTTGCGGCGATGCAGATTGCGGGCGTCACCAAACCGGTCCGCAATTATCTGGGTCTGGCCCTGCTGCCCCACGGGGGGGTGGCGGTCGGTCTGATTCTGCTGGTGCAAAGTGATCCGGCGCTGAAGGACATTTCGGATGTTGTCACAACGGTGGGACTGGCCGCGCTGGCCATTAATCAGCTGCTGGGACCAAGCGGAACAAGACTGGCCCTGCAAAAAGCCAACGAAGCCGGCAAAGCGCGGCCACGACTGCTGGACTTTCTGGATGAACACCGCATCACTGTCGGGATCACGGGCAAAGACAAGAAGGAAGTGGTGGAGGGCCTCGTCTCCCGGCTGTATGCCACGGCCAACATGCCGGTGCCGCAGGAAGAATTCTTACAGCAGGTTATGGATCGGGAGAAGGACGAGTCCACCTGTGTGGGACACGGTCTGATGATTCCGCATGCCGTCATCGACTCGGAAGCCAAAATGGAGGGCGTCCTGGGCATCAGCGCTGACGGGCTGGATTTCAAGACGCCTGACGGACGCGAAGTGCATGCCGTTCTGCTGCTGGCCACGCCGCACAATGAGCGAGAGCGGCACCTGGAAATTCTCTCCGCATTCGCCCATCTGATTACTCACGATGAGAACCTGTGTGAACAGCTGTATCACGCCCGCAGTGCGGCGCACGCCTACAATGTGCTGCATGCGGATGAAGCGGAAGAATTGAATTACTTCCTGGAAGAGGCGATCGCTGAGGTGGAGGCAGACTCGGCCGCGGACGAGCCGTCCGACGTGAAGCGGGACGAGACGTCTGAAAGTGCGCAGGAAAAAAGCGAAGCGCCGTAACGCTTCGCTTTCGTTTTCCTGCTGCTGCGGTCTGCCGCCACTTACCCGCGTTGCCCGGGAATTGCCCGGGGTTCAGCGCCTGAAGCGGGATTAGGCCGGCCGCGGCAGCCAGTCTGTCAGTCTGTCAGTCGCCGCTCACGATTTGCCCGTGGAAGGGGCGAGCAGCACAGACATCATGCGGCCGCTTTCCATCTTGGGCGCCTGTTCCACCGTGGCGACATCTTCCAGAGACTTCACAATCTCTTCCAGCATCTCTCGGCCGCGGTCGTGGTGAGCATTCTCGCGACCACGAAACATGACGTTGATTTTGACTTTGTCACGGCGACCCAGAAACTCGCGGGCCTTGTTGATTTTGACTTCAATGTCGTGCTTGCCGGTCTTGGCCCGCAGACGAAGTTGTTTCAGTTGAGTCTTGTGGTTTTTGGAACCACTGGTCTTCTTCTGACGCTCATAGATCACCTTGCCGTAATTCATGATACGACAAACGGGCGGGCGCGCATCGGGGCTGACTTCCACCAGATCCAGGCCCTGTTCAATGGCCAGGGCGAGCGCCTTTTCGGTCTCCATTTCTCCCAGCATTTCGCCGTCGGCATTGACGACACGAATGGGTGAAATCCGGATCCGCTCATTCATCCGCGGAGTGTTTACCTGTGGAGCCGCAGTGGGACGAGATCGTTTGATAATTGCCTCCTTCAATAGGACTAAAATAGGTCACCCAACCAACGGGTGAACGTGTCTTATAATATGCCGGAATCCTCGGAGAAAAGGTACTTTCCTGCACGGGCCGCCCAAATCTTCTCAGAATTGTCACACTTTGTGAGCCGACAAGACCGCCGCGCCGCCACGGGCCGTGCCACCTGGGTTGTGAGCTTCTGAGGTTCCCCGCCGGGCGGGGCCGAATTCGCGAGCCATTCAGCACGCATCACGGCCTCGCTGACGACCATCTTCGGGCAAATTCGCTCCTGTCAGACAATCCTCTTCCCCTGCATATCGCCACTTCAGCGGCCGCCAGTGAGGCAGAAGACCGGAAATCCGCGCGAATCCACGTGCGAACAACTCCAGGGAGACTGGGGGGCGGCTGCCGCTCGCCTTTGGACACACAGGATGGTTGCCGCACTCCGCGAATTCCGGTGGAGATCTGTCAAAACGGCCAGATTAGCGGCGCGATCACGACGGTGACAATTCCCACAATGACGCTGAGCGGCAATCCAAGGCGAAAGTAGTCACTGGAGCGATACCCGCCCGGTCCGTACACCATCATGTTGGTCTGGTAACCAAACGGCGTCAGAAAGCTGCAGGCGGCCCCCATAATGACGGCCACCACAAACGGCTCTTCGCTGACGCCCAGCGTGTGAGCGGCGGACATCGCAATGGTCAGCACCAGCACGGCCGCCGCTTTGGCCGTAATCATATTGGTGAGTGCAATGGAAAGCACAAAGATGGCGATCAGCATGGGATAGTGGCCTCCGTTGACCAGCATCGCCATTGTCCCGCTGATGAACTGATCCGCCTGGCTGGCAATCATGCCTTCGCCAATCCCAATGCCTGCGCCCATCACGAGAATCACGTCCCAGTCCACCGATCGGCGAGCGTCAGCCGCTCGGCAGCAGCGAAAAAAGATCATCAGCAGGGCCGCTGGCAGGGCGGCCAGCAGCGCAGCATTTCGCGTTCCCATGGATCCCAGGATCGAGGCCGTCAGCACAAAGCCCACCATGATCAGTCGGGCGACCCACGCCTGCTCGTGTCGCACGGGGGTGGAATTCTGAACTTCGCTCACCAGAAAAAAGTGGCGGGAATTACGCTGCTGCTCCAGAAACGACTGACTGCTTTCCAGCAGCAGCGTGTCACCCGGCTGCAGTTTGATGTCACCAATCCGACCGGACAGCCGAATGCCGTCGCGATTAACGGCAATGATCGCAGCGTTGTAGTGCGTACGAAAGCGGGACTCCCGGATGGTCTGGCGCAAAAACGGATAGCTCCGCGATACCACCGCCTCCATCAGACAGCGATGTGAGCGGGGACCATCCAGTTTAAAGAGCTGATCGGTCGCGGGCTTCAGTCCGGGGATCTTCTGCAGGTCAACCACAGATTCCACCACGCCCACAAACACCAGGTGATCATTGGCCTGCAGCAGTGTCTCCGGCCCCACGGCGGGAAGCACGTGACCGCCACGGTCAATTTCCATCAGATACATGCCCGGCAGCCGGCGCAGTCCGGCCGACTCAATGGTTTTGCCGACCAGTGGGCTGGAAGCCGACAGTTCCATTTCCACCGTGTACTCCCGCGGGTCATCGTTGACCGTAAAGGCGGGCTTGCGCTCAGGCAGAATGCGGCGGGTGAACAGCGTCAGAAACAGAATTCCGATGGCTGTGGCCGGCAGTCCCACCCACGCCAGCTCAAACATGCTCAGCCCGCTGTGAGGGTTCTTTTTTACCAGCTCACTGTTGACGACAATCGTCGTACTGGTGCCAATCAGCGTGCAGGTGCCTCCCAGAATGGCGGCAAAACTGAGCGGCATAAACAGATGACTGACCGAGATGCGATGCTTGCGGGACCAGTCACTCACGATGGGCAGCATCAGAGCAACCACGGGCGTGTTATTCAAAAACGCGCTCAGCAGTCCGGCCGGCAGCATGGTTCTCAGCTGAGCGGAGGCGGTCCCTTTGGGGTTGCCCAGCAGCAGCATCCCCAGATAAGCAAAGGCGCCGGTACGCTGCAGTCCGTCGGCCACCACAAACAGGACGGCCACTGTCAGCACGCCCGGATTGGCAAAACCCTCCAGCCCTTTGGCAACGGACAGACCGTGTTTCGGGTCGATGGCCCCATGCAGCAGTAGAATGGTCAGCGCGGCCAGCAATGAGATGTCGGCCGGGTAACGAAAATACATGATCGCCACAATCGCCGAAACGATGACCAGTAACGTCAGTGCGATGGAAAATGTGGCCATGGGAACTTCTCAGGTCATCCGTCCGAGCGATTCGCGACAGGCGAACCGAAACGTGATGGCAGCAACGCGGACACGGCGAACAGCCAGCCTTCATTCCGCAGGCGCGTTTTGCTGCACCGCATTCACCACTGCCGGGTGAAACTTTCCGTTGGTCACCACCATGCCTTCGTTGTTGATCAGTTTCGCACCGTGACAGAATTCCGGTGGCTGTCCATGGATGTCAGTGACGGTGCCTCCCGCCTCTTCCACCACCAGCACGCCGCCCGCATGGTCCCAGATTTTTTCCTGATAGCCTTTGCGGGTGGGCAGTCGCAAATAGATATCCGCTGACCCCATCGCCACCGCCAGATACTTGCACTGGCTGTCGATGCGAAACGGCTCTCGGGTGATGCCCAGCTGGCTGGCAATCTGCCCCGACCAACTGTGAGAGCTGTGGCCGGATTCCACCGATTCGCAGAATCGCGCCCGTGGACTGTCGGCCGTCTGTGAGACGTGAATCTGCTGCGGCGCGGCGGACCCATCATCCAGCGGAACGACAAAACTTCCGCCCCCACGGACCGCCCACGCCAGAATGCCGCGAGCCGACTGAGGATTGTCGGGGTCCAGTGGCATGTTGGGGCAGCCGAGAATGCCCACTTCGATCCGGCCTTCAACAATCAACGCCAGTGAAATGGCGTATTGATCTTTCCTGAGAAATCCTTTGGTGCCGTCGATGGGGTCCAGGGTCCACAAACGCGGGCGATACTCCTGCAGTCCACCGCGGTCGATCCAGTCGCAGATCTGCTCGCCGGTGGCAGAAACGCCAACGGCTGCGCACTCATTGATGATCCGCTGCAGAAACTCCTGCCCGGCTTCCTCTCGCAGTTCGGCGGCCCCTTCTTCGCCAATCACCGGGTCGTCGGCAAACGCATCCTGCAGCCTGCGGCAGATCAGCGCCTGCGAGGCGAAGTCGGCCACAGTTACGGGGCTTTTGTCTTTTTTCTCCAGGGACTCTGCATTGATGGAAGACTGAACCTGACGGCAAACGGCCGCCGCTTCCTTCACCGCTTCCAGAGCGACCTCGAGTTCACGCGTATAATCGGGCATAAAATGGCTTTCCAGGTGACAGTGGCCGCCCTTTTAACGCAATCCTGACCCGGAAAAAAGATGATTCCCGCCGAACGGCCGGGCATCACCAAAAGCGGCGATCAGACGACCATCGACAACAGCAGCGACACCAGCACCAGGAACAAAACGACGGACACCCAGAACCCGGGCGCAGATCCTGTCGCAGTGCTGCCGCTGTGGGATTCCGGGAACTCGCGACGAACAAAGTCGTCGTAGTCAAAGTCGTCCTCGAAGGCCTCGTTCCCGCCCGATGCGTCCGATTCGCCCCAGTCCGCCTCATCCCAGCCGCAGTCAGCGTCCGCTCCACACGCCCGGCACATTCGAGCTGTCATGAGAACAGGCTCGCCGCAGTGTGGGCAGTCGAATGTTTCGCCGGCAGGCATCAGCGGGTCCAGGCAGTGGGTGGCAGTGACAGTTTCTGCAGCAGATTTTGCCGAATGCGATACAGAACGCAAACCGCAGGGCCTCGCTGACGACCGCTTTGTCGTCAGCGGCCATCAGTTCCGGGCGAAGGCTGACAGCTGGACAGCTGGACTGACCTGGTGAGTGGGATCTGCCGATAATTCAGGGAGGAGCGACTGCAGGACAAACGTTGTCGAGATTCGAGTCTCGCGTGGGGACGACAGGCGACGCGACCGCGGGGACGCACTGGGGGGAAACAGGCATGAGTGACGCACGGATTCAGGAACTGGAGGAACAGATCCAGCTGCTGGAGGATCAACTGCTGCAAACTCAGCGGCTTAGCTCCGTGGGCGCTCTGGCGAGCAGCATCACTCACGAGTTCAACAACATCCTGACAACCGTGATCAACTACGCCAAGATGGGCGTGCGACACAAAGATGCCAAGACGCGCGACAAAGCATTCGATCGCATCCTGTCGGCCGGTCAGCGGGCCAGTAAGATCACCACCGGCATGCTGGCCTACGCGCGCAACTCCTCTGACCGCATGGAACCGGTGGAGCTGAACAAGTTGCTGGAGGACGTGCTGGTGCTGATGCAGAAAGACCTGCAGATGCATCGCATTGGACTGGATCTGGATGTGGAGCCGGCCGTCTGGGCGCTGGCCAACAGCAGCCAGATTCAGCAAATCCTCATGAATCTCATCGTGAACGCGCGGCAGGCCATGGACGAAGGCGGTCGCCTGAAGCTGTCGATCCGCGCCAACGCAGCAGAGAACTGGGCGGAAATCAGCGTCGGCGACTCTGGCTGCGGCATTCCCCACGAGCAACTGCAAAAGATCTTCGATCCGTTCTTCACCACCAAGAAAACGGACGCGCGAGGGCAGGGGGGCACCGGCATCGGATTGTCAGTGTGTCGCAAAATCATCGAAGCTCACCAGGGCCGCATTCGTGTCGAAAGCGAAGTGGGTCGGGGCACGACCTTCACGTTGAAACTGCCGCTCTCGAAATCTCCCGCTGGGCTGATTGACACGTCGGCAGCCTAAAACTGAACAAAAGGCCACACCCGCACCCGCACCAGGCGAAACCACACACGCAAAATGACACAGTGGCGCGTATTCCACCAGCGGCGCGCTGCCTCGCCCTCGGCAGCGATTCGCGTTCTGCAAGGGCTTTCGCGACCAGTTCCCCAGTTTTCTCCGCAGAAAAGCGGGCTTTAAACGGCAAAAAAGCGAGCGGCGAAAATTTGGGCCGCTGATTGGCACGCCATCTGCCAATAGGGGAGGCGGCGAGAAGAGTCATCGGCCCGCACTCTTCTTGCTGTTCTGGTTGCAGGCGCCCCCTTCGCAAGAGGGGGGCGTCTTTTTTTATCTCCTGGCTGCAATCGCAATCCGCTGCCGGACCATGGGGTGCCCTGCGGCGGTCTCTCGTACTGAGCCGACCCCGGCCGCCCGGCGCGGCCGCGCCCGCCGCCACAATCACCACCATTGGCGCCCGGCTCGGACTGCAGTCCCGATCCCCAGGTGACGGGCGAATCCCAGCGGAGTCCACGGCAGCGACAGCAGCCACTGGCCACTCTTCGCCGAACGCCGTCTCACGCATCCCTGCCCACGCCCGTTGGCTTCTGCCGATTGCCACAAGCAGGATGGCGGCACGCCGCTGGGCTGCGGCCGACTTGCCCACAATTTGGCTGAATTTCGGCCGGACGGCGCTCCCAGGCAGGACTGTTCCGGCAGATACGATTGCCCCCTATAATGCGGGGCGACAGACGTGGAAAATCGTGTTTTCCGCGAGTCACGAGACAGTTTTCATGGTTGAATACCTGACAGTCCTCCCTGGTTTGGCCTCTGGTGGCTTAGTTATGCCTGTAAATCCTCTAGATGACGATGCCCTGCGCACTCTCGGCAACGAGTTTGCACGGCGACTGCGTCGAGGCGAGAAGGCAACCGTTGAGGAGTACACGACGCGTTTCGAGGCCAAAGACGCGGAGCGCGTTCGGGAATACCTGACCTCCGTCGAGCGGAAGGTGCAGGTGGCGACCAAGACCACCATCAGCCGTTCGTCGAAGACCGTGGCCCCGACAGCCGAACCGCCACGGGAGTTTGGCCGCTACCAGATCGAACGCACGCTGGGAGAAGGCGGGATGGGGGCCGTTTATCTGGCCCACGACAGCCAGCTGGATCGCAAAGTGGCGCTCAAGACGCCCAAGTTCTCAAAGACGTCTGACGCAACCACGATGCAGCGCTTCTATCGCGAAGCACGTTCGGCCGCCACGCTGCAGCATCCCAACATCTGCCCGGTTTATGACGTGGGGGAAATCAACGGGACACACTACATCAGCATGGCCTACATTGAAGGCCAGCCCCTGTCGGATCTGGTGCGGGCCGAAAAGCAACCGCCGGTCGCCACACTGCTGAAGGTGGTTCGCAAGGTGGCGCTGGCCCTGCATGAAGCTCACCTGCAGGGACTCATTCACCGCGATCTGAAACCAGCCAACATTATGATCGACCGGCGCAACGAGCCGATCGTCATGGACTTCGGCCTGGCACGCCAGTTTGGCGACGATGAGCACGAACCGGAGACGACGGCAGGAGTGGCAGAGCATGCGACGGACACAGCCGCTTTGCCGGACGCCGCGCGGAAAGTCGAAGCACGCATCACCATCCCCGGCACGGTCATGGGTTCGCCCGGCTATATGGCGCCCGAGCAGTTGACGGGAGATCAGTCGCGAATCGGTCCGACCAGTGACGTCTACGCGATGGGTGTGCTGCTCTATGAACTGCTGACCGGCGAACTGCCGTTTCCCGGCACGGGCACACTGATTTCCGTCGTCAATTCCGTGATGTCAGACCCGCCTCCGGATGCCACCGTGCTTCGATCCGGACTGGATCCTCGCATTGCGTCCATTTGCCGCCGAGCGATGTCCAAGCGGCCGGAAGATCGCTACGACACGATGCAGGCGTTTGCTCTGGCACTGACCAAAGTGCTGAGAACAGATGCCGGCGGCAGAACAACAGATGCCTCCCGCAAGCTTTCTCCCGAACTGGTGCGTCAAAAGGAACAGTTTGAGCTGGCCCGCTCGCTGTGCCAGGAAGGGCAGTACGCCGGCGCCGTGTCGATCATGGAAAAGATGGTGGCCACAGACGGGGAGGCCAGCCAGTATTCGAAGTGGGCCGAAGACAACATTGCCGATGCACGGATGAAAGCCGAAGAAGCGGCCCTGGTGGCGGCCACTGGCGGAGATCTCGATGGCGACGATCTGTGGAACACCGACAGTTCGAGCACCCTGCCGCCAAAACGACGACGCAAAGGTCGCCGACGACGACACAGCAACACGCTCACGCGCAAACTGGTGACAATCGCCATTGCTACGCTTGTGGTTGCGGTGGTGGCCATCAATGTCCGCAGGCTGCTGCAGGGAAACGGGTCGACAGCCAGTGCGGATGACACGCCAAATCACTCCGGCAGCTTGCGCACAGCAGATGATCCGGCAGATCCGGATCCGCTGGCCGATAATTCCGGCGCCGCGTCGCCGCCAGCGAGCGACAATTCGGGGCCCGAAGATCGGGGGCCCGACAATCGGGGGCCCGACAATCGGGGGCCCGACAATCGGGGGCCCGAAGCCCCCGGCAATCGTCCGACTGAACGGCCGGCTGGCGAAGGACGTCCGGGCGAAAGACCGCGTGTGCCCAATCGTCGCGGTAACCTGCGTGATCGGCTGTTCCAGCTCGACCAGGATGGTGACGGACGACTGACCAGAGAAGAACTCAAGGCCGGGCCGGCAGGTGCAATGCTCAATCGCGTGCGGGATCAGTTCGACCGGATCGACGGCAATAACGACGGAGCCCTGGACGGCCCCGAGCTGGACCGCGCTCAGGAGCAGGGACAACCCGGCAACCGCCCCCCGTTTCGCCCCGGCCAGGCGGGACGCCGCGACCGCTGAAGCGGGTGGCAACGCCCAGATGGCAGCACGGTCAATCCCCGCCCAATGCCCAAAGGGCGGAACGCTGGCCGTGACCGACAGCGGAATGTTGGCGAACCGCGGCACGCAAAGCTGGTCTGAAGATCAGAGCAGAGAAATCTCACGATCGGCAGCCCGCTCGACCGCTGGTGGCAATTGCGTAAAATTGCACGGAAAATTGACGCAGAAAACACTGTGTTTTCCGCATCTTTCCGGTTTTCGGTGGGAAAGGGAATCACTGGTTGCCCGAAGAATTGAGTGTCCGTAGACTGCCGTCGTGTGATGCTGCAAGGGTGGCTGGCTGTGTTCGGCACGCCCATTTTCCGGCTTAGTTATTGAAATCCGATGAGACACGTTCTTTCCGCACTGGTCGTGAACCAGCCTGGTGTACTGGCCCATATTTCCGGCATGCTGGCTGCCCGCGCCTTCAACATCGACAGCCTCGCTGTGGGTGCCACCGAGAATGATCAGTTTTCCCGTATCACCTTTGTGGTCAACGGGGACGAAAAGGTGCTCGATCAGGTCCGCAAGCAGCTGGAAAAAATCATCACGGTGGTCAAAGTTCAGGACTACGTGTCGCGGGACTTTGTGGAACGCGACCTGATGCTGATCAAAGTCGATACCTCCAGCGGTCGACGCTCGGAAGTCCGCGAACTGGTGGATATTTTTCGCGGTCGTATCGTGGATGTGGGACACGAACACGTCATGGTGGAGATCTCCGGACAGGAGAACAAGATTGAAGCCTTCATCGACCGCATGCGGGGATTTGGCATCCTGGAGATGGTTCGCACGGGCCGCGTGGCCATGCTGCGAGACTCCTCCATCACGGACGATCTGCCGGCCGACGTAATTCCCGAAGTTTCGGAACCATCCGCATCCTGAAGTGGTCTCCCACACAGTTTGCTGTATTCTGGTGAACGTTCTGACCCACTGTGGACCCGCGAGGGGTCCCGAAGTCAGTATTCGGGCGCCATTTTTCGGATTCTGCCACCGACGCAAATCCGCTTTCCAGGGACCTGACTCCCGTCACACCGTGTGACACTGTCCTCAGTCCCGCTCGCCCTGTCTCAACGGACATCCGACAACCGTCGATCGGCCACTGTCTGGCTTACATCACGATTGTCGATTCGGGCGAGGATCCTCTTTCGCTCACTCGTTTACCTACCAACTGCAGGGCAACAAATCCATGGCCGCCAAAGTATACTACGACGACGACGCTGACCTGAGCCTCCTGAAGGACAAGACCATTGCCATCATTGGCTACGGAAGCCAGGGGCACGCTCAGGCACAGAACCTCCGCGACAGTGGCTGCAATGTGATCGTCGGACAGCGTCCCGGTGGGCCCAACTACGATCTGGCAAAGAGCCACGGCTTTGACCCCGTGTCAGCCGCGGAAGCTGCCAAACAGGGCGATCTGGTCAACATCCTGCTGCCCGACGAAGTGCAGGGCGATGTTTATCGCAACGACATCAAAGACAACCTCGAAGCCGGCAATCTGCTGATGTGCTCGCACGGCTTCAACATTCACTTCGGCCAGATTGTCCCTCCCGCCGGCGTGGACTGTGCTCTGGCAGCTCCCAAAGGCCCCGGCCACCTGGTCCGCAGCGAATATGAAAAAGGGGGCGGTGTCCCCAGCCTGATCGCCCTGAGTGAGGGCGCTTCAGAAACCTCTCGTCAACTGGCTCTGGCCTACACCAAGGGGATCGGCGGCACCCGCGGCGGCGTCATCGAAACCACGTTCGCGGAAGAAACAGAAACCGACCTGTTCGGTGAGCAGGTGGTGCTGTGCGGTGGCGTGTCAGAACTGGTGAAGGCCGGTTTCGAGACGCTCGTGGAAGCTGGCTACCAGCCTGAAATGGCATACTTCGAATGTATGCACGAGCTGAAGCTGATCGTCGACCTGTTCTATCAGGGCGGTCTGAATTACATGCGTTACAGCGTGTCCAACACGGCTGAATACGGTGACTACAAAACAGGACCGCGCATTGTCACCGCGGAAACCAAGGCCGAAATGAAACGCGTTCTGGAAGACATTCAGTCAGGGCGTTTTGCGCGTGACTGGCTGCTCGAAAACCGAGCCGGTCAGCCGTCTTTCCACGCCACGCGTCGTCGGGAACGAACGCATCAGATCGAAGCGGTTGGTAAAGAACTGCGCCGCATGATGACGTGGATCGATTCCAAAGAAGTCTGATGCCCGTCCTGGCTGCGGGACCCTGATCCAGCGCCGCTGTGCGTCAGCTCGACCACGGAGCAGTGGCTGCTGACTGGAAAACTGAAGTCCGTCTCACACAATGGGTGAGACGGACTTTTTTGTTGCCTGAGCCAGTCGGTTGTTCGCATGAATCAGCAGCCCTCACTTCGCAGCGTCCTGCTCACTGCCTGCCTGCTGTGCCTCAGCGTGGCGCGGCTGTCCGCTGATGAGCGGATCTCGTCGGACACCTCGGCCACCATCACCCTGCAGCAACTGCAGCGGCGACTGAACGTTCAAATTCTGATGGCGGATGAAGACATCCGCGTCGAATTGTCCACCGGTCCTGTCACGGCGGTCGCCATCAGCGGGCGAATGGCTGACAACTACCTGTCAATGCTGGTCGAGGAGTTCGCCGTCTATCCGCCAGCCTTCGTGCGTCGGGCAAAGCTCAAACGCATTGTTGTGTGTCAGGAACTGGCGTACGACAGCCAGCGGCGCGCTGCTGTTCCGGACTTTGAACACGACACGCTGTATCTGGACTGGCAAAGCGGGGCCAGTGATCGGCACTACCAGCGGGCCGTGATGCACCATGAGTTTTTTCATATCGTCGACTATCAGGACGATGGCTTCGTGTATGATGACAAAGTGTGGCAACAGCTGAATCCGGACGACTTCCGCTACGGTCCCGGTGGGTCCGCTGTGCAGGACGACGCCCGCCAGTCTGACTTTCGACGACCCACCGCTGGCTTTCTGACACACTACTCAACGGCGGGAGTCGAAGAGGACAAAGCCGAACTGTTCGCTCACCTGATTGCCAGCCCGCTTCAGGTTGCGGCCGCCGTGGAACAGGATGCCCGCCTGGACAGCAAGGTGGCCCACCTGAAAGCATCCCTGCGAAGCTTCTGCGGCGACATGGATGCCGCATTCTGGAAACGCGTGAACACGTCTGCAAAACAGCGTGCCGCTGCCGACAGCCCGCGTTGATAGTGGGGCGCCTGCGAACTGCCTGCTCGAACGCTTCTGCAGGTGTGGGGCGATCCGTGATGGGAATCGTGGCGCCATCAGGCTGATCACGTTTGGGTCCGATCAGCGGCGCTTACCGCCGCTTTGCGATGGCGGCCAGAGCGCAATCGCCGGCAAAACGGGCGTAATTCACGGTTATGCAGGTTTGGCACGCCCCTGGCTGATTGTTCCGAGGAACCACAATGCCAGGCACCCGCAGCGGCATTGTCACGTTCTTTCCCAACAACCAGGTCCAGGAACGGAACCATGACGATTCAACGCTCCCTGCTGCTGACACTCGCCGGCCTTGTAGCATCGGCTTCCTCTGACTCTTTCGCGCAGTGCCGCAGCATTCGCTACGGTGTCCCGTCTTACGGCTATCACCGCGTGCCCGTGACGCCTTACATCGCTCGGCGGCCGATCGTCGTGCCTCCGACGACCCACTGGGCCTATCAGCCACTGCCACATGTCACGTTTGGCGGCTGCGCTCATGTCGACCATCTGTCGCACCGTCTGGAGATCGTGATGAACGAACTGTGCCTGGATCTGTATTACAACTACGCCCACAACCCGGGCTTTGCGGTGACCTATGCCGAAGCCTATGAGCTGTATCAGCTGGCGCGCGGCATTCACGCAGCCAACCACAATCTCGACCGGGCGGCCATGCAGTCACAGCTGGCCGGCGCCGGTCATCTGTTTCTGCATGTCCGCGATGATCTGCGCAGCTGGACGCGTCATCCCCGGCGACAGGTGGGCACTCTGGGCATCATGACCAAAGTGGAAATGGCGGACGATATTCTGCAGCGACTGATGCAGGATGTGGGAGTCCGCGTGGATCCCATTCTGGAAACACCGCCACTCCCCGGACAGTTGCCAGGGGGCGTGCCGCTGGGAGCGGCCCCGGGAACTCTGGGCACACCGGGAGCCTCGCTGCAGACACCACTCGGCAATGGGGCCCTGGGAAATGCGACTCAGGGAAGCCGAACTTTCGGAAACGCGCCGCTGCCCCCGGTGGATTCGCTGCCGCCGCGCACAAACGCTCCGCCAGGACGAGCGGACATTCTGCCGCCGTCAGATTCGCTGCTGCCACCAGCCGACTCGCTGCAGCCGCCTTCCATCCCATTTCGATAACTTCACCACGCGGCCATTGTGCACGGCGCAGCGGCAAAAAAGAAAAAAGTCCCGCGACCATCTGTCGCGGGACCTTTGCATTGGGGGACTGACTTCCGGCCGTCGGCATGCAGCGACGGACTACTTCTCGTCCCCCGGAGAACTGGCGAAGACCGTCAGCGTCTTGTCCGGGGCCAGCGAGAAGATCGTGCGGATGTGAGGATCGGCGATCAGCAGGTTGTCACCGCTGCGGCACAGACCAACCGGACGGTCCAGCGGCTCTCCGGTGACCCACTGTGTTTTGGTGCCATCGGCCGCAACCTTCCACACACAGTGAGCGTAGTTGTCGGTCACAAACAGGCTCCCTTCGCCGTCGATCACAACGTTGTGTGGCAGATTAAACGGGTGACCTTTTACAAACGGTGTGATGGTGCCGTCGGGCGCCACTTTCTGGATCTGGCCGTCTTTGCTGGACGTCGACAGCACCACCAGATTGCCGTCACCATCCAGTGTCAGCCCCCGCGGTGAATTAATGACGGCAAATTCCTCCGGTTGCGTGGCACCAGCGGCCGGCATTTTCCAGATGCGATGCAGTTCCAGGTCGGCCGTGTAGATGGTGCCGTCGGCCGCCACCGCCAAAGCCATGGGAATGCCGATCCAGCCATCGGTGAGCGGCTGGGGCTGGCCCGCCTCGTCAAACCGATAAACGTCACGAGTGGCCGAGTCGCCGGCCAGAAGGCGACCTTCATGGTCGATCGCCAGGCAGCGGACCGCGTTCAGGGGCGTACGGAATTTTTTTGACGCCTGAAAGAAGACGCTCTTTTTCCCGTCCTCGATTTTCCAGATCCCCGGCAGAGTGCGATCCGCCACGTAAACAATGCCATCCTCCGTCGCCGTGACAGCCAGCGGGTACTGAAACTCTGCGGACTCATCAGCAAAGACAACAGGGGACAGCAGAAACGCACAAACGGAAAACAGAAGCAGTTTCATGATGCGAGACAAGTGTGAAGGTTGGTGGGACGGCCGGCCAGCAGGCTGACGCAACAGGCCGTCTGATGGTTGTCAGAAGTCAGGGCACGCTTTCGGCGGGACAGAACGTGGTGGCAGAAAAATGCGGCAGCGCGGACTGTCAATTCAACGGTCCGTGCCACTGCGGTGGAGACCGACGCAGGGCCCGCCGCAGTGTGCCTGGGTCGTACTGCCGCGTCTGCCACTGCTGCAGGTACTGTTGATAGTCGGCAGAGTCCGGAGCCTGCTCACCGTCCCCAAAAGGATACCGCGTCATGGCACGGAATGGGAATGGTTCCGACGTCTGACCGTAAATTGTGTTCAGATCCGCGTCCTTGTCATAACCCACATTTCGCAGCACAAAATCACGCTTCCAGCCTTCCGGTACTCGCTGTTCCGGAACGGCAAACCGCAGCGTAAGCTCATCGCCGGGCCCCATGACCACCATCTGATCATCGTGCGTGACGGTGAGGCGTGACACGTCGCCATAGCGTGTAAATCGTCCGCCAATTTCCGGCCATTGCGGCTGCGTCCGCACAGACTGATAGTCGTATCCTTCGGGCGCATGACCATTGCGAAACAAAGCATTGTCCGCGTAAACACGCTGGCTGAATCCGCGATAATGCAGATGCGCATCGAGTGGTTCACACGACTGAACGGTCGTATTTGCCTCAGCTTCGTTCACCGTGAAGAACGCCTGATCAAAATACAGCTCCATCGTGGACCGCAGACGGAACCTCGTGTTGTCACCGGTCAGCACATCAGAAATGTCAACCACCATGGCTTTGGTCTTGCCGCTGGGGAATCCGATAAACGGTCGTGCGATTTTCCAGCCGCCATGACCATCCGGCACTTCCAGTGTGGGCGGGGCAGGCGGCGCCAGATCGGGATTGGTTTCGATGTGCCGATTCAGTGAGGTATCGGTGGGAAAGATCCAGCCCAGCAGAAACAGGCGAATCGTGCGATCGGCCTCAGGTGGCAGATCACCCAGATCAAACTCCATCGTCCATTCGTCCGTCAGCCCCTGCAGCACGCGACTCTGGAAGGCCTGCATGTACTCACCATCCTGTGCGGACAGCTGCGGCAGCAGATCGGTCCCTCGAGAATCCACAATCGATTTCGGCAGTCTCGGCTCACGAACCGTGTGCACCCGATGCTCGGCCAGCGAAGGGGGGCCCACCTTCTCGTTGGTGAAGATGCTGACGTCTGCCGGATGATCAATGGCGGTCAGCTCCACCTGATCAAAGTAGGCCACTTCCCAGAGTTCTTCCGTGAGCTGCAGTTCATAGCGGCCCTGTTTTTCTGACAGCAGTTCACCGGGGATCAGCAGGTTTTCCCACTCGCGTGTGGGCGCGATTTCGCCACTCGCCTGAACCAGACCGATGGGCGCTGCCCACAGGCAGTCACTGAAAAAGACAAACTCCTCACCGTTCCACGTGTAGATGTAAGGACAGGAGCCTTTCAGAATCTGAGGATGCAGCAGCCCGATGCGTTTGCGCAGAACCTGCGGGACCGCGGCATTCTGCGGCACGCCGTCCGTCCAGATCACTCGGATCGCGTCCACAGACTCCCGCTGCCCGAGCCCGAAATGAATTCTGGGGGACTGCACCGTCCGCGACTGCAGCAACTGACCGGCTCGCAGTTCGGCCGTGGAACCGACAGCGTGCATGTTGATGCGGTTGGCGGGAAACTGGTCATCTTTCGGCACACCGCGCGTCACCAGCTCCAGCCAGTTGTTGTCATTGCCCCCTTCATTCTTCAGCCACTGCAGTGTGCCGTCGGGCGTCAGCGCGATGATGTCCAGATCGCCGTCTTCATCGATGTCCGACACGGCGGCGCCACGCAGTCCGCCCTCCAGAGCAGGAAATGCGGTGCCATCAAACGCACGACTGCTGCCGCGCCCCACGACAGCTTTGTCGGCCGTATAACACAGCACATCAGCAAATGTGTCGTTGTCGAAGTCAGCGCCCAACACTCCCAAAGGCGAAAAGCCCGGATCAAACGCCGCATCCGTTCCAAACGCCGACATCACCAGCTGTAGCGGTGTGGCCAGTTCGTCAGGGGCCGACAGCCAGCGAAACCTCGCCTGCAGCGCGTTTTCCAGTATGCCCACATCCCCGTCCTCCAGCACGACGCCCACGTCAATGGCGAAGTCCCGATTGAAATCACCAATCTGCAGAAAGCGAACCGGATCCTCTGGCAGATTGCCACCCACATCCAGCGACGAGAACAGCGTGCCGTTAAGGTTCTCCTGAAACTGGACGCCGGTCGTGGTGCCCAGGATCAGGTCCAGATCTCCGTCGAATTCGATATCTGCCACTGCCACACTGGTGAGGCCGGTGGTGCGGCTGGCAGGGTCCTGCTCGCAGATGACAAGCGAGCGGCTGCCATCCTCAGCCGCCACGTTGTGCATAATGACCAGCCCGTCCTGTCCCCACGCGATGACATCCAGATCCGCGTCAAACCAGCGCGGCTGGCCGGCCGGATCTTTGGGCAGTTTCTGATCCCGCTCACGCAGCACAAACGGAGCATCCAGCTTGGGCACCTGGACGTCAAAGTCTCGATCAATATCGGCGAGCACAAAACCGGTAAGTGACACTGACTGTTCCGGCGATGTCATCACCAGAGACCATGATTCCTCTGCGCGGGAATACACTTCAATCCCCCCGTTGCGTGCCACCACAATATCGCTGCGGCCATCCAGATCGAGATCTTCCACCTGCACAGCATCAATGGCGTCCAGCTGTGGCAGTCCGTCGGTGGGCGTCAACGCTTTCAGGACAGTCGCCGGCAGATCGTCATCCGAGAGCCCCTCATAGAACGAGGCGTCAAAATCGAACTGGACGTACTCCAGCAGATTGCGATTGATGCGTCGCTGATCCACCTGACAGGCCAGCTCCGGAACCAGCAGGTTGAATGTCATCATGCCGGGGCTGATCAGCGTTGTGGGTCGCGCGGCGTCAAACTTCTCCAGACCATCGGTAATCACCTGCGCCAGATCGACACGCTGCGATTTTTTGATCGACTCATTGAAGGTGGCCACCATGGGAAGTGCGGCCTGGAGTGTGTCAGTAATTTTCAGTGCTGCCGTTTTGGTCGCTTCATCCCGAGAGCTCAATCCCAGTGCCTGTCGTTTCAGCAAACTGATCACCACATACAGATTGTCGGGGGCCAGCTCAAAAGTTTTCTGCAACTCCTCCAGCAGCTGCCGGTAGCCGGGCTTCTGCTGATCGGAATAGGCGTTCTGGCTGTCCATAGCGGCGGCCACCGCCATCTGAAAATCGCCACGATCCGGCTGGGCCGCCGCAGCGCTGCGGAGCAGCGTAAGTCCCTCTTCGAGCGTGGGTCGCGCGGGCGAACTGATATGGACCAGGAGTTTGCCGCGGAACAAATCAGCCAGCGCACGATCGAAGGGGGACCTGGCGGCAGCAGCAAAGTCAGCGGCGGCCTCCGATGCGGCCGCGCACGCCTGCTGAAAGGCGTTCACCTCTGCCGCGGTGCCCGTAGGAGGAAAGGGGGATGTGCGGTCAATGACCATCAGCACCCGGCAGATCGCATAGTTTCGCAGCGCCTGAGGATTTGCGGGCGCTTTGGCCACCAGCTGGGCAAGCGTTTTTTCCGCCAGCAGCCATTCCTTGTTTTCCAGCTGAGCCAGCCCCACATTGCGGAGTCGAATGGCCTCCTCACGGTCCTCCACCGACAGAACGACGGGGGCATCCTCGGGAGTGATCTGGCCGGAGCCGCTGCCGGATTCCGTGCCCGATTTGTTGCGGCAGCCGCTGACGACACATGCCATCAGCACCATGCCCAGTGCCAGCCTCCGGTGAAATTTCATGAATGACTCCCGCTCTACGCTGAATCCCGCTGCCCGCCGCACAGCACGGCTGAATCTGACTACGTTCCGTCGCGCCCGCATGCGAAACAAAACCGCTGCCAGTCGCGTTTGGTGGCAAAACTCACAAATTGTGACAGGCGGCGATCCGGGACAGGATGGCGTCTCAGATCGCCCGCCCATCAGTGTAGCCGACACGGCGATTTGGCGTCTCCCTGGTTTTGCACGAACAAACACGCCAGAGGCTGCTCATCGGCCAGATCGGCCGTGCGTGTGGCCCAATCCAGAAAGCGGCCGGGGCAGATTTTCACCGGCCGTCCGTCACCACATCCGTATGACTGGCCGCCCCAGCCGACAGCCGCCAGAATCTGCAGTGCTCATTTCAGGAGACCGTATGCTTGCCGAAATCATTCTGGAGGACCTGCAGCAGGTCCGCGCTTACACCAACGACATGCTGAGCCACGTGGATGAGTCTCTGTGGTTTCGTCAGCCCACACCGGACGTCAACCATGTGGCGTGGCAGGTGGGCCACATAGCCATCGCCCAGTATGCCCTGTGTCTGAAGCGAATTCGCGGGGTGCGTGACGAAGATCATTTCTTTGACTTAGACGAATACCATCGCCTGTTCGGCAAGGGGTCGGAGCCATCCCCCAGTGAACACGACTATCCGACCCCTGTGGAAATCCGCCGCACATTTGATCGCATTCATCAGTGTGTGATCGACAGCCGCGTTGAATGGACGGACGAATTGCTAAAGACGGCCGTGGACAGCCCGCACCCCATGTTTGATACCAAAGCCGGATCGCTGCGCTTCAGTGCCAAACATGAAATGCTGCATACAGGCCAAATCGGGCTGCTGCGGCGGCAACTGGGCTGCACGTTTCTGAGGTAGCACACGGCGGAATACGGCCGTGCAAAGGACCGAACGTGATTCGATTCAGCCAACCACCCGTTCGGGGTGGTCGCGGCGCTTTGATCCTCTTTCCGGAGTGGTAGACTGCCGGCTGCCTGACGCCTTTCTGTCGCTGCACCTGTACTGAAAGAACTACGCTATGCGTCGAACTCTGAGCCTGCTGCTGCTGATCTGCAGCTGCCCCTGTGCCCTGTCGGAAGACACTATGCCGAAGAAGATCCGTTCCGTCGAAGGAATCACCGAATACTCACTTCCCAACGGTCTGCGGATTCTGCTGTACCCGGATGTGTCGCGTCCCTCGGTGACCGTCAATCTCACAGTCTTCGTCGGCTCCCGGCACGAGGGCTACGGCGAAGCGGGTATGGCCCATTTGCTGGAACACATGGTCTTCAAGGGCACGCCCGACCATGAAGACATCATGGAGCTGCTGAAAAAACGGGGCGCTCAGTTCAACGGCACCACGTGGCTCGATCGGACCAATTACTACGAGACTCTGTCCGCCAGCGATGACAACCTGGAGTTTGCGATTCGCATGGAAGCGGACCGCATGATCAACAGCTATATCAAAGCGGAAGACCTGGCGTCGGAAATGACGGTCGTCCGCAACGAGTTTGAGGGGACAGAAAACAATGTGCAGCGCGTGCTGATGCAGAAGATGATGAGTTCTGCCTATCAGTGGCACAATTACGGCAAGACGACAATTGGCAACCGGGCGGACATTGAACGCGTGCCGGTCGCCAAACTCAGATCGTTTTACAAACGCTTTTATCAGCCGGACAACGCCATGCTGATTGTGGCGGGCAAGTTTGACACCGACAAAGCGCTCGCACTGGCCACGCAGTACTTCGGCGTCATCCCCAAACCGGAGCGAGAGCTGGATCAGACCTACACCGAGGAGCCCGCTCAGGATGGCGATCGCCTGGTGACCCTGCGACGTGTGGGGGAAGTGCCTGTCGCCGGCCTGCTGTATCACATTCCTGCCGGCGGCCATCCCGATTTTCCGGCGATCGATGTGCTGGCCACCATCCTCACATCGCAGCCTTCCGGACGACTCTACGATTCCCTCGTAAAGAAACGTCAGGCGGCCAGTGTGTTTGGGATGACGTTCGCTCTGCATGACCCGGGTATCATGTTCATGCTGGGCAACGCCGCTCAGGGAATTGAAGCCACTGACCTGCTGACGGGCATGATTGACGCGGTGGAATCGGCGCCCGAATTTACCGAGCAGGAAGTGGAGCGGGCCCGACAGCAACTGCTGCGTCAGCGCGATCAAACGGTCCGCAACACCACGGGACTGGCCATCGAACTGAGCGACTGGGCCGCTCAGGGTGACTGGCGGCTGTTCTTTTTGTATCGCGACCGTCTGGAAAGCGTCACGGCCGCCGACGTCAATCGTGTGGCCGGACAGTTCCTGACACGCAACAATCGCACAGCGGGGATGTTTGAGCCGACCGAAAACGCAGAACGCATTGCCATTCCCGCCACACCCGATCTGGACTCGATGATCGGCGACTATCAGGGCCGTGAACAGATTGCTCAGGGTGAAGAGTTTGATCCGGCACCACTGGCCATCGAAGATCGTGTGATGCGTGCGGCCTTCAATGAGGGTCAGTTCAAAGCCACCGTGCTGCCCAAAAAGACGCTGGGCGAAAACGTCAACCTGCGGCTTTCGGTTCGCTACGGCAACCTGGAACAGTTGAAGGGCAAAGCGATGGCGGCCGAGGCACTGGCATCGATGATGATGCGGGGCACAAAAAACCTGACCCGACAGGACATCAGAGACGAATTTGACAGGTACCGTGCGCAGGTCGGCCTTTCCGGAGTCCCAGGCCGCGTGACCGTGTCCGTGCAGACACAGCGTGGAAATCTGGCTCCCGTGCTGGACATTGTGCGGCAGATTTTCCGCGAACCCAGCTTCCCGGAAGAAGAACTGGATCTTCTCAGGCAGGCCATGCTGGCCACTGCCGAGCAGCGGCTGACGGACCCACAGGCCATCGCCAGCAACACGGTGATTGAGCAGATCAGTCCCTACGAATCCGATGATCCCCGCTACGTCACCCGGCTGACTGAAGACGTGGAACGTGTGAAGGCCCTGAAGATTGAGGACATTCGCGAGCTGTACGAAACGGCTCTGCAGGGCGGCGTGGGAGAGGTGACGATCGTCGGTGATGTGGATATGCAGAGCACACAGCCGGCCGTCATGGCCATCCTGGAAAACTGGACATCCGACGTTCGCTATGAACGCCTGCCCAGCGTGCACTTCCCCAACAAAAAGGGGACTCTGACCAAAATCAATACGCCCGACAAAGCGCAGGCCAATTACATGGCTGGCATGACGCTCGCTCTGCGAGACGACGACCCGGATTACGCCGCGCTCACCATGGGCAACTACATTCTCGGCGGAGGACTG
This sequence comes from Planctomycetaceae bacterium, assembly GCA_024742875.1. GTDB lineage: Bacteria > Planctomycetota > Planctomycetia > Planctomycetales > Planctomycetaceae > Fuerstiella. The sequence continues at coordinate 99,041 of JANSXP010000007.1, read as the reverse complement.
GCATCGCGACTGGGCCGCCGAGTACGTCAAAAGGAGGGGCTCTCCTATGGCGTGGCCTCATCGCTGCAGGCCTCGCCTCTGGACGAACGAGGCATCTTTGTCATCCAGGCCATTTGTGCGCCCGACAAACTGGATCGTGTCAGCGAGGTCATTCGTGAGGAGCTGGACCTGCTGCTCAAAGACGGTATCACGCAGGAAGAACTGGAGACTCAGTCCAAAGGGCTGCTGGAACAGCGAACCCTGCGACGCACGTCCGACCGAACGCTTGCCGGGCAACTGGCCACACAGGCTTATGTGGGTCGTACGATGGAGTTTGCCGAGGACTTCGAAGAGCAGATTCGCCAGCTGACCGTTGATGACGTGAATGCGGCTTTGCGAAAGCACATTGACCCCGACCGCCTGTTTATTGCCCTGGCCGGCGACATCGAAAAGGCCGAACGTGAGGCAACTCAGGGCGGCGCCCAGCAATAGGCTGGTTAACCACTTTCATCTGTTATCACTGTTTCCCACCAAACGTTGCGGAGCGTTTTTATGCGATTTACTCCTGGCATCCTGCTGCTGGCAGTCAGCTCTCTGCTGCCGGGCCGTCTGACTGCAGAGGACAATCTTGTGTATCCCACGACAAAAACGGTCGATCAGGTCGACGACTTTCACGGCACCACCGTGGAAGATCCCTATCGCTGGCTGGAAGACGACGTTCGTGAGTCGGACGAAGTGGCCGCCTGGGTCGAAGCTCAGAACAAGCTGACGTTTGACTATCTGAAGAAGATCCCGGGCCGTGACGCGGTGGAAAAACGCATCACAGAACTGTGGAACTACGAGAAGATCAGTGCCCCGTCCAAAGAAGGGGGCCGCTATTACTTTTTCCGCAATGACGGACTGCAGAACCAGAGTGTGCTGTACATGCAGGAATCGCTGGAGGCCGAGCCGGAAGTCCTGATCGATCCCAACACGTGGTCCAAAGATGGCACCGTCGCTCTGTCCGGCACGGAAATGAGCGACGATGGTCGCTACGCGGCCTACGGCATTCAGGACGGCGGTTCTGACTGGCGAACCTGGCGGATCATGGAAGTCGCCTCCCGCAAACTGCTGGATGACGAACTGAAGTGGATCAAGTTCAGCGGCATCGCATGGACCCCGGACAGCAAAGGCTTCTACTATTCTCGCTATGACGAACCCCAGGAAGGGGGCGAGTTTCAGTCACTCAATCTCAATCAGAAGGTGTTCTACCACGTGGTGGGCACGCCGCAGGCGGAAGACCGTCTGGTGTACGAACGCCCCGACGAACCGGAGTGGGGGTTCAACGCGGAGGTGTCCGAAGACGGAAATTACCTGATCCTCACCGTCTGGAAGGGCACCGATGATCGGTATCGTGTGTACACGCAGAACCTGAAAGACGCCGACGCCAAACCGGTCGCGCTGATCGACAACTTTGAATACGAGTACAGTTTTGTCGGCAACCAGGGCAGCCTGCTCATGTTTCAGACCAACCTGGACGCGCCGCTACGTCGGATCATCGGGATCGACCTGACAAAGCCAGACCGGGAAAACTGGGTCGAAATCGTCCCGGAAACCAAAGACACGCTCACCAGCGCCGGCATCGTGGGTGACATGATCGTGGGCCGCTATCTGAAGGACGCGCGAACTCAGGTGCGACTTTACAACATGCAGGGTGAGTTCGTGCGAGACGTCGAGTTTCCCGGTATTGGTTCGGCGTCCGGCTTTGGCGGCAAGCGCGAAGACACAGAGACGTTTTACAGCTTCAGCAGTTTCGCCACGCCACCGAGCACCTATCGGTACGACATGAAGACCGGAAAGAGCACGCTGCTGCGTCAGGCGGCCGTGAAGTTCAATCCCGACGAGTATGAAACCAAACAGGTCTTTTACACCAGCAAAGACGGCACCAAAGTGCCTATGTTCATTTGCCACCGCAGGGGGCTGGAACTGGATGGCACCAATCCCACGCTGCTGTACGGCTACGGTGGATTCAACATTTCTTTGCTGCCGCGATTCAGCGTGTCGCGTCTGTCATGGATGGAAATGGGGGGCGTGTTTGCCATGGCCAACCTGCGTGGAGGTGGCGAGTACGGCGAGCCCTGGCACAAAGCGGGCACCAAACTGCAAAAACAAAACGTGTTTGATGACTTTATTGCGGCCGCCGAATGGCTGATTGACAGCAAATACACGTCACCGAAAAAGCTGGCCATCCAGGGAGGCAGCAACGGTGGACTGCTGGTGGGAGCCTGCCTGACGCAGCGCCCGGACCTGTATGGGGCCTGCCTGCCGGCTGTGGGCGTGATGGACATGCTGCGATTTCATCAATTCACGGCCGGGCGATTCTGGACGGACGACTATGGCTGTGCCGACGATCCGGAAGAGTTTGCCGCACTCGTGAAGTACTCACCTTATCACAACCTGAAAGGCGGCGTGCAGTATCCGGCCACGCTGGTGACCACAGCCGACACGGACGACCGTGTAGTGCCCGGGCACAGCTTCAAATTCGCCGCGCAGCTGCAGGCCAGTCAGTCGGGCACCGCGCCGACACTGATCCGCATCGAAACGCGGGCGGGACACGGATCCGGCAAGCCGACGGCCAAGATCATCGAAGAGGTGGCTGATCAGTGGGCCTTTCTGGCGAAGAATCTGGATTTCTCCCTCGAATAGACGTGGGACATCCGTTCGCTGCTGTCAGCGAACCGCAGTTCAAAGGGGTGTGTCGCAGTGACACACCCCTTTCTGCATTGGCAATTTTGAACCAGGAAAGACGGCCCATGACAGTCCTCCCCACAGACTGTGACGACTTTGTCATCCGTGAAGCTTTGCCCGAGGATGCGGCCGATCTGCTGCAGTATGTCCACCAGATCAGTCACGAGTCAGACTTCCTCAGCTTTGGCCCTGGCGAGTTTGAACTGACCGAGGAAGAAGAAGCCAGCTTTCTGCGTTCCTCTCTGGAGGCCTCCAACCGCATCTATTTCATTGCGCTGGATAGTGATCGTGTAGTGGGGACGGTCAATTTTTCCGGCGGCACAAGGCCTCGTGTCAGCCACACGGGTGAGCTGGGGCTGTCCGTTGCCAAAAGTCACTGGAGTCGGGGGATCGGCACGAAGCTGATGCAGCATCTGATCAGCTGGGCCGAAGCTCACGCCGAAATCAACCGACTGCAGCTGCACGTGCGGGTCGACAACAGCCGCGCGATTGCCCTCTATGAGCGCATGGGGTTTGAACGCGAAGGCACGGTGAAGCGGGCCATGTCGGTTGGCGAAGTCTACTACGACAGCCACCTGATGGGACGTGATGTATTCGGCGTTTGACGCTGGGCGACTGATCCTGGCGTCCAGCGTCCTGGCCCACGCTCGGGACCGCGCTCGGGCCCACGGACTAATGCGACGGTCGGATCACGACCTCGCACTCGCGATGCTCACCCTCTACATCGATGGCAACGTTCAGGAACGTCTGCAGGATATCGCGGTGCGTCCACGCGTGCTGCGTCAGCTCTGTCGTGCGGAAACGACCGCCGGAAACAGCACCCGCGTTTTGATGAGCCGACAGGGCCAGCGGCAGCATGAGCTGATCAGCCAGATGGGGGCCCACCGGCGCTTCATGCTTCATCCATCGACGGATGGATCGCACGAGTCGATTGACCACCTGTTCTGCCGGAACGCCTTTCTCTCCGAAAGCCGTGAACACTTCGGTGGTGTGCTCGTAGGCCATTTCGGCCCAGACCACGTTTCCCGGCCCGTTGGACTCGACCGTTCTTTGTCGACACTCCGCTTCCGTCCAGTTGAGCTTGCGTCGCGCCACGTCCACTTCCCGTCGGGCAATGTTGCCCGGCAGATTGGCCACCACGGCGGTGATCTGACGATGGACGCGTTTGCCCCGCTGCAGCAGATCGAAACCGGACAGTGGCCGTGGTTCCACGTGCAGGGTCACCTGGCCGCCGCCCGCCGGATAAAAGCCGGCGCGATGCAACTCCACAGAGACGGTCGGCCCCATGCGATTAATCAGCGGCAGGAAGGCGCGCTGCAGAAAATCGAACGGTGGCGCCATGGGATTGTGCGTGCCGCCTTCCAGCTGCACGACAGACGGCTGATCGGCGTTCAGCAGCACAGGCAGTACGGTCTGCAGGACGAGCATCGCACTGCCGGCCGATCCCACCTGAAACTCATAGTGTCCTCCGGTCACCGGACCGGGCCGCAGCAGCAGCCGCTGACTGCCCAGTTCATCACCTTCCAGCTGTCCGTTGCACACTCGCGCAGCGGCCCGCGCTGACGTGAGATGCTGACGAGCAAGCCCGGGTTTCGGGCGTCCGGCACGAATACGACTGATCTCGACCGCCGCGCCGGTGATGGCAGACAGTGCCAGCGAGGAGCGCACAATCTGCCCGCCGCCTTCGCCCTGCGAGCCATCGATGGAGATGAGATTGTGCATGAGTTGACACCTTGAAGTACCGACAACTGAAAACGCGGGGAATCTGCGATCAGGTCCGACGGACACACGCCGTTTGCATCAGGTTCACAGCAGTGCCGGGCCATCTTCGGCACGACCTGCCACCAAATGAGCACAGGATCTCGCCTGACTGTCGGCTCCTGCACATTCTGCGGTTCCGGCAGTCACTCATCCGCCACGGTGCGATGATTCCTCTTGTCTGCTCCGGGGACGTGTCCGAAAGTGCGGGCATGAATCTGCTGTTTCGCGTTCTTTATGCTCAAAAGTGTACCAGCACCCACCATAAACTGGTGATGGACGCGCTGCGTTATTTGCGCTGCAGTCCTGCGGAAGACTGGCAGCGACTGTTTTTGTCTCAGGTGCAGCTGTTTCTGGATGGTGCCAAGGCGCCGGATAAGAAGTTTCGCGATTTCCGCAATCACGTGCTGCATGTGGCAGACAACTTCTGGGGCGGTGCGGTGCCCACGGCAGAAACGTGGTACCAGCGGTACGTGGATCGCCTGCAGCAACAGGACTGGCCCCGCGCCGTTTATTGTGCGGGTGTACTGAGCCACTACATCTCAGACCCCTTCATGCCACTGCACACCGGGCAGACGGAAGATGAGGGACAGGTTCACCGGTTTATCGAATGGGGTACGGCAAAAATTTACGAACAGCTGGTGGCCAGTGTGGAAGGGGCCCGGGGGCTGCAGAACTGGAAACCGCCGGAAACCGCGGACTCTGCTGACTGGCTGCCGCTGCTGATTATCGACGGAGCACAAAAAGCTCACGCGCACTATGACGTGATGATTGACCACTACGACCCGGCTCTGGGGAAGTCCGATGCGGCCAGTGGTTTTGATGACGTCAGTCGAGCCAGTCTGGCAGGCCTGCTGGGCGAGTGCATCAAAGCCCTGGCGTTTGTGCTTGATCAGGGCATCGCGGACGCTGGTGTCTCGCCGCCGCGACGATCACTGAGTGTGGCCACCGTGCTGTCGGGACTGTCCACGCCCCTGTTTTGGATCACCAGAAAACTGGGGGATCGCCGGGACCGGGACACCGTCAAACGCATCTGGGAAGAACTGCAGGCCACCGGCAAGGTGATCAGAACACTGCCGGCTGACGACCGGACCATTCGGCAGGCGCACGCAGAAGAAGTTCTGGGGATCGCCGTGGAAGAACTGGACCGCCAGCCGATCCGCAAAGCGGGCGGCCAGCATCAGCCGCCGCTGGACCGCACAGACGAACCTCCTCCAGCGACACCCATTCGCATACCCGAGCGTACGCCCTTTCATCTGCAGCTGGACAGTCCTGTGGTGGACGCGCCATCGATTGGTCCCAAAACGGCGAAGCGTTTGGAACGGATCGAGATTCTCACCGTGGCTGATCTGGTGGATGCCATTGCCGACGATGCCGCCGACCAACTGGACCAGCGGTGGATCACCGCGGAGCTGTTCACCAAATGGCAGAATCAGTCCATTCTGATGTGCCGCGTCCCCGGCCTGCGGGGACACGACGCTCAGTTGCTGGTGGAAGTGGGCATCACTCGGCCGGAAGAACTGCAAACAGCCAATGCGGATCGCCTGCTGAAACAGATCACAGATCTTGCTGCCACGTCACAGGGCCAACGGATTATTCGCGACAGCTCAGCGCCCGATGCGCGTGAAATCTCTCGCTGGATTAGCCTGTCAGGCCAGTCGCGACTCCTACGGGCCGCCTGAGAGCGGCCGCCTGAGACGGATGAGCAGGCGCGGGATTCGCAGACAGGGCCACAAGGATGCTCCGCAAAGATGGGCCCGCTGCGATGGCAATCCTTACTTTGCCGTCGCTATTTGCCACCCAGCTGACGACGGTAATTCTCCGCCATGGCCTTGAATTCCGCCTCACTGAGCGCCTGATCAGAGTTGCGATCGAACCGCCGCATCGCGTTTTTCATCCGCTCGGGAATTTCACGGCCTGACAGTTTTCCATCACCATCCCGGTCCATACGTTTGAACGTCTCCGCAGAAGACCCGCCCGCCGGACTGCGGCCCGCTGGACGGCGGCCCTGCTGACGCTGCTGCATCTGTTGGCGGAATTGCTCCATACGAGATCCCGCCTCACGACCTGCGGGCTGAGATGACGGCTGCCGATCATTCGCACGCCGCATCGACATGCTGTCTTTGTCGGACATGTCTTTTTCGTTTCGGGTGGCCTGTTTGTTATTGCCGGCCGACTTGCCGGAAGTTCCGGATGTGTAGCTGAGTACTCGCTTGAGATCAGCGATGGCAATTTCTTCGGTGCCGAATCGCTCGTACAGCGGCGCCATGCGTGATCTCAGATAAACGGGAATCTCAGTTTTCGCCAGCTTGCCATCTTTATTTGCATCAAAGCGAGCCGGGTCAAAACTGCCCGCGTTGCGGAGGCGATTCTGACCGGTCGCAATCTGCGTGCGCTGCGGGTCTGTGGTGGCTGTCTGCAGCTCGGCACGCGTCAAAGCGCCGTCTTCATTGCGGTCGGACACGCGAAGGGCGCGGACAAAATACGGACGCTGTGCGGGCGAGATTTCCTCGGCCGTCACGACTCCGTCGCCATTGGCATCCAGCAGTTCAAACAGCCCTTCGGAGGCGGTGCTGGTGCTGGTCAGTACAAACAGCATCGTGCCGGCAAAAACAGTCTTCATAACGCGTCCACCCGGTTCCCACAGAAATGGCCCCACACGGCCCCACAAGAGGCTTCTCCAGCATTTAACCGGCCCCATGCCCACAGGTATCGGCGAAAACCGGATGGTGTGCCATTTTACGACGGGGTCGCGCCCGTGAGGCCACCGATTCCCCCAATCGGCCCGTTTTTTGGCCACTCAGCAAAAAACCCAGCCTGCCGCCAGGCAGACCGGGTTTTTGATTTGCAACGGTGTTCAAAGCCGAGGCCTGACCACATCAAAAACGTATCAGCTTACGGACGTTTCCCCCAACTCCGCAATCCACGCAAGGCGAAGCGAGTCCGACAACAGCACATCGATGAAGTCGTGATCGTCTTCCGTCAGTGACGCCGTCAACGGAGCGGGCTGTTTCGAAGGGGCGGCCGCATCGACGACCGACTGATCAGCCTGCTCTGCATCCACCACGGAATCTGCCGGGGTGGGAGGTGCCTGATGGTCACGGTCGCGTACCACGGGCGCGACCGCCAGCCGCGTTTCTCCCACAGCCGACTGCAACTGGGGAATGCCGTCCGCATCCTGCGATCCTCCGTCTTCCACACTGGCCACGGTGAAGTCAAAGCGGAAACTCCACGGGGCCGAGTTGAAAGCATCGGACACGGCATCAATGGCTTTCACCCACGTGCGATAACCGCCGGACGCCAGCGCGGTGTCTGGCGAGAACGATGTGCCGAGCACGCGATTCTCACGAATCACGACGTTGCCGGCCAAATCTTCGACGTGCAGGATGTAGCGGCCCGCTCCCTGGACTTCCGACCAGACAATGGTGTTGGCATTGCCTTCCAGCACCACCGCGCGAGCCGTCACATCGGTGAGTCCCACGTCACTCCAGCCAGTGTTACCAAACGAGTTGGTCGCCCGCACCCACCAGCGAATGGCGCCCGCAGGCAGATCCTGTGCCACAGTGAATGTGGTCTCGCTGGCGGAAATGTTGTTGATGACCAAATCGCCGCTGTCACCAAAGGACGCATCACGCGTGCGAATGAACAGCTGATAGCCGGTCGCCCCGGGAATCGCATCCCAGGCAAACGTGGGTCGCTGTTCAAACGTGGGCGTGACGGGGCCGATCAAAGTCGGCTGCACTTCAAAGTCGACAGGAGTCGACCAGTCCCCTCCCTGCCCACGCACCCACACTCGGTACAGCGCTGGTGCCAGGTCGGCAGACGGCGTGAACGCATTGGTGGAGACAATCGACTCCCCAATCAGGATACGGCTGGTGCCGGGCGCCACCCGGGCGATCCAGACTTCATAGGAGCCGGCCCCATCCACCGCATTCCAGGTGATGGTGGGACGAACCCCGGGGAAACGGCCGAGAGAGTTGATCACCGGCACGCCCACATTGCTGGTGACCTGCACGGATTCCGCCAGATTGCCAAAGCCATCTGTGTTGCTGGCCACATTTTCCGCAATGGACACCTGCACGGCGCCCGCATTGAACGGCGTCACTTCGACCGTGTAGGTGCGAGCATCGACGGCCGTGACACTGGCCACAGAGCCATTCACCACACTCACATCACTCGCATCAAAGCCCGTGACGTCATCACCAAACGTGAACGTGAAGGCGATGGGTGTGGTTGTCGTCACGCCCCCGTCTGGCGTGGCTTCCACCAGGACAAAAGAATCATCGCTGAACTGAGCTACGCCGACGGAATCCAGACTGTCAACGCCGTCACGGTCAGCTACGGTATCAGAAATCTGCGTCAGGCCATCGACCGTGTAGTCGGCCGTCGGTCCCTCCACAACCACCGTATCATTGCCGACGCCGCCAATGATCATATCGTTGCCCGCACCACCCGTCAGCGTGTCATCGCCTTCGGTGCCGTCCAGCGTGTCGTTGCCGTCCAGCGTCGTGCCCACCTGAATACTGGCCACATTGGGGTTGCCGTCCGTGAAGTCTGCGTTTGGGCGGGCCGTCAGAATGTTGCCCACAGCACCACCCAGACGCACAGAGCCCTGGAAGCCAGGATGCTGAGCAATCACCCCGTTTTCGGTCACGCCAGTATTCGGAGCCGCCTGAGCGAGAGCTGCCGTATTCGCCGGTATCTCATCGTTCACTTCCGTGCCCGCGTCGTAGACATCGTCGCCCGTGATCACAAACGCGCCGTCACCCACACGCTGGATCAAATTGCCAGCCGCATCGAACAGATCTATCTCCAGAGGACTGTCGTTGCCAATAAACGCGTCGTTGCTGGGGATCACCATCGAAGCGAAACTCAGATAACGCGTCAGGTTGTTCGTCGATGTCGCGTAAAACGTTACCGTCCGGGAATCACCGGGAGCCAGCGGGCCACCTGGTGTGGCCACCGCTTCGTTCACGCCACCGCTGTTCAGTGCGGCCGTAATACGTCCACCCGTCGCACCATCTTCGGCCAGACTTTCCAGACTCGCCGAAGCCGCGCTGCCCACGTCAAAGAAGTCGTACACCCCGTCGGTCGTCGCCAGGAAAAACGGCGTCAGCAGTGCACCATCGGCTGTCTGCAGATTCGTCACGGTGATCTCAATCTGACCACCGCCCACCAGCGTGTCGTCGCCGTCGCCACCCTGAAGATCATCGTCGCCAAAACCACCGATCAGTGTGTCATTGCCGTCGCCGCCAACGATCGTGTCATTGCCCGATCCGCCGATGAGAATGTCATTGCCGTCGTTCGACGTAATTTCAATACTGGCGATGTTGGGATTGCCGTCCGTGAAATCCGCATTGGGACGTGCCGTCAGAATGTTGCCCACGGCACCACCCAGACGTGCAGAACCCTGGAAGCCCGGATGCTGAGCGATCACCCCGTTTTCGGTCACACCGGTATTCGGAGCCGCCTGAGCGAGCGCCGCTGTATTGGCAGGAATCTCATCGTTCACTTCCGTGCCCGCATCGTAGACGTCATCGCCCGTGATGAAATAAGCGCCCGCTCCCACGCGCTCAATCAGTTCCCCATTGGCATCAAACAGACGAATTTCCTGCGGATTGTCATTGCCAATAAACGCGTCGTTGCTCGGAATCACCATGGACGCAAAGCTGAGAAACTGCGTCAAATTGTTGAGCGAATCGGCACGCAGGCTGATGGTGCGAGATTCCCCAGGAGCCAGCGGGCCTCCGGGCGTGGCCACCGCTTCATTCACGCCCCCACTGCCCAGCGCGGCGGCAATGCGTGGTCCTGTTGTGCCGTCTTCGGCCAGGCGTTCCAGCGTGCCGGAAGCCGCACTGCCCACGTTGAAGAAGTCATACGTGTCGTTCTGCGTCGCCAGCACAAACGGAGTCAGCAGAGCACCGTCTGTCGTCTGCAGATTGGTGACGGTGACCTCAATCTGTCCGCCACCGATCAGATTGTCGTTGCCGCCACCACCGCGAAGCTCATCGTCGCCCGAACCGCCAATCAGCGCGTCATTGCCATCGCCGCCAGTCAGCAGGTCTTCTCCCGTACCACCAACCAGCACGACTGACTGACTGAGAGCCGCCGCGCTGATCGTATCGTTCCCGCTGCCGCCATCGGCCGAAATATCCACGCCGGCCGTGAAGGAATCGAATGTGAGCGTGTCGTTGCCATCACCCAGCAAAAAGTCGGCCTCTGTGAGCACCACACCACCGGCGCCCACGTGAATTTCCAGTGTGGCATCCCCATTGGACAGCGTGAAAGCGGGATCGGCCGCAATCGCCGCATCCAGCACGATGGCATCGCCGTTACCGACATCGATTCTCAGCGTATCCGCGTCCGGAGCCGAGACAGTGACCAGATCGGTCTCGCCAGCGTCCGCTTCGAATTCGAGCGTCCCGCCGTTAAACGAAACGGCCGACAGCAGCGCACGTGTTTCGAACTGCTCAGCGCGCAGCGGGACGAGACTTCGACCCGGCGCGCGGTTCTTCCGCGCACGTGGGTGAGGTGAAAGGGATTTGACAACAGAGCGTAAAAAGCCTGCAGGCATGTTTCGCATTCCGCAAAAAAGTGAAGAACCGGATCCGGGTCTCACCTGGGATGCTGCTGCCACCGCCATCGTTTACTCTCGATTTTGCGTTTTTCGCTCGAATGCGTTAAACACACTGTGTGCACGTGGGAGCCATTACAAACTGCCCTGGTAAGTTGTAGGCAACCACACAATCGGACTGCCTTCTCCAGCAACACCTACTGCGCAACGCTCTCCTAATGACACTTCGCCGCCTGGGACAAACCGACATTCACGTTTCCGCCATCGCCATGGGCTGCTGGCCCATCACCGGCATGACGACCCTTCATGCCAACGAGGCGGACAGCCTGAATACGCTGCGGGCAGCCCTGGACAGCGGGATCAACTTTTTTGACACCGCTTATGCATACGGCATACATGGCGAAAGCGAACAGATGATCGGCCGGATCATGGCCGAGTACGGCCGTGACAGATTCGTCATCGCCACCAAGGGCGGCCTGCATCGCGTCGGACGCGGGCAGGATTACGATGGTCGGCCGGAAACCATTCAGCGCGAATGCGAAGAATCGCTGCAGCGACTGCAAACTGATCATGTGGAACTGTATTACCTGCACGCCTGGGACAAACAAACGCCGATTGCTGAGACCGCGGCCGCCATTGCCTCCCTCATTCAGCAGGGCAAAGTGCGGTCCGCCGGGGCGTCCAATCTGACGGTCGCCCAACTGCAACAGTTCCATGCGGTGTGTCCGCTGACAGCCGTGCAGCCGCACTTCAATATGCTCCAGCAGGAGATCGAAGCCGATATCGCTCCCTGGTGTCGGGACAACGGCGTGTCGCTGTGCATCTACTGGCCTTTGATGAAGGGGCTGCTGGCCGGAAAACTGCCCCGCGATCATCAGTTCGACCCGGCCGACGGGCGGGCCAAATATCCCATGTTTCAAGGCCAGGAGTGGCAGAAGAACCAGGATTTCCTCGATGATCTGAAGGCGATTGCCAGTGGTCTGGAGATGACGGTGGCACAACTGGTGGTGGCCTGGACCATCGCTCAGCCGGGGATTACTGCCGCGCTGTGCGGCGCGAAACGCGACTGGCAGATACAGGAAACGGCGGCCGCTATGGAACTGGTGCTCGACGATCCCACGCTGTCGGCCATCGAAGGGGCCCTGCAGCGGCGGGGACCGACGGTGTCCCGCGGAGCCGTTTGAGACAGCCTGTCGCCCGATGACTACGTCTGGCGGCCTGCACCTTCCTGTGAATTCTGTTCCGCCTTCTGCACTGCATTCTCTTCCGCATAGCTGCGACGGATGTACAGCGGCTCCAGCGCAGACAGATCAGCCGTATCGCCTGTCGAACACTGAATACGTCCGATCTGCGCGATCGCCGTTGCCGTGGGCTCGCGGTCGGCCGCCACTTCAACATCAGCAAACGCATCGGCAAAGCGGTCGATCCCCGGTCCGGACCAAATGCAGTCGCCTGCCGCCTGAACCACCTGGGCAACAGGCACAATGCGGATGCTTCCGTCAGCCACAGCGCACTGCTGCGTCGGATCCCAGTGATAGGTGTTGAAGAACGCTTCCTGCCGCTGCGCGTCGCTCACGACGGCGACAGAGCGCCCGCAGTCTCCGGCCTGCTGGGCGATGGCACGAAACGTGTCGACAGCCACCAGTGAGGCGTCATTCGCCCAGGCAAACGTCTTGGCAAACACGACGCCCACTCGCAAACCCGTGAAGCTGCCCGGACCAATGCTGACGGCCACAACGTCAATATCCGCCGGTCGCAGCCCCACCTCGTTCAGCAGCGTGCGCACTTCCAGCACGAGCGTCTGGGCATGCCGTCGGCCCTGCGTGGAGAGCGATCGCTGGACCACGGGCTGTCCCTCCCGGCGACAGGCGACCGACCCGCCAAAACCGGACGTATCAACGGCGAGAATGTTCACAGCATCAGGAATTCATCATGGCCGGCTGAGTGCCGCTGTCCAGATGCTCGGTCATTTCTCCGGCGTGATAACTGCTGCGGACAAACGGTCCACTGGCCACCATGCGGAATCCCATTTTGCGGCACAGCTCGCCGATTTCATCGAACTCTTCCGGTGGAACAAAGCGGTCCACGGGAAGATGCTCGGGGGTTGGCTGCAGATACTGCCCCAGCGTGATGATGTCACACCCCACGGCCCGCAGGTCCGCACAGACATCCATCAGTTCATCCCGCGTTTCGCCCAGCCCCAGCATCAGACCACTTTTGGTGGGCATGTCGGGAGCTTCTTCTTTGACCTGAGCCAGCAGATCCAGGGTTCGCTGGTACTCGGCATTGCGTCGCACACGATGGTACAGCCGAGGCACCGTTTCGGTGTTGTGGTTGAAGACATCCGGCTGCGCTTCGATCACCCGGCTGATGGCTTGACGGTTGCCCATGAAGTCGGGAGTCAGCACTTCGACCTCAGCCCCCGTGCGGCGGCGGACGGCCAGGACGGTCTCATACCAGTGCTCGGCACCGCCGTCTTTCAGGTCGTCACGTGTGACCGACGTAATCACCACATACTTCAGACCCAGACGTTCGGCCGCCTCAGCCACACGTTCCGGCTCGTCAATTTCCAGCGCCGTCGTCTTCCCCTTGGGCACGGAACAAAATCCGCAGGGCCGCGTGCATACATTGCCGCCAATCATGAACGTCGCCGTCTGCTGACTCCAGCATTCGGATCGGTTTGGGCATTTGGCACTCTCGCAAACCGTTTCCAGACCGAGGTCAGAGATAACATCATCCGTATAAGCCATGCCGGGTTTCGGCAGGGGACGCTTCAGCCATTTGGGGAGTCGTCGCTGCGGACGCTGAGGCGTTTCGTCGGGCACTTCAATGATCGGTAGAATGGACATGCAACTGGTTTCGCTAACCGGTAGTTCAATGGAGCCAGATTGGGAGTCGTTGATGCGGCCGGTGCCACGCGGCGTGATTTGTGCTGCGCGAGAAACCGCAAAAGGCGACGGATTGTAATCATTCACAATTTTACGGCCGGCTGGGAAGATGTTCCCTGCCGAAATGGTCGTCTCCTGATTTCCGGAGTGCCCTTTTCAGGAATCGGCTTCCCGGGCGGGATCCTGCACGGTTCCCACGACCCGTCGGGTCCGCTGCAAAAACGGGTGTCCCGTATGAATATGATACTCGGGATAACCGATTTGTTCGCACAGATTTTCGATCAAGCAGGAGCGTACCTGCGGCATCATGGCCGGGCGAACGCGTTCGGCGTTGAACGAAGAAATTCGTTCACCTTTTAGCCCGCGACCGAATTGCCGCGCTTCATCGAGGCGGCAACTCACGTTCAGATAAACGCCAAAACTCGTCACGCCGTCTTTCACACCGACGCCCATTTCACAGACGATGCCGTGTCGCCCCCAAATGGCGTGAAAATCGTCCGTCTGGCGATGAGCGATCACCTGAGAATCCTTGCAAACGGCCATTACGGCCTCCTGCAGACGCCAGCGAAACTCGGCCTCTCCGAAGCCGCATTCGTCCAGCGAGACCACCACGTAGGCGGCCAGCTGACCGGGCTGGTGCAGAAAGACGCCGCCGTCCCGCGCCACTCGATGCTGCGTCAGCAATTTGGCTTCCAGCTCCCGTGGGTCGGTGGGCAATTCGAGCAGATTCGCATCTCGCCCCACTGTCAAAGACGGAGGATGTTCACAGATCAGAATGGCCGCACTAACGCGACTTTGCTGGCGGACTTCGTGCGCCATGAGCTTTTGCAGCGCCAGCACCGAGGGCGTGTCCGTAAGTCCGAGCAGTCGAACTTCCGCGGATTCCACTCCCTGTTCCGACCAGGATTCCCAATCAACCGACATTTGCCTCACCGTGGCAGGACCGAAAACCGGGCATTTTAGCCATCACGGACGGTGGCAACCAACGCAATCTGCCTGACAGCTGGAAACACGGGAAAACGTCGAGGATTAAGGGCTGAGACCGATTCGTGCGTGATACAATTGATACGAAGGGAGCACCGCCTCAACGAGAGAATCGTTCGGTCGTGTTTGAGACTCGCGTAATCGGTCCAAAAGTGCCGAATTTGAAACATCCGGGTTGCAGGCAGATTGGGGTTTTGGCACCTTGTCCAGTGACGCCCCGTCGAGATTTGCGGGATTTCCCCATCCCGAGAAACGAATCGTCCGCCAATGCGTGAACTCGTGTGGCTTGTGACGCAGGTGATGCAGGTGATGCAGGAGTGGCTCGACAGATCTGGGCGTCGGAGAACAATCGATGAAAGTTGTGCTGGAACTTCAGGACCAACAGTCCAACATCAAAAAAGTCACAGTACGCCACGACATCGTGATCGGCCGGGGAGCCGAATGTAACCTCCGGCTTTCGGCCCCGCAGGTAAGCCGTCGCCACTGCTTTCTGCGGATCACGGACGAAGGCGCTTTTGTGTCCGATCTGGACAGCAGCAACGGCACCTTTCTTAACGACAACAAGCTGACCTCCGGCAAACGCTACGCACTGGAGGATGGAGCCAGTTTTGCCGTCGGCCCGGTCCGCTTCATCGCCCATGTGCGATCTGAGGTGGTCGCCGCCGACGTGCTGCAGGTCTCTGTCACAGACGACCGCATCGAAGCGGAGGAAACCGAACAGGCAGCACCGGCTGGCACCACGTCCGACAGTGGAGAGTACCTGGCCACCGTCTCACAGCCTGTGGAAGAATCAGCCCCGGGCGACGCTCAGGCCATGAATCTTGCCGTGGAGCAGGCGGGCGCTGCGGCCGATGAGGATGACCCGACGGCTGATTACGTCGCCGCGAGCCCATCGGCTTCCGGGATGTATACAACGGGCAGCGAATACGACGTTCTGCCGGAACACGACGACGAAACCACGGTGGCCGACGCCGACGCAGTCGAGAAAGAGCTCAACGACAGCAAGCTGCTGAGTGTGGATGACGAGTTTCTGGTCATTGATGACGATGACGAACTGCCCAGCGCGGAAGTGCTGGAGTCGCCCACTGAGCCGGTCGAAAATCTCGACGACAGCGAAAAAGAACTACGGGACTTTCTGAGCGGCCTCGACTAGCCGCAGCGAATAGGGGTTGCCTGCCGTCTTTGCGGTGACCTGCTATCCTGATGGCCTCCGGTCTTTCATTCGCTGTTGCGAATGATCCTCGGCACAAGCCCGTCTGCGCAAAGCCATACGGCCGTTCGCCTTGCTGCTCGCCTTCGCCTTTTGAGCTCAGGAACTCTCGATGTCTGCCTCGTTATTTCGCGCCTTTGTTTCCCTGTGCACGGTGCTGGTCGTGGGTGGCTGCAGTCGCCCCACCAAGGAAGTGGTGGAAGTCACAGCGACGTCTGACCTTCCCGACGCTTCGCCGATTCACTTTTCTGATTCAGACTGGCCGTGGTGGCGGGGACCGGATCGCAACAACGTGGCCCGCTGCGACCAGGTGGTGACCTCCTGGAGTGATACAGAAAACGTACTCTGGAAAGCGAAGGTGCCAGGTCGCGGACACAGTACGCCGACCGTGGTGGGAGACCGCGTGTTTCTGGCCACCGCCGATGAGCGCGACCAGACGCAGTCGGTGGTTTGTCTGGATCGCTCCACGGGAGATTCGCTGTGGACAACTCAGGTGCACGCCGGCAATCTGCCGCCCAACAGTGAAATGCATCCCAAAAGCACACACGCCAATGGCTCGGTTGCCTGTGATGGCAGCCAGCTGTTTGTTGCGTTTCTGAACGGCGAGCAGGTCACGCTCACCAGCCTGTCGCTTGAGGGTGACATTCGCTGGCAGACTCCCGTCGGCTATTTTGTGGCGAAGTTTGGCTATGCGCCTTCGCCCTGCGTGTTTGATCGATCGGTGATTGTCTCGGGCGACAATCGCGGGGGCAGCTTTCTGACGGCCGTGCATCGAGACACCGGTGACGTCATCTGGAAAAAAGCGCGTGACAACCAGGACACCTATTCCTCGGCCGTTGTGGCCGACATCCGGGGCACATGGCAGTTGCTGCTCAGCGGCAACCGCAAAGTTTCATCTTACGACCCTGCCACCGGCGCTTTGAACTGGCAGACCGAAGGCACCGCTCAGGCCACATGCGGTACGATCGTGTGGAAAGACCGGCTGATCTACGCCAGCGGTGGCTATCCGGAGCGACAGACGGTCTGCATTGACGCCACAGATGGCACGCTGATCTGGCAGGACAAACTCAAATGCTATGAGCAGTCGATGCTGGTTGTTGGCGATTACCTGTATGCCATCACGGACGATGCCATCGCCGTGTGTCGGGACGCCGCCACCGGCGAACTGAAATGGCGATCGCGACTCTCCGGCTCCTTCAGTGCTTCGCCACTGCTGGTTGGCAATCTGATCTATGCGACCAATGAGTCGGGAACGACGTGGGTGTTTGACGCCTCGCCGGAAGGTTTTTCGCAGGTGGGTAAGAACCAGCTCGGCTCCAGTTCGTTTGCCTCACTGGTGGCCTGTGATGGTAAGCTTTACGCTCGCGTTGCCACCGGCGAACGAAACGACCGTCAGGAATACGTTTACTGCCTCGGACCGTAGTTGTCATTGCGTCGATTCCTGTCAGCATTTGTTGCTCGTGCAAAAGTCGCCCACACTGTGCCTGCCGTACCATCGCCCACAAGCCGAACAGACATAAGGCCAACTGATGTCCCACCTTCGCCCGCTCGCTGCCGTTTTGTTGCTGATCCTCAGCTCGGCCCAGGCCGCCGAGAAACCCAACGTGCTGATCATCATGGCGGACGACTGCACGTTCAACGATCTGCCGCTGTACGGCGGACAGAACGCGCGCACACCCAACATTGACGCGCTGGCCGCACAGGGGCTGACGTTCAACAAAGCCTACCTGGCCTCAGCCATGTGTCAGCCGTGCCGGGCCGAACTGTTCACGGGCCGCTATCCGCTGAGCAACGGCTGCGCGTGGAACCACTCGGCCAGCCGCAGCAACATCGAAAGTCTGCCGCAGATTCTGGGGCGGCAGGGCTATACGGTTGGCATTGCGGGTAAGGTGCACGTCAAACCCAAATCCACGTTCCCGTTCCGCAGTGTCGGCGGATTTGATCCCAGTTGCGTCCGTGATCCCACCCAGCCTCACGATCTGTCCGGCATTGAGCGGTTCTTCGCCAGTGATGACGCCTTCTGCCTGGTAGTGGCACTGGTCGAACCGCACGTGCCGTGGGTCATGGGGGACGCCTCGCAGTATCCCCCGGCCGCCATTACGCTGCCGCCGACCATCGCGGACAACCCCATCACACGGGAAGCCTACAGTCGTTACCTCGCTGAGATCACCTATATGGATGGGCAGGTGGGAGAGATTCTGTCCGCACTGGATGACAGTGGCAAAGCGGGCGAGACGCTGGTGCTGTTTACATCAGAGCAGGGGTCTCAGTTTCCCGGCAACAAATGGACCAACTGGAACACGGGCGTGCACACGGCTCTGGTGGCACGCTGGCCGGGCCATATTCAGGCGGGAGTACGAACCGACGCATTGGTGCAGTACTGCGATGTCGTGCCCACGCTGCTGGATCTGTGTGGAGCGGAACCGAACGCCCAACTCGACGGCATCAGTTTTGCCAGTGTACTGACCGATCTGGCCGATGGCGATCGCCAGTTTGTCTACGGCATGCACAATAACCTGCCGGAGGGCCCCCCTTATCCGATTCGCTCAATTACCGATGGCGAGTTCCATCTGATTCACAACCTCAGACCTGACGAGCTGTACATCGAAAAGCACCTGATGGGACGCAAGGGAGACGGCAAACTCAACAACGCCTACTGGGCCAGCTGGACGTGGGACAGCCAGCAGAATCCGGCGACCTACGAGTTGGTGAAACGCTATATGTCGCGGCCACGAGAGCAGTTGTATCACACCGCCAAAGACCCTTATGAGCTGAAGAATCTGGCAGGCGATTCCTCACTGGTGGAACGCTCGGCCCTCCTGCGTGCCGCTCTAGACGCCTGGATGTCTCAGCAGGGGGATCCTGGCATCGCGCAGGACACCATGGAATCACTGTCCGCGGCCCGCAAGGGAAACCATCGTTTCACTCCGGACAAATGACGGCGGTCACCACGGTGGGCCTGCACTTGCTGGTATCACAGACTCGGCCGCCGCTCAAACGTCGAACAGATCGAGCGGCTCGTACTGCCCTCGCAGTGAGGACTCCGCCTGACTGTTGAGCCAGCCTGAAAGAACGGACGCGTACACCCGACGAAAATCGATCGCGTATTTCAGATCACCGTCAATCAGATCACCCAGGTCGGGTGCGTCTCCGTGCAGTCCGGCTTTCACGGGCGAGCCGGCCAGAAAGACGGGACCGGCTGTGCCGTGGTCCGTTCCTTCACTGGCGTTTTCCTGCACACGTCGTCCAAATTCGCTGAAACACAAACACACGACCCGATCGCCGTGTCCGTGGGCCACCATGTCCTTCACGAACGCGCTAACCGCACCACTGACCTGACGCAGCAGCGACGTATGGGCGCCCGCCTGACGCGCATGAGTGTCAAAGCCATTGAGCTGCACATAGTACACGCGTGTTTTCAGCCCCGAATTGATCATGCGGGCGATCGTCTGCAGCTTGCGAGACAGTCGATTGCCGGGATAGGGGGATGAGGGGCCGTCGCTCATCGCCGCCTGCTCAATGCGCTCACTGGCCTCGATGGCGGAACTGGTGCTGGACTGCACAAAGCCCAGCAGGTCGTTGGACGGCGCGCGACGGGCGTCGGCCAGCTGTTTCACGGCCGTGGCAAACTGCCCCTTCTCACGACCAAGCAGACGAAATTCTTCCAGCGACCCGACCGACGGCACCCGCACCTGCCGGGACATCAAAGCAAAGGGCTGCTTGTCTTCACCGAAGTGCAGCGCCTGCGGATCAGTGGAACCAAACTGTGCGGCGGCGGATTGCAGATAACGCCCCAGCCAGCCGTCGACGCGAACCTCGTCTTTGCGCTGGCAGGTGTGCCAGATATCCATCGACTCAAAGTGAGAGCGATTGGGATTGGGATAGCCCACTCCCTGAACCACGGCCAGTCGATCCTGCTGCAGCAGATCGGCAAAGCCGGTCATCGCCGGATGCAGGGCGGTGTCCTGGCCAATCGAGATGGCTTCATCCGACGGGATTGCCAGTGTGGGCCGCGCGGCTTTGTAGCGATCATCCCTGACGGGAACGACGGTGTTCAGTCCGTCATTGCCGCCCGCCAGTTCCACGACCACCAGAATACGCTCCTGGTCAGAACGTTCAGCGGCCGCCGCACGCAGCACGGCGGGCGCCGGTCGACCGAACGTCATCAGCCCGGTTGTGGCCAGAGAGCCGGCAAGAAACTTTCGACGACTGGTCATGGCGATGTCCTCGTGGAGTCAACAGCAAAGCAGAGGCAGTAGCAGACAGCACAGGCTCAGAAACGGACAGTCCACACGGGAGTCGTTTCCCAAATGCGATCGAAGTTCGTTCCCGCACGCCGATCATTGTAGAAAATTCTGCGTCCCGCACACGATTTTTCCGGAACCTGTCCCAGTGCCGGGCACGTTCCGGCGGCCAGCGGCACAACAGCGCTCAAGACAGCAGACAGGACGACCGGCGGGATGACGCGCATGATTGCCAAGTGCTGGCTGAGTCTGCAGAATCGCCCCCCACGCCCTGAGGCTTCACACACATCGGAGACATTCATGCCGCAAATCGCCATGCTGGGTACGGGCCTGATCGGCCGCTTTTATACCGAAGCGCTGCAGGGGCACCGATCACGTGACCGCGTGTCACTGGTCTATTCCCGCTCACCCGATCGTGTGCGCGAGTTTGCCGACACCTACAGCATTACCCGGCACACCACCGATTTGTCGGCCGCGATATCGGATCCCGACATCGACACCGTGATCATTGGTCTGCCCAACCACATGCATCGCGAGTGCGTCCTGCAGGCGGCGGCCGCCGGCAAAGCCATCCTGTGCACCAAGCCACTGGGCCGCAACGCCACTGAGGCGGTGGAAATGCTGCGCGCCGTGGAAGAGGCGGGCGTGTTTCACGCCTATCTGGAAGATCTGGTGTACACGCCCAAAACGCTCAAAGCGCTGAAGTCTGTGCGGGCCGGAGCCGTGGGCGATGTGCTGTGGGTGCGATCAAGAGAAACTCATCCTGGCCCACACAGTGACTGGTTCTGGAATAAGGAACTGTCCGGTGGCGGAGCCATTGTGGACATGGGCTGCCACTGCATCGAAATCGCCCGCAACTTTATCGGCAAAGACATTCGGCCGGTGGAGGTCACCTGCTGGGCCGACACGCAGGTGCATCCCATCGAGGCGGAAGACCACGCCGTGGGCATGGTGCGATACGAGAACGGAGCCATCGGCCAGTTCGAAGTCAGCTGGGCGTTTCGCGGCGGCATGGATCTGCGCGATGAAGTGGCCGGCACAGAAGGCACAATCTGGCTCAACCACTGGCTGCGAACCGGCATGGAAATGTTCTCCGCAGAGGGAGAACGCGGCTATGTGGCAGAGAAAGCAGAAACGGAAACCGGCTGGCTGTTCCCGGTGGGCGATGAGCCGGCCGCGCTGGGCTATGTCGACATGTTTACCGACGTGCTCAACAGCCTGGAAGCAGGCACTGCTCCCATGGAAGACTTCTACGACGGCTATGTGGTGAACTCAATCGTGGACGCCGCCTATCGATCAGTGGACAGCAAACGCTGGGAGACCATTGACCTGCCCATCTGGCGGGGTCGCACCGAAGTGGATCGCATCGGTGTGCAGCGAGACTTTGATGCGGATCACGTGCTGATCAAAGAAGAAAAAATGCCTGACGGCACAGCCAGGCTGATCCTGCGACACAAGCAAACAGGTCAGATCAGTCAGCAGCAGCGGTCGTAACAAAGGCTGACATTGACGGTCGCTCGATACGTACGGATCGGGAGTGTGATAAGCAGAAGTACAGTGCATTTCCACACACAAAGCCTGCTGCAGACGTTCCTAAGGTGTCGGTCAGGTCGCATTTAGCAGCGGCCGAATCGCTGGGCGGGAATACCCGCAACATATTGCCCGCCGCGTTCAAGCGGCACGCACGACCGTCTCGATGATGGAAAGAGAGCTCCGGAAAACGCGTCCGCCCTGGGTGTGGATCGCGCTTTGCAGCTGAGTCATCTGGTCGCATTCACCCCACAGCCTGCACGCCAAATGCCCACAAACAAAACGTCCGTTCGACCATCCGGTGGAACGACCATCGACCTCACTGCGGCGCGGATCGACAGTCGCATTGAAGAACTGCTCCACGTCATCGAAGGGGAAACCCATTCGTTTGAACCAGCCAGCATCCTCTGCGATCTGACGGGCATGCCCACTCAGTCCGCCGCTCCCATGCAGAATCCCGTGGAACGCGTGCTGGCGTCGCTGGAGCCATCCGCTCATGAGGCGCATCTGGGGCGATTGAATCACTATGAAGTCACCAGTGTGATGGGACGCGGCGGCTTCGGGGTGGTGCTGCGAGCGCACGACCAGAAGCTGCATCGCGACGTGGCCATCAAAGTGCTGTCGCCCGTGCTTGCGCACGACGAAACTCATCGCGAACGTTTTCTGACAGAAGCCCGCTCGGCGGCCGCCGTGAAGCACGCCAATGTGGTGCAGATTTATGCGGTGGAAGAGCGCCCACTTCCCTTTTTGGTGATGGAGCTGGTGGAAGGCCGCACGCTGCATCGGCATCTGGCGGACACCGGTCCGCTGTCCGCCGCTGCGGTACTGCCGCTGGCCGTGCAGATCGCCGCGGGACTCAGCGCCGCACACGCGCAGAGGATCGTTCATCGCGATATTAAGCCGGCCAATATCCTCGTCGAATCGGGTACACGGCCAGTCGTTAAACTGACGGACTTTGGACTGGCGCACACGGTGGATGACAATCATCTGGTGCTGCAGAAAGTTCTGCTGGGCACACCCGCTTATATGTCGCCCGAGCAGGTGCGCGGCGAAGCCACCGACCATCGCTCCGACCTGTTTTCCCTGGGCAGCGTGCTGTACTTTCTGTGCTGTGGCCAGCCGGCCTTCAGTGAGTCCAGCACGATTGATCTGCTCAGAAGCGTAACCGACAAATCGCCCGTTCCCCTGCTGCTGCGCGTGCCCGGTTTGCCCCGCCGCCTGGTGCGGATCATCGAACGACTTCACCAGAAAGATGCAGCGCTGCGTTACAGCTCTGCCGACGAACTGCTGGCAGATCTTGAGCGGGCATCGCGGCGGGTCCCCCTGAGCCGGCTGAAGTCTCCACTGGCGTGGCTGAGTGTGGCGGCCGCCGCGACCGCCTGCTGGACACTGTTGCCGGCGCTTAGTGAAGCGCCGACAGACGCGGCATCCGGGCCGAGCGATCCGGCGGCGATGATCACATCGAGCGAGACACCCTCACCAGATAGCTTCGCCAGCCCCGGTTCCGCCGACTCCTTCCCTGCTGAGCAAAAGGTCTACGACGTACTGGCCGAGATGGCTCGCCGCAATCCTGCCTTCGATCCGCGCAGAGCCGATTTTGGCATCACGGATGGTCGCATTACGTTTTTTCGCTCCGCCTGGGCGTCCGATTTCACGCCGCTGGCTGTCCTGACAGACGTGGAACGTCTGGAGCTGTACACACTGGAAGGCATCAGCACACCCACTGACCTGAGCTTCGTGACCAATATGAGGCAGCTGAAGGTGTTGAAGGTCGACGGGCTGCCCCTGAAAGACCTGGAGCCACTGCGGGGCCTGCCGCTGGAAGAACTGAGCATGTGGTGCTGGAACTGGAATGGTCTGGTCAACGACGGTGATCTGTCACCGCTGGAAGGCATGCCGCTGCAGCGCATCAATGCGGGCGGAGCGCTGATCAGAAGTCTGGAGCCACTGCGGGGCCTGCCACTGACTGAACTCAATCTGAACTCCACATCCGTTTCCGACATCTCTCCCCTGGCCGAACTGCAGCAGCTGAAAATTCTGACGCTGGGAGATTCAAAAGTCGCAGACATTGGCCCCCTGGCCGGACTGCCGCTGCTGGAACTGGAATTGTCCAACACAGCAGTGCATGACCTCTCCCCGCTGAAGGGAGCCCCTCTGCGTGTGCTGTCGATTCCTGGCATGAACATCGATGATCTGTCTGTGCTGACCCAGGTTCCCCTGAACTCGCTGCGGATGGACTACGACGCGGACATCCACCGTGAACTCCTGAAGCAGTTCACGTCGCTGGAGCAGCTCAACCACCGCCCGATCGAAGAACTTCTGAATCCGGAAGTGGCCGCTGAGGAGTGATCGGGAGGCAGATCAGGGTCCACAGCGGGACGCAGCGGCAGGCCAGCAGACGGTCGCCGCTCCAGCTCAGCTTTCACGTCCCCGATAACGCGATTTCAGGCCGACGTCTCTTCCTTCGGTGGCCACTCAAACTTCCACCGCATCAGCCGCAACATCAATGCGGTCGCACAGAAGCCCGCGTTTCGCGGACGACAGGTCGCACTTTTTTCATATAGCGATCGCCGTCGGCCAGCTTCCAGTCCTGCCAGCCCAGGTGCCGGTAAAAGCCGACCGCGCGAAAGTTCTCGTCGGTGTCTGTGGTGAGCCAGATTTCCGACCACGTTTCAAACAGCCAGCCTTCCACGCGCTGCAGCAGCTGCCGTCCCATTCCTGAGCCTTCAAGTTCGGGTAGCACGGCGACCACCCACATCTCGCCCGTCTTGCAGTTGCCCATTACAAAACCGACAATCTGCTCCCCCACTTCGCACACCCAGCCCTGATGAGTGGTCTGCAGCAGCCGAGTGGTGCTTTCGATCGTGATACCCAGCGCGTTGAGTTCGGCGGCCCCGTCGTCGTTGTGCCATGTGGCAACACGAACCTGAAAGACGGCAGGCAGATCAGCAATCCGCAGCGGACGAACTCGGAAGGCGGGGGACATCAGCGGATCGCCAAACGACGGAAGCAGGAAGTGAGAATGCGCAACACCTGAGGTGATCAGTGTAACTGACGAAATGTCAGGCCACATCATGCTGGCCGCATGCTGGGTGGCCGACATCTGTCGACCGACATCTGTCGGCTGACAAATCATACCGCGTTGGTGTACCCGTTGGCTGTGCATCAGTAAACTGAAAGGCTACGTGAATCTCGGCACGTCGTAATGTTGTCGCGGCCTGTCGAATCCATCCGAATCTACCCGCAACCTCCAGGCATCTTTCGCATGCTCCGACCCACACACCTGCTTCTGTGCCAGACGGCCCTCCTGGTTGGCATGGGCACCACCTCCGTTTGTGCCGGGACACCAAAACCGGCCGACCGTCCCAATGTGCTGTTTATCCTGACGGACGATCTGGGTTACCGCGAAGTGGGATCATTCGGGCAGGAACTGATTCGCACGCCTCACCTGGATAAGCTGTGCACGCAGGGCATGAAGCTGACGCAGCACTACAGCGGCAATGCTGTCTGCGCGCCCAGTCGCTGTGTGCTGATGTCCGGCAAACATCCGGGCCATGCTTTTATCCGCAACAACAAGGCGGCCCCCCCGGAAGGCCAGTGGCCCATTCCGGACGAAGAAGTCACCCTCGGCGAACTCATGCAGCAGCAGGGCTATGTGACGGGCGGCTTTGGCAAATGGGGACTGGGCGGACCGGACAGTTCCGGACATCCGCTCGATCAGGGCTTTGATCGATTCTTCGGTTATCTGTGCCAGTCGCACGCGCACAGCTATTACCCGTCCTATCTTCGCAGCGACCGCGGCGTGATCGAACTGAACAATAACCCGGAAGTCTTCGGGCACGCCAACTTCCGCAAAGGTGACGACCGCACCGATCCCCGCACCTATGATCAGTTCAAAGGCACTGACTACGCGCCGGATCGGATTAACGAGCGTGTGCTGGAATTCATTCGCACAAACAAAGATCGCCCCTTCTTCTGCTACTACCCCACCGTCATTCCGCATGTGGCGCTGCATGTGCCCGATGAGGATCTGCAGCCCTATCTGCAGCTGGGCTGGAACGATCCTCCATTCACCAAACAAAAAGGCTACGGCTACACGCCCCACTTCACACCGCGTGCCGCGTACGCGGCCATGATCACCCGCGTGGATATGTATGTGGGCCGCGTGCTGCAGCTGGTGGAAGAGCTGGGACTGGCGGACAACACGCTGATTGTGTTCAGCTCCGACAACGGCACCACACATTTGGGGCTGGAAGTGGACTACACGTTCTTCAAAAGTGTGGGCGAACTGCGGGGCCTGAAAGGCAGCCTGTACGAAGGCGGAGTCCGCGTGCCGACCGTGGTTCGCTGGGATGGCCGTGTGGCGGCCGGCTCCGAAAACGATTACGTCAGCGGATTTGAAGACTGGGTGCCCACCATTCTGGATGCGGTCGGCGCAGCGGACAGCATTCCTGACGAGTGTGACGGCATCAGCCTTCTGCCCACACTGCTCGGCCAGGAGCAGGCCGAACGCCCGTTTCTATATCGCGAATTTGGCGGCTACGGTGGCCAGCAGTCAGTCCGCGTAGGCGACTGGAAGGCCGTGCGGCAGAACCTTTCCCGCGGCAAAATGGTAGTGAAGACAGAGCTGTACAACCTGCAGGACGACATCAGCGAAAGCCGCGATGTCAGTGGTCAGCACCCCGACGTGGTCAAAGAACTGGAAGCCATTATGGCGAGCGAACACGTGGAATCCGACCTGTTTAAGCTCAAAGCGATCGACGGGAAATAGCGAGCCTGGCTCAATCGGCTGACAGCCGAACGCCGATCATCTGGGCAGCTGAGCAGCCGGGCAGCTAAGCAGCCGGAAGCTGCCGCACAGCACGGCCGTGACTCGCGTGACAACGGCCATCAATTCTCTGTGAAAAACGCGTCGGTTCAGGCGCCGTGGAATCGTCATGTCGTATCCCCGCATCTCCACCTTCAAAACGCACGAGCAGTTTCAGCAGCGTCTGCAGCAACTGCAGCTCGATCTTCCGGTCGACGAAACGGTGGCGACAGGTGACAGCGCACCACTGGGGCAGTCGCTGGTGAGTCGCGCGGGACTCATCGGCAACCGATTCTGTATCCTGCCGATGGAAGGCTGGGACGGCACCAAAGATGGCAAACCGACCGAACTGACGCGGCGTCGCTGGGTGAACTTCGGGCTCAGCGGGGCCAAGCTGATCTGGGGCGGCGAAGCGGTGGCCGTACGTCACGACGGCCGCGCCAACCCCAATCAGCTGCTGCTGACCGAAGACAATCTGGCCGACATTGCCGCGCTGCGTGAAGAACTGATCCGCACTCACGAAGAGCGATTTTCCCAGATCGACGATCTGTGCGTGGGACTGCAGTTGACGCATTCCGGACGATTTGCCCGCCCCAACAAAAAAGCCAAAGCAGAGCCTCGCACAGCCTATCGCCATGCGGTGCTGGACAAAAAACTGGGGCTGACCACCGACGACGAACTGCTGTCTGACGACGAACTCAAACAGCTGATCGATGACTTCATTGCCGCCTGTGTGCGGGCCCAGCGGGCCGGTTTTTCCTGGGTGGACGTGAAACACTGTCACGGCTACCTGGGTCACGAAATGCTGTCCGGCTACGACCGCCCCGGCGAATTTGGTGGCAGTTTTGAAAACCGCACACGTTTTCTGCGGGACATCGTCAGCGGCATTCGGGCCAGTGCTCCCGGCCTCGAAATCGGCGTGCGGCTGAGCATCTTTGACTTCACTCCCTATGAACCGGGGGACAACGAAGGCCGCACGGGCGTGCCCTCAGCCAGCGGTCCGTACCCATACGCGTTTGGCGGCGACGGCACAGGGCAGGGCATCAACCTGGACGAGCCCTCCGCTTTTGTTCAACTGCTGTCTGATCTGGACATCGACCTGTTGTGCACCACCTGTGGCAGTCCTTATTACAATCCACACATCCAGCGTCCGGCCATCTTTCCACCATCTGACGGCTACCAGCCGCCCGAAGATCCGCTGGTGGGCGTGCATCGCCAGATCGACGCCACCGCACGCCTGAAAGCAATGCACCCGGAGATGATCGTGGTGGGCACCGGCTATTCGTATCTTCAGGAGTGGCTGCCGCATGTGGGCCAGGCGGTAGTGGCGGCGGGCGGGGCAGACTCCATTGGCCTGGGAAGGATGGTGCTGTCCTATCCTGACCTGCCGGCGGACATACTGTCCGGCCAGACGATGGTGCGTAAGAAAATCTGTCGCACGTTCAGCGACTGCACCACAGCGCCACGCAATGGCATTGTGTCCGGCTGTTACCCACTGGACCCGCACTACAAGCAGATGCCTGAACGCGAACAGCTGCTGGCCGTCAAAGCCGACATGTAGCGGGCTGTCCGGCGGGCGAGGTTCAATTCGCCGCGTCCGAACTCGCCGCGTCCGAACTCGCCGCGTCCGAACTCGCCGCGTCCGAACTCGCGGCGTCCGAACTCGCGGCGTCCGAACTCGCGGCGTTCTGCATCGCGAGGGCGTAGTCCTCGCGGATCGGCGTAAACACGTCCATCACGACCGTGCGACCGATGGCTGTTGCCGCGTGGGGCGTGTTGCCAGGAATGATATACATCTCCCCTGTTTCCAGCCGCCGAGTTTCCTCGGCAATCGTCAGCTCCAGCGTACCTTCAATCACGACACCCGCCTGCTCGTGGTGGTGAGCGTGGGAAGGGATCTTTGCGCCATCGTCCATCTCCACATGAGACAGCATCAGGCTGTCGCCTGCCGGCGTGGTGAGTCGACAGCCTGGTACAGGTTCAAAAGACGGCGTCTGGCGGGGATCAAAAAACGGCATCGGCAACTTTCACGGGGAGGGGGAAGCCGCGATTATCCAGCACTGCAGTGGCAGCACAAGCCGCCCTGCACAAGCCGCCCCGCCCGGCGGCACACGCCCGGCCAGCGTCAGGCCGCACGGCCATTGCCCAGCGCGGCAATGGTCCCGCGAACCAGTGGCCCCATTTTCGGAGGGCTGGCTTCAAAGCCGACATTCAGACCTTCCGCCTGCAGCGCTTCCGAGCATGTGGGGCCGATGGAGGCCACCAGACAGCCGGATACGGCTTGCTGCCAGTCAGACCGCACTCCCATCCGGTCGGCCACCTGCAACACGTGCCGCACCTGCTGTGCGCTGGTAAACAGCAAAGCCTGAAAGGCCCCCGCAATCGTCTGCCGAATGGCGTGCTCCAGCGGCGCCAGATCATCGGGCAGCGCCCAGCGATAAACGGGCACGGGCAGCACGATGGCCCCCTGCGCCCGCAGCGCCTCATAAAACTCCTCGTTGGCGATACCATATTCCTGCACGGCCACCGTTTGGCCATCCAGCATAATGTCGGCGGCCGCCACAGCTTCCAGCAGCTCCCGCCACGTATTGGGTTCGGGCGCTTTGACCGCGTACTTCAGATCCAGCCGCGACAACACGGCCGCCGGCTTGGGCCCGCGTATCAAAAGCGGCAACTGGCCCATCGCCTGCAGCAAATCGTTTCGCAGGCCGGCGGACTGCGCCACATTCAGCATAGCCTCAGTCCCCACTCCTGTGAGCAGAACCAGCAAATCCACGTCGCCGGACAGCACTCGCTGAATGGCCGTGAGGGCCGCCACGTTTTGTTCAACCGGGACTTCCTGCATCGAAGGCGCCACACAGGCGCGGCCCCCCATACGTTCAATCAGGGAACGCATTTCCTCACGACGACGTGACTCAAATGTACAAAGATGGGGCAGCGAATCGGGCATAACACGAATCCGAAACGGAGTGATCAGACAACAAAAACAGGGCGACCCGTCCAGCTCCCGAAACCGCGAGCACACAGGCCGGCTAACGGGCGGCCCGACGATAGCTGCGGGAAAAATAGTCGATCACACCATGCTGATCGATGGTGGTCGCAAGGTCGGCGTTCGTCTGTCGTCCCGGCACCGGACGACGATCGATCACCGTCATGCCCCGCGTCAGATCACCGGCCACCTCCACGGCGGCACAAACAGCCTCCACCGAAAAGGCTTCCGCTCCCGCCGCCACAGCCAGAGCCGCCACGCCATGCAGCGGAATTCCCTCACAGCCCAGTTGCTGCCGATTCATTCGCAGGGCAAACTGCATCAGGGAGGCCAGGGCTTCACTGTTCAGGCAGTTAAGCGTCAGGTCCGCCAGTTGTTCCACGTCATCAAACGTCACGACGGGGGACGACGTGACATCCAGCGGCACCAGCACCTTGCTGGTCGGCCAGTCCAGCACAGCCCGAGCGGCTTCCGGATCGCTCCACACGTTGAATTCCGCGACGGCCGTGATGTCTCCGGATGTACGATCGGCGCCCGCCTGGCAAACGATACCGCCCAGCAGTTCCGGAATTTCCGGATCCAGATCACAGGCGGCCGCCACATTGGTGAGTGGCCCCAGACACAGCAGACGGACCTCATGCGGGTGCTCGCGCACCAGGTCGACTATCAGTTTCTCGGATTCACGGCGGTTGTGCAGATCGGGACCCTCCACCGCCAGGTCTCCGAGCCCCGAACGGCCGGGCGTGCTGTGTCGCGTGGGAACTTCGAGATCGCCCGTCCGACCACCAGTTCGTGGGTGGTTGGACTGCCCAATGCGGGGGTGCTTCACAGGATCAATCAGGTCCGTCAGAAACTGCAGATTGCGGGTTGACTGGAGACCGGAAACCGTGCCGGCTGCCGCCGTCAGGCCAATCACCTCCAGCGAGGGATCGACGAATGCCGTCAGAATGGCCAGGGCGTCACAGAGCCCCGGGTCGGCATCGATGATGATTTTCTGCGGCAACGCGTACGCCTTTCTGTGCTGCCCGAGAGAAACGACGGTCGTCGCCGGTGGGCGGCCATCATTCGCCGCGACATGGGCGAAGTTCACTGGCTCCCATAATTGGCAAGCGGGTGCCATCGGATGGCAAACTGGCGGCCGAGGTATAGCGAAAAATACGGCCGGAAAGAAGATTAGCCTGCGGAGAAGGCCCAATTCTCAGCCAACTGTGGCAGCGTTCTTGAACGCCCCCATTTTGCTGTTAACCTTCTCGAAATTTTGCGCGGTCTTCGGCCTGCGGCGGTCCGGAACTGGTGAATGAGGCGTCTGCCTCCCGCCCCTCTCTCTCGCTGCGGCCTTTCTGCGCGCGGACGATTAGTGACTTTCCCCCGTGACATTCCATAGGGTAGCCCACACGTGCCACGTCGCGACGACATCAAAAAAATCCTGATTATCGGCTCTGGTCCTATCGTGATTGGCCAGGCCTGCGAGTTTGATTATTCCGGGACGCAGGCCTGCAAGGCTCTGCGAGAAGAAGGCTACGAAGTAGTCCTTGTCAATTCGAATCCTGCCACCATTATGACGGACCCCGATACGGCCGACCGGACGTATATCGAGCCCATCAACTGGCAGCACATCGAGAAGATCATCGAAAAAGAGCGTCCCTGCGCGCTGCTGCCCACTCTCGGCGGACAGACAGGACTGAACGCCGCCATGGACCTGGTGCGTCACGGCGTGCTGGACAAATACAACTGCGAGATGATCGGCGCCAAAGAGGAGGCCGTCAAAAAGGCAGAAGAGCGAGAGACCTTTAAGCAGGCCATGATTGGCATTGGCCTGGACGTGCCCCGCAGTTTCACGGTTCACAACATTGCTGAAGCGCGGGATGCGGTGAAAGAAATCGGCCTGCCCATCATCATCCGTGCGAGTTTCACGCTGGGCGGCACGGGCGGCGGCATTGCCTACAACTACGAGGAATTCGAAGATCTGGTCCGCCAGGGCCTGTCGATGTCTCCCATCACGGAGGTACTGCTGGAAGAGTCCATTCTCGGCTGGAAAGAGTACGAGATGGAAGTCATGCGGGACTGCGCCGACAACTGCGTCATCATTTGCGCGATCGAAAACTTCGATCCGATGGGCGTGCACACGGGAGATTCCATCACGGTCGCCCCCGCACAGACGCTGACCGACAAAGAATATCAGATGATGCGAGACGCCACGCTCGCCTGCATGCGGGAAATCGGTGTGGAAACCGGTGGCTCCAACGTGCAGTTCGCCATCAACCCGAAAAACGGGCGGATGACGATTATCGAAATGAACCCCCGCGTAAGTCGTTCCAGTGCGCTGGCTTCCAAAGCGACCGGGTTTCCCATCGCAAAAATCGCCGCCAAGCTGGCCGTCGGCTATCGGCTGGACGAAATCCCCAACGACATCACCCGCGAGACGCTGGCCTGCTTTGAGCCCACCATCGACTACGTGGTCACCAAAATCCCCCGCTGGACGTTTGAGAAGTTCCCGGAAGCCGATCCCACCCTCACTGTGCAGATGAAGTCTGTCGGCGAAACGATGGCGATCGGCCGCACGTTCCGCGAATCCTTTCAGAAGGCACTTCGGGGTCTGGAAATTGGGCACTTCGGTCTGGGCGGCGGCAAGAAAGACCTGTGGGGCACGGATCGGCAACCATCCAAAGACGATATCGTGGCCAAACTGTCCACGCCGAATGACGAACGGGTGTTTTATCTGCGTTATGGGTTTAAAGCCGGCATGTCGCTGGAACAGCTGCACGAGGTCACCGACATCGACCCGTGGTTCCTGTACAACATCCAGCAGCTGGTGCAGGCCGAAGACGAAATTCGCAGCGTCAGTCGCCTGGAAGACGTCGACGCGGTCCTGGCCCGCAAAGCCAAACAGAACGGTTTTTCTGACGCTCAGCTGGCCTTCTGGTGGGACACGTCGCAGGCCGAAGTTCGCAGCCATCGCAAACAGCTGGGTGTTGTGGCCACCTTCAAGCAGGTCGACACGTGTGCGGCCGAGTTCGAAGCCTACACGCCGTACTACTACTCCACCTACGAGCAGGAAGACGAAACGCCCGCCAAAGAGCCGGGTAAAAAACGCATCATGATTCTCGGTGGCGGGCCCAATCGCATCGGCCAGGGCATCGAATTTGACTATTGCTGCTGCCACGCCGCCTTCGCACTGGAGGAGCTGGGCATCGAAAGCATTATGGTCAACTCCAATCCGGAGACGGTTTCCACCGATTACGACACATCGGACTACCTGTTCTTTGAGCCGCTGACCACCGAAGACGTCCTGAACATCTGCGACCGCATGGATCCGGATGGGGTGATTGTGCAGTTCGGCGGGCAGACGCCACTGAACCTGGCCCGCGCGCTGGAATCAGCCGGCGTGAACATCATCGGCACCTCGCCCGATATGATCGATGCGGCCGAAGACCGGGAGCGTTTTCAGGCCATCCTGCAGAAGCTGGATCTGCGTCAGCCGCCTAACGGCATTGCCACAACCACTGAGTCCGCCCGGGCGGCCGCCGAACGCATCGGCTACCCGGTACTCGTCCGTCCCAGTTACGTCCTGGGCGGCCGCGCCATGGAAATCTGCTACGACCAGGCATCGCTGGTGCGGTATATGACCGAAGCGGTCGATGTGTCGCCCGACAAACCTGTCCTCATCGACAAGTTCCTCGAAGACGCTATTGAAGTCGACGTGGACGCGATTTCCGACGGCACGGACACCGTTGTGGGCGGCATCATGGAACACATCGAAGAAGCGGGCGTGCACTCGGGAGACTCTGCCTGTGCGCTGCCCCCACACTCGCTGCCGAATTCGGTGCTGGATGAAATTCGGGCGGCCACGCAGGCACTGGCCAGCGAACTGAATGTCTGCGGTCTGATGAACATTCAGTTTGCTGTAAAAGCCGATGGCGACAGCTACACGGTCTACATTCTGGAAGTCAATCCTCGGGCCAGTCGTTCGTCGCCGTTTGTGTCCAAGGCCACCGGTCGCTCCCTGGCCAAAATCGCGGCCAAAGCCATGGCGGGTGTCTCGCTCAAAGAGCAGGACGTGACATCAGAAATTGTGCCCGATCACATTTCCGTCAAAGAGAGCGTGTTCCCCTTCAGCCGCTTCTCCGGAGTGGACATCGTGCTGGGACCGGAAATGCGATCCACCGGTGAGGTCATGGGCATTGATGCCGACTTTGCCACCGCATTTGCCAAATCGCAGGCGGGTGCCGGTCTGAAACTGCCGTCTCAGGGCAAGGTGTTCATCAGCATGGCGGCCGCCGCCAAAGAACGCATGATTGAACCGGCCCGCCGGCTGCAGGCCCTGGGTTTCGAAGTGGTATGCACCAGTGGCACAGCCCGTACGTTCCGCGAAGCCGGCGTGGAAGTGGAAGTGGTGAAAAAGCTGCAGGAAGGCCGTCCCAACCTGCTCGACCTGATGGCCAATCAGGAGATCAGCTTCATCTTCAACACGCCCAACGGCAAGGGCGCCCGTACGGACGAGGGACGTATTCGAGCCGCGTCCGTGGCTTACGGGGTGCCGTGTGTGACCACGCTGCCGGGATGCCTCGCGGTTGTCGATGCCCTCGAAGCACTAAACGCTCATCCGGAACCCAAAGTCAAATCGATTCAGGAGTGGACCCGAGGTTAAAAGCGGCGTCCGCCTCGGTACCGCCTGCGGCCGGCAGACACGCCCGGTCGCCGTCGTCAGACCTGCCATCTGCCTGGTCGTCTGGCGTGCCGCCTTCAATAACATTCAGGAGTCCTCATGCCCGCAGCATTGATTGACGGCAAAGCCATTTCTGCCGCCGTGCGTCAGCAGGTGACCGCTGACACGGCCGAGTTTGTGGCGGCCACCGGTGTGACGCCCCATTTGGCGGCCGTGCTGGTGGGCGATGATCCGGCCAGTCAGGTGTATGTGCGGAACAAGGAACGCGCTTGCGAAAAGTGTGGCCTGAAAAGCACGCTGCACCGTCTGCCGGCAGACACCACGCAGGATCAGCTGGCACAACTGGTGGCTGACCTGAATGCCGATGATTCTGTGCACGGAATTCTGGTGCAGCTGCCACTGCCCGCCCATTTGAATGCCGAGCCCATTCTGGACGCCATCCTGCCCGCCAAAGACGTCGATGGGTTTCATCCGGACAATGTGGGACGCATGCTGCAGGGTCGTCCGCGATTCCTGCCCTGCACGCCTCATGGCGTGATGAAGATGCTGGAGCACGAGGGGATTGAAACGTCTGGCAAACATGCTGTTGTCATCGGTCGCAGTGACATCGTCGGTAAGCCCATGGGTGCGCTGCTGATCCAGCGGGGTGCTGATGCCACAGTCACCATCTGCCACAGCCGAACGGCGGATATCGGGGCGATCACGCGGCAGGCCGACATTCTGGTCGCTGCTGTCGGCATTCCGGAATTCGTTAAGGGCGATATGGTCAAACCAGGGGCGGTCGTGATTGATGTGGGTATCAATCGGGTGAACGACCGGCTGGTGGGTGACGTGGACTTTGAGGCCGCCTCACAGACCGCCTCCGCAATCACGCCTGTTCCCGGCGGTGTGGGTCCAATGACCATTGCCATGCTGCTGAACAATACGCTGGAAGCCGCCCGTCTGGCCAGTGGAACGACTGACTGACAAACGGCCGCCGCTTCAGGAGTTTGCCCCTAAGGCGGCAACAGAAGGATGACCTGGCTGCCCGCAGGTCCGCTTACACAACCTGCGCAGTGCTGGAAGCCTGGGAAACAGCCAATTCCCTGGTGGAATCAAAGCCGGCCTGCCAAACGCCCGTATTTTCGTGTGTGTAAATCGACCGGACTTGTTAATCTGAACACATGGCGGGAGGGGAACCTGCCATAGCGAGCGGGCCGCTCGATATCGATGCGCACTTTCGCGCCAAAGCCCAAGACGGGCAGTGGGATGCCAGGTGAATCAGACTCTTAACAATCGTGCACTGAATGCACATCCAGACAGTCAGCTGGGCCTGTCTGCGGTGATTGATGTGTTCGGCGAGCGAAATCTGTTTGAAACAATCGACAACGACCGGGTGCTGGAGCTGTCCCGACTGGGCAATCGATCTGGGTTTTCCAGCACGAAGGCCATTGCCAAGTCGACCGGCATTCACGTGCGTCGCCTGCTGCAGCAGGACCAGTCGGCCGCCGATCTGGGCGTACGGCTGATTCACCGCCTGCAGGAGCAGACGCGATCCAATATCGAAGATTTCGATCACATTCTGCTGTGTCACAGCTTCATCAATGACACACAGTGCCAGACCGTCGCCCGACAGCTCGAATCGCATTTTGATCTGCAACCTGGGCGAATCCAGGCCTTCAACCATGGCTGCGCGGGCTACCTGAAACTCATGCAGGAAGGCGCCGATCTGCTGGAAGGTGGCCAGCCGGGCCAGCGGGCCCTGCTGCTGTCTGTGGAAACGCCCGAGTTCTGGCACGATGCGGCGGACCGGCTGTTCTGCGGGATTGTATCAGCCGGCGCCACGGCCTCTGTGCTGGAAATTGGCCACGGACTTCCCGTGCACTTTATTCAGGCGGACGATTTTCGCATCCCCGAATCCCGACGTCCCAACCCGGACCCGCTGTTTTCCAAAGACACACAGCCAGTGCACGACTTCCGCGGCGCCCCGTGCGAGCGGACCGTCATGCGGATGAACCCCGAACCCGTCTTCCTGAACGGCATCGAACTGATGCTGGACAATCTGCGGGCGGCGCTGCTGAGCATGGATTACCAGCCCGGGCAGCGGGTCATTGTGGCCCCCCATCAGCCGAGCGCCAAACTGCTCAAGGCGCTGACGGCCGCCGCGCGGACCGAGTTTCCAGAACTGGAGTTTCTCAACAACCTCGCCTCGTACGGCAATACCATTTCTTCAACTGTGCCCACTCTGGTGTCGCGTCTGGACGAGGTTCTGGCGGCCAACGAGCTGGCACCCATTGAAGCGGGCGATCAACTGGTGCTGCTGGCGGCCGGCATCTGTATGAAGGAAATCTGCAACCACATGTCCGCCGGTCACGCCTGCCTGACATGGCAGCCGCAGCTGCTGAACACTCCTGCCAGTGTGACCAGGCCCGTTCCTGTCCACGTTCAGTGACCGCCCCAGCGCACCGCGGATCGCCTGGCATAATGTCTGACCTGCAGTGGAATCTGACCACGTTCGAACGGCTCACCAGCCATCAGCTGTACGCGGTGCTCAAACTGCGGCAGGACGTGTTTGTCGTCGAGCAGCAGTGCGCTTACCCGGACATGGACGACTATGACCAGCAGGCTGCGCATCTGCTGGCGAGCGATGACACGGGACGGCTGATTGCCTGTGCGCGTCTGTTTGCTCCCGGCGTGCGATTTCCAGAAGCCTCCATCGGTCGGGTGATCGTCGCCGAAAGGGGCCGCGGCACGGGCACCGGCCATGAGCTGATGACCCGGTCGGTCGCCATTTGTCAGCGTGAGTACGGCAACGTGGACATCCGCATCGACGCTCAGGCACACCTGCAGGCGTTCTACGAGCAGCATCAGTTCGCCGTTTGTTCGCAACCACACATGGTGGACGGAATTCTGCATGTGACCATGCGTCGATCGGCAGATTCATCAGCCGCAGGCACGGGCGTCTGTTAGACTGCAGTGTCCGCTTCGATTCAAAAACTCTGACTGACCACACAGGATCGATCACATGCTGCGCTGGATGGGAATCTTTGGAGCCTGCCTGGGACTGTCCACCGCGGTGGCCGTCTGGTCAACGGTGCCGGAAGGTCGGGAACCGGATGAAAAACCGATAGAGATCGGACCACCCACCGGTGACGTGGCGGACTACAAGCCGGTCACCGTGCTTGACAAGCCGATTCGCGCAATTGTTGATGCCCCGTTCGTGACGGCCGATAAAACACAGCTGGCCGACAACGCGCTGGTTATCGGCGTCGAGGTCAGCGGAGAGTCTCGCGCCTACCCCATCAACCAGCTGACCGGCCCCTATCGCGAAATCATCAACGACGAACTGGGTGGCACACCCATCGCGGCCACCTGGTGACACCTCTGTCACAACGGCGTCGTGTACGTCCGACAGATTGATGAGCAAACGCTGACCCTGCAGGTTTCCGGCAAACTATGGATGCGCAGCCTGGTGATGAGTGACGCCGAAACGGGGACCGAATGGGCCCACCTTCTGGGTCGGGGAATGGCGGGGCAATTCAAGGGCCGAAAACTCAAACCGCTGATCACCGACATGGTGACATGGAAAGCCTGGAAACAGCAACATCCCGAGACGACGGTTCTGAATATGGCGTCCGTGACGCCCCGCTTCACCCGCAGCTACTATCGCGCGCCACAGAAGTTTGTCTTTGGCTTTGAGGTGGATGGCCGGGCGATGGCGCTGCCGATGACGCAGATGCTCAAACACCCGGTGCACCATTTTGAAATCAACGATCACCCATTGCTGGCCACCTTTGACAAACAGGGGGCCGGCACGCACCTGTATGAAGCCCGCCTGAAGGATCGCATGCTGTCATTTCGCTCCGTCGACGAACTGACCATGCGTGACGAACAAACCGAATCCCTCTGGTCGGTCCGCAATGGCACGTGCCTCGAAGGGCGGCTGAAAGGTGAGGCCCTGGTGCAGCGGGTGGGCATCATGTCGTTTCGTCAGGCCTGGCAGAACTTCCATCCGGATTCGATGGACGTGGAGTTTGGGAATTAAGGTGCCGTGTTGCCGGCACCTTACTGCAGTTGTCGTTTGGCCTGCCGAAACACGGCATCCAGCATAGGCTCAGTCAGTCGCCCCGTAAACGTGTTCTGCTGACTGGGATGGTAACTGCCGATGAGCACGATGTCGGCAGTCAGCTGCACACGTTCACCATGGCCAAACTTTGGCTTGCGGGTGGGCAGCAGCAGGTCCGCCGCGCAGCTTTTGAAATACTTCCACACCGTGTTCCAGCCGATGCCGCCGAGGGCGACGATGACCTGGACGGGCAGGGCGGCAAACGTGGCCGTCAGCCACTCGCTGCAGTTTTGCAGCTCTTCGGTGGTCGGCTTGTTGTCCGGTGGGGCGCAGTGACAGGCAGCCGTGATGGCGCAGTCGGTCAGCACAAGCCCGTCGTCAGCAGAGGTGGCCTCTTTCTGACTGGCAAAACCCGCTTTATGCAGAGCGCGAAACAGCCAGTCCCCGCTGCGGTCTCCGGTAAACATCCGCCCCGTGCGATTGGCCCCGTGTGCCGCCGGCGCGAGCCCCACAATCAGCAGTCGTGCGCGTTCATCACCGAAATTGGGCACCGGACGCCCCCAGTAAGTCTGGTCACGATAGGCGGCCCGTTTGTTTTCCGCAATGGCCTGACAGTGAGACAGCAAACGCGGACAGCGATCACAGCGGACGATCTTTCGGTTCAGCCTGTCCCAGGCAGCTGGGCGTCGTTTTGCCAATTGATCGTTCCTTGAGGGGCGGGGCACCGCGTGTTTTTGCCAATCGCTTTGCTCGCGCGGGCTGTCACAATACGATGAATTCTGCCAGCGGGCGCCTCACTGGTGTGAGTCAGCCCATGTTTGCTCTGATCTTTGTAAAGGCGAGTCTGTGAAGCACCATTCCACGTCCCGACGTTCGTTTCTTTCTCAAATCTCGGCCACGGCTGCTGTCGCCGCCGGGTCGACACTGTCCGCGGCACCCATGGTCTTCACCCGCAGTCGCACGAGTGACGAAATCATCACCGGGGAAGGCGAACATCGGTTCCGCGTGGTGCACAACTGGCCGCAGCTGCCGGACAAATTTTCCTGGCAGACCACCCACAACGTGGCGGTCGACAAATCGGGTCACGTGTACGTGATCCACGAGGGTCGCCGCAACATGAAGGATCATCCGTCGATTTTTGTCTTTGACAGTGAAGGCAAATTTCTGCGGGCCTTCGGCAGTCAGTTTCAGGGGGGCGGTCATGGCATCGAAGTGCGTGAGGAGGGTGGTGAAGAGTTTCTGTACGTAGCCGCTTATCAGCAGGTGAAATGTTTTGCCAAACTGACGCTCACTGGGGAGACGGTCTGGTATCGTAAAGCGCCCATGGAATCCGGCGTTTATGCGCCCGGTGAGGACACCAGCACAAAGCCTTCGTGGAATCGCAAGGGCTTTCTACCCACCAACTTTGCCTTTCTGGATGACGGCGGATTTCTGCTGGCCGACGGCTATGGCTCGTTCCACATCCATCGCTTTGACAAAGATGTCAACTGGGTCAGCAG
This sequence comes from Planctomycetaceae bacterium, assembly GCA_024742875.1. GTDB lineage: Bacteria > Planctomycetota > Planctomycetia > Planctomycetales > Planctomycetaceae > Fuerstiella. The sequence continues at coordinate 59,141 of JANSXP010000007.1, read as the reverse complement.
TTTTGGCGGAGCGGGCGACGGCAAAGGGACCTTCAAAACGGCCCACGGACTGTGGGTCGACAAACGTCCGGGCCGCACACCCAGCATTGTGGTCACTGATCGTGCTCACAACACGCTGCAGATTTTTGACATGGACGGCAACTATCAGGAAACACTGTCAGGCTTCGGGCTGCCGGCCAACGTCGACACCTGGCAGAACCTGATGCTGGTTCCGGAACTGAAAGCCCGCGTCACCCTGCTGAACGAAAAAAATGAAGTGGTGGCGCAGCTGGGAACGGCCATTGATCGCCTCAACAAAGTGAAAGATTTGCGGGGCAAACCGGACCAGTGGCTGGCTGGGCAGTTTGTCATCCTCATGACGCCTGTTTCGACGCCCAGGGCAACATCTTTGTGGCCGAGTGGGTGGGCACCGGCCGCGTGACCCGCCTGGAACGTGTTTCGTAACACGGCTCGCCGGAGAGGTAATCCCGTGGACGTCCGGCGGCAGGCGCAACGCCGCCGCGCCATCCGCGCCATCGTGTCATCGTGTCATCGTGTCATCGTGTCATCGTGTCATCCGCGTCCGCCCGGATGACCGACCGCCGCGTTTCGTCGGAACGTGCATTCGTGGCATCGGAACAGGTGTGCACCGCGTCCACCCGGCAATTGTGAAAATCGCTTGAACCAATGCTTCGTCTGGAACACTGAAGTCTTTGGAGGTACCCCCATGAATCATTCTGACACACCGGAATTGCCGGAAGATCAGCTGCCACAAGACGTTGTGGCAGCTCTTCGCAAACGGTACGGCCCGTCCGGTGGCATCCCGACGGATCGGGACGAGACCGTCTTGCAGGATGCCGCCGCTCATCTGAGCCAGATTTCTCAACCGACAACCGTTCCACCCTCGCGGTCTTCGCGACGGTGGGTGGCCTGGTCCACCGGCACGCTCATTGCCGCCGCACTGCTGGTGGCGATTGTGCCGTGGAATCCGCAGGAGCCACAAAGTCCGAACGTGGCGTCCTCGGTCCGCACGGACGCCGGCCGCGACATGGAATCGCTGCTGCGAGGGGACATAGATCAGAACGGCAAGGTCGATATTCTCGATGCCTATGCCATGGCGCGAGATCTCAAAACCGGACAGGCGCTGCCCCAATGGGATCAGAACAGAGATGGCAAAACGGACCGCCAGGACGTCGACCTGATTGCTCAGACGGCCGTCACACTTTAACCCACCAGATTTTGCCAGCGACCTGCTGGCTTCCTTCGCTGCAAAGGCGACACCATGAACGCCCACTCACCCCTCACTCAGATTTTTGTCGGCAGAAAAGCGGCCCTTGCGCTGACGCTGCTGTTGCTGCACGTGGGCGTGTTTGCCATGGCGTGTGCCCAGGAAGACCGGAACAACGGAGAAGCCGCTCAAACGACCGTTCTGGGAGCAGCCGGCGACCAGGATGGCCTGCGGTTTGAAGCCATCGACGTGATTGTCGACAGCGGCGACGAGTCTTTGGGCGCCTATCAGTTTGAGCTGGACAGTGTTTCTGACGGTGTCGAAATCGTGGGCATTGAGGGCGGCGAACATGCGGCCTATGCCGATCCGCCGTATTACGACCCACAGGCGATGAATGGCAATCGCGTGATTCTGGCGGCCTTCAGCACCGATGCCGAACTGCCCACCGGCCGTTCGCGGGTCGCCCGCATTCACGTGCAGCTGGAAGGCGAAGCGCCCAAAGCCTATCGCTTCAAACTCACGGCCACAGCCAATGATCAGGGCGAAGACATTTCCGCAGAAGTCGAGATCGCAAAGATCAAAGTCTAAGTCGTCCGCCCCGTCTCACCGCCCGTCACATTCGCATTTGTCATTTAGCAATGAGCTCTGTCATGAACAGCATTCCCTCCCGCCTGCAACTTGTGCTGCCCGCCCTCCTGTGTCTGGCTCTGTGGGGTTGTGGCGAATCTCAGCAGGCTGATCAGTCTCAGACCACCGACGCTCCGGCCGCCGATATGGCATCGGAAACGCCGGCGCCGATGGAATCTGAGGCAGCTCCTGAGGCCGGCGCACTGGCCGATTCCGTAGCGGATGCCGAAGACTCACTGATGCAGATCGCGGCCGGAGAAGAAGAGAAGGCGGCCATCGAGCCCTCCGCGGAACCTGCCGACCACATGCAGACGCCGTTTGAGAATATCGAATCCGATCAGGCGCGGGTCGAAAAGCAGGGGGTGGCCCCGCCATCTCCTGCCGGCAGTGGCGAGGGGCAGCGCCCGCCGGAGTCAGCAGCCTCCAAACAGGGAATGGGGCTCGCCCAGCGTGGCGGCGAATCACCCGCGAAAACCAGTGGAGAAGGCGCATCCCCGGCAGCCGGGCAGGCAGCCAGCAACGCAATTTCCGGTGGCAGCCTGCCGAGTTTTGGATCCGATGGTGGCACTGACATGCGTCGTCGCGCTCTGAACATGCCGGGTGACAGCCCGGTTCGTGGTGGTCTGAGAGGAGCAGGTTCTGGAGCAGGTGCTGGTGGATTTGGTGGCGCAGGAGGTGGTGGTGGCCTCGGCGGTGGCGGCGGCGGGGCTCCCACTGCTCAGAAAATCGCGGAGCTGAAAAAGTTGAGTGCCCTCAGCGAACTGCAGCCTGGCGAGGAACTTTGGGTGATCGCCAAACCGCCAGCGGGAACCCGCGACAATCAGATCGCAGGCACCGGATCGCTGCTGGCCACGCTGCCGGATGACAGCCAGGTTCCCTGCCCACTGAAGCACACGGACGTGAAGGGCCGCATCGCCGGTTACATCGCCACGGTGAACGTGACGCAGCAGTTTGAAAATCCATTTGAGGACAGGATCGAAGCCGTCTACACGTTCCCGCTGCCCGACAGCGCGGCTGTCAGCGAATTTGTAATGACTGTCGGTGAGCGAAAGATCCGAGGCATCATTCGCGAAAAAGAAAAGGCCGAACAGATTTACGAAGCCGCCAAAGCCCAGGGCCATGTGGCTTCACTAATGACGCAGCAGCGGGCCAACATCTTCACGCAAAAGGTGGCCAATATTGAACCCGGCCATCAGATCGACATCGACATCCGCTACTTCAGCACGCTGCAGTACGACGACGGGGCTTACGAGTTTGTCTTCCCCATGGTGGTTGGGCCTCGGTTCAATCCTGGCGGCAGTGATGGAATCGGCGCGGTGGCCCGTGGCAAAGCAGGCACCAGCGGTCAGACGACAGAGATCGAATATCTGGCTCCTGGCGAACGCAGTGGGCGGGATGTCTCGCTCACGCTGGAGTTAAATGCGGGGGTCACCATTGAAGACATGCACAGTGTCAATCACGCGATTGACGTGGAGCAGCAGCAGACTGGGCAGCGGACCATCCGCCTGGCAGCCGGCGACAGCATTCCCAACAAGGACTTCGTGTTTCGCTACGCTGTGGCCGGGCAGGAGATCAAGACGGCCCTGATGACGCAGTCTGACAGCCACGGTCAGTACTTCACCATGATGCTGTACCCTCCCGCTGATCTGCAGAAGATCGAACGGGCGCCCATGGAAATGGTGTTTGTGCTGGACTGCTCGGGCAGCATGCGGGGCAAGCCCATTCAGCAGGCCAAAAACGCGATTGCCCACTGCGTGCAAAATCTGACACCACGAGACACGTTCCAGATCATTCAGTTTTCGAGCACTTCGTCGACACTCGGACCGGCGCCCGTGATCGCCACGGAAGAAAACATCAGGAAGGGACTGGATTACCTGAGTGGACTTACCGGAACGGGCCCCACACATGCTGTGGAAGGCGTCAAAGCGGCGCTCGATTTCCCGCATGACGAAGGCCGTTTTCGCATTGTGTCATTCATGACGGACGGATTCATCGGCAATGAAAACGACATCCTCAAGGCAGTGAACGACAAGCTGGGGGCATCCCGCATCTTCAGTTTTGGTGTCGGCAGTTCGCCCAATCGAATGCTGATGGACCGCATGGCCATTCTGGGCAAAGGGGCGGTGGCCTACCTGAGCCTCAACGATGACGCCGTGGAAGTGATGGATCGCTTTAACGAGCGTATTTCTCATCCGGCCATGACCGACCTGCAGATCGACTGGGGCAAAATGGACGTGGCGGACGTCTACCCCAAACGCATTCCCGACCTGATCGTGGGGCGCCCGGTGATCATTAGCGGTCGCTTCAAAGGAGAAGTCGACACGGTATCAGTCAACGGTCGTGCGGGCATGCAGCCTGCCTCTTTTGACGTGAGTGCGGCCGACAAACAGAAGCACTCCGGAGTGGGAGCCGTCTGGGCCCGCCTGAAGATCAAGGACATGATGAATACCCTGCGAACGTCTCCCGAGGCGGCCGAAGAAATCCGGCAGTCGGTGCTGCAAACGGCGCTCAACCACAGCCTGATGAGCAACTTCACCGCGTTCATCGCTGTCGACTCTCTGACCAAAACAGACGGCAAACCGGGTCGCACGGTCAAAGTGCCAACCGAAGTTCCCGATGGCGTGGACTACAACGCCACCGTATCCGGCTCTGATGAGTAGCGTGCGAACGGACGGCAGGTGGACGACGGGCAGTCACCACAGAGCCTGATGCTGGATCCCTCCAGCCGTTGGGCTGGATCACTGGCCGCATTGGCATGGGGGCGATGCACCCGCGCCATTTTGGGACAGATCGTGTACCTCTACAGGAGGAATCGTTCAGACGTGAACAAATCAGGACTAAGGATTCCCTGCAAGCGTTCGGCTTTCTGAAGCGAGGGCATAGAAACACGACGCCACCTGTGAATACTCTGCACCGCGGGCCATCGCAGATCACAGCTCTCTATGCTTTCGCGCCGTGACCAAGGCCCCTTTCAACACGATTGATGACGACTCTCACGAGGATTCAGGTGGGAGCAATCGGTGCGAGTGTGGGCAGTCCGCGGAGCGGGAGAGTTGTCAGCAGACAGCGGCCCCGCACGCCGATAGCACGCGTCCACAGGACTCAACCGACCGCGAAAACAAAACGCTCATCCTGTCCGCAGGTACCACAGATATCACCGACAGGGAGTGGGAACCGGACGGCGCACCAGCAGAGGAAAGCGAAGCCACCTGCCCCCCCACCCGCCTGTCCGCGTCCTCTGCGGACAACCTACCGACAGAACAGCGAGATCCTGCAGACGCCGGCGGTGACTTTCCCGTCATCCCGGGCTTCAACATCGTTGCGCTGTTAGGACGTGGAGGAATGGGGCACGTGTTTCGAGCCATACAGCAGCATCCCGTACGCCGGCAGGTCGCACTGAAGGTGATCCGGACGCGCGACCCGTCGTGTGAGGCGGTTGCTCGATTTCTCGCTGAGCGTCAGGCGATGGCTCTGATGGATCACGAGAATATCGCCCACGTGTTTGACGCCGGACTCACATCCGACGGCTCTCCGTGGTTTTCGATGGAACTGGCCGAAAATGCCACCAGCATCACACGGTTCTCAGATCAGCAGCAGCTCACGATTGAGCAGCGGCTGAACCTGTTTCTGCAGGCCTGCCGAGCCGTTCAGCACGCTCACCACAGAGGCATCATCCATCGTGACCTGAAGCCTTCGAACATCCTGGTCACATCAAAACCGGATGGTCCACTGGTGAAAGTCATTGATTTTGGCCTGGCCAAATCCACAGACGCCCCATTGCATGAAGCGGCAGAAAGTCAGACCGAGGCGGGTCAGGTGCTGGGCACGCCGGAATACATGAGCCCCGATCAGGTGCGGCTGTCTTCGTCAGAGATTGACACCCGAACGGACGTCTATTCACTGGGCGTCCTGCTGTACGAACTTCTGACAGGGCGAACTCCACTTGGACGAGCAAGGATTCGGACATCAGGCATTCATGAGATCCTCATGGCCATCGTGGAAGAAGAGCACACACCGCCCAGCGTCACCACTTCGGTCCGACAGTCCTCAGAAGTGGCCGCTCGTCGTGGACTGAACAATCGCCAGCTGCAGCGACGCCTGCAGGGTGACCTCGACAGCGTTGTTGGCAAAGCGCTGCAGAAAGAACGCAGCGAACGCTACGACAGCCCCGCTTCGTTGTTCGACGATTTGCAGCGGCACCTGCAGCACGAAGTCATCTCCGCGCGGCCTGCCGGTCCGGGAGATCGACTTTGGAAGGTTTTCCAAAGACACACACTGATCATGACGGGTGTGGGGTTGATGTCGCTCGCCATCGTGCTGGGTCTGCTGACCTTTGGCAGTCTGTGGCTGCACGTCTCTGAGCTCAATCAACAGAACGCTTCCCTTGCCGCGCAGAAGTCGGCCGAAGTGATTCGCGCGACCGCGGCACTGGCGGAATCTGAACAGCTCCGAGCACGCATCACCATTTCTGTGTCACACGCCCAATGGGAAGACGGAGATGCCAAAGCCGCACTACGGTCACTTTGGAGCATCCCTCCCGGCTGTCGGAATATCGAATGGGGTTTGCTGAATCAGCGCTATCAGGGCCACACGACACTGCTCTACGGCCACCACTCCGGTGTTACCTGCCTCGGTCTGCGTGCAGACGGACGAATGTTTGCCTCGGGCGGCTGGGATGGCATCGTTGAGTGTCGCGCGGCGCAGAAGCCATACAAGACACTGCACCGCCTCTCCCATGATGGGGAGGTGCGAGACCTGGACTTTTCACCGGACGGCACGTGGCTGCTCACCTGCCCGGGAAATGGCGGGCTGCTTTGGGACTCAGAATCAGGTCGATGCGTGCGCGAATTCGAGACACCGGCAGACATGCCTCGTCTGCAGTGCTGCTGTTTCTCCAAGGATGGTCAAACGGTCTACCTGGGAACCGAGGACGGTCGACTGCTGCACTACGAGACGCAGTCCGGTCGATTGAAATCGCAGGAGGCGGCTCATCAGGATGCTGTCCTGAAGTGCCGGTGCACGTCCACATCCGTGCTTTCGATTGGAGCCGACAACACGCTGGTCGTTCGTCCGCACACAGGGGAAGTCCATCGTATCGCTCTGGATCCTCTTCAGGCTCGCTGTCTGGCAGTTCATGAAAACAGTCAGAAAATCGCCATCGCAGGCGTCGCGGGAGTCATACAGATTCGTGACCTGCAGCGACCTGAAGTGATCTCCACTTTGCGATCGTCCGGCAGCACAGTCTTTGGTGTGGCTTTTGCCAACGACGGTGCAACGCTGTGCACGACGCACTTCGACAACAGCATCCTTATCCACTCACTGGCAGAGGAACGCCCTCCAGAGCGGTGGTGTGGACACCTTGCTTTCGCCAACAATCTGATCATCGACGAATCCCGGCAGCAGATCATCTCTGCAGGCGAGGACGGCACAGTCCGCGTGTGGCATCGGCAGTCACGATTTGGCGAACGGCAGGAACGTCACCATTCGGCTTCTGTTGAGAGTATCTGCCACGTCCCGCAGACGGAGTTGTTTGTGACAACCGGCTTTGACGGCGCGATTGGACTGTGGCACTGGGAGGATGGGTTTCAGAAAAGACTGCTTCCCCCGGGCAAGGCGGGAAAACGCCGAGTGCAGTGCACTGAGAATCTGCTCCTTGTGGCAGACGATGACGGCTGCATCCACCGCTGGTCGCTGGCGAAGGATGGCCTGATCGCCGATGGCCTGTTTGAGTACACACGTCTGCCGGCCTGTCAGCAGGCAGAACCATCCACAGAGTCCGTGGCGATCGTTGACTGTGACGTTCATGCCGCCAATCGTGCTGTTTCCCTGGATCGACAGGGGCACATCATTCTCTGGGACCTGGCCACATGCCGCCGGCTGGCTCTGTCACAACAGTCAGGGCGCTGCGTTCGCTTTACCCCTGACAGCAGAGTCATCGTCGGCGGCGACGATGGCGAATTTGCCATTCTCAGCGCGCATGACCTGTCACCACAAAGAACGGTCCGGCCACACGGCGATAAGGTGCAGGCTGCTGAGGTGCTTCAGGATGGCACCGTCATCTCGGGTGACAGACGCGGCCACGTTTGTCGGTGGTCAGTAAAAACGGGAGAGATCCTGCAGCGATTCGAGGGCCACGAAAAGGGCATCGAGGCGATCGCCGTCTTTCCGGACCGCAGACGATTTCTCACCGGCAGCTGGGATCGAACCGTCAAACTGTGGTCGACCGACGAACCTCGTGCCCTGCTGACCCTGAAGCAGTTTGATGATTCGGCGCGGACTGTCTGCATTCATCCCGATGGGCAGCACATTGCTGTCGGATGCATGGATGGATCGCTCTCCACGTGGGATCTCACACGGCCCCGCAGTCGGGCGTACTACTGTTTTGCTCCCGGTCCGATTGACGACCTGACATACGAGCCCACAACCGGCCATCTCCAGGCGAAGCTGAAGAATCAGTCGTCAGTTGAGTGGCCCATTCCATGGGATGCGTTTCCTCTGGATTCCGCCGGCCTTCCATCGGCCGCCCCGTCAGACGTGCGACCGCCGAAAAAAGTCCGGCTGCGTCATTATCAGGAAGTCGCATCCGTGACATCCAGCGAGCCATGAGCCGCAGGTGCCCCATGAATTCAGAGAAAACCATTCAGAACGCGTCTGCCGTTGCGGTCCGTGTGTCGTCGTCTTCCACAGAGTATGAGGGAGTCAGAACGGAACTGGCCCGGGCGTTCGAGCGATCGTACACCGGCTGGAGCACGGCCATTGACAGGCATTTTGACGAGCGTGCGACATTTCTGACACTCACCAGCGAAGAGCGGCTGGTTGGAGGCATTCGCATCATCACGCGCCACTCACAGCATCCTCATAATCCGCTGCCCTTCGAAATAGGTGAGTCAAATTCGGACCTCACAGCCGCCCGGCAAATCTCTGTCGAATACAGCGGCCTGTGGGCTGCTCAGCCGGGATACAGCATCACGCTGGCCATGCTGGCCGCTCAATGGCTGGCGAATACGCAGCCGCAGGCGCTGGCCGCGGCCGTGTATCCCACTCGGAACCAGCTGTTGCGACGTCTCTACATCGACAGCCTCGGTCTGGCACCCGTACGCGAGATCTGCCTGCAGTATGCCGGCGTGACCCACCAATCGACCGCGCAGCCTGTCGACTGGTCCTTGGCAATTGACCTCCCGGGCACGCGATTGCAGAGACTGCAGAAACTGTCCGAGCGACCTTATGTGCGTCGCATTCTGGATCGCTGCGTGTTTGAATCAGCGACCGGCAACCTCTGCGGTGTCGGCGATCACTACCACGCCAGCGGGCCAGGAAAATAGCGATCGACCAGTTCCCGATAGTACGGCGTGAGTCGCTGAACGTCTGGCGGTTCGTCCGTTTTGGTGTACAGGTCGTACTGATTGAACGCGCGGACGTGATCGAGCATCCTGCGATCCACATCGTTCATTAGCCAGTCGTACTCTTGCTCACGATGTGCGGAGTAAAAAGAGTGGTAGCGAATCATGGCCAGTGCTTCGGGTGGCAGATGATCGCGAACCACATGGTACAGATACTCATCGTGGCCCCAGGAAAGCATCACCTGATCCAGTCCGCAATGCTCCTGGTAAATGCCGCATCGAGTCTGATAACGTTCCACATGGCGATCAGGGTTCCCGGCAAACAACTCCGGATAGACAATCCTGTCCGACCAGCGACAGCCCACAGGAAACGTGTCGCCCACAACCGCCCATTGAGGCTCGCCAAACAGGCACAGCACCTTGCCCATATCGTGGATCAACCCGGTCAGCACAAACCAGTCAGGATGTCCGTCTGCCCGAATGGCCTCTGCTGTCTGCATAGCGTGGGCGATCTGCGGCAAAGCCGTGTCCGGGTCGCTGTCATCCACCAGCTCATTGAGAAACTCCATGGCCTCCCAGACACTCATCCGTCGAGTCTGCAAAGGCAGCCACTGCTGACGCATCCGGCGGTTGAAGGCCACTGTCTGACGTTCATGGTTCTGACGGTAGAATTCCCGCACGCTGTGACGCGCCGGTGTGTCGTAGTCGCGAAACGCGGCCTTCGTTCCGGCGGACTCCCTTGCGGAAGACTGCCGTTTGGCGTATCGCCGTCGCACATCATCATCCCACTGATCGGGATGTTGCAGAGGTTCATTGTCCAGAGGCATCCGGCCACCGTAAGCATGCAGAAACGAAAGGGCAGAATCTGATCACTTGTCGGACGACGACTGCTGCTGCCGCGCCCGAATCACGCGGGAAGTGGCGTTGTCTTTGCCGCCTCCAAGGGACGCTGGCGGATCCACTTCGGGGACTTTGAGAACGCGTCGCTGCCGTGCCAGTTCGGCCATCAGCCGTGTCTGCACGGCCGCCATTTCTGCAGCACCATAGACGCTCTGCATTTCCGACGGATCGGACTGCAGGTCAAACAGCTCCCACTCATCAACATCCGGTTCATAAAAACGGATCAGCTTGTAACGACCGTCTGTGACGCCGTAGTGACGGCGGACATCGTGCCAGCCAGGGAACTCGTAGTAGTGGTAATAAAACGTCTTGCGCCAATCTTCAGGTGTGTGGCCATGCAGCACGGGGATCAGGCTGCGTCCCTGCATATCGGCGGGGATGTCCGTTTGTGCGATGTCCAGAAACGTCTCTGCCAAATCCAGCACAGACACAATGTCATCGTTGACCGTTCCTGGCTTCGTCACACCCGGCCATTTCACCAGCAGAGGGGTTCGCAGCGACTGCTCGTACATCCAGCGTTTATCAAACCAGCCGTGCTCTCCCAGATAAAACCCCTGGTCTGAGCAGTAGATCACGACCGTGTTTTCGGTCAGTCCGGCATCCTCCAGATAGTCCAGCATGCGGCCCACATTGTCATCCACCGACGCCACGCACCGCAGATAGTCTTTGATGTAGCGCTGGTACTTCCACCGCACGAGCGCTTCACCCGTGAGTTCGGCATCGCGAAAGGCGCGGTTCTTGGGCTCGTAGGCCGCATTCCAGGCGGCCAGCTGCTGTTTGTTCAGCCCCCGCTGTGGTGCCAGCTTCAGGTCATACTCCGTCATAGTTTCGGAGATTGTCATGTCCTGCGTGCGAGCGGGCGTTCCCCGGCCCGAGTAGTTGTCGAACAGCGTCGTCGGTTCGGCGATTGTGACATCATCGTACATGGTCAGGTGATCGGGTCCCGGCTGCCAGTTGCGATGCGGCGCTTTGTGCTGAAACATGAGCAGGAAAGGCCGGTCAGTGTCTCGCTGCTTCAGCCAGTCCAAAGCCAGATCCGTGATGATGTCGGTTGTGTATCCTGTGTGCTGAGTCCGCTTTCCGTTCTTCAGCATTGGCGGGTTGTAGTAGGGCCCCTGTCCAATCAGCACTTCGCTGTAATCAAACCCAGCCGGAGCCATGTGCTCTCCCAGATGCCATTTGCCGATCACCGCTGTCTGGTAGCCCGCCTGCTGCAGCAGTTTCGGAAAGGTCTGCTGCGTCCCATCAAACTTGTTGCCATTGACCAGAAAGCCGTTCAGGTGGGAGTACTTGCCTGTCTGGATCACAGCGCGGCAGGGGCCACAGATGCTGTTGGTCACATAACAACGGTTGAACCGCATGCCACCTGTCGCGATACGATCGATGTTGGGTGTCTGGTTGATCTTTGAGCCGTACGCGCCAATGGACTGATAAGCGTGGTCATCGGAGAAAATGAAGACGATGTTGGGGCGATCGGCCGCCCGAGCGCCTGCGGAAAGCAGGGCCAGAAGAAAGACACACACGTTTCTCATGGGATCCTCGCCTGTCAGAGATTTCAGATTTAGCGCAGGATCAGTCCGCATCGCGAACGACAGCCACGCGACTCCCGTTCTACCGTGAAAACGGGTGGCTGTCAGGTGAAGCCGGTCGCTTCGTGTCACGTGACCTGGGCAGGGCGTCTGTTCGGCAGAGTGCTCGTCTGGGGGCTATCGCTTCCGGGAGAGCCAGGAAATGAAAAAACCTGAGAAAAACTCACTGGCAATTGCGAAAAATGCCGATAGACTCCCTCACCCTCGCACGAATGAGATGTCGTGCGATCGAACACCCAACAAATCAGCGGTCAGCGTTGATCTGTCGAACGGAAGACTTCCCAGGTTTTCATTTTCGACTCTCAGTACACTGTCGCGGGGTGGAGCAGCCTGGTAGCTCGCGAGGCTCATAACCTCGAGGTCGTCGGTTCAAATCCGGCCCCCGCCACTTAAACCCGGACGCGATTTTCGCTCCGGGTTTTTTCATGCGCAGATTTCACGCGCAGATCGCAACGTGAGCAACGTGCGAATCGACGGAACAGAGCGAACAAAGCAAAGACGACATAACAGCGCAAAGCCGAGCTCATCCCGTCGAGAGGAGATGATCAAAACGGACCACAAAGCGCGCAACGTGCGGAGTCACGAGCACGCGTTCCTCTGGAGGGGGCTGCCGATTTTGCAGATTCCGCAGCAACCCGCGAAACCGTTTCTGGCCACTCACGCCGAGCTCACAAAATGGGTGAGCCTGCTGTCACGTTTGCCGTGCATGGCCCTGTGGCCGGTCATTTCCGTTCAACCGGTCAGCGGAAGGAACGGTAATTATGACGCGAACTCATCATTTCATCTCTGGCCTGCCACGATCAGGCTCCACGCTATTGTCAGCAATTCTGCGACAAAACCCCCGTTTTCACGCGGACATGTCCAGTCCCGTAGCCCCCCTTTTTCAGGGGTTTATTTCGCAGGTCTCAGCCGGTACGGAACTTTCTTCCATGGTCAGCCGCAGGCAGCGGGCCGACATTCTCCGCGGTCTGTTCGACAGCTTTTACCGAGCACAGCAGCGGCCTGTCGTTTTTGACACGAACCGCCGCTGGACAGCCTGCCTGCCGCCGCTGGTCCGGTTGTTCCCTCGCGTTCGAATCGTCTGCATGGTCCGCAACGTGGCGTGGATCATGGATTCCCTCGAACGCCAGTTTCGCCAGAATGAGTTTGAAGACACGCAGCTGTTTCACAATGCGTCAGAACGTGCCACGGTCTACTCACGTGTGGAAGCGCTGGGCCAGGCAGATCGCCTCGTGGGTCTGCCGTGGCACGCACTGCGGGAAGCGTGCTACAGCGAATTCGCAGACCACCTGCTGCTGGTCGACTATGACATCCTGGTGCAGCAGCCAGAACGTGTGCTCCACCTGATCTACGAGTTTCTGGAAGAACGGGTATTTGAACACGATCTGACAGCCGTGCAGTTCGACTGCCCGGAATTTGACAGCCAACTGGGCCTGGACGGACTGCATCGCGTTCACCCGCAAGTGGCCCCACGCTCACGCGCGACCATTCTGCCGCCCGATCTGTTTGAACGCTACTGTCAGCTTTCGTTCTGGCACGAGCTGAATGACACGGGCGTTTTCCGCATCGTTCCGGCCGGTGGCACGCCCCCTTCCAGCGCCAACCACGACGACAGGCATGTGGCCTGAAACAGCGTGCGAACCGGCCTGGACGTGCGATTTTCCGACGGCTCGGTGCGACAAACGCGTCTGCCACAAAAAACGTCAACGCTGCAGACAAACTGTACGACCGCTCACACGCCGACCCGGTTTTTCGCCAAATCCCTTCAGGTCCAGCGGTAAAAAATGGTCGAGTCGGTCGTCAGTGCGTAGCCAGAAAGCAGATTGCATGGACATAATAGAAATGTAGCGATACCGCGCACGGACGCTACACGCCTGCAGTCGTCGTTCATCATAAAGGGTCTGTTATGCTGCGCCGTCACACTGTTGTGTTATGTCTGTCCCTGCTGGCTGTGTCGTTGACCACCCCCGTCACGCGGGCCAGCGACTTTGACATTGAGTCACTGCAGGACTCGATTCTCGAGACCGTCAGGAACGTGCGGCCTGCGGTGGTGAATATTACGGGGCGTGGCACTGGGTTCAGCGGAGTGATCGTCAGCCCTGAAGGACACGTGCTGTCCGCCGCGCATGCGGTCACCCCGGGTGCGACCTATCGAATCAGCCTGCCGGACGGCCGACGGTTTCGCGGCGTTGGCAAGGGCTCCAACCCTCGCACGGACAGCGCTTTAATTATGATCACGGAACCGGGTGACGACCTGCCGTTCGTTCCCATGGGTGACTCATCTTCACTGGTGACCAACCAGCCCTGTCTGGGCCTGAGCTTCCCCGGAGGACAGCGAGCAGGACGCGAACCGATCGTACGGTTTGGACGTGTGGTTCGCTCCAGTCGCAATCGCGGCATGCTGCAGTCGTCAGCCCTCATGGAACCGGGCGATTCCGGCGGGCCACTGTTTGATTTAAATGGCTATGTCATCGGCATTCACTCGCGGATCGGTCGGGACATGGAACGCAACTATGAAGTGCCCGTCGATACATTTCGAAACTTCTGGAACGAACTCAATCGCGAACAGACGTTCACGCAGTCCGGCCCGCCCACTCCGAAACTGGGCGTACAGATTGCCCGCGGACGACGAGGCAATACTGAAGAATCTGCCGGCCTGAAAATTGTCGCTGTGGTGGATGACAGCCGCGCGGCCAAAGGCGGCATCAAAGTGGATGACGCCATCGTCAATGTTTATGACCGCGACATGAGCAATATTGAAGACCTGCGTGCAGCCCTGATTGCCGCGCGGGATGAAGGTGTGGAAACCATCACCGCGAAAGTGCAGCGTGGTGAAGAAACGCTGGATATCGAAATGGAGTTTGAAGTGGAACGCGAAGGGGCGCCGGAAGTCGCGCTGCCCGACATCGATCACCCAAAGGTCGAGGCCGAGGGCTACGGTGAACTGAGCCGACTGGCCCGCGAACTGGCGGAGCTGGAAACGACACTGGACGACATGTGCGTGGAAATTGAGAGTCTGGTCGGCGAGAAGCAGGCCACCTGCGTGGGCACAATGGTCAAAGGCACACCGTGGATCATCAGCAAGAGCAGCCTGATCGGCAGCGATCCAGTGACAAAATCAGATGATCAGGAGACAGAACTGACGATCGTACGACGTGATTCTGAAAATGACCTGGTCCTGCTGAAAACAGCCGACGTGTGCACGGCCGGGATCGATCTGGAGTCCTCGGAAGCGGAACTGGCACCGGGCGTCTTTATCCTCACACCCGAAAGCGACGGGGACGGAATCGTCAGTGTGATTGGCACTCCGTCGTTCGCCTCTGCCAAGCTTCGCAGCCGCGGTTTTCTGGGAGTCGTGCCGGCTACGTTTGAAGACAACAAGGGGGCCATCATCAATGAGGTGACGGAAAACGGCGCGGCCAAAAAAGCGGGTGTCCTCGTGGGCGACGTCATTACCAAGCTCAACGACACAATCATTCGCACGCACAGTGACATGCGCAACTTCCTCTCGAAAGCAGATCCCAACGCCGTCATCACGGCCACACTGAAGCGGGACGAAGACGAACTCACCAAGTCGATCACTCTGGGTTCGCTGCCCTCAACCTCGCGTCACGCGGCCGATCAGATGGCCAAGAGCACACGGCGGGATGGCTTCCGTCAGGTCCTGTCTCATGACGCCGACCTGAAACCGGCCGACTGCGGCAGCCCCGTGTTTGATCTGCAGGGTCGTTTCGCCGGTCTGAATATCGCCCGCAACAGCCGCGTTCGCAGTTACACACTGCCAGCCGCCGCCCTGAAGGCGTTTCTGGCGGAAACCGAAACCGAAGAAAAGTCCGAATAGCGACCCACGGGGTTGATCGACGGCCAGACGGCCCCAACAACTGCCAACAGCGGGTGCGAGGATGACTTCGCACCCGCTGTTGCGTTCGTCGCCGGCCCCTTCGCAGGACTGCTTAAACCAGTTTCGTCTGTCCGGGAACCGCGTGTTGGGACTCCGGACGGGGGGCCGTCCAGTCGAGGGCTTCCGGATACAGATCCAGCTGCGACTGCTCAGTCAGAAACTCCCAGGTCACTCGGCGGCCCGTGTACGCGGCTACGCGACCCAGCACGGCCGTCAGTGAACTGTCGGCCGTCTGTTTCAGTTCCACAATGGGTTGACCGGCACGGATGGAATCGACCAAATCTTTGTGCTCCTGCTTGTAGGCATCTGAGATCCGTCCCTTTTTTGGCCAGATTTCTTTGCCATCGCGATCGGTGATTTTTGAGCCCTGGCTCATAGCGCCAATGTGAGCGATCCCTTCAGTGCCGTAAATCGTATTGCTGTTGTCACCCGTGGATCCGGGAATCTGTCGGCACATGAACGACAGCGTGCGGTTGCCAGGGTACACATAATCGATGGACATGCTGTCCCACATCTCGCTGGTTTCCGGACGTGTGAAGCGCCCACCGGAACCATAGGCCGACTCGGGCGCACCGCCCATCACCCAGTTCATGGCGTCAATGTTATGGACGGCCTGCTCGGCAATCTGATCACCCGAGAGCCACACATAGTGCATCCAGTTGAAGATCTGATACTCCGTATCGCTCATGTCTTCCTGGCGATTCTTAAACCAGATCCCCGTGCTGCAGTAACGACTGGTCGCGCTGATGATGTCGCCAATCGCGCCATCGCGAATCTGCTTCACCGCTTCGATGTAGTTGATCTGACGGCGGTACTGCGTGCCCGTCACAATGGCCGTGCCACGTTTTTCAGCCTCTTCGTGAGCCGCCAGGCAGATGCGGTATCCGGCCGGATCGACGCAGGTGGGCTTTTCCGCAAACACATGTTTGCCGGCCTCGACGGCTTCGGCAATGTGTCGCGGACGAAAGCCGGGGGGCGTGGCAAAGATCACCAGATCCACATTGGGATCCTCCAGCACTTTCTGATAGCCATCCAGTCCCGTGTGAATGGCGGTATCGTCAATGGCCACTTTGCCTTCGTGTTTGCGTCCCAGAATGTCACGCAGTCGCTGGCCCTTTTGCTCCGTCAGGTCAGCCACCGCCACTACTTTGACATTGTCGTTGATCGTCAATGAGTCATTCAGTGCGCCTGTGCCACGGCCACCGGCCCCCACAATGCCAATGCGAACTTCAGACGTGTCCTGTGCGGCTTCCTGCCCGCGGACGACACGGCCGGCCAGCAATGGTGCAGAGGCTGCAGCGGTGGTTTTCAAAAATGTGCGACGACCAGGCTGAGAGTCATGGTGAGTGTTCATCTGGAGGGATCCTTTGCAATGGCGGGTCAGAGGAAGAGTGCGGGAAGGCGGCCTATTGTAGTTCGATGGTTTTGCCGGTGCGAAACGATTCATCGGCTGCCAGCACAATCCGCATGGAATTGACAGCATCAGCCAGGTGATTGGTCAGGTCGATGTCGTCGCGAATGGCCTGCAGAAAGTAAGCCTGCTCGCGGGCGCACAGGTCGTCATGATCGGGCTCGTCATCGAGCCGCAGCAGTTCATCGGCTTTCTGAAACTCGCCGCTGGCATCCAGAGCGGCATGATGCACGCGGAGTGATTCTGTCTGCGTATGAGCGTCCACGCTCGCGCTTTGGCCTGTGCCTGACGCTTTGTCAGCCACAATGGACACACTGCCGCGGGGACCAACGGCGTCTTTCACAAAAAAGGCCGTTTCACTCATCATCGGCCCCCAGCCGGCCTCATACCAGCCAACCGATCCATCGGCGAACGTCACCTGCAGCTGGCCATAATTCGGAATGCCGGCTGCCACCTGATCGGACAGTCGCGCGCAGATACCGGACACACGAACCGGGCGGGACTGCGTCATCTGGCACATCACGTCCACATAGTGCACGCCACAGTCGACCAGCGGCGAGACAGTGTTCATCAGACTGCGGTGTGTCTGCCAGGCGGCGCCTGACGACTGCTGGTTGAGGTTCATCCTCATCACCAGCGGTTTGCCGAGGGTGCCGGTCAGCTCGATAAACTTCTGCCAGCTGGGATGGTGCCGGAGAATGTAGCCCACGACCACCTTTCGACCGCTGTCCTTAGCCAGCTGCACGGTTCGCTCGGCGGCGTCCACCGTGGTGGCCAGCGGTTTTTCCACAAAAACGTGGCAGCCAGCCTGAAGTGCCAGCTCTGTAAATTCCGTATGGGTGTCAGGGTAACTGGCCACGCACACGGCGTCCGGCTGCGTCGCAGACAGTGCTGCTGGCACACTGTTGAACGCGGGATAATCCGCGTCCAGCGTATCGTTGAGGGCGGCGGCCGACGAAGCAGAGCGGGTGCACAGCCCCACGATTTCGAACTCGCAGTTCTCGTGGTATGCCTTTGCGTGAGAACGCCCCATGTTGCCTGCGCCGATGCACAGGACTTTGACGGGCGGTGTCATCAGTGTTCTCCCAGT
This sequence comes from Planctomycetaceae bacterium, assembly GCA_024742875.1. Taxonomy (GTDB): domain Bacteria; phylum Planctomycetota; class Planctomycetia; order Planctomycetales; family Planctomycetaceae; genus Fuerstiella. The sequence goes on along the minus strand of JANSXP010000007.1, from coordinate 41,076 downwards.
CCAAAGTCCTTTTTCCAGCGGACGAATCCCTCAATCGCCTGATACTGAGCCAGTCCCAACTGGTCATACAGGCGGGCGGTGTCCGCGTTGCGGGCTTCGGCTCGCTGCCAGAACTCCCGCATGTCGGGGCCCGGAAACAGGGCCCGGTCTTTCTGTGATTCGTGTTTGAAGATCGCATTCCGTTTGCGGCTCACTTCGTCCGGGCTCAGGGGCACCGCCATTTCAATCTCATGCGGCTCCCATTCCTGCCACGCCCCGCGGTACAGCCAGACGTCACATGCCTGCATCCACTCGTCATGTTCGCAGCGACGGCAGGCGGCAAATACGATTTCCAGACACGTGCGATGTGTGCCGTGCGGATCGGACAGATCACCGGCCGCGTAGATCTGATGGGGTCGCACGTCCCTCAGCAACTCCACGGTCTGCGCAATGTCGGCCTCTGAAATGCCCGCTTTCTTCACCCGCCCCGTCTCGTAAAACGGCAGATTCTGAAAGTGAGTGCGGTCGGACGGAACACCACAGCAGCGAACACCGGCAATGGCTTCGCTGCGGCGGATGACGCCCTTGATCCGTCGCACCTGATCGCTGTCGACCTGGCCGGATTCTTTGGTGCCCAGAAACTGTGACATCTGGCGACACAGCTCGTCGATTTGCTCTGACTGCACATCGAACTCGTCGCAGAACAACTCAACAAATTCGGCGAATCGCTGCGCATCATCATCAAATACGGCGATATTACCGGACGTCTGATAGGCCACCCGAACATCGTGTCCCTGATCGGCCAGCCGGATGAGGGTCCCGCCCATCGAAATCACATCGTCATCCGGGTGCGGAGAGAAGACAATGACCCGTTTGGGAAACACGTCGTCCTGAGGACGCTGCACATCACCTGGTCGTCGCTCGTGGGGTGGCTTACCGGCCGGCCAGCCGGTGATGGTGGACTGCAGCTGCCGAAAGATCCGCAGGTTGATCTCATAGGCGGATCCATATTCGGCCAGCAGCCCCTGCAGCCCGAATTCGTTGTAGTCTTCATCCGTCAGCATCAGCACGGGCTTGCCGGCATCCCGCGACAGCGCGATGACGGCGCGTCGAATCATGTCGTCGTGCCAGGTGACATCCCCTGTCAGCCACGGTGTGACGGCAGGGGCCAGCTTCCCCGCGGCCGCCTCGTCGAGCAGGAATTCCACGTTGGCGTGCTCCTGCAAAAATGTGGCAGGAATGGAAGGACTGACGTCACCTTCAATCGTGCGGGCCACGATGCCTGACTTGCCTTCACCAAAGGCCATCAGAATCACCCGCCGGGCCGCCATGATGGTGCCCACTCCCATCGTGATGGCCCGTCGGGGCACATTCTCGATGCCAAAAAAATCACTGGCAGCATCCGTTCTGGTGACTTTGTCCAGTGTGATCGCGCGGGTGCGGGAATTGATGCGGGAACCCGGTTCGTTAAAACCAATATGCCCCGTGCGGCCGATTCCCAGAAGCTGCAGATCGATGCCGCCGGCCGCTGCAATCTTTTGCTCATATTCCCGACAGTAACCGGCCACGTCTTCCAGCGTGACCGTGCCATCGGGGATATGTACGTTGCGCGGATCAATGTCGATGTGATCGAACAGATGTTCGTTCATGAAACGCACATAGCTTTGCAGTTCGTCCGGCTGCATGGGCAAATATTCATCGAGGTTAAAAGTCGTCACCCCCGCAAAACTGAGTCCATCTTCCCGATGCTGCCGGACCAGTTCCGCATACACGGCGATGGGGGTGGAGCCGGTGGCCAGGCCCAGCACACATGGCTGGCCGACCGCCGCACGCTGGCGAATCAGGTCGGCCATTTCGCCCGCAACGGCAAGGCTGACTTCAGCGGAGTGCTCATAGACGCGATAGGCAATGGGCCCTGAAGACTCACCGCAGCGGTCGCCATCAGACACCATCAGAGGTTCGGTGCAGGATGTTGTCATTGTTCATTTTCCTGTGTGAGGTTCGGCTCAGAAATGGAATCATGGGGACGTTCGGAGGCTGTCCGGACCGAGCGCAGACCGTCGGGCGATCAGCGCCGCGCCAATCACGCCCGCATCATTTCCCAGCGAAGAAAAATCTATCGAAAGGTGTCGGTGAATTTCACGCAGCGACAATCGCTCCACCTGCTGCCGGATCGAACGCATGAACCCTCGGCCCACCGCAGACCGAGCGCCCCCAAAGGTCATCGCTCCGCCCAGGAGAAAAGTCAGCGGGCCCAGAACATGGGCCACCCCGGCGATGGCGATGGCCAGCTTTTCAGCGGTCGCAGCAACCACATCCAGCGCGACCGCGTCTCCCCCTTCGGCCGCGTGAAACAGAATTTCGGGCGTCAGTTCGTGGACCGGCAAAGTGGCCAGCCGACTTGCTGCCCCCTGCAGACGTTCCTGTGCCGTTTGAACGACGCCCCCGGCACCCGCGTATGCTTCCAGATGTCCTGGCCGACCACACGGACAAAGGCGCGCATCCGGCCTGGCATCCACAACGACGTGCCCCAGTTCGCCGCCAAATCCCGAGTGGCCCGTGAACGGTCTGTCATCAATGATCAATCCGCAGCCCACACCGGTGCCCAGCGTGATCAAACACAGGGAGGGAATGCGTCGCACGTGATGTTCGGCCACGGCCGCCGCCACGGCGTCATTGACCACTGCCACCGGTCTGCCAAACGTGCGTTCAATCAGCTCTCGGAGCCGCACGCCTTCCCAGCCTCCCAGGTTCGACGTCTCCTGGAGACAGTGATCCGCCATCAAACCGGGAGAGGCGAGACCCACCGCCTGAAGTGAAAGGCCACCGAGTGTGTTCAGCGACTGCTCCACCAGTCGATGAACCTGCTCGACGGCAGCGGCAGGCGTCGGATAATCGGCCGTCCGCACGCGCTGATGGCCCACCACATTCTGCCGCTCGTCCACGATGCCGATCTTGATTGCTGTGCCTCCCACATCAATGCCCGCAAAGGCGGCCTGCAGACCGTCCCTGCGGGAAGATGCCGGCATGGCAGATTGGTCAGCAACAGGACTCACGGATCGTCACCAGCAGAAGGCAGGGCAATAGGTCAGGCGTCAGTGCGAGCGAATACTACGCGCTCTGTGTCGCCAGCTCTCCGACGCGCTTTGCAGAAATGTGACGGTTTTGTGCGCAATCCGGATGTTTCAGTGTACCCTCTGCACATCTAAGTTCAGATTCGCCACAATGCCCCATGAAACCCTCCTTCGAAAAACTGGCGCCCGATCAGGGGCAGTCGTTTCGGTGTCTGGACAGGTCGACACTGGAAACGCCCGTCAAATGGCACCGACACCCGGAAATCGAACTGACGTATGTCGAGCACGGCTCGGGTGCCCGCCTCGTGGGTGATCACATTGGCGCCTACACGAATCATGACCTCGTGCTGCTGGGCTCCAATCTGCCGCATACCTGGAATTCGGACGAATACCGCGGCCAAAAATACGACCTCCATGCGGCCACCGTGATTCAGTTCCACCCCGATTTTCTGGGCGCTCGTTTCTTTGAGACCGCGGAGCTGAATCGCATTCGCGAACTGCTGACCCTGGCAGACCGAGGGCTCTGGTACCCTCCTGACAGCGCGGCAGAAATCGGCCGTCAGATGACACGACTGCTGACTCGGAAGGGCGCATCACGGCTGATCCTGCTGCTGCAGATTCTGGAACAGCTCACGCTCTGCCAGCCAGCGCCACTGGCGTCTGCCGGATACACGGGGCCCGTCTCCAAAACGGCCGAAACCAGAATTCAACTGGTGTGCGATCACATCCAGCAGCACTTTACAGAACCCGAACTTTCCGTTGCCGACCTGGCGGACCTGCTGTACATGAATCCGTCTGCGTTCAGCCGGTTCTTCAAACTGTCGACCAGTCGCACGCCCACGCGCTATATCAACGAACTTCGTATTGGGTACGCCTGCCGACAGCTGATCGAAACAGATCGTGCCATCCTCGACATCTGTCACCGGTGCGGATTTGAAAGTCCGTCTTTTTTCAACCGCACGTTCCGCCGACTCCGCAACTGCACACCACGTGAGTTTCGCAGTCAGCACGGTGACGCCGCCACCGAAGCGGCAAACGCCGGCTGACAAATCTCACCCCATTCACGGATGCAGGAACTCGTGTTCAGGATGGCGCACGGTGAGTACCGGACAGGGGGCCTTGCGAACCACTTTTTCGGCCACGCTGCCGATCAGCATATGAGCGATCGCCCCACGACCGTGCGTGCCCATCACAATCAGATCGGCCTGTATCTGCCGGGCGTGACGAATGATTTCCACAAACGGGTGCCCTTCGGTGACCACCTGGTTCACGGGGAACGCATATTCGTCCCATTCACTGTGCAGCTGCTGCATCTGTTCTTTGGCGTGCGTCAGCATGTTCTGCCGCAGTTCTTCTTTGGGCACATAACTCAGCAGTGCGCCGGACGGAACCGGTTCCACCACGTGCATCAGGTCGACAGACGCTCCAAACTGATCGGCGAACGCCACCGCATACTGCAGGGCCGTTCTCCCCGAGTCGCTGAAGTCCGTCGCCACAAGGATTCGATTGATGTTGATCATGATGAACCTTTCCACACAGAGCGAAGACAGAAAACGGGTTGCGGCAGCCAGCTGACGCACGACATAGACGCGTTCTGTAACCCGAGAAAACGTGCGAGAGTTCGCGTCTGCCAGCCTCAGCCAGCCTCCACATGCCAATGCAAAACGCATTCCAAATCCGCGTCGCCGGCATCGCCCAACCGGAATCGTGTTCCTGCGTGTCCCACAGAAAATGACAGTCACACCCGCACACTGGCTGTGCGGTGCCCACACAGCTGAGCGTGTGTGTCACACGCGGATCACCCGGTGTGCACCACACCGGCGAGCAGCACACCGATGCCATAAGCGAGCAGGGCAGCGGCTCCTCCGACCAGCAGCGTCTCCAGTCCGGCGCGGTACCAGCGATCAGACACGAACCGCGCCTTGACAGCTCCCACGCCAAAGAACGCCAGGCCGGTCAGCACCGAACTAACGACAAACGGTCGACTGTCTGTTGCCCCCATCCAGTCCACCACAGAAGCCAGAAGAGGCAGGACGCCGATCAGCACAAACGCGGCAAGAGTGACCAGAGCCGCTGTGACCGGACTGGGGCGAGACAGTGACAGGCCGTACTCTTCCTGCAGCATTGTGTTGACCCACAGCTCAGGATCGGACGTGATTGTCTCGACGGCCCGCTGGAGCGTGTCACCAGAAAACCCCTTGGCAGAGAGAATCTGTCGGATCTCCTCACGCTCTTTGTCCGGAAACCTTTCGACGTGCATCTTTTCGGTCTGCCGCGCCCGCTCGAGCAGTTGCAGATCAGCGCGTGCGCCCAGGTAGTTACCGGCCGCCATGCTGAAGCCGTCCCCAATGAGGTTGGCAAAGCCCAGCACAATCACCACGCCGGACGACAGTCCCGCCCCGGCCACACCGGAAACCACGGCAAATGTCGTCACCGCTCCGTCAATTCCGCCGTAAACGAAATCTCTCAGATAGCTGTGTCGCCGCGAACGCGCCAGTCGCTTTGAGACAGCCGCCGGTGTGTGCTCGGCATCCAAATGCGACTGGCTGTGCGCGTCGTGTGTCATGAGGCTGTTTCGGGCTTATGCAGTTCGTAGCGCTCCAGCAGGCGGTACAGCTTTCGACGATGGATGCCCAAAGCCCTTGCGGCTCTGGCTTTGTTGCCTTTTTCCCGTTCGAGGACTTCCACGATGTGCGCTTTTTCGATGTCGTCCAGGCGGGACGTATCCTGGGCAACCATAATCTGTGGTGTCGCGCTGCTGTCATCATCCAGCAGATCGCCGGGCAGATCATCGACCGTCACCGTCTGCCCGTCGGCCAGAATCGTGGCGCGATCGATCACATTGATCAGTTGCCGCACGTTACCAGGCCAGCGACAGCGATGCAGCAGGGCGCGAGCATCGGCCTCCAGTTTCCAGTCCGCCCCCAGTCGGTGATCGATCAGCAGATCCAGATCGTCGCCGCGCTCCCGCAGCGGGGCCAGCTTGATGGACAGCACGTTCAGGCGATAAAACAAATCTTCGCGAAACAGGCCCGCCTTCACATCTTCCGCCAGATCCCGATTGGTGGCCGCAACAATTCGCACGTCAATTTTTCGCTCCTTGTGGGACCCCACCCGCCGTAACGAACCGTCTTCCAGGACCCGCAGCAGTTTGGGCTGCAGGGCCAGTGGCAGCTCTCCCAGCTCGTCGATAAACAGTGTGCCTCCGTCGGCCACTTCAAACAGTCCCGGCTTGTCACTGGTCGCCCCGGTGAAGGCCCCTTTTTGATGCCCGAACAGTTCACTTTCGACCAGGCTCTCGGGCAATGCAGCGCAGTTGATGGTCACAAAGGGCCGGTCGGCTCGCTGGCTGTTTTGCTGAACCGCGCGAGCCACCAGCTCTTTGCCGGTGCCGCTTTCTCCCTGGATCAGCACGGCTTTGTCCGTGGGCGCCACACGCTCGATCAGCCGCTCCACCTCACACATCGCGGGTGACTGCCCGATCATACGGGTCCTGGGCTGCTGCCGACGAATGACGGCTTTCAGCTGACGATTTTCCTTCGTCAGCTGTCCGCGACGCCATGCGAGACGACAACGCTGTTCGAGGTCGCCCAGCGGAAACGGCTTGGTCAGATAATCGGACGCCCCGATTTTCATGGCCTGGACGGCCGACTCAATGGTCCCCTGACCGGTCAGAATGATGACTTCCGTTTCAATGTCGTCGGACTTCATCCGCTGCAGCAGTTCGACGCCCGATATGCCTGGCATGTTCATATCGACAACTGCCACTTCAAAATGCTGACGGTCGAGCAGGGCGAGTGCCTGCTGGGCATTGGCCGCTTCGCTCACCTGATGCCCTTTTCGCGACATCCACCGCGCCGTGGTTTCACGAAAATCGTCCTCGTCTTCAACAAGCAGCAGTGCGATGGGTGGTTCTTCGGGCACAGTCATTTCTCAATCAGAATTGGTCGCGGGCCTCACCCGACAGCAGGTCGATCCTGGCAGGAACCAGCCGCACAGCTCGCCGGGTTCAAACACACGCCCTGCAGACAGTGGTGCTGTCGCCAAAGCGGAGCCAGTCACTCTCTGCACGGATCATGCCGGAACGGGTGTCTTGACTGTTCACAATTGGCTCAGACGACCAGCGGCAGCCCTTCCACCGCGCCAGATTTTTTTTTTGCGGACACCCAATGACCCACCAGCCCATCGATCAGTGAGCACCAAAGCGCGCTGTAACGCACACAATACCGAAAAGTGTGCCACTGCGTCACGGGAAATACAGTGTCAGTCACATCGATGGGCACTCGGCGAGGATTCAGCAGGGAATCTGTACTTCGATTCGAGCGCCCCGCTCACAGGGAACAATGGTGATGTGTCCGCCATGAGCCTCGATAATGCGTTTGGAGATGGCCATGCCCAGCCCCGTACCCTTCTGTTTGGTCGTAAAAAACGGCTGAAACGCGGCTTCTGTGGTTGTGGCATCAAACCCGGGACCGCTGTCCTGAAAGGTCAGGCAACAGTGCGTCTGATCACCGCCGGACTGCAGGGCACACTCCACATCAATCCGCCCACTGTCTCCGCAGGCGGACACCGAATTTTCCATGATATTCAGAAAGACCTGACGCAGACGATGATCGTCGGCGGGGACTGTCAGCGGTACACCGTGGTCCACAATTTGGAATTCAAATGCCCGCCGGCCCCGCACAGCCTCCATGTCGGCCCACGTTTGACGAATCAGCCGCACGACATCAATTGGGCGTTTCTCCAGCACAATGGGCGCGGCGTAGTTGCGAACTTCTTCGTAGTGACGGTACAGATCTGTGAGCGCGCGGCGGGTCTTTTCAGTGAGCTCAAGCTGTTCAGGCTGATCCTCCAGATCAAGTGTCAGCATATCCAGACACGCCTGGGCCCGCTGTAACGCGTTTCGACTTTCATGCGCCAGGCCGGTCACCATCTGCCCAATGGCGGCCAGTCGTTCGGACTGCAGCAGTTGCTCTTCCGCCTGACGCCGCAAAGACACATCCTCCATCACAGCCACCAGATGGGTGACGTTTCCGCGGCTGTTGGCAATGGGAGCCACCGACAGTTTGTTCCAGAATGCCGTGCCGTTTTTACGACGGCACTGCACCGTATCGCGAAACTCCAGCCCCTGGGTGACTGCCGATTTCAGGCCCTCGAGGCTGACCGCATCGGCTCCGTCACCACACAGGATTTCGCACGAACGGCCGACCGATTCTTCCCAGTCATACCCGCTGATCTTTGTGAATGCTTCATTGACAAACACAATGGGATTGCCGGGCTGCCTGGCGTCGGCAATCACAATCCCCTCGCTGGCAGACTGGATCGCGCGGTCGCGAATTTTCAGCTCCGTTTCCTGCCGCTGACGGTCGGTGATATCAAGAACGATCGCGACAAACACCGAGCGTTCTTCCCACTCGGCAATCTGCAATCGAACCAGCACGTGGTAATGACTGCCGTCTTTCCGTTCATGGACGGTTTCAAACTCAAGGACGGACTCTTCGCCGGAACGCAGTCCGGCAACCAGCGATTCAAAGTCATCACGGGAGTAATGCGGCTTGATGTCGACAGGTGTCCGGATCGTCAATTCATCGAATCGGTAACCCAGATTCTCCAGCGCGCCGCGATTGGCAAAGACAAACTCCAGCGTATCCACATCAAACACAAAGATCTCGTTGAGTGAGTCCTCAAGAATGCGACCCAGATGGGTGGCCTGCTGCTGGGCCTGCTTGACATCCGTCAGGTCGTGGACAAACCCCGTAAACAGACGGCGACCGGCCACCCGGGCCTCACTCACCGCCAGGTACAGCGGAAACGTGGAGCCATCTTTCCGCAGGCCCTCCACTTCCCGGCCGATGCCAATGATTCTGGCGGGACCACCTTCCACATAGTTGCGCAGATAGCCGTCATGCTCCTGCTGAAACGGTGCGGGCATCAGCATGTTGACGTTCTGACCCACCATTTCCGACGCCGTATAACCAAACAGCCGCTCGGCGGCGGAATTCACATCTTCGATTAACCCGCGTTCTCCAATAGTAATCACACCATCGACCGCGGCCTCCATGATCGTCCGCAGTCGCGTGGCATCATCCGCCGTCTGTCGGGAGGGAATCGGCTCAGAACCAGTCACCTGTTGTTATTCCTTGCTGGGCGGAAAATCACGGAGCGAGAATCACGGACGATATCGCGCGGTGGCGGTGGGGGTGCGTCAAGACTCGCCCGTGCTGACTTGTGGCCAACATGACGCATGCAGTTTTCATTCCATCCGTTCAGTATCCCAATCGACATTGACAATCCCAGCCTCAACCCCGTGCGACAGCTGCGGCGATTCCAAAGTGCGCCGATTCGCACACCACGACGACAGCAATACAGCCCACAAGCCAGGCGAATGGGGGAGGGACAGGGCGGAAACCTTTCTGAGGCGACGAAAACGCCGTCTGCATCCACGCTGGCACGGTACATGCTTCGAACAGATCATTCGACCATCGTCCGTGCGACCATTTGCGTCTTTGCCGCATTGTCTCTCCCACATTATCCCTGCCGGATGGCCGATCCTCCTGTCCAGAAAGTGACCATGAAAACAGCCTTCTTCAGCACCAAAGCTTATGACAGACAATCGTTTGAGTCAGCGGATTCCGCTCACGAAATTACGTTTCACGAAACTCGTCTGACGAAGGCCACCGCCTCTTTGGCCTGCGGTTTCCCGGCCGTTTGCGTGTTTGTCAATGACGTGCTGGATCGGGACGTTCTGTCGCAGCTGGCAGATCACGGCCTGAAGGTGGTCGTACTGCGATGTGCGGGATTCAACAACGTGGACCTGGAAGCAGCCGCCGACCGGGGCATTGTGGTGGCCCGCGTCCCCGCCTACTCGCCTCATGCCGTGGCCGAGCATACGTTTGCCCTGATTCTCTCCCTCAATCGCCGACTCCACAAAGCCTATGCGCGAGTTCGCGAGGGAGATTTCCGACTGAATGGCCTGCTGGGATTTGACCTGTTCGAGCGCACGATTGGCGTCATTGGCACCGGCACCATCGGCGCGTGCGTGTGCCGCATCGCTCGGGGATTTGGCTGCCGCGTGCTGGCACACGATCTGAATCCCAGCACAGAATGCACGGCGGCAGGCGTCACCTATGTGGATCAGCCGACTCTGCTTGCTGAATCAGACATCGTCACACTTCACTGTCCACTGGTGCCCGAAACACACTACCTGATCAATGACGAGGCCATTGCGCAAATGAAGCCGGGCGTCATGCTCATCAACACCAGTCGCGGGGGTATTGTCGAGACGCAGGCCGTGATCCGAGGCTTGAAGTCCGGTCACTTGGGCGGACTGGGCATCGACGTTTATGAAGAAGAAGCGGACCTGTTTTTTGAAGATCTCTCCGGCGAAGTCATTCGCGATGATGTGTTTGCGCGGCTGCTGACGTTTCCCAACGTGCTGATCACCGGCCATCAGGGCTTCTTTACCGCAGACGCGCTGGAACAGATCGCCAGCACGACACTGCAAAATCTTACCGACCTGGAATCGTCAGGCACCTGTCCAAACTGCGTGGCGCACAGTGCCGGAGATGCCAGAAAATAACAGGCTCCCGGTGAAGCCCTGTTCAGGCGTCTTCCGGCGGTGTGTCCACTAGGCGATCCCGCACGGCCAGGGCAACCGCCTGCGTGGCACCGTTGACATGCAGCTTGCGGTAAATGCGGCGCATGACGTAATCCACGGTGTGCACATTCAGATTCAGCTCCGCGGCTGTCTGCTTGCGGACCAGTCCCTGCACCATGCAGCCGAGCACCGCCCGTTCCCGATCATTCAGGTTGTAGTCCTGACGACTGGGTGCCAGTTCGGCAAACATGGCCAGCACACGGGTAGCGATACGGGGATTGATCGGCGCACCGCCCTGACGTACCAGTTCCACAGCTTCCACCACACGTTCCATGGAGGCGGACTTGAGCAGATAGCCCGAGGCACCAGCCTTCAGCGCGCGGAAGATTTTGTCGTCGTCCTCAAACACCGTCAGAATCAGGATCGATGCCTGCGGAACGCGCTGTTTGATCTCACCAATGCCGGCAATGCCGTCAATACCGGGCAGCCCAATATCCATCAGCACCACATCCGGCTGATCGCCCCCCTCAATGGCAGCCAGGGCATCCTCGCAGCACGAAAACTGGGCCGCCACCCAGTCCGGGCTGACCCGCTGAATGCCGCGCGCTGTGGCCTGCCGATAGCTGACGTTGTCTTCAATAATCCACAGACCACTCATCACGATGTCCTGACGGGAACCTGGAGGGAAAGGTGGGTGCCCTCACCGGGCACCGAGTGGAGCGAAAAGTGACCGTTCAGGCGGCGCGTTCGCTGGCGAATGTTGCCCAGCCCCATGCCGGACGACTGCCCAGCCTCCATGCCGACTCCATTGTCACAGACCTGAATCGTCAGCCAGCCATCGCCGCCACGGTCGCCGGCCACCGGCGTCTCGCGGCCCGCCTGCAATCGCACGGTCACTTCTGTCGCCCTGGCATGCCGCGTCACGTTGGCCATCATTTCCTTGAAGATCAGATACAAATCGCGACTCAACTCAGAATCGTGGGCAACCGGTGGCAAAGATGCGGAAGCTTCCCACGTGAGCGCGATGTGCGGCAGCATCCTGCGGGCTGTTGTCTGCAGCCGCTCATACAGCGTGCCTCCATCGTAGCGGGACCCACCCAGCAGCCACAGGGTGTCCCGCATGGAGTCCGTGCATTCCAGGGCCAGCTGACGGACGGCCTGCCAGTCCTCCTGTGCCTGTGAGTCGCTGGATTCCAGCGTCACCACCTCACCCAGTCTCGCAATGGCGGCCAGATTGCTGCCGATCTCATCGTGCAGGTCCCGCGCCAGCCGCATCCGGAATCGACGCTTTTCAGCCGCCTCACGCCGACGCCGTATCAGTGACGCGCCGCCGGTCGCAAGACCGACCAGCAGCAGTCCCGTTCCACCCAGCCACACAGCTCGCGCCTCGGCGGTTTCCATTTGTTTCCGCTGCGCGGCTGCGGCCTGTTCCAGCGTTCGACTGGCGTGGCGATAACGATCCCAGCGGTCAATCCAGGCGGGCAGTTCCAGCACGCGACCATAACTGGTGAACTGGTCAATCAGCATTTGAGGTCCGCGCTCAGTCGGCGGCCCGCTCAGCCGCGCCGATCCATCGATCGCCACGTTGCGACCGGCAGAATACACCTGCACTTCAGAAAGCCCAAAGCGACGTGGGTCTTCCACAGACGGCTCGACGCACACAATATCAACATAGCGCGCGGTCACGTCCTCAAAGCGGCAGACCACCGGATTGTTGCCCGGGTTGCTGAACTCCGTCGACAGAGAATCAAACACGGCCAGAGGCTGTCCGGCTTCGGACTCTCGCAGTTCCACACGAAACCGCTGCGGAAAGCTGTAACCGGGCAGCGAGTTGCCCTGGCGAGCGTGAATCGGATGCAGGCGGACTTCCCGGATGCTGCACGCCTGCCCCAGATCCAGTTTCATCCAGCGGTCACCACTGGCATCATCGGTCGCATAAGCGCCATCAAACTCGGGCAGCTCTTCAACAATGGGTGGCCCCAGCGTGGTGCGGCCATCCACCAGATAGTCTGAGTGCCAGCGGCGAGGAATGCGGGGCGCTTTTCGCATGCGGACGCTGGCATCGACAGCCACGTTGTAGTTTCCGTCCAGCACCATGATCTCGCCCAGAGCAAACGTCCAGCGGTCAGCCACCTGAGCGAGCTGGACAATCGTCACACGCAGGTAGCGTGCCTGAGTGCCCGCACAGCGGACCACAATCGGCAGACTGCGACGGCTCTCCAGACCTGTCTCAGTGATCAGTCCCAGCGGTGTGAACGTATCAAAGTTCGCATCATCAGACGCATCCACACGAAAGGCGGCGGGAAACGCATAGGCAGACGTCCCCTGTCCGCCAAACTGAGACACCGCCGGAACCACAACCACCGTATCAAATCGGCAGACACGTCCCAGATCAACCTGCACAAAGGGGGGCACCGCGGGAGGTGTGGGGGCCATGTGGTACTGCGCTCCAATCCGCTCAGACGCGACCCCCATTTCCATGCGACCAAGCTCCTCCAGCTGGCGACGGGCAACCGCCTGCTGCTCGCGCGTGGCCGTCAGCTGCGGGTTCAGCAGTTCCCACAGATCAGCGTGCGCTGCCGCATCGCTCCACAGAATCACACCAATGACCAGCCCGCGAATCATGGCCCCACCATACCAGCCACACTGCAGCAGAAAACGCGAGACCTGCCGCCTTACGCGAATTCGTAAGTGCGGGGCAGCAGCCATCAACCGCCCTCCGGAATCTCAGACTCGCTGTGCCGGGCCTGCTCTCGCATGCGTTCCCGCAGGGTTTCCCGATGAATTCCCAGCTTTGCGGCCGCCGCCGTGCGATTGTTCCCCGTGTGCTCAAGAGCTTCGGCAATCACCTCGGCCTGAACGATGTCCATGGCGGCCGACAGCAGACTGGGAGTTTCGGCTGCCAGCGCCTGACGGGCCCACTGTCGGGTTGCTGTTCGCAGATCGGCAGGCCGATCTGTCGTCTCCACCGGCCCCTCTTCCGACGGCAGCTGATCAGCCGCGATCACAGTGGCCGGCGACTGGGCGGCGGCACTGAGAACCAGGTTGCGAAGTTCGCGCACGTTGCCTGCCAGGCAGCGGCCCTGCAGTGCCATTATGGCCGCCTCACTGAGCGTACGACCGCCTCCCAGAAAATGATCAGCCAGCAGGGGAATGTCTTCCGGGCGCTCTCGCAGCGGGGGCACATGAATGTGGATGGTCGACAGGCGGTAAAAGAAATCCGAGCGAAATACGTCGGCTGACTTCAAATATTCCACAGAGCGATTCGTGGCAGCCAGCAGTCGGAAATCAGACCGCCGCGCATTCGCCGAACCGACCGGATAAAACTGTCCCGTTTCAATCGTCCGCAGCAGCTTGACCTGCACGGCCGGCGATGCCTCACCAATTTCATCCAGAAACAGACTGCCGCCATCAGCGCGAGTCATCAGGCCGTCCTGGGCCTGATCAGCGCCAGTAAACGCACCCGTCACATGACCAAACAGCTCCCGCTCCATCAGCCCTTCGCTGACGGACGCCAGATGCACGGGAACAATGGCCTGCCCGGATCGCCGACTGTGACGATGTATGGCGTGAGCCACCAGTTCCTTGCCGGTGCCACTTTCCCCGGTGATCAGTACGGGGGCATCGTGTTGCGCGGCTAGCGCGATCTGCCGAAACAACTGCTGCATGGCGGGTGACTGCCCCACCATCTCCGCCGTCTCGACGCCGGACGGCAGCGACTGGTCCATCGGGCGTTCAGCCAGGGCCCGCGTCACGACTGATTTCACGTGATCCAGATCAAACGGCTTGGGCAGATACTCAAACGCGCCCTGCTGCACGGCGGACACTGCCGTGGACAGGTCGCCGTGCGCCGTCATCACCACAATCGGGGCCGTCGTGTGCTCCCGAAACCGAGGCAGCGCAGACAACCCATCCATACCCGGCAGACGAATATCGAGCACCACCAGATCGACGTCATGGGCGGCTGCGTACTGCAGACCATCTTCCGCGGAGGCGGCCACCCGCACATCACAATCCATCTGCGACAGCAGCGTTTCAAAACAGCGGCAGATGGCCGCTTCGTCATCAATCACCAAAGCGCTGGTCATGCCTTCATCTCCGCAGCCGCCACCACCACATTCACCAGCCGAATCCGGACCGTCGTCCAGCCTTCATCTCGGACAATCTGAAACGTGCCGTGTTCCTGAGAGACGGCATGACGCGCAATCGTCAATCCCAGCCCGATCCCTTCCGGTTTCGTCGTGCGAAAGACGTCCGTCAGATCATCGGTGGCAAACGAAAACCCGGGGCCGTTGTCCGTGACGTCTATCTGCACATCATCACCGACCACCGTCAGCCGCAGCCGCACACAGCCGTCCACACCCGCCGCCTCCATCGCATTCAGAACGATGTTCAGCAGGGCGCCCCGCAAAGACGAAGGGGAAATGAGCCGGGCATAAACGGCCGTTTCCGGCAGGACCATCTGAATGCCCGTGTTCCAGTGAACACTCTGTGGTCGCAGCAGATCACGCACCCCTTCCAGCATTTCACTCAGCCCGATCACAACCGGCTCAGCCGAACGCCCGCCGCCTTCGCGCAGTGACAGCACGGCCTCCACCTGTTCCTCAGTCAGTCGCAATTGCGCCAGCGCGGTTTTCAGCATGTCGGAATCGTCCTGCGGACGAGACTGCGTGTGCAGCTGCACGGCCATCCGTGCTCCGGCAATGGAATTACGCAGCTGATGAGCCAGCCCGCCCGACAACTGCCCGAGCAGCTGCAGCCGGTCCGACTTGCGAACCTGCTGCTGCAGCACATTCAGCTGCCGCGAAAGATCATTGGCGGAACACAGCAGGTCCCGCAGCTCGTCATCGCGGCCACTCACATCAACTCGCTGGTACTCCCCAAGAGACAGGCGACCAAACAGCTGACGCAGACGCTCAACGCGTCCCGCCAGACCACCGGCAATCAGCAGCGCCAGCAACAGAGCGAGCAGCAGGGTAGGAACGGCCACCCAAATCACGGGCATGATGGCCGCACGACTGAGCGCCGTGAGGTCCTGTTGGGGCATGAGCACAAACAAAGGGCCGGGCCGCGGCACACGTCGTCGGGGAATGACGGTCACGATCCAGTTTTTGTCCATCAGACGAACTTCGGCCGTCGCTTTCTCCAGTGAGCCGGCCAGCCCACGCAGCCGATCAGGCAGGCTGGTCAGTGGCAGCGTGGTGGCCGTAATCTGACCGGCAGGATCCGACACAATCACTTCGCCATCCACCATCGCACTGATGCGTTCGGCAATATCGACCGTGAGCGGAAACTGTGCCTCACCAAGCGCATCGGCAACCGCCTGCATGTGATCCAGCTTCTGCTCCCCGGACTGTTCCGCCGACGTCCATACGGCCACGACCGCCACCAGCGACACCGAGAGAATCAGCAGGATCGCAAAGGGGACAAAGATCTGATTGCGGATCGGCCATTGCATGATGATAGAGTAACGGGGAAGGCGGGCGACGTCCGAGCCTTTCGGTCAATCGCCCCAATTTCCCGGAGGACGCGGGACAGTGACTGCCGGATTTTCCGCCACAGTGTCGGACTTTCCGCCGGATCAGGATTCCATTTCACACAGTCTCGACACCCCGCATTCGCAGTGAGCGGCAGAATGCGAACAGCGTCTGATGGCGCGCCGTTTGCTGTCTGCAGTCTCTTCGCTCGTTGTGGTGGCCGCGATTCGCCGGTCAGATGATCAGATCGCCCCGTCCTCCCGGCAAACGCCCACTCGCCATCAGCCCGATCTTGCTGCAGATACTCAAAGATGAACAGAACCAAACGCCAGCGTGCCTTCACACTGATCGAACTTCTGGTTGTGATTGCCATCATCGCGATTCTCATTGCCCTGTTGCTGCCGGCCGTGCAGCAGGCCCGCGAAGCCGCGCGAAGAACGCAGTGCAAAAACAATCTCAAGCAACTGGGCCTGGCCATGCACAACTACGTGGACGTGTACTCCAAACTGCCACCCAGCGCCTGCGTCGATCTGACCGCCACCTCCACCGGCAACAATGGTTCCTGGGGAATACATGGCCGACTGCTGCCTTATCTGGAGCAGGGCAACCTGTACTCCGCCGTCGATCTGACCATTGCCTGGGATTTTCAGCCAGTGATCGATGGCCTGAAGATCCCCGGTTATTCCTGCCCCAGCGATCCCGGCAGTGATGTCTCCCGCGATCCCGGCAACGGACGGCCTACACTGTTCCCCACCACTTATGGTTTCAACTTCGGCACGTGGTTCATCTATGACCCCACCACCAACCAGGGGGGCGACGGATCGTTCTTTCCCAACTCCCGCCATACGCTGGCGGCCGTCACGGATGGCACCAGCAACACGCTGATGGTGGGTGAAGTCAAAGCCTGGACAAAGTACCGCCGCAATGCCGGACCGCCTACCACAGACATCCCCCAGACAATTGCCGATGCCGAAGCGGCCGTGGCTTCCGGTGTGCAGTTCAAAGGCACCGGCCACACCGAATGGCCGGACGGGCGAGTGCACCATCAGGGCATCACCACCACAATGCCACCCAACGCCGTGGTGCAGTGCACCGATGGCACCACGACCTGGGACTGCGATTACAACTCCTGGCAGGAAGGCAAAGATGGCGTGAACGGACCACCCAGTTACGCCATCATCACTTCCCGCAGCTATCACACGGGGATCGTCCAGGTGACACTGATGGACGGCTCGGCGCGGTCCATTTCCGAAAACATCGATCTGGGCGTCTGGCGGGCGCTGGGCACCCGCGCCGGAGGGGAAGTGCTGGGCGAGTTTTGAGGCCCGGCCAGAAGCGATACGGCAGCGTTCAACCGTTCGCGTCAGCGGCGAAAGATGTCCGGTGATGGCCACCGTTCGTCGAGCCCGCGGACTCGTTCTTCAAACGGGGGCTTCACATTGGGCCACCCGGCCGGGCGCAGTCGCACAATGCGGCCGGGTCGAAAGCCCTCCAGCACCAGCGGCACCTGAAACCGCAGTCGAATGCCACTGCTGCCTGTGGGCACTCGCTTTCGGCGGCGCTCCACCGTCAGGATGGTGCCATCCATGCCGTCGTGATCGGGCCACCAGGTGCGGAGCGTGTTTTCTGCAGCCGCCATTTTTCCGCGGCCACCCGGCTGGAAGTCGGCGTACAGTGATTCCTCTTTTCCCCCAAACAGCGTTACCGTCACAACGGCCGCGCCAAATTTTCCGTAGTCCACGCTGTCCACAGCGGCCGGCATCCAGCGCGTGCGGATGTGGCGGATATGCCGCTGCCGCTGTCGTTCGGCCGCCACTTTGAGGGATCGCTCATCCAGCCAGATATCCGACACGTGAAACTGCTGGTACAGATAGCGCGGATGCCACGTTAAAGACAGCCAGGCCTGTTGCTGCAGCGTTTTCTCGCCACCCGCCGGCCAGACGTCTTCTGCCATCAGATCGTCGATTCCCAGGAGTTCTCGGCCCCGCCACACTCGAGTGGATCGATCGACCGTGAACGTGTGCCGGCCGTCCAGCCCCGCTTCGTTTGTGACTCCGCCCTGACCACGGTCGATTTGGGCGACCAGTTCTGCCTGACCATCTTTCACGATGACCTGAGTGAGATTCCACGGCAACCGCTGACGGTGCGACAGGCTGACATCATCCTGCAGCAGCACACAGTGGTTTTCTGCCGGCGCGGAGGGATCTTTGCCACTGACCGCTGGCACAGCCGAGGTCTTCGGATCGGGCGGCAGATAGAAGCGACCGTACAGCACGGTACCCAGCGGAATATCGGCGAGGCTTGCTGGCGCACCCCGATAGTAAATTTCGCCGCAGGGCAGCATGGCAAAATGATGCAGTTTGCCTTCACGAAAATAATCGTCGATGTGCAGCCGCAAACTGCCGCGCCGATTGACATGATCAACGAACACCAGTTCGCCGCGAAACACTTTGGCGTGTTCGGGGGCCGGAAAATGTCCGACGCTCGGCCGATACGGTTCCTCGGCAAACGACAGCGGGGCGATCGTGGCCGTCAACAGGATTGTCAGCAACTCTCTCATCCCAGCTCCAGTTCGCTGTTGCTGTCAGCAAAGGAAGCAGATTCCACGCCCATCTTCTGAGCCATCGTCAGCAGCAGGTTGCTCATATGCGCCCGTTCGTTGGCCGGTCGACTGCACAATCGATAATGCTGTCCCGGATCCTTCAGTTGATAGCCGTCAAAATGTCCTTCGTTGAAGTCGCGATGCTGGCCGTGCCGCAGGCCGCACGCTTTGCCACCGGCCAGAACCAGCGGCAGGTTGGCATTGCCATGACTGTGTCCATAGGCCATTCCGCTGCCAAACAGTGACATGGTCGAATCCAGCAGGGGCCGCCCGTCCAGATCGGGCGTGTCGGCCAGCCGTTTGAGGTAGTAGGCGAACTGCTGCACACTGAACGTGTCGCTCTGGGTCAGCTTTTCCATGTGCCCCACATCGCCGTTGTGATGACTCAGTTCGTGTCGCGACTGAGAGATGCCCAGTTCGGGGATCGCGAGACCCTGACCTTCCATGCCGCTGCTGAAGGTCGCCACACGGGTCGCGTCCGTCTGAAAAGCGAGCACGATCAAATCATAAATGGTGCGAAAATAGTCTCCCGCCTGCGTCTGCGGCACGTCGCGGTCAGCGCGTCGCCGATCGGCCGAGGCAATGGCGGGGCGGGGTACGTCCAGCCAGGCATCAGCACGGCGTGTCCGCAATTCTGTCTCGCGCACCGAGCTGAGGTACTGCTCCATGCGACCTTTGTCAGCGGTGCCCATACGGCGCTGCAGCGATCGCACTTCTTCCAGGTTGGCGTCCAGCACGCTGCCCTTGCGCCGCAGCGCGCGCCGCTGGGCGTCCGTTCCGTTTTTGGGCTCTTCAAACAGCCAGGTGAAAATCTGGCGACAGCGACTCATGCCCGGCAGGCGAATGCCGTCAGCCGTCCAGGCCAGCGATTCGCCCTTGTTGGCGATCTCCAGCGAATGAAATCGAGTGTGAGGCGAGGTGACGGTCGCCATCTGCTGATCGACGGAAATCGTGTTGCGGGCCGATGGCCCCAGTTGCCCGCCCGTCAGCCAGATCTTCTGGCAGTTGTGATGATGGCCCAGTCCACCGGGATGGTGCAGCCCGCTCAAAGGCGTCACCACCGAACGCAGGTTATGCAGAGGCCGCAGCGTGCGGGAAAACTCAAACTCTGCCCCCGAGGTGGTGATCTGATAATCGAGCGTGTTCACGCCATTGGGCAGGTACACAAACGCGGCGCGGCGTGGCGGGGTCGCCTGTCCGTCTTCCGCCATGCAGTTGAGCAGCGGCAGCCCCATACAGGTCCCCAGCCCCCGCAGCAGATGTCGTCGATCAATTCGCCATGCGGTTTTCATGGTCACTCTTTCTGTGCCGCCGTCGCGGCGTTGGTCGGCCACCATCCGGCCCGTTCAGCGTTTTTGAAATAACTCCGATGTGGCCACAGCCAGGACCACATCCCGCAGACCACCACCGCTTTCGCGAGCGCGGTCGACAATAAGGCGGACGTCCTCACGATCATCCACAGTCAGCACTCGTCGCAGGCCATACGTACACAGATGCTCCACCAGCGCCTGCAGAAACTCCTCCTCATCTTCCAGCAGCCGCTGTTTGAACTGCTCCGCATTGGCAAAGCGACGGCCATCCGACAACTGGCCGCTGGCGTCGACCGCCGGGTCGCGGCCGATGCCGTTTTCCACCCGCTCATGTGTGCGCCACTGTCCGACGGCATCGTATTCATCAAAGGCCAGACCCAGTGGATCAATACTGCGATGACAGGCCGCGCAACTGGCCTGCTGAGCATGAGCCTGCAGCTTCCGGCGAATGGTGGCTTTGGGCTCATCAACGGGGTTGGGTTCAATGGCATCCACGTTGGCCGGCGGAGGAGGGGGCGTGCGACCAAAAATTGCCTCACTGACCCACACACCACGATGCACGGGGCGGTGACGTGTGCCGTCGGACGTCAGACCCAGCACAGCGCCCATCGTCAGCAGTCCCCCGCGATGATGTTTGGGCTGCAGGGCAACTCGCTGAAAGCCGGAACGCTCGGGAGTCGGCAGTCCGTAGAACTCGCACAGTCGTGGGTTGGCCATCGTCCAGTCCGAAGCCAGAAACTGCCGCACAGGCAGATTGCCGGCAAACATCTGGCGGAAATAGGCGACCACTTCCTCACGCAAACTGGTCTCCAGCCAGACGTCATAATCGGGATACAGCTTTTCGTCCGGCGGAAACATGCCCAGTCGATGCAGCTGCAGCCACTGTCGGGGAAAGTCTGTCACAAAACGGTCCGCTTTGGGATCAGACAGCATCCGCGTCACATGGGCGGTCAGTTGTCCGCCCGTCAGCTGGCCCTGAGCGGCCGCCTGAAACAGACGTTCGTCGGGCAGTGAACTCCACAGGAAGTAGGACAGCCGCGAAGCGAGTTCGTAATCGTTCAGACGATCTCGGGGCTCGGTGTCACCTTCCACCAGATAAGTGAAGTGTCGCGAGGTCAGCAGGCCCAGCACGGCCACCTGCCACGCAGACCGCACGTCTTCGCCCAGGCGGCGTTCCTGAGAGTAGGCGTTCAGATAAGGCTGCAGTTCTCCGCGTCCCACCGGACGTCGCCACGCGCGGCGGGCCAGTGTCTGCAGCCGGTCAGCCACGTCGTCGTCCGTCGCTGTTGCGGGCGGCAGCAGAGCGTCGCGGGTGGCACGCTCAGCATCGGTCTCCAGGGGGCCTTCCCACTCAATCCAGTCCAGAATGACGCAGGAAAACAGACCGCGACCCTGATCGTCGAACAGCTGCGGGCCGGTCGGATTGAGCAGTCGGGTCTCACTGGTATGCGTGAAGATATACGACGGGCCACCGAGAATGTTGCGATGATGGCCCCCCTTTTCGCGCGAGATGATGTCCGAGACGACCACGTTAAAATCCAGGTTCACGGGCATCTCGAGAAAGACGTCAAACTCGACCACCTGTGGCTCGTCTTCGGTCGCCAGCACGTCAACCTCCACCAGCCCCTCGTTGGAGGCCTCCGCCAGACGTGGGCCAATTCTCAAATGGGGCGTTTGGCCCGATACCGGACGCAGTCCGCTGACCTGCATACGGGCTCGATACAGTCCACTGTGCTGCGGCCCCAGTTGACCAAACCAGTTTGACCGCAGCGCCGGCTGCAGCCGCCCCGGGAAGATCAGTGCACGCAGCGGCCGCTGGATGTCAAATCGCTCGAGGTACTGCTGCTGCTGCCGACCACCCCCGTAACGAATTTCGGCCGCCGAGCGACGAATACTTCGTGTCTCCACTGGCTGAACGGGAAAGGCGCGGGACACAACCGTTTCGGCCGCCTGGTAGTATCGCTGAACGTGAGACGGAGACAAAGACAGCTGGGAACCAATCCGCTCATAGCCCTGCCACAATGGATCCGCATTGAGTTCGCCCGGTCGATCCGCATCGTAGCGCACCCCGAGCAGATCATAGACCGTGTTTTGATATTCCTGCCGGCTGAGCCGATAGTGGGCTACCGCTGGTCGGGCGGCCAGCCGCGCAGCGCGGCCCTGACGAATTTTGCCATTCAATGCCGCAACAATGCCGGCGATTTCATCCTCTGTGGGCTGCCGCTCGTCTGCCGGGGGCATCTCTCCTGCGTTGATGCGTTCGAGAATCTCGGCCCACAGGTGACCATCGGCTCCGCTGGAAAAATCGCGGGACAGCGTGTCGACCCGCAGATCGCGCTCCACCGTCTGCGGACCGTGGCACCGCAGACAGTGTCGCTTGAGAAACACTTCCATGATGTCACCGTCGTCTGCCGGGCAGACGGATGATACGGCAATCGACAGCCAGACGGCCGTCAGTGTGAGCAATGCACGCGGCATGGCGCCTCGATCGGAACAGGGCAGGAAAACCGACCCGCCAGTGTACCGCGGCCACACCGGAAGCTCCATGGTATCGTCAGGCCGTCACGCACCTGCGCGAGGAGTGCAGTGGCGTGGCACGTTAGGCCGCACGTCACACGGCCGAAGGGCGAAGGGCGAAGGGCGACCACGTCGTTAAGAACCGGGCGCACGCACCTGGTTCCATGGCATCCGGGCGATCAGCAGGCCCATTGCACAGGTGTCTGTGATTCCGGCAAACATCAGCCCTGCCCCCACAAAAGCGGGAATTCCGGCCAGATAAACGTTGTTCGTCAGCATGGCGGCCGCAGCACCGCTGAAGACCATGGCCCCGGCCGCGATCCGCACCTGACGCTCCAGGGACACCGCCTTTCGCCCCCGGATCACCGGCAACCCCGCTTCGACCCATGCGTCCGTTCCCCCCGTCACATTGACAAGATTCTGGAATCCGGCCTGCTGAAACTTCTCAATGGCCTTCGCGGCCCGCCCGCCCATCTTGCAGATGACGTAAAGTGGCTGGTCACCAGCGCGCTGCATCTGATCGGCGATGACGTCGGCCGAAAGTGTATCCAGAGGAACACTGACCGCGCCGGTCGCATGCACCTGCCGATACTCGAGCGGTGTGCGGACATCGATCAGCCTCACATCCGCCAGTGCGATCAGTTCGGAAACGGTGATGGTGGAACTCATGTTGGCTCTCCTGTTTGGCCTGCTGTTTACCACACTGTGCGGGCCTGTGAACGGCTACCTGCCGGCGAGAAACCGGCTCTCCACACAGCCCATGATTTGTGCCAGGTGAGGTTCGGCCACCTCGTAGTAAACACGACGCCCCTGGCGCTCACTGGTGAAAAAGCCGCAACGCTGCATCAACCGCAGGTGCTCCGACGCCACGTTGTCCGCCACACCGGCGTCTTCCGCCAGTTCACCAACCGTATAGCGGCCGTGCAGCAACAGCTGGACCATCCGCAGTCGCACGGGATGAGCGAGGATTCGCAGACACTCGGCCGCCTCGGCAAATGCCTGCGGACTGCCAGCCGGCCTCTTCTGTTTTCTGGTCGTCATCACACGCCCTTTCCTTACACCAACATATCGTGACATCACGATATTTCAAGATAATAAATCGGTCGCCCGTGCGTCGCCGCCAGCAGGGGCCGTGAGGCGCAGCTGGACTGGACGCTCACCGGCCGGCGGACGACGATTGGGGCGGACGGTGCTCCGCCTGCCATCAGGATGATTTTCATGCCACACTTTGACGCCGCCCAGGCAGCCGACCTGCACAGTGAACTGCTCGATGGCTTTGAGGTTCGCGACGAACTGCTCGAGCAGACGTGAGACCGTGTCACCCAGTGGAAGTTCGCCAATCTGCCGCCGGACCCCATCAGCCCGCCCGGCGTGCTGGAGGCGATCGACTTTGACCTGCACATGACGGACGAATTTGTGCGGCCAGCGACAACGGGGAAATCGAAGGCCACCAACCGCTGCTATTGCCAGGTGGGCTTTGACGAGCAGGGGCGACAAATTCTGCAAGAGGGCGGCTCGCCACTGATCTGGGATTACCGAGACACCGAAATTCTTGAATACAACCTGTCGGGCGCTGTGTCCCGCATTCGACTCAGAAAACGGCCCCTGTCAAATGGCGGCCCCGCTCAACTCCACATCGATGCGAACGCCGTGCTGGCTCGCTTTGTCCAGCAGCCGTCAAAAAACGGGCTGCACATCACCAGCGAACGGTGGGCAAAATCGGACGACGGGTTCAGGCTGGACGTCTCGTGCACATTCGAGCACTTCATCACGTTCGACCCGTCCGGAATCGTACGTATCGAAACAGACACGCTTCCTGACGGCGTCAAAGCCAACCGGGAGGTCTCCTGGCAGCGCCGTGGCCTGCTCAACAGACTGATCGCTTTCGTCACACAGACTAAGCACACCTCAGATCATCGCGGTCTGGAGCAACTCATGTCTGCCGCACCGCTGTGTCATGCTCCTCGTGGAGAAGCGGCAGGATGGCACAAACGCAGGCGGCCACCCGTTCAGCCGCCAAAACTTCGCACAGAACTAATCACCAGAGTTACCATCCTGCCCACCACTGTCGTCAGACAACTCACCAAATGATTGTCTTTGCATACCGGCGGTCGTAGACTGTCTGCGACGTGGCGTGGCTGGCAGGGAAGCGAGAGCTGCGACCAGAAAACAGACACGGTGAAAGCCATCGTGACCAACGCGGTGCATCGCGGACTCACCGCCCATCACTCCTTCCACGACCAAGGCAACCTCATGGATCAGGCCACTCCCTCGACCCTGAACCCACGCGTCCACGAATTCATCAGCTCCATCCGCGAACGCGTCGGACAGGTGGTGGTGGGCCAGGACGTGGTCGTGGAACGCACGCTGATCGCTCTGTTCACCGGCGGTCATCTGCTGCTGCAGGGTGTTCCCGGTCTGGCCAAAACACTGCTGGTGTCCGTGTTGTCCAAGACCATTGATCTGGACTTCGCCCGCATTCAGTTCACCATCGACCTGCTGCCGTCCGATATTCTGGGCTCCGAGATTCTGGACCAGCAGACCAGTGAATTCAAAACCCGCAAGGGGCCAATTTTTACCAACCTGCTGCTGGCTGACGAAATCAACCGTGCGGCTCCCAAAGTGCAGGGGGCCCTGCTGGAAGCCATGCAGGAAAAACGTGTCACCATTGGTGACGCAACGTACTCGCTGCCCGCCCCGTTTCTGGTGATCGCCACTCAGAACCCCGTGGAACAGGCGGGCACCTTCGAACTGCCGGAAGCGCAGCTGGACCGCTTCATGATGTGCCATCGTCTGGAGTATCCCACACCGGAAGATGAACGCGGCATTCTCAAACGCAACGCCGGACTGGGCATCCAGCGGCGTGACGGTGGCGCTGTGGTGGAAACCGAATTTGACGTGCTCGACAAACAGCCCGTTGGCGATTCAGAAGATCTGATTGCCGCGATGGAAGCCGTGCACGGCGTGCACGTCAGCGACACGTTTGTGGAACACGTTGTCAATCTGGTGAACCTGACCCGCAACCATCCGCAGCTGGAGTTGGGCTGCAGTCCGCGAGCCGGCATCTCCATCATTCGTGCCTCTCGCGCTCGCGCCGTGATTCATGGTCGTGATTACGTCATTCCTGAAGACCTGTTTGCCCTCGCCGAAGACGTCATTCTGCACCGCATCCGACTCAGCTACGAGGCAGTGGCCGACGGCTTTACCGGGCCTGGTGTGCTGCAGTCCATTCTTGAGCAACTGGGACGCTAACCGATTTGTGGCAGGGACACCTGCCGAATCCGGATTCCTTCGCCCGCTCAGGAAAGACGTCACTTGCAGGGATACATTGAACAACTGGAAACCATGGACACTCGGCTGTTCGCCATCGCCGTGCGGCGGCTGGCAGACAGCCTGAGCTACGGAACAGATCGTTCGCCGTTTCTGGGCAGCGGTGTCGAGTATGTTCAGTCACGCCCCTACCAGCTGGGCGATCCGGTCCGACAGCTGGACTGGAAAGTCACGGCCCGCACCCGCAAGCCTCACATCAAGGAATTCGAGACCCCCAAGCGGCTGCCCTGCTATCTGCTGCTGGATACGTCGGCCTCGATGATGATCGGCGCAGCGAAAAAGTCCAAGTACGAGACGGCCCTGTTTA
Source organism: Planctomycetaceae bacterium (assembly GCA_024742875.1). Classification (GTDB taxonomy): domain Bacteria; phylum Planctomycetota; class Planctomycetia; order Planctomycetales; family Planctomycetaceae; genus Fuerstiella. Next base: position 14,883 of record JANSXP010000007.1, on the reverse strand, counting down.
TCGCCGGCGGCCTGGCACTCGCCTGCCTCGATCGAGTCAGCCCGGTGGGCGTGCTGGGCGTGGGTGAAACGGATCTGCACGTACGGCCCACACTGGGTCGTGATCAGGTCCTGCAGTGGCTGCTGAAGCTGCGGCGTTACCGCATGAACGAACGCACCACGCTTTCAGAACGATTGCGGGAACTGCAGCCGGGGCTGCTCAATCGCACACTGCTGATCATCATCAGCGATCTGCACGAACCGGAGGCGCTGCCACTGATTCGGCAGCTCAATCAGCGACACGAATGCGTGGTGGTGCAGCTGCGGGATCCGGCCGAAGACGGCCTCGCTCACGCCGGCGTCATTCGCGGTCAGGAAGCGGAAACCGGCGTCGAGTTTGTGGCGGCCGCCGGCCAGCCGCGTGTCAGTCAGGAACAGATCGAACGTGACATGCGACGCGGTGGTGTCGATCACCTGCTGCTGCGAACCGATCAGACATACGTGCATCTGCTGCGACACTTTTTCGGCTCACGCGGCATCTTCAGCAAAGGGGCCCGATGAACCGTTTTTCTTCGCTCTGCCTGACCGTCGGCCTGTTGTTCTGCCAGTCGGCGGCGCCCGCTGCGACCACCCCGCAGGAGGATGGCCCCGCCGCCGCCATCGAGGGCGACAGTCGCGTGACAGTTACCGTTGGCATGGAAGGCTTCATGAAACAGGTGGTGTTGCCAGGTTCGGAACTGACCGTCCGGGAAGTCGACCCGCGGCGCACGCCCGTGGCTTTGCGAATTGACGCCGTGTTTCCGCATGGCGATGAGCTGCGCTATGACCTGACGTTTTTCGGGCTGGAACCGGGCAGTCACAACATCACAGATTATCTGGTTCGTAAAGACGGCAGCGCAACGGACGATCTTCCCGCGCTGCCGGTCACCATCAAGTCCCTGCTGCCCGCAGATGACGTACGTCCTTCGGCTCCGCCCCAGGGATTCCTGACCCGGATCGGCGGCTATCAGACGGCCATGATCCTGGCGGGCGTCATCTGGTTGCTCGGGCTGTTTGCCATTTTGTTTCTGGGCCGCGGCAAACAGGATCCGTCTGCAGAGACCACGGCCGTCGCCGAGGTGTCTGAAGTGGAGCAGATCCGGCGACTGATCAACGAAGCAATGGAGGCCGAAGAACTGTCGGCCGACAGAAAAGCGCAGCTGGACATGAAGGTCCTCAACTTCTGGCGCAGCCGCCGCCACATTGAAGACGCGTCCGTGAGTGACGCTCTGGAGCAGCTGCGCGAAGACGAACAGGCGGGGCCACTGCTGGCTGGTCTGGAGCGTTGGTTCTACAGTCGCAATGCACCGTCAGCCGCTGAAATTCGGCAGATGCTGGACCAGATGAAACAGCACAGCCTCAGTGAACAGCCAGCGACGGGAGGCGTCTCATGAACTCCACACAGGATGCCGTCATTGACAACCTCCGCGGCTTCGGACTGGACTTCTCCGCCAGGCTGCCGGTGGTGGCCGCCTGTCTGGCGGGCACTCTGCTGTTTGGGTACTGGGTCTGGAAACGCCGCGGACGCCGCATCGCTGTGCCCTACGACGGCAGTACGGCTCGCTCGGGCAAAGGGCGGTGGTTTCTGATCACGTCCGCCGAAACCCTGCTGCCCGTTCTGACGGGCATCGTGCTGCTGATTTTGTGCGTGCCGCTGTCCAGTGGTTCGCCGGTGGAGAAACGGAGTGTCAGCAATATTCAGTTCTGTGTGGACTCGTCCGGCAGCATGACGGCCCGGTTTGGCGACGGGAATCGTTATGACGCCTCCATGGCGGCCATCAACGAGTTTCTGAATTATCGGGAAGGTGATGCGTTTGGCCTGACGTTCTTCGCCTCCGGGGTGGTTCACTGGTGCCCACTGACCACCGACAGCAGCGCTTTCCGCTGTGCCATCCCCTTCATGAAACCCGATCAGCAGCGAGCCATTGGGGGTGGCACGCGAATCGCGATGGCCCTGCGGTCGTGCCGAGAAGTGCTGAACGAACGAGAGGACGGCGACAAGATGATCATCCTCGTGTCAGACGGTGCCAGCGGCGATCTGATGGGCGGCACGGCCGAACAGATTGCCAAACAGTTTGTGGCCGATGACATCACCGTGTACTGCATCCACATCGGTGGCGGCAGTGTGCCCCCCGACATTCTGACCATCACCGGCGGCACGGGCGGGGACGCATTTCTTCCCGGCGACGTGGATGCCTTTGAATCGTGCTTTCGCAAAATCGATAAGATGCGGCCGGCAAAGATTGAGATCGTGGAGTCGGAAAAGATCGACAACTTCCGCCCCTGGTGCTATTCGGCTCTGAGCGTGCTTGGCGTGTGGTGCCTGTCCCTGTTTGGACTGAGGTACACACCATGGTAACCGAACTGACAGAATCCGTCATTCGCTGGGATTTGGTGGCCGCAGCCGCCGGCCTGGCTGCGGTGGTCACACTGCTGGCGGAACTGCTGCACGCTCGTCGTGTTCGTCGCATCAGTGGCCTGGCATTTGGCCCCTCACAGCAACCCTCCGTGGCGGCCCGCGCAGTGCCCGCGATTCGAGTGCTGGCCGTCGCTGGTCTGGCCGGCTCGCTGCTGGTGCTCGCCATGGCCGAGCCCATGTCACATCGCAAAGACGGAGGCACGGTCTCGTTTGAGAAGCTGAAGCACGTTTTGATTGTGCTGGACGTCTCGCCCAGTATGCGACTGGAGGATGCCGGGCAGAAAAACGATGTCAGTCGCATGAAACGTGCCCGCGACGTGATGGAATCATACTTTCAGCGCATTCCCATGAGTGAGTTTCGTGTGACGGTGATCGCCGTTTATACGGACGCCTTTCCGGTGGTGGAAGACACCAAAGACGCGGCCGTAGTCCGCAATATCCTCAACGATCTGCCCATGCACTTCGCCTTCGTGCCGGGTGAAACCAACCTGTTTGCCGGCATCGAAAAGGCGGCGGAAGTGGCCAAAGGCTGGCGGCCCCGCAGTGCTACCATGGTGATGGTAACTGACGGCGATACGGTTCCGGCCACCGGCATGCCGCGTTTGCCGGCCTCGATTGCGGACGTGCTGATTGTCGGCATTGGGGACCCCCAAAAAGGGTCCTTCATTAACGGCAAAAATTCCCGGCAGGACGTCTCCACCCTGCGACAGATTGCCGCACGACTGGGGGGCACCTATCACAACGGCAACGAGAAACACCTCAGCACAGCGCTGATTGAAAAGCTGACGACGCAGATGGAGGGTGAGTCGAAAATCCAGCTGACCGCACGTGAAGCGGCCCTGATCGTCCTGGGTATCTGCATTGCCTTTTTGGCCGCCATCCCGTTTGTTCTGCACTATGCAGGCACGACCTGGCAGCCCGGCGTTCGTCGACGCGCGTCGCCCGATGACTTTGCGACTGCACGCACGCGTTCCGCAGACCTGTCCTCTTCAGCAAGCCCCTCGACAGCGCAGGGGTAGACGGCGATGCCGCGTCGAAATCGTTTTCACCATCAGTCGTATCCGACCGTTCCCGCCATTGAACCTGTCCTGCGGACCCTGTCTGTGGAGAAGGGGCAGTCAACAGACTTTGGACTGCTGCACACCCAGCTGGGGTATGGCCAGGTTGTTCTGGTACACGGCACATTCATGGGGGATGACTCCTTTGCCATCGCCGCAACGCTGAGGGACATGGCGGGCGAGTCTGATTTTCTCAGAGCAAAACTGGAAGCGCTGGCCAGCGAGTTTCAGTCGCGGGGCAAAGCGTTTTCCGACAAACTGGCCGGAGAATACGGCAACTATACACAGGAGTTTGCCAGCGAATTTCAGCGTTTGGTGGGCGACAATCCGTCCGTTTCACTCATGGACCCGACATGGTCGGGGCAGAATCATCACATAGCCCGCGCCGATCTGGCCGTGCGTCTGATCTGCCTGCTGGATGACGTCCGGCCGGGCGAATTTGAACGCGTCCTGCTGTGGGGCCACTCGCATGCGGGCAACGGGTTCGCGCTGCTGACCAACCTGCTCGCTAATGAGAGGCAATCGGTCAGCGCTTTTTTTGACGCATCCTCCCGCAGTGAACAGCCCCACTGGCGACGCGCCCGTCAGATTCTCGCCGCCGTCAAAGGGCCGCACCCCTACGCTCAGTACACAGACATCGTCGCCTTTGGCACGCCGGTGCGGTATGGCTGGGACACACTGGGCTGTCGTCACCTGGTGCATGTGCTGCACCACCGCAACTACGATCCCGACGAGCCCTGTCGCACGCAGGCTCTGTTTCCGCCACAGAGCATGGTGAACATCACGACAGCCAAATATGGGGACTGGATTCAGGCATTTGGAATCGCAGGCACCGATCTGGTGCCGCCCACCATGACCAAAGACAACACGGCGATGGGCCGGCTATTGGAAACCGGTCTGCAGCCACCGCAGCACGGACTGGACACCAGGTTTATCCCGGTTCGCCGGGTTCGCGATGCGTGCGCTCGCTGGAAGACGGGCACACGCTGTCATGCGGATGGATGGAACCTGCTGGTGGACTATGAGCCCAGTGGTCGCAAGGCTCAGCTGGTTTTGCCGATTGAACAGGTTTTGCTGGGTCACGGCGTGGCTACCGTCAGAGAATGGCTGCCCAGCCACCTGGCACTGGTCACCGCCGCGCTGCAGAAGCTGGACGCCTAACCCGTCGACCGACCGTTCAGCGTTTGACGTTTTCCCTGAGAGCCAGCGGTTTCTATAGGGATCCCCGGCAGTTTCCCGCAATTTTCCGACACCGCCCATACAACAAAACCCGAAGCCCCTGGGCCGAAGATTCCCTGATGGCGCAGACGCAAGTCGCCCACCATCCGTTCGATCTCTCCGAAGACGCCACCGTTGTATCGGTGGTGATATGCGTGTGATCGGTCGGTGGCGACCGTGCCCGGAGTCTTCAAATGGCAACCAATTCTCTGTCTTTGGCCGACTGTCTGGACGAAGCGCTGGAGCTGCGTCCCTTCCCGGCAGCTGCCTCTCAGCTGATCACGGCCTGTGATCGTGAGGATGCGACAGCCAGACAGCTGAGCGAAATCATCAAGCACGATCCGGCGCTGTCGCTGAAACTGCTGCAGATCGCCAACAGCCCCATCTACGGTTTCGCGGGCGAAATCCGGTCCGTCGATCACGCCACCGTGGTTTTGGGAATGCGGGCGCTGCGTGATCTGGCCATCTCCACGGCCGTCAGTGATGCGTTTGCCAGTGGCGACGGCGAATCCGCCACCGCGCGACGACAGTTGTGGGTGCACTCCCTGTCATGTGGTGCAATCGCACGCACCCTGTCCAGCACCCTCAACATGGCGGCTCCCGATGAGGCCTTTCTGGCGGGCATCGTCCACGATGTGGGCAAGCTGTTCTTTTTTGATCACGAACCACATCAATACATGCAGGCCACCAGCAACGGGCCGCATACCAATATCGTCGACATCGAAACAGACGCTTTTGGCATCGCGCATACATCCGTCGGACAGCGATGCGGTCAGAACTGGGGTCTGCCAGACGAAATCAACGATGTGATCTGCTTTCACCACGCGCCGGATGAGGCCGATTTTGGTGGTGATCTGATTGACGTGGTTTCGGCCGCCAATCGGCTCAGTCACCTGTGGCTGGCAACCGTCGACGACATCGCGGCCACCACCGAGATTCTGCAGTCCAGCGGAATCGAACTGAACTCTGCCGAAATTGATGTCCTGCAGGAGAACGCGATGGAGGAAGTGGAAAAAATCTGCGAGGCGTATGCCCAATGATCCCGCAGAAAGAACAACTCCCTTTGCGGCGGCTGTGGAAGGGGATGTACTGGCTGCTGGGCGTTGTGGCGTTCGGCACGCTGGGCTATGGCGTGGTGGAGGGCTGGAGCATTGCCGACAGCTTTTTCATGACCGTGATCACCATTTCCACCGTGGGTTACGGGGAGACCAACACGCTGACCGAGGCGGGACGCTGGTTCACCTCGGGCCTGATTTTTCTGAGCCTGATCAGCATGACGGGCTGGACGGCCATTCTCACCAGTTTCATTGTCGAGTGTGATCTCGGCGGACATTTTCAACGCAGAAAGACGGCTCGCATGATTGCCTCCTTCAAAGATCACACCATCGTTTGTGGCAGCGGACTGATGGCTCAGGCGGTTGTGGAACGACTGGCCCGCAAACGCACGGATGTCGTGGTCATCGACACCAACGCCAAACAGCTGGCGGAATTCAAAAAGAAGTTTCGTCGTGTGCAGACCATCGAAGGCGACGCCACCAGTGAACTGAATCTGGCGAAGGCCAACATCCTCACGGCAAAACACGTCGTGGCCGCGATGGACTCCGAGCTGGACAATCTGCTGATCGGCATCACCTGCAAGGACATGGGCGACGGCATCGCGGTCATCGCCCGCTCCAACAACTCGGCCATCAGCAACCGCATGCGTAAGGCGGGCATAGACGAAGTCATCTCTCCCAGCCAGCTGGGCGGTCAGCGGGTGACCGATCTGATTCTGGCCTGATCGTGCGCTGACTCGGAAGCTGAATCGGGCCTGATCGGACCCCGGCCTGTCGCGCCGATTTATCGCACCGGCAGCATGGGCACCAGCTCGGCTTGCTGAGTGATGATCTGATTGTTCAAGCGTCGCACGCCGGGACGCAGACGCAGCAGATTGGCGGCCAGTCGTCTGGTGGCGTCATCGGCCACCTGTCCTGTCAGCGTGGCAACGCCCTGAGCGTCAATAGAGACACGCACGTCTTTCAGATCGTTTCGATACGAGGCCATACGCTGCATGGTTGGCCAGGCGGGGCTGGCCGGTCGCACGGCACTTCGCGAGGCGGGTACGGCAAAGGCCACCTTCAGCCGGGTTCGCACCGACCGGGGAGTCCCACTGGTGTTGCGGGTGCCTCCGGTGGGTACGCTCTGTGAATTGAGCGACTGAAACTGACGATTGCTATTGCGGTCGGTGGTGATGCCGCCACCGGCAAACAGACCGTCTGCGGCACCGCCCACAAACAGGTCAGCGATGCTGCCACCTGTGAATTGATTGCCCTGGTCGGCAGCCGCTCCAATGCCCTGAGTTGTGCGGCCCCCCAGACTTTCGGTCGTATTACCGGCCTGCTGGCCACCCTGCGTGGTGCCCGCGTTACCGCCGCCCGCATTACCACCCCCAAGGTTGCCCACCTGGCCGAAGACGTTGGAAGAAGTCAGGGCCAAAGCCCCGGCGCAGCAAATTCGCAGCAAGAACAAGCGGTTCATGATCCATCCTTTGGATTGGCCTGAAAGTCAGAATGCAGGCGATCGAATGACTCCATCGTACCGAGGCGGGCCCGGCAATTCGATACCCTTTGTATCGCAATCGGACAGCGGCAAAATTGCGGGAAACTGTGTGCAGCAGTGGCGAAGTCTGCCACTGCGTTGCTACGAGGCATGCAGCCCCTACAGACAGCACGCGGACTTCGCAGATCTTTCGATCGTTCGACCATCGAAAACTCTGCTGTCTGTACCGATTGCAGGCATTCGGCAGAGGTAACCATCCCTGCGCTGGCACCCTGGACGGTCGTTCGCCCTGACGGTCATCTCCTTCACCAAATCTGCGGAATAACCCAGTTCCCCGATCGCTTTGCTCGGATCGTCTATACAATTCGCCCCGATGCCGGTGTGCGGCCCGGGAACTCTCCCCGCTGTATGATCCACACGCCCCATCGCGTTGTCTTCGCGGTTTTCCGGCATTCGGCCAGTTCGTCCCACTCAATGGTCTTTCACCATGGCGTCTTCTCAGGGCAATTCTGAATCCCGCAGCACCCGCCGCTCTCGCGCGGCGGGACGCCAGTTGCCTCGGCCGGAGTGTCTGTCAGACGCCGGAAAAGGCACGCGACTGCAGAAATTTCTGGCCACTGCCGGCGTGGACTCTCGTCGCAACACAGAAGAGTTTATTCGTGCCGGCCGCGTGACGGTGGACGGAGAAACGGTGCGCAATCCGGCGACCATCGTCCGCCCCGAAGAACAGGACGTGAGCCTGGACGGAGAACGGCTGCTGCCACCTCGCTACCAGTATTTCCTGCTGAACAAACCCAAAGGCGTTGTCTGCACCAATCGCGATCCGGCCGGTCGTCCCCGCGCGGTGGATCTGGTGCCCGCCGGCGACCAGCGGCTGTTTACGGTGGGACGTCTGGACGAAAACACAGAGGGACTGCTGCTGGTCACCAATGATGGCGCCCTGGCCGAACATCTGGCTCATCCCCGCTACGAAGTGACCCGAAAGTACCGCGTGCAGGTGGCCGGTCTGCCCACGCCGGAAACACTGGGCGAGCTGCGTCACGGCATGTACTTCTCAGACGGATTTTTCCGCTTCCAGAAAATTCGCATCCTGAAGCGGAAGGGCCGCAGTGCCTTTTTGGAACTGGAGATGCAGGAAGGCAAGAACCGGGAAATCCGCCGCCTGATGGCCCGCGCGGGTCACAAGGTGATGAACCTGCAGCGGGTCGCCTTTGGCCCACTGCGTCTGGGCCGGCTGGAGCTGGGCGCCGCTCGGGAACTGCGTTCCGCTGAACTGAAGGAGCTGTACGACTTTGTCGACAATACGCCGCAAAAACGCGCTCAGCGGCCTCGAGGCAACACCAAGAAGATTGCCAAAGCCGCTCGGGAAGCCCGCGAAAAGAAGGCGGCCGCCGCCGAGCGACCTCAGGCGGCTGGGCGTCGAGGGGCTGCCCGCAACGTGAAAAGCGGTTCAGCTGCCGCTGGCAAAAAGCGGCCCGCCAAACGAACGGTGAAACGCAAAGTCAAAAAGAAGGCCGGCAAACGACGCCCCGGACGTCGCTAGCCGCACCACCATCGGGCTGCTGTGTCGCTATTGTGCGACCGCGCAAGTAAACTGCGCATTGATGAACTGTCCCCTCTGTGTCAGCGATAGAAACCGCGATGTCTGATTCTGAATCGGCCTGCCTTCCCGGAATGATGTTTGGAGCGTCCCAGCACCGTGCAACGGTGGACGGCGTGCGGCAGATGGCCCGGGACACCTGGGCAGTACGTATCCGTCAGCCGGAACTGGCAGCAGCGATCACACCCGGTCAGTTCTTCATGATTCGCCCTCAGTCCGGCAGCGATCCCCTGCTGGGTCGTCCGTTCGCGCTGTACGACATCTACAGTGAAGACGGCCGACCCTGCAAAGGGTCGCTGCCGGTGGGCGTGGAATTCGGTTTTGTCGTTGTGGGAAAACTGACCGGCCTGATGAGCGGCTGGAAGACGGGCGATGAAGTGGAATTGTGGGGCCCGCTGGGCAACGGGTTTCCTCCGCCGGCCGCCAAACACCTGATCTGCGTGGCTGGCGGAATCGGTCAAACGCCTTTCCTTGGGGTCGCGCGGGAAGCATTGGGTTTGCAGCAGTATGGTCAGCCAGCGCGAGGTGTGACATCGCCGGAGAAAGTCACGCTGTGCTACGGCGTACGATCAGAGACTTACCTGGCGGGGCTGGATGATTTCGACATTCCCGGACTCCACGTACATATTGCCACCGACGACGGCAGTGCCGGGCATCACGGCTATGTGACCGAACTGCTGCAGCAGCAACTGGACGCCGGCAAAGACGACACCCACGTTTACTGCTGTGGTCCGGAGCCCATGATGAAGGCCGTCGCTGACATTTGCGAAACAGCGGGCGTGCCTTGCTGGCTGAGTCTGGAAACGCCCATGGCGTGCGGTTTTGGCGCCTGTTTCAGCTGCGTGGCCAGAGTCCGCGAGGATGATGGTTCGTGGGATTACCGCCGCACATGTGTGGAGGGCCCCGTGTTTCCCGCGGAAAAACTGATTCTGTAAACGACGACGGCGACCGTGATGGACGAACGAGGTCCGCTGCCGTCAGGCGGGCAGTCGTCGCGGCTGGGACAGTTCGTGCAGCATCCATCGCAGACTGTCGTCCAGATCAAGTTTGGGCACGATGTACGGCAAATCCACATCGGCCGTTTCGCAGCTCAAACCCGCATCAGGCATGCTGGCTGTTCCCACAATTTCCGCCTGTGGAAACCGATAGCGAACCCGATCCAGCGAAGCGGCCAGATGCTCGCCCCAGGGATCCAGGTCGTGGACGATGAGCGAAACCTGCGCTTGTGACAGCTCTTCCAGCGTGTCGGTCAGATCCACGTGGTCATCCAGCAATGGCGTGGCACGTGCGTGCAGTCCAAATTCCTCCAGCAAATCGGCGACCGTCTGACGCAGCACGCGATCGGGACCGACCACCAGTGCGGTCTGGTTGAGATAATCGGGCAGGGGGGCCCACTCCTCGGGCTCTCCCAGTCGGTAAGCAAAGATCTCATCTCTGGCCGACGTGGGCGGGACGGCCGGCTCGCCGCGCTGCAGCCGCAGGACTTCCCACTCCACTATGCGACGCGCGATTCGCAGCGGAACGCGATGAGCGTCCGGCCAAACGGCACGATTGCGGCCGTCTGATTCGCACCAGGGTCCGTAACAGCACAGCAGCCGACGAAAAAGGGTGGCTCCCACCAGCGCCCCGGCCTCCTCGGTGGTGAATTGATCTGACCACGACTGCAGCACAATCGTCAGCTCGGCCTGAGCCAGAATCTGATCGTCAGCCGCCAGCGCATCAGCCGCAGTGGCAAAGTGGGCGTCAATCCGCAACTGTGGCTGATCACAAAGCCAACACGCGAAGCCGACAAACTCGCGTCGTTTCGAGTTTCCAATCAGGACAACCGAATGCACCATGAATGAACCTGTGTTGCCAGTTCCCGCCGCCAGTCAGAATCGTCACCAGCGGCGTTCTAGCAGACCGCAGGCGACGACGTCCAGCGGAACTCGGCTGAGCCGACAGCACGATCAGGCTCGCTGGGTTCGGCAGACTGTGCGACAATGGACGCCTTCTTCTGCCAGTCGGACCGGAATTTTTGCTATGAATGACTCGTCACCGGAACAGGACAGCCAGCCCGCCCGGCCGAACCCGCCGGCCGAAGCTGCCACAGCAGACACTCCCGATACCGTGGAGAAACTCACGGGAAAAACGGTCCTCCGGGCCCTGCTGGCACTGATTTGCAGCCACGCGATCGCGCCGTATGCCACGGCCCGATTTACGATTCGGCTGGTGCTCGACGGCACGCCCGAGTTTCTGTTTGGTGCTGCTTCCCTGCTGGCGATCGCAGTGGGCGGACTGCTGGCACTGCGGCAGTTTGTCGACCAACCCAAAGATCGCCGCCAACTGTATTTTCTCACACTCGTCATCCTGTGGTATGTGATGGCCGTTGTGCAGCTGTCGATTGCCGTGGACTCCACCATCCCCCGCCCCCTGCTGGCCGTGCTGTGGGGTTCGGGCACCATCTGGGTGGCGTGGTTCGTCTGGGCGTGGAGTTTTTTCCGCGGCAAAGCCATCGCCGCAGGAACGGTCATCGTGGCGGCGGCCGCTATTGTTTTCTGGTCGCTGATTGATATCACGGGACTCACCGGCGATGCGGCGGTGGAGGTGGCCTGGCGGAAACGAGCGGCCCGCGTGATTCCCAAAGACACGGTCAATTCGCAGCCGGCCGAACTGGGAGCCATTACCTGGGGTGGCTATCTGGGGACCGATCGGCTGGCGGCCACCACGACGCCGCTCGCCACCATCTGGGATCAGCAGCCCCCGAAAGAGCTGTGGCGGACGGACTGTGGAAGCGGCTGGAGTTCCTTCGCGGCGACAGAACAGACGTTCTTTACCCAGGAGCAAATCAGCGGTGAAGACTGCGTCACCGCACGGCGACTGTCCAGTGGGGAACTGATCTGGTCGGCCGCTGAATCAGGCGGTGGTTTTCGCAGCGGTCTGGGTGGCGACGGCCCTCGCGCCACGCCGGCGCTCATCGCACACACGGACGATCCATCAAAGATAAGTGTGCTGGCTATAGGCCCCACGGGTGTGCTGCGCAGGCTGGACGCGGCGACAGGCCGAGTGCTGTGGGAGGTCGATACGACAACCCTGTTTCCCGGGGAAAATCTGGTGCACGGCGTGTGCGGCTCCCCACTGATCGTCGGTGACCTGGTGATCGTCTGTCCGCCTTCCGAACAGGGCCCCTGTCTGGCGGCGTTCGCACTGCAGGACGGTCAGCTGGTGTGGAGAACAGACAGCCGGTGGCGGGCCAGCTACGCGTCACCGGAATTGCTCACACTCGCCGGGCGTGACCAGATCGTCGTTCACGCCGGCCGTGGTGTGCTGTCTGTGGCCCCGGCTGACGGGACCACACTGTGGCAGTTTGAGTGGAGCAACGAGTGGGACAACAATGCCACGCAGCCAGTGGTCGTGGAGAACGACGAGTTGCTGATCGCCACCGGCTATCGCGGCGGCGCGGTGCGGCTGAGTTTTGACACAGGCTCCGAACCCTGGAAACCAGTGGCGCAATGGGAAACGCGCCGCACGATGCGTACCAAATTCTGCAATATGGCGGTTTTTGATTCGGTGGTCGTCGGTCTGGACAACGGCATTTTGTGCGGCGTGGATATCGACACAGGACGGCAGCTGTGGAAGAAAGGACGTTACGGTCACGGACAGCTGCTGCAGGCAGAAAACTGCCTGCTGGTGGTTGCCGAGAAAGGCACCCTGCACATTCTCGAGCCGGATGCCAACGGCCACAACGAACGCGGATCACGGCCCGCACTGGATCGTAAGACATGGAACCATCCGATCCTCATCGGCGACCGTCTGCTGATCCGTAACGATCAGGAAATTGTCTGCCTGCAACTGCCACAGGAGCGGTGACGCCCCCGTCAAACGCAGACATCACTGCGCTAGCGGGAAGACTGCCGTCGCCGCTTGATCGTGTCGACCAGAACGGCGGCCGTCACCACCAGACCCAGCACAATCTGCTGATCGGGCGCCCCCACGTTCATCAGGTTCAGGCCGTTCTTCATCACGGCAATAATAAACGCGCCGATCAGTGTGCCGAAGATGCGACCTTCGCCGCCCATCAGCGAGGTGCCACCGACAACCACCGCGGCAATCACATCCAGCTCAAACATCACGCCCAGTTTGGGGTCACCGGTCGCCAGTTTGGAAGACTGAACAATACCCCCCAAACCCGCCAGTACGCCGCACAGCGTGTACACGAGCAGCTTCACCTTCGTGACGGGGACACCGGACAGACGCGCGGCCTCTTCATTGCCTCCCACCGCGTACACATAACGACCAAACATCGTGCGGGTCATCAGCGCGTGTGCCAGCAGGTACAGCACAATCATCAAAATCACCGGATTGGGCACGCCCAGCATGGTCCCGGAACCCAGCGTGGACCATGCCGGCGGCAGCTCCTGAATGGACAGTTCACCGGACAGACGCCGCGCCAGCCCGCGGGCGATCATCATCATCGAGAGCGTGATGATGAAAGGAGGAATGCCAAAACGAGTCACCATCACTCCGTTGAACAGTCCCGCGCCGCCGCAGACGAGAATGCCGCCCAGCGAGCCAACCACCACCATGATGGCAGACGCCTCCTGCCCGCCACTGCCGCGAATGACCATCGCTGCCACCACTGACGACAGAGCCACCAGTGATCCCACGCTCAAATCGATACCGGCCGTCACAATCACCATGGTCATGCCAATGGCGAGGATCGCATAGATGGCTGTCTGATTGGCCACACTCAGCAAATTCTCCAGTTTGGCGAATGTGGGCCACGTGTACGGCACAGGACTGAAGCACTTCTCGCGACCCACCTGCTTAAAGCGTTCATAAATGGTCCAGCCGGCCGCATCACCGGTCACAGCGATCGCGTCGATCACACCGCCGCCGTCAAGTTCGGCCTCGATGGCACGGCGGCCGTCAGCCGGCGTGCCGGTGACGGAGGCCGACACTTTCCAGCCCGCGGCATCGAGCGATTCCGTGGCCGCTTTGACAAATTCCTGATCGATACTCGTGGTTTCGGCAATCACCAGGGCGGTTCCCACGGATTCGCGCGACGCCGTGATGGCAGCAGCCACACGGCGGCCGGCTTCCGCACCGGCCGGCACCTGCTGCTCCAGCGTCAGCAGGCTCAGGATGGCCACGAGGATTCCCAGCACCAGCAGCATGCCATAGTCATTCAACAGCCTGCCGAATACTCTGTCGGGGCGACCGTCAGATGTGGTGCTGTCCCGCCCGCCGGGACCCGAATTCTCTGTTGTCGACGTGTGTGCCATGTATCGTTGCGTCCTGTGGGGATGCTTATGCGATCGCCAGCTCCATGATCTGCTGCTGTGACGTGCTGCCGACGTCCACGATTTCACCCGACACGCGTCCTTCGTGCATCACCAGAATCCGATCACTCATCCCAATCACCTCGGGCAGTTCAGAACTGATCATGATGATTGACCTGCCATCGGCAGCCAGTTCATTCATCAACTGATAGATTTCCTGTTTGGCCCCCACGTCAATTCCCCGCGTGGGTTCATCAAAGATGAGCACATCCGCGTTCTGCTGCAGCCATTTGGCGAGGACCACTTTCTGCTGATTGCCGCCGGAAAGGTTGCCGGCTGCCTGTTCCTGATGGGGAATGCGAATCCGCAGACGATCCACGTAATCCGCAAACGCCCGCCGCTCCTGCTGCTGATCAACAAAACCGCCGCGTGAAAACCGGGCCAGATTGGGCAGGCCAAAGTTCTCACGCACGCTGTGGGCCAGCACCAGTCCCTGATGTTTGCGATCTTCCGTGAGCAGACAGATGCCGGCCGCGATCGCGTCAGCCGGACGGCTGACGTTCAGTCGCCGTCCATTGAGCCAGATCTCACCTGCGTCCGCCGCATCAGCTCCAAAGATCAGGCGCACCAGTTCGGTACGGCCCGAACCAACCAGCCCGGTGATCCCCAGGACCTCACCCCGGCGAATCGCAAAACTGACATCCCGCACGACACCACCACGCGTCAGTCCCCTCACGTCCAGTGAAACATCCCCGCGGACAGCAGGCACCTT
>JANSXP010000029.1 GCA_024742875.1 Planctomycetaceae bacterium | reverse complement strand
ATTTGACCACGAGTCTACGACGTCTGGGCGGTTTCGCAGGATGATGTGGAAGTGATTGGACATCACGGCGAAGCCGAGGACTTCGATGCCCATGATGCCGGCCAGAAATTCGAATCGGTTGCGAATCCACTGTCTTCGATACTCAAAGTCGGTACCGCTGACAGGATCTTTGCCGCACAGGAATCCACGTCTGACGCATCGATTGATGCAATGGACGATGCTGATTTCGTCGTGAGGGCAAACCTGTTGTCGCTGAGTTCGGGGCATATCGGGCCTTCTCATCGAAATGGCCCGCTTGTTGAGGATAGAACTGTGCGGCACGTTCTTCGACAGGAAGTCAGCCGCAATCAAAGCGAATCAGGGAAATCCATGACGTATGGCAGCTACAGATGGGTGGCACCGGTGGCTTGCCTTCGTTCGGCGCGTTCTTCGACAGGATGTCAGCAGCAATCAACGCGAATCAGGGAAATCCATGACGTCTTGCAGCTAGAGTTGGGTGGCACCGGTGGCTTGGCCCTGGTTTCCTGCTGCTGTGTGGGCAGACCCGCTTCGTTGTAAACGTAAGACATCACAGAAGCTGACAGTGGGCCGACCGTGCCATCAGGATCCTGCACTTTTGTGGCCAGCGGAGCGCCATAGGCATTCAGCATAGAGATGTGCTGCGACCCACGAGGTGTTGTGACTGTGACCGCAGTGCCGTAGTGGCCCGGGATGGCCGTGCTGTTGGCTTCGCTATAGGTGTAGGATGTCGTCAGACCGCTGGGCGAGGTGTAGCTTTTGGCGCGACCGATGCTGTCCAGGACTGTTGTCCAGTCGTTGTTGCCGGCATCGCTCATTACTAGACAAGCCATCGGCGCCACCCAGCTCCAGCTCACAACGTCGTAGATCTCCCAGATTCGCTTTGATTGCTGCTGACTACCTGTCGAGTCGGCAAAACGCTCAGAACATTCACGCTCACACGCGGTCCTTCGCTGTCCACCCATTCAGCAAATCAGGCGTAAAATACATATTTCAGGTCTAATGCGACGCAGATGTTCGTCTGCAGCTCAGCTGAGCTCAGGTTGCCGCACACGGAAAACGTTCAAAACGTGAATATCTGGAGAAGGAACAAGACGAGCTCTATACATTGCCGTAGCTCCCCATACCATGCAACACTTGAGGGGGTAGATTGATCACCCCGTAGTGCGACTTGAATCTTGAACGAAGAAGAATTACCTTATGTTGCTGAAGTATCTGAGCTTTTCGTTGCCAATCATGATTGCAGGCGTCATCCAAGCGCAGCCACCGGGAGGTCCGGGTGGTCCGGGTGGAAGTCCCTCAGGCAGTTGGGTTCATAGCACTCCAGACGGCTACCCCTCTTACACCTACCAAGTGACGGTCAACCCGGGCTCTTACTCATGGGAGGGGGTCCGCCCAGCCTCAGATGGGACTGGACCATTTGACGAAAACCGATCTGCCGGAGATGGCAACCTGCAGTACGCCGCGAGCGGTCATCAGGTCAGCGCAAGTTGTCAGGGCAACATTTCCGAGTCTGGGTTCAACTCTGACAGCTTGGCTCTGCAGGCTGTCTCTCAAGGACACTTTCAAGAACAGTGGGCGTGGGAAGGGGATCCTTTGACTGTTCAACCAACGGATTTTGGGGGGTCGATGTCCATTACGTGGAGTCTGAGTTGCTCTGGGTCTACGGGATTCGATTTAGGATTTTTTGCCGACCCATCCAATTCATCGTCGACGGCTTCGTTCGGGGCTGGCTATGTCGCAGCGCCCCCACTGTCTGTATCGGAAGACATTGGTATGTCAGTCACCGGTTGGGCAGATAACCAGTTGGAAGACAGCTCCATCAGCCGTGTAGGAATTGGACTGGTAAGCGGACCTAACAAATGGAAGATCTGGGGAGTGGACATTCAGTTCACACCTTCCACCGCCCAGACAGGAAGTGTGTATTCATACTCAGCGAGTTCAACTGCGACAGCACATGAGGAAATACCCGCTGTGACAGTTAACAGTGCAGGCACAATTTCTTACTCTTGGAGCGTGATCGCAAGTGTTGATACCAACCTGAATGTGTACAGCAATACTGCCGCCGGCAGTGCATCTGCACTGGCGACAGCCGATATGCAGATTGGCCCAGTCCCCACGGCAGTTGATGGCACAGGCACAGTAACCCCGTAGAGATCGCGAAATAGTGAATTACCCCGTACGTCTCGTTCTAGGAACCGCGTTCGTCATTGCGAGCGCGGGCTTTCTTATTGCTTTCGAACCTGTGGCTCCCTCCACTCCACCGACTGTTGCTCCCGATCCGGCGGACGAAATCGCCAGTCAGGTGGGGCAGACTCGATTCGAGCGAGCTTCGGCCCAGAAAGAAGCTCTGGATTTTCTGTGGGTGCCTGGCGAGTTAATTCGTCAACAGATGGAAGGGAAAGGTCCTGTGGTGTACCCGCATGAATAATCGACTTGCTGCTGTGTGGTTGATGGTTTGGCTGATGATCGGGCTGCCCGCGGTCGCCCATGGGCAACCCGCTGTGAAATTCTTGTCCGGTCTGAATCAGGCGAACAACGTCGAAAAGGCGATCCGCGCTGATTATCTGGTCTGCACTCGCGTCATCGGGACCGGTGATGCCAGGTGCAGTTACGTCCGGTATCTTGTACGTCCTGATCGCGTGCAGTTTGTTGTCCTCTGGTCAGAACCGGAGTTTACTGTTTCGCTGTACCCTGGGGTCGCCCAGAGCTTTATGGGTGATTGGGATCGTGCCGCGGATACCTGCGGGATCTATGAAAAACTGAGCGGATTTGCGTACTCAAAAACAGATGGAAACACTGTCCGCCCCTTTGCGTTCGGCAACTTTAACTACTCCCAGGCATTGCTCGCGGAAACACCTCGCGGGTTTAAGCATTGGGAGCACGCACTCCCCGGTCAGTTTGTCGTGGAACAGGGGCGTCGACGGTATCCAAAATCGCGCCTCGGACAGGATCACGTCGCCACGTTCTTGGAGGATCGGGTCGTGTCAACCTCCTGGCGGTCAACAAAAGGCGCACCACCGTTCACGTCGGCTTACGAATATCAGGACGGTCTGCTGAAACGTCTGAATGCCAGTCTTCCCGCCCACGAATACAGCATTCCTGCCGACAAATATTTTAAGTCGCAATTGCGCGAGGCGGGTGTGACATCAAATATCAGGCATGTCAAAGTATCGCACCGGAACGGCGGGAGGCAGGTCGTTGTCGACTATGAAACTAATCCGAAAATTAAAAATTCCCTGCCAAAGTCCATCGCAGTCAGTAGCCAGTCGCCAACTGCGAGGATTGAGAACATTCAATCAGCAATCCTCATCGACTGGGCTCTCACCGATGAGATATGGCCGCCCCTCAATGAAGAACACCTGGAGGAACTAAAATTCATGACCCGCAGATTGCGAAGCCGATTCTCAACGTATTGGAGCGAACGTTTCGCGTCACCGGAAGCGAAACAGTTGCTGGCTGAACTGCAGCGCCTGGCAGAGACCGAAAGTGCTCCGGACACCAGGATTGCCGCCAACAGCATGCTGGTCACCGCAGCCATTTTGTCATGGGATCACAGTTCGATCCGAGAATTGACACAGGCGTATTTGAATACAGCATCAACCAATGGGATGCGCGCCTACCTCCCTGAAATCGCCATGGAGCTCATCAAACGGGCCGCCTGGTCGGGAGATCAGCAGATATTTGATACGGTGGTCGATGTCGCCGCTGAGGAAATGGCGAAACTGAGCTGGAGTGAAAAACTGGACGGCCTGCTCAACTGTCGGGCGTCGACCGTCACGGCGTTCGCACTGTTGAGACTCAGTCTTGGTGGCGACATCACCAAGCCGCTGGACTTTTCAGCGATTGAATCTCCGACGGACCGGCTGAGATGCTGCGTGCTTATCGCCAGCCTGATGCCATCAATCAAAGCTGAGCGCGCAGGACTGAAGGACAAGGCGTTCCAGCGTTTTGATCGGGTGGCCAGCCAGCTGGCGCCAGCCGGCAGACTGCGTCAACTGCAGGCATCTGCCGCGACGGAAGCACAAAAAACGTTTCAGGCGATGAGTCAGGACCAACAGGAAATTTGGCGGGCCGAGCTCATGAAGATCCAGAGTTGGAGTGCACAATGATTGCCCTGATGCTTGCCCTGCTGGCTATATCCAATGAATCTACTGGCACGATGTATGGTCAGGCAGGGTATTCAGGCGTGGCTGATGCCGACCTGATCACTTACTGGAACACCACAGCCTCTGTGTTGGGACGTGGTGAAAAGTGGACGAAGTCTGTCATCGGAAAACTTCAGGAGTCGTCGCGATTCGCCGCGGAGGAAGAGCCGGTACGAGGTCTTGCGGTCTCGTGGGGAAACGGCAGAAGGCGGCCCCAGACCGCCTCCTTTGTAAGAATTGGAGATCAGGAGACTGTTCTGGAACTGCTGAATGAGCCGCTCGACAACGAATCAGGTGTCTGGAAGGTGACAACCCCGGGGCAAGGCCACTGGGTGCACGCTTTTCACCCAATGACATCTGGGTTTGTCAAAAAGGACGGCCGCATGGTACTTGATAAAGTTGAAAGTGAGCGGCCTCTGTTCCGGCACCACTACCGGCTGGCGAATGAGATCCTTTACCATTCCTCAGGCTCCTCCATCCTGACCAGCAAGCTACAAAGCACGCCACGGCCATCGGGCGGCACGTCTGCCTGGATTCAGGTGGATGGTAGAAAACTGCCTGAGGTGATGCTTGGCCGGCTGACAGCCATGATCTCTGCCGGTGTTGCTGTGGCTCAGCAAAGACGCGACCGGGAAAGCGACGCGCAATGGCTGTTCCGATACCACTGGGAGGCCGCGAGGCTGAAAATTGAACAGGGGTTGTTCCTCGGACTTGCAGGAGTGCGGGGCAACGTGCATTCCACAGAACGAGTCGATGAATTCACCGGGGAGATTCAGGTTACTGAGCTGGGACACTTTGGTGAACTGCCTCTCGCAGAAAAGAGTCGCTGTCATTTCGACGATGTTCTTGCATCCCGGGCAGGAGTCCGATTGTGGATCGCTCTGAAAACGAATGACGCGTTTCGCGGTTACCTAAGATCACTGCTGCCGATGCTCAGCGACGAATCAGTGAGGCATGTCGTTGGGGCAATCTCGCAACTGAATTCGGCTGAGATCTGCGTCAGATCGATGAGTGATGAGCAGGGGTTTGGCCTGCTGACGGGAATTCGATCCGACAACGTGGAACGACTGGCTGAGTGTGTGGCCAGCTTGAACCTCGCTCCCAACTGGCGGTTTCGCAGATTCGACGACATTCTTTGGCTTGGGTGGTGCAGTCAACCGGACTCTGGCTTGATGCTGGCCACGATTGAGAATCGCGAACAGGCACCTTCTCGTCCTGCAGGGTGCCTCGAACTGCGTGTTGACACCCGGACGCTCGCAAGAGAGCTCTCTGCCGTGCGCAGCGACAGTGCGGGCAGAGTCTTTGCTGAATGCGCAGATGTTGTCACACAGCTGTATGGACCAGACTCTGGTGGAGAAGACTGCCTTCGATTGGTTGGCAAGACGTCTCCTTCCGGTCAAACGCTGGACGTACAATTCTCCTCGCGTTCCACGTTTCTCAGATTCGTGACGTGCCTGTGGCTGCAATACGTCGAACGGTAGGTGTGCCGTGCTGAGGGTGCGAGTTCAAGGAATGCCATCGGTGCTGCCCACCCACTTCCAGCTGCACACAAAACGACTCGATCAGTCAGCACGCCAAAACATGCGGCCGTTGGATTCCAGGCCGTTATGGATTTCTGGTTTCATGGTCCGACAAGCCTGGTACGCCGGCTGTGCCGCCAGAGTTGGGTGGCACCGATGGCTTCGGGCTTTGTGACCTCAGCGTGCCTTACACTTCTTCCCCCTGCAAGCGTTCGATATTGGGGCACTGGGCTGGAACAAGCAAGGCCCCTCGTGTCTTTCAACCCGTCGCGCGGCAGGCAGGCTGCTGAGGGAATCGCAGTGGGGCGCCTGAAGTCAGCTTACTCGCCGATGATTTTGACGAGCACGCGTTTGCGGCGGCGGCCGTCGAATTCGTAGTAGAAGATGTGTTCCCAGGGGCCCAGGTGCAGTTTGCCGTCCGTGATGGCGACAACGACTTCGCGGCCCATCACCTGGCGTTTGTGATGAGCGTCGGCGTTGTCTTCGCCCGTGCGATTGTGCAGATAACCGCCGCTGCCCGGATCAGTACCTGGATCAAATGGTGCCAGACCTTCCAGCCAGCGTTCGTAGTCCGCATGCAGGCCGGATTCGTTGTCGTTGATGAACACACTGGCCGTGATGTGCATCGCGTTGACCAGCACCATGCCGTCCTGCACGCCGCTTTCTCGGACAAGGTCTTCCACCTGCTCGTGCAGCGAGACAATCATGCGCCGCTGGGGAATGTCCATCCACAGCTCTTTGGTGAGTGATTTCATAACCGTGCTCTACAAAGTGTGACTACTGGCCCAGTTCCATGGCTTCGCCCAAAGTGGGGATCACGGGTTTGGCGGATGTTTGGGCGGCCACCTGCTCTGACCAGGCGTTGATATCCTGCTCAATCAAAGGCCACGTGTTGTAATGCATCGGCAGCACCCATGTGGGCTCCAGCAGTTTGATGGCCCGCAGGGAGTCTTCCGGCCCCATGGTGAAGTTGTTACCGATGGGCAGGGCGGCCAGAGACAGGCCTTCTTCACCAATGAGTTTCATGTCATAAAACAGGCCCGTGTCTCCGGCGAAGTACAGCTTGCCGGCGTCGGTGGTCAGAATAATGCCTGTCGGGCTGCCGCCGTTACTGCCGTCGGGCAGCATCGAACCGTGATGGGCGATGGTCAGTTTGACAGTGGCGAAATCGAATTTGTGGCTGCCGCCGATGTGCATGGGGTGCACGTTGGTCAGTCCCTGCTTCTGCATCCAGTCGATGATTTCGAAATTGGAAATCACCAGCGCACCCGTGCGTTTGGCAATGTCGACGGTGTCGCCCACGTGGTCCGCGTGGCCATGTGTGACGATGATGACGTCGGCTGTCACCTCATCCGCACTTACCGTAGCGGCGGGGTTGCCGGTGAAGAACGGATCGATGAGCACCGTCTTGCCGCCGGTGACAATCTGAAAGGTGGAGTGGCCAAGCCAGGTGAGTGAAGTTGCCATGTGTGAGTTCCTGTGTGGTGATCGCAGACGATCGGTGCCGTGTCGGGCGAAGATCGTGGCAGAGTGTGTGGCGAAGTCTAGCGACTGAATTCAGGACGTTGAATCGACCGATGCCACGGATGGAGTGTGGGCATCAATGTCTGACTGAGCTGCATCAGTGGGCGCGTTTTCACCCGTCTTGCTGGCGAAGCGTCGCAGCAAAGCCGGCAGAAAGACGAGGTCGCCAAGCAGGGCGGCGGCGATGGTGAGGGCTCCCATCGTGGCAAAGATGCGATGGTCGCGGGATTCGCTGAAGGTGACCACGCTGAAGCCCACCACCAGCACGGTGGTCGTCATAATGAGGGCCGTGCCGACACCTGTGAAGGCGTTGCGAATGGCCGTGTCTTCGTCAGGGGCGGTCTGTTTTTCTTCGATATAGCGGGTGAGAAAATGAATGGTGTCGTCGACGGCGATGCCCAGGCAGATGGTGAAGTTGCACACCATCACAATCTCCAGGTTGTATCCGGCCATCGCCAGATAGGCTCCCGTAAAGACCAGTGGGAACAGATTGGGGATGATGGAGATCAGGCCGATTCGCAGTGAGCGGTACACCACGGTCAGTACCACAAAAATAATCACCGACGCCGACCCCAGACTGTACGCCAGGTCCACCACGATCTGATAAAGATTCTCCCACCGCCACACGGCCGATCCACGCAGGGCCAGTGAGAAGCCCTCATGTTGGCTGCCGATTTCAGCGATGGCTGTTTCAATCCGTTCGAACACCGGTCCATATCTGGCGATGCCCAGATCCTGCACGCGAAACGTGACTTTGGCAGTGCGACGTTCCGGTGTAAAGAAGGCTCGCTTCAGTGGTGGCGGCAGCAGTTCCAGCATTGACATGCGAATGCCCGGTGGACCGCTGCCCGGCTGAGCGTCAATCAGGTTGCGGATCGACAGCGGACTGGCGATCAGTTCTTCGCTGCGGAGTAACTCGTCAACCTCGGTCACAACGGTGAGGATGTCGCCGGAGTCTGCCGCAATGGATGAGTCCCAGCTGACGCGGACTTCGCCAAACTCCAGACCGCCAAACGCGGTGTCCATGTGCTGCAGGGCCAGTGTGGCTTCGGCGCCATCGGGCAGATCGTTGGACTGCCGCTGGTCGGGGGTGAGCGTCATCGAAATGCCAAACAGCGTCAGCGTGCAAAGGATACTCAATGCACACATCGTCTTAGAACGCTTCAGCACGGCGTCAATGACATGACTGATGCGGGCGAGGTTACGATCGATCAGACTGTTCTCGTGGCCAACATGCACCCTGCGACCCAGCCACGTGGAGCACGCCAGCGGGATGACGGTGACGACGGAGATGAACGTGAGGATCACGCCGATCACAGCACACTTGCCAAACTCCTGCACCCACTGTGACTCTGCCAGCATCAGCGAACCGAAGCCGATGGCCGTGGTCAGTGAGGTGAGAAAGCAGGCCATACCGACCTGCTGCAGACCGGTGCCGGCGGCCTGGCGCTCGGGCAGGCCGGAAGCACGCAGCTTGCGAATCTGCACCATCAGATGCACGCCGTCGGTCAGGCCCACCAGGCTGACCAGCACAGGCAGGATGACGTCGATGAGAGGGTTCTGCTGAAAGCCCAGATAACGAATGGCGCCCAGTGTCCAGAACACACCCAGCACAGGCGCGAGTGCCACGATGATCACGGCTCGAATGCCACGAAACAGCACGATGGTCATGATGAAAATCATGCCATAGCCAATCAGCTGGTATTTCAGCTGGTTGGATTCGTGGCGGGAGATGGCCGCGATGGTGGCCGGCACGCGTCCGGTGACCAGAAACTCCAGCGGGACGTCGTCAAATTCGGCCGCCGAGGCGCGGGCCACTTCTCCCAGCATGGAGGTGGCGGCTTCATCGGACTGCACCTGCAGTAATTCCAGATTCACCAGCAGCAGTAGGGTTTTGGTGTCGTGGCTAAGCAGTTGGCCGCCGGTCAGTGGATGCTGCAGTGCCTTTTCACGCGCCGCATCGAATCGTGCCTGGGCCGCTTTTTCCGACGGCAGGAGGGACTGCTGCAGTCCGAAAATGTTGAGCACGGGGACGCGATCCAGCCACAGCACGCTGCGTACCTGGGGCAGGTCTTCCAGATCGGCCACCACCTGGCGAATGGCGGCCGCCGCGCGGGGCGTGAAGAAGTTGTCGCCCTTGACCACGATGACCGCATCGGAGTTTGACAGACTGACTGGATCCACGTCGGGCAGAGGATCGAAGTCGCTGCCTCCGCCAGCAACATCCGCGACGGTTTCTTCTTCGAACAGGTCGA
Organism: Planctomycetaceae bacterium; assembly: GCA_024742875.1. Lineage (GTDB taxonomy): Bacteria > Planctomycetota > Planctomycetia > Planctomycetales > Planctomycetaceae > Fuerstiella. Next base: position 73,828 of record JANSXP010000029.1, on the reverse strand, counting down.
GAATGATGTTGGGATTGATGTGGCCGATCACCGTCACCACCGTGATCAACAGCAGCAGCAGCGATGGCAGCCACCGGTGGTTGACGGTGAAATGAGACAGTCGGGAAACAAACGGGTTCATGACCGGGGCACCTGAAAGATCGGAAAACCGAGTTGTCGGTGGCCGCTGACCGTTTTGCAAGCCTGCTGCCAGTGGCGGGCGACCGCCGTCGCTCGGCACTGGGGTTTAGGCGCTTGCGCCGTCTGTGCGAGTTTGAATCTCGTCCTCTGGAATAGTCGCCCAGAAAGCCGGGGCGCCTTGCGGTCGGGCTGGTATAGAAAAACGCTTCACGGATTGAGTGAATCCGTGAAGCGTGTGAGAACAGCATCACTGGGGCTCGAGGGACGTTCTGCCGAACCGCCCTGACCCCGCCTGTTGGGCCGCGGTCTGTTGGCCGCGCGTCTAGCTGGCCGCGCGTCTAGCTGGCCACGCGTCTAGCTGGCCACGCGTTCCAGGTAGTTGCCGGTTTCGACGTCGATCTTTACTTTGTCGCCCACTTTAATGAAGGCGGGCACCTGCACGTCAGCGCCGCATTCCAGCGTGGCGGCCTTGGTGACGTTGGTGGCCGTGTCACCTTTGGCGGCTGGCTCAGTGTAAGTGATCTCCTGGACAATCTGCTGAGGTGGCGTGATGGACAGCAACTGGCCGTTGTAAAACAGCAGCTGCACGCCCGTGCCTTCCATCAGAAAACGCATCTGGTCGCCGCATACGCTGGCTTCCAGACCGTACTGTTCGAAGGAGTCGTTATCCAGAAAGTAAAAGCTGTCGCCGTCGCGGTAAGAATAGGAGCCGTCGCTGCGATGCACGTCCGCTTCTTCCAGGCTGTCACCGCTGCGGAAGGTGCGATCGAGGATGCCGCCACGCAGCAGGCTGCGGAGCTTTGTCTTGTAAAGAGCCTGACCTTTGCCGGGTTTGACAAAGTCGATCTGGACGATTTCGTAAGGCTCATCGTTGACGAGAACTTTGCCGCCCTTCTTGTGCTTCTCAATGGGTAAAGCCATTGTGGTCTTCTTTACTTCTGATATGTTCGAATCAAACGACGGCCGCGCTCCTGCGGCTCTGCTAAGTCGGCGGATAATAACAGACTTTTTTTGTGAGTGAATCGAGATGTCGTCTGTTCCGACATCCCCCGCGTCAAATACTGCGGCCGTGAATTCTGCCGCCCGGGCCACAACCCAGGCTGCCGTCCAGCCTGCCACGCAATCTGCAGCCCCCGAGTCAGCTCACCCGGCAGGCACCCTGGCAGGCGTCGGAACGACCGAGCCCGAACGCTGGCAGCGGCAACTGGCGACCGCTATTCGCTCTCGGGACACTCTGCTGCAGCGGCTGGGGCTGGCAGGCCACCCGCAACTGGTGGCGCTGTCTGCCACAGAGAAAAATGGGGGCCATGCGGCCGATGCCTTTGGCACGCTGGTCCCGGAGAGTTTTGTGCGGCGGATGGTGCCCGGCGACGCGTGTGATCCGCTGTTGCGGCAGGTGCTGCCTGATCCCGCGGAACAGGCTGTGGTGGACGGATTTGTCAGCGACCCTGTCGGTGATGCGGCGGCCCGCGCGGCGCAAGGCGTGCTGCACAAATATCAGGGACGTGTGCTGCTGATCACGACCGGCGCCTGTGCGGTTCACTGCCGATACTGCTTTCGACGCAACTACCCGTATCATGCCGAGCCCAAACGTCTGGCGGACTGGCAGCCGGCGCTCGACTACATCGCCGCGTCGACAGACATCTCGGAAGTGATCCTCAGCGGGGGCGATCCCCTGACCCTGACGGATGATCGGCTGGGTGAGCTGTGCCGTGCCATCGACGGCATTGCGCACGTGCAGCGGATTCGCTTTCACACTCGACTGCCCATTGTCCTGCCCGCGCGGGTGACCGATGAACTGCTGGCCTGTCTGCTGTCACTGCGTGTGCAACCCATCATGGTGGTGCACGCCAATCACGGTCAGGAGATTCAGGCGGACTGTCGTGAAGCACTGCAGCGGCTGGTGAGGTCCGGCGTGGTCACGCTCAATCAGGCAGTGTTGCTCGCCGGCATCAACGATACGGTCGATGCCCAGGTGGAGCTGTCAGAGAATCTGATCAACATCGGTGTGATGCCCTACTACCTGCATCAACTGGACCGTGTGACGGGCGCGGCGCATTTTGAAACCGACTCGGACCTCGGTCTGCAACTGGTCGACGCCATGGCGGAGCGGCTGCCAGGCTATGCGGTGCCCAAACTGGTGAAAGAGGTGGCCGGTGCCCACAGCAAGACGCCCGTGGAAAAACTGGCCCGGTGATTCCCGCGATGTGACTGATCCGGCAGGGCGCATAAAAAGTCGCCTTTCATCAAAGCACAGCCGGGGCGGTGACGTGATGAAAGGCGACTTAATGTCTGTCGGCACAGCTAACGGATGGCAGTGTTAGTCTACCCGGGGCTGTTCTGAAGACTCTCGTTTGATGGCGTCATAGATTTCCTCACGGTGGACGGTAACGTCCCGGGGAGCATCGATACCCAGGCGAACTTTGTCGCCGCGGATTTCGATAACCATCAACGTGATGGAGTCGCCAATTACAATCTTCTCATCTTTTTTTCGACTAAGTACGAGCATCTCAAAACCTCGGTCAATCTTTCTTCTTGAATGATCGCCGCCCATCCCCTTCATGCCATCCGTTACAGTCACAGATGGCAAGGGCAAGCCGTGCCAGACATTCTCTAAACGCTGCGGTCCATCGGACGCCATCCGTCCGTTGCGTTTGAGTCTAGAAGACTAGTTCGGCTGGACGCGACGAGATTCTGCGAGAATTGCCGATCGTTGTCCGCTCCCCCCGCAAGATATGCCGGTTTGTTCCGACAGGACGGCTTGTGCCACGTTCGACTTTGACGGTCGTAACGATTGCTGCGGAAGAACGGGCGAACGCAGCGGCAGAAATGGCCGAAAGAAGGGCAGCAGTGGCAGGCTCTGCACAGGGCGATCCTTAGCGCAGGGGCAACGGACGGCCTCCCTGCTGCGGGGCAAAACGCTGCGTTTTTCCAGAGTTCCCGCAGGCCGACCACTCCGCCCAAAGCGATTTTGATCCGTTGGGCTGAATTGTGCGTTCTGATCTGGCCGGTATTTCCGCAACAGACGTATCTTAAGTCAGCGGTGCCATTTTCTGTTTTGCGGCTGTGGCTGACACAGTCGAACTTAGAGCTGACATTATGCCTGGAATTGACGCGGAATCACTGGGGCCCTGGCTGAAGTATCTGTCGAGTCTGACGGGCACGGTGATTGTCGGTGCCGCGCTGTTTCACCTGTTTATCTTCTTTGTGCTGAGCATCTGGTATCGACGTGACCTGTCTGTGATTGCCGGCTGTCTGGATGACTTCACCCGCGGGCTGAAGCATCGCAGTGTGCTGGGACGCAGTGCGCCACTCACCAGTCAGATTGATGCCTTCGTGGAAGACATCACCGATGTGGTGAATGATCCCTCCCGCGTGGCCGATCGGGCCGAGTGCCTGAACCGCATGCACATACTGGATGAGCGCCGCAGCTATCTGAATTCGCTGTCGTTTGAAACGGCCGGGAACGTGGCGCGCACGATGATTGAAGCCTATCCGCTGGCTGGCGTGCTGGGCACGATTCTGGCCATTGGCTCAGCCATGCAGTCACCGGAAGCGGCCGCAGATGCGGCGGCAACGATGAGCAGTATCGTGGCGCGATTTGGCGATGCCATCTGGTCGACCTTCTGCGGACTGGCGGCCGCCATTGTGCTGATGTTCATCAACAGTCTGCTGGAGACCCGCTTTGAGCGACTGACTCAATGTCGCTCCCACGTGCGTGATATGGTGGCCAAAGCCAAACGCGAACTGGCGATGACCGTGATTGCCAGCACGGAACGCGAGGACGGCGGCGCAAACCGCGGCGCCAACCGCGACGTCAACCGCGATGCACTGGTGGAGACGACACCGGTGAGCGCTCGTCGGGAGCGGCTGTCATGATGGCTCGCCGGCGTCTGACGTTTCAGCTGACACCTCTGCTCGACCTGTTGTTGATTGTGATCTTTGCCCAGTACATGGAAGTGCGGCAGACGGCCAAAACGGCACAGCAGCAGTTTGACGATCAGAAAACTCAACTGACTGAGCAGTTCAATCAGCGCCGCGACGAACTGGAAGCGCAGTATGCCAGTCAGACGGGGCAGCTGTCGGCGACGCGTGAGCGATACTCAGAGAACTACAAAAGTATATTGAAACAGCATCAGCAGGCCGGCAGCGCGCTGGCCCAGGCCCTGAATCTGCCAGGCGCTGTGATGGAGCAGGTGTTGAAACTGAAGACAGGCGGGCAGGGCAAAGACGCGGCTGAACTGCAAAATGCGGCCCAGCAGTTGCGCAAACTGATGCCCTCGCGCGGTCAAGAGCTGTTTCGTTTTATGCTGCGGTATGACGAAATGGAAAAGCACGTTTCTATCTGGGAACTGCATCTGCAGGACAACGGACAGGCGCAGTTTTCTGACGGCGAACGCCAGCGCACGGTCGGTTTTGCGTCTGTGGAGGAATTCGTCTCGCGGGCGTTTGCCGCCAGCAAGGCGTTTGCCGAACCGAAGCCGCTGGTCATCATTTTGCTGTCTCACGGAGACACGCAGGCGGGATTGCGTCGCCGTGCGACCGACGGCATGCCGCTGTTGATTGAGCAACTCCGACGCGACGCGGGCAACACGCGGTGGTTTGACTATTCGCTGATGGGATTTCGTCCCGGTGGAGCCGTGTTTCAGCCAGCCGGCAATCCGGGAGTGGGCGGCGGCAGTGTCGGGTCCGCTGCGAACGCTGCCGTTGTTCCACAGACTGAGACCGCCGAATCGGGATCAGGCCAGGCTTCGTCTGTTGTGCCTGCGACCCCGCCCTCACCACAGTAGGGAGGCCACCGGCTGGCGGTCACCAACGTGTCGTGAGCGTTACGGAGTGGCCAATGAACGGCCGGATTCCGGTTCAGGCTCATCGTCGTAAAAGTAATTGGCCATCAGGTGTTCCAGGCAGAACAGGATGATCAGCAGCCCCATCAGCACGGGGAACACTTCGATGCCGATGCGTCCCAGATTGACCGCGCGGTCGAGCTGCTCCGGATCTTCAACGCGCGAGAAACGCTCTTCGCCCAGCACCGCTTTCAGTTCCTCGTCGGTGATGACCAGCAACTCACTTTCGCCATCGATTTCGTTGGCGGCAAATTCCATCGTGAAGGCCACGTCCTCGTCGGCCGAACGCAGTTCGTAGTGTCCGGCCTGGTCGATGTCGGTCAGCAGGATGGACTGTTCGTCGATGCCAAACCTGCCCGGCGTCTGACGCAGGCCCGGACGCTTCAGCAGATAATTACTGAAACGTTTCCCGGCTGGTACGCTCAATTCGATCGGGTCGCCCACGGTGAAGTTGCGTTTGATCTCGGACACTCCCGTCAGGTACTGCATGGTCTGATCAAGAAACATCAGGAACACCCAGTTGTTGATGAACGATTCATTCCACAGTCGGGAGGTGGGGCCGTTGTTGTCCATCGCTGAAGAAAACATCAGCACGCGTCCGGAGCCGACGCTGCGTTCCAGCAAAGCCGGACGACGAAAGCGATCGTTGTAGCTCATCAGGACCCGCGTGTCCGCGGCCACATCAAACGTCCAGCATTTATCAAACAGGGCCTGCGACAGTGCGGTGAGAGCTTCCGGATCGTCAGCAAATGCCCTGCAGACCGGGTGGCTGTCGGCCGTGAGATTCAGCTGCCGACCGGGCTCCTGGCGAAACGGCACAGGCACCAGTGGCACACCGGGCAGCAGAGCCTCCGCCTCCGGAGTTCCCCAATGCGCGGCGGACAGCTGTTCGGCGCCGCCGGTGCTGAGGAACAGCGAGCCGCCATTGCTGACGTAGTTGTTCAGTTCCACCCACACATCGGGGTCAGGCCGCGTCCAGTTGTGCAGGCAGATGACGTCATATTGAGCGAGAGTCTCCTGAGCGAACGCTCCGCCGGTGATTGTTTTGCAGCGGTACCACACCGTGCCTCGGCGTTCGGCCAGTTCCGGCTGCAGAGCGTTTTTGACAAACCACGTATCCAGATCGCCATCTCCAACCAGCAGAATGCGGGGCACGGGGGTGACACCAAACGTGAAGTACAGCGTGTCATCAAACGGCATGGGGTCAGGCGACGCCAGCCTCACATAGCCGCGCTGAAACGGCTGGCTGGCATCGCCGATAATGGAAAACGTCTTGACGGGCGGGCTGCCCTGAAACTGGACTGTCTGTCGCGGAGTGCCGCGGACACTGCCTCCAGCGACCGCGTCACCGTCATCACTGACCATAAAGATTTCCAGCGTGGCCGTGGTGGGGGCCGCCGGTGTGGCCGACACCGTGGTGGAGATCTGTACGTCCTGTCCGCCCACGATGGCCTCCCGATCGAGTGTCAGAGCCGACAGCGACGTGTTGTTGGGATTGTCCACACTCACATCGATCAGATAGATCCGCAGCCAGTCATGGGAGGTGAGCAGGTTCTTTAAATCTGACTCGTCTGTTTCGTCCCAGGCCGCGATGGACATATCCGAGAAGACATAGATCTCACGAATGAACTGGTCTGTCGTGCCCGTTTCTTCCATGCGCTGCTGACGATCTTCCACCTGTGCGTCGATGGCGCCGCGAATGATGCGGTTCATCGTCACGGGAGTGGACGTGGTCCGCAGGTCATCGATCCGGGAACGCACTCCCGCCAGGTCCGCCTGGAACAGGGGCTCCGAATCCGGCTTTGAGGTGGCGACGGCCACCAGGCTTCCTCCAGGCAGCGCCGACAAATGCGTCTTGCCCATTTCGCTGGCGACTTCCAGACGTGTGCTGCCTTCGTGCTTGTAGGTCATGCTTAGACTGGTGTCGAAGGCAAAGACGGCTGCCACCGGCACATCGGGGGACAGGGGGCTGCGGGGAGCCGTCACTTCTCCGTAAACCCGGTAGCCCCAGGGCAGGCCAACCAGCACGGCCGCAGCCAGCACACCACCGACGGCTGCAAAAGATCGCAGTCGATCACGACGTTCACGCAGCACATGGGCGGCGCGCTCCTGCTGCTCGGCCTGCCGGGATCGCCAGCGATACAGGCCGAAGGCCCCCGCCGCCACGCACAGCAGAATCAGCCATTCGTACCACCGCAGGCCGTACTGAGCGGCCGGCAACGAGGGGCGGGCCAGCACAATAACGGCCGTGATGATTAGCAGGGCTCGCAGCAACAGCAGCAGCAGATGTCGCACCCGCATACGGCGGGAATTGGCCGTTTGGCGAGTCTGCAGCAGCTTGAGCGCGGGAAACTCAATCTTCTTTGGCTTCGCCCGCATCATGAGATGCAGCACGATGGGGACAGCCGCCAGGGCCAGTCCTGCCAGCAAAGAGGCGTTAATCAGCGTCATGGAGAAGGGAGCAGATACGAGGGGGAAACGTCTGCGAGGCAGTTTAGCGGGCCGGCAGGGTGGCGGGTACCGACTCAGGCACCGCAGAGTGCCTCGGGAGACACCCTGGGGCTGGGGTCGCTGCCGGCCATGCCCACCCGCAGATGCGGGCAGAACCCAGCAAATTCCGCATCCATCGGCCTGGGCCACCTTGTGTTCAGGTTGTGCCGATCGTGTCGAATACGAGTTTTTTGCAGTCTGGGTGAACTACGTTGCATTTGCCTGTGAGAGGACGTTACGCTGCAAAACGGCTTATTCTCTACACGGTTTCCATGGATCCCCCGGAACAGAAAATGACTCGCTTTCTGAAATCCCTTTTCTCGTCAAACGCCCCAAATTCCCGCAGAATCGCCCGAAATCTGCAGTCACCGCGTGGTCTGTCCGCGGAAGTTCTGGAGCACCGCACACTGCTGGCCTCCCAGATGCTGGCCTCCGACGCCACGGCCCGTACCGTTAATCCGGGAGAGACAATTCAGATTCCTGTGTTCTACACCACACTGGATGACGCGGGTGATCCGGCCGCTCTGAAGTCCAACCTGTTCAGCGGCAATCTGCACTTTGACAGCACAGCATTGACGTTTGTCGAGACGCCATTGAACACCATTTTCGGCTCCGAGCTGACCGTCGCTCCGACAGCGACCCGGCCGGAAGCCGATCAGTCAGTGACAGGCGATGATAACGATGCGTCGACGGATACTGTCCTTGTCTCAGCCTATACGGATCAGCCGGACTTTTTGAATCCCGATAACGACGGCTTCCCAAACACGGCCTCGACCGCACCGCTACAACTGTACATTGCCACGTTCACCGTGAACCCCGGTTTCAGCGGCAGCACGAACGTCAATTTCTCGGCCAACGCGACAGGCAACGTTTTCGGCGAGGCGGCGGAATTCGATTTCATGTCCACATCGCTGGTGCTCAGCACGCCGGCTCCCAATAACGATCCGACCATCGATTCACCAGACACCATGACGGTGGCGGAGAATCAGAATTCAGCGATCGACGTGGATGCTTCGGATGCTGACAACGACACGCTGACTTACGCCATCACGGGTGGTGCGGATGCGGCGCTGTTTGGCATTGATTCCAGCACGGGCGTGGTAACGTTCAACACGGCTCCTGATTTTGAAATGCCAGGCGATGTCGGTGGCGACAACGTCTACAACTTTGACGTGGAAGTGACCGATGGCAACATGGGTTCGGCCACGCAGAGCATCGCCATCACGGTGGCGGATGTCTTTGAGAATACCGATCCGGTAATCAACTCCAGTGCATCCTCCAGCGTGCAGGAGAATCAGACTTTCGGCATCGATGTGGACGCGTCTGATGTGGATGCGGAGCAGATGCTGTCATACGCCATCACGGGTGGCCCGGATGCCGCGCTGTTCGGAATTAACGCCGACAGCGGCGTGGTGACATTCAACAACGCTCCCGACTTTGAAATGCCGGGCGACGACGGTGGCGACAACGTTTATAACCTGACTGTCACAGTGAGTGATGGAGCGGGCGGCTCCGACATGCAGGACGTCGCCATCACGGTCACGGATGTTCGCGATACCAACGTGAATCCGGTCATCATCAGCCCTGCGGCCGCCAGTGTGCCGGAAAATCAGACGGCAGCCATCGACGTGGATGCGACAGATGGTGACGGCGACACACTGACCTATGCCATCACGGGCGGCGCCGACGCCGCGCTGTTCGACATCGACTCGGCCAGCGGCGTGGTGACCTTCCTCAGTGCCCCCGATTTTGAAGCTCCCGGTGATACCGGTGACGACAATATCTACGACATCATGGTGACAGTCACTGATGGCTTTGACGGCAGTGCCGTGCAGGACATCGCCATTACGGTCACCGATGTTCGCGACACCAATGAAGATCCGCTGATTACGTCGGACAACGCCGCCAGCGTTCCGGAAAATCAGACGGCCGCGATCACCGTCGTCGCCACCGACCCGGACAATGATCCGCTGACGTTTGGACTGTCCGGCATTGATGCCGGTCTGTTCTCTGTGGACGGCAACGGCGTCGTGACCTTCAACGCTGCTCCAGACTACGAAATGCCGGGCGACGACGGAGCGGACAACATCTACAACTTTACCGTGACTGTCCTGGACAACTTCGACGGTTCAACCTCACAGGATGTGGCCATCACGGTGACGGACGTTGACGAAACCCAAATCCCCACGGGCATGATCTACGGCCGCAAGTTCAACGATCTGAACGGCGACGGCGTTCATACCGAAGGTGAAGCCTGGCTGAGCGGCTGGACGATCGAACTGATTGGGCCCGATGGCACGGTCGTCGATTCTCAGGTGACCGGTGATCTGGACCTGAACGAAGACGGCAGCATCGATCCGGCTACCGAAACGGGCGTCTACAAATTCACCGTAGAGACGGGCACCTACACCCTGCGGGAGGTGGCTCAGGAAGGCTGGACACAAACGTCACCGACAGACGCGGTTGAGGCTCTGGCCTACACGCTGGATCAGCAGTTTAACCTCAACGCGTCGCTGAATGACTTCCTCAACTGGGGCGGTCTGAACGAACGCTGGCTGTGGGGTTCCGGCGAGTGGTACTACATCACGCCGGAAGGTTCGCTGTTCCGCTGGAACGGCAGCCCGCGGGACGATCTGTCGGGCACGCACATCGCCGACCTGAACGCGTCTTACTACACCAATCTGACGCAGCTGACCGAAGCACAGCCAGCGGAATTCTCCACGGTGACTGTCACCGATGGCAGTATGACGCGAGTGGACTTCGGCAATCAGGAAGACGGCGTGATGCCGCCGCTGACCGAGTATCCCGGTCAGGGCAATGTTCGCGCCCAGATCGCCGGCCCGACCCTGATCCTCACCGGCGACACCACCGGCAACGGCGTGCGTGTCTACACCAATGGTGATGGCTATGTGACGGTCGCCGGGATGGGAGACACCACAATCAACGGTCAGGAATACTGGGTGATTGATTCCTGGTCTGAAATCCCCGGCAGCCTGTTGACGTACTTCAGTATTGGTGATGACGCCATCGCCGTGCACGATGTCACGATCGGCGGCAGCGTGCTGGTGAGCACTGTGACCGGCAACGACTTTGTGGTCATGGATGACGTGTCCATCGGCGGCAGCGCAACGCTGCTGTCCAGCAGCGGCAACAATACGTTTGCCGTGAAGGACACGTCACTGGTCGGCAATTTGTACATCAGCTCGCTCAATGGGACGGACGCAGTCTACACCAACAACGTGAATGTGGGTGGTGTGACGACCGTTCTCACGCGGGGCGGCAACGATCTGTTTGCCTTCTACGATACGAATTTTGACAGCACCACTGTGATCGACGCCGGAGCGGGCGATGACACGGGGGCCGTCATCGGCGACACCACGTTTGGTGGAGCACTGGTTGTTTATGGCCGATCGGGCACCGATACCGTGGACGTGGATCCAGCCGCCTCACTGCCGGGATCACCAGTGGTCACCAGTGTTGAGCAGGATACGACGGATGTCGGAGCCCTGCTGGACGCCGTGATGGAACGCCTGTCTGTCGCGGGTCTGGGCGACCTGCTCGACTAATCTGAGCTTGCCCTGAGTGCCTGTCACTCAGGCAGAGAAATGAAACAGCCCCGCCGGATGTGTTCCGGCGGGGCTGTTTTCGTTGAGATAGTCAGCTGGCTGATCAGCGGTTGTCTGTGGTCACCCCTTTGCGTTCATCCGTGCGAAACGGAGTCAGCGGCAACCCCTGTTTGTTCTGCACGTTGCAGATCGGATTGTCGGCCCACGCGTAACGAACGTGAGCCGGGCTTTCGACACCGTCTGCCCAGACTTCAATCGTGTCTTTGCCAACGATGCGGGCATTGGCCGCCACAAATGGCCCATCCGCCGTGGCCACGGTAAACCCAACCGGGCGTCGTACGTCAAAGGTGTCCATTCCACCGCCGACGTGATCAAACGTCACGTGCACTTTGTCGCCTTTGACTTCCATCGATTTGTAGATGGGGCTGCGGTAGACGATGTCGATGCCGTAGTCCTGGGCGAGTGCCCAGCGAGCCAGGCGTTTGGCGACATCCTGTTTGTTTTTGGGATGAATGTCTTCGGCTTCTCCCAGGTCCGTGATGACCGCTTCGCCCGTGTTGGGCAGACTCAGCGCCATGGTCTGTGCTTCTCGCAGTTCGGCCCAGTCGCTGTCGGCCGGCTCGCCTTTTTCCGCGCGGAAATCGGCCAGCTGCACCCAGTAGAACGAGAAATCGCCCTGGCCCCATTCTTCCCGCCAGCTGGAAATCATCAGCGGAAACAGGTCACGGTACTGGAAAGCGCGTGAGGCATTGGATTCGCCCTGGTACCAGATGGTGCCCTTGATGGTGTAGCCCAGCACGGGCTTGAGCACACCGTGGTACAGGTTGGCCGGACGATGCTGACCGGCCAGCTGGTTGCGTGGCGGACGTGGTCGATTGCCCTTTTTGGTTTCGTTCCATTTGGCCAGCCGCTGTTTGTACTGCGCCATGGCGGCTTCGTGGTCGTAGCTCGATTCGATGTCTTCCCAGCGTTTCAGCAGCGGACCGTAAAGTCCCTCGTCGCTGAGCAGATCCCGCTTCACCCAGGCCTCACACGCTGACCCGCCCCAGGCGTTGTCGATCAGCCCCACCGGCACGTCGAGCGTCTGGTGCAGCTGCCGACCAAAAAAGTAGCCGACGGCGGAAAAGTCGCGAACGGTCTCGGGTGTGCAGGCCTGCCACTGACCGTTGAAGGTGGTTTGCGTTTCCTGCGTGCCGGTCTGCGGCACCGTAATCAGACGCAGATTGGGGTATTTGGCCGTTAGGGACTCCAGATCGGGGTCGTTGGCACTATTGACTGCCCACTGCATGTTGGACTGACCGGAACACAGCCACACTTCGCCGACCAGCACATCGTTGAAGGTTTTGCTGGTGTCGGCGGCCACCGTCATCGTGTACGGACCGCCGGCGGGAACGGCATCAAGTTTCAAATCAAAGCGACCATCATCACCGGCCGTGGTCGCTTTTTTCTGATCGGCAAAGCTGACGGTCACCGCCTGGCCGGGCTTCGTCCAGCCCCAGATTCTGATGGGCTGCTTTTGCTGCAGCACCATGTGATCGCCGAACACGGCACTCATTTTCAGCTCGGCGGCGGCGGGCTGCGTGATGGTGACTGCCGCACCGACAAGCAGCAGGGAAAGGCACACGTTTTTCATGAACAGGTCTCTCGCACAGGTTGGAAAACTTCAGGAAGGAACCGTCAGGTGACGGCGACCAGACTATGGCCGGTCTTCCGGGAGTGTGCAAGCCAGGCCGAGGTGACCTGCAGGATGATGGGCCGTGATCCGGTTAAGGAGTGGTCGTCACGCGCGGCGTCGTGCGGCGGTGCTGCTGCAACCAGTCACAGGCAGCGACCGGCAGGCTTTCGTGTCCGCCATCAAAAATGGTGACGCGACTGCCGTTGGATGTGCGCCGCAGCAGGATCTCGCGTCCCAGTGTGTTGTCCGTCTGCCGGTCGGATTTTCCGGGGGCATTGAGCCGCCGGTTTGTCCACAACTGCTCCATTTCCTCGTCGCTGACAGTGGGGTTGCCGTGAGCGGCCGCCAGTCGATTAAAGGCTCTCAACGAATGTCGTACGGGCACAGACCCCGTATGCCCGTCGTTGACGCCGGCATAAATGTCCAGTGGCAGGTCGCCCACTTTGTGCATATGAAACAGGGGCGACCGATCTTTGTACTGCGCGTCGATTTCCGCCGATGTGCCCGGTGGGCCGCCAAAGCACTGCAGGATCATCTTCGCGTATCGCTGGGGCTGCCCGTCCTTCAAATGAAAGTGGTACCACTCGGGCATGTCGCTGATACCCACCCACGCGGACGCAGCCGAAAACTCGTTCGCATGATGTCCGGACATCAGCATTGTCATGTGGCCTCCACCGGACACTCCCGCCAGATAGACGCGGTCGTGATCAACGTTGAACATCTGCTTGGCCCTGCGGACCGCATCAATCACATCCTGCCGCGCCAGTTTTGAGCCACACGCGTTCTGCGAGTTGTTGACACCGCGAAAGTTGGGGTGCAGATAAATCCAGCCGCGTTTCACGGCTTCCGCCTGCCACTTGGAATTGTCCTGGCGGTAATCGCTGCTCCAGGAATGCAGAAACACAAACAGTGTGGTGGGACGTTCTGTGGCGGATTGCGGCGCCCAGTACAGCACGGGCTGTTGTTTGCCGTCGATGGAACTGACGGTGGAGGTTCGCTGCAGCGGCGGCAAATCCTGAGCGGACGCCGTGTCTGTGGCGATGGTCACACAAACAGACAAAGAGAACAAAAGTGATTGCAGTCTCATGCAGAGGCTCCTTGCGCTAAAGTTGAATTCAGCTTAACGCAAACAGGGGGGCGAAAGAATCGGCGCATAAAAAAGTCCCGGCGGCAAAGGCCGTCGGGACTCATCTGTCTCGCGCTTGCTGAAGTCTTAGCTGATTTCCGGTACTTCATAGCCGGCACGGTATTCCCGCTTGATGAAGTTATTGGCGGCATCTGCGTGGTCGCCAACAAACATGTCCGTTTCCGGATCGATGGTCAGCATGGGCGACAGCTGGATCTGATCGCTCTCCAGCTTCACGTTGTGCGCTGACAGATGCTGTTCCATTTCTGCCACGACATTGGTCCAGATCTCATCGCTGACCTGACCCGCGTCTTTTCTGTCAAACGGCGTGCCCGTCTGGAAGGCAATGTTGGCCAGGTTGCACCAGCCGGTGGACAGGTGGCCCATTTCCACATCCGTGTTCAGGCTGGACACATTGCGTGAGCGGACGGCTTCAATAAAGTTGGCCTGATGTCGGTTGCCCGCACCACCGCTGAACTTTTTGATCAGCTTGCCGTTGTTGTCGTACGCGGCACCGCGACCACGCTGGCCTTCAAACCGACCGCCTTCGCAGTAGGCGATGTAGCCGCTGCCAGGACCCGGATGAGCGGGCGACTTTTTGGCGCTGCCGCCGGCCGTCAGGTTCGTCAGTGCAATGACGGTCGGAATGCTGCCAGTGTCAAAATACACGAAGTGCACATTCGGCGTGTCGCCCGCGTCGTTCCACGCGACGCGTCCACCGGCACCAAAGATGCGACCTGGCAGACGCACTTTGTCCTGGAAGACATTGTTGCGGAGGTCATCCAGCACGTGCACGCCCCAGTTGCCCATTTCACCGGAGCCCGTGTTAAAGTCCCAGTGCCAGTCGTACTGCAGTTTGTTGCGGAAGATTGGCTTGTCCTGAGCAGGCCCCAGCCACAGGTCGTAATCGACGCTTTTGTCAATTTCCAATGGCGTGGAACGCTTGCCGATGGGCCCACGCACGCCGAAGCGGTTCACGCGGGCGGTTTTGATTTCGCCCAGCGCCTTTTCTTCGTGCAGGAATTTTTTGATTTCCGCCTGCATAGGGTCCGACCGCTGCTGCGTGCCCACCTGACAGATGCGGTTGTATTTGCGGGCCGCGTTGACGGTCTGCTGGCCTTCCCACTGACTGTGCGACAGGGGTTTTTCCACGTACACGTCTTTGCCTTCTTCCATCGCCCAGATGGACGCCAGGCAGTGCCAGTGATTGGTGGTGGCGACAACCACGGCATCCACGTTTTTGTCGGCGATCAGCTTCCGCAAATCGGTGTAGGCTTTCGCCTTGTACTTGCTGGCCGCTTTGCCCAGTCGTCCTTCGTCCGGATCACAAACCGCCGCCACATTGACACCGTCCAGGCCATTGAAGGCTCCCATGTGAGCGCCGGCGCGGCTGCCACAGGAAATGAACCCCATATTGATGTCGTCGATGGCCATGCCGGCTCTGGCGACTGAGGGAAACGTCATGGCCGCGCTGGCGGCAGCCGCAGAGGCCATAAACTGTCGACGTGAAATTGAGCCCATAGTAATTCCAATTCTGAGGACAAAGGTTGGAGGGATTTTGAGGGGAGGTGATTCGACAGACTGATCGCCGCCCGGTGGGAGACGCTAATCGTCCGGCCGCTGATTGCTGACCTTTGGCTACTGTGCGAACCACCCAGCGATCGTAACCACCCCATCGGCGATTTTCCACGATGGCTGTGGCCACACTGCCCGGGCATGGCCAGCGAACACGAAACCGCTGAGGATTCGCAATCCGCTTGAGTTCCTGCTGCAGACCGTCAAACTGCAGCACAGGGAGGCCGGAAGTGGATTACGTCTTTTACTTTAACGTGTTTGAAGCCGTGCTATGGACGGCTTTGGGTGTCTATGCTGTGGTGCTGGCCACCCGTTCTGCCACCCGTTTAGAAGAACGTTCTGCTACTCGTGTCGAAAAACGTTCCGCCACCCGACGCCTGTTGTTGATTGCCGTCGTATTCTGGATCTTCGCCGGCTCAGAAGTGATGGAAACGCAGACCGGCGCCTGGTGGAAGCCGTGGTGGCTGGCCGTGTGGAAGGGCGGCTGCATTGCGGTGCTGATTACGCTGGGGACCAGACACTATCGCTGGCAGAAGAATCGGCCGCCATCGTCGAATGGACCGAGCCGTCTTCCAGCCGATGAACAGTCTCGGGGACAGTGATGCTGGCCTGGTCGTCCGTGGCCTGACTGCGGCGTTCCAAATCCTCGTCGCTGAGCAGAAAGCCAACCACGCAGGCCGTCATGAAGGCCGCCAGCGTGCCGCCGACCATCGCTCGCAGGCCCAGCTTCGCTAAATCCGATCGTCGCTCAGGGGCGATGCCGCCAATGCCGCCCAGTTGAATGCCGATGGAGCTGAAGTTGGCGAAGCCACACAGCGCGTAGGTGAGAATCAGGTTGGTCCGCGGGCTCAGTTCCGCCTGCTGCCCGGACAGCTGGATGTACGCGAGAAACTCGTTCACCACTGTGCGGGTGCCCAGAATGGATCCGGCCTGCAGGCACTCGTCTTTGGGGATGCCCATGATCCAGGCGAAGGGGGCCATCGCGTACCCCAGCAGCTGTTCGAGGGTGATCGGTGAGACCTCTTTCACGCCCATCTGTGCCTGGATGGCCGTGCTGGCCCAGCCCAGAAACGCGTTGCCCATCGCCACCAGAGCGACAAAGACGAGCAGCATCGCGCCGACGTTGAGAGCCAGGTGCAGACCCGCCTGCGTTCCCTCAGCGGCTGCTTCCAGCACGTTGACGCACTTGCTCGCCGGCTCCATTTCCACGGTGCCCGCCGTTTTGGACTGCTCGGTTTCCGGCTGGAGAATTTTGGCAATCAACAGTGAGGCCGGAGCGGAAATCACGGACGCCGTCAGCAGATGGCCCGCATCAATGCCCATGCCCACATAAGCGGCCAGCACGCCACCGGCGATCGTGGCAAAGCCGCCCACCATCACCACATTCAGCTCCGACATGGTCATGCTGGAAACATAAGGGCGAATCACCAGTGGCGCTTCGGTCTGCCCGACAAACACGTTGGCGGCGGCAGACAGTGTTTCCGCTCCGGACGTGCCCAGCGTTTTCTGCATCACGGCGGCAAACGCTTTGACGATCAGCTGCATCACACCGATGTGATACAGAATCGACATCAGCGCCGAGAAGAAAACGATGGTCGGCAGAATGCCAAATGCGAAGGAACGCCACAGCGTGTACTGGGGCGCGAATCCCTCGGCCTCTCCCTCGCGGGGGAAGATGTCAAACAGAAACGCGGAGCCTTCATCCACAAAGCCCAGCACGGCCGTGAAGAAGTCTCCGATGGCCGCAAAGACGGCTTCGCCCTGGGTGGTCTTTAGAATCAGAAAAGCAAAGACGAACTGCAGAAACAACCCGCCTGCAACGATTCGCCAGCTGACTTTGGATTTGTGCGAACTGAGTCCCCAGGCAAGGATCAGCATCACAAACAGGCCGAGCAGGCTGATTCCGCGTTCCATTTATGGCTACTTTTTCTTCAGTGTTTGCAGGTAGTCCACCACATCCACGACTTCCTGAACGGTCATGATCTTTGTCAGGTCCGCCGGCATCAGTGAGATCTTTTGTTTGACCACCTCATCAACGTCATCCATCGCGAATGTTCGGACAATCGCGTCATCGCCTTTGACCGTGATGCTATCATCAGTGCGGCTGGTAATTAAACCATTCACCACCGTGCCGGACGCCAAAACCACAGAATACGCCTCGTAGTTGTGGCTGATCCCGGCACTCGGATACAGGATGGATTCAAACATGGCCTGTCGTGAGAGCTTGCTGCCGATTTCCGACAGGTCCGGACCCAGTTCGCGGCCCACTTTGTTCACGACATGACATTTGTGGCACGTGCCTGTGGTGTTGAAGATCAGCCGCCCGTTTTTGACGTCGCCTGTCTGCTTCACGAGGGCTGACAGCGGCGGCAGAGGCTTGCCCTCTTTGGCGGGCGGCCGGGGGAACAGTCGATCGGCAATCTCCCTCGTGCCGCGCGACGAAGCGCCGTGCATGGCGGCGGCCGCCGCCTGCAGCAGACCGGGATCCAGCTGTTTGGCCTCAATCACTTTGGCCAGTTCTCTTGACGCATACGCCACCTTGCCGCACGCACGCACACACTCGCGACGAACGTCCAGATCCACGCCGGCGTCTTTGACAATGCCCATCATGATGCCGGCAATTGAGCTTTCCAGAGAATTGCCGAGCACCTGTGCCGTGGCGGTGGCGGACTTGAGGTCTTCACTGCGCAGTGCGGTGGACAGCAGATTCCACTGCTTGTTTCGCAGCAGGGCCCGCACGGCCTCCACGCCAATCTGAGCGTTCGGATTGTCCTGAGCCAGGGTGAGCAGTTCGGGATAGCGGTCGGTGAGCTTGAACTGCTCAA
The DNA here is from genome assembly GCA_024742875.1 of Planctomycetaceae bacterium. Taxonomy (GTDB): domain Bacteria; phylum Planctomycetota; class Planctomycetia; order Planctomycetales; family Planctomycetaceae; genus Fuerstiella. Next base: position 55,604 of record JANSXP010000029.1, on the reverse strand, counting down.
TCAGCTGAATGGCCTGAGAGGTGCCGGCCAGATCGGTCAGCGCGTTTTCCAGTGCCGCTTTGGCATCCGGGTTGGCCGAAAAATCACTGGTTCCCAAACGCTGCAGTGTCTCCGCCACAATGACGGGTGAGGTGTCTTTGGGAAGGCTGGTCAAAAACGGCTGGGCCAGCAGTGAGCCCACGCTGGCCGCCACTTTGTCTTTCGGCTGAAAGTCCAGCGCCCGAAAAAACAGCAGCATGTGGTCTGCGCCGCCTTCGGTTTTGGCGGACGCGAGTTGTTTGATCAACGCCACGATTTTGTCTGCGGAGTTTGTGCCGCGACTGCGCCAGATGACGCTGGCAGCCAGCTCCGGACTGAGGTCTTTGTCACCACCGAAAAATGCGGTCAGGCACGCGTCCCAGTCACTTCCCGCGGCGATGCCCAGTGCCTCCAGATACCAGCGATCGTGCGAAGGCATGTGCGCGGCAAGATCTGCCCACAGTGGCGCTTTGACGTCAGCCGGCAGGTGGCGTAAAGCCACCAGACACTCACGACGAACCTTCACCGATTCATCTTCTCGCAATCGCTCAACCACGCCCGCCACATTCGCATTCATGCGGCGTGCCAGACGCAGGCCCGTAATTCGCAGGTCGGCATCCTGTTCTGAAGTGGCGCGGTCAACGTACTTGCTGGTCAGGCCGTCAATCTGTCCCAGCAGCCACAGAGCACGGGCTTTGAAACGTGGGTTAGGGTTGTCTTGGTAGATTTTCAGAAGGGCGGCTTCTGCGTTGGTTCCCGCTTTGTGCAGGGTCTCAAACGCCAGATAACGGGTGGCTACGTTGGGGCTGAGCAGCCCCACGGCGGCACCATCAATCGTACTCAAATCAACTTTCGGCACCGTGTAGGGCGAATCTTTTGGTGCCACTCGAAACAAACGGCCGCGCTGAATGTCGCCCTGTCGGTGACCGCCAACACCGGGGTCGTACCAGTCGGCGACAATGAGTGAACCATCGGGAGCCACGCACACATCGGAGGGGCGAAACCACTGATCGGTGGCGGCCGTCAGAATGTCGTTGATGTCTGCCTTGTAGCCGGCACCCGCCTGACTGACCTCATAGCTGCGAACCACGTTGGGACCGGCGTCACAATGGATCAGCTGATTTCGAAACGGATCAGCCAGCAGACTGCCTTCGTAAATCAGAATGCCGGTGGGTGAGCCCGCGCCGGTCTGCAGCATGTTGGGCACCACACCGGGGTCATTCAAATGCCAGTGCCGCTGCGGAATCTCTTTCTCCCAGCCGGTGCGCGGCGTCCGCCAGCCAGCGCCGGTGAATTCATCTTTGTAACCGTAGTTGCCGTACTCCATCACAAAGTTAATGCGAACACCGCGGTTGCCGTCATCATCGTTGTCGGACTGCCAGATGGTCCCGAAACTGTCGACACACAGTTCCCAGTTGTTGCGAAAATTCCAGCCCAGAGTGTCCACACGAGAGCCATCCAGTTCGCAGCGAAACGCCATGCCTTCCTGATACGGCTGACGGCGGGCGATGACTTCGTTACCGGCGATATCCACAACCAGTTTGCCGTCTGGTGTGTGCAGTTCGTTGCCGGAGTTGCCAAAGTTGAAGTACAGCCGGCCATCGGGGCCAAATGTGAAACTGTGGATGCCGTGATCATGCTGCGTGCCCTTGATGCCGCCAAACATCACTTCTTTGCGATCGGCTTTGAGGTCGCCGTCGTCGTCGTACATGTTGATGACGTTGTCACCAACCGACACGATCACACGATTGCCCAGCACGCACACGCCGTGGGCCGAATCAATGTCGCGTCCCTGATAAAAAGTGGTCTGTTTATCCATCACGCCATCGCCGTTGGTATCTTCCAGCACAACAATGCGATCGCCCTCCTCTCGGGCCGGGTTGTTCTTGTTGGCGAAGTGCCGGTAGTTGACGACTTCACACACCCAGACGCGACCCAGATGATCGACATCAATGTTGGACGGGCTCAGCAGCATCGGCTCGGAAGCAATCAGCTGCACCTGGAGTGCATCGTTCACTTTCAAGCCGGCAACCGCCTGATCGGGCGTTCGATCGGCAACTCGATCAGAAGCTGGCACACTGTTCACCAGCAGCAAAACAAGAATAACAGGCAGGATGGATCGCACGTTGAAATGCTCCGTTTGGGGACCAGACCCCTCCCTGATTCGTGAAGTCGTGACGCGAACAGGGAGAAGTCGGGAATCGAAAATCGGTGGGCAGGGTGGTCGCAAAGCGGGCTGCACGTCATCAGGCACAGCCTTGATCACCACCTCTGTAACGAACGATCATACAGTGCCCTAAGATATATCTCCAGCGGTTCCGGCGGCGCAGTAGCGTGTGTTACGAACAGCCGTAGGTCACGCGACCTGCTGTGCAAAGTTCCTGGTGGCGGATGAACATAACGCTTTTCGGCTGTTGTTCAGCCTGGCGTCTGCAGTGCCGGAAACTCCACCAGCACTTTGATGGCTCCGTCTTTGCGATCTCGAAACGTATCAAACGCTGTCTGAATATCGTTCAACGCAAATCGATGAGTCAGCAGGGGCGCCAGATCGATGCGTCCTTCTGCCAGCCACTGCATGGCCAGCGGAAACGTGCGTTCAAAATCGGGATGCAGGCTGGTCAGGATACGGACGTTTTTCAGCATCGCGTCTTTGAGCCGGACGTTGTGAATTTCATTGGCAGGCACACCGAAGTACAGCACACTGCCAAACTCGGCCGTCAGGTCGATGGCATCGTTGAGGGCCTGAGCCCGATGCCCCACCGCTTCGACGACGATCTCCGGCAGTTCACCACCAAGCAGATCGCGCACCTGATCCGTGGCCTCCAGCCCCGTTATCGCCACCACGTCGGTCGCTCCCATTTGCCGTGCCAACTGGCAGCGATCGGCGATTGGATCGATACCGATGATCCTGCGTGCTCCCATATTGCGCAGACCGGCGACAAACATCTGACCGATCGGCCCCAGTCCGAGCACGGCCACATCGCGGTCGATCATATTGGGCAGCTTTTTGAGGGCCCACACGACCGTGCCAAATGGCTGCGCCATCAGAGCAATCGGATCGTCCAGACGAGGGTCCAGGGCAATCGCGCGATCTTCTGACAGCACGTATCGTTCAAACAGTCCCTGCTGCCCAACAGGCACCGCCAGCACGCGTGTGCCCTGAACCCAGCGGCTGCCGTTGGTGTCGACGACTGTGCCCACCATTTCGTGGAGCGACATGCCGGGCTCCTGGGGGTAGCTGATGTCGTGTCCTTCAAACTCGCCGTCAAAAAACGGCAGGTCAGATCCGCACAGGCAGGTCAGTTCCGGCTGAAAGACGATTTGTCCGCTTAGGGTCACGTCCAGCACAGGTTCTGGCACGTCCACAAGTTCCACGCGCCGACGTTCGGTCAAGACCCCAGCGAGCATAAGCATCCCAATCGCAACACAGGTGGCAGGAAACGAGCAAAAACTCGTGTGAGAATCCAAAATCCAGGCGAATCAGTCAATTGATTTCGCCTCTGGCTGCCGATATATTCCCGGCACTCGGACCTATAGCTCAGTTGGCTAGAGCGCCACGTTGACATCGTGGAGGTCACTGGTTCAAGTCCAGTTAGGTCCAATAAAAACACTGCCCGCGGAGACCCCGCGGGCTTTTTCATGCGCCGATTTGACATTAATTTGACCATAACTGGCCAGTGTCAAATCAGGCCGTGGCCAGCATCCGGCTGACGGCGTCCACGGCTTCCCGCTGTGCTGTGTCCCAAAGGTGTCCGTACAGATCCTTGTGATGGCGATCCGGGCGTGTCCCAGACGTTCCTGAACGACCTTCGGGGCGACTCCGGCGCGAATCATGAAGGATGCCTGGACGTGCCGCATGCTGTGGAGCGTAATCCCCTCCAGGCCGGCCGCTTCAAAAATGGGCGTCCAGACGCGGTATCTGACGTTGTTCCGGCGGAGGTATCCGCCTTTTTGGTCGCAGAAGACCAGCGGACTGTCCTTCGCGGAGTCTGGTGTGTGTGCGCGACGGTGGTCCAGCCATTTGATCACGTTGTCGTCGATCGCCGTGCGGCGGCTGTCGCCGGACTTGGTTTCTTTCACTTCGCGGTCGCCTTCCCCCTCCGTCAGTGCCCGGGAAAGATGAATGACCTTTTGGTCGAAGTCGATGTCGTCCCATTCCAGGGCGAACAATTCACCCGCGCGAAACCCGGTCAGCATCGCCACGGCGACCAGTGAACCCATCGGGTGGCCATCGCAGGCGTTGCACAGACGCCGGTATTCGTCCATTGACAGAATCCGGTCCACTTTTTTCTTCTTCGGGCGTTTTGGCTTCTCCGCCCGGTGGCAGGGATTCACCGTCAACATCCCTTTTTTCACTGCATAGTTCAGCGACTTTTGGAGGACACAGAACGCGTCGTGGCGGCAGTGCGTCGTGTGGTCGTCCTTTTCCATCTGCTGAATCCACCTGTCCAGCGTGACGGGTTTGATATCCGTCAGACGCTTCTTACCCAGATATGGCAGGATTCGAAGACGCATGTCGCGGCGTTCGTTGTCACGGGTCCGGATACCCTTGTTCACGCCAGTGACTTCGTGCCAATCGGCCATGAAGGCTTCCAGCGTTGTTGGCGATTCCGCCGCGAACGTGCCGTCGGTGTGGGACCGGACAAGTTCGTCTTTGCGACGGCGGACGTCGTTCTTTGAGTCGCCCGAAATGTACTTTCGAACCCGCTTGCCATTTGCATCCAGCCCCATGCTGACGTGGCAGTACCACTTGCCGTGGCTGTTCTTTCTGATAGCGGGGTCACTCAGCGATCGGGGCATTGGACTCTCCTTTGTCAGCATCTCGAATAGCCGCGCGGCATTGTGCTTTGAGTTCCATGGTTCGGGGTATGCCATCGAAGCCGGGAAAGATGCGGGCGACGACGCGCAGGTCGATTAGCCACTGCAGTACTTTTGGGCTTTCACTGGCCGGGAGCATGGCTTTTGTAGATCCGCACGGTTGTACCCCGGTGCTCGAATCTTTGGACAAGTCCTTGAACAGACGAATCGTCTCCAAATTCTCCAGCTTTCCCCGTGCTGTTGTGAACAAACCTGATTGCGATCGCTGATTTCGGTTCGTAAAGGATGGAGGGCGAACGACCATTAATTCATTGGGGTTCAGAGTTTCCAATAGTGTTTCCGACGTTGCCCAAATGACAATCTTCCTGCTCTCGTCATCCTTGTACCGCAGGCCCCCAGACGCGGCGAAGTACATGCCCACGAGCGGATCTCTTGTCCAGTCAAGAAGGCGTGTGGGCACACCGTAATGCTGCGCAATCGCCAACAGATATGTCATGTGGGGGATGGCCACGCGTGAAGTTCGTTGAATACATATCCGTTTCGATGCACGACGGAGTCCCCGAATGAACTAGTAAGGACCTCGAAGGTTTGTGGGGCGATTGGGGGCAGCGGTAGACCCTGTTGATCCATTTCCCTGCAGAATTGTCTGAGTACCATGAACTCTTCAATCGTCATGCTGTCGACGTCGAATCGCCTCAGCGATGCGTACAGCTGTTCGTCCGTCTTGCTCAGCGCATACCAAGCTTCAAGGTTGCATCTCCCCGCAGTTGGACGTAACTCATACTTCGCGTCACTCAAGCCCCGGTAAATTGCATTATTGCCTGGTTGGTAGGCGAGTATGAAGTCTATGAATTCTTTGGCAGATGTTAGGTCTACAGTTTCAATATCAAACATTGCTCCGTCTCCCAGTTCAGTTGTTGTCCGCCCGTCGTTTAAGTTCGCCCCGGACTGTCGCCATCGTCCGCACTGCCGCCGCCAGTTCCGCCGTCTGCTTCAGGTACACAGCGGCGATCTCCGGCGATTCGGAGATCATTGCCTGGACCTGTGCCACCGCATCATCCGCCATGACCGCCGTCAGCGCCATTCCGATCGTCAGGTCTTCGCGTAGTTCGTCGGTGATTTCGCCGAACCGAACGGAGGCCTGCTTCAGGATCTGCAGCAGTTCATCGCCGGGTAATTTGGTCGGGGCGATCATCGGAGGCCATTCCTTTTATTCGTCGCCGGGGATCCACAGTTCTTTCTCCGTCGCCGTCAGCAAGATCAAGTAGTGTTCGCCATCTTTGGTTCCATTGCATGACTTTTGCGACTGCCCGGTGATGTGGCCACGGAGTGCGTCCGCATCGAGAAATACGTAACGCCAAACGCGATAATTCACATCCAGTTGGACGCCTAAAAAGAAGTCAAAGTTGTACCCAGCGACTTTGCCAAAGTATTCTCGGTCGCCCGGAAGAACCCCATCCTTGTTCGGTCCTTTGGTCTTCACCTGAACGGTCCTTCCATTCGGAAGGACACCGTCGAAACCGGGCTGGCGACGTGGAGCCGGCTTCATGCCAAACCGCTCCATAGCGAACGCTTCACCGATCACGCCCGTCAGATCCAGTCCCGCGTCAGACAGGGCCAAGGCCATTTCCAGATTCGTCATCTTCATGGTTTTCGTTTCGCTTCTTTCACCAGTGCCCGGGTTTCTTCGTAACTCAGTCCCGCGCTCGTCATCCGTCGCCAGGCGACCTGAACGTCCAGACCGAAGACTTCGTCGCCTTCGTTGGTGGTACAGACTTCCAGTCCATACAACCAGATTAGCGCCTGCCATTTGTCGTCCGAAATGTTCGGACTGAGCAGACCTAAAACTTCCTGCTTTGTGTAGAACGCATTGGGAATGAGCCGGATATATTTCAGGTCTGCGAATTCCTGAAACAACAGCCGGTTGCGTTCCAGATACTTCTGCCTGACGGCTGATCTGGTTCCACCCTGCCGAATTTCTGTTGACGTGTTTTGGTGTGGGGCCTTCTGTGTTGACATACCGATAGCGTCTTCCATATAACGCAGATGTCCCGCGTGGTGTTTCACCGCGAAATCATCCGTTCATTGAAACGGGGAACGACAAATCCTGCCTGGACTGTCGGGACAAAAATGCAAGACGCGACGGGTTGCCGCCCGAAGCGTCTTTTTTCATGCGCAGTTATGAGGGTCTTCGCATGCCGTCTCCGATCTATTGTGTGGTGTTAGCGCAGACCGGTGGTGCAGGTTGAAACGATTGGGCAACGCGACCAAGCAATAGTGGTTGCGTAAGCGCGCACGGTGCGATAAGAAAGGCATCGTCGACATCGTTCGTCAGGCTGTTATGGCAGTCTGCGGGTGGTGAGAAGCCGAATGGGGCCGAACAGGTTGCAGCCTGTCGACGATCCGACTCTTCGCCGCTCCGGCCACGCTGGCCGAAGGCTTCTTCTGGACGTTCACCCATCCCGACCCACCTGTCAAGGCGGTGTGGTCGCTGCAGCAGACCAAACGCGGTATCCTCCCCGGCATTCAGTGGGCTGAAGCCCACCGGATGCGTCCACATCTTCGGGGCCCGCGCGGGGCGTGAAAACGTCCCGCGTTTTCCCATAACCCGCTGCGACGGCCCGCGCAGCGGGTTTTGTCGTCTGGGCAAATCAGTCGTCGCCATGGCGGTCCTTCCGCCCTTCGGCAAATGCGTCAATCCGCTGACGCAGTGCCGCAATGCGGTACGACCGGTCCGCGATAGCCACCATACGGTCCTTCAGGTCTTCCACGACGTTGTCCAGATTGGCCACGTCTGCTATTTCCAGCAGTCCCACCCGCCTGGCCAGATCCGTCGCCATCTGCACGGTCTGTTGCGTCGCAGTCTGGGCATAGGCGTCGAACTGGTCGGCGACTTGTACCCCTGTATTCAGGTATTTCTCGCATCGTTCTGGTATTCCATGCTGTCCACTGTGGATTCCCACAGTGGACAGCTCTGGAAAATGGAAAGGCTGACGGGACTAGGCGATGACGCTGGCTTCCAACCAGTTAGTCTGATTAACTCACAGGCCACCCCACCAAATTCCGACCATCGAAAGCTCGAAATGCGACGTTTCGCCTTTGCCTGCCTGCTTTTTTTCACTGCGTCCGAATGCTCCGCCGAAGTGCTTTACGGCGTCGACAATGCCACAGACCAGTTGATCACAATTGACGCGTCGACCGGTCTGGGTACTGCGGTGGGAGCCCTTGGCACAGCCCGTATGGCCGGTATCGCCGTGCGATCAGACGGGGTCATCTTTGGCTCCGCTGACTTTGAAGCAAACCTCGTCACCATCAACCCGACTACGGGTTTCGCAACAGTGGTGGGCGCCTTCGAACTGCCTGGAATCCGGGGACTTGCGTTTAACAGCGGTGGAGTGCTGTATGGCATCGATGACGGCACTGACAGTATCGTCACGATTAACACTTCCACCGGTAAAGCCACAGCGATATCGACTGTGTCACTGACAAATGTCTCCGGCCTCGCGTTTGACACAACTGACCAGTTGTTTGCTACGGACTCCGTCAGCGGCGACCTGTTAACCATTAACCCGCTCACCGGGGCACACAACGTTGTGGGCTCGTTTGACCAGATGGGGAGTAGCATCCGATCACTGTCATTCGATTCTAACGGCACACTTTTCGGAGCGGACGTTACGACGGACCAGCTATTCACGATTAATACACTGACCGGAGAAGCAACTGCCGTCGGCGAGTTTGAAGGTGGCTTCGGTGTTGTTAGTGGTATCGCATTCGGTGTCGCGGCGATTCCGGAACCCAGCCATATCGCTTTGATTGTCTTTGGGCTTACCGGCGCCGTTGTACAGTATCGTCGCCGCCACCGGTCAGAATGATTCGTCATGACCCGGCCGTTGTGTGATCGCGACGATCGCACTTCCGTTGTCCCCTCCATCGCCGAAGTCTGCCTTCTGAAAGCTCGAAATGCGACGTTTCGCCATTGCCTGCCTGCTTTTGTTCGCTGCGTCCGAATGCTCCGCTGAAGTCCTTTACGGTGTCGACAATGCCACAAACCAGCTGATCACAATCAACAAAGCGACCGGCGAAGGCACCCCAGTTGGACCGATCGGCAGTGACGTCATGCGTATGGGGGGAATCGCGGTAAGTTCAAACGGAACAGTGTTCGGTTCGGCGGATCTGGACGCCAATCTTGTCAGATTCAATACGTCTACAGGCGACGCAACAGTCGTCGGCGCCTTCGGGTTGGTTGGAGTCCGTGGCCTGGCGTTCGACAGCAGTGGTACGCTCTGGGGCTTCGAAGACGGCGCGAACGACATGGTGACAATCAACACCACCACCGGCGCTGGTACTCGCATTTCACGCGTAAATCTGACCAGCGTATCTGGTTTGGCGTTTGACAGCTCAGATACCCTGTACGCGTCTGACTTCACGAATGGGAATCTCCTGACGATCAATCCGACAACGGGCGCACACACAGTGATTGGGGCGTTCGGTCACGCCAACAGTCAAATTCAGGCACTGTCATTTGACGAAAACGGAGTCCTGTATGGCGCGGACACTCAGACGGACCAGTTGTATACCATCAACACATCAACGGGCGCTGCCACGTCCGTGGGTTCGTTTGGTGTTGACCTCGGGGCAGTACGTGGCATCGCGTTTGGTGTCGCAGCGATCCCAGAACCCAGCCATATTGCACTGATTGCGTTCGGGCTGACGGGCGCTATTGTTCAGTACCGTCGCCGACAGCGGTCGGCGTAACGCACCTATCGGTCGCTTATCTTTGTTGTGACGGGTTGCGGCGGAAGATGCTCCCAGTCCGGCGGTGTGTTCCACCAGTCGTTCGCTTCGCAGACGTAGGTGATGTCGAACCCGCGTTCGCAAATGGCGGTCAGGCGGCGGCGGACGCGAGCAAACAGGGATTCGCGTTGCCGGTTGTCGGGTGACTGGTCCAGTTCGTAGACGTCTTCAGCACACGCGCGAAGTGCCGTCAGGATTTCGGTGGCTACCAGGCTGGAGGGTTTCAGCGGTCGCCGCTTTCGGCTGTCGAGAATCAGGTCGACCCGGTCGCGGATTGCGTCCAGGTGCCGCTCCACAGCGACCGCGTTCCGTTCGCCCGGGTTGTTCTCCAGCCAGCCCAGTGACTTACTCAGCCCGGAGACTGCCTGATCGAAATATTCGGGAATCGTTTCTTCTGTCATGTCGTGGTTCCATGAGGTTGCCGCCTAATTGGAAATGGATTGAATTAAGGCCGTCGCCGATCAAAATCGGCGACGACCCGCAGCAGGCACCCGAGACTGCTGCATTGTGTTGAAGGGCCAGAAGACACTTGCCTTCTGGCCCACGATGGCTGACGCACTACGCAGTGCCTTCAAAATGTTCATTCAACTCTGACAGCTGTGCGTCACGGACTTTCAACCGCTTCTGCAACTCGTCATTCTGCTGCCTAAGCTCGACGACGCGATCGATCAGGTGGGTCTGGACGTTCGTGGTCGCCAGTGCCTGGATAACTTCGGCCACTGGGTCACCAGTGGCGGCAGCGATCGGTTCAGCAACTGACCGCATCGTTTCCAGGTATTCTTCGCGGCTGAATTTCTTGTCAGCCCGGCGGAATAGCTTCTTAAAAACGCCCATCACACCGTCGCCAAATCTGAACTGTAGACCCGCAGCGTCGCCCGTGCCGCGTCGACGATGTCGTCTGCTTTTTGACGTTGGCTTACCAGTTCCTGATGACGCTGCCGGGCTGCTGGAACTGCGTCTTCCGCTTGCCGGAAGTCCGGGGCGTGCCGAAGAAAATGGTACCATTGCGTTTCAGCCGCGCGCGGGTTCCTCCCGTGTGCAGGCATGGCGGCAATCGTGATGCCGATTTCGTCCAGCTTCTTTTCAACGGCTTCCCGGGCCTTGGGTGCCGCCTTCTTTGTGGACTCCCAGTCGTTGTTCGCTGCCTCGACCAAGCGGTCCAGCAGATCGCGGCTGCGTTCGGCAAGTTCCACGGCCTTCCGCAGGCCGTCCAGTTTCGACTGCATCGTCTGGAGGCGGCTGGACTGGATGTCGGCCGCGGTCACACCGTCGCCGACGACCGGTGTCCCATTCAGTTCGCTGAACGCCGCGTTGTGGGCGGTCAGGTCCGAGTTGAAATTCTTCACGTCGGCCTGCAGGGCTTTGCCGCCGCTCCCATAAACGAGTTCTCGCATCAAAACCACCTTTCAACATCAGTTTTTTGGACGGGGATGGCCCCGAGGTTGAAGGAACATGTCCGCACCACGTAGCCGTTAATCTGCCTCGAATCTGGAAACGAACGGGATGCACTGACCACTGTCGCACGGACCTCCGCAAAGGCCCGATCGAGAATGTCCCGGTAGTTCGCCGGGTCGTAGAACGACCCGATCAGTGATCTGGAAGTTGGTGTCTGCAATCGCTTGGTGATGCGAAGACACTGCGAGCGAACTTCGTCGAGATACAGACACTCCGCGTTGGTGGCTGGCAGTCGATCCTGCGACAGCCGGATGAACGTTCGCGGTTCGCTGTTCGCGAGCGTCCGAATCTGTCCATCAAACGACAGTGTGAAATCCCGTTGCGGATCTTCTTCCAGATCCGCCAGACGCTGTTCGCATAATCGGCGGATAGCAACCTTCAGATTCTGGGCGTGGTTGTTGATCACGCGGCTGTCGAACCACTCGCGGTGTAGCCGTGGCCCGTTCAAATCGTCTGAAGTCGCAGCACGCTGGATCGCTTCCGCGGTCGCTTTCCATGTGCGGTTTCGACTGTTTCCAACTTCGCTGGCGGCAAGGATGCCCCGCGACACAAGCCGCGGGACTTCCCAGGCAGGGCTATCCAGCTCCAGTTCGCTGCCGATATCGTAAGGGGCAAAAAGCGCGGTCATTTTTCGATGGTCTCCGTGTGAGCGTTAGGTCGTGCAACTGGTCCCGGCGGAAACGGATGGTGCCGTCGATGTCGACGTATTCGATCTGTCCGGCGTTGACCATCTGCTCGACGGTCACGACGTCCACCTTCAGCATTCGGGACAGTTCCACGGGGGTGAGTAGGTCGTTTTTCTTCATGTCGTCGGGAACAATACGCGGTGAATTGGTGGTTGTATTCCACCGTTTTTGATCGCGACAGTTTTCGACAATTAACGGCAGTAAACGGGTGACATATGGGAACGGCATCTCCCGCACCGCGTAGCGCCATTTGCGAGCAACCGGATACTTGTCCTGGATCGAATCGTGGAGCGCTTCGTATGTGACGCGACCGCAGTCCGCGTACTCCTGCAGGGCACATCGGGGCATTGGTTCGGTGTAAAGGGATTGAATCGCGTTCTGGATTGCCAGGCTGATCCACGTTGCCGCGTCCTGGCCTTCGGTCTGCTCCACGGGGTTCGTGTCGCGTTCAGGCGATGTCGCAGTACAAGCGATCTGGGGGGATCTGGTGGCGCAAATTGGTTGCTGCGGATTCATAGTTTTGGGTCTCCGTTTCGTGGTTCGCTTCGTCGTGAAGCTGATGAAGTCGTGGGTCATCACGACGAGTGTGATTCTTTTTGGTGGCGTTCAAGATCAGCAAAAAAGTCAGGGCCGACGATCTGGACAGGAAGCCAGCGGGCGTCCATCCGTCGCGACAGTTCAGCAACGGGGACGCCCGTTTCCTCGCTCCACTTTCCGAGTGTCTGCGTCCGACCGCTGACCGTTAGCGTCCGCGTCGTCTGCTGTTCGGTGATCTCCCAGTCGCCGCATCGCGTGCAGCAATTCACGCGGGCCAGGGCCACCGGCAAATCCACCCGCCAACGACCGCAGTCGCAGCGGGCCAGCCACCCATACCCCGGCGGGTTTGACTTCTGACGGATCCACGCCTTCGTAAGTGTCAGTCGGCCCACTCGACGCCCGGTGTGGTCTTTCGCTTTGCGGGACGGCGGAAGCGGCGGTCCCAGCGGTTCGATTTCGAAGTTTTGTAAACAGGTCACGCCTTCGGCCTTTGTTGGTACATGTAAATAGAGTGCTTGTTTTCGTCAGTTCCCTTGGCTGCCGCGATTTTCGCGATTCAAAAAAGGACCCGTTGTTTGCTGGGCGGGGCTGATGCCGTTGCGGGGGATGGCAGTCGCTGACGCTCGGGATCGATGGACACGATCGCGTCCGTTGCCACCACTGACCGGTGCGCGGGTCCACTGTGGTCTGGACGCCGCTGTGACGTGACTGCTGGTCGCTGGCGGCGACGACCGGGATGTCAGACAATCCGTTCATGGACGACCCATACGAACCGCCCACTGCCGCACCGACATCCGCGACGACGCTGTCGCCCGTGATTTGGTGGCGGCGACTTGTGCGAACGTATTTCGGTGGCCGCGGTAAGGATTGGTACTTTGCCTCTTCCACCGACCGTCTGCGAGACCGCCGCTGGTGGGAACTGTGGAGCAGGACCAACTAGGCCCGCCCTGGCATGTTACGTTTGGGGGGCCGAGTTTCGCCCTCCGCTGTTTGATGACACAGAGGCATTGGGCACAGGGGGCCGGAAACCGCTCAGAATCAGGGCAGGACGGTGGACCAGTAGTCCTCTCGCATTTTGGAGACGTCGATCGCACTGTAGATCGTGATTGTGCGGTCGACGTTTTCTGGTGGTGTGTTCACCGCTTTTGTTGTGGCCAGCTCGGGCTTGAGAATCGCTTCCACCAAAGCCAGATCCCACATGACCCAGTTTTCGAAGTCGGCAAAGCGCGCCTGCCATTTGGCGGTCAGATGGCGACCGAGTGGGCCCATTTTTTGATGGCGCTCGAATGTCTGCTCCCGGGGAAACGTCAGTGGGCGCGCCACATTGGCCGGCATGACGGACAGCGTGAGCTCTTTGCAGTTCAGAATGTAGTCGGCGGCGTTCAGGTCGCGCCGGATATTAAACGACGACTTGTTCCACACGCGTTTCTCGAAGTCATATCGGAAGCCGAGCACATAAGCGTCGATGTTCTTCGCGATCTCCGGGGACATCCGGATGGCACTGGCGAGGTTGGTGGACGCGCCCAGACAAACGACGATCAGCTTGTGGTCCGGGTCTGCCCAGCGGGCCGCTTTGATGATGAATTGTGCGGCCGGAGAGTCTTTGGGTTCGTCGCCGCCCCACGGCTTTCCCATCGGTTCTCGTGAGCCGATGGGAGTCGGCAGATCAGACCGGCCCAGCAACTGCACGAGCGCTTCGTTCTCCCGTTGACTGGCGGCGACCGAGTCGTCTTCCGCGAGATAGTGGATCCACTGTGTCGATGTCAGTCCGATGACCTCAAATTTCGACTGCTTCAGCATGCGCGTGATGGCATACATGTCGTCAATTTCGTTGGCCGTATCAGCGTCAAGAATCAGTGGGCGGCGTTTCTCCTGCGCGTGGGTTTTGCCAACGGCTGCAAATTGGCTGATGGCCACCAGGCAAAGGCACAGGCGGAGGCAGGTGTGGGCGGGATTCATCATGTTTTCCTGTGTCGCGGCCGACGGGACGAGGGAGGATCGTGAGCATTCGCTGGACTGCGTTTCGCTGATTTCAACGCGATTCACCTATTTCACAGCGCTCTGCACGCTGGTGTGACTTTGACGGTGGGCCGCGACAACACCCATCGTGTTGGGAGTCTCTTTTTCCACGGCCTGTTCCAGCACGAGATGCGGGGCAATGGACGCAGCGGCGAGGAACTCAAACAGCCGCGAATAATTGATGTCTCCATACATCGAAAACGTTTCCGTCCAGACGCCCCCCATTGACTGTCGCAGATGAAGTTCCACAATCCGATCATGGTAGTGCGACAGCGCGTCAAACACGGCGACTTCAGAATTGCCGCAGCCGCGATAAACCCAGTGCGCATCCAGACAGAATTTGACATGAGCCGGATCGGTGGCTGTCAGCATGTGATGAAACTCACGCCCACCCTGTCGTAATTCGGCATCGTGATTGTGATAGGCCAGTGTGAGCCCCAGCTTCCGCAACTGGGCGCCCAGCGTGTCCAGTGATCTGGCCTGCAGGCGCAGCTGAGCATCGGACTTGTCTTCTGACCCGCCCCAGCGGATTGGCGAAGGATTGGTCACGATGATGCTCACCCCACAATCTTTGGCAGCGCGGGCAATCTGCAGGACACCGGCTATGCTTTGTTGGACCTGCGTGGGATCATGCAGCACACTGTTGACGTAAATGGATCGCATCTGGAGCTGGTGCTGTTTCAATCGCGCCGCCAGCCCGTCAAACTCGCTGGCGTCGTCAATGATCGGTTCGTATCCCGAAATTCCTGTGGAAGCGATCCTGCCCAGCAGCTCTGGCGTATGCAGCGTCAGTTCGCCGCCATCCCGACGGGCGAACGTCAGCCATGGATAGGTGTTGGTGGCGATATGGGGCTGTCGGGACGTTGCACCAGCGTTGACTGAGGCATTCCATGGCAGGGCGGCAATCGCCAGACCTGTGAGAGTCTGTCGTCGGGTCAGGTCAGTCATTGGAGTGTCTTTTTCCTCTCGACGGATGCCCCGTCGGATAAATCTGGTCCTGCATTCTGAAAAGCGTAGCGGAAGTCGTCAGGACTTTCGGCCGACTTCCGCTACGAAGCGCGACCTTTTTCTTCACTCGGCGGAAACCGCAACTTTGACGAGTTCTGCGACAGTCGCCGCGTGTTCTTCCTGTCGAAGACGTTCGCGCCGAATATGTTCCGTTAAAGGTGTTCCGTTAAAGGCGTTCCGTCAAAGGCGTTCCCGCCCCGGGCGTTACGCTACGACACAATCCACACAGCCAAAAATTGTCTCCGCGACGTTATAGTGGGCAACGGGCGTTCTCTCCTGCCCAGTGTTCGGCCCATTTTCTGACGGAGTTTTTCGTGCGATTCACACCCATTTGTTTGCATAGTGCGGTTCTTTTGTCATTAACAGTTCTCACCGCGGGAACTGTCGCTGCCCAGGATACGCCAGAGACGAACGGCGTCTTTTCGAAGACGACTTTTGATCTTGGAATTGTGGTTTCGGATCTGGACAGGTCGGCAAAGTTCTACACAGACGTTGTGGGGATGACCGAAGTCAAAGGCTTCACGGCTCCGGCCACTGCCGCAACAGCGTTTGGCCTGACGGACAACCAGCCGGTTGTCGTGCGACGTTTCGTGATGGCAGACGTGAAGGATGCCCCTCTCTGAAGTTGATGGCTTTCCCGGACGCGCCGGGAGCAAAGCCTGATCAGCGATTTATTCACTCAACTCTCGGGTTTCGCTACCTCACGTTGTTTGTGAATGACATGGATGCCGCCGTCGAACGTGCTCGCAAAGCCAAAATCAAACTGTCTGGACGGACTCCAGCGAAAGTGGGAGGCAATAACCTGCTCACCGTATTCAAAGATCCGGATGGCAACTTTATTGAATTGATTGGGCCTTCCGGCAACAACGCGGAGCGGCCGAAAAACGCCGGTGCGACCTTCTTTGACGCAGCGAGAACCGGTGACGTCGTGGCTCTCAGGCAGCACCTTGCCAATGGCCAGGACGTGAATGCCACGCAGAACGGGAACGTGCACGCCATTGGTCTCGCTGCCCTGTTCGGACATGTGGAAGCCGTTGAACTGCTCATCAGCAGCGGAGCAAATGTCAACCAGCAAACAAAAGATGGTGGAACGGCACTTCACGGCGCGTCGTTTCTTGGCAGAACTCAGGTTGTGGCAGCGCTGCTGCAGTCCGGAGCGGATGTGAGTATTCGCAACGATAACGGAATCACCCCGCTGGACGAGTGCGGTGCTCCGTGGGATGAGACCGTGAGGAACAAGGTCAAATTTCTCAATCAGACGATCAAAGTGAATGTGAAAGAGGAAGACGTGGAAACAGGTCGGCCGATCGTGCTGGAGATGCTGAAGAAGGTGCAGGCAAAATGAAGCCCCCAACAGCATCCCCCCCTCGTAGCGGTCGTTGTCAGGGCTCTCCGCCGCGCCTGCGGACGAGATTGCTGACGCTCATCGCCTGCTCTCAGGCGATCTGTTTCTCTTTCGCCCTGGTGCCCCTCGGCGTCGCAGCACATGCCGGGGATCAGGTCGAAAGGCCGAACGTTCTGTTCATTGCCGTCGACGATTTGAACGACTGGGTGGGGTGTCTGGGAGGGCATCCGCAGGCGAAGACTCCGCACATTGACGCGCTGGCAAAGAAAGGCGTCCTCTTCGAGCAGGCGCATTGTGCGGCACCGCTGTGTCATCCGTCACGCACGGCGATTATGACGGGGCTGCGGCCGTCGACGACCGGGATCTACGGCAACCTGAACTGGTTTCGCGACATGCCCAGGTACGCAGACTGGGTCACTCTGCCGCAGTACTTTCGGAAACATGGCTACCTCGCCTGGGGCGGTGGCAAACTTTATCACCAGGCGCATGGGAAGTTTTCCGATGCCGCGGCGTGGGACCATGTTTACTCCACACGCACCGGCGCACTCCCGCCACCAAAGGGCGATCGCTACCGGCACGGTTTGCGGTCGAAATTCGAATCCAATCCGATCCTCGCTCGCCTCATCGACTGGGGACCGACGGATTATCCCGTCGAGGCCAATCCCGACTGGAAAACGGCCGACGGCGCTGCTCAGTTTCTCGCGCGAGATCACGAGAAGCCGTTTTTCCTCGGTTGTGGCATCTACCTGCCCCATCTTCCGTGGTACGCCCCGAAGGAATTCTTCGACATGCATCCGCTGGAAGACATCGAGCTACCCCCTTACCGGGCAGATGACTTCGACGACATCCCCGCCATTGGCCGGCGAATGGGCGAACGTCACATCAGGCACATTCGTGAGAGCGGCAAATGGAAGGACGCCGTCCAGGGTTGCCTCGCTGCGGACTCGTTCGCGGATGCCTGTGTGGGGCATTTGCTCGATGCACTGGAGCGAAGTCGTTATCGCGACAACACCATCGTTGTGCTCTGGGGGGATCACAGCTACGACGTCGGCGAAAAGAAGATCGCCAAGTCGGCACTCTGGGAACAGACAACGCGCACGCCGCTCATCATCTACGCGCCGGGCAAATTGCCGTCTGGCTCTCCGGCCAGTGGAAAGACATGCAGGAGTCCGGTCAGCCTCGTCGACCTCTACCCGACGTTGATCGATCTCTGCGGCCTTCCCGCACGTGACGACCTCGATGGACGCAGCTTCGCGCCACTTGTCAAAGATCCGAACAGTGACTGGCCGTATCCGGCCGTCATCACCCATTCACCACATTGGTACGGCCCGTGTCACGCCGTGCGTTCGCGCGACTTTCATTACATCCGCTACAGTGATGGTGGAGAGGAACTTTACGACGCCAAAGCCGATCCACTTCAGAGGAAGAATCTCGCGGATGACGCGAAGCTGACGGAAACGAAGGCCGCTCTCAGGAAGTGGCTCCCGAAAGCGAACGCGCCCCACTATCGGGGAAACAAATCTGCCAGCGGAAACCACGCGGACCGTAGCGGAACTCCTCCAGAGATTCGGTCGTCCGACACCGATCCCGCGTCAGAAAAGAGGGGCGATCCCAGGTCAGGCGCCGTGACACCGCCGGCAGGAACAGGCGCTGCACCTGTTTTTTCTGTTGGCCCTCGGACTCCGCCTTCACCAAAAGTCCGGACGACTTCCGTTACGACAGGCAACAAGCGTCCGAATGTCATCACCCTGCTCGTCGATGACCTCGGGTACCGCGACCTCGGCTGTTACGGTGGCCCGGTGAAGACCCCCGTCCTCGATGGCCTGGCCGCGGGGGGTGTGCGTTTCACCGACTTCCATTCCGGGGCGCCCGTCTGCTCACCGTCGCGAGCCACCTTTCTCACCGGCCGCAACCATATCCGCGCCGGAGTCTGGTCCGTCCTCAGCGAACAGCGTCACAGAATGCATCTGTTGCAAAGTGAAACGACTCTCGCCGAAGTCCTCAAAAAGGAAGGCTACGCCACCGCTCATTTTGGCAAGTGGCATCTCGGCATGCCGGTCAACGGCCGCGATAATCCCACTCCCGCCGATCATGGTTTCGACCACTGGTTCGGTCTGGTGAATGGCGCTCATCCCAGTCACAAAGATCCCACCAACTTTCTTCGCAACGGCAAACGTGTGGGGCCGCTGAAAGGATACTCCTGCCAGCTTGTGGTTGACGAAGCGCTGGCGTGGCTCGATGACAAACGCGACGCCGACGCCCCCTTCTTTCTCAACCTGTGGTTCAACGAGCCCCATGCGGTTATCGCGGCGCCCGATGAAATCGTCTCCCAGTACGGAGCGCTCAACGATCAGGCTGCCATCTACAACGCCACCATCGACAACACGGACCGCGCCATCGGTCGCCTCGTTGACAGGCTCGAACAAATGGGTGAGCTCGACAACACCATCATTCACTACTCCTCCGACAATGGCAGCTACCGACAGGATCGAAGTGGAGAATTGCGAGGCAAAAAGGGGGCGCACTATGAAGGCGGACATCGCGTTCCAGGGATTTTTCACTGGAAGGGAAAGATCCCCGGCGGACGCGTGGAGAACGAGCCGGCCGGAGCTGTCGATCTTCTGCCCACCATCTGCGGACTTGCGGGCATCGACAAACCCCTTGGCGTGCGTCTCGACGGGGCCGACCTGACGCCTCTGCTGACTCGCACCGGCCCGTTCGAACGCGAGCACCCGTTGTTCTGGATGAATGGCCGCACGATGGCGGTGAGAATCCGAAACTACGTTCTGCTGGCGCCAGGCACGGCGAGGCTCCCTTTTGACAATGCAAAAGCCGACCGACTGATCGAGCAGACAAGAATGGCCCTGGGCAAAGACCTCGAAAAGGAACTGGGCGGGCTGGATCTGCGTTCCCGCATGTTCAACGGCAGCTTTGCCAATCCGACGGCCAATCTGCTGCGCGAGGAATTTCGATCGATGTTCTACTTCAACGAAGCGCTCATCCCACTCATGAAGCAGGGAGGCGTCGATCGGGTTCAGCTGTATGATCTTGTGAGCGACCTGGGCCAACAGCACGACATCGCCGCGGAAAGGCCGGAACTTGTCGCGCAGATGAAAAAGAAGGCCAACGCCATTTTTCAAAGTGTCATGGCCGATGCGCCGGAATGGGCGCAGTCAGAGGGCAGGATCGGTTCTCCCCGGCCAGACGCGATGACTCGGCCAGCAGGATCCGCCCCGACGCCTTCAGTCGCCGCTGGCGTTGACTCAACTGACCGGGAGTTGGCTGATCTGTTGACGCGGATCGACCAGACAGAACTCCCGGCCGGATACGACGTTAACAATCATCAACGCTGGGTCGATCGCCGCATGGAGGCACTCCAGCCGGAGCAGCGCGGCCGCATTGGCAGGCTGTGGAGGGAGAAGCGACGATTGCAGCCGAAAATGAAGAACGCTGGCATGTCGTTTGTGCGGATTCTGGAATACGTGGCTCGCGGCGAAGAAGACGCAGGGAACGCGAGCATGGAAACGGAAACGCGCATCCATCGTCTCGCCACCACAAAGCGGTCTGTGTTTGATGCGTTTGTCTACGTGAATCGCATTCCCGACCAACCGGACGACGACGAGACGCCGGAGGATTTCGCCGGGCGGATTTTCAGTCGCCTGGCGAACCAGGAAGGTCGGATTCTGCTGAAAACTCCACCCGGCATGCAGCGGTCTGCGTATGAAGGATTCAAAACGTTCCTGCGGTACGAGGGCGCCGCCAGCGTGGGCAACTGCGCCGCCTGCCATACACCGGCACGATTCACCGACAGCAAGTCCCACGTGGTCAGCAAAGGCGGGACTGCTAAACCGACGCCCTCGCTCCGCAACCTGGCCAAACGCGGAGTCGATCTCCATCAAGCTCTCCAGAAGAAACTGGAGACGTACAGGCAGAAACAATCTGGTACAGCAGACGAAGTCAGTGACGCTTACACTGCCATGAAACTGAGCGAGCAGGACATGCCAGGGCTCGCTGCGTTTCTGAGATTGCTGGCGGACGTGCCTGACGATGAGTTTCGAGAGCTCATTCTGGATGCGAAAGTCCTGAACACGCTGGATGACCAGGGTTGACGGCAATTGGATGTCCACCATTTGGGCGTTTCGCGGGTTGCATGGTGAGAGTAATCAGTTCGAGGAGAGAACACACGATGAGGCACTTTGCGTTACTCAGCGGACTGACCTTCGCGCTTTGTTCATGCCACGGTCCGATCTGTGCGGAAACGATTCGTGGAAAGGTCGTTGATCAGGCCGGTAGTGCCATTGAAGGTGTCATGGTCTCTGCCATCGACTCGGAACATCGAAAATGGACGTCGGTGTTCACGCAGAAAGATGGTTCCTTTGAGATCTCCGGGCTGCGCAACACTGACCACAGTATTCGCACACGATTAATGGGACTTGCGGATGAGTGGAGCAGCGGAATCGCCGCCGGGACTGATGATCTTGTCATCAGCACTCGCGCTGCCGCAGGTGAAGAACTGGAATTGCAGCGTCCGGCCAGCAGCGCCTTCAGCATGCTGGCCTTCGATAACCCACGAGACCGGCTGAACTTCAAAATGAATTGTTCTTACTGCCACCAGGTGGGAACGCTGGGCTTTCGCACCCCGGAGAAACCCGTCGACTGGGAAACCATGATCCGTCGCATGGACGGCTTTGGCGGTCTGTACCCGCACACGCAGCAAACCATCATCAAACGTTTGATGGATACCTACAAAGACGACGCTGTCAGGTCGTGGCCTGCCTTTGAGCCGCCACCAGCGCCGACGGGAATGGCGACGGCCGCCACCATCACGATGTGGGAAATGGATAAGCCGCTGGAAGGTTCTTTTCATGACCTGGAGCTCGGACGAGACGGGCTTGTTTATGCGGTGAATATCAGTCGGGGGCGGATGATCGCTCTGAATCCCCAGACCGGCGAACAGACGGCCATCAGGTTTCCACGCGGAGCCCACGCACCTCATTCCATTGAAACCGCCAACGATGGCAGCCTGTGGACGACGATGTGTGCCAGCGGCCACATGGCTCGCTATGACATCGAAACAGGCAGGTTCGATGTTTACAGCAGCGCGGAAGCGCCAAAGAAACGCGGTAACTATCCGCACACTCTGCGAATCAATCCCCAGGATCCTGAAGGCTTGATCTGGTACACAGACGCGGGTTCCAATTCCTGTTTTTCCATTCATCCGAAGACGGGCTTCGTGAAGGAATACAAGTTGTTGAGTGCGGGACAGGCGATGGGGGCGGGACGAGGTGAATCGCGCGGCATCACGCCATACGGCCTGGATTATTCACCCGTTGATGGCATAATCTGGTACTCGAAACTCAACGGAAACCGCATCGGCCGTATTGATCCGTCTGCTCCAGACGGCGACATCAGGGAATGGAATCCTCCGTTCCGTGGGCCGCGGCGACTGCATGTTGCTCCGGATGGAATGGTCTGGGTGCCAGGCTTTGGTTCGGGCGTGTTTGCGAAGTTCGACCCGAACACCGAATACTGGACCGTTTACGAATTGCCGGATGCCGAAAACCAGATTCCATACGCTTTGAACGTCGACAAAGATGGCATCGTCTGGGTCTGCGGCACGGGCAACGACACGATCAATCGCTTCGACCCAACAACAGAAACACTGGTCGAATTCCGATTGCCAACTCGCGTTTCCTACACCCGTGAAATTGAATTTGATGACGAAGGTAACGTCTGGACCAGCACGTCGGGCCCGGCTCGGCATATGGAACGCGGTGTCGGTGCGGTGACCCGAATCTCATTGCCGAAGACTCTTCCGGAAGGCGGTGGCATCAAACTCACACCGAAGCATTACGACGGCAACCACGACATTGGCAATCTGGCCACTGCTCCGAAAGTGGAACGCAAAATGGGCACCGATCGAGAGAAACTGTTTGCCAGAATTGATGCCAGTCCGCTGCCCGAGTCCTACCTGAAGATGCCTCACCAGAAATGGGTCGATTCACGTCTGGCAGCGTTCCCAAAACACAAACGCAGCCTGGCAGGTTCACTGTTTAATGAGTTCCGACGGGCTCACCCGGACCGAAAGAGTGACGGACGGTTCTATGTGAAGATCATTGATTACGTGATGAGCAACGACACGCCTGTGGAGCGTCGCTTTGTGAGGAAGTGGCAGCATCACTGGTTTGGCAGCGCGCCCGATCGTCTGGGACAACGAAATCTCGAACGCGGACGCATGGTTTTTGAACAGGCCACCTGCACTCGCTGCCACAACCTTGGCCCTGGCGAAAAGAAGCTCGGGCCGGACCTGACAGAGGTCACGAAACGATTCCGCGGGGCCAAATTGCTGCAGCAGATCGTCAAACCGTCCGCTGAGATTCACAAAGAGTTTCAAACGCAGATGATCCTGGGTGACGACGGAAAACTTCGCACGGGCCTGGTCATCCGAGAAACGGACGATGAAATCCACTTCCTGCCCAACCTGCTGAAACCGGACAAGGTGGAAGTGATGACAAAGACTTCCATCGAAGAACGGATGGCGGCCGACATCTCCACGATGCCGACCGGCCTGCTGGACACCTTCGATCAGGAAGAGATTTACGATTTGCTGGCATATATTCAGTCGGTTAGCTTCAGGAACGAAAACGGGTCCGGCGAATGAGTGCCCAGTGTGTCCTGCAGGTGCCTGTGACAAGTCGCGTTGTCCTGCTTGTCCTGCTGCTGACGTGCGTTCCACTGTCACAGGCCGATGATAAGCTCCAGCCACTGATCGAATCCTCGTGCATCGCCTGTCACGACGAGAACACCCAGACTCGTCTTGACTTGACGAAGCTCGGCCGGGATTTCGAGGATGCGGATACGTTTCGCGCGTGGGTTGGCGTCTTCGATCGCGTCTGCAGCGGAGAAATGCCCCCGGCGTCGGAGGCTCGGCCTGACAAGCAAACGCAGGCCGCTGCGCTGACGTTTCTGCGGACGCAGCTCGTTGAGGTGAATCGCCACCAGCAGGCCACGTATGGTCGAGTGCCCTCGCGACGCCTTTCCCGGCGGGAATACGAACACACCCTGCACGATCTGCTTGGCATTGGTGGCCGGATCGCGAAATTGCTGCCGCCCGAAAATAAGTCGGGGGCCTTTGATGTCGTTGCGGCAAAGCAGCGGATGTCGAGCGTCCATGTCAGAGCTTTCCTCGCTGCCGCCGATGCGGCTTTGGATGAGGCCATTCAGCTGGGCCCAAAGCCGCCGATGTCGCGCGAACTGGATTACGCGAATTCGCGTTACATGCAGATGTGGTTTGAACGCCCAGTGCGACGCGGAGGTGGGACGGTCTTCCGGGACGAAGACGATCTGATTATGTTCCGCGGGCAAAACTACAACCTCCGCAGCGACAGTAACGGTCTGCGGATTCCCGTCGCTGGCCGATACCGCATCACTGTGACCGGTTCGGCGTATCAGCCGAGATCCTCGGTCACGATGAGTCTCAGACGTCAAAACGATGTTCAGGGTGACAGCGAGCTGTTTGCGGCCTGGGACGTCGACGAGCAACTTCGCACGGTGTCAGCGACCCAATACCTGCGCCCTGATGATTACTTCTATGTGAGCGCGGACGAACTGGAACCAGCGCCGGATGGGAAGGTGATCTACAACTCGCAACCCGCGAGAGAATTCCAGGGCGAAGGCGTGCGGGTTCGTCGAGTGCTTGTGGAAGGTCCTCTGGAGTTGATGTGGCCGCCTCAACGTACGCGAGCTCTGTTGCCCGGTGTCGCATGGGAGTCTGCTGCAAACGGTCGCTATTACAAGCCAGTGACGACAAAGTCTCATTACGAACACATCCGCGATGCCGTCGCAGCGCTGGCCCCCAGGGCATTCCGACGCCCGGTGACTGCCGAAGAGATCGAAGACTTCACCAATCTCGCCCTCCCGAACCTCAAAGCCGGCCGCGGCCTTATCGCCAGCGCGCGTGTGCCACTGCGTGCCGTTCTCGTCGCGCCGCAGACCATCTTTCTGACGAATGCAACGACAGGTCGCGCAAGTCCTGGCGGTGGTCCGTCAGCAGACGGTGGTCAGATCGAAAGTTCTGACGACTTTCGCTACGAGGGGGCTGTACTCACACCGTTTGCATTGGCCAGTCGGTTGTCATACTTCCTTTGGCGCAGTCCTCCTGATGAGAAGCTCATGCAGCTTGCCAGTGAAGGAAAACTTCACGATACGCAGACGCTGGATGCTCAGGTCAGCCGCATGCTGTCTGACCCCCGCAGCGAACGTTTCATCCACGAGTTTCTCGATCAATGGCTGGATCTGGAGAAGATCGACGCCACCACGCCGGACGCCTACCTGTATCCGGAATATGACGACGTGCTCCGTCGAGCGATGCTGGCGGAAACGCGATTGCACTTCCGGCATCTCGTCGAGGAGGACCTGAGTATTGCCAATCTGATCGATTCCGACTTCACATTTCTCAATCGCAGGCTGGCTGAGCACTACGGCATTTCAGGCGTCGAAGGTGAGCAGATGCGGAAGGTGAAACTGCCGGCCGACAGCGTCCGAGGAGGCGTGCTGACCCATGCGGCCATCGCGAAGGTCACGGCGAATGGCACCGTGACGACACCCGTCAAACGTGGCAACTTTGTGTTAACAAATCTGCTGGGACAGCCGCCGAATCCGCCTCCGCCGGGAGTCGGTTCGATTGAACCAGATACTCGCGGAGCCACAACGATCCGCGAGACTCTTGCCAGACATCAGTCGGTCAAAGCGTGTGCTGTCTGCCATCGCCGGATCGATCCGCCCGGGTTCGCATTGGAAAGCTTTGATCCTGTGGGCAAATTCCGCACGCGATACCGCAGGAGCAAAGGCGTGAAACGCACGGCCGTCACCGGTCAGCGGTTTTTGCATAAAGACTACACCCCGGGGGAGCCCGTAGACTGCAGTGGACAGACGGAGGACGGCTTTGAATTCCGCGGTATCCGTGATTTCAAACGCCACCTGATGAAGTCGCAGGAACAGGTGGCGAGGAACCTTGTGTCACAGTTGATCACGTTTGCCACGGGGGCGGACATTCAGTTCGCAGATCGTGAGGATGTGGAAGCAATTTTGAAACGACAAGAAGACAGAGGGTTTCCGTTGAAGCAGTTGATTTACGAAGTTGTTCGCAGCCGAATGTTTCGATGTCGGTAGCGGAATTCCTCTGGACGTTTGGCGACAAACCCTCCTTTCCCGACGACAACCTGAAACCACAACCAACCGAAACTCCAGACGCGTTCCGCTGCGAGAGACGATCCATGCACACGCCCATTTCACGACGCACCGCACTGCGAGCATCCGGAGTGGCACTCACACTGCCGCTGCTGGATGTGATGAATCCTGCGTTTGGGTTTGCCGGCGCAGAGCAGCCGAAACGCATGGTGCTGATCTGTAATACACTCGGGTTGTACCCTCCGTCGCTGTTCCCAGACACGATCGGAACGGACTACGAAAACACAGAGTACCTTGAAGTTCTCAAAGAGCACCGGAAGGACTTCACGCTGTTCTCCGGGTTGTCTCATCCCGATCAGAACGGCAGGGAGCCGCACGACACAGAGCTGACGTTCCTGACGGCGGCAACGAACCCAGGGCTGGGCGGTTTTAAGAATTCGATCTCGGTCGATCAGGTGGCCGCGACGCACCTTGGCAATACGACTCGATTCGCATCGATCACGCTGGGCAGTAACACTCAGGAAAGCCAGTCGTACAACAGCAATGGGGTGATGCTGCCAGCCGACAATCGCCCATCGCGCGTGTTCACGAAGCTGTTTCTGGCCGGAAGCAGGAAAGAGCAGAACCGGCAAAAGCAAAGACTGGCGGAAGGCCGCAGTATCCTTGATGCGGTCGGCGATCAGACGAAGGCACTCAACCGTCGAGTCAGCGGAGGCGACCGAAAACAACTGGATGAATACTTCGAAGCCATTCGCGTCGCTGAAAAAGAGCTGGCAGCATCTGATGCATGGCTGGATCGGCCGAAGCCAATTGTGGACGCAGAGCCTCCGCAGGACATTCCGGATTCCTCCGAACTGCTCGGCAAAATTCAGGCCCTGATGAGCTTGATTCCACTGATGCTGCAAACGGATTCCACACGTGTGGTGACGTTGATGATTCAGGCCGACCATGGTGTGCCCAACATTGCGGGAGTCCATGGAGAACATCACCCGCTGTCGCATCACGGCCAGGATCCCGGCAGAATTGCCCAGCTGAAAATGATCGAATCCGGTATCCTTGGCGTGTTCTCGGACCTGCTGACAAAGCTCGGGCAACCCACAGAACACGGGGGGCGACTTTTGGATAACACGGCCGTTCTGTTCGGCAGCAATCTGGGGAATGCGAACGCACACGATCCGACCAATCTGCCGATTGTTCTGGCCGGCGGCGGTTACCGGCACGGACGTTATGTGGCGTATGACCAGGAAGACAACACGCCTTTGAGCAACCTGTTTGTGACGCTGCTGCAGGGCATGGGTGTAAAGACGGACCGCTTTGCAACGAGTAGCGGTGTGCTGACGGTTACGTAGCCGCAGTTGTCACGGCTTTTGGTGCGTCGTTTTCCGCCACGCAGTCGAGAGGCCGCAACTCCTGACCAGTGCCGCAAACATGAAAATCGCTTTGAAAGACATCCGTATGAAACTCGCAATATCTCTTTGCTGCGTCCTTTTGGTGCACGCTCATCCGCCATCATTCGCTTCAGACAACTGGCCACAATGGCGGGGCCCTGGCAACAGCGGAGTCTCTGAGACCGCAACACCGCCCGTGACGTGGAGCGAGACAGAAAACATCAAATGGAAGGTGTCCATCGACGGCAGCGGCACGTCGACACCGATCGTTTGGGAGGACAGGGTCTTTGTGCTGACCGCGATCAAGACGGCCGAAAAGGATGCCTCGATTCCTGATCCGAAAGATCAGCCGAAGACCAATTTCTTCGACATCAAGCGTCCCAACGCGGTGCATGAATTCGCCGTCATCTGTCTGGACCGCAGCACGGGCAAAGAACTGTGGCGGGACATTGCCACAAAGAAGATTCCCCACGAAGGTGCGCACAACGATAACGATTTTGCCTCTGCGTCACCCACAACCGACGGTCAGCGGCTTTACTGCTGGTTTGGTTCGGCTGGACTGTTTTGCTACGACCTGAACGGCACCAGGCTGTGGCAGCGTGATCTGGGGGAAGCGAAAGTTGGGTCGAGTCTGGGCGAGGGAAGTTCGCCCGTGCTGCACGAAGGCCGACTGATCATTGTTCGTGATCACTCAGGGCAAAGCACAATCGAGGTGCTGGAAGCAGAGACTGGAAAGACTGTCTGGCGGAAAGACCGCGAAGAGGGCAATGCCTGGGCCACGCCACTGGTGGTGGAACACAGTGGGCGGACTCAGGTCATCACCTCTGCCAGTAATTTCGTTCGCAGCTACGACCTTGAGAGTGGCGACGTCATCTGGCAATGCGGCGGACTGACAGGCAACTGTACGCCGTGTCCTCAGGTGCAGGGGGACTACGTGATCTGCATGAGTGGCTATCAGGGCTACTCGGCTTTGGCGATTCCGCTGTCAGAAACAGGCGACATCTCAAAGTCAAAGAAGATCGCCTGGTCGCTGAGCAAAGGCACGCCCTATGTGCCTTCGTCCGTCCTGTACGACGGCCTGCTGTACTTCAATCAGTCCAATCAGGCGATTCTGCGGTGCGTCGATGCGACCTCCGGTGATGTTGTGTTTGGCCCTCAGCGAATCAATGGCCTGCGCAACATCTATTCCTCACCGGTTGCCGCTGGCGGACACATCTACATTGTCGGCCGAGGGGGAACCACAGTGGTGCTGAAGCACTCCCGCAGCTACGAGCCGGTGGCCACCAACAAGCTGAACGAACGCTTTGACGCGTCACCGGCGATTGCTGGTGACCAGATATTCCTGCGCGGTGTGAATCATCTGTACTGCATCGAGCAGGATTGATGCCCCGGGGCAATTTGTTCTTGCGCGAATCACGGCCACACTTCAGGGAGTTGCTGAGGCGGCTGACGAAGACTGGAGAAAGTCGCCCGGCTGGCCCATGCGGGACTCAAGTTGTCTGGCGAGATCGGTGACAGTCTGTGCGTAGCGGGGCTCGTCGGCCACATTGACGTTTTCGCCCGGGTCTTCGTGGTGGTCGTAGAGCATGTGGCCCGTCATGCGACCCTGCTTGTTGCGGTACACCGTATAACGAAACTGTGACGTGCGAATGGTGTCTCCGTCTTTGAAGCGGCTGATGGCAGCTTGCTTTACCGTTGCCTTCGGATCCTTCAGGATGGGCAGCAGCGACTGACCATCCAGATGTTTGGGCAACGGCAGGCCCGTCAGTTCACACAGCGTGGGATAGATGTCGATGAACTCGGCCAGAGATGAGGTTCCCGCTCCGGCCGACAGTTTCATGGAATTCGGAGTGACAAAAATCAGCGGCGCGCGCAGGGATGTTTCAAAGCAGCTGTGCTTGCACCACATGGTGTGTTCCCCAAGATTCCAGCCGTGATCTCCCCACAGCACGATAATCGTATCTTTGGACAGCCGCAGTTCATCAAACGCATCCAGCAGTCGTCCGATATGCGCGTCTGTGTAGCTGGTGGCAGCGTGGTAGCCGCGGATCAGTTCCCGCGCTTTGGCTTCCGGCAAGACGCCCTTCTTCGGGATGTCGGAGTAACTTCGCAGCTCGCCCGATGTGTGCACGGCCATGGCCGGCGCGTTCTTTGGCGGGAAGTAGTTGTCCGGCATCCGCACCTGGGAAACCGGGTAGGGATCGAAGTAGCGACCGGGGGCCACGAAGGGCAGATGGGGTTTGGTGAAACCCACGGCAAAGAAAAACGGTTTTCGCTGTGCCGCCAGTTCCCGCAGGCGATCAATGGCTTCTTCCGCCACCTGGCCGTCTGCATAAATGTTATCCGGCACGTCGCCGCCGTTTTCCCACGCGGGCCCACGGGAACGCCCTTTGCCGTCTTTGCGCATGGCGGCCAGTGACTGGGGCGTAACGTAGGTGTCTGCTTTGGGGCGTGCCGGCGTTTCGCTCCAGCCGCGTTTGCTGTCCGCCGGACTGTGAAACACCTTGCCCAGTGACAGAGTGCGGTAGCCATGGTCTTTGAAGTGCTGATTGAGCGTGGTGATGCCGGGAGCGTCCTGGTCGGCTCGTGCCGTGTAGGACAGAAAACGATCTTTGGCCGGTCGCAGGCCCGTCATCAGCGAGGCCCGCGACGCGCCGCAGGTGGGCACCATGCAATAGGCACGGTCAAACCGCACGCCGCGTTTCGCCAGACGATCAAAGTTGGGCGTGGTCATGTGGCGCGAGCCAAAACTGGTTAGTTCCGGGCGGAGATCATCGACCGCAATGAACAAAACATTGGGGCGTTCGTCTCCGCGGACGGTCGGCAGCAGCAAAGTCAGGGCAAAAAGACCCCACAGAGCGATGGCTCGCGGTGACTGGTGAGTGGGCAGCGGCATATTGGGGCTTTGTATCGATTCTCTGGGCAGGGCCGTGAATGCGGGCGATGACGCCCACGTTTGAAAGACGCGAACGTCGTTGGGGAGTGCCCAACGATAGGGGAATTCGCCAGGAACGTCACGGGATGATAACTGAAGGGGTGACCTCGTCACGATAGGCATTCAGCTTTCGCACGGCGTTATGCAGGCCGGGGCGTTCGCTCAGTCCGGGGCCAAAAAAGCCCTGCTTCACGCCCGCTTTGCGAAATCCTTTGGGGGTGTCGACAGGGTTGCACCAAAAAACGCCAAGGATGTACTCGGACTCCAGGGCGGCCGTGACGTACTCGGAATAGGACACGCCGGCGGCGAACGAATCATCTTCCATTCGATACATCTGCACATCCTTGTCTCCATCTTTGAAACGAATGGCAAAGTCACACAGCAAAATGGGCTTGCCGGACAGCCTGTACATTCTGTCGAACTGCTGTTTGGGAAATGTTCGCCAGAAGTGTGGCTGAAAGGCGATGGCGTCAATCCACGGCAGCATTTCCTGCAGCACATCCTCGTCGTATGTGTAAAACGACAGGCGGTCTCCAAAAATCAGATGATCAGGATCGTACTTGCGATTGGCTGTGCCAATCACGCGGAAGTACTCCCGTGCAATGAGCTTCAGAAACGCCTGATCGCGGGCCGTGTCATCATCACCCTCCCAGGTCGTCAGAAACTTCTCATACGCCTGATGGCCGGGCGCCTCTTCGGGCAGTTCCCGCATGTAGTCCACCCAGCTTTTGTTGATCTGATTTTTCAAAGGCCATGTGGCAAGGTCTGTCCACGCGTAGCCGATGCAGTTGGGGTTGTCTTTGCTTTTCTCACAGTTTGCCTTAACGCCTCGTTCAATGCGGGCCTGCTGTTTGGTGTCAAAGATATCGCAGTATTCATGCGTGCCATCGCCGCGGTACATCGAAATGGGTACCAGGTGATTCCAGCTTTCCAGATACGGCATGTCAGAACGCAGGCCGTCCGGGCAGCCATAGCCGTAGGAGTTGAAGCCCACGTCTTTGCACGCGGCGGAGAATTGCTGCAGATCAAACTTTGCCCGTCCATTGCCGGCGTGCGTAATTCCATGGGCAAAAAAGGGCTGGCCGTCAGAATTCACAAGCCAGTGCCGCCCGTTGATTCTTGTCAATGAGATGTTCCTGCTGGCGGTGCCAGCGCTGGCGGGGGTTTTCGGAGTGCGGCCAGCGGGCTTCGGGCTGGCATGTGCGCGGTCTGTTAATGGGCCCCCCGACAGGTGATCCAGCCAGATGGCTTTTCCATCGTAAGGCGGACTGCCAAATGCGGTGATCTGAAAATAGTAGATGGCCTTCAGGTCAGCCTCATTCTGGGCCCATTGGGGTTTGCGGAACTCGGCCAGAGGTGCGACGATCCTGATCCACTTGCCGGCAGCGCCAGCCGTCGTGAAGGGGAAAACGCTGGTCTGGCCGGCCCCGCTGCTGCACTGAAACGTGAATCGACCTTCAAAGTCAGCCTTCACCCAAAACGAGAGTTCTTCGAACAGCGAGACGTCCGTCCGAGGCAGTCGGAATCCCGTTGAGAAAAACTGCTCAGCTCCCGCGTCCGCAGCGACGACCGTGCTGACGGCAGATTGTCCCAGTCCCTCGGGGACATCCTTGACCAACGTCACAGATGCCGGGTGGGACGTCCTGCTGCCGGACAGAAACTGCTGATCTTCAAAGTCGGCTATGGTCTGCGGCTTCTGCTGACCAAACGAATCTGAGTCAGCGGCAAAAATCAGCAGGATCAGGAGGGGGACAGGCAGACGCATGAGCAAACTCTTGGGATAGGCGATGAAGTTGGGAGGTGGCGGGACGGTGGCGGGGCGGGGGATGACTATTTCAGTTCTTTGCGGAGCGGTTCATCAACAATCAGCGCTTCCGGGAAGTCGGTCGCTTTGACACCACCTCGATCTCGCAGGCGTTTGTTTTTCTGAGTGCCGCGAGGCGGATTGAGCGGGATTTCCATGCCGCCCAGTTCGTCCATCATGGCGTACAGTCGGTCCTGCATTTTCTGTCTGGTTTTGGCAAACTTCGGGTCGTGGATGAGATTGTTCTGTTCGTCCGGATCCGCCTGAATGTCAAACAGTTCGTCGGTGTCCCAGAGTCCGTAGTAGGTGGTGTACTTGTAGCGATCGCCCCGCAGCGAGAAATGCGTCGGTGTTTGTGGATAGTTTTGTTCCCAGTAGTAGACGTAGAGGAAGTAGTCACGCCACGGGATCGACGTGCCCTGAGCCAGCGGCAGAAAACTCTGGCCGTCCATGTGTGGTGGTTTTTGCAGTCCCATGGCCTGCATCACAGTGGGAGCAATGTCGATGTTGGCGACCACCTGGTCCACCACGGTGCCACCTTTGATCAGGGCAGGACACTGCATCAGCATCGGTACGCGGCTGGAGGTCTCATAGGCCACGCGTTTGTCGATCAGGCCGTGCTCGCCAAACATGTAGCCATTGTCGCCCATGTAGATGACGAGGGTGTCGTCGTGGATACCCATCTTATTTAACTGCGTCATCACAGTACCAATGCTGTCATCCACCGAACGCAGAGCCTCACAGTAGCTCTTGTAAAACGTCTCGATGTCGGTGCCGGTGTGCAGCGGGAAGTCCATGCCGTGCCAGCTGTTCCGCTGATCGAGCAGCCAGCGGGGCCGATTGAGTTTGTTGTGGCTCAGTTGCTGACTGGAAGCCGGCCGCTGGAAGGGCTCGCTGGCCAGCGAATTTTTGTACTTTGGTTCCGGCGTGAACGGACCATGCACGGCTTTGTGCGACAGGTACAGAAAGAAAGGAGGATCCCCGTCTTTGTGCTGGTCCAAAAACTCTATCGCCTTTTCCGTCAGCAACGTGGTGATGTAACCGTCCTGCGGCACGCGACGTCCGTTGTCGTTGATCGTGTAGTTTTTGTTGGGCGGATAGTACTGCCCCTGGCCGCGAAAGCTGAACCAGTAATCAAAGCCCGGGCGGGGTTCATCGCTGCCATGCCCCATGTGCCATTTGCCGATGAATCCGGTGCGGTAGCCGGCCTGCTGCAGATACTGAGGAAAGAACAGCGTTCCTTTGGGGACGGGCCGCTGGTTGTCGATGACGCGATGTCGAAACGTATACAGCCCCGTCAGAATGGACGCCCGACTGGGGGAACACAGCGACGTCGTCACGAATGCATTCTTCAGATGCACGCCGTTTTTGGCCATGGCGTCCATGTGGGGCGTTTTGGCAAACGGATGCCCCATGAAGCTCATGGCATCGTAGCGATGGTCATCAGACAGAATGAACACCACATTGCGGGGCGTGGCGGCAGCTGTTCTCACCGGAACGGCCGCTGCAGGAACCGGGACAACGTCGGCCGCGTTTGAGCTTAGTCCGGCGCTTAAGCAGGCGCCCAGGCCAGTGAGCAAAGTGAAGGCACGCGTAAAAATCCTGTTCATGTTGATTATTTCTTTCCGGGCTGACGGGAAAACAGGTCTGCCATTCGCTGGGTGATACGCTGATTGGCGGCGGTGATCTGATCGACGTGCGGCTGGTCGGGGGTTTCCGTTTCGTCCAGCAGACCGCGACGGCGGGCCTTATTGCGCTGATAGGCGCCGCACAGATGAAAACCGATGCAGCCTGGATTCGCAAACAATCCGGCCAGCGTCTTCGCGTACCACGTTCCGTTATTGGGTTTAAAGAAGGTGTTGCTCGGCGTGCGAACTCCGGCAGCGTCGGCCAGCAGAACGGGTTTGCCGGTTTTGCGATGCCATTGATCCAGGTGCAGCAGCGGGTCACGAAAGTCCTGAAACGACAGCACGTCCACGAACGGCAGAGCGGCCTCCATCACCTCTGTGGCAATCGGGGCGTTGGCTTCGTAGCGATCTCCCAGCAGCAGATGATGTGTGTCGTAGCGGCGGATGGCATCGTGCGTAGTCTGATAGTAAGCATGAGCCAGTTCGGACAGCTCTTTGCGACCGGCCGCTGTTTTCAGACGTTCCGGATCGAAGATGGGGCCCCGCCACTGATTGAAAGGGCGGTCGTGCGTCCATGTGGGGCAGTCGCTGTAGAAGTAGCCGATGAGATTGCGTTCCTCGGCCAGCTCTGCGCAGTGAGACCGGGCCACATAGTCGACCCACTCTTTCCAGTCATCGCTGCGAAAATCGTAATGCACCGTGTGCTTTTCCCACTGGTGCGATTCGGTGAATGGCAGCAGATGACAGAACGGCATGTCGAGCGCCCGATATTCATCGACGGTGAACGCCCGTGAATGCTGCCACTGTTTGACGGTCACCTCCTGCACCCAGCCGACTGTATTGAAGCCCCAGGCCTGCAGGTTGGGGGCGACCGATTCTTTGATCCATCGCAGCGTGCTGCCGCCGTACCTGGACCGCCAGAGGTCGAGGTTTTCGGGATACCGCAGACTGGCCGGATCAATGTGATTCAGGCCCATGGAAAAAAACGGCCGGCCTTCGGGGGTGATCAGCCACCAATGATCGCCACGTCGCCCCAGCGTAAAGAAGCCTGCGGCGTCCTGCTGCGTGGTCTTCACGCTGGTCTGCTGTGGCCATGCCACAGGCATCACCGTCATCGCGGCCGCTGCACCTGCGGTTTTCAAAAAGCCTCTGCGATTGTGACTCATGATCCCTCCTCGCTGCGGACAAGCACTCTTAACTGATCAACGCCAAGCAACGGGTTGACATTCACCCCCAGGCCCAAAGTCCTCATATCCTGAGAGATGGTGACATCGTCCGGCGTCCAGCCGCCCCCCTGCTGTGAATTGAGATTTTCGCCTGCACCTCGGGGCTCCAGCCCCCGATACTGCCGGCTGCCCACCGGGTAGCGGACACCGGAGCGGCCCACGACAGGGTCACTCACCGCCAGTTGATCGGCTTCGCAGATTAGCCCCACGATTTGTCGATCAAACTTGATGACGCCCTGAATGGGAGCCGGCTGCGTTGATCGAAAGTGCAGCAGATAGCTGTCGACACGTGTCCCCACGGGCACGACGGCTTCTGAGGCCGGGAACATGCGATAGTGGCCTGGTGAAGTCAGTGTCACCGGCAGGGCCTGTTCCAGCAGGACGCCGCTTTGTTCTGGAATGACTTCAATCCACGACGTGGCCTGCCGCTTCAACGCGTCTTTGGAAACGTCCTGCTTAAGGCGAATGCTGCCCTGCAGAATCGTCAGCCCGGGTGAGTGTGCCCCGGTTCCCAGGACCGCCTCACTGGAACGCACGGGGATGCTCTCGCTTCCCAGTCTCTGTGCTTCGCCCGCGCTCCAGCGGACCGCCTGTCCCTGTTTGACCCGTACGCTGCCTGCCGATCGTTGATCAGAGGTGTCACGTTCGAACACCTCCACCAGGCCCTCCATCACATGCACTTCCGTCTGGCGTCCCTGGCCGACACGCAGGCCGAACTCTGTGCCCAGGTCAACCACCTCGGTTTCGTCTGTGGTGATGGTAAAGCCAATGGCCTCTTCCGGAATTCTGGCCACCAGATTTCCGACAGACACATGCAGCAGGTCAGCATGCAGCACCTGGAAATCGGCCGGCCCCTGCACCGTCAGTCGCGCACCGCGGCTGAACTCCAGTTTGATGGTGCCTGACTCCAGGTGAAAACGACCGGGCGTGATCCACGAACCTGGCTCCGGTGCGGTGCCACGCCACGCGGCGTCAACCGAGGTGACCAGACGGGCAACGGCCTGGTCATCCACGCTGGCCAAGGGGGCGATGAAGTCCTGCAACAGCCATTTTCCGGTCATCGCCACGGCGACCACAAGTAACACGACCGTCACGTTTTTTGACCACAGAATGCTGTGTTGCGGGGGGCGGGAAGATGACGTCGCGGGGGTGATCGCAGGCTGGGTGATCGCGGGGAAGTCAGCATCCTCTGCCGGCTCTGCAAAGTGGATGGCGGCTTCCCGATATCCGCCCTCCAGCGCGATGGACCGGCGATAGTGTTGCCGCAGCGATTCGTCATGGGCCAGTTGCTCATTGAGAACGGCGATTTCCTCTGCACTGGCCAGACCAAGCAGATAGCGATCGATCAGTTCTTCCGGCGATCTGTCACTGGCTGTCATGACAACTCCACGCGAAGTTTGCTGGCGACACACTCAGATAACCGGGCGCGAATGCGTCCAATGATTTTGTAAAGTGCGTTGGGAGACTTGTCGCCTGCCTCGGCAATGCGCTTGACTTCTCCTGTGCCACGATACGGTGCCAGCACCAGTTCTCGACGCTGCGGTGTGAGTTCACCCAGACAATCAGACAGCGAACACTGAATGTCAGTCAGCACGTCGGCTGCGGGCGATTCGTCTTCTTCGCGGGCGATCAATTCCAGAACATCGCGGTCAAGAATCAGGCGATCTCGCCGCAGACGAGCGATCGCGTTGAAGCACTTGTGCCGCACGATCACCTTGCCCCAGGGCACAAAACCGCTCGCGTCCCGCAACTGCTGACGGCTCTCCCACATGGTGATACTGGCTTCCTGGAGCACGTCATCCACGCTGTTCCAGTCGGGCAGAATCAGCCGCGCATAGTTGCGAAGGGCCAGTTCATGGCGGGCAAACAGGCGGACAAACTCCACTTCAGGCAGCACGCGGGCGGCATCAGAGTGTTCAGGATCAGGCGGCATACTTTGATAGTTTGCGTCACGTGACATCCTGCCGCGCAATCTCCTGAAAATGTGCAATCTGCAGCAAAGACGTGCGAATACGCAAGGATTCACTGGGCGGTCGGCAGCGATGGGCCATGTCAAAAGTCGCTGTCATCAAACTGCTGGTTGCCACCCCCAAGACCGAGGACTTCCAGAATCAGCTCTGCGCCGCCCGCCCCACTGATGAACCGCAGCCAGTTTTTTGTCAGGTCGGCGCGACCGGTGAGGCCAAACTGACACGAGTCAAACACGGCATTGGGCATCGCCGGCGGATCGTATCCGCCAAACATAATCTGGCAGCTTTGAAATGTGCAGTTGATGTACTGATTTCCGTCAACAAGGATGGTCTGCTCACGGAATGTTTCATCTTCGAATCTGGCCATCAATGGCTCCTGAAGAATGCTGAGGGGGAAAGAGCAGGCGGGTGTCTGCTCTCGATCGATGAGTGCGGCAAGGGGAGATGTGTTGTGTCGGACCGCGCGGTGTCCGGGGAACTGGACTGATGTCAGGTCATCAAAATGCGACGCTTCTTGTCCGTCTTGCCGATGCCCGGGTTGAACGTGTTGGTGGGATCGAGCTGCTCGTAAAACGCTTTGAGCGTCTGCTCCGCCTCATACATGTGCCCCACGTTGTGTTCGGCGGGGTATTTTGCGCCCTTTTCGTCCAGGCGGGCCAGCATGCGGGCTTTGACGGCTTCGATGTCGGTGCCTTTTTTGAAGATGTAATCGTGGTGAAACACGTGACACATGAAGTGACCGTAGTACAGCCCCAGATCAAGGTGTTCGGCAATTTCGGGCGGCGGATCCTCCACCCAGTCCGGATCGTTGCCCCGTAACGCGATGTCCAGCGCGAGCACTTCTTCTGTCGACTTCTGGTGCAGCGTCTGATACCGAATGGCGGCGCCCGCAGCAGCGAATCGATGCAGCAACGCGGCTTCCTGCTCCTGTTCGGTGCATTCAAAATATGCGACGCCCGGCATCTGTCCCCACTGCTCTGCCAGATACGTGCGAGCCTGATCGATGCCGTCATCACTCATGCTGAGGATGAGGTAGTACTCAAACCGCTGGCGATATTCGAGCAGACGCTGCGGCAGGTGCTGCGGAAACAGGCGGCTCAAAAAGTAGAGCAGCTGATCGGGCAGATACTTCGGCAGAAACGGGACTTTGTTCAAATAGTACTCGGCTGCGGACTTCAGCGCGTAGGCTTTGGGGAGTCGGGCCGTGCCCAGATGTCTGATCGAAAGAAACACGTCTTTGCCATAGCGGGCGGCCGTATCAAAGATCGCGCTGTTCATGTACTCACACATGTCCGGCAGATCTGTGAAGTTCTTCAGAATGTGCTGACGCAGCGTGACGAAATCCTGCGGGTTGTTGGTGCCCAGATAGAAGACCTGTTTCTTTTGGGGCTGCGGATAAGTGTCCACTCTCACCGCGAAAGCCGCCACTTTGCCGCCGCTGCCGCTGACTCCGTACAACCGGGAAGGGTCCGCGTTGAAGCGATTGGGCAGTTCGGCATCCAGTTGACGAATCCGCTTTGCGTACTGCCGATCCGAAGCCACTCGGTCCGTGTCTTCGATGTCTTCTGCCGGGATGTTGCCGGATTGCAGCCGCGTGAGAATTTCTTCGGGCGTTGTGCCCAGGTTATTGACGCCCAGTTCGTTGACCAGTTCCAGCTTTCCGTCTTCGTTCACGCGTGCGTATAA
Source organism: Planctomycetaceae bacterium (assembly GCA_024742875.1). Classification (GTDB taxonomy): domain Bacteria; phylum Planctomycetota; class Planctomycetia; order Planctomycetales; family Planctomycetaceae; genus Fuerstiella. Next base: position 17,098 of record JANSXP010000029.1, on the reverse strand, counting down.
GGCGAGCTCTGTGTAGGCCGAGCCGCGTTTGCACAGCGCACCGCCGGAGTTGTTAGCGATGCCGCCGATAATTGTGGCGCCGATTGAGGTGGAACCAATGACAGAATGCGGCGCTCGTCCAACAGGCTGCAGCAGCTGCGTGAGTTCGTGCAGGGTGGAGCCAGGCAGCGCGACCACCTGTTTGCCGCCGTCCAGCAGCACGATGCGTTTAATCCGGGTGACGTTGATCACGACCACCGGCCGGTCATAGTCAAAACCGCTGGGGCATGAGCCTTCTGTCAGGCCGGTTTTCATCGCCTGCATGACGATGGCGCAGTTGCCTGCCACGCAGGCCTGGAGCACCTGCCACTGCTCCAGCAGTGTGCCGGGAAACACGACGGCCAGCGCGTCACCGATGCCGGAACGAAAACCAGATCGGTAGTACGCGGTCCGGCCAGTCTTTGTCAGCACATTGCGACGGCCAACGATCTGTTCGAATGTGGAGACAAGGCGCTCTGTCGACATACTCATCCTCGCGGGGCGATTCGCTCAGAACGATTCGAACTGAGCCTGCCGTCGCATCTTAATGTCGGCAGCCCGCGCTGTCGCCCCGCTGCGCCGCAAAGTGGCCCGCGCGCTCACTACGTGCTAATCACAACGCCTCAAGTGCCCCGCGTCGCTGGCCCCGGGAGTCTGCCCGTTCAGATGTCCGCGTGCCCGAGACCGGCGGCGACGGCCAGCGGAGTCAGCTGGTCGGCTTTGTGGCGGCGTCAGCGGGCTGTGCCAGCCTGCTCCCGTGCAGGATGTTCGACATGGCCTGCTCACTCAGGCGGTGTGGCCGGCCCGTGCGAAAGTCCATCCACAGGCCGTGCGCTTCGCAGCGGCACACGCACGTTTCGGTGGCCACACGAAAAATGCTGTGGCGAAACACAATGCGCGTGGGTTTGGTGAATGTGATGGTGGAGTCCACTCGAAACTGATCGCCGTACTTCAGCTGTCCCAGATATTCATACTCCGCGCGACGCGTGATGGCGCCGATGCCCGTGCCGTTGGCATCGCTCACGTCCATGCCGCCAAGAGCGAACACCTGCAAAGCGGCTTCGTCGCAGTAGGCGTTGTAGCGTCCATTGTTGACATGCACGTTTGCGTCGGTGTCGTCGAAACGAACTGTGCCGAAGTATTCGAATGTCCGACTGACCACGCCGACCGGGCCAGCCGAACCAGACGCTGACGAAGAATTTGTCATTGCACCACGTCCGTAGAGTCACCTGCAAAAAAGAGCGACCGTCGGCCACGCGCGCGTCCAGCGGTCAACAGGGTTGATTACTTTTTGTTCTGGTACGCGAGGTTCCGTTTCGCCACAACGGGCAGAATGGCGCGTGCTGATTCGGACTGCACGGCGTCGGTCTTCGCTTTGTTCATGTCCACACCGTACAGATGTTCCAGCCATGTGAGGGCCGCCACATCCAGCAGCAGCTCGCCGGCGTGGCCTTTGGTGTCGCGAAACAGGCCGCCTGGTTCCCGCGAAATCAGGGCGGCAATTTCTGACGAATGACCGGCCGCATGGCTGGCCTTCAGTTCCCGGGCCACGTGGCCATAGTGGACAAACTGGATCGGTGTGGCGGGGTGACGTTTTCTCAGCGTCTGCACTGTGCGGAACAGGCGATCTCCGGAGAGTTTGATCATGTTGTCAAACTCATCCATGGAGGCCTGGGGGGCGTCGGGCCAGCACAGACCAATAAAGATGCGGACTTTGGGATTATGCTTTATCGCCAGGTCGATCCAGCGTTCATAGTCCTCCACACGGCAGTTGGTTTCGTCGTAATAGGTCATTCCCAACAGATGGACGTTGCCGGTTTCCAGTATTTGAGTGGCCGCTGTGCGATGCGCCTTGCTGCTCCAGATGCGTCCTGGGGCTCCGCCGTCGCCGCCATTCATCACAAAGCTGGCCTTATGTTGCGACAGCCCCGTGGCGGCCGCGATTTCATCAAATCGTTTGGCCACAGGAATGAAAAAACTGTGACCCAGAAACAGGCAGCTGGCGCCGTTTTGAAAGTTGTCCGGCTGTTCACGTTTCACGCTGTCGATCGGCTGACTGCCGGTCGTGGCGGCATTCTTTTTGCCTCTCATCTTTGCCCGAAATGCGCGGGCTTCGGCCATGGACAACACGCCGTCGTTATTGGTGTCTGCCTCGGGATACCGTTTGGGGGCCGACTTGAGTTTGTCTTCCAGCTGACCTTGCGCAGTGGCCTGTGGCACGACAACAAGCAGAGCGACCAGTGCTGTGGTGAAACTGATGATGTTCTTCATGAGGACTCTCTTTGGGGCAAACTGGTGAAACGAAACGGGGTAACAGCTTCAGCCCGAAAGGCAGGCAGGCCATAATGCATCGTGACAGGCGAATGTGCAGAGTCGGTCAGGTGTGGGGGGGCGGGCCCTGCAGCCCTGCGGCGGCAAACGCCCCTGCCTGATCGTTCTGATTCAACCCGGGCGTGTCTGCTGGCACAGGTGAGGTGCCGGGCGCTTGCTGGACGTCAGCCGCTTGCTGGACGTCAGCCGCTTGCCGGACGTCAGCTATTTGCTGGGCGTCAGCTGTTTGCTGGGCGTCAGCTGTTTGGATCCCGACGTTCAGTCGGTGAAGCGAGCCTCGACACTGCCGCAGCAGTCGCTGTCGACGCGGACAGTGGCTGCGGAGGTGATGGGGATCAGCGGAGGCAGTGATCCGGTCAGGATAATCTGCCCGGCCTGCAGTTGTTCGCCTCGATGCTGCAGTTGCTGGTGCAGCCACCGCAAAGACTCATTGATCGTCTCGATGAGCGGCCATCCGCCGCAGGATTCCACAGGGCGATCATCAATTGAAATTCTCAGCGCCAGATCGGCTTCGGCCGGTGGCTTTTCAGTGTGCCTGCCGGGGCCGGCACAGAATCCGGCGTGGATGGCGTTGTTGGCGATTAGCTCTGACGCCGTTTTGGTGGTGCCGCGAAGCACATGATTGTGTAGCTCAATCACGGGGAACACGCGGCCTACACAGGCGGGAATGGTGCGGGACGCATTGTCATCGGCAAAGTCAGTCTGCTGCGGTGATCGCGACAGCTCGACGGCCAGTTCCCCTTCGATGGCCAGGTGGTCGAAGCGATCGCAGGCGAGCGTCACACCGGTGGCGTGATGTTCGGAATCAAATAACCGACCGCAGACAGAATGCGTGATGCCCAGCTGCGTGCGAATGGTGGGCGAGGTGCAGCCCACCTTGTAGCCGATGATGTGTTCGCCCCGCTGGACACGCAGCTTTGCCACCGCGGCCTGCAACTGATAGGCGTCTGATATGTCAAGCTGCACGCCTTCGCCAAACATGCGACCCGGCTGCCTGGCATCGTAATCTGCCAACTGACGTGCGGCAGCGCCTGGCAAATCGAAGGATTGTGTCATGAGAAAAACGGCTGACCTCTTTAGAGGTCTTTCAGGGGGCGGTGACTTTCCTGGCGGCTCTTTGATTGGCGGCCGTCGTGGGGGCGGCCCTGTTTCTTTGAGCGTCCCGGCTTGTGCTTGCGCAGTTCCTGATCCCCCTGGTCACTGTGCCGATCATCGCGGTGGTGATCGCGGTCATCTTTTGGTCGAGTGATTTCTATCCGCTGTCCGTCGATCTGGGTGCGCAGCTTTGTGTTTTCGATTTCCCGCTGCACCTGTTCCAGCAATTGCCGATCACGCTCCAGTCGCTGCCAGTATTCGTCGGACTGCCCTGGGCCAGGTTCATGGTTCTCTGCGGTCGACGCCCGTTCGACGCCCTGCCGCATGTTCTGGAGCGATTTTTCGATCTGCAGTGCGCGTTCGATTTCCAATTCGATGTCGATGTCGATGTCGGTGTCGATGTCATCGTCGGGGGCAATGCCCACATCGCCGGAGATGGAGGGCTGACAGACGCCCGTCCGCATATCCAGCAGTGTTTCCTGGACAGACATTTGCTGATACGACGAGCCGGCTGTGCTTCCGGCGCAGTTCTGACCGCCTTCCACCGCAAAGCTCTGGTCGACACCACGGATGGCCGAGCCCAGATCTTCCAGTTCCGCGTTGACCGCTGAGGCCAGAAAACTGAGTCCCGTTGTCAGCCCAAGCACGCCAATTGTGCCCAGCAACACGGTTTCCATGGAAAGGATGACTCCGTCCTCATCGCTCCAAAATCGCTGCACCAGATTCATGGAAAAGGGGCCTTTCGTCCCGGTAGGTTTGTATCGGTTGCGTCAATTCTAAGCCCCTGCCGACCTAATGCACCAAAATTCCGGCAGGACGCAACTGGCCCTGCGGTGAGTTTGCGAAACCGAAGGATGAATCACGATTTGTGCGGGATTGTGGGCAGCCGGATTGACCTCACTGAGTCGGGATCGCTTCGTGAGGGCTGCGTGAGTGGATCTGTGTTGAGTTGCCGGTTGACTGAATTGATAAGCGTTTGCGTCAATGATGCGGCCGCCGCAATTTGCGGGAAGCTGTGGGGTTGAGTTTGGGATGCGTGGCCCAGGTTGCTAGGGTTTGCGGCCAGTGTTGTCGCATTGTCTGCCCTGACCCCGTGAGCGTTTTTCGCCGTGAGCCAATTTTCATTTCAGCTGGAAGCGACGGATCCGGAAACCGGAGCCCGCGCGGGCACGTGGACGACGCCGCACGGTCCAGTGCAGACGCCCGCCTTCATGCCCGTGGGCACACTGGGCACGGTAAAAGGTCTGCTGCCCGATCAGCTGCGGGACGCGGGCGCCCAGATGGTGCTTGCGAACACCTATCACCTGGCGTTGCGACCGGGGTCCGAGGTGGTGCGGGAACTGGGAGGGCTGCATCGCTTCATGGACTGGGACGGCCCCATCCTGACGGACAGCGGCGGGTTTCAGGTGTTCAGCCTCGCCAAACTGCGAAAGATGGACGACGAGAAAGCCGTGTTTCGCAGCCATATCGACGGCAGTTTGCTGGAGCTTTCGCCAGAGCGAGCCGTGCAGATTCAGGAGGATCTGGGGGCCGACTGCATTATGTGTCTGGACGAATGCCCGCCGGCGAACGACGTGCCGGAGAAAATTCGGGCGGCCGTGGATCGCACGACACTGTGGGCCAAACGCTGCCGAGATGCGCAAAAACGCGACGATCAGGCTCTGTTTGGCATCAACCAGGGGGGCATTGATGAGGGGATGCGAACTCGCAGTGCCGAGGCGCTCGTTCCGCTGGATTTTCCCGGGTATGCCGTGGGCGGCCTCAGCGTGGGCGAAGCGCCGGCCGATATGTACCGCACGCTGGATTTTACCGTGCATCAGCTGCCGGAGCACAAACCGCGGTATTTGATGGGGGTCGGGCGACCGGTGGATATCCTGGAGGCCGTTTGCCGGGGAATCGACCTGTTTGACTGCGTGATGCCCACACGAAACGGGCGAAATGCGATGGCCTTCACCAGTTCCGGGCCTGTTCGGCTGCGAAATGCCGTGCATATCCGGGATGAGAGTCCGCTGGATCCGGAGTGCGACTGCATCGCCTGCACGCGATATTCCCGCGGTTATCTGCGTCACCTGTTTGCCGCCAAAGAGATGCTGGGCGGAATTCTGGTGTCGCTGCACAACATCCGCTTTTACCAGAAGCTGGTGCACGACCTCCGAATTGCAGTAAAGAGCGGCACTGTGGCACAGTTCCGGGCTAATCAGCTTGCTCGCTGGAACGCACAGCCTTAGTATACCGCGTTTTTCCGGAAGTCCGTATTGGGCCTGAAGATCGGTTCAATGACCGACCCAACAGCCCGACGGTTCCCGTTCGTCGTGCTGGAACACCCGATCTCACCCGCAACGCAGGCCTGATGTCTGCACCGCGGAGCGTCTGGAGTGTGCCAGTCAGCGTACGGGCATCTTTTGGAATGGTCTGTGACGGCAGCAGCCGGCCAGACAGCAATCACGAACAAACTTCAACGATTTGGTTATGCGCGTGAACATCAGCGGTCTTCAACACGTTCTGTCCCAACTGACTCTGTTCGCTCAGAACCCGCCCAAAGAGGCACCCAATCCATTGCTGCAGGCGGTCCCCATGCTGGTGGCCTTTATGGTGATGTTTTACCTCATCATTTTGAGACCTCAGCAAAAAGAAACAGCCAGACGTCAGGAACTGCTGAACACGCTGAAGAAGAACGACAAAGTGCTGACTGCCGGCGGCATCATCGGCACGATTGTCGACTTCTCCGGCGATGGCAGTCGGGTCACGCTCCGGGTGGATGACGGCACGCGAATCAAATTCACTCGCAGCAGCATTCAGGGTCCGTACAACGAAAAAGCGGACGCTGAAGGCGGCGACTCCAAGTGAAACGAAATCAGCAGACGCTGATCTTTTTTAAGTCAACAACTCTCCCAGTTGCGTGAACGCGTCGTTCAGGCAACGCATTCTTGTCCTGCAGCCGGCATGACGCCGGCTGTGTGAACTGAATCAGGAAATATCACTGATGTTTGAAATTCTGACTGGAGTGCTCACGCTTGCGGTCCAGGACGGCTCGATCACCGAGTCGCCTGCTGTCGAAATTATTGAAAAGGCCTCAGACCCTGTCGCTATCGAAGCGACTGGAGCTGCCATCAGCGGTGGCATGGCGTTTGGCATTTTCGTATTCGGCCTGATCCTTGCGTTTGTCGCTGGTGCCTTCGTTGCCAAAGCAATGAAGATGACCGATTGGGGTTTTCGTTTTGGCGTGTGCTTTGCCGCATTAGCGATCGGCGTGATGCCCTTCCTTGTGCGAGCCCTCAATGGAGAATCCATTGGGGATGGAATCAGGCTGGGTATCGACCTGGCCGGTGGAACCAACATGCTGTTCCGCGTGAAGGGAGACGATGAGAAGCCCGTCACCAACGAAGTAATGGACAAGATGGTTGGCGCCGTCGGCAAACGTATTGACCCCTCCGGAACCTCGGAGATTACGGTCCGCCAGGTGGGTGCAGACCGTCTGGAAGTCATCGTTCCTGGCGAAGACCCGCAGACGGTCAACGAAATCAAGAAGCGAATCACCCGACTGGGAACCCTGGAATTCTTCATCACGGCCAATCAGCAGCTCGATGACAAAGACGTCATTCGTCGGGCTTTGGCGCTGGAGAACGGGAAGACAAAGATTGCCAAGACGCTGCCCGACGGCGAAGAGATTGTGCAGGCAATGTGGTTGCCGGCCTACGAAAAGGGAGACGCCGCTGAACCGCAGCTGCTGGGACGTACGGATGTCCCGCGTCGCGAAGTTGAGAAGTTTCGCACGGTCGACGGAAAGAAGGAACGCTACACCACCGAAGAATATCTGGTGCTGGTGGGACCTCCCGAACAGCAGGTCAGCGGCAAGTATCTGAAGTCCGCCAGTTCGGGAATCGATCCGGAAAACGGTGGGCAGATGGTGCGGTTCCAGTTTGACACCCGTGGGGCTCACCTGTTCAGTATTCTGACCAGCAAATACGGCCCGCAACCGGGGCGTCCACGACGTGGCCTGGGCATCGTGCTCGACAAGCAGCTGTACAGCGCTCCGGACATTAATGCTGTGATCAGCAGCCAGGGCCAGATCACGGGCAACTTCACCTCGGCGGAAGTGAAAGAACTGACCAGTGTGCTGAACGCCGGTGCTCTGGAAGTGCCCATCGAGCCGAAGCCACTGAGCGAAGCCACCGTCGACCCCACCCTGGGCGAAGACGTGCGCCGCAAAGGCGTGCAGGCCATTATGCTGGCCGGCGCCGTGGTGGTGGTCTTTATGCTGTTTTACTACCGCTTTGCGGGTGTCGTGGCTGTCCTGAGTCTGTTCCTGAACCTGGTTCTGGTTCTGACCATCATGATGGCCATCAATGCCACCTTCACTCTGCCCGGTCTGGCCGGTTTGGTACTGACCATTGGTATGGCGGTGGATGCCAACGTGCTGATCTTTGAACGCATGCGGGAAGAAACGACGAAGGGGTCCGGTCTGAAGACCGCCATTCAAAACGGTTTTGGCAAAGCCTTCACAACCATCGTGGATGCCAATGTCACCACGCTGATTACGGCCGTCATTCTGTACGCGATCGGAACTGACCAGGTGAAAGGCTTCGCCGTTTCGCTGTTCATCGGTATTGTCGTCAGTATGTTCACCGCCCTGTATGTGGGCCGTGTGATTTTTGACGTCTGCGAAAAGCAGGGCTGGCTCAGCAAACTGAGCATGGCCAGCATCGTGGGGCAGACCAACTGGAACTTCCTCGGCAAACGATCGATGTGTGCCATCATTTCCCTGGTGCTGATCGTGGGCGGCCTGGCGGCCTTTGGTTCTCGCGGCGAAGGCAATTACGACATTGACTTTACCGGCGGAACGATGGTCACCTTCCAGCTGACCGAAACGGCGGAAACCAGTGACGTCGAGACGGCCCTGAAAGAGCAGTTCGGTGATGGTTTCACGGTGGAGCGACTGACCCTCGCGGGTGAGGAAGAGTCAGAAGGCAGTAAGCATTTCCGTCTGCGAACGACCGTGAACGACTCCGACGAAAATGCGGACGAAAAACTGTCTGCCGAAGATCGCGTTCGCAAGATGGTGTTTGACTCGTTCAAGGACAACGATTCGCTCAACCTGCTGCGAGTGACGATGGACTACGGAACGCCCGAAGCCTATGTCATTGCTGAAGACGATGATTCGGCCGATGCCCTTGAGTACGCTCGTTTCAGCGGGGGCCAGATTGCCACCGTTTCCTTCGACAAAGAAGTGGCGATTGGCACCATCTCGGACATGATTGGTCAGAAGATCGGTGAACTGAAGGATGGCGAGCAGGCGAAGTACGAAGAAGCGGACGCTGTCTACACCGTGACGGGAACCGATGGCTCCGGGCTTGATGCCGACGAGCGTGAAGTGCAGACTTTTTCTGAAGTGGCCGTTCGCGTGACTCCGGAAGTGCCGGCTGAAGATCTGACAGCCGCACTGACGGCGATGAAAGCCGAACTGGATTCCAGCCCGCTGTTTGACGAAGTCAACACCTTCGCCAGTGCAGTGGCCAGCGAGATGAAGACGAAAGCCGTATTGGCGATTGTGATCAGCCTGCTGGCGATCGTGGCCTACATCTGGTTCCGCTTCCAGAAGATCACCTTCGGTCTGGCGGCCGTGGTGGCTCTGGTCCATGACGTACTTATTGTGCTGGGCATGATGGCACTGGCGGCTTACCTGAGTGGTAATCCGGTTGGCCAGATCTTCCTGCTCAATGACTTTAAGATCAACCTGCCAATGGTGGCCGCTTTCCTGACCATCGTGGGTTATTCTCTGAACGATACGATCGTGGTGTTTGACCGTATCCGTGAAGTTCGCGGTAAGAACCCGAACCTGACCACGGACATCGTCAACACATCACTGAACCAGACGCTCTCTCGAACGCTGCTGACATCGCTGACCACATTTATCGTGGTCATCATTCTGTACTTCTTTGGTGGTGAAGGAATCCACGGATTTTCTTTCTGCCTGACCCTTGGCGTGATCGTGGGAACGTACAGCTCGATCTATGTCGCCAGTCCTGTGCTGGTTTGGCTGATGAATCGTGAATCTGCCAAAGCTGTCGCCTGATCGCACGGCAGGTCAACATGAATGAGATCAACGCGGTGTGGAGCACTTCCACACCGCGTTGTTTTTTGCGCAAGTGCCCCACAATGTCGCGATGACGATGTGCCGCTAATGCTGCTCCGCTGTCGCTTGGCCGAGCCTGACTGTGTCTGCCGTCGTCCACGCGCGGTGGGAGCACGGAAGTCGTGAGCGAAGCAACGCGGAGCGGCTCGGCGCGGTGACGTCGTCTCTTTACGGACTGTCCCCGCCCACGTCCGCCGCGACGTCGCGATCGGCCACGAGCGGTGCCATGTCGGGTGTCGTGAGCGAAGCAACGCGGAGCGGCTCGGCGCATTGACGCCGTCTTTTTATGGACTATCCCCGCCCTCGTCCGCCGCGACGTCGCGGCCGCGGCGGGGCATCATGTCGTATTTTTTCATTTTGTTGTAGAGGGTGACACGACTGATGCCGAGTTGGCGGGCGGTGCGTGTGCGACTGTAGGCGTTGTTTTGCAGGGCCTGTTCGATGATTTCGCGTTCGGTCAGTTCGATGCGGTTGCCGAGAGATTTTCCGGAGCGGCCGCCGAAGAAGGTGGTGACGGACGGGTCGCTGCTGGGCCCTGAGGCACCGTGCAGGATGTTGGGCGGGAGAACGCGGGAGTCCAGGTGACCGTCGGCACAGTAGATGACGGCGCCGCGAATGGCGTTTTCCATTTCACGGACGTTGCCAGGCCACGGATACTGCTGCAGGCAGTCGTAGAAGTCATCTTTGATGTGCGTGATCTCAATGCCGTGCCGGTCGGCGTGCAGGTGGACAAAGTAGCGGGCCAGCGGCTGGATGTCTGGCAGCCGACTGCGGAGGGGGGGGATGCGAAAGCAGAGGGTGTTGAGTCGGTAGTACAGATCGGGGCGGAAACGCTGCTGTTCGACGAGCGGTTCCAGGGGCAGGTTGCTGGCTGCGATGATGCGTGCCTGCACCTTCAGGGTTTGGTTGGATCCCACCGCCTCGAACAGTCCCTGTTCAATGACACGCAGGAGTTTGACCTGCTGGTCGGGGGTGAGCACATCGATTTCATCCAGCAAAATGGTGCCGTCGCCGGCGGCGATGAATTTGCCATCTTTGTCTGCGTGAGCGCCGGTGAAGGCGCCTTTGATGTGCCCGAACAGTTCGCTTTCAATCAGGTCACCGGGCAGGGCACCGCAGGCGACCGTGACGAAGGGTCGCTGCTGGCGACCGGAGGCTTCGTGGATGAGGCGTGCCAGATGAGTTTTGCCGGAGCCGGTTTCGCCGATGAGCAGGATGGTGACATCGTGTCGGGCGGCGACTTCCAGTCGATCGAGCATGCGTTTCAGATCGGGAGTCTGCGTGCGAAAGCGACTGGACAGGGGGATGCTGCTCGAAGGCGGATCGGACTCGGTTTCTGCAGGAGGCGCCGTCTGCGGCACACTGGGCGACGCAGGTGTTGATCGGGAGAGTTCTGCACCGCAGGCGACAGTCACACCGGCGGTCCGCAGTTGCTGCAGACGACAGTCGACGGCACTGACGACATGTGACAGATCTTCCTTCTCGTCCAGGGGGATGAGTGTCACCCGATAGGCAATTTCCTCGGGGATCTGAGCGCTGGTGATTTCGTTGGGGCCGCAGACGACGAGCAGTTGTGTGGCGGCAACGTTGTGGGCAATGGTGAGGGCCCGCGACGTCTTGCGGGGGTCGCCGTTGCGCAGGTCCAGCAGCGTGAGATCCGGCTGGTGGGATTGTGCCATCTGCGCCGCTTCGGCCACAGTGTAGCACTCCATGAGTCGACAGCGAGAGACCAGCCGGGGGACCAGAAACCGTATGAACCCCGGCTGACTGCTGCACAGAACCAGAATTTCCGAATTGTCCATTTTGCACTTTCGCAAACACCAGAGGCCGACTGCTGATTACAGAACGAATTCCTCGCCGTTGCGCTATGAGGGTTACAAACCGGATGCCGAAACTCCGACAATTCTGTAAACCCCTTAAAACAAAGTGTAAGGCGTGAGTCCTTCGCGAATCGGTGTGGCATGCCGGCATCAAATGTGTCTCTTAGGCCTCAAACGCACCACGGGCGGGCGTGTGGGCGTGATGCCGGGGGGCATCATTCGATTCGCCCTGGCCGAACGACGAGAAACGGGTCTCGGCGTTAATGGGATGGGCGATGAACGGTTTGAGAGGCGGTTAGAAGCGCGAAACGGTCCCAAAGAACGGGAAATCCAGTTCGTGTGGCTGACCAGTTGAGTCCCTGTATCTGGTGCTTATACTGAACGTTTCGAGCGTTTATGCTCTGGTGGGCTGCGGGAGAGCGGTTCAGTCGGCAATCAGGGACATCCGGAAGCTGTCAGTCGCCACCGGAGAAGATGATGTTAAGGCGTACGATCATGTCAAATTCAGTCGAACCAGATGCCCAGCCGGCAATGGTCCGATTGGGTGCCGTCAGCTATCTGAATTCTCGCCCCCTCATTGAGGGGCTGGGAGAACTGCTGCCGGGGTCCTCCATCGAACTGGATTATCCCAGTCGCCTGGCGGATTCGCTGGCCGCCGGAAATCTGGACGTCGCGCTGATCCCCTCCATCGAGTACTTCCGCCGCGGCGGATACGCCATCATCTCGGACGCCTGTGTGGCGGCCCGTGGTCCGGTGATGAGCGTGAAGCTTTACTGCCGCGTTCATCCAGGTGAAATAAAGACGATGGCTCTGGATGAAGGATCCCGCACCAGCGCTACGCTGGCGAAGGTCATTCTGGCGGAACGCTACGGCGTGACGCCATCCACCGAACCGCTGTCGATGGATTCCTGGACGACCGACTCTCAGGCGGACGCTGTGCTGCTGATCGGTGATCGGGCCATGCATTCCCCGGCGGAGTCGTTTGTGGAAGAATTTGACCTGGGACAGCTCTGGTATGAATGGACGGGCCTGCCGTTCGTGTTTGCCATGTGGGTGGCCCATGCCGACGCCGACATGACGGGCATTGCGTCCGCTTTGTCCACGGCTCGTGATCAGGGGATTGCGGCCGTGCAGCGCATCGCTCATGACGAAGCTCCGGGGCTCAACATCACTGAGCAGACCGCTCATCGCTATCTGACACAGAATCTGTACTACCACATGACGTCTGCTGAACGCAGCGGACTGAAGCTGTTCCACGAACTTGCCTTACAGCACAATCTGGTCAAAAGAAATGCCAACGTCGTCTTCTCCGATTTCGTCACTGCTTGACAAAGCGGTTGCCGGCGAACGCCTGACTCCCGAAGAAGGCGTTGCCCTGCTGGAATCTCACGATTTGTCTGCCATCGGCGCCGCTGCGGATGCCGTGTCCCGGCGACTGCATCCGGAGCCATTCCGCACGTACAACATCGACCGCAACATCAACTACACCAACGCCTGCACGGCCGTGTGTGATTTCTGTGCGTTCTATCGACCGCCCGAACACCCGGAAGTCTACGTGCTCCCGATCGAAACGCTGCTCAAGAAGATCGAAGAAACGGTCGAACTCGGCGGCGATCAGATCCTGCTGCAGGGAGGGCTCCACCCCAAGCTGCCGCTGGAATGGTACGAAGACATGCTGCGGCAGATCAAAGATCGCTTCCCGCAGGTCAACGTGCATGGCTTTAGCCCGCCGGAAATTCATCACTTCACCAAGATCGCCAAACTGCCGCTCGAAACCGTCCTGGAGCGTCTGAAAGCCGCCGGACTGGGCAGTCTGCCAGGCGGCGGTGGTGAGATCCTTGTGGACCGCGTTCGCAAAGAAATCACACGCGGCAAAGTGCTGACGGACGACTGGCTGAATGTCATGCGTGTCTGGCACAAACTCGGCGGCAAATCCACAGCCACCATGATGTTTGGTCATGTGGAGACCCTCGCAGAACGCATCGAACACTTCGATCGCGTTCGCCAGCTGCAGGATGAAACCGGTGGCTTCACCGCCTTCATCAGCTGGACATTCCAGCCGGACAACACCGACATGGATCACATCCCCCCCGCCGGTGCCTTCGAATACCTGAAAACACAGGCTGTCAGTCGCCTCTATCTGGACAACATTCCCAACATCCAGTCTTCCTGGGTGACCCAGGGCGAAAAAGTGGGCCAGATGGCACTCATGTTCGGCGCCAACGACATGGGCAGCCTCATGATCGAAGAGAACGTGGTCTCCCAGGCCGGCACTGTCCACCACCTGTCTCTGGCTGCGATTCGTCGCTGCATCCAAAACAGCGGTTACACCCCACGCCAACGCAACGTCTTCTACGAATACATCGACGAAGGCAAAGAGTTCCAGCCTCCACCCCCACCCGCCACCCCAGCACTCCCCATCCTCTAGCCGGTCGGCCGGGACGCCCCGGCGGGCGGTGGCGTGGGGCCGTCAAAACTGCGTGGGACGTCGCTGCGCCGAGGCGCTCCGCGTTGCTGCGCTGTCGACAATCGGCGTAGTACCGCGCTTGGCCGGGTTGCCCCGGCAGACGATGGCGTGGGGACGTTGAAACTGCGTGGAACGCGATGCGCCAAGGCGCTCAGCGTTGCTGCGCTGTCGACAATCGGCGTGGTACCGCGCCTGGCCGGGACGCCCCGGCGGGCGGTGGAGTGGGGACTTCGAAACTGCGTGGTACCGCGCCTGTAAGAAGACTCCCGGGCCTGAACCGATACAGGCCGGGTCGTATCCCAGCTCACGACATCTCTGCGGTCACCCGGGCAAGCGCGTCACGTCCTGAGTCCGCCTTAAGCGCGGTGCTGCGCCGATTGTCGATAGCGCAGCAACGCGGAGCGCCTTGGCGCATCGACGTCCCATGCAGCTTCGGCTCACCCACGCCACCGCCCGCCGGGGCGTCCCGGCCGCCATCGCTCGTTGTTGAGTCCCGACCGTCCAACCGTGGTGCCACGCCGATTGTCGATAGCGCAGCAACGCGGAGCGACTCGGCGCATCGCGTTCCACGCAGTTCCGGCGTCCCCACGCCATCGCCTGCCGGGGCGTCCCGGCCACCCACGCCGCCATGGCATCCCGGCCGGCCAGACGCGGTGCCAGGCCGATTGTCGATAGCGCAGCAACGCGGAGCGCCTTGGCGCAGCGACGTGCCATGCAGAATCCGCCCACCCCCGCCACCGCCTGCCGGGGCGTCCCGGCCGGCTGGAATAATCGTTAGAGGTGGTTTGACTGGTGGGGTTGAAGTTGCCCAGTGAGGTGGGTGGCGTGTGTTGTCGGGCGCGGAGGCTGAGGTGTGCTAGTTTAGTGATGAATTTGGGAAACATTACGGAATCCAGACGCCATCATGATACGAGTGCAGGGACTCACGAAGGAATTCAACGACCCCAACGGTGTGTTTCGCGCGCTGGACAATGTGTCGTTTGAGGTCCATCCGGGGGAGATTTTCGGTCTGCTGGGGCCCAATGGGGCCGGCAAGACGACGTGTCTGCGGATTCTGAGCACGGTGCTGAAGCCCACGCGGGGACTGGCGGAGGTGGCGGGTATCAATGTGATGCATGATGCCGAGGGCGTGCGGCGTAATATTGGATTCATGTCGTGCAACACGGGCATTTATGACCGGATGACGGCGCGGGAGATGGTTGAGTATTTCGGTCGGCTGTATGGCATTCCGGAAGATCGGCTGCAGGACCGCATTGAGGATATCTTTGACACGCTGCAGATGAACGACATTCGGGACCGTCTGGGGTCGAAGATGTCGACGGGAATGCGTCAAAAGGTGTCGATTGCCAGAACGATTGTGCACGATCCGCCCGTGATCATCTTTGACGAGCCCAGTTCGGGGCTGGATGTGCTGGTGGCTCGCAATGTGCTGCAAACGGTGGAAGCGCTGAAGGATCAGGGCAAGTGCATCATCTTTTCGACGCACATCATGCGGGAAGTGGAAAAGCTGTGTGATCGTATTGCCGTGATTCACCGGGGACGCATTCTGGATCATGGCACGCTGCCGGAACTGGCCGAGCGTCATGACCAGGAGGACGTCGAGGAGCTGTTCTTCGATCTGATTGCGCAGCGTGAAAACGAACTGGCGGCTCACGCGTCTTAGACTCTGGATAACGCAACACCATGAGCTGGAAGAACGTCAAACTCATCTTTCTGCGCGAGGTTCGTGATCAGCTGCGCGATCGCCGCACGCTGTTTATGATCACCATTCTGCCAGTGCTGCTGTATCCCATGCTGGGACTGGGCATGGTGGAAATGATGCTCACGTTCAGCGAGCAGAAGCGTTCGGTGGTGGTGCTCAATGCGGACCAGCTGCCAGAGGAGCCCGCTTTTCTGGCGGAAGATGGCATTGGCGAGCAGTGGTTTTCCGGCGGGGCCGAAGACGCGGCGCGGCTGCAGATCATTGCTGATAATCGGCAGTATGATGCCGACAATGCGGCGGCGGTGACTGGGCGGCGACGTCGCACACCAGCGCAGCTGCTGCGCAACGGCCAGCAGGTGGCCGAACAGATCAGCCAGTTGATGTCAGTTGATCCGGCCACGCTTTCGGCCGAACAGAAGCGGGAGCAGGAGGATCGGGTGACCGACCTGTTTGCCGGCAGCGGCGTACAGGTTCTGGTGATGGTGCCTGAGGGCTACGCTGCTGCGATTGGTCGTCTGAAGAATGATACGGAAATGTCGGCAGATTCGATTCAGCCGCCCGTGCTGCGAATTGTGCGTAACAGCGCGGACGACAAGTCGGCGGTGGCCAGTGACCGGGTCGAGCAGGCGTTTCTGGCCTGGGAGACCGAGCTGCGGCGCCATATCTTTGAGCACGCAGATCTGCGTTCGGAGCTGTTTCATCCGGCTTCGATCAAGTCGTTTGAGATGGCTCGTGGTGACGAGATGGCGGCCAACGTGTGGAGCAAGCTGTTCCCCGCGATGATTGTGATTATGGCACTAACGGGCGCGTTTTATCCGGCCATTGACCTGGGGGCCGGTGAGAAGGAACGCGGCACGATGGAGACGCTGCTGATCAGTCCGGCGCGACGCGTGGAACTGGTGCTGGGCAAGTTTGGCACCATTCTGGTGTTTAGTATTGGCACGGCCGTGATGAACCTGCTGAGCATGGGGCTGACGGGCAGCCATATGGCGTCCACGATTGGAGCCACCATGGACAATGTCGTGGGGCTGGAGTTTCCCGGAATGACATCGCTGGTGTGGCTGGCCATTTTGCTGGTGCCGCTGGCTTCTTTGTTTAGTGCGTTGTGTCTGGCACTCGCGACATTTGCCAAATCGACCAAGGAAGGGCAGTACTATCTGACGCCTCTGCTGATGGTGATCATGGGCCTGACGATGTTCTCGCTGTCGCCGGCCGTGGAAATCACGCCGCTTTACAGCGTGATTCCTGTCATCAATATTTCTCTATTGCTGAAGGGACTGCTGCTGTCACAAAGTCCCGATGGAGAACTGCTGGCGTATGCGGTGCCGGTGCTGATTTCCAGTTTTGGCTACAGCGTGATGGCGCTGTGGTGGGCCATTGATTTGTACAACAGCGAAGGTGTGCTGTTCCGGGCGGCCGACAAATTCAGTGTCAAAGGCTGGCTGAGCAGTCTGACGCGTGGCAAGGAACCTGTGCCAGCACCGGCCGAAGCGGGCTTTTGTTTCATCATTATTCTGCTGCTGCAGTTCATT
>JANSXP010000033.1 GCA_024742875.1 Planctomycetaceae bacterium | reverse complement strand
GCAGCCGCCGGGTGCTGCTGCGCGGCGGAGAAGACGAGCGACAGGGTGGCGCGCTGCTGTTTCTGGGGCTGCATGCACCACTGGATCTGACGGCCGAGTCTCGTGAATTCCCTTCACCGATGCACTTTGTTCAGGCTGCGCGAGAGCAAAACGACAATGTCTGGATCGACATCGAAAAACCCTTCTGGTGGGACGTGCCCACCTGGCTGGCGTCGGGACGTATGAACTCCTTGGGCATTGCCAACAATCACATGTGCCGCAGCAGCATGCTGGACAACGAAGCCTGGGGACGACCGCGGGACCTCGCCCGCCTTCCCGGACCGCACGGCAACGGCTACTGGAGTCAGGAGATTTATTATCACGCCCTCAACGCGGGACTGCGACTGCCGCCGTCCGCCGGCAGTGCATCGGGCGTGCTGCCCAACCCGGTGGGATACAATCGCATCTATGCTCAGCTGGGAGACGCCCCTATGACAGCTGACAACTGGCTGCAGGCCGTCGCCCAGGGGCGGACGTTTGTCACCAATGGCCCTTTGCTGCGGGTGACTGCCAACACGCAGCCGGCAGGCGATGCGCTGCAGCTGCCCCGAGAAGGTGCACTCCGTGTGAAACTCGACGTTCGTCTGACCAGCCTGGATCGAATTTCGACACTCGAGGTGATTCACAACGGTCGTGTCGTGAGAAGCATTCCGTGCACAGCGGCCACATCGCAACAACTGACGGACAGTTTCCTGGTGGAGCAGCCAGGCTGGTTTCTGGTCAGAGCCATTGCGGATGTGGACCACACCTTTCGGTTTGCCTCCACGGCACCCTGGTATATCGATGGTCC
The DNA here is from genome assembly GCA_024742875.1 of Planctomycetaceae bacterium. Taxonomy (GTDB): domain Bacteria; phylum Planctomycetota; class Planctomycetia; order Planctomycetales; family Planctomycetaceae; genus Fuerstiella. Next base: position 74,536 of record JANSXP010000033.1, on the reverse strand, counting down.
ACAGGGTGAGCAATTCGTCAGCCGGGCCTCCTCCTCGTTCTTTCTCGACTGGGTCGACAAACGCATCGCACAGCTGGAACAAACCGTAACGCAGCGCACGCAGCTGGCCGCCGTGCTTGAGCCGCATCGCAATGCGCGCATCTATTGGGCAGCGAAGGTGAATGCTGCCACACATGATTTGCAGAAAGAGGACGAAACCGCAGTGGCACGATCGTCCGCCCAAGCTGCACAACTGCCGATGGCTGGGCCGGTTGACGCGCAACCGCTGCTGGCGGCCACGGCTCGGCTCATCGAAGCCATGGACTATGTTGGCAGTCCGCTGCCGCCTAATGTCGTCCGTGAACTGCAGCAGTTGTCAGAAGCTCCCGATCAGGCTCAAACGGCAGCAGGAATCCAGCAGCTGCTGGATCCGCTCTGCCTGGCAGGCGTATCCGTGCAGCCGGAAGGGCGACCTGTTGTCCGCGCCGGACAGGCGCCCCGCCAACTACTGGAACAGGGCTGGCGTACGTTTCTTGTCAAGGTTGTCAATCGCCCCGGTCTGCGCAGAAGACTGCTGATCGAAAGCCCCAATGCTCAGCCACTGCCGCATGCTCCCGCGGATCAGGTGCAGTCTCGCTGGATGCAGCTGTCATCGTTTGAAGGCCGTCCGCTAACGGCCAATCTCAGCGGGCTGGAACTGGAGTATCGCATTGTGCAGATCTACAGCCGCGACACCGGCAATAAGAACGCGCTGCTGGAATTCACGATCAGCAACAAACCGGGCGATGCCGGGGCCCTGATTCGCGAGTGGCGTTTTGGTACAGACACGGACGGCTGGAACGCCATGAATCAGCTGCAGCTTGAAGCCCGCGAAGGCTCACTGTTTGCCACGGCCACCGGCGACGACCCGTTCATGGGGGCTGAAGTCGATTCCCGCGGCGGCCCCATGCTGCTGCGTTTCTGGGCCAAATCCGAAGAGGACGGCATCGGCCAGCTGTTCTGGTGGACCAAAGACCGGCCGCAGCCGACGGGCGATCGACAGACCAATTATCTGGTCGAACCAGGTGAAGAGAAACTGTACGAAGTGCCATTCCACGTGGACGGCGAACTGGCGGGTGTGCGGATCGACCCGCTCGTCAAGCCGGGGAAAATTCGCATCGACTGGATCGACCTGTATTCTGCAGAGCGGGCAGAGAACTGGGCGAAGCTCCCGCTGGATTTTCAGGCCGAGTCTGCATCGCGTCTTACGTTTCGCGTAATCGATGACGAAGGCCTGCCGGCGTTCGCCAAATTCGAAATCCGCGATGTCGACGGCCGCATTTATCCAGCGCAGTCGAAACGTCTGGCCCCCGACTTTTTCTTCCAGCGTCACATCTATCGTGGCGACGGAGAATCAATCGCGCTGCCACCCGGGCAGTACACAATCAAATGCTCCCGGGGACCGGAAACGCTGCCGGAAACCCAAACAATCATGGTCGGAAAAACGCCCGCCGAACTGGTCTATCGTGTTCAGCGGTGGGTCGATCCGTCCCGGGATGGCTGGTGGTCGGGCGACCATCACATTCACGCGGCCGGCTGCCTGCATTACAACAATCCCACCGAAGGCGTGGAACCGGCCGACATGATTCGTCACATCATGGGCGAAGACCTGAAAGTCGGCTGCTGTCTCACGTGGGGTCCGTGTTTCGACTTTCAAAAACGTTTCTTTACCGGGGAAGTGGCCGAGCAATCGCGGTACCCGTACACGCTGCGTTACGACGTGGAAGTGAGCGGCTTTGGTTCGCACATGTCAGGCCACCTCAATCTGCTGAACCTCAAAGAGCAGATCTATCCCGGCGGTGAGTCCAAAGACCACTGGCCCACACTGGGACTGAATACACTCCGCTGGGCCAAACGACAGGGCGCCGTCTGCGGTCCGGCGCATTCGTCCATTGGCCTGACCAGCTTCATTGGCCGTCTGCCAGATACCGACGGCAAAGACGGGCCGCACAACCTGCCCAACTTTCAGCTGCCCGCCTTTGACGGCATTGGCGCCAACGAATTCATCATGGACGTGACACACAGTGTCCCCGGACCGGACGGAACGCTGATTCCCGCGGTGGATTTCATCTCCACGATGAACACAGAACGCGTGGCCGAATGGAATATGTGGTACCACGTCCTCAACTGCGGCTTCCAAGTTGCCGCCAGTGGCGAGACCGACTTCCCCTGCATGAGCGGTGATCGTGTGGGCATCGGTCGCGTGTATGCGAAAGTCGACGGACGGCTGACGTTTGCCAAATGGGTCCAGGCCATTGGCAAAGGACGCAGCTACGTCAGCGATGGCTTCTGTCACCTGATGGACTACGCCGCCAAAGCGAACAGTTCCGACGCCCTGGTCTCCGTCGGCGCGCAGGAGACACCGATCAGCGTGCAAAGCGGCGAGAGCATCGATTTTGAGGTCACCACTGCAGCGCAGGTTAACGGCCAGGACACCCTCACGGCCGAACTGATCGTCAATGGCTACCCGGTTGCGACCAAGACCTTTGCGGCCGACGCGAGCACCCGGGAGATACGCTTCCGCCACACGTTCAAAGACAGCAGTTGGGCGGCCGTCCGCGTGTTCCCGCACGCACACACCAATCCGATTTTCGTGAGCGTGGAGGATCGTCCGATTCGGGCGTCTGTTGATAGCGCCCGCTGGTGCCTGGAAGGCGTACGGCAGTGTCGAAAATCCAAACTGCCAGGTTACGACGCTTCCGAACAGCAGGACGCCGCGACCGCGTTTGACCACGCGGAGCGCGTTTATCAGTCGATTATCGAGCAGGCCCAACGTCGCCAGAAGGAGGTCCGGTGACCGTCAGGTCCCGGCAGGGTGTCCCTTCAGTCGCCGTTCGGCTCGCCGCTGTCCAGATAGTAATTCCAGCCCTCTGAGTGCTCATCAAGGTGAATCAGCTCGTCCGCATGAGCGGGCGAATCGACGTGATACAACTGCTGCTGAATCGCGCCGTCGCGACCGATGGAAGAGGCCAGCGCCTTGAGCACTTCCAGATGCCGCTCGGGCATGTCAGTGGGAGTCAGAATCAAAACCATGCAGTGAACAGGCTGACCGTCGGGCGTTTTGATGGGAATCCCAAACCGGCTGATCCCCATCGCTCCCACAATGGTTTCGCCCACATCGATTCGCGCGTGTGGCAGCGCCAGGCCGTTGCCGACGCACGTGCAGGCCGCCGCTTCGCCTTCCATCACTGCTTCGAAAATGGTCTGTTCGTCGTGCGGCAGATTGTGGGTCGATTTGGCCAGTCGAATCAGCTGCGTGATGGCCGCCTCTTTGCCGTCGCCGGACAAATCTGTCGTGATGTTGTGCTCTGACAGGAAATCCAGCACGCGGGCCCGGTCACGCCCGAAGTCACCCGATTTTTTGAGGCCAAAACGGGTGAGCAGCGGCCCGATGGTCTCATTCAGCAGCACCATGGCCAGAATCACGGCCAGAACCACCTCGCGGATGGGAGCGAAAGTGACGTCATCGGTGATCAGCAGCATCAGCCCGACGGCGAGGCCCGCCTGAGGCACCAGCGCCATACCCAGCCAGTTGCGAAAGCGCGCCGGCGTGCCGGCCAGCCGCATCGACACCTGACCGGCCAGAATCTTGCCGATCGCGCGGCCGGCAAATGCCAGCACGGCCAGCAGTCCCCCAATCGCCAGGGTGTCAAATCGCAGTTCCATGCCGGCGACCGTGAAGAACACGGCAAAAATCGCGGACTCAAAACTCTCGAACACACCATGTCCGATTTCATCCTTGTCGGGTGTCACATTGGCCAGCGTAATGCCCAGACTCAGACACGCCAGCAGCACCGACAGCTCGAGCCATTCAGACAGCCCGGCGGTGAGCAGAATGGCAATCAGCGACAGCACAGACAGTCGATCAGGGCGGACCGTCCGCCGCGTCAGGCCAATCAGCACGAAGCCAATCACGACCCCCATGGCCACGCTCATGGCGACCAGTCCCATGGGCCCCAGCAGATTGCTCACGCTCAGTGAGCTGTCCGGCGTCATTGCCTGCAGTGCAAGCGTGCGGGCCAGTTCAAACAGAATAATGCAGGCTAGATTGTTCAGGGCCACCGCCGCGATCAGTGTGGTGACGAACGCTCCGCGAGAGGCCGTTTCCTTGACAATCGCCAGCACAGTGGCGGGCGCTGTGGAAACGCAGATCGTGGCAATCAGCAGTGAGACGGGCCAGTCCAGCGCGGCCCCCAGATGCAGCCCGCAAAACACAAGCACGGGTGTGAACGTGGCTTCCATCGCCACCAGCAGCAGCAGTCGTCGTCGGGCGACGGCCAGCTTGCGGTAGTTCAGATGACTGCCCACCGCGACGGCCATGAGCCCCAGCGCAAAATCCAGTATGGGCTTGAGAGCGTGAAAGTCTTCTTCTGCGAATACGTGGAGCACGGAGGGCCCCAGCAGTACGCCAATGAGAATCTGTCCGGTCACGGACGGGAGACTGGCCAGTTTGGCCAGTGAGGCAGAAATCACGCCGGCGACCAGAATCACGGCCAGAACCAGCAGGATGTTTGTTTCGGCAAGCATCGTGGGAACTCGTTTTCAGTCCACAAATCCTTTGGGACAGCGAGACACCGGTTTCCGGCACCATCCTGGTGTCAGCCCGTTTGGCAGTGCGCACCGCTCCCGCAGGAGTCTAGACCGCATTTTTTCAAGTGCGAGGCCTTCGCGAAATTTTGACGAAAGTTGTTCCCGGGCAATGACCGGGAATGGGCCGCTTCAGGCAGTTTCGCGGGGATTCTGCTGAGCCGCACTGTGAAACCGCCGCTTCCCCGCCCGGAAAACACTCCTGCTGACCTGGCCACCTTCGTGAGACACGAGTGCCTCGAACAGCGCAACGCAGGACAACCCGGGCTGGCAGATTCCGCCAGGATCAGTCATCGGCCGGCATTGGCTGGGAAACTCCCTCCGTCACTTCCGGGGCGGGATTGGCCGCCGCCGGAAGTTCCTTCGATAACACCAGCCATTTTTTCAGGCCGATAATCTCCTCAATTTGACCGGGGGGCACCGCTGTCAGCGCCCGCCATTGCTGCTGACGACCGACGCCCGCACCAAATGGCGGCTGCAGGTGCCTGGCCACCAGTTCCACCAACCGCACGCACTGCTGATCGGTAAGCCGCACTGTGTTTTCCCGCCAGGACGCCACATACGTCCCGGCATAGAACTGTGCCTGCCGCCGCGATCTTTGAGCGCGATGTGCCTGCAGCGCCTCAAACTGATCATTCGTAAGCACCTCCTGAACAAACGGCCCCGGCTGGCTTCGTCGCTGTGCCTGATCATATGCGGCGATGGGATGCCTCAGCGTTTGAAAGACATTCATGACTGCACGGCGACCGGCCTCGGTCACAGGCAGTCCATTCTGCGAATCGGTCATGCAGGCTTGCAGATCCTGTACCGCCTCCACCTTTTGCCTGACGATACGATCCAGACTTCGTTTGCTGATCAGTTCCAGACTCTGTTGCTGATCAGCGTTCAGCTGCAGCACCTGAGCCAGCACACTGGCCCGCGCCTGCACAGCCAGCGTCATCTGCCGGGTCGCGTCCTGTTGAAAGGCACGCTGCTCTTTCTCACCGTGCCTTCCCCTGCTTGCCTGCCATTCCTGCCATTCCTGCCAGCCATCGAGGCACGCCCGTTGGGCCGGCAGCAGGACATCCTGCACCCCGTCAATCTGTTCCAGGTTAGCATCACGGCCCAGGCCGTACCGTGCGCGGCGTGCTGCCACGGCACGATCCCATTGCCCCTGGTCGTGAGCGGCAAGCGCAAGCCGCTGTACCTGAAGAGCCTGATCGTGTGACAGGTGCACCATCACGTCGATGGCCGCCACATACGTGGCTGCATTGTGGCGCATCTTCCATGTAACGCGATCGCTGGATCTGCTGGAGCTGCGATCCGCAACATCATGTTGTCCGCCGTCACCCTCTTTTTGCCCAACAGCATTCTCCTGAACGCCAATCCCTCCCTGCGTTCCGCCTGTCATGGTGCCCACCCACAGCAGGCTGCCCCACGACAGAACCCACATCGCGGCTGTCATCATTCCCACGCTTCCAATTTAGCAACCTGCAACCCTGGCCCGCCGCAAGTTTCACAGGAGCCAGTCGAAATGCCAGACACCCACCGGCAGTGAGTGGGTTCTTCCCCGGCCGGAATACGCCACCCGCGAGCGTCTCATTCCGCGGTGGGCGAATCAGAAGGCAGATCGTTGGCGAATTCCTTCAACCAGGCGCACAGCGGCGCCACCGCAGCCGCAAGTCGCTGTTGCCAGTGGACGGCGTCGCCGCCAATGTGCGGGTACTCTTTCTGGAAGTTATCCCAGTCAACATCCCAGCCCAGGATTTCCCGTTCGTTGAATTCCCGATAGGTCAGCGGCATCTCCGGGGCGAATGTCGCCAGCGTCAATGCCACGTCCACTCCAGCGGCCTCCGCCAGCAGCACGGCGTCGTACAGATCTTTTCCCTGCGCATAACAGTCGGTCGTCAGCCACAACAGCTTCCAGGCAAGTGACTGTGGAACGCTGGCGACATGCAGCCAGACATCGCCGTCGGCATCCGTCAGTGACAGCCGTTCCGGAGACGATGGCACTTGCTCTCCAAACACGAAGTCCAGCTGCACGGTTCCCTGAAAACCATCCGCGTGTTTCCAGGGAACAATCAACCGCACACCGGGCGTTTTTTCATACGTCCAGATCTCATCACACACAAAATCCACATCGTGAATGGTCAGCGACGATGTTGTGGAACCGCGCAGCAACTGTTCGCATTCACGCAGCAATTGACGTCCCGAAGCTGACTCCATGGTCACCGAAGGCGGCAGCACGACCCAGTCCAGATCACCCGGGCGTCGGGCCACTTCCGGAAACCAGTCAGCCAGCAGCATGCTACCCCGCAGCATCAGTTGATCCCGCAGCGCAGAAACGGCCAGCGTGGTGGCAATGTGCTGCAGCACGTCTCGACGAGCAGCGTACCAGACCTGCTCTGCAGCAGCATCGGCAAACTGAGGTTCGCCGGCGCGCCAGGCGTTGTACTGCTTCAGGGCCGGCTCAAACACCAGCGGCCGACTCAGCGCCAGCTGCTGTTCGGCCGCCAAAACGCGAGGCATTCCCGTGACTGGCTGTACGGGCATCTCTGAGGGCCCAGAATCCGGGGAGGGATTCGGAGGCGCCCAGTCGCCAAACAGAAACTTCAGCAATCGGACGATCATGTTTCCCATCCTTCATCCAGCTGCAAGTGGGAATCAAACACAACGCGTTCTGATTCCACCTCCAGCACCACAATCTGCGAGGACTGCAAGTCCCCACACAGTCGCTCCTGCGCGCCCAGCAGATCACGACCGACACCCGTGTATTGCCGCAGTGTCAAAAAACGCTGCTGGCAGCCATCCGCCTCCTGTCGCCTCGCGTTGCGTGACAGGTGCGCGTTGTGCCGGGCGGCAATCTGCCGCGCTGTGTGATGCTGCCGTTCGTCGTTGAGCTGCAATTTGACGTGACACTCAAAATACAGACCGGGTTCAACACAATTGTCGGCCGCCAGCGTGGTTTCGATCTTATGTCGCACCACCCGGATGGACTGCTGCGCCAGTTCATCCGCCACCGCCTGTCCACGCGCCTTCTGCTCGGCGAGACGACCGTTCCCCCAGAACGTCAGCATGGGCTGCGAAGCAAATGCACCGCGATCCAGCTGAATATGAGTCCACTTTATGTTGTGCTGCACGGCCCACACCCTGGCAATTTCCAGCGTCCCGCACGAGTCGCTGGATCCGGCGTCAATTGTCAGGTGTGTTTCGAACGACATGTGCGGATTCTCCACGGGATGACGGCACGGACACAACGCACGCCAGTCGGGACACTCGCAAATATCGATATTTCATCGGAATGGACCTGGCGAACGGGATGAGTCTTAGTGATCAACAGAGGCTCCCGGTTTCGTGCGGGACAAGGACAGAACTGCCGTACTCGACCGGATCAGCGTCAGCAATAGTCAGGCAGGCGTCGCGATTGTGCCAGGCAACGACACGCCGCGCATTCGAGCGTCAACGAAGACGGCCCCGACGCACCGCAGGGGATCAGGGAGCGTCCCCGGAACTGCTGCGACGTTCGCACGCCTTTGTCATTGCCCCGCCTGACGGAGGCGGAACGGGCGTTCTGTCGCCAAACCGCAGGCACACACAGAACAGTGTGTCCAGGTCGCTGCTGCGGCAACGAAGACTAACGGTGGGGCGCCATGAGATACTTCGAGGGGTCCTTCCGGAACTGCTCCAGCGCCTGTGCGGAGGACAGACGTACGCGGTAGCCGCGGTACATCCAAGTGAACTTCCGGTCGCCTTTCTGGCGATTTCCCTTGTAGATCGACACCGGACAGTCACCGTTTTCAACGATGTCCGAACGCGAATACCGCGGGGTATTTGCGGAGAATTTTTCCCGAGACTCCTGCGTAGGGAATAAGAAAAATCGATCCTCAAAGAACAGCCCAAATTTGATTTTCCCGGACACCTTTCGGTCACTGTCGACAAGGCACGTAATGCAGTTTCCGTGGAGCACCGGGCAGTACCTGTCGACATTCTCGAGAAAGTTGGTTCGACGGGCCTCAGACGTGAACTGATACCGCACTCCGTCAATCAGAACAGAATACTCAGTGCTGCCCTTCTGCCACTTGTGGTCATCCATGACGGTCACCGGGCAGTATCCCTGGAGCCCAGGGGCAGCCTCTTCCGAAAGTCGGCTTACGACCATGAGACACAACAGCGCAGCACTCATCATCAGACTCCCGCTTCTTTCAAAGGTTCCAGTCGCTGATACAAACGCTCACAGGATGCCGGTGAAGCTTCCCCGGCGGAGTGCAGTTCTGAGATGAGCGACTTCAGGCGATCAATCCGCTGATTCCACTTCTTCTGTTTGGTCGGCGTTAAACTGCCTTCCAGCGCACGTTCCATCTCCAGACGCTCCACCGTCGCCACCATCTGTTCCCATTTGGTGCGGGAGTCCAGAAACTCCAGTTCCGTGTACCGACGAAGCAGTTGATCGATCCGGTCACCTAACTGCTCCCGAGTCTCCGCTCCCGTTGATGACTGAGCCAGATCCTCCTGCAAAGTCCGAACCTTCTGCTGCCACTGCAGGTGCCAGTCCTTTGCGGCCGCAGTCGGCTTTTGATCCAGTTCTTCGACCGCCGCTGAGAGGCGCGATTCCAGCATGGCCGAATCCGACGGTTCAGCCGCGGGGGCCGGTTCCGCAGTGAGAGACGAGCCGGTCCACCGGGCAACGCTCTGAATGAACAACAGGATCACGGGAAGGAAAACGGTCGGCCAGAGCCACCCCGGAATGTCTGGCAAAGAGGAGGGGGACAGATCGTCGCGCAGCAGTTTTGCAGCGGGGTGCAGAGGAAAACTCAATCCGTCGGGCGCGTCACTGGCTGCCGTCACGGCCGACCAGTTCAGGCCCGGAATCTGACCATTAATAGCGTCACGTGCGAGCCGGACGACATCGTAGGCCACGCCGATCGGCATTGCCTCAGAACAGATTAGCACCCGCCGCGTCGTCAGCACCGCGATCGGCTCGCAGAATTCGGGCTTGCGCACCAGACGAATGTTATTCCCGCCAAAATTTCGAACTTCGGCTGTTTCACCGGAGTGATTGGTCGGGGGTTCAATGTTGCGTCCATACTGATAACGGACCATGTGGTGGATTCGAGTCGGATTGCTCAAATCCGCGCTCAATGCCGCCGCGTCATCCCCCAGCCCCACCAGAAAGGCAGAGTTGTCTCTGGCAATCCGCCCCATCACGGGAGAATCCAGCGGCCCCAGAAAGAACGCCACATCCACCAGATTGCGGTTCAGATCGTTCCGCACGCCCGTCCAGTCACTGATTTGCAGTTCCTGATACTCGTCGGAATCAAAGCGAAAATGATTCAGCAGTTCCAGGGCGAGCCGCCGCGCGCCGCTGCCTTCGGGGCCCAGAACAAACACGGGCGACTGATCGGTGGCGCGATCACTGCCATTGGCAATTGACTGGTTGTAGTTACGACACAGATAAAGAATGTGGTACAGCTCAGGCAGATGGTCAGTCCCACACGCAATTAGCGGTGGCCTGGCGGCCGGCGCCTGCTGTTCCGACTCCTCCTGATCAGGCGGCACTGGCGCATACTGCACGTCCCCTGCACGTGACGACGCGACCGCCACCGGTCGCTTTCCGGCGGGCTGAGAGTTTTCTGAGTCACCGCAGTCACGGCAGGCCAGCAGTTTCCTGTAGAACTCGCGGGAACACAGCACGTGCAGATAATCTTCCTCCAGTGGGAGAAGAATGCGCACGTTGGAGGAGTCCCCAAACCCATCGTTCGCAAATCCAATGAGAGTGCCGCTCTTGTCGCGCGCGACACGGTCTCGGTTATCCTCAAACCCTCTGGTGGCCTCGGACTCAATCCGAATATTCCCCAGTTGTACGTTTTCCCGTGAGGCGGACACGATGCTTTGGGCATAGATGCTCCCGGCGCCGCCCTCGGGTCCAGCAAGAACCGTAATGTCGGTCTCCGCAAACTCGCGGTAACCGAGGGCCAGAACCGAGACCACAATGAGCGACATCACAACGACCGAAAGCTGCGTCTGTCGTCTCCTGATGAAAGCCGCCAGGAATTTCAGCAACTGAAGAAAACTCTGGTAGATACCCTCGATCGTCGAATGCATGGAGACGTCCAGAAAGGTGTGTTGCCTGCACGGCCCCGGCACGCACTGGGGCAGCCTTGACTCACACCCTACACATAGACGTAATCAACGTCCACAAGGGCTAGCCAGAAAGTTAACCTGACATCAAATCACAGACTACCCTATACATGCGTCCAACACCTCCGAGTGAATCCTGGAGACCTGCACAAGCCAGGGAAATTCGCAGCCGATCGGCGGCAATTACTGGTCAAACACGGTGATGGGTTCGGCCACGTCCACATTTCCCACGTAGTTCTGCAGGCGCGCATAGGTGGCGGCCGAGATTTCCTGGCCGGAACCGAGCAGCACCTGGCCCTGCAGGGTCTTCAGCGGCGCGGCCAGTTTCATGCCACGCTGCAGTTCCCGCAGTGTGATGCTGCGCGTGCTGGAAGGCAGAGACTGGACCACACTCTCCAGGGCGGCGATGAACTCCTCGTCGTAGACTCCGCCGTTTTGCCGCAGTTCCACCACGGCTTCCGCCACGTTGCCACTGCGGGCATGTTCCTGTTCCAGTCGACCGGCGGCATTGAGAATCTGGTGTTCTCGACTGACGTGCCCGCCTACGCTCTGGAGCATGTCTGACTGACCACCGATCAACTCGCATACTCCTTCCATTCGGGGAATCCGGCTGAGCATCTCCGCAGCCACCGTATGCTGGTTGTCAATCATCGCCTGTTCCTGCCTGGCCAGTGGCTCATCGGCTTCGCATTTGGCCAGCACGTCCTCGGGAATGGTGACCTTCCCCAGCTGAGACAGCATCGCGGCGACCTGCAGTTCCCACTGCTTCTCCACGCTCAAGTGTTCACAGAAACGGCTGACATAGTCGTGCATTCGCTTGGCTCGACTGAACGCCACCGGATTCACGATCGACAGAATGTCGGTCAGCACATCGACACTCCCTTTGAGCGTTTCCTCCAGCACGCTCCGCTCGGCCGTAATCAGCTGGTACTGATCGATGCCCGCATTGATGGCGGCAATCAGATCATCCGGCGGACACGGCTTATTCAAAAAGCGAAACACGGCGCCGTCGTTGATGGCGGACGTGGCTGTTTGCTGATCCGCATTGCCGGTCAGCATCAGCCGCACACTGTTGGGAGCGATGGAGCGGGCGTGCTGCAGCAGCTCAGCGCCCGACATCTTCGGCATCTGCATGTCAGAGAGAATGACGGCATATTCCGGCTGTGACTGGATCATCTCCAGCCCCTGGAGCGGACATTCCGCCGTCTCCAGCTCGTATTTTCGCCGCAGATGCCGCCGATATCCGGCCAGAATGTTCGGGTCATCGTCAACAAGTAACACACGCGAAGACATCAATTTGCTCCCTGACTGATTTGCTCGGCCAGTGCCGTCCATTCGGGCAGTTTGTGGGCCATTCCGATCTGCTGCAGGTAATCCTCATCCACACGGTCGCAGGCGAAGACAGCTTCGACTGAATGATCAACCGCATTCGCCACATGCACGGCCGATAGCGGACAAAAGCCCTCAGTGCCCGAGACAAACGGCTGATGGTGAAATCCAACGGCGGCAATGAGATCATCCGGCAATCCCCAGATCCCCAAAAGGTATGCGCCGATCGCGGCATGGGATGTCCCAAAAATTTGCTGTTCCACCTCCCCCAGAGGACGATTTTCTGTCTGCGATCGCTCAATCACGTCACTGTACTCCGTCGCACAGTTTTTCATCAGAATCAGCTTGCCCAGATCATGCATCAATCCGGCCGTGTACGCACAGGCGGCCGTTTCCTTGTCACCGCCACCATCAAGCATGATCGCCTCCGCAATCGCCCCGACGCGCTGACTGTGTTCTTCAAACTCAGCCAGTGAAAAACGCTGCATCTCTGCGGCAGTGAACTGACTAAACACGCCCGCACTCAGGACCAGCGTTTTCACCATGTCCACGCCCAGCATCGCCACCGCCTGGTGTCCGCTGGTCACGTCCTGCGTAGTTCCAAAATACGCCGAGTTGACCATCTTGAGAACCTTGGCCGTCATGGCCCCGTCATGGGAGATGATGTCTCCCACTGTGGACACCGTCGTTTCCGGATCACTCAGCGCTTCGTGCAGCTCCTGGTAGACCGACGGCAAACTGGGCACACTATCAATTCTTGTTACCAGGGAACGCAGCGCGTCATCATGCAGCAGGTCCCGCAGTCCGCAGGCCCGGCTGATCGTGGCGCGCATCACGTCCGGATCACACGGCTTGGACAAATACTGGTGCGTGGGTTCCACCGCTTCGATCACGGTCTCGATGTTCGCCTGACCGGACAGCACGATGCGCACCACATGCGGGTATTGCTCTCTGACAATCGACAGCAACTCGCGGCCATTCATCTGAGGCATCCGCATGTCGGTGATGACCACATCGCACGGTGACTCACCCAGGTAATCCAGTGCCGCCTGGCCGGATTCCACAAAGGTCATCTCCCAGTCGTTGCGAAAACGCCGCAGCATCCGCTGCAGCCCCTTCAGCACGCTGCCCTCATCATCCACAAACAGAATGTTTCGTCTCTTTTCTGAACTCATGTCACCTCCCGTCCGTCCTGTGGGAGACGGATGATAAACGTCGTCCCCTGCCCCATTTCGGTTTCAAACCCAATGGTGCCCCCGTGTCGTTCGGCAATAATGGAGTGAGCAATGGCCAATCCCTGCCCCGTCCCTTTGCCCACCTCTTTGGTCGTAAAGAAGGGATCGAAGATCCGCTCGCGAGCGTGCTCAGGAATGCCGGTTCCCGTGTCAGAAATCCGAATTTCTGCGCTGTCTTCCAGCTGTCGGGTGGCGATCGTGATATCGCCCTTCTCACTGCTGTCCCCGACCACATCACCAATCGCGTGCGCCGCATTGACCAGCAGGTTCAGCAGCACCTGATTCACCTCGCCCGGCAGACACTGCGTTGGCAGCAGGCTGTCATCAAATTCGCGCGTGACACTGGCCACGTACTTCCACTCATTGGTGGCCACCGTGATCGTGCTTTCCAGCGCCTCATTCAGATTGACCTGCGATTTGCCTTCCTGCCCGGGGTGTGAGAAAGCTTTCATCGCGCGCACAATACTGGCCACACGGTTGGCTCCGTCGATGGAATGTTCAATGGCCGAAGGAATCTCCTCCTCCAGATACTCCACATCGGCCGCTTCAATCTTCTCTTTGATGGCGGCGATCTCTTCGTCACTCACGGGGCCGGCCGCCGCCCTGTCCACCAGTTCGATCGCGCTGCTCAGAACATCGAGCAGATCTGCAGCCGAGTCTTTCAAAAAGCGGGCATTGTCGCCGATGTACTGAATGGGGGTGTTGATCTCATGAGCCACGCCGGCCGCCAGCTGCCCGACGGCTTCCAGCTTCTGGGCGTGGACCAGTTGTCCCTGCAGATTTTTCACTTCGCTGATGTCATCATGCGACAGCACGATCTTCAGCTCATCACCCACATGAAATTTGGTCACATCAATGGTGCACCACGTAGTGCCGCCGTCATCGCCGGCAAACTGATACTCTCCCGACCAGCAGTCGATGTCTCCGGAATGCAGCTGCTGAATGGCAGCCACGATGGCCTCAAACGATTCGCCCCCACTTTGCCGGCAAAAGGCCAGATAGTCAGTCCCCACCACACAACGGGAAGACGCAAAGGGATTCTCATCGTGCGTGTCCCGCCAGTTGGCATTGAGCTCAATGACCTCAAACTGATCGTTGAGAATGCCCACCCGCGCGGTCAGTGCGTCCAGTGTGGATTCCACAAACGTCCGTGATGTTTCCAGCTCACGGTTCGCCAGTTCCAGCTGCCTTGTCCTGCGGCTGATCTCTGATTCGATTCTCTCATTCGTCAGTTCCAGCTGCACGCGATTGCGGCAGTTTTCCCGCAGCTGTCGTGTGCCTGTGAAGCAGCCGTAAACCAGAACCATATCTTCAAAGACCACCCAGGCGGCGTGCTCCATCCAGCGATAGGGACTCTCCACAATCACGCCAAAAACGGACTGTGGCCACCACACGCCACGGGCAAAGTGGTCGGCTGCGACGACACAGGTGGCGGTCACCAGGACTTTCCAGTCGCGGTAAAACGCCAGAAATGCGAGCGATCCGAACACGTGAAAGTGAGTCTCAATACGACCGCCGCTCAGGTGAATAAACAGGGCCGACCACAGCATCTGCGAGACGGCCACGATATGCCGCGTGATGGTTTCGCCAGGCAGCAGAATCGCCAGCACAGACGGGAACAGCGACAGCATGGTGCCCAGAAAAACGGCCGCCCAGATGTGAATGTGCATGTGGGCCGTACCGCCAATCCATGTCTTCGGCGACAGTGTGACGGCCGTCAAAACACCCGCGACCAGCTGAATTCCCATCAGCCAGACAAACATGCGATCTGTGCCGGACCACAGCTGGTGTGTCTGTTTTTGATACAGCTGATCGACTCGCGCGGAAAATTCGTCCGCGTGCTGTCTGCTCTTTGTCTGCTCAGTCATCAAATCGCCCTGTCAACTGGTCATCAAACAGCGGGCACCCAAACACGGGCGCCTCGATCAGTTCCTCCGCGTCGGCACCACTCACAAGTTCCACCACAGCCGATCGGCCGCGGTTATCTCCCTCGTGCCCTCGTGCGGCAGTGATGCCGCCGGAGAACAGCAGGTCCCCCGCTGCGTCGTACAGCATGACCTGCCCGGACGTAGACGCGGAATACGACCGGGCCACTGCGGCGTTGCGATCCGTAATCACGTCAACATTGGGGATCAAATCGGCGTGTTGGCGAATCCACGTATCCGACCACTCGTCAGACTCACTGTCGGGATGAAAGACGTACAATTCGCCACGGATCTTTCCACCGCTGGCCCCCATCAGGCGACTCAGTTCTTCCACACTCGCGCGGGAACACGGACACCGCGGATGCACAAACATGACAAGACGAAAGCGGTCCCGGCCGCCAGCTTCCTGTGCCGAAAAATGAGGCTGTGCGCCGGCCGTATTGGAGTATCTGGCCAGCGCGAGAATGCCAAGAAAGACGGCACCCGCCCAGATGCAGACGGCAACGGTGAGCATTCTGTTTCTGCCTGCATCTGTCATGTCAGACCCTCCCAGACCGGTTCTCAGGATGAATGGCCAAGGGACATCGCCCCCGGATAACCACGTAGGCATCGAGGGTAAAATTCACATACTTGCGACCGCTTCACCCTTCATTCCGCCTTTGCGGGCACCGCCTACGGAAGTTTGCCCGTGCAATCATCCCAACAGGAGGAGGCCTCACACACCAGGTGGTCGCATACCCACCGTGGTGCAGTGGACAGGCAAAGAAGCGTGGGAGCACAGATCACCAGCGGTTGCCCGGACCAACTCTGCCAGTTTCACACGAAGAGACGGCGTGTACCGACTCGGCTGAGGCCGCACAGTGAGTGACCAGGCGGATGGCGCATTCCACCGGAAGATGGGCCTGGAGGACGGCTTCCGGAGTAACCACGCCGGGGACAAGTGGCCCCCAAATGCAAGCGAAAATCATGACCAAACCTCAGGTTTACAAAGTGCGCTGGCAAAGCCCTTCCCTCAACTGGCACGTCGATGCGCAACAGCTATCGTGCGGCGACCCTGCTCCACACCTTATTGCATTCGTCTCTCCATGCTTCGCTCTCGCCACAATTCTCGTCGCCGTTGTGCGACGGCTTCCTGTAGTTTGATCACCGCCGCCTGCCAGACGCTGGAGGCTCGGCGTGTGCTGGCTGCTTTTACGGCCGGCAACATCGTTGTCAGCAACGCCCCGTTTAGCGGGGGGACGCCCAAACTTTTCGAATATGACACGTCCGGCAACCTTGTGCAGGAGTTCGACCTGGAAGACCGAGGCCTGTCCGATTTGCCGCGAGATGTGCTGGTTGACTTCAACGGCAACGCACAAATCTACAACGGCACATTCAGTCCCACGCTGTCTACGATCGATCCCACCACGGGCACAGAAATTGAATCCCGGACATTCGAAAACTGGGGCACCGCCAACAACCTGACCTATGGAGGGATCGCCGCGTTCGGCAAGTACGTGTTTGTGACGGACATGGTCATTGCCAATAACGCCACGACCGACCGCGGCCTAGTGCGATTTGACATCACCAGCAACCAGGCGGAACGCTTCGCCAGCGATCGTTCCGGCATGATTGACGTGGCCGTGGGACTGGATGGTCTCGTGTATGGGCTGGGCCCGGGTGGGTCGCCCAACGGCACAGACGTCTACGTCTACGATCCGGTAACACTGCAGGAAGTCAGACACATCGAAATGGTGCACCAGAATCGTGCACTGGCCGTCAACGCGCAGGGGCACATCTTCACGGTCGGCGGTATCGACGGCATCCGGCGTTATGACCAGAACGGTCAGCAGGTGGGCGAAACACTGTCGGATGGCGGCATCGGCGGACTGGCAGATATCGACCTCACGCCCGACGGAGACATCCTGATTGCCTCCCACGGCGGCATCGTGGCCTTCACCACCGAAGCTCTGGGCAGCCTCACGTCCTTCAACACGCGAACTTCCAATGGCTACAACTTTGCCGGCTGGGTTCCGCCTGAGTCTGAGGTTGCTGTGGAAGTGGAATCATCAGTCATCTCTGAAGACGGCGGCAACACGACCGTTACGATCCGCCGCAACACGCCCACACTCGAATCGCTGACGGTGACCCTCGGCAGCCAGCCGGCCGGCGCCCTCAGTCTGCCCGCCTCAGTCACAATCGCCGCCGGGCAGACGGACGTCTCCTTCACAGCGTCCGCCCTGGATGACGAACTGGCACTGGGGGATCGCACGGTCACCATCTCGGCCTCAGCGGATGGGCACGCCACGGGAGGCGGCTCGGTCGTGATTGTTGACGATGAGTCACCGATGCTGCAGCTGCAGATCACTCCTGGCACAGTCGTCGAAGGCGGCACCACGTCGCTGACGGTCGCCCGCAACTCCGACACGACCGCCCCGCTGACCGTGACACTTACGTCCAGCGATGTCAGTGAGCTGACGATGCCCCAAACAGTGACGATAGCAGCGGGCCGCAGCACGTCTGATCCCATCACGCTCACGGCGCTGCACGACATCCTGGTGGATGGCGATCAGACGGTCACCGTGAAGGCCTCAGCGAACGGTCACGCGCTGAGTCAGGCGGCCGTTGTGGTCACAGATACCGACGTGCCCGAACTTTCGCTGCAGCTGCCCACAGGCCCCATTGCCGAAAACGGAGGCAGCCTGTCCGCGACCATCCGACGCAACACGCCGGCTGACACGGCGTTGACCGTGCAGCTGTCCGTCTCTGACGACCTGAGACTCACAGCCCCCACCAGCGTCACTGTGCCCGCCGGCTTGACTTCGTCCACCTTTGCAGTGACGGCCGTCGATGACGATCTGGTCAACGCGAGCAATGCCATCCTGATCACGGCCACCGCCAGCGGCTTCGCGTCGGACACGGGCAGCGTCACGCTTGCTGATGATGACTCTCCCCAACTAACACTGCTGGTGGAGCAGGAGAGTGTCGCGGAGGGCGGCACCATCTTCGGCATCGTGCGTCGCAATACACCGCCCGACACCCCACTGACAGTCATGCTGGCCAGCAGCGATCACACGGAGGCCAGCCTGCCGGACACCGTCGCCATAGCGGCCGGAGAGTTCACGTCGGAACCATTCCTGATCAACGGTGTTGCCGATGAAACAGTCGATGGCACAGTGAGCGTTGCACTCAGCGCTCAGGCGACCGATCACGCGACCGGCCAAACAAACATTGATGTGACCAACAGCGATGTTCCCACGCTGCAACTGACGGTAGCCAACGGAATCCTCTCCGAAAGCGGCGGCGTCAGTGAGGTTGTGATTTCCCGAAACACCCAGACTTCCGGGCCCCTGACGGTCCAGCTTTCCAGCAGTGACTCCACCGAAGTCAGCCTGCCTGACAGTGTGACGATTGCCGCCGGGCAGTCGTCCGCCTCGGTCACTGTCACCGGGCAATCGGATGGCGTGGTGGACGGCAACGTGACGGTGGACATTACGGCATCTGCTGTCGATTTTGCTTCCGGACAGGACGACGTACTGGTGGTCGACGTGGATACGCCCATGCTGACCATCACCGCCAGCCCAACGGCCGTCTCCGAAGATGGCGGCACCTTCACCGTTACCATTTCCCGCAACACCGATACAAGTGTGGCGGTCCCCGTGGCACTGACCGACGCGCCGTCTGGACGGATCACGACCGGCGCTGATGTCACGATCCCTGTGGGGCAGTCTTCGGTCGACGTCACGCTGTCTGCCATCGATAATGATGATGTGACGGGAGATACCGTCATCGACCTGACGGCGGCCGCCATCGACATCGGCGAAACGTCAGTCCCAATTCACATCCTGGATGATGATCTGCTGGCCGGAGATGTCGATCAGGACGAGGACTTCGACGCCAACGATTCGTTCCTCATTCATCTGGTCGCACTGGCGGGAACCAATGGGCAGATCGATCAGTCAAAGGGCGCAAGCCCGCTTTCGGCGACGGAAATCCGCGGAGAGATTCTCGCCCTGCAGCGGCACGGCGACGTCGATGGTGATGGCGACTTTGACGCCAACGACACCTTCCTGATTCACCTGATCCGGCTGGCTGGAACCAACGCGCAGATCGATCAATCGAAAGGCGCCAGTCCGCTCTCCGCTGCCGAAATTCGCGATAACGTCAGCCAGTTGGGACGTACGCTCGGTGGCAGCGGACAGTCTGCCAGGGGCAGCGGACAGTCTGCCAGGGGCAGCGGACAGTCTGCCAGGGGCAGCGGACAGTCTGCCAGGGGCAGCGGACAGTCTGCGGCCGGTGCACCTGCAGAACTCAGACGCTCACTATCGGAATTCCACGCAGAGCCAGACGAGCGAACTGTGACCGCACTCACACCGCCTGCACCTGACGATGACATCGCCGTGTGGGACGATTTCCGGGACTGGATTGACCGTCTGTAGTTTGTTCACCTGCGATTTCGTGATTCGCACGCTCTGGCTCCGTCTGCAGGGTTGCTCCCGTGACCACGGCGCGTTCAACAACTTCCGCCCGGTCCGCTGCGAGTGACGGCTGTTGATTACGACGCCGAATTGTCGTTAAAGGTTGAAGACCTGAAGATGCTGACCGAGATTCCCACCCTGGACAACCTGCTCATCAGCGGATTCGAAGAACAACTGAAGCTGGCTGGTGACGACCCACTGCCGCATTTACGCCCTCCGTCAGAGATCACACGGAATGGGTACGTGTGCGAAGTCCAGGTCCCTGACAGTCAGACCGGCTGTTGGGGCATGGCGAAGACATAGCGCCGCTGCGTCGGTAAAATCGTGGGTAATGACGTCGGTCGAGGAACACTGGCTGCTGACCTCGGCGTCCGACAATGACATTAGCGATCTGAATCCCACCTCCTTAACGGAAGTCTGTCATGCACTGCCCTGTGATGATCCTGTTGTGCTGTACGCTGCTGTCAGACGAAAAGACGACTGACATCGCACGACCAGCGGAGCCGCCCGCCGTACACCCCCTGCGGCAGGCTCACGCACACAACGACTACTACCACACACGCCCACTGCTGGACGCCGTCGACTGCGGTTTCTGCAGTTTTGAGGCAGACATTTTCCTGGTTGATGATCAGCTGCTGGTGGGCCATTTTCCGTTTGAGCTAAAGCCGGAGTGTTCGCTCCAGTCACTGTATCTGGATCCCCTGCGAAAGCTGGTGCAGGCCAACGGCGGCCGCGTCTACAAGGGCGGCCCGGAGGTGACACTGCTGATCGACATCAAGAACAAAGGGGAACAGACGTGGGCACGCCTGCGACTCTTGCTGGCCGAATACCAAGACATACTTTCCGAAGTCAACAATGGCAGGCTCACGCAGCGGGCCGTTCGCGTCATCATTTCCGGCGACCGCCCGCAGCAGTCGATCGCCGCCGAGAGTCGTCGATTTGCGGGCATCGACGGTCGACTGTCCGATCTGACCTCCACCAAACCGCCGCACCTGATGCCGCTGATCAGCGATCGCTGGAGCAGTCATTTTCAGTGGTTCGGCGAAGGCGATTTTCCGGCCGAGCAAAAAGCGAAACTGCATCGTCTGGTCAAACAAACGCATGACGCCGGACGCCGCATTCGCTTCTGGGCGACTCCCGATCGACCGTCCGTCTGGCGAGAGCTGCAGAAAGCGGGCGTGGATCACATTAACGCGGACGATTTGACCGGTCTGCAAAACTATCTGAAGTCTCACCCGCGTTAGCTGGAATTTTCTTTCCTGATGCCTACCCTGCTGGCGATCATTCAAGACCATTAAGGGCCCAGCCATGCAGATCCACTACCTCGAAATTGTCACTCCGTCTGTCGATGCCACCTGCGCAAACTATGCGGCCGTTCAGGGCGTTACGTTTTCTGAACCCAATCCGTTTCTCGGCAATGCACGGACGGCCGACATGAAGGATGGCAGCATGGTGGGCGTGCGGGCTCCCATGCACGAACAGGAAGAGCCCATTGTGCGACCATACTTTCTGGTCGAAGACATCGCTGCTGCCGTCGCTGCTGCCGATGAGGCCGGGGCCGATGTGGCTCTGCCACCCATGGAGCTGCCCAATCATGGTCAGTGTGCCATCGTCATGCAGGACGGGATTCAGACGGGATTCTGGCAGCTGCCGGCACAGTAGCCTCAGGCCCCGGGGCAAAACGGCAAAAACGAGCGGGCCGCATTTCTCAGCCCGATGCCGCTGGCTCGCTGTCGCCGGCTATCATCAATCACAAAAACTCAGTGCCAGCAGACTGTAGGCGGTCACCAGATTGGGATCGCCTTCGTACCAGCGGTCCTGCGGATTGATCCAGCTGCCGTTGGGCTTCTGCAGAGCGGCCAGCCGCACCGTCAACTCGGCTTTCCAGTTGTGTGACTTGCCGCTGGCGTCGACAAACTCATCGTTGCCCAGCGTCGACATCGTTTTGCCGAACGTGTGAAAGTAATAGTACAGCCCCTGGGCCGCCATGCCTGGGTTTTCCGCCAGTGTATAGTGCTGCCGAATCCAGTTCTGCGCGGCCAGCACCCGGGGATCATCCGGCGACAGGCCGGCATAGATCAGACTCTTCAATCCGGCGTACGTCATGCTGCCATAGGACCGCAGTCCTCCATCGGCTGTGACGCCCGCTTTGGATTCTCCCCCCGCTGCGGGAGTGTAATAGAAGCCGCCGTCGTTGATCTTCGCAGCGAACGGCGTGTCGTTCGCACTCGATTCGAAGTTCTGAGTGCGTGACACAAACGTCTTGATTCGCTGAATGGCCGGATCATCGTCCGGCACCCCCGCAGCCGTCAGTGCTTCCAGCAGATACTGAGTGTTGGACAGATCGGGCCGCTCGTGTTTGCCGTACCCTCCACCGCCCCAGCCAGGATCAGACGATTCAATGCCTTCGCCCGCATCCCATTGCAGTTCCCGCAGGAAGGCTTCGGCCCGTTTGATCTGCGGTTGGTATTTCTCCGCGTCGGCGGTCGTCAGCACCATGACCGTGATGCAGGTCTCGTAGTTTCGCTGCAGACTGTCTTTGGCGTAAAAGCCGCCATCCGGCTTTTG
Organism: Planctomycetaceae bacterium; assembly: GCA_024742875.1. GTDB lineage: Bacteria > Planctomycetota > Planctomycetia > Planctomycetales > Planctomycetaceae > Fuerstiella. Next base: position 52,300 of record JANSXP010000033.1, on the reverse strand, counting down.
ATGAGCCCGCAGATGAGCGATGGCCTGAGCCACGTCGGGATCGTCAGCCGGCACGCCCGAATCCAGCAGCGATTTTGTCACCAGTCCCGTCACGCCAACAAGGTTACGTTCTGTCCATGACCCATCCGGGTTCTGGGTCATTCGCAGGAAACGAATCGCCCGCTGTCGCATGGTCTGCAGCTTTGAGTCGGCTGTGGCTGATGACAGGAACGTGAGTGACAGTGCAGTCAGAACGGCGAGACGAAGCATGAATTTCTCCTGGAACATGCGGACATACCACCCCACGGAAGGCCGGACGGTCAAACGTCGTGAGCGGAAGGCGCACGACAACCACCGCACCGCAAATGATGCGCCAATTCCAGCACCGCAGGATTGTCCGGCGGGCTGCCCAGCAGACGCGCCCTCACTGGCGAAGCCATCGCCACAGTGGCGGATCATTCGCCACAGCAGACACCCGTTTGGCTGACACCGCGTCAACCTGTCACTCCCATTCGCCCCGTGTTGATCGCATGCTCACCGCACTGCACGGCCGTTCCGTTTGACGTTCCTGCGTCAGGACGAAAACGTGCACGCAAAAGGCCTGTTCGCCCAGAGGTCACCGGGCGAACAGTCACTCCAGCAAAGTGGCAACTCCAGATACGCCTACCGTTGACACGGCGTTCACATTGGCGGAGTGCCTGGGTCCTGTCAGTCGCGGGGCTCTCACTGGGAATAACAACCGTCGATTCGGAGACCTTCAACGACGAAGGCCCAGAGCGAGCGCCTCCTCTTCGTTCAGTTCAGGGAGTCTCACATTAGCGAAGTCGCCGGCACGCACTTCGCTGACCGCCGCACAGATTGCCGCCGCGAATCCAAAAACAAGGACAAACCGGACATTCATATTCCATGCGACCTTCGAACGGTGTGACCAAAGCGGGAGACGCGGGAATGGTAATTCCACTTTGCCACTGCCGCCGCGCATGGAGTCTACGAAGCAACCGCAGGCAACTCAGGGGTCAACAGGCAACACGACAGCAGACTTGGGGCAAGCATGTAGCCATGATGCCTTCGACGCCGCAGCACATCGGCAGCTTGCCACCCCGGCGATCCCACCCTCACCCCTTTGTCGGAGTTGGTCGGCTCATCACGACAAACGCGATCACGCTCACAATCGCCGCTGCCACGGAAAGAGCATTGGTGACGGTCGCCGACTGCCCCAGGTCCAGAGACTGCGTCCCGAAGGCTGCCAGCACGGCAATGGCCACAGCGGTGAGCGCCTCACCAGCGATCACCCCCGACGAAAACAGCACGCCGCGATGCAGCACCGCTTCGTGTTCAGCTTCCGGTTTGCCACGAGTATAGAAATGGGCAATCAGGCCCCCGATGAGAATGGGGGGCGCCAGGCCGAACGGTAAATACATGCCGACGGCAATTGGCATCAGATACGCCCTGAACGACGCACCGCTGCGTTTGAGGTATTCATCAATCACCAGAATCACCACACCCACCGCCGCCCCCCAGCCAATCAGGTCCCAGGGCAACTGTCCTTTTCCAGCAAAGCCTTCCGCAAGGCTGGCAAACAAACTTGCCTGCGGGGCCGACAGCTCCTTGCCGCCGATACCACCGGGCGTGTTTTCGTGCAGCAGGGTCAGCACGGGGGCCATCACAAACGAGGCCACCAGCACCCCCAGAATTTGCATCATCTGCTGACGAAACGGCGAGGCCCCCACCATCGATCCGGTCTTCAGATCATTGCACACATCGCCGCTGGTGCACGCCACACAGCACACAATGGCAGCGATCCCCAGCGTCGACACCATCGCCTGCATGCCGGAATAATTGAACAGCCAAAGCATCGCGCCGGCGACCAGCACAGCCGTGATTGTCATGCCGGAAACCGGACTGTTGGAGTTGCCGACCAGCCCCACAATGTAACTGGCGACTGCCGTAAAGAAGAAGCCCATCAGCAGCATGACCATTGTCGCCAGCGTGGTGATGCCCACGTTCTGCGTGAAGCGGAAGTTGACGAATGCGAGCAACCCAACACACAGCAGCCCCAGTCCCACAATCGCGGAGGTCGGAATATCTCGCTGGCTGTCTTCGACATTCCGCCGCTCCGCCGAAAAGCCGGACGCCAGGTGCGTAACGGCGGCCCACAGACCTTTGCGAACAGAGATCAGCGAGGCAAAGCCCCCCACAACCATCGCCCCCACGCCCACATAGCGAATCTGACTGCTCCAGATTCCAAAGGCCTGCTCGACGGCCCCCTCCTGCGCCGTGGCATCGCCGCCGCCGATCAGGGGGATGCCGATCAGCCACGCCAAAGCTCCGCCAATGAAGATCAGAATCGCCACGTTGAGTCGCACGATCAATCCCACGGCCACCAGCATCGGCGACAAGTCACCGCCAAAGTAGAAGATGCGTGACCCGGAAATCGCGGCCGTTTCCAAACTACCGCTGAGCAGCCCCAGAAAGCCGCCCACCAGTTTGACCACGCCTCCCAGCACACCACCGACAATCAGACTCTTTGCAGCGCCATCTTCGGCACCGCTGTCTCCAGCCTGCAGCACGGCCGCGCAGGCGATGCCTTCGGGATACTTCAGCTCGTCGTTGTTGACAACAAACACTTCCCGCATGGGAATCATAAACAGGATACCCAGCAGACCTCCGGTGAACGCCACAATGGTGACAGTCCAGAAGTCAAAATCCTGCCAGTAGCCAATCAGCAGCATCGCCGGCATCGTAAAGATGATCCCGGCCGCCAGAGACTCTCCCGCGGAAGCACAGGTCTGCACCTGGTTGGCTTCCAGAATGGACGAGTTTTTGAACAGCAGCCGAAACAGCAGCATCGCCATCACGGCCGCCGGTATCGACGCGGAAACCGTCATGCCAGCCTTCAGGCCTACATAGACATTCGCAGCGCCCATCACAATGGACAGCACCACACCCAGCACGATCACACGCAGCGTAATCTCCGGCCGCACTCCAGAGTCGCTGTCCTGGGAACTGCTGTCGGTAGATTTCGCGACATAGCGACTGGCGTCTTTATTGGTGTCTGACATGAGCGATTTGCCGTCTGGACCTCTGGCGGAAAATATGCGTTGGCAGTGGAGTTTACCGATCCTGTGAGCGGGGATACAGCGACAGCGCGGCCCCTGACAAACAAGTTTCCGCCACTCGGCACACGGCACACGGCACACGGCACACGGCACACAACACACAACACACGGCACACGACACACGACACACGACACACGACACAGTCACGGCGCTATCACCGCACGATCATGTAGGGATCCACACCAGTGACACACCAGGCTGGCCAAAGGCGAGCTTTCCAGCCACCGAACAAGTACAACTCTCGGGTCATCGCCCTCTGTTACAAAGACTCCAGCAATGCTCGTCCCCTCTTCACTTGCGACCGCCATTTCCCGCGGTCTGGTCACATTGGCTCAATCTTCAACGCCTGATGGAGAAGGCAGTGGTATCGGAACCGACGCCATCATCGACATTGCCGTGATCGTCTGTGTCGCCGGCGCTCTGATCTGGACGTTGAAGAAGAAGCAGGCCGAGGAAAACAAGGATTCTTCCGACGATTAGACAGACCGCGGGAAGCGGCTGAGCCACTTTCCCGTCAGCGCGAAGCTTCGTCACCCTGCATTCCGGCAGCCAGTTTTCGCTGCCCTTGTTTGTAGGTGAGCGTCAACGTCGCGCCGCTGTGTTCGATCACCCAGGCAGAGACCGTTTCGCGTTTCAGGCACAACTTTTCGATGTCCGATCTTCGCACCACAACAACCGCGATTTGCGTGACGGGAATGTGAGCGGGCGTTCTGATCAGTTCCCCGGGCCGCGCCCAGTCGGTGACCTCCTGCGGCAGTTTGGCCGTGAGCCCTTCAAAGCGAGCACTCAGTCTCCAGTCCAGTTGCACGGCTTCGGCCCCGTTGACTAATGACGTGTAACAGCCTGTCGCCGGAAATGACTTTCGCTGTGTCGCCGCCTGCTGTGGTGGTCGGAACCAGTCTTCGTTGTACTTCAGACCGAACCGCCCCTGACTGTGCAGGAACGCCTTGTTGTAGACCAGGAAGAACAGATCTTCCGGCGGCGCTGGCACACGGCGTAACGCGGCAAGCACTGGTGTGATTTCACCGGTGACCTTCAGAAAATGAAATCCGGCGTAGTCGCGAAACGCGGGCGTTCCCTGCAGCGAGATGTCCACAAACACCAGCGCCATGTTCTCTGCTCCACCTTCTGTGCGAAACCCGGAAGCCGCAAAAAAGGCGTCACCTGGCACCCAGCCACACGCGGTCAGCTTTTCCGACGCGGAACTGGACAAACCGACAGAGACGTTGAGTAGCGTGATCCAGAGAAAGCTGCGCACCACGGTTGCCATCGGTCTATCCTGCTGACGAAAACACGTACGGGTAGAGAACAAGCTTACCGAAATCGTCGCACGACCAACAATCGCAAGGACGCTCGCCACGCTGTTTGCGGATAGTGGGCGGAGCACGCTGGCCGCGATACACTCTCATCAGGTCCACTCCCATCGGCCCCACTTCATCAGGCCCGCTAAGGCCCGCCCGCCACACGCTTGCCGCACTGTGAGAAGCTGCCATGCCAGTTGTCTGCCTCAACAACGCCACCATCCGTCACGCTTTGTCGCTATTGTGGCTGCTGACAATGGTGCCGACCAGTTCGACCGCCGCGGCCACAGAAACGCAGTCTTCGCAGCGTCCTGACATCATCTTCATCCTGGCGGACGATCTCGGTTATGGAGACCTGGGCTGCTATGGCCGCAAAGACATTCGCACACCGCGGCTGGACCAAATGGCGGCCGAGGGTGTGCGACTCACGGCCCACTATGCCAACGGGGCCGAATGTTCGCCCACACGTGCGGCGTTCCTGACCGGTCGCTATCAGCAGTGGATTGGCGGCCTGGAATGCGCGATCGGCACGGGCAATCTGGGCCGCTACGACGATGCCGTCCGGCTGCGGGAAACGCACGATCTGGGTCTTCCGGATTCCTTCCCCACGCTGCCGGCGCTGTTGCAAAAATCCGGCTACCAGACGGCCCTGTTCGGCAAATGGCATCTGGGCTATGAAGACAAGTTCGGCCCCAATCAGCATGGCTTTGATGAAGCCTTTTATTGCGTGGGCGGCGAAATGGACTACTTCCACTTCACCGACAACGCCGATCTGTACAACCTCTATCACAACGGCCAGCCGGTGGAGCGTTCCGGCTACTTCACGGACCTGATGACCGACGCGGCCCTGGAATATCTCAGCCAGCCTCGCGACCAGCCTCGGTTTATTTATCTGCCGTACACCTGCCCGCACTCGCCGTTTCAGGGTCCCGGCGATCGATTGCCGCAGCCACTGTCCAAAGACTCGAAGCTGTGGAAGCAGGGAAAGGCTCCGCCCGAAGTGTATCGCGCGATGATCGAACATATGGACAAACGCATTGGTGATGTGCTGGATGCCGCCGGAGACAACACGCTGGTGGTCTTTACCAGCGACAACGGCGGCACCGGCAGCGCCCGCAACGCACCTTACCGGGGAATCAAGGGGAGCACGTTTGAAGGCGGCATTCGCGTGCCGGCCATCATTCGCTGGCCAGGTTACGTGGCGGCCGGCACGACGTGTGGTCTGCCCACACTAACCTTTGACTGGACAAAGACGTTTGCCGACCTGGCGGGTGTGACGTTTCCCGCCACTCATCCGCCCGACGGCATCAACATTCTGCAGGCCCTCACTACCGAGCCGCAGCCACGAACTCTGTACTGGCGTAAACCTCGCGGGCAGCAGGTGTGGAAGGGCGTTCGTAACGGAGAACTCAAGTATGTGGTCGATCGCAGAGGTGACCAGGAACGCGAGTATCTGTTTGACCTGCAGGCGGATGAAGGAGAATCGAGGAACCTGATCGACGAGCGTCGCGATGATGCTGATCGCCTCAGAGAACTGTACGACCAGTGGGAAGTCACCACACGACGGCATCGACGCGGTCGCCTGGAAGACACCTGGACGGCGACGTCACCGCGCAACGAAATCCGCCCCACGTTTAACGCCCACCCCGACGGCTCACTGGCGATCACGGCCGATGAGCGCGCCGGCCTGTGCGGCTTCTGGGAGCGAACGTTCTCTGTGAATCCCGGTCAGTGCTACGAATTCTCAGCGCTGTGCGACGCCGCCGGACAGCAACACCCGCGGCGGGAAATACTGGCACGCCTGGTCTGGAAAGATAACGCCGGCAGGCCGGTCTACCGACAGCACGAAGCCACCATACTCCTGACGAAACCACGCGGCCGTGTCCGCGCGGAGCCCGAGTTTCCTGCGGCAACGCCGGATGACAAAGGCCTCCGTTTCTCCGGCACGTACGAGGCCCCCACCGGCGCTGCGTCTGTCACCGTGGAACTGCATCTGCGGTGGGCCACGCCGGGTTCTACTGCCAGATGGAGTGAAATACGGCTGGAACCGATCGACCAAATGCCCACCCGGCCTGTGCGGATTGCCACCGTGCACTATCGACCGCAGACAGGTTCCACCAATGCGGAGAAGTGTGAGCAGTTTGCCCGCTTCGTCGCCCAGGCACAGCGTGAAAAGGTCGACCTTTTGGTCCTGCCGGAGACTCTCACCTACTACAAGTCCGGCCGCACGCATGTGGACTGCGCGGAATCCATCCCCGGTCCCTCCTCAAAGTATTTTGGCAAGCTGGCCAAAGCGCACAACACGTACATCGTGGCGGGCCTGATCGAACGCGATCAGCACCTGGTCTACAACACGTCGGTGCTGCTGGGCCCGGATGGCAATCTGGTGGGCAAGTATCGCAAGGTCACACTGCCACGCGGCGAAATTGAAGCGGGACTGACACCGGGCGACGAGCTACCGGTGTTTCAAACCCGCTTCGGCAAACTGGGCATGATGATCTGCTACGACGGCTTCTTTCCGGAAGTTGCCCGCGAACTGGCCAACAACGGCGCGGAGATCATCGCGTGGCCGGTGTGGGGCTGCAATCCGCTGCTGGCCCAGGCCCGGGCCTGCGAGAATCATGTGTATGTGGTCAGCAGCACGTACACATCGTCTGACAGCAACTGGATTCGCTCGGCCATTTACGGGCACGACGGTTCCATGCTGGCGGCCGCCAGTGAATTCGGCACCATGGCCATCGCCGAAGTTGATCTCGAACAGCGGCTGCACTGGCAAAGCCTGGGCGACTTCAAAGCCCAGTTGCCCGCCCATCGCCCCGTGATTGAAGGCAGCTCGAAGGCACGGTAACGGTGCAGCAAAAACGCTAACGCGCTCATGACTTCCGCAAGGAAAATCACTCTCCCTTACCATCTGTCATCAGATAGCGGGCCCCCGCTGCGAGCAGGCCCACTCCCAGCACGATCACGGCAATCCCCTGCCAGGCCGGCATAGGCTGCATGCCCTCAACCGGCTTTTCCGCAGACATCGACAGCATGACGCCGCCCGCCGCAATGCCGGCGATTCCACCAAGAATGAGTTTCACTCCAACCTTCATATCTCACCTTTGCCTGATCACATTCTTCTGATCACATCCGAGTGCGGAAACTTGCCCGCGCAACAACCGTCTGGTGTCAGCATACCAGGCAGATGGCACGTCTGCACGTGAGCGCACGACAGCCCGCAGAAGAGCTGTCGGCATCGGTGGGTGGGAATCGGCGGAAGGGCATCGGTTGGCGGGAACCGGCGGGCAGGAAACGGCGCGAGAGAACTCGCCGCACGTTCCTCAGCTGCTCGGATGGAGAATCGATTTTCAGCGGTCGTCGCAGCCCGCCGTCATCTCACTCACCGATGCAATACAGATACCTGTTGCTGCGCAAAAACAGCTGATTATCGCTGACAGCCGGAGAGCCGTTAAATTCCGAGTCGTCATCCTCAAACTGATTCTGCACGACCAGTGGGAAATCGGGTTCTGCCTTCAGCACAAAGGTGCCCGATCGTCGGCTCACCGCATAGACATAATCGCCCGCCGACAGCATCGAAGCGAAAAACTTCACACCACGACCACCACGAATTCCGGGGGTACGTCGTCGCTGAATCCGCTCTCCTGTTTTCGCGTTGACAGAATTCGCAATGCCGTTCATGTCCAGCCAGTAAAGATGCCCGTCCACCAGCACAGGCGTTGAGATATAGGACGTGTCTTTGCTGGTCCACACCACGTGAGAATCCGTGACGTCTCCACGGCCACCGCCCCGCACGGCCAGACTGCCCACGCCGCGAAACCCGCCATACATATAGGCCACATCATCTTTCACAATGACCGACCCGTTCATCTCGTTTTTCAGCGTCGTGGTCACAAACCACTTCTGTTGACCGGAGTCGGGATCAACACCATAGACCTTTTCCGGCACCGGCACCACCAGCTCCATTTCTCCCGTCGTTGTGGTCAGCAGGTTGGGTGTGGCGTACACCAAAGTGGCTTTCGTGTCGAACTCCCAGTTGAGCGTGCCGTCCGCCTTGCTCATGGAGTAGATGTGTCCGTTTTCCTCGACGGCATTCACGATGAGGCTGTCTTTGTAGAAGATCAAACTCGCAGCCGACCCCCATCGGGTTTCGTTGATTTCTGACTTCACTGGCCGATGCCACAGCTGATTGCCGTCCAGATCAAACGCATACAACCCCAGTTTCCCCAGATACAGAAACACGGACTGCCCGTCAGAGATCGGCGTGTTGGTCGCATACCCGTGCTGCGTCAGGTAACTCTTATACGGATCTTCGTCGATGCCCTCAGGCAGCGCAAACGGCTTCGTCCAGCGAATCTGCCCGGTCGTACGATCGACGCACAGCAGGTGTCGCACGAGCTGTTCGATCGTGCCCTCGGATCCGTCTCCGTAGCCCGTATAGCACGTGAGAAAAATGCGGTCTCCCACCACGATGGGTGACGATGCCCCGGGTCCTGGCAGCGCGGTCCGCCACTTCAAATTCTTCTCGGCACTCCACTGCGTGGGCAGGTTGGTGTCTGTGGTGGTGGCATCACCCCGGCTGCCCAGAAAACGGGGCCAGTCTTCAGCTGGGGCCACACAGGTCAGCAGGCAAACGGCAAGCAAAGAAAATGGACGTGGACGAAGCATGGAGATTCCCATCGAATCAAAAGAAAGCGTCCGGGGAACAATACGCGTGCAGCGCACACGTTCCGGCAGAACCAGGGACGAGCTGTCATCGACCGTATTCTGTGGGCCATCTCTGGGAATGCAACAAGGACAGGCACATAGACGCTGGCGAAGCCAGGTTGTTGACAGAATTCGCGTACGTCAGTGTCGGCGTGTGTTGGCAACCTCACCGAGACGCATCGACTGCAAAGAGCCAACTCGGATGCGTTCGGTGAGCAGCGTCCATTCCAACACGGCACCACCCTGCGTCACACGCCCACAGCTTTCGCTTTGCGCTTCTTCCGTTTTGCCAGATACGGCTGCGCAAACAGGTACATGCCGGTGAACCACAGCACGACAAAGATGATGGCACATGGCAGAAAGACCCACAGTTTGGCCGCATCACTAAAGAAGCTGCCATCGTGCAGGCTTTCAATAAAGTCCGAACGACGATAAGCCACCTGCAGTACATCGCCGGTGGCGGCATCCAGCTGCACCTCCCAGCGACTGTTGCAGCGCACCTTCACCATCCCTTTACCGGGTCGCACGTCGAGGCGATCGATGTCGTCCCAACTGGACACGCCCGCCTGCTCCACGGCGGACGTCGCCGCCAGAATTTCGTCAAAGCTGAGCGTCAGCGTCTTCGTGCTGCCTTTGGCGGTCGGCGGCTGAATCCAGGCTGACTCTTTCTTCAGTTGCAAGATCACGCCCGTGACCAGCACCACCAGCGCGGGAGCGGCGATCACTACGGATCCCCAGCGGTGAATAAGACGATTCAGTCGGGAAAGCTTCATGGGAGCAAGTGTGATCCACAGAACAAAATTCGGCGAACAGGCCACAGAATGCCCAACGATTGGGCAGCACAGCCAGTTCAAACGGCCAGCCGGTTGGCCGTTTGGAACGACGGTGCCTGATCTTCGCGGCTTTTGCCTATGGCCCCGGCAAATGCTGCGAATCTGGCACTCTGTGATTGAATGAGTGATGTCCCCAGACGTAATCTGGGCAACCTGCGGCCCCTTGGTACGCAACCTACGCTACCCACCACTCACCATCTTTCCGAAGCATACATGATGGCCAAGCCTCTTCCACTGCTGTTATCGGTTCTTATCTCGGTCGCCGCCGCTCAGGACGGCGGTCCTCCCGAAGCGGCTCCTGAAAAACCCAAAGCCAGCAAGGTCGATACGGGCATGCTGGCCGGGGCGATGCAGTTTCGCAGCATCGGTCCGGCGTTTATGTCCGGACGCATCGGTGATGTGGCCATCGATCAGGTCGAGCCCAACACGTGGTATGTGGCCGTGGCATCCGGCGGACTCTGGAAGACCACCAACGCGGGCACCACGTTCAAGCCCATCTTTGACAACAAGCCTTCCTACTCAATGGGCTGTGTGAGTATCGATCCCTCCGTGCACACCACTGTCTGGCTGGGCACCGGCGAAAACAACGGCGGTCGTCACATCGGGTTTGGTGACGGCGTTTACGTGAGCCATGACTCGGGTGCCACGTGGAAGCACAAGGGCCTGAAAGCCTCTGAACACATCAGCAAGATCCTCGTCGATCCCCGTGACAGCAATGTGGTGTTTGCCGCATCTCAGGGACCACTGTGGTCCACTGGTGGCGAACGCGGTCTGTTCAAATCGACCGACGGCGGCAACACGTGGCGGAACGTCCTGTCAGCCGGCGGCAAAGGTCGCACGGTGGAAGAAAACAAAGACAGCTACACGGGCGTCACCGACGTCGTGATGGATCCCACCAACCCTGACGTGATGTATGCGGCCACGCATCAGCGACATCGCAATGTCTGGGCGATCCTCAACGTCGGTCCGGAAACCGGCATCTACAAAACGACAGACGGCGGCGAAACCTGGAAAGAGCTGACCAATGGTCTGCCAGGTACCGACATGGGCAAGATCAGCCTGCAGGTGTCTCCGCAGAAGAACAACGTCGTCTATGCAACCATCGAACTGCCGGGCCGCAAGGGCGGCTTTTATCGCAGTGAGAACCACGGCGCCAGCTGGACCAAAACGAGCGACTTTGTCTCCGGCGGAACCGGCCCGCACTATTACCAGGAACTGTGGGCTGATCCTCACCGCTACGGTGTGCTGTATCAGGCCAACAACACGTTTGTTCGCAGCGAAGACAACGGGGTCACCTGGGAAAGTGCCGAAGGTCGTTACAAGCATGTCGACAACCACGCGGTGGCCTTCCACCCCACGGACAAAGACTTCCTGCTGGTCGGCTGCGATGGCGGCGTGTATCGCACGTACGACTACTGCAAAACGTGGCTGTTTTGTCCCAACCTGCCACTGACGCAGTTCTACAAGGTGTCTGTCGATTACGACTACCCTTTCTACAACGTGGCGGGCGGCACGCAGGACAACAACTCGCAGTATGGTCCGTCGCGCACGGCCAGCGTGCAGGGCATTCGCAACACCGACTGGATCAAAACCATTGGTGGCGACGGCCATGACACGGCCATCGACTACGAAGACCCCAACACCATTTACGGTGAATCTCAGCAGGGCTTCCTGCGTCGTTATGATCGCAAAACGGGCGAATCGGTGATGATTCAGCCGCAGCCCGGCAAAGGCGAAGAATCGTTCCGCTTCAACTGGGACTCACCGATTCTGATCAGCCCGCACAATCACAAGCGACTGTACTTTGCGTCGCAGTTTCTGCATCGCAGTGATGACCGCGGCGACAGCTGGAAGAAGGTTTCTCCCGATCTGTCCCGCAATCGCAATCGCTACGAACTGCCCACGATGGGTCGTGTGCACAGCATCGACGCCGGTTACGACCTGTACGCGATGAGCCAGCACAGCAATATCACGTCCATCGCGGAGTCACCGCTGGTGGAAGGCCTGCTGTATGTCGGCACAGACGATGGCCTGATTCAGATCTCTGAAGACGGCGGCAAAAACTGGCGAAAGGTCGATCGTATCTTCGGCATTCCTGAGTACTTCTTTGTGAACGACATCAAAGCCGACCTGCACGATGCGGATACCGTTTACGCGTGCATCGATGACCACAAGACGGGCGATTACAGCCCCTATGTGGTGAAGAGCACAGACCGCGGACGCACGTGGGAACTGATGGTCGGCAACCTGCCCGCCAAACACATCTGCTGGCGAATCGTGCAGGACCATGAAAACGCGGACCTGTTTTTCCTCGCATCCGAGTTTGGTATTTTCGCCACGCTGGATGCCGGTGAGAAGTGGTTCAAGCTGGGCGGCGGGCTGCCCACGATTTCCTTCCGTGACCTGGAAATTCAGACCCGCGAAAATGACCTGGTGGCCGCCTCGTTTGGTCGCAGCTTCTATGTGCTGGATGACTACAGCCTGCTGCGAAACGCCACCAGCGAAGTGATGGCATCTGACTTCCACATCTTCCCCGTGCGTCGTGCGTTCTGGTATGTGCAGTCAGACGCTCTGGGTGGCGAAAAAGGCTATCAGGGCGACAGTCTGTTCAACGCCAAAAACCCGGACTACGGCGCCGTCATTCGTTATTACGTGAAGGACGGCTATAAGTCTCTGAAAGCCAAACGCAAAGAGAAGGAAGCCAAAATCAACGCTGCGGGCGGCGATGTGCCGATCCCCAGCTTCGAGCAGCTGCAGACGGAACTCGACGAAGTGGCCCCGCGCCACTATCTGGAGATTGCCGACGCCGACGGAACCGTTGTCGCTCGCAAAGAGTTGTCGACCTCCAAAGGCATCCACAAAATCGTGTGGAACATGCGTTATGAAGGCTTGATTCCGCAAAGTGTTCGCAGCGGCCCGATGGTGGCTCCGGGCACTTACACGGCGAAGGCCTACCGTCTGGAAGGCGGCGAGGCGACAGCCGTGGGTGAGCCGGTCGAGATTGTGCTGGAGTCCATTTCCGAGCCAACACTGCCCGCTCAGGATCGTGGCAAAATCATCAAGCTGGTGCGGGAAATGGGATTGTACTCCAACCGCGTTCAGGCGGTGACAAGTCAGCTCAGCGACAGTACCGAAGAAGTGGGCGATATCCTCAGCACTCTCAAGGTCCATCCGAAAGCCACAGCGGAACTGGTCAGCACCGGTTTGAAACTGCAGCACCGCATGGAAGTCTACGCCAGAAAACTCTACGGTGATGACCTGAAGGACGAACGCTGGGCCATGACCGAGCCTGGTATCAGCTCGCGCATGCAGCGAGCGATGTTTGGAGCCATGAGTGGGACTTACGGCCCGACCAAAACCTCGCTGGAGCAGTACGAAATCGGCAAAGAACAGTTCGAGGAAATCGAAGCCGACCTGCTGAAGCTGGTGGGCAAAGAGATGGATGCTTTCAAAGCGAAGGTGAAAAAAGCGGGCGTTCCTGTGCTGTAAGCACGGCCGTCGCTGTGGAATCGATCGACTCCGGGCGGCTGTGCCGCCCGGAGTTTTTTATGCGCGCCGGCTACGGCTGATCGGCGGAGGGCGTGGTCGTCGTGGTCGTCGTCGTGGCAGCCTCTGCCAGGTGCGTGTCGAACCACTGCACGGCCTCGTTTACCGCGCTGAGCATGTCGTTTTCCAGTCCGTGACCCGAGTTCTCATACAGCACAAATTTGTTGGCCACGCCGATCTCGTCCATTTTCTCGTGCATCCACCGCCCCTGTTCGGGCAGCACCAGCGTGTCTTTTCCGCCTGAAATGATCAGACACGGCGCGTCGTCTTTGGTGACGAAGTGAAGCGGAGAAACGGCTTTCGCCTCTTTCACCGTGATGTCCAATCCGGGAAAATTGAAGTACTGCTTTTCCAGGTCGGGCGTGCTCCACACGTAGTTGGTGATGTCACTGGGCGGCACCAGCGCGACGCCCGCCGCAATGCGACTGCTGGTGCGGGCCACGGGCGTGGTGCCTTTTGCGTCACCATCGTCCGCCGTGGTGGCCAGCATCAATGTCAAATGCCCACCGGCACTCATGCCCACCACGCCCACGCGGTCCGCGTCGATGCCGTACTTTTTCGCGTCGTGCTTAATGGTGCGAATCGCCAGCCGCACATCGCTGACGGCGTCAGCAATGCCGTACCGGGGACTGCTGCCATGCCGCACGGCAAACCCCTTGTAGCCGGCCGCCAGAAACGGACTGAGAACAACCCGTGTTTGCGCATGAGGCGTCCACATGGAACGCCAGCCTCCGCTGACCATAAACACGACGGCAGCGCCGTTGGGCTCGCCATCAGGCTCAAACACATCAAACGTCAGCGCCAGACCATCTTTGTGACCGTAGATGACTTCTGTGGCCAGCGGCGAAGTTTGCCCCTGGGCGACTCCCGCAAATGAGTACAACAACAGTCCAGTCAGCAAAACTCGCATCCCACATCTCCTTTTCACAGCACGATCAATCACTCAGCACTGTTCCGCAGCGTAACCGACCGGCGCTCCTCTGTCCTGGGAAATAGATTTCCGATCTGGCTCAGCATTCGAGAGCACACTCATTCAGGTGCAGCCGTGGCCGCCAGGCGACGAATTTCCTCTGCGGTCAGCAGACGATCGAAAATCGCCACTTCATCCAGGCGTCCCTGCCAGTTGCTGTCGCCATCGCAGCGGCCACCAGCAAACAGGTCGCGAACCATAGTCTTGCCGACCTTCGCCGTCATACCCAGTTCCCGCTGGCCATTCAGATACACGGCCAGTGAATCCGCCGACCTCACGAGCGCGACATGATTCCACGTCCAGCGCTTGATGGCCGTCGATCCGACCTGCCTCACCTGACGGCCATCCCCCTGTTGCCACATCAATTGTCCCGCCAGTTTGCCGCTACCCACGATGCCAAGGTGCTCTGATGCCGACGGCAGTCCAAAGTCTGGCCCCTGTGACAGCAGCCAGCCCGAGGTCTCCCGTACATCGTGTGGCATGCCATTCCAGCACCACAGCGATATCGACCAGTTCTCTGTTTGCGGCAGTTGGCATCGCAGCCGGCCACCGGCAAACATCGCAGAGCGATTCACCGTGTCTTTGGTGAAGGCCTGCGAATGCGGCCCCGGCAAATAATAGGTCACTTCCGCTTCGTAGATGGCATCGTGCCCGTGTGAACTGCTGTCTGCGGCTCGGGGCCCGTGTGGATCGTCGAGTCGATACCAGGCCACGGGATTGAGACTGCGAATTGTCCGGGCCGCAGGTCCCACTGGCTGACGGAAACCGCGGCGTTCCCGACCGCTGACCTGCTCCAGCAGTGACAGGCAGGACTGAACGATCTTTGGTTCTGCTGTCACCTCCAGCCCGGCTGATCTCGCGGCCCAGGTGTTGTATCCGCCCCACAGATGCTGTTCAGGCGGCGGGATGTAGCCGTCGCCGCCGTTGGCCAGTTCAATCACCATGGTGTCAGGCAGCGGGCTGGCCGCTTTGATCTTCAGCCCCGTCACCGCGTAGGTCTCGTTGGGTGTGGTGGCGATGGCGATCTCACCGATCCTGACCGCCTGCGTGACCACTTCTGTTTGCTGCCGTTCATGCAGGATGAGCTGTTCGGCCGCATAAATTTCCGGGCGTGTTTTCGGCAGGCGACCGGCAAAACCGTCGACGACTTTCTGTGCCCACTCCAGCCGCTGCACATCGGGCTGACGGTATCGCAGAGTCATTCGCCGTTCGGCCATGGCAATGCCATCTGTGGCCGGAGAGTATTCGATGTCGCCCAGCGCAATGGTCGCCCGATTCACGAGCCCCGCCGCAAAGGCTTTGATGTCAGCGAAGTCGTCCCACGAATCGGGATTTGCGTAATCACGTCGCCAGATATCGCCACTGCAGCCGTGCGACATGATGGCGACAAAATCCGTACCCGGGGCCACGCGGTTTTGCAGCCCCTGACAGAAATAGCCGAAGTAGTCAGCGCTCAGGCCCTGTTCCCCGCTGAAATAGTGCATCGAGAAATTGGCCAGTACGGCCAGCGGTTGCCCGTTTGGCGTTTGAAAACTGATCAGTGACAGCTGGGGATCTTCCGGCCCCGACGGCCCCACTACGTTGTCGAGATTTCTGGCCGAGTGCATATTCGCCCGGACCGTCGGGTTGCCGAATGGATCGTCCTCGACAAAACCAGGGCGATGAATCCAGCGACGCAGTGCCGTGAATTCGGCCGCGTCAATGGTCGCATAGCCGACCACGGCTGGCTGCAGCCGCCCGGCCGCCTGCACAATGGTGTCCGCCAGTTTCTCGGTCAGAAACGGCACATAGTTTTCATCGGCCGGCGTTCCCAGCGCCCCCATGCAGGAACCGGCCGTGTGCGTATGCGTGGCAGAAATCAGCATGTGGTCGGCCGGGATGCCCGTTCGTCGCGATGCCAGTTGTTTGGCTTCATCCAGCAGAGGCCGCGGCATCATGCAGCTGTCCACCACCACAATCACAATGGTGGTCTCATCGTCCGCCACAGCAATCGCGCGCGCCTTCAACCGCGTGGTAATTTGATCAGTGCTCCGCGACGTCATGCCGCCATTGACAATCACCGGCAAGGTGGTGGGCGTCACGTCCACCACCGCCGCGCCGGCTCGCAGCTGCGCCGACACCTGTGGCGAAGATATTGACAGGAGCAAAACGACGGCGAGCAGGGGCCCCCAATCGGTGCGAACACTGTGTGCCATGGTACGATCTTCCTCCCCCATCAAACCACTGCCGCATTCAGCGCGCAGCAGAAACATTTCGCGCGTTTTTCAGATACGTGAGCAGGTCAGCCATCTGCTCGACCGTGATGTCCTTCTCCACACCTTCGGGCATCAGCGACTTGGCCGACACCACGCGTTCCTCAATGCGGTCAAAGGCGATGTTGACCGTCCGCCCGCCCGCCAGGATCAGCTCCAGACGATCGCCTGTTTCCGCCGTGATGAGCCCGCTGTACGATTTGCCCTGCTGCGTGACAATCGTGCAGGCAGCAAATCGGGGTTCCACCTTGGAGTTCGGGTCGAGAATATCGTGCAGCAGCGCCAGCCGTGAGCGGTTCATGGCGTCCGTCAGATCCGGTCCGATCTGATACCCGCTGCCGCCGAGCCGATGACAGTTGGCACACACCCGTGCGAACACTTTCGCACCGGCGGCTGCGTCCCCCGGACGATCCACGGCCGGGCGATACTGCCGGGCCACGGCCACTCGATCACTGGACACGGCCCCGCCAAACAGCTGCCGGGCCCCGGTCTCCACGCTTTCATCGCGATGTTTGAGCAGACGCACCCGCTGATCGATACTCAGCGCGGCGGCGGACACCTTTCCGTCCTGCATGGCGGCCATCGTCAGCCGCGTGGTGGGTGTGCTTCGCAGCAGGAACGCCAACGCCGCCTCGCGGGCGGCGGGTGACAGGAACTCCCATCGCAGCAGCAACAGCTCGGCCGCCGCGGTGGCCGTCTGGTGGGTGACGGCCTCGACAGCGGCAACCTGCAGAGCCTCGGGACGCCCGATTGACAGCAGATCTTCAACCACAGCGCGTGTCTGCGACAGCGGCAGCCACGCCAGATACCGAGTCATCGCCAGGCGGTCCGGCAGCGGAACGGCGGCTTCCGTGAGCTCCTGCAGGTCTTTACGCAACTGCTCGTTCAGGTGTTCCACGGACGTTCGCAGGGATGCCGGCGGAAGGTTGATCAGTTTTGCCAGCGTCACTCGCCCCAGCGGACCCCGCGATTGCGGCAGACCATCCGCCAGACCGGACAAAACGGCAGCCTGCACCCAGCGTCGGTTCCGTTTGTCCAGGCGCTGGTCGGCCGCCAGACGGAAGGCGTCAGCCAGTTCATCATCTTCCGCCCGTTTTCCCACGCCAAACATTAAACGCTGCACCAGGTCCGCCTTCCACGCGGCAGCTGTCTGGGCGAACTCCGGCGGCCGCAGCAGTCCCCGCAGCACGGCGATTTCCCGACGGGATGTGGCCGTCAGCAGCCCCTCTGTCAGCAATGGGGCCGATTCAATAGAGGTCGCCAGCCCAGCCAGCACGGGGACCGCCACGCGGTCGTCCTTTACATGCGACATCAAAACAGCGAGGCGAAATCGCACGCCGGGATCTGTCTGGTCGCTCAGGGCGATGGCGGCCGCCAGGACATCGTCGTCAGCGACCCAGTCGGCAGCCAGCTGCAAAGCCGATTCCCGCACGCGTGGATGGGCGTCCCGCAGGCCTCGCACCACATCGTTGCTCGTCAGCTGCTGCAACCCCTGCAGCGTCCACAATGCGTGCAGGCGTGTGGCGGCCTGCCGGGTCCCGGTCAGCGACCGCAGATCTTCGCTCGCCACTGCCGACTGCCGCTGCACCAGTCGTCGCTGGGCCAGCATCCGTCGCCAGCCATGCGGGGAGGCCAGCAGTTCCAGATCGTCCCCCGGCGATTCTGGTGGTTCGTACTGATCCAGCGGCCTGTCGGACGGACGAAGGCGGTAAATGCGTCCGCGGTCTTCACCGGCACGCCAGTCGAGTTTCTCGGCGATCTCCGGGGGCAGAAACTTCGGGTGCTCGACCCACAGACGGTACATGTCCGCCAGATACATCGCCCCACCCGGCCCGTTTGCCAGACTGGACGGCCGAAACCACGGGTCGGTCGACGCCAGGAACTCGGTGCGATCAGCGGCACGCTCGGCCCGCAGGCGAACGCCATCGGCATGCACAATCGATCTCGTCACCAGATGGCCGATCGGTTCGCACACAAACACGCTGTCGACAAAGTCACCGTCAAACAGTCCGCCCGAATAAGCCGTCACACCGCAGGCCGAGGTATGCGTACCCGCGTGCGAAAGGTAGTTACTCTTCATGTCAACCAGCGGATACACGCGGGTGTCGCCGCCGGCCAGACCCACATCGTAGAAGCCCCTCAGCGGCGGCGCAAACGGATTGCGGGCCATCTGCTCCGGTGTGAGCAGCGTGGTCATGATGGGGTTGCGATTGGTGCAGTAGTAGCGCCGGCCCCAGCGATCAATGGTGTTGCCGTATTGCCCCATTCCGCTGTCGGCCGCAAACGTCATCGTGCGCGGATCGAACCACATGTCTTTGCGCGGCAGCGTGACGCGCTCAGACGTTCGCACGGTGGCCGCCACTTTGCCGGGGGCGTAGTTCAGGTACACCCGATTGTCCAGGCCCCACCGGGGATTGCCGATCTGCATCTGCGGATGAGCGGGCGTGAAGCCATCAAACAGCACGGTCCGCTCGTCGGCCTGCAGATCTCCATCAGTGTCTCGCAGCAGCAGAATCTCAGTCTGAGCACACACCAGCAGACCGTCTTCATAGGGCATCAGGCTGTGGGCAAACGTCAGGCCGTCGGCAAACACGTGCCGTTCGTCCATTTGTCCATCACCATCTTTGTCCTCCAGACACACAACGCGCGACAAAGACTTCCCGCCGTCCTCCGGACCGATGGGATAATCACCGTATTCCACCACAAACATCCGGCCGGCCTGGTCGAAGGCGATCGCTACTGGATCCTTCACGAGCGGTTCGGCGGCCACCAGTTCCACGGTGACTCCCTCTTCCACGTGCAGCGAACTCAGAGACTGCTGCGGTGTTAGCGGCGCAGCAGTCTGTTGGTCCACCCAGTGCCGCCCGCCCCGCACACTTTCAATCACACCCAGCGCATCCGGGGGAACCTCGTCCAACACTCGCGCCGTCGGATCACTGACCTGGCCTGGCAGACGCTGGCCGCTTCCCGGTTGATCGCGGTCTCCCAGGTCCTGCCGCAATCGTGATGCAAACTTCGTCAGGCGCGCGACCACGTCGGGGTGTTCGCTGGCCACGCTCCGCTGACAGGATTCATCGTCATACAAATGAAACAGCAGCGGGCGGGTGGGCTGGCCTTTTTTGAAGTGCGGATGCCTGTCGAAGACCTGCAGCGGCAAAAACAGTTTCCACGGGCCACTGCGTATCGCCTGCAGCTGATCCTGATCGTAGTAGCCAAAAAACTCATACGGGGACTTTGACTGCTCCGAAAACAGCAGCGTCGAGATGTCATGTCCGTCGATGCGGTCCGGCACGTTCGCCCCAGCCAGCGTGGCAAAAGTCGGCAGCAGATCCATGGTGGTCGCCAGTTCTGAACACACGCTGCCGGCCGGCACATTGCCGGGCTGCCATACGATGGTGGGGACACGAAAGCCGCCTTCGCTGGTGCTGTAGCCGCGGCCATGCAGCGGCCGATTGGAACCACGACTCAAATCTGCGCGGTCAGCGTTGATCGGCGCCCCGTTGTCGGACGTCCAGACCACCAGTGTGTTTTCCGCAATCCCCAGTTCTTTCAACTGGTCGAGCATCTGGCCGATACTCCAGTCAAGCTCCTCAATGGCATCGCCCCAGGGACCATTGTCGCTCTTGCCGCGAAACGACGGGCTGGCGAACGGAGTTCTCGTACTGCCCGGCATGGCGTGCGGCACATACAAAAAGAAGGGCCCTTCTTTGTGATCGGCCATCCACTGCATGGCCCGTTCGGTGTAGCGTTTGGTCAAGCCGTCGCGGTTGCACGGCGCTTCGATCACTGTTTCGTTTTCCATCAGCGGTAGTGGGGGCCACGTTGATCCGTCCGCCTTCCACACCCGCTCAGTCATATCGTCCGAATACGGCACGCCAAAAAACCAATCGAAGCCCTGACGTGTGGGCAGAAACTCGGGCTGATCGCCCAAATGCCACTTGCCCACGATCCCGGTCGCATACCCCTGCTGCTGCAACACCTCCGCGATCGTGACTTCCGCAGGATGCAGTCCGTATGGCGACACAGGACGCAGCACCCAGCCATCGCGAGGGTTGGTGTGCATCCCCACTCGCTGCGCATAACAGCCAGTTATGAGACTGGCCCGCGACGGCGTACACACGCCGGCCGTCACACAAAAATGAGTCAGCCGCCGCCCTTCACTGGCCATGCGGTTCAGATGCGGCGTGCGGTGCAGCGTTGATCCAAACGGCTGGATATCGCCGTAGCCCAGGTTGTCGCAGGAGACAATGATAAAATTCGGCCGGCGGTGCTCTGCGGCCCAACCGGTCATTGTCAGCATGCACAGACAGAGAAAGCGGGGAATCACGGTCCAGATCATCGTTGTCACCTGATTCATCACGGTCTCCCGGAACTCAACCACCAGTCAATCACGATACAACGACGGATCGCCCAGGCACGTGTTGCGATCCACAAACACCTGCCCGCTGGACCACACCGACACCTGACACTTTTTGAGTGAATGCCCCAGAAACTCGGACAGCTCGGTCATCACTTTGCGCAACCGCTGCGGCCGTGGCACGGGCAGCCCACCGATCGTTGTCACCTTGTACGACCGACTCGTCAGATGCACGATCAGATCCACCATCGACGTATAATCGTCGTCGTCTGCCAGCGAATAGCCCAGCAGCTTTTCAGAAGCTCGCACAGACGCCCTCATTTCTTTGGCGGTGGCTTTGATCAGTGCCAGTCGCAGGCGTTCCGATTCGGCCGCTTTGGCGTCTGTCGAGTCGGCAGACGCGTCGGCATGCAGTTGCTCACACCATTTCGCCCACGCCCGCCGCGATGCGGCCAGAGGCTCCACTCTGGCGGCCAGTCCCCGCGGTTTGGGGAAGCGGGCTTCCTGTTCATCCAGATCGGGCACAGCCGTGCGACGCTTGTGCAGTCGCAGCAGAAAGTCCTTCCAGCTGGCGGCCACCAGAAGAGTGCCCCCTTCGCTGTCAAGATGCACAACACGCGACAGGCGTCGTGTATAAAACCAGAACAACACCAGGCCGCCATCCGGCAACCGCAAAAACGGCACCAGTTCGGGTTCCGCAAAGCCCAGCAGATCCGCCGGCTTTGTGTACTTGATGGAGAACCAGCCAAAATCTCCCCGCTGCGCCTTTGCGCACGTCTCGACGAACGCACCCCACGACGCCGGCAGCGAATAGCCGTCGGGCAGTTTTTTGATGATGGCCGCCTCGCGAATTTCGTATTTCATCGGTCTGACTGCCCATCTTTGCTGTCGGTGGTGGATTCGCGAATGACCTGATTGATCCATTGCCAGGCAACCCGGCGATCGTCACTGGGCTTCACGGCCCACGCATCCGTATGGCTGGATTTGGCCCACTGGTTGGGAAAGGCGCC
The DNA here is from genome assembly GCA_024742875.1 of Planctomycetaceae bacterium. GTDB lineage: Bacteria > Planctomycetota > Planctomycetia > Planctomycetales > Planctomycetaceae > Fuerstiella. Next base: position 30,225 of record JANSXP010000033.1, on the reverse strand, counting down.
CAGCGATTTGCGACTGTCCGTGTACAGAAAGTCCATGCGATGATCCTCGCCGAGCGTCTCTTTCACAAACTCGACCACGCCATAGCCGCGTCCGTTGTGACTGACCAGATAGGGCCGTTGCCCCAGACGTCGCAGACGCTCGGCCGCCTCACGTCGATATTTCTCCAGCGGCGATCCCCACTCGGTACGGCCCCAGACACGAATGCCATCAAAATGGTCGTGTGAGATGAATCCCGTCCACAGCGCGGCGATTTCGTCATCGTGCAACCCCAGATAATTCACGCCGATGGCTCCCCTGGAAAAACCGCACAGCAGCACGGTGCGACGATCAGCGTGGAACTGCTCGATGATCCGCGGCACATTCACTTTGGCATACTCCACGGTCGCCGCCGTATCGCCCCACCAGGTGACCTGATTCTCCTGACCGCCCGTTTTGATATACGGCAGCGAGACCCAGATAAACTGCCCGCCGGTCAGGCAGTAGCCCAATTGCGCATCTTTGACTTCCCCCGTGGAGCCACTGGCGGGAAAGTAGTTGCCCGTGTATTCAAAGATGATGGGTAACGACGGACCGTCAGGCGTCCAGCTCTCTGGCAGATAGACAGTGTGATAGACGTCTGTGCCGGAGTATTCGGCGGCTGTTTGTCGCACGCGCCGACCAGCCGCCGGAGTGCCGTCAGTGGTCTGCGGCACCACCAGCACCTGTGGCGAGTCGACGTCCAGCTCCACGCGGTCATCGGCCATCGCTGACGGCCCGCACAGCGACAACACCATGCACATCACACACTGGGAAGTTCTCACGCCGGTCTCCGGGGTTCAGATTTTCGATCGCTGGCAGCCGCAAACTGCTGCCGCAGCCTGAGCCCTCGAACTAAGGCTTCAGCTCATCCAGCTTTGCCTGCCCGCCGTCGGCAATGGCAAACACAAAACTCATCAGATCCAGAAACTGCTGTCGGTCGGTCAGATTGTTGACCAGCCCCGCCGGCATCGAACTGGTATCGGACTGCACCAGATCATCCAGGTCTTCTTTGCGGTAGGTCAGCAGTTTGCCGTCGCTGGCCAGATCCCGCAGCGACACGCTCGCACCGTCTTCAGACACTTTCACGCCGGAACGCATGCGTCCATCAAACGTCATCACAACCACCGTTTCATAACCTTTGCGAATGTGCTTTGACGGATTGAGCACCGCTTCTACAAGATATTCGTGATTGGTTTGTTGGTGCCGCTCGATCAGATGCGGGCCGATGCGTGATCCCTGCTGCGGATCGTGGCAATTGGCGCAACTGACTTTCTGGTTGTAAAACAGGGTCGCTCCCCGCCTGGGGTCACCAGACACTGCCGCTGCGGACGCCAGTTCGCTGACCGGCTCCGCCTTCAGTTTGCCATCCAGTGTGGCCAGCAAAAACGCTTCATCATTGGGATCAGGCAGCGGTTGATCGGCGGGCACCACCACGAGTTGTCCCCGCATCGACTGCCAGTGTCCCGGAAAGGTGCACAAGAACGGATACGCACCCGGTTCGCTCGGCACCACAAATTTCGTACTGCTGCTTTCCCGTGGAAAGACGACCGCCGTGTGCGTGATCACATCGTCCGATTCCGGCACATACTGTCGGTCGATGGCCGTTGGATCGTTGAGCATGGCAAACGCCGCTTTGCCAATCGTCTCGTAGGCGCCTGGCTGCACGAGCACCAGATTGTGGGGCATGCCGTCCTTGTTCTGCAGTTTCAACTCAATGGATTCGCCCGCGTGGGCCACCAGCGTTTTCCGGTCGTACTGAATGCCGGAGACCGCCGACAGCGAAATGGTCCGCCCCACTTTGCGTTTGGGGTCATGGCCTTTGAGCACCACCTTGCCTGGTTCCTTCACGCGCAGCTGCAGTTCGCTCAGCCGACCGGGAACGTCAGCCACGGCCCCGGAAAACTCATAGCGTTCGCCCAGGGACAGAATGGTGGGAAACAGGTCCGTTTCAAACTCGGTTCCACTGGCGGACTGCAATCGCATGTTCACGTGCATCTGATAGCACGGCACAATGCGGGGAATCTCCAGGAACACCGATCGCCCGCCATCCAGCACCTGCACGCTGTTGACCGTCACACGGTCATGACCGATGGTGTGCGGTCGAAACACGCTGAATTCCACCGAGCCATAACCTCGCGAATGCTCGTAGTTCCACTGCTGCACAAAATAGCGGGACGGATCAGCGGCCGTCTTCGGATCCACCGGCTCGGTGAAGTCGATCCGCAGCCCGTTGGAATGCACCTGAAAACCGATCGGCTGATAGACGGGCTGGCCCGTGTAGCGCACGCGGTTCAAACAACCGTCGTCCAGCGCGTAATTGCCCCAGCCGTCGGTCCCCACGACATACAGCTGTCCATCCTGCGGTCGCACCTGACCGCGAACGACGCCCGACGTGAATTCTCCCGGCAGCGGCACGGTCGCCCCCTGAGCCCGCTGGCCGGACTCATCCCGCAAAATCAGATAGTGGCTGCCGTACCCATACGACAGGCCCAGCGTGGCCTGCCCCAGTGGTCCCCAGCGGGGACTGTCCATAAACACCATGCCTCCGGTGGAGTTATCCACGCCGCGAGGGATGAAACACATCGGCGGACTGATCGGCTCATTGCTGCGTTGAAAGCCATAGTGTTCGCCCGACTGCACATCAATGATCATCGACGAAGGCGTCCACGTGCCTTCCTGCGGCGCCGCCAGCACCAGGCCATCTCGCCGCACGGCCACGCCCATGCAGTTGCGAAAGCCCTTCGCCATCAACTGCACGCCTGAGCCATCGGGAGGCAGTTTGTAAAACAAATCGTAGGCCGGAAAATAGAAGTTGCCTTCGTCATCCCGTCCACCGCCAAACACGTGCGTGTGCCCCTTGTCTTCCAGCCAGCTGTTGTCGTAGTTCTCGTAAAAGTCGGCCTCGCCGTCCTGGTTCAGATCGCGCAGAATCAGCATCCGGTCTTTGCACTGCACAAAGATGTCGTCGCCCTCAATCCACAGGCCGAACGGTTGGTGCAGGCCTGAGGCAAAGCGTTTCCAGGTGACCTGCTGCAAGTCGTCGTCAATGCCGCCAACTCGCCAGATGTCGCCGGTAAGTGTGGCGACCAGTGCATCGCCATTGGGCAGAAAGTCGATCCCGCTGAACATCATCACGCTGTGGTACGGATTCTTAAACGGCACCGGCAGCCGATCGACGACATAGGGGCCATCGGCCGCGGAGCGTTCGCCGGCAAGGGTGACCGTTTCTGTCCACTGCGGCGGTCCGCCCGACACCATTTGTGACGGCGGCTGAGAATCCACAACAGCCTGCAGCAACTCGGCTCCCGCCGCCTGGTCGGCAGCCGCTCCCGACCAGACTCGCACTTCCGACAGCGAAGAGTCAGAAGGGACCATCACATCCACAGAACCACTGTCGACGGAAGATTGCACGGTGAGGCCCTCGGAGCACGCCACCAGCCACATCGTCTCGCCGTGCTGAAAACCGGTCAGCGACAATCGCCCGGTCTGGGGCACCTGCACCAGTTGTGTGTCTGCCGGCGGCTGAAACAGCGGCAGCTTTGTGGCAGGCGTTTGAGCGGATTCCGCCCCGGGCCCCGCGCACTGCAACTGCCGAATCACGACACACTGCTTTCCGTCGCGTACGGCCCACGGAGCATCGAGCACCCGCGATTCGCCCAGGCGATAAGAGAACACGACCCGCTGTCCGTATCGGTACAGCCCATCAAATGCAGCGTCACTCATTCGCTCCCGCGGGTTGTTGTTGCGCCAGCGTCCGGAGTGCGACCACAGCTGAGCGCCGGAAAACCGCACACCACGGCTGGTCCCCCAGCGATACCCTTCGTACTGCACGCGCCCACCGTTCCAGGCGTAGCGGTAGCTCAGCGTCCATGGATCAAAACTGACGCCCACCTGCTGCGTGGCGCCCAGCTGCACATTGATGGACTTATTGACCCGGTCTTTGCCCACGTGCAGAATCGCGCCCTGCAGGCTGCTGCCGGTCTGCCGGTTCCACCGATCGTCACTGTGGTTGTTCTGGTTGTACTTGCCCCAGTGTCCGTGCAGCCCGGCATCCAGTCCGGGAAAGGCGGGCAGAAACCGGGTCGGCGGCTGCTCGCAGTAGTGGTCTGCCTGGCGTTTGTAAAAATCGTAAACCCGAAACTCGTTGACCTGTTCGCTGGCCAGCTCGTAGCCGTCGCGGCCCAGTTTCGGATCAGCAAAATCATGTTTCTGCGGATCCGCCAGACCAGAGTTCACATCGTCGTGGTGATGATGGTGCTGCGACAGCGCCGCAGGGTTCACACAGCAGACGGTGACTGCCAACCAGACAAAACGAACAGCACAGCGGGCAGACGGCAAACGCAGAAGGCTTCGAAGCATGGGCGACTCGGCGGGAAGAAAGCGGACGACCGACAGCCGTCCTGAAGGTGTGATCGCACACTGTACGAAAATCGCCGCCTGCGTCACAGCATCCGAGCGGGTTTCGCCAGAAGCACCCGCTCGCCTACTGCTTGACGCGTGAATCCACCAGCAGTTGATACAGTACCTGGTTGTCCTGCTCGCTGGCGATCGCCACCGCGGACATCATGCCCGGCTGATTCAGATCGGCACACGCGCCACACTTGAGCAATTGCGACACCAGCGGACGATCGTCGTTTCGCACGGCCGTCGCCAGCGGCGGATACACGCCCTGAACCCACAGGTTGGGGTCCGCGCCCTGCGTCAGCAGGTAGCCGGCGGCACGTGTTTCGCCGTTCCTGACAGCCACATTCAGCGGAGTTCCCAGTCCTTCCGAAGACTGATCCAGATCGGCCCCCAGCTGCACCAGTTGCTGCAGAAACTCCATGCGGTCGTCGCGAGCCGCCACAGACAACGCTGTGCCCACACCGACCACAGAAATTTCCAGATCCACATTGCGATCGGCCAGCCACTCAAAGGGGCCCCACTGACCGGAGCGGACGGCCACAATCACGGGAGTGCCCACCCCTTTGGTGACTGCGTTGAGATCGGCACCGGATATCAGCAACCGATTCAGCCAGCCGGTGCGTCCGTAACGCGCGGCGTGCGTCGTCGCCGAACCGACACCGGCAACACGCACAGACACGTCGGCTTTGGACCGCAGCAGAAGTTCCAGTGCTTCATCACTGCCAGCCTGAAGACCGCACATCAGGGGCGTCCCGGCACCGCTGGCATACTGATCCACACTGGCACCTTCCTCCAGCAGCCGCTGCATCACAGCCACATGATTGCCCCCCGACGCCTGCGAGAGGGCGGTTCCCACGCCGGTCACTGCGGTGTCCACTCTGGCCCCCGCTTCCAGCAGCAGTTCCAGCATTTCCAGGTGGCCGCCCGACGCCGCTGCCATCAAAGGCGTGGGTCCGCCTTTGGGAATCCGATTTACATCAGCTCCCTGATACAGCAGCACATTGGCCGCCTTGCGGCGTCCCAGTCGAGCGGCGAACGTCAAAGGAGATTGCCGCGCCGCCGTTTTGACGCCAAACGGCTCTCGGTAGTCGGGGCAGGAACAGTTGGGATCGATGGTTTCCAGCAGCGTCTCCAGCCGACTGATCTGATTGCTGCGGACGGCCTCCAGCAGCTGGTAACACTGTCGCTCATGCTCCGTCCAGTCCCGATTGCGACGTTCGCGTTCGATGGACTGCAGCATCTGTTCGTAACGCAGATCGTGACGCAGGGAATCCAGGTCAGGATCGGCTTCGAGGTGACCAATGTCATTGAATCCCAGATCGATCGACGTCTGCAGGTGTGAAAACGCCTCGTCCGCTTCTCCCCGCAGCGCGTGGTAGCAGCCAATGTTGTAATTCCCCAGTCGCGCGAATTCCTGGGTGCCGGCCGCCCGGCGATGGTAGACAATGGCCTCCTGCAGTTTGCCCTGAAAGTGCAGCGCCAGCCCCAGTTCCTGAATGGCCTGGTGGTGATTGCTGTCCAGTTCCAGCACGGTGCGGAACATATGCTCCGCTTCGGCAAACCGCTGCTGATGCCGCAGCAGTGTGCCCCGCGTCAATGAACGCGCGATGCGGCGTTCCGCCGCCATGCGTTCGACCAGTCTCTGCAGTCGCTTGTGTGGGCGAACGGACTTCAGGTCGGCATCGGTCAGATAATGATCGAGATCGCGAAATCCTTCGGCGTGCGCCTCTTCCAGCGAATCCAGCGCTTTCTCTGTTTGCCCCTGCAGAGCCAGCGCGCATCCGATGTTGTATTTTGCGGCCGCCACCCGATCCCCGCGATCGATGGCCAGTCGAAACGCGGCGATGGCTTCGTTGTATTTGCCGGCCGCATGCAGCGTCATGCCTTCATAAAAATCGTCCGTCCGATCACTGACCGTCACGGTTTTGTCCGCGTTCAGACTGGTGACCATCTCGAATTTGCGAATACGCTGATACTGCGGCGCACCATCACTGACATCTGCCTCGACCACGGCGTGGCCCCCGTCTCCCCAGAAGGCGGCCACAGCCAGCAGGCACAGCGAGCCCACCACGGCGACACCGGCCGGTTTCCTCCACGAAGCACGCGACCGATCGTCATCACGCCACTGACGTTCCGGGCGGGGGACGATGGCCGGTGACTGCAGATACGCCAGTTCTTCAGCCAGCAGATCTGAGACTTCCTGCGCTGACTGAAATCGCTCGGCAGGATCTTTGGAATGCAGCTTCTCGATGAAACGACACAGCCAGCCTTTAATGGTGGGGTTGGTTTCTCGAATGGGCCGCGGGGTAGATTCGCACACACGTTTGATGACACCAAAGACGGTTTCACTGCGAAACGGGGAATGTCCGGTGGCGGCCGCATACATCACCGAGCCGAGGCTGAACAAATCAGAACGGTGATCCACCGTTTCACCACGGGCCTGCTCGGGTGACATAAACTGCGGTGTGCCGGAAATCGCACCGCTGTGCGTCATTGAGGCCTCATCCAGAATGCGAGCCAGACCAAAGTCGGTGACCAGCGCCCGCTCAATGCCGCTGGCCAAAAGCACATTGGCCGGCTTCACGTCACGATGCACGATGCCCTGTTTGTGAGCAGCGGCCAGCGCCTGCGCAATCTGCATCCCCACTCGCACCACTTCTCCGGTGTCGAGTGTGCCCCGATCTTCAATCCGCTGCTCCAGTGACCCGGCCGGCATATACTCCATCACAATGAACGGCAGACCGTGATGTTCGTCGACGGCAAACACGGGAATCACATGCTCGTCCCGCACTGACGCAATGGAGCGTCCCTCGCGTTCGAACCGTCGCCGAGCGGCGCCGTTGCCCGAGTAGGCCGGCAGCAGCATTTTGATGGCCACGTAGCGATTCAGTCGTTTATCGAGGGACTTGAATACGACTCCCGTACTGCCGCGACCGACAATGCCGGCAATCTCGTACTGTCCCAGACGTCCCAGCATCTGCGGATCATCGGTGGGACTGAGCAGCCCCTGAATCTGCAGAAGGTCCGCATGCTGCGCGGGAGATTCCAGCTGCGTGGATGCGCCCGGGTCCTGCACATCGTGGTCTGCCAGGTGACGATGAATCTCATCACTCAGCTCGGGCAACCCCGTCATCTTTTCCATCTGAATGCGGCATGTCTCACATGTTTCGATATGGGTCAGCACGGCCGCTTCTTCCGCCCCCTGCAGCTGCTCGTTGAGCAGACGTTCCAGAATCAGAGGATCGAAACAGCTGTTGCGTTGTGATGTCGACATAGACGGGTCTTTCGCCGGGCACACGGCCGGAATCAACTCAACGAACGAATACTCTTGAGAATGGCGTCCTCACCGTCGTCTGACTCGTCAAATCGCGACACGATTTCACGCAGTCGGGCGATAATGCGAAACCGGGCGGCGTAGACAGAACCCAGTGACACACCAAGCTGCTCGGCCGCCTGCTCGGGCTTCACGCCGTCCACACTGGTCAGCCAGAACGACTGCCACGACGTTTCCCGTACTTCCGGGCGAATCTTCTCCGCCGCCCAGTGGAACAGTTTACGGCGATACTCGGCCCAAAACACTTCGGAATCGGCCTCTTCCCGTTCCGGCGTCTGCGCCAGCAGCTGCACAATCCGGCTGTCGCCGCTGGCCCGCGCCTGGCGGGACTGAGCGTGAATGCGATCCACGGCAATATTGCGAGCCACTCGGAACAGCCAGCCTCGGAAGCTGCCGCGGCAGTGGTCCGGGTCCCACGCCTCCACTTTGCTGGTGACGGCTGCCAGCACCTCCTGCGTCACGTCCTGAGCGTCTGCTTCCTGCAGGCCCCGGCTGCGCGAATAATTCACAATGGCCTGCTCGTAAATGGCGAGAAACTCGGTCCAGGCATCATTGCTGTGATCCTGGAGCCGCACCAGCAGACTCAATCGGGTTTCCGGAAGATGGCTCATACGCCCATGACACTTTGCAGAGAGAACGGCGACAGGTTCTCTGTAATTGCGGCGGATCTTTACGCGAAAAATCCGAAATTTCCCCAGAATCTGACAGTTGCCGGAGAACAGTTGATCCCATGGTAAAAACGGCTCGTCATAACGTCTGGCTGAGTAACGCAGAAACCGATTAAGGTTCGCTATGGAAAGCCAGGACAATCCCTTTTTGCCCCCGACTAACAGCGAGATTCCCAGCCAACAGCGCCGCCAAATTCAGGTGAATCCGCTGCGATCTCTGGAAAACAGTCTGAGCGGCATGGCCACCCTTGTCCTGTCGGCCGCTGGACTTGTGGGCCTGCTGGTGCTCGGATTTCGAGCCCAGTCCTATTTTCTCCCGCTGTATCACCTCTCACTGCTGACGACGATTCCGCTGGCCTGGGTGGTCTTCATGCTCCCGTTCTACGCGTGGACGTGTGCGAAATGCTGCCAGTCTCTGCCTGGACGTTGGGCCGGCCGATTCAGCGTGCTGGCCATTCCGCTGCTAATTCCTGTTTTGCAATTTCTGCCGTCCTTTAGGACAGACCATCTCCTGATGGTGCTGCTGCCACTGGTGGTGGGATGCTTTTCTGTCATGCTGACAGATATCGCCGATCAGCTCGGCAGTGAAGGGTCAAAACTCGCTGGTGGTTTTTCGGCCGTCCTGTGTGTGCTGGCGGCGGCGTTTGCCGCGGCGCGGCCGCACTTTGCCCCCCCTGAATCAGTCCTCCTGCTCCTGACAGGCATTTTCGTCCTGGCCAACGTCGTCATCATTTTCCGTCTGCGTGCCTACGCCCGCCGCGCCCACAAAGCTCAGATTTCGGTACCATTAGCGGGAAACCGGTGATCCGGCCGCCTGCTGTTCGCGTTCTCAAAACGGCCGCCAATCGCCTCACTTCAGGGTCCCCCATGACTGAACCACGTCTGCCGCTTGATGCCCCGAATGACTCGAACGACGAAGAATCGACAGTGATTGCCGGTCGTCCCCGCAAACTGTGGCGCAATTTGTGGCACACACGATGGGGAAGAATTCTGGGCATCGCCGCTGCCGTGTTTGTGGCGATCATCGCCGGCATCACGTTCCTGCCAAAGCCTGGCACCACAGAGCAGCCTGTCAGCTGGGAACGCAACTCCAATGGCGGCTTCACGCCCACCGGCACGCCGGCCGAAGATCCTTCTCTGGAATTCAACGCGGCCAGTCTTCAGGCACGCAACAGTTCTTCAAAAGCGGGCAGTTCCGTACACAGTGGGGCTGACTATTTTGCGTCTGACTCCATCACGGTCCTTAATCTCTCTGACTCGCTGCTGATGAAACGAGCGGCCGATCAGCTGGTGGAAACTCTCAAAGAGAAAGGAAACTTTACCACCGTGCGGCACTATCCCGCCGGGCATCAGCCGGAACCGGGCGAACGCAGTGATTTGTTTCTGACGATGGACCTGAAAGACATCCGGATCTCCGGCATCACCTCCCGAGATCTCAACGCGGAAATCCACGTGCAGCTGGGCCCCTCGCCAGTCACCTCGCGACACAGCTATTCCACCGGACTCACGCCGCCCTCTCTCCGCTTTCACGCGCACATCGAGATCGACCACGAATCCACACTCACCGGCGTGGAATCCAGCGGCGCAAAATTCAAACTGCAGGGAGCCAATATCGCAGAAGCCATCGCCGGTCAGGTGCTGCCGGAAATCGACGATCGTCGCAAAGAAGAAGACCCGATGCCGCAGCTGCCCTCGGGCTTCTTCCCGGACTGGACGCCTCCGCCGCCGTTTGATTTCATCAAGACAGCGAAGGCCGAACAGCGACTCTCCTTCGCTGGCTGCTGCCAGGAAAACGAAACTCTGTGGCTGGTCAGCGATGTCGACGATCCGGGTCGTCTGCTGGACCTCGTCCACGCAGAACTCCAGGCAGCCAACTGGCAGGGCCAGCGGGAAACCGGGGAACCCGCCTACCTGCGGATGACAAAACAGGCCGAAAGCCTCGAAGTGTTCCCTCGCCGCAGCGGTGGATTCTCCAGCGACACGGAAACCAGCGTGTTCTGGATTCGCTACCGCAAGGTGCTGAACCAGGAACAGCGTGAACAGCTCTTCGAGCAGCTACTGACGGAGCAGCCGCCGCGGATGAATCTGCTGATGGACCTGGACCGCATGGGCAGCAGCAAACAGCGGCAGCGAGCGCTGGATCTGGCGGAAGCCAACCCGCCGACGACGGCCAAAGCCTGGCTCAACCTGGCGGGTCGGTACTTTTATCGCAAACAGCAGGATCAGGCTGTCACCGCCATTCAGTGTGCCCATCTGTTGAACCGCATCAGAAACACCGACCTGTCCGGACAGATTGACTCGCTGCTGAAGAAAAACGATCTGGACAAATCCGTGGCCCGTCAGATCACGACAGCGTCGCTGGATGCACTGGGGGTGATCAACGCCAGGTCACTCACCGCACAGTCAGAGGGCGTTAAGCGGCCTCTCACAGCGGACACTCTGGTGGCCGTTTATTCGCCGACCACCAATGCTGCGGGCGATGAAGGCTTTCGCATTTCAGGGATTTACCTCTCGCCAGCCTCTGGCGGCACGAACGAATCATTTGAGGTGGCCACGTTTGAACTGCAGGATGGCTCGTCCAGCTGGACCTCCGGCAGCACCCTGCAGAACTTCGACTGGCAGCACACGTTCCGACAGCACACGCCTGCCGTCGAATTACTCATTGCCAAAGATGACCCCAGCCACATCGTCATCCGCGCACAGCCATAGGTGACAGCGGCAGAATTCTTCGCAAGCAGTGTTACCCGGAGGAAAGACGGCATGGGAATTCACCAGCATGGTGACAACCAGCTCGCTCCGATGATGGCGCAGCATGCCGCAGCAAATCCTGTCCGATGGCATCACTTAACTCGGTGATATACGTGCGAGGTGAGTATCCAGCCTGCCCGACACAGGCCAGGTGAGGTTGCACGGCCCTAACATCAACAGGCGAAACTCCCAATTGAACTCAGTTCGTTGCGCAGGAAACTATCGGTCGTGCCGCTTGAGGCTTTCTTTGCCGGGCCAAAGGAGCATTTTGGAGTTCTTCATGCATTTTTCCGTTCTCTCCCTTTCTCGCGTCGCGCTGTCGCGGTGCCTCCCCTTCGTCGCTGCTGTACTGTTGTTTTCCTGCGGACTCAACACCTGCCACTCCGACGTCATTGGGTTGTATTCCACCGGCGTCGACGACGACGGTGTCCTGCTCACACCTGGCACGATTGATCCGCACTATTCGCTGGTCTCCTCTCCAGCCGGGACCGGTTCAGATGTCCTGGTGCAACAGAAACTGGATTTCTGGAAAGGCCCACCGGACGGCGCTAACTTTATCAGCACAGTGGATGCCGGCTCCATCTCCCTGCCGGCAGGCGATTTCGTGTTTCGCACAACGTTTGACATCACTGCGGGGACCGACCTGTCGAAGGTTGTTCTGACCGGAACGTGGATGGTGGACAACTCTGCGGAAATCTTCCTGAACGGTCAGTCAACCGGCGTAAGCATCCCTTTCGGCAATGACGCCCACCAGCAAACGCATGACTTCGTAATCGGCAACAATAACGGCAACTTCATCACCGGCCAGAACACTCTGGAACTCAGATGGAATAATCAGGCAGCAGGCCCGGCCGGCATTGCGATGGCCATCAGTGGACAAGTCGTGCCTGAGCCATCGTCTCTTGCATTCCTTGGCCTGATTGGTCTCGCGGGAGCCGTTCGTTATCGACGACGGCAACATTCGTCGAAAGCGTAACTTCATTTGCCACTGGGGCTGAGGTCGACAGCCCCTCCCGCAGCAGAACCATGACCGCGAAGATCGACTGCATCACGCACATCACAAAGATGTTGTTTTTAAGGCGGACTCAGGCGCGTGCAGGCACGCCACGTTGAAGCACACACGAGCCCCTGGCACTCGACTCCCGATTGCACGTGCCAACAAAGACAATGCTCGCAGGTGTCCACAGTCCAGCAAGGATCGGGCAGCAGCCGCAGCTTTCAAAACGAACGCCGAACGTTCCTAAACAGGTCACGCCATGTCTTAAATCACATGGTACTGGCGATACCAGTCGACGAATTTCTGGATGCCGACGTCGATGGGAGTATCCGGTCGGAAACCCACATCAGTCTGCAGCGCGTCGATATCCGCAAAGGTCTCCGGCACATCACCCGGCTGCATCGGCATCATGTCCTTGATGGCTTCTTTGCCGATGCACTTTTCCAGAGTCGTAATCATCGTCATCAGCTCCACAGGCTGATTGTTGCCGATGTTGTAAACTTTGTAGGGTGCCGCCGACGTTGTGTCATCGAGCGGATCTTTGTCTGGATTCGGTTGCGGGACTTTGTCGTTCACACGGATGACGCCCTCCACGATGTCATCGATGTACGTGAAGTCGCGGCGCATCTGCCCGTTGTTGAATACTTTGATGGGCTGATCGTTGAGAATCGCTTCAGTGAATAGCCACAGCGCCATATCGGGCCGTCCCCAGGGTCCGTACACCGTAAAAAATCGCAGACCGGTTGTGGGCAGGTCGTAAAGATGGCTGTACGTATGGGCCATCAGTTCATTGGCTTTCTTGGTAGCCGCATACAGGCTGACCGGATGGTCTACACGATCCGACGTGCGGAACGGCTTTGATTTGTTCGCCCCGTAAACGGAGCTGCTTGAGGCGTAACTGAGGTGCCCAATGTTATTGTGACGGCAGGCCTCCAGAATGTTGATGAAGCCGACAAGATTGGCGTCCACGTAAGCCCGCGGATTCTCCAGGGAATAGCGCACACCCGCCTGAGCGGCCAGATGGATGACACTGTCAAAGCGGCCGTCGGCCACAATGCGGGACACGGCGGCTGCGTCTTCCAGAGGCACCTCGTGAAAGTGATAGCCGTCACGTCCGGCCAGCTCTGACAGTCGATCGCGTTTCAGCTGCACCTGGTAATAGTCGTTGACATTATCCAGACCAACCACCTCATCACCGCGATCAAGCAGTTTCTGAGCGGTGTGAAACCCAATAAATCCCGCGGTCCCGGTTACCAGAATGCGTGCCATTTTGCTGTTCGCCGAAAGTTGTAAAAAGACCACGCGGCGGGGTGCCCATTCACAGGGCATCCCGCCGCCTGCTGCCGAACAGAGGATTTCCAGCAGGCTCACTCCAGGAGCCTGAATCTCACTTGACCATCTGCAGCATCAGCTTTGCGACTGTCCTGAGGTTATCAGATTACGATACCACTCAACAGTCGACTCCAGCCCCTGAGCGAGGGCCACCTGAGGCTCCCAGTTGAGCCAGTTGCGGGCTCGCGTGATATCCGGACACCGACGCTGTGGATCATCTTTGGGCAGCGGCATGTGCACTACCTTTGACGTGCTGCCAACCGTTTTGATCACGGCTTCCGCCAGTTCGAGCATCGTATTTTCCGTGGGGTTGCCAATATTGACCGGGCCCGTGTGTTCGTCCTGATCCATCAGCCGCAACATGCCCTCAATCAAATCGCTGCAGAAGCAGAATGACCGGGTCTGCGTGCCGTCACCATACACGGTGATATCCTCACCCTTGATCGCCTGCGTGATGAAATTGGAAATCACCCGGCCGTCTTTGGGATCCATGCGAGGGCCATAGGTGTTGAAAATTCGAATGATGCGAATCTCCACGTCGTGGGCCTCGTGGTAATTCATCATCAGAGATTCGGCGATGCGTTTGCCTTCATCGTAGCAGCTGCGCGGTCCAATGGGATTGACGTGTCCCCAGTAGTCTTCCGTCTGCGGGTGCACGAGCGGATCGCCATAGACTTCCGAAGTGGAGGCGTGCAGGATGCGGGCGCCGCAGCGTTTGGCCAGCCCCATCACATTGACCATGCCCACGGTCGACGTCTTGATGGTCTTGATGGGGTTAAACTGGTACGCCTCCGGGGAAGCTGGGCACGCCAGATTGAAGATGCGATCCACTTCCAGATAGAAAGGGTGCACGATGTCATGGCGGATCAATTCAAAGCGTTCGTGCCCGAGCAGATGACGCACGTTCTCTTTGTTGCCGGTGAAGAAGTTGTCCAGACAGATGACGTCGTCGCCGCGTTCGATCAGGCGATCACACAGGTGGCTGCCGAGAAATCCGGCGCCACCGGTGACAAGTACCGTAGCCATGACAGGTTCCGTTAATGAAATGCAGTGCGTCTGCGCAGGCAGACTGATCAGAAAGGAAGTGGGGCACTCAGCAGACCGCGTCAGGAATTCCACTGTCCCGCGTCATCCACGGCACGCGTTTCGTCTGTGCGGACCGCATCCGCTGACGTTTGCCAACTGACAATCGGCCTTCGGCCCTGACATTCGCAGCGCACCCCCACTACACGACCTTCATCGACTCGGCTTTGCCGATGGCTCGATCAATCCGCCGCAGACACTCATCTTTCCCCAGCAATTCCAGAGTCGGAAACAGGTCAGCCCCTTTGGGCTTGCCGGTCACAGCGATTCGCACAGCCGGCGCGATTTGACCGAACTTGAGTTCCCGATCGGTTACAAAGGTCTCAACGAGTTTGTGCAGGCTGTCGGCATCAAACTGCCCCGCCTCCGCCAGCACGCTCCGCAGAGCAGACAGATGCTCGACGGCCTGCTCGGGCTTCACAATTCGCTTTTGAAAGTCCTTCTCGCCGTAGACCAGGTCGTCGGCATCCACAAAGAACTCGTCCATCATCAGGATGTCGCCAAACACGCGAATGCGATCGGCCGACAAAGCCAGCACCTGCTCCGTCAGCGTTACAGCGTCGGGATCCGCGGCGTCCGCCACCAGACCGGCCTGCGCCAGGAACGCCAGGCAGCCGTCCCGTTTTTCGTCCTCCGGCAACTGAGACATCCAGTGCGTCTGATAGCTCATCAGCTTGTCCGGATCGAGTCCCGCTGAGGCCTTCACCACACGGTCGAGGCTGAAGTTCTCCTGCACGGTCTGCAGCGACATGTTTTCTGTTTCATCATCCAGCGACCAGCCCAGTCGAGCCAGTGCATTGAGCACACCGACCGGCAGGAATCCCACGCGCTCGTAGTAGGCCACCATCACGGGTGACAGCGCAGCGTCTGCAGCATCCAGTTGAAGCCGACTCAGGACGTCATCTCCCAGTTGAAACAGCTTCGCGAAGGCCGGACTCTTGCGGTATTTGTCGATGTCACGTTTGCTAAGCTTCTTCTTTCCGCCAGGCGCGGCCACGAAGGGGATATGGGCGAACTCCGGCAGATCGTAGCCAAGGGCTTCATAAAGCAGAACCTGCACGGGCGTGTTGGAAAGGTGCTCCTCGGCCCGAATGACGTGCGTAATTTTCAGCTGCGCATCGTCCACGACGGTCGCAAAGTTGTACAGCGGTGAGCCGTCACCGCGGGCCACAACGGGATCAACCATCAGGCTGCAGTCCCACTCCACATCGCCACGCACCAAATCGGTGATGCGAACCCTGCGATCTCGGGGTACGAGCAGCCGCACCACAAAGGGGTGACCATCGTCTATCCGCTGCTGCACCTCTTCGGGTGACAGCCCGACCGACACCCGACTGCTGGTGTAGACACGTTTTTCTTTTTCGGCCGCTTCCCGCTGAGCCCGCGTGTCTTCCGGTGATTCAAAGTCACGGTAGGCGGCCCCCGAATCCAGCAACTGCTGCAGCGCAGTGTCGTGAAGTTCGCGGCGCTGCGACTGAAAATACGGGCCATGATCGCCGCCCACTTCCGGGCCTTCGTCCCAGTCCAGGCCCAGCCAGCGGAAAGCATCCAGAATGGGGCCCAACGCTTCGTCCATGTTGCGGGACTGGTCCGTGTCATCGATCCGGAGCACAAACTGCCCGCCGTTTTTGCGGGCCCACAGCCAGTTGAACAGTGCGGTCCTCATGCCACCAATGTGCATATAACCGGTGGGACTGGGGGCAAATCGAGTACGAACCGTCATGGGGATCACTTTCCATCAGGGGCGTACCACGACGCCACAAACGAGATTGGTCCGGGATGTTATCGGCATCACGGAACTCCGCAACAAGAACACGACGCAATCGCAGGAGTTCGCAGTTTTCCCGGCCAGTTTTCTTCGGGAATGCACCAATGCGTAGGAAGATGGTGCCACTTATGTACGATTGAGTAACTTCACGCACCAACATCGCGGAACGCCCCATGAAAACCCTGGCTTTTCCTGTACTGCTGAGTCTGCTCCTGCTTCCCACGCTGAATGCCGTCGCTGCGGAAGACCCCAACTCGGCGCTCAACGCCTGGTTGGCAGACCATGATTTGACGGCAGCCAACCTGCCCGCGCTGCAGCAGGCGGAATTCGCCACCACGGCCCTTACGGCAGTGCAGACCAAAGTCGCTGCTGCCACTCTGTGGGCAAAGCGGCGGGCCCTGCTGACCGAATCCCGCAAAGCCGAGTTTGACTCCCGCGTCATCACACTCAACGGCAAGTCGATGCCGTTTTGGTACAAAGCATTTGGCGACGCCCCCGCTGACGGACGCCGGCTGTTTATCTCGATGCATGGTGGCGGTGGGGCGCCAGCACGAGTCAACGACCAGCAGTACGAAAACCAGAAACGGCTGTACCAGCCCGAGGAAGGCATCTACCTCGTGCCGCGAGCGCCCACCAATACGTGGAATCTGTGGCACGAGGCACACATTGACGACTTCTTTGATCGGCTGATCACCGACATGATCCTGTTTGAGAACGTCAATCCCGATCGCGTGTACATCATGGGCTACTCGGCCGGAGGAGACGGCGTTTATCAACTGGCGCCGCGGATGGCCGATCGTCTGGCGGCCGCCTCGATGATGGCCGGACACCCCAACGAAACACAGCCGGACAGTCTCCGCAATCTGCCGTTCACCATCCACATGGGCGCTCTGGACCGCGCTTATCGTCGCAACGCCATCGCAGGCGAATGGAAGGTCAAACTCAAGACGCTGCGGGAAGCCGATCCCGATGGCTACCCGCACGAAGTCACCCTGCACGAAGGTCGGGCGCACTGGATGAATCTGGAGGATCGCGTGGCGGTGCCCTGGATGGCCAGATTTGAACGCAACCGATTTCCCAACCGGATCGTCTGGAAGCAGGATGATGTGACGCACGAACGTTTCTACTGGCTGCAGGTGAGCGCCGACAATGCCAAAGGCCGCCCCCGAATGGTCGCCACGCGCAGCGGCAACACGGTGACGATTGGACAGTCGGACGTCGGCGAAGTGACCATTCTGGCCAATGATGAGATCTTCAACCTGACGGAACCGATCACCGTGCGACACGCAGACAGCCAGTTGTTTGCCGGGAAAGTGGATCGCACCATCGCCGCACTTGCACAATCGCTGCTGGAACGCGACGATCCCCGCCTGGTGTTCTCTGCATCGGTCACCGTCACACTGCCACAGGCCGCAGCGAACTAACCCCAGCACGCTGTGCCCGTCTTCCTGATTCACCGTCCGTCCACAGTCTGCCGCCTTCGTGTCCTCGCCTCGGCTCTCGTCATCTGTCTACCGCATCATTCTGCTGGTGTCACTGGCCCACGCGCTCGTGCATTTGCTGGAACAGTCGGTCGCCAGCATGGAGCAGGTGATCAGTGCGGCCTTTGATTTAACGAGCGTGCAGTCGGGCATGCTGGGTTCGGCGCTGCGACTGCCCTACGGCGTGGGCGCTCTGTTTGCAGGAATGCTGGCCGATCGATTTGGCGAAAAACGCGTGCTGATTCTGTACCTGCTGGGCTCGGCAGTGACCTGTGCGTCGTTTTCCGCGAGCAACAGCTACGGCCCCGTCTCCATGCAGATGTTCGCCCTGGGCTCGTTTGCCAGCATGTACCATCCGGCCGGACTGGCGCTGCTGGCCAACCAGACCACGCTTGAACAACGAGCCCGCGCTTTAGGAATGCACGGAGTGTTTGGCTCCCTCGGCATTGCCAGTGCGCCGTTTCTGGCAGGCATCGTGCTGTCCTTCCGACCGCAGGCGTGGCAGGGCTATTACCTGCTGCTGGCAGCATTCAGCGGTGGCCTTGGCGTGCTGCTGTATTTTCAACTGCAGCAAACCAGCCCGACAGATGCACAAGTTCGTCGCCATTCAAAACCGGACTCCGCCGCGCCGCCAGCGGACGAAACATCGTTTCATCTGTGGCCCTATTTAGCGCTGATCATCGGCGCCGCCTTCTCCGGCATCATTTACGGCGGCGTGCTGCACTTTCTGCCCCGCTACCTGAAGGAGTCTTCGGCCAACGATGTGATCCAGCAGTGGACGGGCATCCGGCTGTCGGGACAGGCACTGGGCAATTACGCGGCCGCTTTGGCCCTGGTGTGCGGGGCCTTCGGGCAGTGGACGGCCGGACGAATCGCTCGTTCAGATCGGCTTGCCTGGCAGTTGGCCATCGTTTACGCACTCAACATACCGTTCCTGGTGGCGATGGCGTTTTTGTCGGGGCCGGGGCGTCTGGTGGCCGCCTCACTGTGGGCGTTCGTGCACTTCATGAACCAGCCGCTGTATAACAGCCTGCTGCCCGAGTTTTTGCCCCGCGAGCGACGCAGCCTGGGGTTTGGCTTCAGCAACATGATGGGCTTTGGCGTGGGAGCGCTGGGACCGCCCCTGGTCGGCCTGTTTGATGAGTGGTTTGCCGATTACACCACCAGCTACCTGGCGATGACCGCTTTTGCCGTGCTTGCCGCCATCATGCCGCTACTGCTCAGTCGCCGCTCACTGACTACTGCCCGGAAGTGTCCGTAACAGTGATGGTTTGGTCATGGCACGCCTGAAACCTGAATTTCGCCTGCGGACCTGGGGCCTGTATACCCAGTGGGATTCTGCCGCCAAAGACATTCCGTCCATCGTGGAGGTGACCACCCGCGTGCCCGCCGTGGTGGATGTGGAGTTTGGCTTTGTCCTGAATGTCCGCAGGGGCCGCACGGCCGAATTGCAATACTGCATCGACCATCCGGGCATTCTGGACGACAGCGGTCAGCGACGACCTCCCTTCACCGGTTCCGTGTTTGTCAAAACCAGTGACTGGGACTTTTTTCTCGGCGACACCATCTGGAAGCCGCTGAGTGATAAACTCGGCGACTGGCATTTGACCGTCCGGTTTGAAAACCGCGTCGTGGCTGAAAAGACGTTTCAGATTTACCGCTGATCAGAGACTGCTGAGGCCGGATCCGACTTCCCCTGCGTTGTCAGTGACGAATCTGAAAGGCCGTTTCTTCGCTGGAGGCGATCGGCGACCCACGTGTCAATAAACAGCTGCGATGTATGAAACATGAGCATCGGCACCAGGGAAAACGGAAGTCCGGTCGACTGCGACACCAGAATGCCAATCGGCAGCGTTTTCTGACTGCCGGCAATCACACACGCACGGCGGTCCGCTTCGCCCAGCTGGAAAACGCCGCCCGTCGTCCAGGCGACAACCATCGCCAGAACATGGATGGCCAGACAACTGAACCACACGACAGCAAACTCAGTATGCCGCAGGCCCTCAATCATCCCGTCGTTCTGGAATCGCAGTCCCCCCTTAAACGCTGACACAAACACGAGCGTCAGAATGATGGTCTGGGCCGTATTGCTGCAGACTTTTTTATTGACGTCCACGCGTGCGGCCACACCCCGATGCCGCCGCAGCAGTTGTCCGGCAGCCGCAGGAATCAGAGCGGCCGTTACCAGCCGCACCACCATGTCGCCGGGCTCCAGACTCCCCTCGGCCGACACGGTCCCAAACCATCGCTGCCCCACAGCCAGCCAAAACGGAGTGAACAGAAAGCACAGTCCGTTGGTAATCAGCGTGACCAGCAGCGAAACCGCGTCGTTGCCCCCTGCTCGCCGCGTCCAGACGGATGCCGCCGCCATGGTGCACGGCACGCTGGCGGCGATCAGCAGGCCCACCCTCAGGTCGGCCGATTTTTGCAGTGGCAGCAGTGGCAGGCAGGCCAGCGGCAGCACAATTTGGTTGACACTGATGGCGGTCACCACGGGCAGAGGTCGCCTGAGCGAATCCACCAGCCGCCCGGTGTCGAGAGTGACCGACATCAAAAACAGAATCGCGGCCGTACACCACGAGGTCGGCAGAGCGTGCGTCGAACGAACGAGCAGATCTGACGGATTCGAGGTCCCCAGCACAACGGCCAGTGGCAGCAGCGTAACGAGCCCCACCAGGAACCAGTGCCGTCTTAATGCGGCCGTCATCGAATGCCTCAGTTCGGCTGCCCGGTGTCCGTGCTGCGATTGTGTCGCTGCATCACGGCCGCCCAGTCTTCGGTGGAGAGCTGTGTGGCCTCGTCGGTCAGCAGCCGCGGTATGTCATCAAGAATGGGATAGCAAAGACGCGACTGTGGGTCGGTCGACACCAGGGCCCTCTCTTCTTTCACCAGTTCCGCACGTGTATCCGGACAGACCAGCAGGTCGCTGACTTTGTTGTAATCGAAGCTCATACTCGCACAGCAATAATCAAAAAACAGAGGGACGCAATCAGGCGGCCGCAGACTCATCCTGAGCCGTACCTGTCGTCATTTTAGAGACAGCAATCAGCGTCAGAAACCCAAGCGGAATCGTCACAATGCCGGGCTGACTGAAGGGTGTAATTCCCAGTGGCTCACTCATACCGTAAACCGCCTTGCAGGTGTCATCGCTGACCAGAATCCAGCCCAGCGAACTGACCATCCCCACAATCACGGCGGCAATCACCCCCTGACGCGTCACCCCCTTCCAGAACAGGATCATCACCAGAGCCGGCAGGTTGGCAGAGGCCGCCACGCTGAACGCCCATCCGACAAGAAAGCCCACGTTTAATCCCTTAAACAGAATTCCCAGCACAATAGCGATGCCTCCCACGACCACGGAGGACGTTTTCGCCAGACGTACTTTTTCTTCGTCCGTCATTTCCCAGCCGAAATAGCTGCTGCACAAATCGTGTGTCACGGCGCCCGCTGACGCCAGAATCAGACCGCTCACAGTTCCCAGAACGGTCGTGAAGGCGATGGCAGAAATCGCACCAAACAGCCAGGTGCTCATGCTGCGTGCCAACAGCGGGGCCGACATATTGCTGCTGGTGACATCCATCGCCCCACTGGTCATCGCCCCCAAACCCAGATACAGGGTCAGCACGTAGAAAAAGCCAATGCTGGCGATGCCCACAATCGTGCTCTTGCGAGCGCTGCTTTCGTCTTTCACTGTGTAGTAACGAATCAGAATGTGGGGCAGCGATGCCGTTCCGCAAAACAGGGCCAGCATCAGCGAAATGAAGTTCAGCTTGCCAAAGATCGAGTCTCCGCGAATACCGGCAAACTTGGGATTCTCGCCGGGTCGCAGCACTTCGCTGCCGGGAGTCAGCTTGGGATAGTAAATGTCCGTCTTATCGCCACTGGCTTCCTTCAGACTGTGCTTACGCCAAAGTTCCACTTCGCTTTCCTGCAGCGTGCTGAAAAACTCGGCCATGCCCAGCGAGCCGGTCTCTTCCTGTCCGTCCGGCAGTCTGGTAATCCGTCCTACGGGAGTCAGCACCGCCTGGCCGTCGCCCGTCCCTTTGGGTTGGCCGTTAATCAGCACGCTGCCATCCGCTTTGGTGGTCACCCACTGACACTCACGCAGCAGTACGGTATCGGCTTTGGAATCGTCGGCTGCATCCAGTTTCCAGGTGGACGTCTCGTCTCCGGCCGTAAACTGCACAAAGCCGGACGCGTCCCATTCGCCCTGCGGAACCACCAGGTTGCCGCCGACTTCGGCTTCAATATTTGGCAGGTTGGCGGCCGTCGGCTTGAAGTCCGCCTGAGCGTAGGGGCCGAGCGTGCGAAAAATTCGCTGCTCGTCTCCCCCGGGTTTGGTGGAAAAGCCGCGTTCCAGAATCATCCACGACAGGATGGCACTGAAGACCACCAGCAGGCTGCCCTTCAAAAACTGCACCCATGTTGTCGACACCATGCCGGCGGTCACCACAATCAGAATGACGACCGTGCCGACAATCAATACGCCCACCCAGTGCTCAAAGCCCAGCAGCGGTTCGACCAGCACGCCAGCACCCACCATTTGGGGAATCAGATAGAACACGCTGACAACCAGCGTACTGATTCCGGCAGCCAGCTTGATGCCGGGGCTGTTGAATTTCGCGTCCAGAGCGTCGGCAAACGTGAACTTGCCCAGTCGTTTCATGGGCTCGGCCACGACAAACAGGGCCACAATCCAGCCCGCCAGAAAACCAATCGAGTAGAGAAACCCGTCGTAGCCGGAAACGGCAATCATGCCGCAGATCCCCAGAAACGAGGCGGCCGACAGATAGTCTCCGGCAAACGCAATGCCGTTCACAAACCACGGGATCTGTCCATGCGCGGCGAAATACCCTTCCGAGGATTTCGCCTTGCGGCCCAGCCAGAAGCTCAGTCCCAGCGTGAACCCGACAAACACCGTAAACAGCACCACGGCCGACATCGAACGTTCGTAAATCATGCGTCGGCTCCCGTGGATGAGGAGCTGTCGTCAGTCGCATCTTCATTAGAGCACAGGGCTCCGTACACCAGCGACAATACCAGCGCGCCAATGATCAGGCCGAAGCCATACAAAATGGCAAGATTCAAACCGGCGATGGGAGTCGCTTCCATCTGGGACGGTGCGAAAGCGTTGATCAGCACGAACCCGCCATAGAGCAGCAGGTAGACAAAAAACAGCCGGACTCCCAGCCTGGCATTGGAGGAATTCATAGTGCACTCGCCCGAATGGTGAAAACAGTCAGAGCACCATAAACACTTCCCGCGACTGGCGGTAGCCAGTGAGCCGGCAAAAAACGGGTGCCCGGCCGCCTGCCGGTAGAACGTCGGCACGCGGCGCTGTACAACGCGAGCCCCGTCATTCGCCCAACAGAGCCAGTGGAGAACTGCATGCTGCCCAGAACACTCGAACCGGAAGTCATGGACACGGTGGAAGAAGCGGTAGACTACGACAGCATGGATCACTCCGCTGTCAACGCGCTGTTTGTGGGTGAATTGCTGGATTTTGTCGCCGCCAGCGGACTGCCGACCACAGCCAGCCGTGCACTCGACATGGGCACGGGAACCGCCCTGATCCCCATCCAGCTGATGCGGACCAGCGACCGCTTTTCTTCCGTGCTGGCCTGCGACCTGTCACAGGAAATGCTGCGACTGGCCCGCAAACACATCTGCGACACACCGCTGGAAAAAACCATCCTGCCCGTCTTCTGCGATGCCAAGAAACTGCCAGTGGCCGACGCGTCCTGTGCGGTCGTTATGTCGAACAGCATCGTACACCACATTCCACAGCCGGCCGATGTGTTTGTGGAAATGCGCCGTATCATCACGCCGGACGGCGTCCTGTTTGTCCGCGATCTGATGCGACCGGAATCCAGCGAACAGGTCGAGCACATCGTGGCCACCTACGCGGGTGACGAGAACGACCACCAGCAGCAGATGTTCCGTGAATCGCTGCACGCGGCACTCACGGTCGAAGAAGTGGGCGACCTGCTGACCGCAGCCGGCTTTCCTCGACAATGGGTCCAGGCCACCAGCGATCGCCACTGGACGATCGCCGGAAGACTGGTTTAGCTGCCACAGCAGCTCAGGTCACGCGGCTGCGTCTGACGACTTACGCCGTCGCTGACGCGTCCGGCGTATGACATAACCGGTTGTCAAAAGTGCAAAGGCGGCCCATGTCGACGGCTCGGGAACAGGTGTGGCCCCTGCGGCCAGCGGAGCCGGAGGGGGATCGTTTCCAATGAATCCCGGATAGACCCACGCGTCCCAGTCGCCGTCACTCAGCATACGGACACTAAAGCCTACGGATGACGAGTTCCACGACCCGCCGTCAAATGGATTGTCTACCGAAACGAAGTATTCCCAAAACCCAAAGTTTGATGGTGAACTCTCTCCATAGGAATCGTCGGCATCGTCAGCGATACCGTCTATAGGCGTATCGCCCACAAAAAGTCCGTCCGCATCGAACGCAACTCCCGACGTGACGGAAAAGCCATCTCCGTCACGATCGTAGCCCAGCCCACTGACGAAGTTTCCGAATATAGATCGATCGTTGATGGACGCGTAGAAGTCCTCATCCTCAGCGACGATGGCGCGCATCATATCTTCGCCGGTGGCCGCGCCATCCCAGCGGAAGCCCCAGGCCAGAGACGGACGGCTGTCCCGCCAGTCCACCACCAGCGCGGCTTCGTTGCTGCCACTGCCAGCCCAGATCACAAGGTCATCAAAATCCATCACACCGGCTGACGCACACGGCATCAGCAGCAGCACACAGAAAACTGGCCCGTATTTCATCACATACCTTTTCCAACCGGCTCTCGGCCGGCAATCGCCTTTTTAAAATTCGCCCAGCACTTCACCGCCGGCGCGTGTCATCAATCCGTTCAGAATGTCCTGATCCATTGTTTCGCTCAGGAAGCGAGCATGGCCGTCACTGAAAGCCACGTTGCAGCCACCGGTGTGGTCGCTGAATAACTCGTTGTTGCGTGTCGTGTTGATCGGGTTGTCAAACCGCTGATCAAACAGGTTCTGACCGTTGGCCCAGTGCGACTGCAGAGAGTGCCCACGGCCCGTGCACTCACCGACGATCAGCGTGTTGGACAGACCGTCTGTTACGTCACGCACCCGGGTAATGCGGTCGTAAAGCAGCATGCCTTCGTGCTCGGGCAAAATGGTGGGCGTATTGTGAGACGAGCCAAACAGGCCGCCGTAGTCGGTCCACGCCAGTCCATCGCCCGGATCCACGACCCCGTTGCCGTTGACATCCCCGCTGGTGGATCCGGGGCGTTCCCCCTGAAACGCACTGGGGCACAGGTAAGTGGAGATCACCGTTCCCGCCGGCACGTAGTTGTCCAGCGAACGGAATGACTCGTTGAAGTCAAACAGGTCATAGACATTCTTCTGCTCGATTTGCGGCAGAATGTAGATGCTCCACGCCAGCTGCCGCGCCCGAAAAGTGGGCGGAGGTGGAAACGAAGGCGGCACGCATTCCAGACAGCCAATCGGAAAACACCGATGCTGACTTTCGTAGTTGTGCAGCGCCAGGGAAATCTGCCGCAGATTGTTCAGGCACGACATTCTGCGTGCCGCCTCGCGAGCCTGCTGAACGGCGGGCAGCAGCAGGGCAATCAATATGGCGATAATGGCAATCACCACCAGCAACTCGATAAGCGTAAAGCCACGCAATTTGCTGCGCATCAGGGAACCGTTCTGCTCTGTGAAGACATCCGCGATGGCGCACAGTGGCCGTCATTGGGCGACCGCATTCCGCACTCAGCGCGCACGTTCAGCCAGAGAATAGGGGCGTACTTTTTTGAGCAACCCAGATGCGGTGATCACACACTGACCAAACCAAAGCGGCAAAGCAGCAGAACGCGACCAACAACACCTGCAACGACTGTCCCAATCCTGGAGGACAACAAACCGTCTCGCCCCAAGTAGGTCTTCTGACTCGCTATCACCAGACTTCCAAACCTTCTCGTCGGCCTGCCCACTCCGGTTGTGAGTGGCACGCGGCGACAATGGCAGTGCGAGGATGACTGGGTACGACCGTCGCGTTGTTGTGCCAGGCACATCGTGGCAACGGCTGCAGATAGCTCACAGCGGCCGGACCGTCCCGGAATTGCACCGGAGTTCCCTGTTCACGAAGTCTGCATCGGCAGCCCTCGACACTTTGAGCGTGGGCGGATGTTAGCACAACGTTCAGACGGGTCAAACGGGAATTGGCACATCTCACACACACGGTGCAGAAATGCGAGCCGCCTCACGGCATGCATTTTGCCTATGGAACACATACGCATTATGCAGTGGATGAATACCCCTTCGAAGCCAATAACAAGACAGACCCGGACATTTCCCACACCCGATTTTGCGAGAGATCACCATGAAAATGACCGCCACCACACTGCTTGTTCTGGCCACACTGTCCGTCCCGTCTTTTGGGCGTGACTACGGACACGTCGGTTTTCCGACACCCGGCACAGACGAATTGTCTTACCCGTTCGTGACCTCCACGGACAACACGAGGTCGCGTTATCAGCGTCCGACTAACCGTCCTTCGCGAACACTGTTTGGCCGACGACGCGTCTCACGTTCGTTCAGCCGACCGGTCACGCGTCCCGTTTCCACAACGCCCGCTTATCAGCCACGCCGCACACGCACAGCGCGTTTGTTCGCCTGGGTGCGATAGCGACATCAACAGACTGCCTGCCGTCATCGATCGGCCGTCGCGCGACGTGGCGCGGCGGTCAGGTTGGGCGCAACGGGACGCCTGCCTCAGGCGCCCTCACGGGCCCTGCCATCGCTCGTTCAGGCTACCGGGCACTCGCGACACGCGTCGAGCCGCTCCAGAGAGACCTGGTCGCCCCCCGCACGTTTGGCTTCGTACATCGCCCGATCAGCGCGATCGATCAGCCAGTTGGCATCCTGCACGTCGCCTTTCTCCGGCTGATAGAGCACGGCCCCCAGACTGATCGTCAGGGAAAAACCGTTCTCGGCATACGACTGCTCTCGAATCCGTGTCTGCACCTGCACGCAGATATTCTCAAATTCACTCGCCCGAATTTTGGGCATTGCCACGAGAAACTCGTCGCCCCCGTAACGGACCACAGCATCGTTGCGTCGCACGCATTTTTGCAGCGTGGACGCCACCTGCACGATGGCTTCGTCTCCCGCCCGATGCCCAAACTGATCATTAATCTGCTTGAAGCGATCGATGTCCACAAACATCAAGCCGATCGGCCAGCGACGGCGAATGGCGGTCGCCAGGCGGTCGTTCAGCCCGCGGTCCATGAACATCCGGTTATAAGCTCCCGTCAACGGATCTTTCATGATCTGCTGTCCGAGTGCCTGTGCGCGCGTCTCGGCGGCATGCTGTGACAGTGCGATCTGCTCGAGCAGGTCTTTGGCGTCGCGAAGGATGCGTTCGTGAGAATAATCCTCACCCACATCAAACTGAAAGATGGACGCGGTTTCGACCACTCGCATCATGGTTTCGCACAGCGCGGTCTCGACCTTTTCGCCCGACCAGCCAAAGTGATTCTCCAGAAAGACCACCAGTTCCGTCAGCGACTGCCCCGTGCGGCGATGATTGACCACGTAGTGGCCACACAGTGCGGCTGCCTGCAGCGTCCTGGCCAGTGGCGAAAGTTCGTCCACCGAGGTCACGGCCATCTTTTGATGGTGCGTTCCGATGGCGTGCTGGATGTCGACCGGCAGCCCCCAGTTGTCCAGCAGTTCCATGGCCAGTTCCACATGGGAGAAGCCATAGTGGTCGCGTTCGCGGGTCACCACATCGGGAAACTCGCTCCGCTGCCAGATCTGCTCAAGGTAATTTTCGGGGTCCACATGCAGAAAACTGAGAATGCCAACGTCCTGCAGCAAAGCAGCGAGAAAGTAGGTGGCCGGATCGGCGTCGTGAATTTCCGAGGCCAGTTGTTCAGCAAACACGGCCTGTGTCAGCGAACTGCGCCACAGATTTTCCAGCGCTCGGGACCGCTTTGGACTGCGGCCGGATTGATCGGCCAGTGCAAAGCCGAGGACCATGGTGCGCACCAGCGTCAGTCCCAGCAGCGGAATCGCGGATTCCACAGAGGTCACCGGTTTACCCAGCCCAAACAGCGCGGAGTTGGCGGTCCGCAGCAGCCGGCCTGACAATGCGGGATCGGTGCGAATCACGTCCGCCACTTCACGAAAATCGGGTTCTGGCTCGCGAGCCAGTTCGATCACTCGCAGAGCGATGGACGGCAGCGACGGCAGACGGTCGGATTTCACAATTTGGGCGAGGCTCTGAGGCATGCCGGGCATATCGTGCGGGTTTCCGTGAACTTGCCTGGAATTCCCGCCAGCGTCCCACACTGAGTGCAGGTATGCCTCCATCCCGTACAACGGCCCCACTGCAGGCTGTCGTTCCCCGTCAATATTGTGAATTTTCCCCGAACGGGACGTGGAAAACACGACTCTCGCCCGCTCCACAGCGAGGTATTCCCGGCGACATGGTCCGATCTGTTCATCAGCTGGCCAAACCCACCCTTTTATGAAGAGTGGGTTAAGTTTCGATGCTGCTGTATTCATGAAACTGCACTTGCTGCGGTTTGGCCCTACCATTCTCCGCCATTGGGTCCACATCCGTTGGAAAGTGATTACATGTCGGCATCCTGGCAGGTCAAAGTCGGGCAGAATCTGTCTCGGCCATACACGTTGGAACAGCTGCGCACCAAACGTCGCAGCGGTACTCTCGATGACGCGGCCCAGTGCACGGACGATCGTGGAGAGTCATTTGTCCTCGTCGACGACGTGCTGCAGAACTCCGACGAACGGCTGCCCGCGGGAGAACCCTCCGCAGCAGCCACAGCCGGGCCAGCCCGGCGACTGAGCCGCCCTCAGAAAAAATCGTCGCGACTGCGAAAGGCGGTAAAGATGGCGCAGTCTGACGACGCTCTTGCGGAAGCGCCACCGACAGAGAGCTCAGCGGATGACGAACTGCTGCCGGAACTGCCTGACGAGGCCACCACGACAACGCCGCCTCTGTTCTCGGAACCGGAGCCAGTGCCAGCAGCCGCTGCTGACCAGAAACTGTCTTCCGGTCTGTCGGATGTCTACAAGAGCGCGCTGAACAATGCCCACAGCCTGACGGCGGAAGAAGCGGGCGTGCCGGAAGAAGACGCGTTCTATTCCGGCCCCACCGTTGATCTGTCGCCGGCCACTGCCACGCCAGCGGTCAGAACACCGCGCACACTACCGGCCCGCCCTCAGCCCGCCACCAGTGTCCGCGATGCTGCCGCAAAGGCCCTGGCGGCAGAGTCTGCCACCAAAGCGGAGCCATCGCCCGACGCGGCAGACCTGTCACGTGTGGTGCCGGGGCAACGGCCCGGTCAGTCGGCTGCAGTGCCGGCAACAGTTGGTGGTTCCCGTCGTCGTATCAGCAAACTGCTGGTGCTCCTGGCGGGCCTGCCGGCTTTGGGGCTCGTGATCTGGTGGTTCGGTTTTGGCGGTCCGCCGTCTGTCGAAGATCTCACCGGTGGATCGTTCAACCTCGAAGCGCTCAGCGGCGATGCACTGACCGTCGAAGAACTCAACGCTCGCACACAGATCCTCAGCCTGCAGCTGGCCCGCGTCACCAAAGCGCTGGCCAGTCGCGATGAGGACGCCGACCCACTGGACCTGCCGGAAATGGATCTGCAGACAGCTCCCCCGCTGCCGCTGATGCCGTTCCGTCCCCTCCAGCTGACTGACGCTCAAGCGCAGCGATCGAGTGAATGCAAAGACAGCTACACCACGCTGGTTCAGCAACAGGGTCCCAATGGCGCCCGGCTGAAAGCTGCTGTGGTGTCACGGCACTGCGAACATCTGCTGCACCTGGCCACTTACGCCGGCAGCGAAGGCCAGACACGCACGGATGCCCTGTTCCAGCTGTCGGAATGGACCAAACTGCTGTATCTGATGCAGTACGGGCGTCTGCAGTCGAATGGTGCTGAAGCTGATCTGGCCAGTTCTCAACTGCTCGCCGCTGCTAACGCAGGGCTGGAAGGAATCTTTGCCGAACTCAAAAGCGGCGACATGCGTTTTGTCGCCGTCTTCGAACGCTGCAGTGGCGAGGAACAGGCACTATTGCTGCTGGTTCGCTACTGGTACTACCGCGCTGCGGACGTCACCGCGGCTGATGCCTGGCTGCTGCAAAACCTTGCCGAAATCGACGAGCAGTATCACGCCGGTGTGACAACATCCATCACCGAAGTGACGGAGATTGTCGGCCTGCAGGCAGACAACTAAACGGCCGCCCCCCCCCCCTGGGGGGGGGTTGGGCCCGGGGGGGCGCCGGGGCGGGGCGGCGGGGGGGTGGGGCCGGCGGGGCGGTTGGGGCGGGGGTGGTTGGGGGCGGTCCGGGGGCGGGTGG
>JANSXP010000102.1 GCA_024742875.1 Planctomycetaceae bacterium | reverse complement strand
GAGGAAGAGGAGGAGGAGGAGAAGGAGGAAGTGGTGATGGTGGCGGCGGATGATGCGGAGGCGGAGGAGGAGGTGTACCGAGGACTGGATCACGGTCTGCGTGGTGGACACTTTGCCGTGCACACCTTCCTGTCAGGCGTGCTGCATCATGAAGCCAAACATCGTCGAGACGGCAACGTAACAGTGGACCAGTTCATCGCGGACGAGGTGGGGCGGCAAACCCGCTTTGCCTCGCTGACGATTGGTTCCGAAGGCGGCATTCATGGAGGCTGCCAGCTGGCCTGGACGCGATCAGGGGTCCGCATCCCGCCAATCACCGGACCGGCCGCCCTGTTTGATCGACTGTTCGTTTCGGACCCACAGCATGTGCAGGCGGGCAAAGTCAAAGCCAACAGGCTGCAGGCGTCGATTCTGGATTCCGTCATGGATGAAGCGAAGGGACTGTCTTCGCGGGTGAATTCTGAAGACCGGGCCAAACTGGACGAGTACTTCACCTCCATTCGAGATGTGGAAAAACGGCTGGCCGCCCGTCAGCAGTGGGCTGGTTCCCCCAAGCCGGACGCTCCGTTTGAGAAACCGGCCGATCGCAACACCGTGCATGATTTGCCTTTGCTGTATGAGCTGATGGCGCTGGCCCTGCAAACGGACTCTACTCGCGTGGCCACGCTGGAAATCGGCGGCAGCTTCCTGCCTCAGCACCTGGGCATCGAGAAGTCCTACCACAGTCTGTCGCACCACGGCAACAACGATGACTCCATCGACAAACTGGTAACGCTGGAAACCTATCAGCTGGAACAGTTCAACAAATTCCTCACTCGTCTGTCGGGCATCACCGACGGTGACCAGACGCTGCTGGACTCCACCAGCGTGCTGTTCGGCAGTGGCATGGCGAACGCCAATTCTCATACCAATACCGACCTGCCCGTGCTGCTCGCCGGCGGCGGATACGGCCAGGGAGAATTCAAAGATGTCCGAGCCGAAGGAGCGGGCAAAATTCCACTTTGCAATTTGCTGCTGGATGTGGCCCAAAAAATGGGTGTCCGCAGCGAGCAGTTCGGAACCAGCACAGGCACGTTCTCGTAGGGGCCCGCCATGCGAGAACTGCTGCCCACGTTGCTTACTGTGGCCACCATGCTGTGGCTGACGCCGCTGGCTGCCGCTCTGCAGGCGGAGAGTCCACCGCAGTCTGCCGCGGCGCCATCTCCCACGTCAGAAGAATCCAAACAGAGACAGGCAAAGTCGGCGGCAAGTGCTGACGCTGTGCACCGCACGCGGCAGACGCAGGTCACCGCTTTGCTGCAGCAGTACTGCCTGGACTGCCATAGTCGGAATGCGGCTGAAGGCGAACGTGAGTTCGAATCCCTCACATTTCCCTTTCGTTCCGAGTCACAGCTGATCACCGTCGATGAGATTGTCGATCAGCTGACCCTCAAAACGATGCCGCCGGAAGACAGTCCGCAGCCCACGGAAAAAGAACGTCTGCGTTTGCTGCAGCAGCTGCGCGCAGGAATCACCGAAGCGCGGGACCATCTGGATTCGACGGGCGGCCGCACCGTGATACGTCGTCTGTCCAATCGGGAATACCAAAATACGCTGGCCGTACTGTTTGATCGCCGTGTGGATACGCTGGGTCTGACGGCCGATTTTCCGTCCGACAGCACGCTGGAGCACATGGACAACATCGGCGATACGCTGGTGACCTCAGGCTTTTTGCTCGACCAGTACTTTCAGGCGGCCAGCCGGCTGGTGGATCTGCGTCTGGGCAAGCCACAGACCGAACCCCAACAATGGCATTTCACGGACAACTTTCGGCAGTACGAAGAACTGACGGGCGCCCACAGGAGCGTCTTCAATTTTGAGTACCTGTGTCTGTACGAGCAGCCCAATACCGACACGCGACAGGGGGGCTATGGCCATATCGAGGACTTTCTGGAAGGTGTGCCGGTCTCGGGGCTGTATGACATCTCGATACATGCGCAGGCCATGCATCGGGACACACATTATGATCCGAAAATCTTCCGCATCGATTTTTCTGAGCCCTTCCAGGTGGCCGTTGTCCCGGGGGATGCCCGCAAAGGCCATATCCATTATCCGCAGGGCATCGAGCCCGTTTTAGGGTCCGCCATCGTGCCCGACGACAAACCGGAGTGGATCACGTTTCAGGTGTGGCTGGACGCCGGGCAGACGCCGCGTTTTATCTTTCCCAACGGCCCTTATGAGTCCCGCGCGTCAGTGATTTCTGTCAACAAGCGCTATAAGAAAGAGTTTGAAGGCAAGGGCTTTCGGGACGGCGTCAGTCGGGCCCACATTCTGCGCCACGGGGCCCTGCCACATATCAAAATTGGCGAAGTGAAAATCCACGGACCGCTGGCCGAACCACACGGTGGCAAAGAAGAACGGGCGGTCTTCGGTGAGCAGGGGTTTGATCCTGATCGGGCTTTGGATCAGCTCACCGCTTTTGCGGCCAAAGCCTGGCGGCGGCCTCTGCGGCCTGCTGATCGCCATCGTCTGCAGGCGCTGTTTGAAAAGCGTGTGGCCGAAGGTGCGACGCGACGCGAGGCAGCGCTGGATACCGTGAAGCTCATTTTGTGCTCTCCCTCGTTTTTGTATCTGAGCGAAATCACGCAGGAGCCGTCGCGGCTGCTCAGGGCCCACGATCTGGCCTCGCGGCTGTCATTCGCGTTGTGGTGCGGGCCGCCCGACGAACGTCTGCGGGCAGCGGCGCGGTCGGGAGATTTGCTCAAAGCAGGCACCTTGAACGCTCAGATCGAAAGAATGCTGGCCGATGAGCGCAGTTCACAGTTTATTAACGGGTTCCTCGAAAGCTGGCTGAACCTGCGGGACATTGGCAATCAGCCGCCCTCTCGGCGGACTTACTGGAGCTATTATTCCGAAAACCTGCCCGCCTCAATGAAGCAGGAAGTGCGACTGTTTTTCCGCCACCTGCTGGACGAAGACGGCACGGTGATGGATCTGGTAAACGCCGATTTTACGTTTGTGGATAAGAATCTCGCGAAGCTCTATCAGCTGCCAGAACAGAAGACGCTGCGTCAGGCGGACGGGTTTCAGAAGGTGAGTCTGGCCGACAGCAAACAGCGTGGGGGCCTGCTGGGAATGGCGGCCGTGCTGACGGTCAGCGCCAACGGCGTGGAGACATCGCCCGTGACGCGGGGCGTGTGGGTGTCGGAGAATCTTCTCGGCGTGATTCCGCCTCCTCCGCCGGACGAAGTGCCCGCGATTGAGGCCAATGTCAGTGGCGCAACCACGATTCGGGAGAAGCTGGCTTTGCACAGCAGTGATCAGTCGTGCAAAGTCTGCCATCGCCGCATCGATCCGTTTGGCCATGCCCTGGAGTCTTTCGACCCGGTGGGCCGCTGGCGCACGAAGTATCCGAAGCAGCATGGCAAGACGCCGGCCGTCGACCCGTCCGGAAATCTGCCAACGGGGGAAGCCTACGCCGACTTTCAGAGTTTTCGGCACGTTTTGACCGAATCGCAAGCCGACAAGATCACCCGCAATGTTGTCCGCAAACTGCTGATGTACGCGACCGGACGCCGTATGGAGCGTGCGGACGAGTATGAGATCGATGACATCGTTCAGCGAGTGCACCAGCAGGGTGACCGTTTGCGCCCGCTGGTGGTCGAAGTGCTGACCAGCCAGATTTTTCGATCGAGGTAGGCGCACCGTTCGCCTGGAAGCGGACAGCAGCGGGCAGTCCCTCCCGCCTGGTTGTCGCGATTCGCTTGTCGACTCGTTACTCTGTCGTTGATCGCTGCCGGATCAACGCCGCGTTGTGATCCCTATCGGTCACTGTCATTGGCTTCGTGACGAGACAACTATGAACGAGGAAACGAGTCCCTCGGCCAGCGAGGAGACCGATAAAAAATCGGTCGACTCGACGGCTGATCCGACAGCCGACTCTACGGCGGATGCGGCCTGCGAGGAATCCGGGGACAATGTGGCGACTGTGCCTTCCCGGCGCGGCCCACTCTTTTGGGCGTGGACCGTACTGTCTGTGGTACTGGGCGTCTTTGCCGGTGTGGGCACGTTTACGTTTGGCTATGGTAAAGGGGCCAGCTACCTGAGTAACAATCCGCAGACGTGTGCCAACTGCCACGTGATGCAGGAACACTTCGATACCTGGCAGCAAAGCAGCCATCATCATGTGGCCACCTGCAACGATTGCCACACGCCTCACGATGTGATTGGCAAGTGGGTCACCAAAGCGGACAACGGCTTTTTTCATTCGGCCGCCTTCACGCTGCAGGACTACCACGACCCGATTCAGATTAAGCCCCGCAATCGCATCATTACGCAGAATGCCTGCATGGACTGTCATCAGGATGTGGTTCACGCACTGCTGCCCGTGCCGACCGATTCGCAGGACGCAAAGTCTCAGGAAGTCCTTTCGTGCGTTCACTGCCATGCCAGTGTGGGACACGCCTTTCGTCCGTATTCCACCGGCTCACGCCGCGAGTAGCCCGTAGCCCGATTTCGATCAGGAATCTTCATGTCGAATAACAAATCAACGTTTCGCTGGATGGCCCTGCTGACGTTCATCGTGGCGGCGGCGACGTTTGGGGTGGTCGCCCTGTTGATGAGCATTTACGAACGCAAACAGGAAGCGCGGGCTCCGTTTGTTCGCATTGTGGAAGTGAATGAAATCAGCAGTGACCCGGCGCCCTGGGGGCTCAACTTCCCCGTGCAATATGAATCGTACCTGCTGACCGCTGACAGCGAACGCACCGAATATGGAGGCAACAACGCACTGCCGCCCAGCAAGCTGGAAATGGATCCCTGGCGAAAACGACTGTATGCCGGCTACGCCTTCAGCATCGACTATCGGGAGGCCCGGGGGCACGCGTTCATGCTGCACGATCAGGAAAACACCAAACGGGTGACGGACGTCCAGCAGGCGGGCGCCTGCCTGCACTGTCATGCGGCCGTCACACCCATGTATCGCCGTGTCGGCCTCAAACAGCGGGACATCGAGCCAACCCCGGAACGGATGGCAGAAAGCTTCGATCAGGAATCTGTCGTCGCGGGTTTCCGGGCAGTCAGCCGCATGAACTACGAAGAGGTCCTCAAAGAACTGCTGGCGACACCGGATCACATTGATGAAAACGGCAACCCCCATCTGGGGGACGCGCATCCCGTTTCCTGTCTGGACTGCCATGACCCCAAAACTATGCAGATTCGCATCACACGTCCCGGATTTATTGAGGGCATCGCCAAACTGGCGGAAAGTGACGATCCGATGCCGCACCTGCCGAGCATCGCGAAGTGGCGCAAGTCGAGCCGGAAAACGGCCTACGATCCCAACCGGGACGCCACGCGTCAGGAGATGCGGTCCTATGTGTGCGGTCAGTGCCATGTGGAGTACTACTGCGCCAATAAGATGACGCTTACGTTTCCGTGGAGCCATGGCCTGAAAGCCGAAGACCTGGAAGAGGAATGGGCCACGACGAAGTTCCCCGAGGGCGGTGAGTTCTTTGACTATGTGCACAAAGAAACGGGTACGAAAGTCTTCAAAGCGCAGCATCCGGAGTTTGAACTGTGGAGCCAGGGTATTCACGCCAGGGCGGGGGTCAGCTGCAGCGACTGTCACATGCCCTACGAAAAACAGGGAGCCACCAAATACAGCAGCCACTGGGTCCGCAGTCCCATGCTGAATATCAGTCGTGCGTGTCAGACGTGCCACAATGTGCCCGAAGCCGAACTGCTCGCGCGCGTGGACACCATTCAGGCCCGGACCCGCGGCTTGATGGATCGAGCGGCGGTCGCCATGACGGATATGCTGGACGCCATTGTGGAGGTGCAGCAGGCAGGCGCCACCGAAGAACAACTGGCGCCGATTCGGGAACTGCAGAAGAAAGCCATGTGGCGGCTGGATTACATCAGCAGTGAGAACTCCAAAGGATTCCACGCGGACCAGGAGGCGGCGCGCGTGCTGGGTGAATCCATCGACTACAGCCGCCAGGCCCAGGCGGCCGCGTATCGACTGGGCAAACCAGGCCAGGCGTCCGAGTGACGAGTGCTCCGTCGTTGCCATGTCGACACGGCGAACTATACGATCTGTTTGTTCCTTCAGAAAAAGAAACACTCGGGATGGCACCCTCTGACGCCACCGCAAAAACACGTCGCGTGTATTCAGACGCCGTCTACTCGTTCGCCGCCGAGCAACTGCAGCATTCGGAATCCAGTTTGCACGTGCAGGCGATGCTGGTTGCCAAAGGGCTGGATGAAGAATCGGCTGCCGATGTGGTGGACCAGTTGTGCGCTGCCCGGGCAAAGTCGCACGATGCTTCCCGCCGCCGACGCATGTGGCTGGGCGGAATTCTGTGCGTGGGCGGCATCGTGCTGTCCGTCGTTTCTTACGTGGCCAGCAGTGAGCGAGGTGGTTCCTTCGCGGTCATGACGGGCGCCATTGTGTATGGCGGAATCCTGTTTTTCCGAGCGCTGTTCAACGACGAGTCATAGCCCGACGCCCTCGCAAGTCAGCCGCCGGGCTCGCGTCAAGCGGCTTTGTCCTGCGGTTCCGCAAATGGAGGCCCCCACGCGTGCACGGGAAAAACAGGTGCGATTGTCGCTGCCAGCGACAACGCAGGCGCATAAAAAAAGCTCAGTCGAAAGACTGAGCTCAATGCCCCGGAGAGGAGTCGAACCTCCACGCCCATTACGGGCACATGAACCTGAATCATGCGCGTCTGCCAATTCCGCCACCGGGGCTGGTTGCGGGATTCGACGCCGGAAAACCGGGCCGAAACGCGAGCACGGAATGCTACTGTCACTCGACATTCCAAACAACCGCGAGGTTCGAAAAACTGGCGGTTCCGCCCACTCCGGGCCAGGTGGGGCCAGATATGACGCTCGACCCGGCTGGAGAAACGGGGAATTCTGTGTTCCCAGGTGGCGGCCATTGACCCCCAGCGGTTGCAGACACGCTCATCAGACATCATTCTGGAGCCGCGCAGGACCGTTCTGACAGTTTTTTGCCAGGAAGCCCGCCGCCCAGGCGAACTGATCCTCGCCGCCCGGCGTGCCAGCCCACGCCGCCCACTGATCATTTCCAGTTTGACGCCCAGCCTGAATATCGACGGGAATTGACGATGCACCGTTCTCTGGCTCTCCTGCTTGTTCTGACCGGTCTGCTCACAGACGCCGCCGCTCAGGAACCGTCTGCCGCAGCGCTGCTGCCGGAAACCACCGTTCTGTATGTCGAAGCTCCCGCGCCCGAGCAACTGATTGCTGCCGTTTTTGATCATCCCATTCGCCAGAAGATCGAATCGCTGGCTCCCTGGCAGGCGGCCACCCGAACGGCCGGCTATCGTCAGTTTCTAACGGGTCGCAAGTTCTTCGAAATCCAGATGGGCATGGAATGGCGTGAGGCCTTCGAAACGCTGACTGCCAAAGGCATTCATGTGGCGGTGGATTCCGCGACCGGCGGCGCCGTCCTGCTGGTTCACTCGGGGTCCGAGCAGGCACTGGAACTGCTGGCCGGTCGTATCTTGGCGCTTTCATTTCTGAGTGGAGAAAATCGTCAGGAGGAAGGTGAGTACCGTGGAATCACGGCCTATCGCTTTGACAAAGTCTGGGCCGTCGTTGAGGGCGAGTGGCTGGTTGTCACTAATCGGGACGAGCTTGGCAAAGCGGTGCTGGACCGACTGCTCGACGGCGAGGTGGATGCCTCTTTGCTCAACAGCGAAGTCTGGAAGACGGCCCGCCAGGATCGCGACGCGACTTCGGCCTGGGGATTTGTGGATCTGGACGCACTGCGCCGGCTGGGTGTGGGCCGAAAGGCGTTTGCCGGAAAATCGGACAATCCTGGCGTGGAGATTTTGATTGGCGGAATCCTTGATCTGCTGCAGGAAACGCCCCTGCTGACCGGGACACTCCAGGCGTCGCACGAACAGCTTGCCGTGCAGCTGGAACTGCCCAGCAAAGCGGAGTGGATTTCCGAAGAGCGGACGTTCTACTTCGGCGATGGACTGTCTGGACAGGGCCCCGATGTTCCCGAGGTCAAAGACAGTCTGTTCACGTTGAGTGCCTATCGTGACGCATCAGAAATGTGGCTTCGCGCGGGTGACCTGTTTAATGAAGACATCAATGATGGTCTGGCGGAAGCCGACGCTAACCTCACGACATTCTTCTCGGGCAAAGACTTTGGTGAAGAGATTCTGGGAGCACTGACACCGCAGATCGGATTCGTGGCCTCTCGTCAGGACTTTCAGGACATCCTGCCAGTGCCGACCATCAAACTGCCACAGTTTGCCCTGGTGCTCAATCTGCGAGAGCCGGAGAAAATGACGCGAGAACTGCGTCGCACGTTTCAGAGCATGGTGGGGTTCTTCAATGTGATTGGCGCGATGGAAGGTCGGCCGCAGCTGGAGATGGATATTGACAAACTGGAAAACGGGGCCGAGCTGATCACGTCCGTTTACATTCCGGAAGAAGGTGAGGAAGACTCCGAGTACGCGCCGATTCTGTTCAACTTTTCTCCGTCCGTCGGTTTTCGCGGTGATCAGTTTGTGGTGTCCAGCACGAGCCGGCTGGCGCGGGAGCTGGTGCTGCAGCCCCGCAAACGTGACGGCACCGGCCGCAACACGGCTGTGAAACTGGATGCCGAGACACTGAAAACCGTGCTGGCCGATAATCGCGATCAACTGGTGTCGCAGAACATGCTGGAAGAGGGCAACAACAAAGATGAGGCCGAAGTGGCCATCGACCTGCTGCTGGAAGTCGTGGGCTATTTTGACAGCGTCACACTCGACCTGCAGCAACAGCAGGATGCTCTGCAGCTGCAGTTTCAAGTGCAGGTGCGTCAGGAATAGCGGGACACGAAGCGTCGCGTGGCCAGACTGCGTCCACCCGCGGTGCCCGGCCGCGTTTCAGGGTTCACTGGAGTAACGAATGCAGACGATGATTGATCCCGACTGGGCATGGTCCCCGTTCGAACCGACAGCAGACACGTGGCATCTGCGGGCGGCCGCTCACCTGCACCGACGAGCCGGTTTTGGCGCCGACCGAGCCACGCTGATCGCAACCGTCGCGGCCGGTCCCGTCGACACCGTGGCTCGTTTGATGGAGTCACTGACGCAGCCACCCGACTTCGTCCGACAATCCGAATCACTGGCTCGCGCGGCTCTGGCCACCGGAGACCCCAAACAGCTTTCCGCCTGGTGGGCCTACCGCATGCTCACCACTCCGGCACAGCTGCTGGAAAAGCTGACCCTGTTCTGGCACGGTCATTTTGCAACCAGTGCCGACAAGGTGGAAGATGCGGAGCTGATGCACGCTCAAAATCAGCTGTTGCGAAAGCATGCGGCTGGCAGTTTTACCGCTCTGCTGCTGGAGATTTCCCGCGATCCGGCCATGCTCCTGTATCTGGATTCGGCCACCAATCGGAAAGCGCATCCCAACGAAAACTATGCGCGGGAGATTATGGAGCTGTTTTGTCTGGGCGAGGGAAATTACACAGAAACCGATATTCGCGAGCTGGCCCGGTGCTTTACCGGCTGGGAGGTGCGGCGAAAAAAGTTCCGTTTCAACCGCTATCAGCACGACACCGGCACAAAGACGATCCTTGGGCAATCCGGCCGATTCGGCGGCGAAGACGGTGTGCGGATTGTCACCGAACAGCCGGCCGCTCCGGAATTCATTGCGTCCCGACTGGTCCGATTTTTTGTGATGGATGAGCCAGCCGCAGATGGGCGGCTGATCGCACCACTCGCTCAACAACTGCGAGAGCAGAAGATGAACGTTGGCAGCACAGTGCAGCGAATTCTGACCAGCAATCTGTTTTACTCGCCGCACGCCTTTGCGCGAAAAGTCCGCTCACCGGTCGAGCTGGCCGTGGGCTTTCTGCGAACGCTCGATGGATCCACTAACTCGTTTGAACTGGCCGAATCGCTGCAGCAGATTGGCCAGGCGCTGTTTTATCCCCCCAGCGTGAAAGGGTGGGACGGCGGTCGCACGTGGATCAACTCTTCCACGCTGCTGGGGCGTTCGAATCTGATTCGTCGTCTGCTGGACAATCCGCGAACGCGATTTGGTCGCACGCCCCTGCCGGACTATGTTGCCCGAGAAGCCATCCGCACGACTGACGATCTGATTACCCGGCTGGAGGACACGCTGTTTGCCGTGCCAATTCCTCAGGCTGCCAAAGAGCGTGTGCGGCAGCTGGGTGGCAGTTCGCTGAATCGTGACAGTATCGTGGAGTGTGTGCATGCCCTGTGTACGCTGCCCGAGTTTCAGCTGGCCTGATCCGTTGTGGGGGCGGCAGGCTGACCACCTGCGGAAAGCCGTTCGCGTTCCCGCTGTTCGGCCACGCGTTCTGCCTGTCGCTGCAGAAACAAAACGCCGGGTGTGTACACAGCCGCCACGATTTTCATGGGGACGTCGGCCTCCTGCGGGCTCCATTCCAGCAGGTTGATCACAATCAGGCTGGCCACAGACACCCCCGGTCCGGACAGGCCCAGCAGTACGCCGGGCGGATTGCCGCAGCGCCGCGCAGCACGGGTGAGGAAGATGCCTGTCAAAGAAATGATCACACCGGTGACCGTGACAGTCTCCACTTCCGCAAAGCAGCCAACGGCGCCCGCCATGACTGCCAGCGTGTGAATCCAGAGCCAGCGTGCCGGCAGTGAGTCGTCGAGGGAGACGACAGGATCATGGCCTGACTGCGGCGGGGCAAACGGACTGCGGTCGTTACCGTATCGCTGACCCCCGCGTTTCGTGGTGTCTGATGCGCCGGGCCGTTCCTGCATTTGCTCACCTTCCGAAAGCTGCGGGCTGCACCCTCATCAGGACAGAGGAATCCACTTTTTGAGCAGCAGCGCGGGAATCACAAGAATCACCACACTGGCCGCTTTCTGCGGACTGCCGGTTGCAGAGAACACCATGGCGGCGTCCAGAAACAGGATATTCAGCAGCATAAAACCGACTGTCTTCTGCAGCAGTTTGGGGTGATTGGCGGCAATCGCCTGGCCCGTGCGACGTAAAATATTGAGGGCCACC
The DNA here is from genome assembly GCA_024742875.1 of Planctomycetaceae bacterium. GTDB lineage: Bacteria > Planctomycetota > Planctomycetia > Planctomycetales > Planctomycetaceae > Fuerstiella. The sequence goes on along the minus strand of JANSXP010000102.1, from coordinate 9,106 downwards.
ACGGCGAGTGCCAGTGCGGCGCCTCGGCCTTCGGCTGTGTCCCCGCGCCAGGCCGTTACGACATTGATGCCCAGTCCGACCATGACCAGCACAACGCCTGTGATCAGAGCACTGCGTGGTGCCGTGCCTGTTTCGTGGCGGGCGAACCATGTGACGCCAAACACATACAGGCCCAGTGCCAGGGCAATGGTCAGTTGCGGATCCGCCAGCACGTCATTCCAGCCACCCGCGCAGCTGGCACCAAGCAGAATATTCAGGCCGCGACACACACCCATCCCGACAGGTGCCAGCAGCGTGTTTTTTAAAACCGCGTCGTACAGCACGACCGCAACCAGCAGCAGACCGGAGATCACCGCGGGCACAGAGCCGACCCCGGCCGACATGCCGGCCGCAACAGCACACAACACGCCGCAGGCCAGCAGTCCCCAACCCAGTCCGGCCGCCGCTGCGGGGGCGATCTGTCCGGAGGGAATGGGTCTTTCCGGCCGCTCTTTCGCGTCCAGTGCAGCGTCAAACACGTCATTGAGCACCATGCCGCCCAGGTACAGCCCGGCGCTGGAGGCCAGCAGCAGCCAGAACCACGCGTGCGACACGGTTTCGGTCAGCGAAACGTCCGCATGGCTGACGAAGACGCCACACAGGACATTGCCCAGGGCCGTGAACACGGTTGGCAGCCGCAGCAGTCGCAGCCACGGCATCAGCGTGAAGCGTCCGGTTTGTCGCTCGTTTTTGCTGGCAGGCGATTCCGATTGTGTATTAATGTTCAACAGTCCGGCAGTGGGGGTGGCTGGGAATAGCTGGCTCAGAAAGTAGAGTGGCCCTCTGTCGTTTGCAAACCCTGGTGTCCGATTATGTCCGATCTTTCCCCGAGCGAAAACAGCGTCACCACTCGTGGTCGACGCTGGAAATTTCGCCTTGCCGCAGTGGGGCTGGGGTTGTCGGTGTTTGTGTTGTTTGAGTTGGTCTGCCGGGCTGCCGGCTGGGGGCAGCAGGCCGGTTCCGGAGGCCACGTGGCGGAGATGGCGGCCGTGCGTCCGCTGTTTGTGCCAACGGCCGATGAGCTGCGTTATCGTATCGCCGACAATCGACGTGAGTACTTTGCCGATGAGTCGTTTGACGCACGAAAGAAGGCCGGCGAGTTTCGCGTGTTCGTGATTGGCGGGTCGACCGTTCAGGGGCGTCCGTTTTCCACACAGACAGCCTTCGCCCGGTGTCTCGAAATGTCACTGCAGCAGGCCGCGTCAGACATCACGTGGCGGGTGATCAATTGCGGCGGGATTTCCTATGCCAGCTATCGGCTGGTGCCCATAGTCGAGGAGTGTCTGGGCTATCAGCCCGATCTGATCATTGTGTGCACCGGGCACAATGAGTATCTGGAATTCATCACGTACGCTCAGGCCCGCCGTTCGCGGACGGTCGTCACCGCCTACCGCCTGCTGGATCGTCTGCACAGTTTTCGTCTGCTGGAAATCGGACTGACCAGTCTGCTGCGGTCCGAGCAGCCGTCGTCCGACGCTGTGCGGCTGCCGGAGGAAGTGGACGCGGTGCTTGACCATCAGGGCGGACTGCAGGCTTATTGCCGCAGCGCTCTGGACCGTGCGACGGTGGAGTCCGGATTTCATGAGAATCTGAATCGCATGGTGGACCTCGTGCGGGAGGCCGACGTTCCTTTGATTCTTGTGCGACCACCGACCAACCAGGCCGACTGCCCGCCCTTTAAGTCGGAGTTTGCCGCAGATCTGTCGCCGTCGGAACAGGACGATTTTCTGCAGCAGCTGTCTTTGTCCGCGGAAAAACTCAGTCGTGGTGATTTGGCCGGTGTGCAGTCCGCCGTTTCAGAGCTGACGGCACTGACGGCCATTGATCCTGGCTACGCGCTGGTCTGGTACCAACTGGGGCGGGCCTGCCTGAATGCTCGTCAGATGGAGCAGGCGACTCAGGCATTCACGCGAGCCTGTGACGAAGACGTCTGTCCGCTGCGAATGACGTCCGCGCTGGAGGCTGAGATGCGGCAGGTTGTCGCCGACCGCGGTGTCCCGTTTCTGGATGCCCATCAATTGCTGACCGAATTGTCGCGGCACGGCATCGCAGGTGATTCGGTCCTGGTCGACCATGTGCACCCATCGTTTCAAAGCCATTTGGAAATCGCGTTTGGCCTGGCCGACCTGATGCAGCGGTCCGACTGGCTGGCACCTTCAAATCCCAATTGGAAAGTTGCCACGCGGCAGGAGTTTGCCGCTCATCTGCAGTCGCTGGACGATATGTACTATTTGCGTGGACGGCAGATGCTGGATGTTTTGAAGGCCTGGGCGGCCGGTCGCGCGGACGGTAGTCCGCTGCAGATCGAACCAGACCCAGCCCGTTAGTGTCCACTGTCCGGGAGTCGGCAACCGGTCTGTGGCCCCGCCTGTGCCCGATTGTCAGACGACTCGGGAATCGGCGGATTGCGAATTGCGGGAACTGCGTCCAAAACGGGCTCCGGATTCAGAAAAATTCGCGTGGAAAGCATCGGGACTTCTGGAAAACCACGCAAATCCGGATATCGTTCTGCTCTCCCGCATCGCTTCGTGTCGATGATCCGGGACACCGAGGGCGTAGCTCAGTTGGTAGAGCAACGGACTTTTAATCCGTAGGTCCAGGGTTCAAGTCCCTGCGCCCTCACTAGGAAAACGGCTGCTCAAGTGCGAGCAGCCGTTTTTTTCTGACCTCAGCTGGCTTTTCCTTGGGGGTTTACAAGGGATGACAGCCTGTCAGCAGCTTGCCGCTGAGCGTCTTTCATGAGGTGCGTGTACATATTCGCCGTTGTCGCGTAGCTAGCGTGCCCGAGACGCTCCTGAATGACCTTCAGGTCGACCCCAGCATGAAGCATCAGGCTTGCCTGAGTGTGCCTGAGGTCGTGAAACCTGATTTTCACGCCTGCCTCCTCCCGAATCGGATACCAGACGTTTCGGTCGAAGTTCGAGTTCCGCAGGAAGCCCCCTCGGGTGTCTGTGAAACACGTTGGAACCAAGTCAGGCGTAAATCCCTCCGCGATAGCCTTGTCCCGACGATCGAGAAGTGCTTTCGTTGCAACAGGCTCAAGCGTGACCGTTCGTCGACTGCTACGTGACTTCGTCGGCTTGATCTTGTGCCGCCCCTTGATCTCCTGAAGGGCACGACGAACATGAATCATCCCATTGTCGAAATCGATGTCTCCCCACTCCAGCCCAAACAGCTCCCCCTTTCGGAGGCCAGTCATTGCTGCAAGCGGGATCACGTCTCCGATTCGATGTGAGGAGCACCGTGAGAAAAGGATACGACACTGCTCTGCCTCCAATGGAATCACCTCTCGACGTTCCACCCTTGGAATATCAAGAACATTGCACGGGTTGTTCGCAATCAACTGGAGCTTCACTGCCTTGTTCAAGGCCGCCCTCAAGGTTCTGATTGAACGGAGTCGCTGATTGTTGGAGAAGTCCTGGCGTTTCAGGTCAGCCTGCCACGCAATCAACTTCTCCCCGTCCAGCTTCTGCAGCGTAACCGCCCCAATGAACGGATTGATGAAACGACGCACTGCTAGTTCGTAGTCTGTGTACGTGTTGTCCTCCCGATTGACGGCAATATCGTTATCCAGCCATCGCTTCAGATAGCCAGCCAGAGAATCACGTTCGACAACGCTCTTGCGGTTGAGCTTTGCTTGCCTGCGAAGCTCGTCAAGCTTTTCGAGCACCTCTGCCTGAGTGCTGCCGTAGACGGTTCGCTGGACACGTTTCCCATTCGCATCAGAGCCGAGTGAGATTCGTCCTCGCCACTTCCCGTCTTTTCGCTTGTAGACCGTTCCCTCACCGTTTGCACGCTTGCTCATATCGTCAACTCCGGTACGGGAAGCAGGCAGTCGTGCACCTTCTGCATGAGGGTTGGTCGTGCAACTACTCGAGTCCTGAGCCGATGCGAACGCTGGATAATGGCGTTTTCACTTACCTCGTTGGCCTCGGCGATTTCACGAGTTGACTGCCCCTCAAGTTTTCGCTCGACAAGATCTCTGTCTGCAGGCGTTAGATCATCGGCGATCTCTTCTATGCCCTCAGTGTACTTCGAGACAATCACTGGGTCCGCTTCTAGCTGCACAGTCCTCAAAACCTTCTTGGTCCCTCTGTTGTAAAGCCCTCGCATGATTCCAATTTTGATCCAACCTCTGATGATTTTCGTGGAGTCACGGCCTGCTTCGCGAAACTTGTTGATGCCCATCGCAAGGCCCAGCAGAGCGTCCCCTTCGATTTCCTCGTGCTCAGCAGATCGGTATTCATGACCCATCTCGGCGCGGGACCGATTGGCAACACGCATGGCGTACTTCCAATACCTCCTGGCCAGCTGATCGTTGTCGAGTTCCGCGTCAGACAGATCCGCCATGTCGTCTGCCGCCATGCACTTCTGACTGATCTCTTCGAGCGGCAGTTTGTTGAACGTCCGTAGCCCCTCCATGAGGTACTCGGTCCTCACTCGCTTTTGAACGCGTTCAAGGTATTCGTCCTTGGGCTTCCTGGCCTCTTTACCCCTTGGCGCAGACTCAATGTCGATTACCTTCGACTCTGATCTGAGGTGCTCCACGACCTCCCTCTCAGAAGATGGTGCGTCGAATCTGTCGTCACTGATTTCACTCATAAGCTTCCCCCACCTCCCCCATCAAATTGAAAACACACGGGCAGTCAGGCGATGGGGAAAACCTGACGCTTCGGTCCGTCGACCTAGCCCGGTGCGTGAACGAATTCTAACAGATGTTTTGTTTTAACAAAACAAAATAATCGGCGCAGCGCACGCCAAAACGGCAAGAAAAAACACTGGAAAACGGGGCACCCGGCTAGTGCCCCTCCCTGCGGCCTCAGCTAGCCCTTGAGACGCTCGCAGGCCGTCTCTGTGAGTCTCAACGCCTGTACACTGTGCGAGACGACCATCTCGACAACATCTGCCTCTCTGAGCCTCCTGAGGGCCTTCCTGAACTGGTTCCTGCTCAGTCCAAAGCGAGCATTCATCAGGTTCAGGACCGCGAGCCTGAGGGCAACGTTGCGGTTGTCAAAGGTTGGCCCAACAGCGTGACGACAGGCCATCAGGAGCAGACGGCAGTCCTCATCATCTGTGAGAACGTCGTATCGTGTTTCCTCGCGGTTCCTGCCCGTCAGGTAGACCTCAAAGTGCTTCTGCGTGAGGACCTTCCGCTTCACCAAAGCATCGATCGCTTGTTTGACTTCAGCGTGACTGAAGCCAGTGAAACGAGCTGACACACGCCTCAGGATGCTTCTGCGGACAGCTGCCCCGCGTGCGAATGACTTTGACAACGTTGTTCCTGCGTCAATCACAGCGGCCTCACAGGGCGTGAGAGCCCCTCGCTTTGCTTCGACATCCTCAGAGAGCTGCGATCGCCTTCGTGCAGGCTGCTCGGCTGCCAGGCCCTCAAACAACTCGTGAATCGAGGCAAGCCGACAGGCCGTCCCCGCGTCACGGAAGACGAATAGGTCTCCGCTACCGTTGCGAAGACAGCGAAAGCGGCCTTCGTGACTGAGCTGAGACTCGTCCGACGAAATGACGTCCTGAACAACCTCGTCAGGAATGCCTCGGGAGCGAGTCTCTTCGAGCAGACGGTCGAGCCTGCACGAATGCATCATGGCCACTCGTTCGAATGCGGAGACGACGTTGTCTCTGTCATCACTCGCTTTGACATCTCCGGCATCCGGCAAGTGCGAGTTGTCGAATCGCTTCACTCGTGAGTGCGAGGTCTGGCTTCCTGTTTCGGTCGCTTCTGTCTGAATAGTGCTGGTCATCGTCGTGAACTCCGTCGGCACGAAGAATGAAACCGGCCTGAGGGGAAACGGCTCCCCCCAGACACCGGCGACCAAGCACAACCCGAAAGTTGTCTCTTTGTCGGCGCGTACGAACCCCGCAGTTGATGTACGTGTCGGGAAACAGTCGCGGCTCGCTGCGGGCGAGTAGAACGTTGATTGCGACCGGATAGAATTGCGCGTAGAGTGTGGCAAGCTAGCCGACTTTCCTAGTTAAGGTCGTGCTGGTCAGAGTCGGTTCGGGGTGCCACCCGTTCCGACTCGTCTTTCATCTTGCCAGGTTCTCAGCAAGTGTCAAGTGCCAGGTGAGTCAGGCTTTCGATGCCTGAACATGCTTCCAGGTCCTCAGGAACATTTTTCAACTCGCCATGGTAGTTGTTTATTCGTTCTTGATTGCAGCTGCTTTAGCTTCCGCTTTAATCGGCATACCTCATCTGATCGATGGGCATGTTCGTCGTCGCGAGCAGCGAGAGATGTTCTCGAAATTTGCCCACCTCAAGTGCCCAGAATGCGAGTCTGAGTTTGGGCCCGCCGCTATTGATAACGGAGTAGATACGTCACCGTGGGAAGAACTATGGAGCGACGGCGCGGATCACTCGATTCACTGCCATCCGGTGTGCCGTGTTGCGACTTGCCCACAGTGTTGTGTTGACTTCGAGATTCGCTTCCAAACGCAGGGAGAATTCTTTGGCCCCGAGTTGTCTGTTCGATCCCCAGAGCCGTGAACAGAAAAGGCTTGTCGGCATTGTCTGACCAACGACGTGTCTTCGAACGTCTGAAAGAGCAATGGGCGTATTTCTTGAGTTTCTTTCGCGGAAGATCTTGGAAGCGTAGCAAATGAACTCAGGGTTCGTCTTCATTTGCCGACACGCTGAATGATCAACTCGCAATCGGTATCCGATTTGAAGAACCCGAAGCCTCCCTTGTTGTCGAAGTGTTGGTGGTCCAAGTCCTAATCTTCGTCGGCAAGGGCAATCATCCATCGTGCCAGCGTCAGTAGGCCGATGCGGTTGGCGTCAATTGTGATTTGACCGCGCGGCTGGTCAGTGCCGGCGGGAATGAACTGAGCAGTCGCGAAAGCGCGATCCGGCGAGCCAACGATTGGACAGCCGTGGTCATTGATTTCGAATTCGACGGTGATCTTCTTCGATTTCATGACAGCGTGTGACTTAGATGCATACGCCAAACATCACCTGACGCCGGAAGTGATGTGAATTTCAAATTTGGCACCGTTCCGGCGTTCCTGTGCATGTGATTGTTAGCAAGCGATTTTGGGGGCGGCCCCAATGAGTTGCTCTGCGTGCTGTGCGAGTGTGGGCTCTTCGAGAACAATAAAGCACTACGTGAGTAACTCCAAACACTCGGACTCTGGGATCAGGTAGTCTGCCTGTTTGGTGCTGCGAGCCCAGCTGTAACTTCAAGATATCCGGTCGGAATCGGCTCACGTTCAGTTAGGTCAAATGCATCCAGTTCGCTCGGATAGGTTACACCGGAATACGAATTCGCGGATGAGTAGCCGTGGCGTGCAACTGCGTACTGTAGGAGGCTGTCCGGTAATGACCAAAGCCGCATCGTAGTAAGTGCAGCCCTTCTCCCGTCGGTGTGAGGCTGGACTGAGAACCCACCTGGAGCGGTGGGGCTTTTGACGATCTTCAAGCCGATCACGCAGTCGACCTTGCTGGCCAACGGTGACAATCACCGGGTTGCCGCCAGTGACGTTGAATACAAATTTGGCCCGGATGGAAACTCCGGTGCATGTAACTGCTGTCTGGCATCTCAGCCATCAAGTGCGATTATAGTCAAGTAACCACTATCTGAATCAGCAACCATCTCGATGCCATCAGCGCCGGCAGCCACAATTGCCGAATTGTATTCGAGATCGTGAACCCACGCCGTGTTGGGCGGCAACCGAAAACCCTGAAGTCTATCAATGATGGAATCGTGGTTCGCCAAAATTTCGGATGAACGGACAAAGCTGATAAGCCGCGTAGCACCATCGGACTTGTCTTCAGGATAGAAGTATTGAAGATCCGCTTTGCCGTCACGGATTAAGTCCTGTTGGATAGACGACGTGTACCAGGTAAAGATTTGGAAGTCCACGACGTTCAGTGCAGTCGGTCCTGGATAGCGGGCCACGTACACACTCATGTTATTATCGGGCCACGGTTGGTCGACGTGAGTGCTTTGCGTGGGCAGATGTGTCAGCGGTCCTTGATCGGCAAAATGATCCCATCGTCGCAAGACCCAATTCTGGAACTCGTCGTCCGATTTGAGGTTTATGGATGGACCAAAAAGCGGGCGAAGCCGATTTCCAAGTGCGTCGTTTGTCATGGTCTGCCCTGCACCTTGTTGGGCGGTGATGTCTGATCGTGCTCCGCATTCATGCAACCGATCCACGAAAGCCGTTTGGGGCGTCAGGCTAACACCTGACGCCCAGGGATGCACACGAGCTGGCTGCATAGTGCAGTCGCTCATCAACATCACACGTTGAAAGGTCACACGGCATGAAGATTCTCGCACTCGATCTGGGAAAGTTCAAGACGGTTGCCTGCCTCTACGAACAGTCACCCGATCAACCACAGCACTGGGATTTCGTCACCGTGGACACACTCAAAAAGGACTTCGCCAGACTGATTCAGCAGTTCCAGGCAGACGTGCTGGTCTTCGAGACCTGCACCGCGGCAGGCTGGCTGGCTGACCTGTGTGACGAACTTGATCAGCCGTTCTTCATCGCCAACCCCAATGGAGAAGCATGGCGGTGGTCCAAGATCAAACGCAAGACAGATCGCGACGACGCCCTCAAACTGGCTCGACTCACGGCGATGAACCAACTGCCCACAGTTCACGTCTCTTCTCGAAACACGCGAGCCAAACGATCGCTGCTGAAGTTTCGCCAGTCCATTGTGGAACGACGCGTCACCCTGCAAAACGAAATTCGCGCCCTGTGGCAGGCGCAGGGACTCGCTCCTTTGCCATCCGGCAAGTGCGGCTGGACCAGAGCGGCTTGTGATCTCATGAGATCGCACGACAAACAACTACTGGAATGCACACTGGAAGAACGCTGGCGCGGTCAGCTGAACTTGCTTCTTGATCAACTCGCCTACATCCGTGAACAGGAGAAACTGGTTGAACGCAAACTGGAACATCTCGCCAAAGACAACAGCGACATCCAGCGTCTGCTGACGATTCCCGGCGTTGGTCGAGTGACAGCGGAAATCATCGTCGCGTATCTGGATGAACCCAAACGTTTTCAGAACGGACGTCAGGTCTCCAGCTATGCCGGCATGGTTCCT
>JANSXP010000073.1 GCA_024742875.1 Planctomycetaceae bacterium | reverse complement strand
GGCAATACAACAGAGCGGGCCGCGTCAGTGCCGCGGCACGCTCTTGTCTTTGCTGACGGCAACGCGGCACGCTTTACAGCCGCGTCAGGCCGGTCCCCGTCTCGGCGCCGAAGCGGAAGAACGGACTGCCTTCCGGGTACAGCGCGGAAGTGCTGAACAGTCCCGCCGTTTCATACAACTGGTAGGCCGTCATGTCGCCGCGTTCCGAGCGAACGATGCTGCCGTCATCCGCAATGCGATCCAGCGCTCCTCCGCCCTGCAGCCCGTATTCGTAGTTGTCCTTGTAGAAGTCACCGTCACGTGCTTCGGAATCGGCATCCACGGTCTGCCCCCAAAGTCCGTGCGGTGCGACCAGGTCGCTGAACGGATCCACGACCTTAATTCGAAGGGCAAACAGGCCGTCCTGTCGAGTCATCGTCAGGAGATAGTCACCGGTATCCACGGTGGTGACTGTTCCGTCGTAGCTGACTGAACCTTTGGTGGTCTGTGTTGTGCCGACTTCCAGCGGATCGCCGTTGAGCGATCCACCGTTCAGGTCCACTTCCAGTCTGTCATCGCCCATGGTCAGCCCGAATGCACCAAGTACGGTGCCGTCGGCCACTTCGCCCTGCCAGTAGATGAACCGGGCATTCAGCTGCAGATCGCTGTCACTGAGCAGGTTGTAGACGCGTCCGGCTTCGCCCTGCACGTCGTAGAATCCGCCATCATCGCCGCGGAAATGCGGGTCGCCCCAGACCAGCCCGTCCATGCCCGATCCGTTATACGTCGTGTCGTACTGCACCTGCGTTGTGATCAGGGTGACAGTGGCGACTTCCGCACCGCCGCACCCCACGGCATAGCGAAACGTGTCGGTGCCGGAAAAGCCTTCATTGGCCGTGTAGCGAAACGTGCCATCGCGGTTCAGCAGCAGCGTTCCATTGTCGGGACCATCGACGAGGCGAACGCTGGTCCGCTGGCTGCTGATGGAGTCGTTTACGGTAACGTCCGCTCTGATTTCCTGCCCGGCTTCTGTCGTGTAAATGTCATCCACAAGCGAATTGCTCAGAGGTTCCACATTGATCACGACATTGGCCGTGGTCACATTGCCCGCGCTGTCCGACGATTCGTAAACAAAAGAGTCGGTACCGGTAAAACCGCTGGCCGGGCGGAAGATGAATGAGCCGTCAGAGTTGAGCGTGACGGTTCCTCCGGCCGTGGTCCGGACATCCGTCATTTCTGTGACCAGCAGCTGATCGCCTTCCGGGTCCACATCGTTGTCCAGCACGTTTCCGCTGACATCAGTGTTGGTCCTTGTTGTGTACTCATCGTCCGTGGCATCGATGATGTTGGTGGTGTCGTCCACCTGAATGCAGACTTCCACCACGTCGACGCCACCGTTGCAGTCTTCAACCTGATAACAGAAGGTGTCGGTTCCCGTGAATCCGGCGTTCGGCGTGTAGGTATAAGAACCGTCACTGGCCAGAGCGACCACACCATTCAGCGCTGATTTTTTCAGTGAGAATGTCAGCTGATCACCGTCGGCGTCCGTGTCATTGCTCCCCACGTTGCCGCTGACAGAGACGTCTTTGCTGGTCGTGTTGAAGTCTTTTTCTGCCACAGGGCTGTTGTTGTCGGAGCCGTCGTTCGGCATGACGTCGATACAGACTTCTGCTGTGTCGGTGCCCCCGTTGCCATCGGACGCTTCGTAGGTAAACGTGTCAACGCCTGTGAAGCCATCATTCGGGCGGTACTCATAGCTGCCGTCGGAGTTGAGAATGAGAGTGCCATTCTGCGGACCAGTCACGAGTGTGGCGGTGAGCGTATCGCCGTTGGCATCGGTGTCGTTGGCCAGGACATTGCCGCTGGCCACTGCGGCCTGATTGATCGTGTTAGTGGCCACTTTGTCACAGACCGCAATTTCCACTGTCTGAGAAATCGTACGACCGTTGACCACGCGCTGCAGCGTGAGTTCGTAGATGTTGTCGCCGTCTGCATCCTGTGGCTGCTCATAGTCCGGAGCGGATTTGAAGCACACTTCACCGGTGGACTGATTGATTTCAAACAGTGCCGCGTCCGCGCCGGACAGACTGTACTCCACCATCCGGGCAGCCTCCACGTTGATGGTGGCGGATGACTGCATCAGTTCGCGTCCATCAACATCGTTCACGACTGACATGGTGGTGCTCAGACGGAAAATTCCCAGATCCTGCAGCGTGCGGAACTCACCGGACTCCACCTGTGCGTCGCCGTCGTCCACCCAGACTTCCAGGCCATCCAGTTCGCTTCCTTCCAGGACGCCGTTGCTGTCGGAATCCAGTTCCGCCAGTTTTTCATAGCCGTTGGCGTACTTTCCGCCTTCGTCCCCAAACAGCCGTCCACCGTCCATTTCTGCAGCCGCATTGCCGTCGCGGTTGTCCACCAGAATGCCGTCTCCGTCTCCGGCGAACCACTCGATCGTGTCCTTTTCGCCGTCATTGTCGATGTCAAATTCGACCGTTCGGCCGATGTCCGTGATGCCCGACTTATCGATGGACGTCGTCTGGCCTGTGACACCAATTTCACCGTCTCCATTCAGGTCCAGAGCGACGGGGGAATCGTAGTCCACGTCCTGCACCCGCAGACCGAACTGGCAGTCCACGCTCATGCCGGAGGTGTCGGTGGCGGTAAAGCTGAACGGCGTGTAGGCGTTGCGACCGCCGACGAAAATGTCCGAGATCTTGTAGGCATCGTACTGCCAGTTGTCACGCTGTTCGGTGTATACCTGCAGATTCAGCTCGCCGGTTTGCGGATCGAAGCTGTTGACCTTCCACCCGAAGAACCCTGGTTTCCCTTTGGTGCCCTCGAGCTGATACGACTCGGCGAAATTCAATTCGTACGTCAGGTCGTCTCCATCGGCGTCGCGGATGCTGTCGGACAGATCGATGGTGACTTCACGGCCGTCGCCGTTGTTGTAGGCAAACTCCACGATGAACTTTTGTTCCCGGACGCAGATGGGGCACTCATTCTGCTCACCATCAATTCGCATGACGATTTTTGCGGTGTCTGTGCCGCCGTTGCCGTCATCGACCAGATACTCCAGTTCTGTTTGAGCAGACTCGCCTGAGCCCAGGGCATCGAACTCGCCTTCCGCGGAGAAATTGAAGCTGCCATCAGCGTTGATCTGAAACACGCCACCGTTGCTGCCAGGTACCCACTGGCCGATGTTGTTCGCGCTGCCTGCGACCGCGCTGATGACCAGGTCACTGCCAAACTGATCTGTATCATTGGTGAGCAGGTTGATTGTCGAGTTGGCATCATCCCGGCCGTCGTCTGCCGTGGTGACCTGAAATTCGTCTTCGGCCACCGGCGTGTCATTCTCCAGGAACCAGACATCTTCCGTCAGTACAGTGGTGGTGGCGTTGAAGTCAAATACCCTGCCCGTGCCTTCTGTGACCTTCAGCTCGATGGTTTCGGAACTGGATTCTGACAGCTGGATCGTCTGCCGTTCAGTCTTCTCACCGGTTTGTTCGACACTGACCTCCAGTTTCACACATTCGTTATTCGCTTCCGGTGCGTCATTCTCCCCGGCTGGTTCGGCCAGATAGGGAATAGGATCCGGGGCGGCTTCGCAGGCCTGTACGAGAGTGACTTCACTGGTCTCGGCGTAGTGAACCACTGTTTCAGACTGCTGTCCGCTGACGGCAGCTTCCACAGACACGGCCGCTCCCGTGGCTGCAATGGATTCACCCGTGTCACTGCCTGAGGGGGAAGAGACGGACGGAGGATTTGCGGAAACGGCCGCGGTCTCCGGTGTCGCAGCGGCCGCGTCTGGTGCAGGAGGCGCGTCTGGTGCAGGGGGCGCTGTCGGCGCCGTTTCAGGAACGGCAGAAATGTCGACGGCTAGGAGTGGCTCCAGCACCGGTTCCGGCGCGAGCTCTGCCGGCTCCGGTGCAAGTGATTCGGACACGGCGGAGCTGCCTGACTCAGTCGACTGATCTCCACTGAGCCATTGTGCCACGTTGACCACTCCGTCACTGAAGCGTATGGACTCGATCCCCGTCAGGAAGTCCTTTCCGGTTTCACTGGTCACCGCCAAAATGCCGAACCCCTGGTCTTCAATGACGTAGTCGGCCTGACTGCCGGAGTAGGCGGCCGTGTCATTACCTTCCCCGCCGAGCATAAAATTGGTGCCACCGAGCGACATCAGAACATCGTCACCGGTGCCCCCCTGCAGCACGTTGGTGCCGCCAGTGGCGATCAGCAGGTCATCGCCGCCACCACCTTCGACGACAGCCTCTGCGGCATCCGTGGTCTGAATGTCGGCGGCGCTGAAATCAGCGACATCAATATCCACACCGGAGGCTGACATGAGCAGCAGTGGTTCGAGAACTTCAATTTCAGGCTTGGTTTTGGCGTGCACAATGCGGCTTTCAGAGTTAGGGAGGCCCCAGAAAAGCAAAGTCTGGCTCTCATTATGGAAGCAGGAAGAATAGGTGGCCGCAGCCGCTAGTCCCGGCGAAATCCAATGTGGTCGATGATTTCAAAGATGCCGCGACATGTCAGAAACTGCCCGTCGCTCTGGCTGGCCAGGCGAGCTTCCACAGCCCCGGTGAACGCCGCCTGGGCAGCGCAGCGGGCGTCTTCGGCCAGCCATTCTTCGAGGTAGCCCTCTTCGTTGACCGGACGATAGCCAAGGTCCCACAGGATGCTGAGCAACTCTTCGGACGAGGCGAACTGGCGGCCGGTGACTTCCCGCAGATGCTTGAGCTGATCCAGAAACTCGTGTTCCTCTTCTGTCAGATCGAGCATCTCCTGTGGGCTGGGCTCCAGCGAGGCTCGGCGTTCAGACTTGTCTTCCCGCGAGTCTTCCTCGCGTCGGCGTCGATCGATTGGAAGCCCTTCGACCGAAAAGGCGGCCTCAGGCTCCGCCTGGACAAATCCCAGCCGGCGCACGACCTTCAGGACGTCGTCACATGTGGGGTGTGAGATTTTTTCCATGGCCTTGTAGCGTTCCATGGCCAAAGCAAACAGACGTACCTGATCGTCGTCTGACATCTCTGAGGGCAATTCAAACCCAATGCTTTTGACGACCGCAAGCACCTGAGCGGGCGTGGAGAACTGGCTGCCCGTTTCCCTTCGGTAGCGACTCATGGCCCGCATCAACTGGACAGATTCGGGCGAATAGTCTCCCCGAGCCAGGAACGGGTTTTCAGGTTTTGCAGTGGCTGTGTTGGTCATCGTGGTTTCTTTCCAGTGATCTGTTGAGCGCCGGCAGTCAAATAGCGCAGCGTGAGCCCGCGACTGTCGGTTGGAAGCTAGGTCGCACACGCTGCAATCGCCGGCGAATTCGTGTACTGGATTTCCGTCGCCACCGTGATCGACACCGTATTGCAGCGGCTGTAACGGTCGTGCAGACACGTCGGTGGATTCAAACACCGCGCTTTGCCCGTCTGATGGCTGGTGCCGACTCACAGGCCGCCTTTTCTCAGGTGATGTTCCGCGGCAACAGGCTGAAGAGGCTGGTAGAAAGGTCACGATCGGAAAACCACTGCCACCGATTCGCTTTCGAGGGGCTGAATCACGCTGGTTTCTGCCAGCTACCCCGGTTTGCGACCTACCCTTCCGGCGATGGATGCGTCCTGGCGAGTTGACATTGGGAAACACCGCAGGACAGAGACCGGCTTTGTTGATCCGGTACAACGATTTCACCATCTGTGACTCTGCACGGGACGGCTCGATGAAACTGGCTGACGATCTGCTGTTCGCAATCGCCAAGCGAATGTACACCCGCAACATGGGGCAGTCAGAAGAAATGTCTGACGCGCTTGCTGACAGCGACAGCTATGCGGACTACCGGAGGCAGTGTGTCCGCCGGGTTCTGGATGCAGCTGAACGTTATCAGGTGCCTTACCGCGATCAGGTGGTTCTTGATCTGGGATGTTACGACGGTGCGATTTCCGGCGGCTATCTGGACGCCGGAGCACGCCGAGTGGTGGGCGTTGATATTGACGAACCGGCCGTTCGGCAGGCACAGCAGAACCATACGAAAGAGAATCTGGAGTTTCGGGTGGGGTCCACCACAGAACTCCCCGTGCGGGATGAGTCGATCGACACGATTTTCTGCTACGACGTATTCGAGCACGTTGCCTGTCCGGCTCCCATTCTGGAACAGTGCTATCGCGTGCTCAGGCCCGGCGGACGCATGCTGATTGGCACCTGGGGCTGGTATCACCCTTTCGCGCCGCATTTGTGGTCCACGATGCCCGTGCCCTGGGCACACGTGGTGTTTGGTGAAGCGTCCATGCTGCGAGTGTGTCGTCGGATTTATCAGTCCGATTTCTACCGGCCCAATATGCACGATTTCGATGAGCAGGGAGAACGCCTCGCGGACAAGTTCGATTACTCGACGATTCCCACAGACTATCTCAACAAGTATCTGATTCGTGATTTTGAACGGGTGTTCGACGAGTCGTCACTCGACTTCCGCGTTCACTCCGAACGATTCAGTTCGAAGTGGGCCGCATGGACGACACCACTGCTGAAAGTTCCGCTACTGCGTGAGTTCTTTACTGCCTACATCTGGGTGGTCTTGGAACGTCCGCCCGTCGGAGAGAACCGGACTCAGCCGAACGCGCAGCGGCGCTCAGCCGACCAGGCACAGATTGCTGCTGTTGGGGTTTCCTGACGTTTTTCCACTGTGTTTTCAGCATATTTCCACGCATCCTGCGTCACCTGTCCGGAACGGATGAATGAAACCTGTTCGCGATCTCCTGAAACACTCCTCGGTCTATATGATCGGGCAGATCCTCACTCGCATGACGTCAGTCCTGCTGCTGCCGTTTTACACGCACGCGCTGACGACGGCTGACTACGGTGTTGTGGGAATTCTGGATCTGACGTGCGCCATTCTGTCCACGTTTATCGCCGGTGGGATGATCAGCGCGGTCACACGCCACCACTTTGACGGAGACGACGAACAGCATCATGACGGCGTCTGGTGGACCGGACTGACCATGGTATTCGTTGTGGCCTCTGTGCTGGCGGTGCCCATGATTCTGGGCCGCCAGACCCTGGCTGATCTGACGCTGGGAACTGAGATTACGCAGGGAGCGTGGTTTTATCTGCTGGCGATCGGCACGATGTGGTTCACCGTTCTGGGCATGATTCTGGACAACTACCTGCGCGTGCTGAAGATGTCCGGTGTGTTTGTGATGATTTCTCTTGGACGGCTGGTGGTGAATATCGGATTGAATGTCTGGTTGATCGCCGGAATGAAAATGGGGGTCGAAGGTCTGCTTGTCGGCAACCTGATTGCCACCGTCCTGCACACGTCCATTTTGATGTGCGTGTTCGTCAAAACACGTGGTGGCTACAGGATCAACACAGACATCGGCTGGCAGATGTACCGCTTTGCAACACCGCTGGTGTTCACGGCCCTCGGCAGCATGCTGATGCACGAAGCGGATCGCTACTTCCTGCGTATCTGGGAGAGCATGAGTGAAGTGGGCGTGTATTCGTTTGCCCACAAGATTGGATTCGCTGTCAATACGCTCTGCCTGCTGCCGTTTATTTCCATCTGGCACGTCGCAATTTACGACATCGAGCGTTTGCCCAGCGCCCGACATATCTTCGAAGACGTCTTCGGCTGGTTCACCAGTGGGCTGGGGATTTTGCTGCTGGGGGCCAGTCTGTGTGTGCATCCCGTGCTGCCGATGCTGACTCCGGAAGCGTACGGAGACGCCATGGACCTGATTTCTGTGGTGTTGCTTGGCTTTTACGTGTTTGGTCTGAGTTTCATGTTTGAGGTGCCGTCGCTGCTGACCAAACGCACTCGTTTGATGCTGCCTGCTGCCATTGGTGGTGTCGTGGTCACCTTCGGGGCCAATGTGGCACTGATACCCGTTCTTGGCACCTGGGGAGCTGCGTGGGCTGGAGTGATCACGTATGCGACGTACTCGTTTACAATTCTGTTCATGTGCCGACGCGCGATGAAGTTGAATTACCCGTGGCTCAGATTTGCCGGCACCACGTCCGCGTTCATCGCCACGTATGTCATTTTGCGCTACGCCTGCTTCCCGCACATCGGGCCGGTGGCTCAGATTGCTGCATCGGTGCTGGTGTGTGCGATGTGGAGCGCTGTGCTGTTTGGAAAACAGGGGCTGGAATTTGCCGTCACATGGCTGAAACACAAACGACAGGGAGGCTCGCTGCCCGCTGAACGGCAACCAGAGCCAGTCCCTGAACCTGTCACTGAAGAACTCGTGGAAGTCTGATCATGAAGTCACTGATCAAACGCACTTTGGTGATTGTCGCCCATGTGATGGTGCTGCCTGCTGTTGCCGCCTGTCTTGCGCTGCGTGCTGCGGGAGGCAAAGATACGGCCATCACCGGCTGGTCGCAGGCCTTCAGTCTGATCCCTGGAACACCGGGCGTCCTGCTGCGACAGGCGTTCTTCAGCTGGACGCTGGCGCGCTGCGGACGCGATGCCTGTGTGTCGTTTGGCACTTTGTTTTCTCACAGCAGCGCCGAAGTCGGAAACTCCACCTACATCGGAAACTACTGCTCGATTGGCGATGTGCAGATTGACGATGACGTTCTGATTGCATCACATGTTTCCATCATGAATGGCTGCCGCCAGCACGGCATTGGACGGCTGGATGTCCCGGTCCGTGAACAGCAGGGTGCCTGCGAGCCCATTACCATTGGTTGCGATTCATGGATTGGAGAACGAGCCACTGTCGCTGCCAGCGTGGGGCGTCATTGTGTGATCGGCGCCGGAGCGCTCGTGCTCAGTCCGATTCCCGATTACGCCGTGGCGGTCGGCGTGCCGGCGCGCGTGATCAAAGATCGCCGACATTTGACGGATCCGATCAGTGATTCGCGACTCGATCCCCCGACGCAACTGGCGTTGAGCCCCGGTGAGTCCTCAACTGCGGGTTGACAGCCACCTCTGCGGTGCGTTTCTGCCTTCGTCGCCTGCGCGGCTTCGCCCCTGCGCGGGCATGCGAGACAATGACACTGTTGCGACCAGCCGCTGTCAGTCAGTGCCGCGACTGACTCCCCTGAGAGTCGACCTCACGCTAGACTTCATTTGCTGAGTGTGCGAACGGACTGAAAACGAAGTAGCGAGGTTGCCAATGACCAGGCTTCAGGTGGTGGGAATGCTGATCGGGGTGCTGACCTGCGGGACTCTGGCCGGACAGCCAATTGATGACTACGACCTGGGAGGCGCGAGTCGCCCGAAACCAGACTTCTCATTTCGCAAAGAAGACCAATACAAGCGTGTCCATCAGGCATCACTGAGATTCATTCTGCAGGGAGAACGACAGCGTTCAGAGGAGTTTCTGGAGAACTACCTGATCAAACATCCCGGTGACGCGGAGACGCTGTATATGCTGGGCGTGCTGCAGGCTCAGGCCGGAGACGGCGCGAAGGCGGAGACGTATTTGCAGCGGTCGCTCGAGGCTGGGCTGCCACCCGGGCGGCTGGTCGCGGGGCCGCGCAAACTGCTGGAGCCGCTGCGGCAGTCGGATTTGCTGCAAAAACTGTTCAGAACCTTTGGTGATCGACCAGTTCACGGTCCGCTGCTTGGCAACGTGACGGCGTCTCGCGCCTCGTTCTGGGTGAGAACGGCGACAGAGTCCGACGTGCAGGTTATGGTCAGTACGTCTGCAAATTTTGAGCGTCCCGTTTACAGTCAACCGGCGAATTCTCACGCCCGCGATGACTACACGGCAGTGGTCACGGTGGACGGCCTGGAGCCGACTACGCAGTATCACTATGCCGTTCGCATTGGTGACGGTGTGTGGCATTACAGCGACCGTCAGCAGTTTGAGACCTTTGCTAATGCTGGCCGGCCGGGGAAATTCACTGTCGCTTTTGGAGGCGGTGCTGGTTACGTGCCGCACAACGAACGCATGTGGAATACGATTTCTGACTGCGATCCCAACCTGCTGCTGTTGCTGGGCGACAATGTCTACATCGACGATCCGGAATCTGTGTTGATGCAGCAGTACACGTATCAGCGGCGGCAGTCACGACCTGAGTGGCGTGCGCTAACTGCCAGCGTCCCTGTGTACACCATCTGGGATGACCACGACTTCAGCACGAATGACAGCTGGGGAGGCCCGGATGTCAGTGTGCCGTTCTGGAAAAAGGACTGGGTCTTTCCGATCTACCGCCAGAATTGGGTGAACCCTGCGTATGGCGGCGGCGACGCGCAGCCTGGCTGCTGGTATTCTTTTTCCGTCGGCGATGTCGAATTCATTATGCTGGATTGCCGCTACTACCGCACCAGCCCCCGCAAGACTCCTCGATCGATGCTGGGTCCCGTGCAACTGGCGTGGCTGAAGCAGGAGTTACAGCAGTCGACTGCTCGGGTGAAGGTGCTGTGTTCTTCGGTTCCCTGGGACTTCCGAACCAAAGGGGATAGTCTGGACACGTGGAACGGCTACAAGCAGGAACACGAACAGATTCTGAGCTTTATTGAACAGCAGCAGATCGAAGGAGTGCTGCTGGTCTCCGCGGATCGTCACCGCTCGGACGCGTGGAAGATCGAACGCCCGAACGGCTACGGATTTTACGAATTCAACTCATCGCGTCTGACCAATCAGCATGTGCACCCGACGATGGAAAAGAAGGGAGCCATCTTCAGCTACAACAAGCTGCAGTCGTTTGGTCTGATCACGTTTGATACGGCAGCCGATGATCCGACAGTCACGTATGAGATTGTCAATATCGACGGAGCCCGACCTCACTCACTGACCGTCAGGCTCAGCGAGCTGTCCTTTTGAACAGCCGGCACTGTTGTCGGCTGAGGCACGCTGTCATAGGGCCGCGTCTGCTGTGCGTTCATCGGGCGAACACTTGTGCTGCCGGCATATGACTGCTGGATGGCCTGTCGGGCGGCCAGCAGATCCGACTGGCTGGCGCGGACATAGCCCTGGGTGGTGGGCCGGTAGGAGGCCACCGGCAGGCTGGGCGTGCTGTGTCCTTTCACGATGCCGGCCTGATCGGCCCATTCGGGCTTGATCCGCCACGATACGGCCGTGACTTTGCCACCATCGAGTTTCACTGTGGCTGGATAAAAACGCGTGTCATCGGTGATCTGTGGCCGGCGATACAGAATGGAGAGGCTCCCCGTTTTTTCGTCCCGAGCAATCCAGGCAGACCTGGACGGCGCGCCGTCTCGTTCAATTTTCCAGGCCAGCTGACTTCCCGTTTCATCGGACAGACGGTGGCGGTTTCCCGAGCCATCGACGTGAACGCGACCGGTGTTCTGCATCAGTGTCCAGCGACTGCCGTCGGCGGCAAGGTAACCGTTGCGGGAGGTTCCCGATGCGGTTCGCCAGGTTGTGTAGTATCCCGGAGAGGCGGTGTTGAGATTGCGGAAGTCGCTCAGTGGATAGGATGACCGAGCTTGGCCGTAAGTGGAATTACGGTAGGACGAATTTCGATATGACGAATTTCGATATGACGAATTTCGATATGGCGAGGTCTGATACGAGGAGTTCCCATAGCTCGAACGGCGGACATGACCGTATGTGCGAGACCCTGAAGAGTATCGTGGTTGGTAGCTGTCGCTTTGACGGTAGCCGTACGAATTCACGCCCGCTGAGTAAGCGGGGGTTGTGTAAGTTGGCACCGTGTATGTCCCACCGTAATGCTGACGGGTGTACGTCGAATACTGACCGTGTGAGCTGGGGGCTGCCAAACAGAGCGCGCAGGCGAGGATGGACCACGCAGTGGTTTTCCGCAACATAGCTGAGTTTCCTGATACCTTGGGGGAAGAGGTCCAGGTCATGCATGCAACGGTTGTGCCAATTGCGAGACGCCTCACGACCAGTGATGTATTACCACAGAGTTTTCTCGCAAATGCTGGGAAACGCCCCTGTTTTGGCCTGATTTACGAAGGGCGGCCAGATGTAGCCAGGGTGACGGGCTGAAGCAGTGGGGCAATTTGCCGCAGCACGATGGTGCGCATTCACCTGGTGGAACGCCGGGCAGTATGATTCCATCAACTGGCCTGACAACGCGTGACTGCCATCATTATTCCCCCGCCAGGATCGCCTCTGCTTCCTCTCGGGAGAGGAAGTTGAGCACCAGTGGCTGTGACAGATCCTCCTGAGACTGTTGCCACGTCGCGTAAAAGCCATCCTGTGTCGCCAGCACATCCACATAGCGGCTGCAGCCGGTTCCGTAAGGACTAATGAACAGGGGCAGCAGATCGGAGAGTCTGACCACCGTGGTCAGGTCGTCGTTCTGGTAGCACGCCACACCGCCGATTTCTTCGCAGCTGTAACCACGCGGTCGTTTCACAGCAGTTGTGTGTTCGTCCAGTGGCCGCAGGCATTCACCACCGCAGTAAAACAGCAGGCGAAAATCGTCTTCAGCGAACGCGCCCACTTTGGGGACCGGCAGCACACAGGTGCCCCGGGTCATCGCTACGTCCCACGTGGTTCCCCGTGGAAAGATTTCGTGCTGCACCTGCGAGACCGGAGTGCCGTCTGTTGGCAGATCTGCCACGCCCGTGTTGGAACTCGACCAGCCAAACGGATGGCTGCAGAATCCGAGACGGTCGCCCTGTTTTGTTGACCAGAAAAACGGGTCTTTGACGTGCAGGTGTTCTGGCAGGTCACTGGCAAGCGCCGGCCGCACGTCGGAAACAACCAGGCTCGAAATGTCCGCCGCCCTCAGAGCATCGATCGTCCAGACACCGGCGCCGGGTTTGAGAAAGTCGCGAACCGGTTCCGGGTACGCGATTCCCGATTTTTCTGTCGAAACGAATAGTTCGACCCCCTCGTCCGTCTGGCGCAGGCAGCTACCTTCGATCGACAACACCTGCCCATCGGGACTGTTGAGGGCCGCTTTGTCCCAGGACACCGCCTTCTGGAAGGACTGCCCGCCGTCGGCGGAGCGAAATATGGCCAGTTCCAGCCCCCGGGTGCCCGCCGCGATGCCGGTCCGTGAATCACCTGCATTGCGAAATCGTCCGACCACATACAGGACGCCATCGGCATCTTTGATCATATTGCCGCCCCCAAACCAGAAGCCGGAAGCCGGCTGTTGAGGTTCCACAATGACGTGAGCTGACTGTTGGTTGATCAGAGCTTTGGAAAACTGAATCAGACGTGTGCGCAGTAGGGCGTTCATAAAGGATCCACAAAGAACAGAACAGGCAGTTCGGGCGGGCGAAGGCAGCCACGCAAACGTGTTGTAGGTCACCGCCTGGTCACCTGACAACCATAGTCACCCAGTACCGAATCGCATGGAATACTGCTGGGCGCTTAACGGACGGTGGAAAACTGCTAGGATGATTCCGTTGAGGAAACCCTTCCCTAGTGTAAGCTGACGTCTGCAATCGGGTGAAAAAATGAAGTCAACTGTCTCCTGCCTCTGCGTTCTTTTGATGGGCACCGCCGGTGCGGCGGACTGGCCAACCTGGCGAGGCACCCAGCGTGATGGCATTTCTACAGAATCGGGCCTGCTGGACGCCTGGCCGGAAGGTGGTCCCGAAGTCATCTGGACGTCATCCGATGCGGGCATCGGTTACTCGTCGTTTGCCGTTGTCGGCGATCGCCTGTTCACAATGGGCGCGGATGACGACAGCGAGTATGTCATGGCGCTGGATGCGAAGACTGGAAAGCAGGTCTGGAGCACGCCAGTGGGAGAGCGGCTGAAGAACGGCTGGGGTGACGGACCCCGCAGCACACCCACCTATGTGGATGGCCTGATTGTCGCCATTGGCGGTCGCGGCGGCGTTGTCTGCTGTTCGGCAGAGGACGGGGCGGTCAAGTGGAAAGCCGATCTGACGGATCTGGGAGGCAGTGTGCCGTTCTGGGGCTACAGCGAATCTCCACTGATTGATGGCGATCGCGTGCTGGTCACGCCTGGTGGAGACCAGGGCACCGTGGTCTGCTTTGATCTGAAGTCCGGTGACAAAATCTGGCAGTCGTCAGATATGACCGAGAAGGCGCACTACTCATCCATCATCGCCGTTGATCACTTTGGTAAGCGGCAGTACATCCAGCTCACCATGAAAAAGGTGTTTGGTCTGGATGCGGACGGCAGGCTGATGTGGCAGGCCGACTGGCCAGGCGGTCGCACGGCCGTGATTCCGACCCCCATCTATCGCAGTGGCAGCGTCTACATCACATCCGGTTATGGGGCCGGCTGCATGCTGCTGGCCGTGGATGCTGAGAACAACGTGGAGCAGGTCTATGACAACAAAGTGATGAAGAATCATCACGGCGGTGTGATTCTTGTGGGTGATCACATCTACGGTTACAGCGATGGTCCAGGCTGGGTCTGCCAGGATTTACAGTCCGGAGAAATGGTGTGGAATGAAAAACGCAAGCTGGGCAAAGGAGCGGTTGCGTTTGCAGACGGCATGTTCTACTGCCTGGACGAACGATCGGGCACTTGTGCGCTGATCTCGGCTTCTCCGGAAGGCTGGCAGGAGCATGGCCGCGTGACAATCAGCCCGCAGACAGAACAGCGGGCCGAAAAGGGAAAGATCTGGACCCATCCGGTCATTGCCGATGGCCGACTTTATCTGCGGGACCAGGAAGTTGTTGTCTGTTACCAGATCAGGCAGTAGTTCTCGTTGGGAAAGTCTATCATGCGTCGTTGCATTGCCGCTGCTGTTTGTCTGTTTGTCGCCGTTTCATCGTCCGCTGTGGCCCGCGAACCGCAGTTGCAGCTGCTGTGGAACGAAGGCGAATTCACCGAAGGCGTGGCCGTACGATCTGACGGCATGGTGTTCTTCAGTGATATCGCCCGAGACCCAGACGTGCCGGGTCGGATTTTGATGTTCGATCCGCGCACCGCCGCGGTGACTGTGTATTCAGCGGACAGTCGCAAAAGCAACGGGCTGTATTTTGACTCTCAGGATCGCCTGTGGGCGTGCTGTGGGGCGAATGGCGGGGCGATGGCCCTGTGTCGCGTGTCGGCCGATGGGGCCATCATTCCGGTGGTCGAGACGTTTAACGGACGCCGGCTGAACTCTCCCAACGACCTGGTGGTGTTGTCCGACGACACCATCTATTTCAGCGATCCCCGGTACGTGGGGCCGGAGCCAATTGAGCTGGATCATCAAAGCGTGTTCCACTTCAACCCGCAAACGAAGGTGCTCACGCGCGCTACAACAGGCATCGAGAAACCCAACGGGGTTCATGTGTCCCCGGACGAACGTCGCGTTTACGTGGCGGAAACCAATAACGGTTCAACCGGACAGGGCAGTACCGATTCTGCCAAAATGGGACGCATGACACTCAACGTCTTCGATCGTGATGACCAGGGCGCGCTGTCGGGGCGGCGCGTCCTGAAGGACTTTGGAAAACAAACGGGAATCGACGGCATGACGGTGGCGGCCGACGGGCACCTGTGGGCCGCCGTGCGATCGGAAGCACGCTTCGGTATTGCAGAATTTGATGAGAACGGCAAAGAGCTGTTTTTTGTGGCCACGCCGGAACTGCCGACCAACTGCTGCTTTGGTACCGGTGCCGAAAGAGACGTGCTGTATGTCACAGCCGGTGGAGGCTTCTACCGTCTGCGTCCAGCCGATTAAGGATTCCGATCACAGGCAGCAAACGCAGGCACCGGCATGGTCGATGTTCTGCCATCCATTCGTGTTGCGTGACATGCGCGACAGCTCCGTCAGTTGTGTCCCAGTATCCGCCGTGTCTGTCGTGGGTCGATGAACAGCACGGGCAGTATCATGACAATCTGCAGGCCACCGGCCATGATCAGCACCTGGTAGATGGACATCGATTCGCCGATTACCCCTGCCAGGTAGCTGCCAATTGCCGTCGAACCATTCATGAGCGCCATGTATGTCGTAAACTGCGTGGCCGCCACGCGGGGCCACGAGACTGCCATGAACAGCGAAAACAGGCCGACAGACAGCACGGCAAAGGTAAACTCCTGGCTGATCAGCAGTGCGGTGACCAGTGACTTGTTGCTGAGCGAGTTCGGCATCAGGCCAAAGACGATCCACATCAGCCCCACCACGATCGACGTTGTGGCAATCACTGGTTTCGCACCCAGTCGGTCGGCCAGCAATCCACCGATGGCAGAGCCTGCTAATCCCAGCAGCACCGCATAGCCGCCAGTGACCGTGCTGTACTGCTCCTGGGTCCAGCCGCCGTCTTTCATCAGATAGTCCACAAAGACGGTCGTGAGGACGCCGATGCCAATTTTTACTCCCAGCGCCACAAAAACGCCCAGAATCGTAGCCCGCAGACTGAAGGCGCGCAGCAGATCACGGATTAGTGAGCCGCTTTCCACCGTCGCAGGCGGCTGCTCTGATTCCTTTGCGACAGGTGACGTGGCTGATTCTGCAGGCGCAGCAAAGGGGCTTCCATCGGCCGAAGCCGTCGCAGCGGGCAGGCTGTGTTTTGTTGGGGCCTGTCCGATTCCGTCCGGATGGGGGCGTTCACGAAACATCACCGGCAGCACCATAATCACCGCCAGAATCACGGCCTGACCCAGGATGCCCGCCTGAATGCCGAACTGACTGACCACGTAACCCAGTCCGGCTCCTCCCAGAGCCGTGCCAAAGTAACTGCTGCCGTACATCAGACCGTTGGCGATCCCGCGTTCTTTTTCTTCGAGCAGATCAACCGCCAGCGCGTCGACGGCGACATCCTGAATGGACACAAACATATTGGCCAGCAGAATGAGGGCCGCCAGAGGTCCCGGGACCAGCCAGTACAGCGGTTTCCAGATGGACGCGTCCGGAGTCTCCGTCCAGACCATGCCGGGAAGGTCGTCAAAAAACGCCATGCTTCCCAGCACGAGAATCGCCATCGCCTGGGCAAAGATAATCCACGGCCGTCGCTTGCCCAGACGCTTGACGGTGAACCGATCCATGATCGGCCCCCAGAGGAACTTGAATGACCATGGCAGCGAGGCGACCGCCATGATGGGACCAATTTCTGCTGTGGTTAGTCCCTGATCGTCCTCAGCGAGCCACGCCGCAAAGGTAATCGTGACAAACCCCCATGGCACACCCTGGGCGACATAAAGCCCACACAGGGTCAGCATCCTCAGGGTCTTGTTCTGCGAAAGTGCGGGACGCATAGCCAGAACCAATCTGAAGGTCGAGTGACACGCTGCTACCCCGGGGCGGGGCCGTCAACAGCAGGCGAGCCTGATCCGCAGCGTTAGACGTCGACTTCGTGCACTTCGATCATTGTGTCGATGCGCGTGATTCGCAGCACTTCCCGCACGTCATCGCAGGGATTGAAGATCTGTACGGTCGGTTCCACACCATCGAGCTTCTTCAGCGACACCAGCAGGCCCAGCATACCACTGGGAACGAGCTGCACGCCGGTCAGGTCGAAGGCCACAACGATCGATTTGTGGGCAATCAGCAAATCGGAAATGGCGGCTCGATACATGGCGGCATTGAATTCCGAGGGAACATCCTCGCCTCCGAAACCCAGGACGGTCGTTTCTCCGACGCTGTAAACCTTCAGCACGCCGTCCTCGGTGAGTGCATACTGAGGGTTCTCGAATTCGCCCGATTCGTTGCTGTTTGATTCTGACATGATGGCTCGACGTGGAGGATTGTTGGGACGGGGCGCAGATCGTCAGGTGCCGGGCCGACCGGCGGCGATTTCCTTTTCCCACTGGGATTTGCAGAAAAACGCGGTCGAACTTCCTTCAGAAAAGTCGAAGATTCCTTCGAACCACGGGTATAGAGAATTGTCCCAGTAATCTCAACGACACGATACGTCGTTCCCTGGGATGAAACGGCTTTCATTCTTTACACCGGCGGAATCCATTGCTAGATTTCCGCTCACTGTGGTCGACACCGCAAAACCACCCTACCCCATGGTGTAATTGGTAGCACGTCAGATTCTGGTTCTGAAAGTTGGGGTTCAAGTCCCTGTGGGGTAACTTTGCAACAGTACATTTGACTGCCCGGACGGTGAATTTCCCGGCGTCAGAGCGGATCATCAAGGAGCGTCGGGCGTTGGCCTGAACGCTCCTTTTTCATGGATTCCTGGAGTGATCTAAGGCTGCAAAGTGTTTCCGCTGCGAGATGACATCCAGTCCCGGACGACCCCCGTCGTCAACTATGTGATGATTGCCGCTTGCGCACTGGTGTTTGTTCTGCAGCAGAGCGATCCCCACGGGCTGGTTGAGCAGTACGGCATGATTCCCGCGCGGGTGTCCGCACCGGACAAAGAAATTGTGGTCGCGAGGGAAGTCCTGCAGCGGACGCCTTTTGGGGTGCAGCGACGCGTGGTGGAACAGCCGATTCCCCCCTCGGCCTTCCATCCGTACACCACCATTCTCAGCTGCGTTTTTCTGCATGGCAGCCTGATGCACCTGTTGGGAAACGTTTGGTTTCTCTACATATTTGGCGACAACGTGGAAGACCGTTTCGGCAAAACGGGATATCTGGTGTTCTATCTGGGCAGCGGAATAGCGGCCAGCCTCACGCATTTCGCATTTCAGCCACAGTCGCCTGTTCCGACCATTGGGGCCAGCGGCGCGGTGGCTGGCGTGATGGGGGCGTACATGTATCTGTATCCCCACGCCCGGGTGACCACGCTGATTCCGATCCTGTTCATCCTGCAGCTGATCGTCGTGCCAGCTCCCTTATTTCTGGGGATTTGGTTTGTGATTCAGCTGCTGCAGGGCTCCTTTTCCATGGGAGGCGCTGAGGCGGCGGGAGTTGCCTGGTGGGCTCATGCGGGCGGTTTCGCCTTTGGATACGCCATTGCCTGGTGGATGGGGCGGGGCCAGTTTGAGCAGCGGCCCCGTGTCCGGGTGATTGTGCCGCCGGGCCAGAACTGGCGGTGAGCGGCCGTGCAGACGGCCGGTTGAGGGCCGGTTGAGGGCGGTCGGACGTCCGTCGCATGGCCTCACAGGGGTTTAAACGAGCGATAAATCCTGCGGATTACGGCGGTTGGGGGAGCCACTACGACGACTGGCAAGTCGTCCAGCCCCTCGGTCATTTTGTGTGCTGAAAGCCGCACAATTCTCGCGACAGAACGTTGATTGTCCGGAATAAAGTCGCTAAATTCCTGCACTTCTGTCGCAGCCCTGCCGATGAATCAGGGAATTTGACGCGTTTGCAGGTTCTCTTTCGGCCCAATT
This sequence comes from Planctomycetaceae bacterium, assembly GCA_024742875.1. GTDB lineage: Bacteria > Planctomycetota > Planctomycetia > Planctomycetales > Planctomycetaceae > Fuerstiella. The sequence goes on along the minus strand of JANSXP010000073.1, from coordinate 14,712 downwards.
CCCGAGGATTTCCTCCTCGGTCGACTGCCAATTGCCTGCGACCGCCCCATACTTTGGTTCCCAGACGCGGATTTTCTGTCCGTCGTTTGTTGATCTGACACACACATTGTCTCTTTCCTCCGGGAATAAGGTGAATCAGCGATGCCGATGCTCGCAAAAACTTGGATGGCCAAGAAAGAACAGGCCGAAGATCTGCGTGACTGGTACACGGTCGACGCGGAAGGTCAGATCGTAGGCCGTCTGGCGACTCAGATCGCCACCATCCTGATGGGCAAGCACAAGGCGACCTACACGCCGCATGTTGACTGTGGTGGTTGCGTTGTGGTGACCAACGTTGAAAAAGTGGCGTTCACGGGCGGCGAAATGGCTCACCCGGAAGTGCCTTACTACTCAACCAAGATGGCCGGCAAGACGTACTCCAGCTATAGCGGTTATCCTGGCGGTCTGCGTGTTCGGTCGGCCGTGAACGTGTGGCAGACAGCCCCGGAGCGAATCCTGCGGGAAGCCGTGCGACGCATGCTGCCCAAGAATAAGCTTGGTCGCCAGATGCTGAAAAAGCTGAAGCTGTTTGTCGGTCCGGAACACTGCCATCAGGCACAGAATCCGTCCGACTTTCCCGCACATCTGATGCCGACCAAGACTCGCAAGAACTCCTGAGACGCACTTTCCACCAGCCAACTGTCCGCGATTGATTTCGAAACATGAGCACTGACACACCAGAAAACGATCAGCCAGTCGATGAAGCCGCCGCCCCTGAGGCCGCCGCTCCCGAAGTTTCCGAGCCCCAGGTTGCTGAGCCTGAAGTTCCGGAAACGGCCGTTCCTTCTGCAGATCTGCCGGAGTTGACACTGGGTTCTGATGCGGCCGGTGAGTCGGCCCCGGATCCTGACTACGTGCCTGTGGTTCGTGGCAAAGTGGACCGCTTTGGCGTGGCTATGGGAACCGGACGACGAAAGACGTCTGTCGCTCGCGTACGCATCAAAGAGGGCACCGGAAAGGTCACAATTAACGATCGTGACCTGAGCGAGTACTTCGCCGTTGAGCGTGACCGAGCCATGGTCATGGCTCCACTGGAACTTCTGGACAAGGTCGGCTCTGTGGATGTCTCGGTCCGCGTGAACGGCGGTGGCACCACCGGTCAGACGGGAGCCATTGTGCTGGGCATTGGCCGTGCTCTGCAGGGTCTGGAACCAGAGAGTCATCACAAGCTGTCTTCTGCCGGCTACCTCACACGAGACAGCCGAATGGTGGAACGCAAAAAGTACGGTCTTCGCAAAGCCCGCCGCAGCTTCCAGTTCTCAAAACGATAGTCCGTCTGTCGAGTACAATCGCGGCAGGCTGAGTACAGGCCCGGTCGCAATGGATCAGAAATCCCTGTCACGATGTGGCAGGGATTTTTTCTTGTCAGTCGTCCGCCAAAGACGTCCGTCCTTGCTGTCCGTGGGCTCATCGGAAGCCGTGTCAGCCCCAAGGGACTCCAGATGCCTGATGCCTACAGTTCTCTGATTCTGCCAGACGTCCGTCTGATGATCACGGAAGAGGATCGTCATGGCCTGTCTGAGTTCTGCCAGGTGCTGCACCCTGTGGTGGTGGCGACGATTCTGGACGAGTTGCAGCCTCGTGAAGTGTGGGCGGTACTGGATCACGCCGACCTGCGGCTGCGTGTGGAGATCTTCGAATACATTGCTCTGCGCCGACAGGCAGAGCTCGTGGACGAACTGGACAAGCGGCGGCTGTCGGAGCTGCTGGAGGAAATGAGTCCTGACGACCGGGTGGACCTGCTGTCGCGCATGCCCCACGATCGTGTCGAGGATCTGCTGCCACTGATTGCTCAGGCGGAACGCAATGACATCCGCCGGCTGCTCTCGTATGACGAGGACAGCGCTGGTTCGATCATGACGACCGAGTACGCGTCGCTGCCAGCCAAAATTACGGTCAGCGATGCGCTGCAGCAACTGCGACAGCAGGCTCCTGACAGCGAGACAATTTATTACGTCTACATTCTGAACAGCGCGCGGCGGCTGGAGGGACTGATCTCGCTGCGTGAATTGATTCTGGCGAAACCGGAAACACGGCTGGCTGACATCATGCAGCAGGATGTGGTCCGCATGCGGGTGGACGAAGACCGCGAAGACGTGGTTCAGGAACTGGCCCGCTACAACTTCATCGCTATGCCAATCGTGGATGCGGACGATCGACTGGTCGGCATCGTCACACACGATGATGCGATGGATGTGGTGCAGGAAGAGGCCACGGAAGATGCCTACCGTCAGGGGGCCGTGGAACCTCTCAAGGATGACTACGAAGACACGCCCGTGCTCACAATTTTGTGGAAGCGAGGCATCTGGCTGCTGGCGCTTTCTATTGTCGCACTGATGACGGCCGGTGTGCTGGATCTGTATGGCACCGCCACGGCAGAAGGCGGAGCACGCTTCGGCGATGCGCCCGCGGAACTGACCCGCACTCTGATTCTGCTTTTTATTCCCCTAGTCATGGCCAGTGGCGGCAACGCCGGATCGCAGTCGGCCACGCTGTTTATCCGTATGTTTGCGCTGCAGCCACCGGACGCCGCTGTACCCGGGACCGAATTTCATGTCGACCGTCAACTGGTGATGCGCGAACTGCTGATTGCCGCGTCGCTGGGGATCCTGCTGGCCGTAATGGACTTCCTCGTTGTCTGGCTGTGGTTCGGTCTGGGTGTGGACCGTTCGGCTGTAGTCGGCGTCACCGTCTTTCTGATTGTGATTTTGGGGACCTCTGCGGGAACCATGCTGCCGATTCTCTTTCGACGTCTCGGGATGGACCCGGCGATCATGTCAAACCCGCTGATCGCTGCGATTGTCGACGTGCTGGGTGTGGTGATCTTTTACGAGGTCGCTATGTTGCTGCTGTAACAGGTCGTGCAGTGCCGGGCGAGGCGCAGCAACGACCTGTCAGGAACACCAGATATGATTTACTGGGCAGCCGGCACGGTTCTGACAATCCTGAACGCCATCTGCGTGGCTGCCAATCTGTTCCTGCTGCCGGGCAACTGGATCATGGTTGGAACGCTGTCTGTGTTTCTGCTCATCGCCGGAACGACAACCGGTCCGGATGCCTGGACGCTGATCATCGTCATCGCTCTGGCAGGTCTGGGCGAATTGATTGAGTTTCTCACCGGCTCTGTTGTCGCCGCACGACAGGGAGCCAGCCGCCGCGCCTTGTTGCTGTCACTGATCGGCTCATTTGTTTTGAGCATCGCGGGCACACTGCTGATCACCATTCCGTTTGTGGGGACTCTGGTCGGTGCGCTGTCAGGAGCGGCCGTGGGAGCATTTGCCGGCGCCTGGATTGGCGAAAGCTGGAAGGGCACTTCGCCGGAGGATCGACTCGCCGTCAGCCGCGCCGCGATGACGGGCCGGGTGCTGGGGATGTTCGGCAAGCTGGCTGTTGGGGCTGCAATTTTTGTCTTTCAGCTAATAAGTCTCTGGTAGCTGAAATCGCGGTTGTGCGCAATAAAACAGGCTGGCTGAGGTTCTGTGTGACCGTTTTGATGAAGTCTTGCGCTTCGTGAAATAATTTCCGAAACCCCGTCGTCGTATCGAGGGTTTGATGGCGCACCGGGCCTGCAACACCTGAGCAACACCGCAGATGCACCAGAGTGACAGCACGTTGACTTTCGGCATCACGCGGTCACACGCGTGTCCGTCGCCGAGCAGCTGAGCTGCCCACAACGTGAGGAAAGGAAATCACATGCAACAAAGACTTAACATTTCAGACATGCTGTCCTGTCGGCCGTGTCTTTCGCTGGTTGCCGTTTGCCTGTGCCTGACGCCGCCTGCCTTCGCCGCGGATGGCGTCGCCGATGAGCCGACTCAGTTTATCGATGCCACGTCGGAAGGCATGCTGTTTTTTGACGGTCAGTTTGTGCCTGGGCCCTACAACATTTCCGCTTCACAAACCGTGCTGAAGATCAACGATCATGTGATCACCATTCCGCAGTCCGAAGTCGAGCCGCAGCAAAATCGCAACGGCAACGGCAACGGCAACGGCAATGGTGGAGCACGCCGCGGTCCGGGCAATCGAGGACAGGCCAATCGCGGTCCGGGCGGGCCAGGCGGTCCAGGGTTTCGCAATGGACGAGGGCGTCGTCCGCGGCCATTTGTGGAATACGAGAACGCGCTTGAAGATGAGTATTACGAAGACCCTTACTACGAAGATGATTACGATTCCGTTCGAGGCATTGCACGCACCGGTCGCAGCATTTCCGGCTGGCTGCAGAACGACTACATCGTCTTCGTCAAAGCGAACGGCAAGTCGTCCTATTTCTCTGACGCCAGTCAGATCTATCCTCTGTTCGAATTGATCATGTCGCCTGTGCCAACATCGCAGCAGATTGCTCTGTACGATGACAACCGCGCCCTGGCTTACTCGGCTGAGGAGTGGCCCGCCTTCCGTGAAAACATCGAACGCACCGAGGCGCTGGATGCGGAGATGTTTCGTCGTATGACGTTCATCGAAGAACTCGAAGCGGCCAACGAGTCTCGCGTGCGAGCCGTCCAGCGGATGGAATACCTCTCTTACCCGCTCACAATTGTCGGCATGCTGCTGAGTGTGATTGCCTTCGGGCATATGCTGCAGTGGTCCGGACGCGGTCTGGCGGCCATCAACGATACGAGTGTGTCACCGGAGTCAGTCCGCTACGGAGTCGTGGCATTGTGGCTGATGATGGGGATGTCGGTGGTTGATCTGTGCTGGACGGTACTGGCCAGCCAGGCGGGCGCGATGCAGGAAACCAATCCTCTCGCTGCCGGCATGCTGGATTCACCGCTGCGGCTGGCCGGGTTCAAGGTGCTGGCGACGGGAGTCGGGCTGGGCATTCTGTACGCCTGGCGTCGTCGTGCTCAGATTCAGCAGGCCACGTGGTGGATGTGTCTGGTGTGTGTGTTGCTGACCTTCCGCTGGGTGGTGTTTGATACGCTGTCCGGATAACAGACATCGGTCGAAAGATCGACCCCGCCGTTGCCCCGCTTCCGTTTGGTGACGAGGGCCAAAGCGAGAACACAAAAAAAGCGGGGCCTGCTCAGATGCAGGCCCCGCTTTTTTGTGAGTGACTTTGCCATCACCGCGTCGCACCGACGATTGTTATTCTCCGCCGGATTCGCCCGCAGTCGATTGGTCAGGGCCGGAATCTTCTGCGGTGGGCTCCTCTGTCGAAGCAGGTGATTCGGGGGACGGAGAGTCAGCCGCTGGCGTCTGCTCTGCTGTTCCCTCAGCTGTTGCGTCCTCTGCGTTTTCGGTGGCCAGATCTTCGCTGGCGATGACTGCACAGGAAGCCACGCTGTCGCTGTCGTCCAGCTTCATGATCCGCACACCCTGCGTGTTGCGGCCAATCGTGCTGATGTCGGACGCCCGCAGTCGCTGAATCTTGCCCTTTGACGTGACGATGAGAACTTCGTCGTCGTCCTGGACGGCGAGTGCGTCGACAACCAGTCCGTTGCGATCTGTTGTTTTGATGTCCCGCAGCCCTTTGCCACCGCGTTTCTGACGGCGGTACTGAGCAGAGCTGCTGGTGGTTTCGCTGTCTTCCTCGTCACTGCCGGATGTCCCGGCACCAAATGGCGTGCGTTTGCCGTATCCCTGTTCGCAGACCGTCAGCAGCGTGTGATCCGGCAGCGCCACCACCATGCCCACCACGGTTTCGTCTTGCATCAGCGTGATGCCTTTGACACCGCGTGTGGCACGACCCATGGGGCGGGCGTCTTCGTGGTTGAAGCGAATCGCCATGCCGCCGGACGTACTGATCACCACATCCTGATCGCCTTCCAGAATCCGCACGTCTACCAGGGCATCGTCGTCGTCCAGTCGGATGGCGATGATGCCCCCTTTTTGCGGGCGACCGTAAGCAGACAGAGCCGTCTTTTTCACGATGCCCTTGCGTGTGGCAATCATCAGGAATTTGTCATCCGGGAACTCACGCACACTGAAGCAGTTGGAAATTCGTTCCCCGTCTTCCAGTGAGATGACGTTCACCAGAGCACGACCTTTGGCCGTGCGGGCCTGCAGTGGCAGGTCATAGACTTTCAGCCAGTGCACTCGACCGCGATCGGTGAAGAACAGCAGGTAGTTATGAGTGCTGGAGACGAACAGATGCTCGATCGCGTCTTCTTCGTCAGAACTGGCCCCTTTGATGCCCTTGCCACCGCGGTTCTGCGCTTCGTAGGTGTGCAGTGGCGTGCGTTTGATGTAGCCTCGCTGCGACAGTGTGACCACCATCGACTCTTCGGCAATCAGCGCTTCTTTGTCGTAATCGCCCAGTTCCTCAAAGGAGATTTCAGTGCGGCGCTTGTCGCCGAATTTGGACTGAATCTCATCCATGTCCTCGCGAATGACGGCCCGGATGTGGGCTTCATCGCTAAGCAGATGCAGATACTCAGAGATGTTGTCCAGCAACTGCCCGTGTTCGCCCTGCAGCTTCTCGCGTTCCAGGTTGGCCAGGGAACCCAGCTGCATCGAGACAATGGCTTCCGCCTGGTTGGCCGACAGGAAGTACTCTTCCTGCGTGCCCTGCTCAAACTGATATTCGGTGAAGCCGCTTTCCCCCAGTGCTCGGGCCACCATCTCTGCGGGGATTGGGATGTTCTGCAGCGCTTCACGGGCCGCCGCGCGACTGGCGGAATCGCGAATGGTTTTGATTACGCGATCGATGTCGACCTGGGCCAGTAAGAGACCCTCGACCGTGTGTTTGCGTTTGCGGGCTTCACGCAGCATGAACTCCGTGCGGCGGCGGATCACTTCCACGCGATGGCGGATGAACGCGTCCAGCATGCCCCGCATGGTCATCAGTCGCGGACGATTGCCATCGAGCGCCAGCAAAATCATGCTGACGGTCGTCTGCAGCGGCGAGAACTGATACAGCTGGTTGAGCACGATGTCTTTGTCAGCATCGCGTTTGAGGACGATATGCAGCCGGACCTGCCACGGCGGCAGAGTGCGGTCCGTCAAATCGACAATGCGGGAGATGCCCTTAATCCGCTCATCCCGCACCAGCAGTTCCAGCTTTTCGCGGATGCGGTCGCGCGTCTCCATGTACGGAATTTCTGTCACAACGATGACGTCGCTGTTTTTTTCCGTCTCAAAATGGGTTCGGGCCCGGACAGTAATTGTGGATCGGCCCGTCATGAATCCCTGACGAACGCCCATGCGACCACAGATGATGCCGCCGGTGGGGAAATCGGGGCCCGGCATGGCGTCCATCAATTCATCCAGAGTCAGTTCCGGATTGTCGATGATGCGTTTAACGGCTTCACACACCTCCCCCATGTTGTGAGGAGGGATGCTGGTCGCCATCCCCACGGCGATTCCCGTGGATCCGTTAACGACCAGATTGGGGAAGCGTGCCGGCAGAACAACGGGTTCCACGTTGTCGTTGTCGTAGGTTGCGGAGAAGTCGACCGTATCTCGTTCGATGTCGCGAAGCATCTCTGCCGCGGCGCCGGCCAGACGGGCTTCCGTGTATCGCATGGCGGCCGGCGGCAGACCGGCCAGAGAACCGAAGTTCCCCTGCTTGTCGATCAACACCTCGCGCATCACCCATTCCTGGGCCATACGAACCAGCGTAGGATAAATGGCACCTTCGCCGTGGGGATGATAGTTACCGCTGGTGTCACCGGCAATTTTGGCACACTTTTTACGTGAGCCGCCCGGACTGAGATTCAGGTCATTCATGGCGACGAGAATGCGTCGCTGCGAGGGTTTCAGTCCGTCACGAACATCGGGCAGAGCACGGCTGATAATGACGCTCATCGCGTACGTCAGATAGCTGTTCTGCATTTCCTCCTGAATATCGGTCCGCTGGACTCGGCTATCACCGTTGTCAGGGACGGACAGTTCACCGGAAGGATCGTCTGTAGACAATCTGGGCACTCCTAAAAGACGACAAAACGGCCCGCTGCAAATTTCAATCTGCGGGCCTGGATTCCGTCAGCCGTGGTTTTTTCGAGGGGAGGAAAATCGGCTGAGGTGTATGTGGCACAGCTGCCGTAACGTCTGTTTTGACAGAGGTTTAGATCGCTGTTTCGGCAAGCCGATATCGTACCCAAAACAGGCCATTTTCACAATTCTGCGCCCCCCGGTTTTCTGGTTTAAAACGGCATTCGTGCGCTCTTTTGGGGGCCGTCGGAATGGTCCTGCGGATGACGGCCATCTGGAGATATTTGCGGGCAATCCGGACGACCAGGACGAGACCTTTTCCTGAGTTGTGATGCGCGGCGTTTCTGAGATGGTGGACGTGCGGCCCCTCCGTGCCGGGCTCAGGCGGGGTTCTCGGGGGGGCCCGGACGGGCATTCGGTTGAATCCCTGCCGACGCACGGTACGCTCCCGACCCCGACAGGCACGAGGCGCTGTCGCAAGACACAGAGGAATGACTGCATCGTATGTCTGCGTATCCGGAACAGACCGACCATGGATGGCGAAGACGGCTCAGGTCCCGCGTGCTGCGGTGGTATGACCAGCACGGCCGGCAGCTTCCCTGGCGGGAGTCTGCTGATCCTTATCGCATCTGGATCAGTGAAATCATGCTGCAGCAAACAACAGTTGCTGCGGTGGTGCCGTATTTTGAACGCTTTCTGGAACGTTTCCCTGACGTCCGGACGCTGGCCGCGGCCGATGTGGAAGACGTCCTGCGATTGTGGGAGGGGCTGGGCTATTACAGCCGCGCCCGCAATCTGTATAAGGCGGCCGGCGAGATCGTCCGTCAGCACAACGGTGAATTTCCTGCCGACAAAGACGCTCTGCAGGCACTGCCCGGGATCGGCCCGTATACCGCCGCTGCGATTGCCTCGTTTGCTTTCAATCTGCCAGCCGGAATTCTGGAGGCCAACACGATCCGTCTGTATTCGCGTCTGATCGAACTGGACATCGATCCCCGCGGGTCAAAGGGGCAAAAAACACTCTGGTCGTTTGCGGACTGGGCAGTGGCTCGCAAACGCGCGGCAGACTTCAATCAGGCCGTGATGGATATTGGTTCACAGGTCTGCACACCCACGGATCCACCGTGCCCGAAGTGCCCGCTGATGGCATCGTGCAAGGCCTACGAAGCGGGCCGACAAAATGAGATTCCCCTGGAGAAAAAGAAGACCGCCCCGACGGATGTGGTGGAAGTATCGGCGGCCGTTCGCAAGGGCGGACAGTTGCTGATGCGGCAGCGGCAGGACCATGAACGCTGGGCGGGGCTGTGGGATTTCGTGCGATTCGAAATTGATCCCGCCGATGGAAGTCGGATTCCCATGCCGGATTCCCGCGCACGCCGTAAAGAGGCCGAATTGCGAACTCAGCGTGGCCTGTTTGATGCCGAAGAACTCATGCCGCGAATATCCCTGCCGCCCGCCATCGCGTCCGGCATTGAAGAGCAAACAGGACTTCTGCTGCAGCACTGCGTGCCGATGAAGGAAATTCGCCACGCTGTGACGCGGTACCGCATTCGCCTGCTGTGCCTGGTGTGCGAGTCTCCATCCGGGCGAATCAAACGGGGATCCGGCTATCGCTGGTGCAGTCTGAGTGAGCTGCAGAATCTGCCCCTGTCGACAACCGGTCGACAGTTTGCCGACCTGCTTCTGGAGAGCGAAACACAGAAGCGATGACCCGCGCGGTCTGACATAATCGTGTTTGTCCTTTTCCCCTTGCCGCACAGGTGCGTTCATGAGTTCACGACTGGAAAAACTGGAAGCCATGCTGGAGGCGGATCCGTCCGACACCATGGCCCGCTACATGCTGGCCATGGAAGTGGATAAAGCGGGCGATCACGATCGCAGCCTGACGCTGTTTGAGACTCTGATGCAGCATGAGCCACCCTATGTGCCCGCCTTTCTGATGGCCGGTCAGCTGCTGGTGCGACTGGGGCGGACCGAGGAAGCAAAGAAGGTCTACAGCGCCGGGATCGCCGAGGCACGTCAGCAGGGCAACGATCATGCGTCCGGCGAGATGGGTCAGTTCCTCGCCGAACTGGGATAGCGCAGTGCGTGGTCGCTGCCAGTCGCCGCGTCGATAGACAGGATGCCGTACTCCGTGCAGAATGGCGACCCCTGTTTTGCATTCAACGACGAGGCCCAGCATGCTCAGGCGAGTACTTTTCCGATCCATCGTCAGACTCAGTGTGACCCTGGCGGTCACCACGGTGCTGACCGATCTGCAGGCGGCCGAACGGCCCAACTTCATTTTCTTTCTGGTTGACGATATGGGCTGGGCGGATGTGGGCTGCAACGGCAGTACGTTTCACGAAACGCCCCATATCGACAGACTCGCCCAGTCAGGCATGCGTTTCACGAATGGCTACGCGGCGTGCCCCGTGTGTTCCCCCACGCGAGCCAGCATTGTCACCGGACGCCATCCGGTACGCGTGAACATCACCGACTGGATCCCCGGCATGTCGGCGGATCGGGCGTACAATCCACGATTCCAGCAGATCGAAGATCGTGACAACCTTGCGCTCGAAGAAGTGACCATCGCTGAGGTTCTCAAGGACAATGGCTATGACACCTTCTTTGCCGGCAAATGGCACCTGGGCAGCGAAGGGCACCTGCCCACCGATCAGGGGTTTGACTTCAACATCGGTGGTCATCATCGCGGCTCGCCCCCCGGCGGTTATTACGCGCCGTTTCGCAATCCCTATCTGCCGGACGCCGAACCGGGCGAGTATCTCACGGAGCGACTGACCAAAGAGTCGCTGCGGTTTCTCGATGAACGTGGTGATGATCCATTTCTGCTGTACCTGTCGTACTACAACATCCACACGCCCATTCAGGCTTACAAAAAGCGGGTCGCTCACTACGAGGACAAACGGGAGGACCTGCCGGAAGAAGATCGGGAACCGCATCGAGAGCGACGCGGACTGTCCCGCATGCGTCAGGACAACCCGGCACTGGCCTCCATGGTGGCTGCCGTGGACGACAGTGTGGGAGCGATTCTCAGTCGACTGCAGGAACGAGGCCTCGACGACAACACGGTGGTGATATTCTTCTCTGATAATGGTGGTCTGTGCACCGTTCGCACGGAGGGGCCTGGCTGCAATCTGCCTTTGCGTTCCGGCAAAGGCTGGCTGTACGAAGGCGGCATCCGGGAGCCGATGATCATTCGCGCTCCCGGCGTCGCCAAAGCAGGTTCCACGTGCGATGTGCCCGTGTGCAGCACAGACTTTTTCCCCACCATGCTGGAACTGGCCTCGCTGCCCCTGATGCCCCAGCGTCATGCAGACGGACAGAGTCTGGTGCCGCTGTTGACGCAGCAGTCGACCGACCATGGTCCGCTCTTCTGGCATTACCCTCACTATCACGGTTCCACGTGGACGCCCGGAGCCGCCATCCGAGACGGCGACTGGAAACTCATCGAGCTGTATGAGTTCGGGGAGACCGAACTCTACAACCTCAAAAGTGACGTGGGTGAAGCCAACAATCTGGCGGCCGCGGAACCAGCGCGGGTGCAGGCTCTGCAGCAACAGCTGCAGGACTGGCAGCAGTCGATGAATGCCAAAATGCCGGTTGCCGATCCGGACTACAATCCGGACGCCCCGTTTCTGCCACCAGCCCGTGAACGCAAGCCAAAGAAACGCTGATGAATCCTCCTGTTGTGCTGTTGTTGCTCCTGTGTGTGTGTTGTCCGCGCGGCCTGGCCGATGAACGGGCCGCCTCACCACGTCGTGCACCGGAGCCGTCTGTCCGTTTGCCCACCGATCTGTCTGCGGATTTGTACGCGCCGGAAAACCTCGTGGCGTGGTGCATCGTGCCGTTTGATGCCGCAAAGCGGACACCTGCAGAGCGGGCGGCGATGCTGAAGCGGCTCAACATTGGGCGCGTGGCGTACGACTGGCGACAACACCATATCCCAGAGTTTGAAGACGAGATTCTGCAGTACAAGAAGCAGGGTCTCGAGTACTTCGCATTCTGGAGCTGGCATCCGTCCATGGAGCCGTTGATCAAAAAACACGGCATCCGGCCGCAGATCTGGCAGATGCTCGCTCAGCCCAAAGGGGACACTCAACAGGAGCGCGTGGCGGCGGCCGCCGCCGGCCTGCTGCCACTGGTTGAAACCGCCAAACGTCTGGGCTGTCCTCTGGGCATCTATAACCACGGCGGCTGGTCGGGGGAACCGGAGAACATGACGGCCGTCGTGCGCTATCTCCGCCGTGAGTATGACGCCCAACACGTGGGGATCGTTTACAACTTTCACCATGGCCATGAACACATCGATCGGTTCCCGCAGGCCCTGAAACTGATGATGCCGTATTTACTGTGCGTGAACATCAATGGCATGGTGGACGCGGATCAACTGGCGAACGGCAAAAAGATTGTGCCCATTGGCAGCGGTCAGCACGAAGCCGGCATGTTGCGACAACTGCAGGCCAGCGGCTATCGGGGACGAATCGGGATTCTTGATCATCGCAGCGAAATTGATGCCGAGGAGAGTCTGCGGCAGAATCTCAAAGGACTTGAATCGCTGCGGACTGTGAAGATTGAACGACAGTAAAAGAACGCACAGCGGCCGCGGCTGACAGTCGCACAGGCGGATCGCCGTCTTAATTGCTGGCGACAGCAGGGGCGGACCGCTAAGGTGACGGCCTGCCAGATTTCCTCCGTGCTGCGCAGACGCCTCGTCTGCCGGGCACAAACTCCCGCCTGTTGAGAAAGGGTCGCCGTGCGTCTTGCCTGTTTGTTCATTGCGATTGTGGTCACCGCCGAAGCGGCATCTGCTCAGGACTACATCAACCTCATTGACGCCGAGATGACCCACTGGATGAAGCCCGGAGGCGAGGCGGTGGCGCCCGGCTGGACGGTGGAGCCCGGCGGCGTGCTGCACCTGAAACCCAAAGCTGGTCACATTGTGACTCGGGAAGAGTTCGGTGACTTTGAGCTGTGGTTTGAATTTCGCATCTCGGAGAAAGGCAACAGCGGCATCAAGTATCGCGTGAAGCAGTACGACAAATCATGGCTCGGTCTGGAGTACCAGATTCTCGACGACGACGCCTTTCCCAAACTCACGCGCGACCATCATACGGCTTCTTTGTACGACCTGGTGCTGCCGCGGACCGAATCCACGCGATTCAACCCGCCGGGGGAATTCAATGTGGGCAAGATTCGTGTGGAAAACGGCGTGGTCAGTCACTGGATTAACGGCCAGCTGACAGTGACCACTCCTTTGACCGGACCCGTCTGGGAGCAGCATGTCGCCGGCAGTAAGTTCAAAAATCGAGAGCAGTTCGGCCAGAATGCCATGGGGCGTCTGATGCTCACCGATCACAACAGTGAAGTCTGGTATCGCAACGTGTTCGTGCGTCGGCTGAACGCGTCCGCGGCCTGTGCGGCGGCCTGTCCCTGCCAGAAATAGACTTTCCCAAACGCCATCAGAACTGAGGGTGATGTGATGCGGATATTCGTTTGGCTGTTGCTGTGCTCCGGAGTGATCGCTCAGGCTGACGAGAAAGACGACCTTCGGCCCCTGTTTAACGGGCGGGATCTTTCCGGCTGGGTGCTGGTCAACACGCCGCCGCAGACCTGGCGTTTTGAAGACGGCCTGCTTGTTTGCTCCGGTCGGCCGATTGGCGAGATTCGCACGGAGAAGATGTATCAGAACTTTGTCCTGGAACTGGAGTGGAGGCATATGGTGCCGCGTGGCAATGCGGGCGTGTTTGTCTGGGCGGATGACATCACAGCCGCTGGGCAGCCGTTTCATCGTGGCGTGGAAGTGCAGGTTCTGGAAAACAGTTACGGCAACACGCGGGGGTACACCACACATGGCGACATCTTTCCCATCCATGGCGCGAAGATGACACCTGTGAACGGTCGCGGCGGCAGTCGCGCCTTTCCAACGGAAAATCGCTCTCGTCCCTCGCCGCAGTGGAATCACTATCGTATTGAGTGTCGCGACGGCAATATCTCGCTGGCTGTGAACGGCAAAGTGGTGACCCGAGGCACCGAGTGTTCGCCCCGCAAAGGCTATATCTGCCTGGAATCGGAAGGCGGCGTGGTCCATTACCGCAACGTGCGGATTCAGGAACTACCCGATTCCCCTGTTGACGAAAAAGATACGGCCATCGCAAACCGTGGCTTTCGGTCTCTGTACACGGGGTTGGATCTTACCGGCTGGAAAACGACGGCTGCCGACAACACCTGGCAGTCGAAGGACTGGGTGCTGTCATACACGGGACAGGCGAGCGGTGAACGGGCGGCTTTACAGACCACCAGCCGGGTGTCGGCCGCCGGTTTGATCTGTGACTTCAAACTCAAAGAGGACGCAGCCCGTGTGATCTGGGAACTCGTCTCGGCAGACGGCACGCAGACCATCGACACCGCTGATGCAGGTCTGAGTTCCTGTCTGGCTCGACCAGGACGCTGGAACCGTATCGAAGTTATTCGCGGTGAGAACGCCAGCGTGAGACTGAACGGTCAAACGGTCGATCAGACGCCGACCAACGCGTCGGACGCCAGTCTGCGGCTGATCCCCACAGGCGCTGTGGACTTCGCCAATATCTACGTTCGCGAAGCGCGGTGACCGCACGGCGGCCATCAGGCAAGCCGTGCATCAGGGTGGACGCTCTCTGGTTATCTGCCACTGCCAAAGCTGGCTTTTGGCGGCCGCCCCGGAATATTGCCGTTGCTGCCGGTTGAGTTGCTGCCTCCGGGAACCGGAGATCCGCCCGGCGCACGCCCCGAATTCTGCCCGTTGCCCAGCGAGTTCATGTC
>JANSXP010000138.1 GCA_024742875.1 Planctomycetaceae bacterium | reverse complement strand
CACCCCCTTCCCCCCAAAAAATCCGCTCCATCGGGCCGCGACGTCGCGGCGGACGGTGGCGTGGGGAGGACGATGCTGCGGGCTACGTCTCTGCGCCGGTTCGCTCCGCGTTGCTCCGCTATCGACAAACCAGGTGGATCCGCGCTTGGGCCGGGCCGGCCCGCGACGTCGCGGCGGACGGTGGCGTGGGGAGGACGATGCTGCGGACAACGTCTCTGCGCCCGCTCTACTTCAGCAGCTTGCGGCCACTGCGCAGGTCGGCGGGGCGATTGAAGAACGACTTGTGGGGATAATCGTCTCCCACCACGCGGGCCGGTTTGCCACGGGCGGGAGGCACGATCCACATGGCGGCCTTCGTTTTTTCCGGCCCGCGTTTCCAGGCGTCCAGCAGTTCCGCCAGGTCTTCGGCCATGCTGCCCGGAGCATGTGGTGGCATGTGCTCATTGGCGTCCCAGCCGCTGCTCATAAACAGCTTCATCGTTTCCATGCCCACGCGATGGCAGTCAAAGCAGCGGTTGCCTTCGATATGAATGGTGCGCATGTCCCAGTTCTCGCCGCCAATCACATAGTATGGCGCCTCTTTGTCCAGCACAGGCACGACGCTTTCATCGGTGCCGGGAATTTTGGCCGCGTTAATGAAACTGTCCGTAATGAACGGTTCGTTCTGGTGGCACTGCACGCACTGCACCTGACCTGGCACAACATACGCCTGATTAAATTGCGCAGGATCATCAACGCCTGGCATGACGCCACGCAGCCGAGTGGTCACGGGATCCGCCCGCACCCACGGCCCAATGGCATCACAGCTTTCAAAAAACGCGGTCGCCCCGCTGCGACGGTTGTAACCGATCATCTGCACCGAACCCAAAAAGCGTGGCCCGGCATGCCGGGCAAAGGCCACCCACACAACGTCCTTCAGCGGCCTGCCGTCGCGAGTCCGCCCCGGATAGCGTTGAATCACAGAACCCGACATATTGGTTTTGCCCAGCAGTGTGGGATTGTCGCAGACAGGCAGTTCGCCGAGTGTCTTCACGCCATCGACGTACAGCGGAATCTCCACCGCTTTGTCCAGATCCACCGTTGGAGGAACGCCCAGTTCTGACTCCACCAGCTTCGCGTACTCAAACGCCGTCGCCGGAAAGCTGGTGCCGGCGACATCGCGAGCGTTCTTCCCACCTTTGCCCGATTTCCCGATGCCGCCCTTGAAGTCTTTGCCGGGCGATTCGAATTTGTCGTACTGCTCAAACCAGTCCAGCACCTCTTTGCGAGTTGTCTGGCCGCTGTCGATCTTTTCCTTCAGCCCGGGAATCGTCTTCAGCAGTTTCTGAAACTGCGCGTCCCTGTCCGATTTGTCATCCGCCCCGGAAGGTTTAACCGCCGAGAAGAAAATCAGCAGCAGAGTGAACGCCGCCGCACAGGCGGTGTTTGGGAGCAAACGCGTCATGGATGGGCCCGTGGAAATCGGATCGGTGATGTTGGCTCCGATCCTAGCGAATCGCGGGCAGACGGTCTGTGGGCATCGCGTATCGTCTTGTTGCGAAAAAATTCGGGATTCGTGTCAGAACGGGGTCGGACGCCGAGTTTAACCTGCCGGAGGAACACACATGACACTGCTGACAGACGAAAAAACGCTCACCTTTTCCAGCATTCCCACACAGGAACAACTGGAGGCCGCCATCCCGCCCCGCCCCACACAGGCGGCTGCTTCCGGGCAACCGCTGCGAAAAAAATGGAGCGCCACGATGATCGTTTTGGGCATCACTCTGCTGGCTGCAGGTTTTGCCGCGGGCATGATGCTCGGCCGGCAGCAGGCGACAACGGTTGAGGTCGACGACGAAGTGCGCCTGCGGCAACTGGCCATTGAGCATCTCGTGCAGGAGAGCGACGAACCAGACCGTTCGCATTTCGCCATCGAGACCTTCGACCATCGCGACAACGTGGTGGCCATCACGGGCATTGAACGCAGCAACGACGACACCTTTCGAGTGGGCCGTTTCTGGGTGGAGTTGCGACGCGAAAACGACCAGTGGGAGCCGCTCATCGTGCAGCGCAGAACGGCCCAGGGCAACGCGATGCGCAACGCCTTCGACTGGCCGTAGCAGTCGTCTTCCTGCCATGGCAGACCACACGGTGGCGGCTCACGTGCCAATCTGACTGGTGATCGTGGTGTCCGTAATCCTGTGGTCATCAGCGAGCAGGAACGCCTTACTGAGAATCACACCCAGCGTAGAGTCTCCCTCAAACGGCAGGCTGAGCCGATCGACTGCGGCAGTGCTCCGCGACGGCACAATGCACAGATACTCATCATTGGGCTGCATGAGAATGTTGCCACTGCCCAGATGAATGCGGTAGGTCCGCAGTTGCCCTCGAACCTGCAAAAAGCGGCCGTCCAGTTCACAGCGGTCGGCAATCTTCAGACGGGGCAGCAGACGCTCCAGAACCTGCCGCCGCGTGTTGGCGGTCGCCGACAGTTCCCCAAACGCATAATCCTGCCAGTACTCGCGATAGACGCCCTCCGGTCCACCATCGGCCCAGTTCGGATCGTTGCCGACGCTCGCTACGCCCACAAACAGATCGACATCCCGCATGATTTCCGAGAACACCATAGCGGGCACGTCTGCCAGCGGCAGGAGCGTCTCACTGTCGGCCGGCCGATAAAATCGCACCTGATCCGTCGACACATAGCGGACCTCGTATTCTTCGTCCTCCCACGCGGCCGTTACCTGGAAGGCCGCCCGCAGATCAAAGGCCGGCAGCCCAATTTCCGCTGTGCCCTCATCGCTGCCATCCCACGCGCCCAGAAAATTCACGGTCCAGCGACGTTCCTGTGCCAGAGTGCGGTAGCGAGTCTGACTAAGAATGTGGGCCGCCTGACGATTGGAATATGTCCCCGTGGTCCGTTCCGCATCGGTCAGCAGGTAGATCTCCCGATGGGCCTGCCGGAACGGCTGACAGATTTCGTGGGCTTCCAGCAGCAGTCGCCAGGCCAGAACGTTTTCCGCCGATTCCCCCAATGGATGCCACAGCCGCACCTGCATATCATCCGTCACCTCGAGGGATCCCTCGAGCGTCTCATAGCCGCCGTCCCGATACAGGGCCGTCGATTCCCGATCGCCGTCGGTAAACGTCCACAGCAATCGACGCGCCACGCAGCCGGTCAGGGGGTGATTCAGATAACGCTGCTTCCACACAGGCACCGTCCAGGACGCTGGCTGCAGATACAGGCTCTCCAGGCGGGAGCGCTCGGCCGTCTGCATTTTTTCCATTTCTTTGGCGGTGGCCTTCAGTTCCTTCAACTCCGCGGCGAAATCCTTCTTCACGGCCGCCGGGACCGATTTTTGCGACTTGCCGTCCGGTTTGCGCCAGCTCAACTGTGACTTACGGCCGCTCAGCTGAAGCACTGCCGTAAAATCGCCGAACGACTCGGTCAGCACACCCACCTCCTGCATGCCAAAAGCCGGCACACTCATTTCCTCCAGTTCGGCCCGACTAACGCCCGCATCACTGGCCGCCTCTTCCAGCTGTTTTTCGATCAGATTGCGAGCCGACCCGGTTTTGACTTTTCGCTGCATCATCGCCAGTTGAGCCACGCAATCCGCTCCCCCCTGACTGCCAAGGGCGTACACGCACGCATTGCCAACTTTCACCGCGCGTGCGCCCACTTTGGGGATCTTGCGATAGGCGCTGATCCCCACCGTGCCCAGCAAAGGCGTCATGGCCTCGTCGGGGAATAAGCTGTAACACCAGATGAGCCCCCGCAGCACGATCTGCCCGTTTTCTCGCAGGTGCAGCGGATGTGCGGTCACCCAGCGGGATTCCACGGCCGGCTTTCCCTCGGTGATCAGCGGCAGCCATGCCTGCAGTCGTGACTGCAGTTCGTGCCGGCCCAATGGCTCAATCAGCTCCAGCGCTCTTTGTTTCCAGCGAGTTGACGGCCTGGACGCAGTCGCCGTCAGGCAGTGTCCTCCCAGTCGGCACCAGGCCGCCCGCGTTTGTTCGGCGGCCTCTTTCACATCGGCAATCGCTCGATCGGTCCACACCTCCCCGCCCTCCACGGGAAACCGAATCGCATCGTCTCCGACAATCCGATCGATCTGCAGACGCCGGGGCGTTTGATCCAGATTAAACCACTGACAGGGCTCCGTCCTGTCCCGCGCCGCCCGCAGAGTCTCTCGGGCGTGGCCAGACAACTCGCAGCCGCGCAGCAGTTTCTCGATCTTATCAAGGCGATCTTCACACGCTATGTCGGCGTGATCGTAGCGATCCCCCAGCGCCCGCTGCAGCAGCACATCAGCAATGCGATCAATCTCTGCACTGAGTTGATCGGCATCCGGCTCGGCAATAGCCTTCTTCTTCAGCCGCCCCCGGGGTTGAGAAGAAGCAGAACCCTTGCCGTTGCGCCACTGCACTTCCGACGTCCACGCCTCCTGCAGCACGGTCGCCAGATCCATGGGGCTGCGTTTACGCGCGGTCAGTCCGGACGGAACGCTGGTCGCAAATTCCCGCGCGGCCGCCAGCAGTTCGTCCGGCGCAGCGCCGGGCCGGTGTACCAGTTCCGCCCAGGGGGGTGTCTGGCCATCATGTTCCGGGGCCGACGACCAGGAATAATAAATGTGTTTGTATTTGCGACTGCGATACTCCAGCCGCACATCCACCCATTCCACATCGCCCGCCACAAATACGACCACAAACTGACTGGGTTCCTGAAAGAACGCACGCAGTTTCACGCCCAGTGCGGCGATTCTAAAATCGCCGCAGAACTCGTACTCTACATTCTCACAGAGCGACAACAGCTGCGTAGCGAGCGATTCGTCCGGATACCTGTTCACCGCCGACTGCACGACAATCGTTTTCGGCAGCGACGGGCAAACAAAAACGAAGTCCTGCGACACTCCGGCCGCCGCTCGTCGAAACAACGGCCATCGAGCTGTCATCGCAGGACGACCAGTCAGCCGCCGCAGACGTCTCCGCGGCAGCCCGCGCCGAGGACATGCTGCCAGGTTCCAGGACTGCACCGTTAAGACTGTCCGGTGACAACACCACGACATTATCCCCACTGTGAAGATAACGCAGTGTCACCAACATCACAGCGTCGCGCGATTTTCGGGGCACCTTGCGCAATGTCTCGGCACGTTCCACTTTCTTTATTCGCTCATCGTCAATGATGTGCGACGTCGAAAAATCGGGTTAAGAATTTGGCAAAAAAATGTGGACAAAGATGGACACGTAGAAAACCCACCAGTGCCACCCCCTAATGACGTGGGGCTAATCAGAACTGCGAAAAACCGAAGGTCGTAAATGCCAGGCAGCTCACAAACGCCTGCCTGAACGCCTGTGCGCAATAACAACAATGGCGACTTTGATTTCGGTGATCCACAGGCGGCACGCTGCTTGCTGTACGCGAGACCATTCCGCTGCGGGGATACCCCGGGACCACACAGCCGGGGGGCAGCGTGGAGCATCAGGTGAGAACAATGGTCCTGCATCGATTTTCTGGAGTTCAGAAGTGAGAACATCACACCGCCGACGTCAGCGCGGCTTTACGCTGATCGAACTTTTGGTGGTTATTGCCATCATCGCCATCCTCATTGCCCTGCTGCTGCCGGCCGTTCAACAGGCCCGCGAAGCCGCACGCCGCACGCAGTGCAAAAACAACCTGAAGCAAATCGGCCTGGCGATGCACAACTATGTTGATGTGTACGGCATGTTTCCTGTTGGCGCCTGTGCCCGCCCCAGCAACAACCTGGGAATGGACATCTCCACCGGTGCCTTCACTGCCATCCTGCCCTTCCTCGAAGCCGGCAATCTCAAAAACCTCTATGACGAGACCCTGACCTGGTACCAGCAGGACACCGTCACCAATCCTCTGCTGGCCACAACGGTCGTGCCGTCTTACCTGTGCCCTTCGGCGCCTGGCCCGACGGTGATTGCCCATCCCAGCATCTCCAATCTGCCCATCGCTCAGGGCCCCAAACGCACAGATGCTGCCATGGTGCACTACCTGCTGAGCAAAGGTGCAACTGACGGCTGGTGCCTGAACCCACAAACTGACCAGGATGTCGGCATGTTCGCCATCAACCTGACAACCCGCTTCCGCGACATCGTCGACGGCTCCAGTAACACGCTGTGCGTGGGAGAAGGCACTTCGGGTCCTCCGTACCGCAACGTGTCCACCAAAGCCAATCCACTGGTGGCCGCCGGCGGACAGGAACTGGTCGCTCAGGCATGGATCATTCCGCAGCCGCTGGCACTGAGCGAACAAAGCGGTAACTACACCACGCGTGGCAACTTTGGCACGACCGTCTGGAACATGAATCTCAACCCGGTCATCGAATCTCTGTATGACGATGCCGATCTGGGGAACTGCAACACGGCCGTCGACAGCACCACCAACTTCCGCAGCCCCCACGTGGGCGGCGTTCAGTTCCTCCTCGGCGACGGATCCACCCGATTCATCTCCGAAAACATCGACTCCGGTGTCTTCAACTTTGTGGGCACCCGCGCCGGCAAGGAGACTGTCAGCGAATTCTAAGCCGGGACGCGGTGGCGTGGGTGGGACGATTGGCAGGCGATGCTCTGCGTCGGCTCGCCCCGCGGCATTCCGCATGGGAGTCTGACGGTCGGGCTGAATCCCGGCAGCAGCTTCCAGCCCGACGTTTGAATATTCCACCGAGCCAGCGGCATCGCCCTGGCTCGGTTTTTTTTTTGCCGGACGACAATCATCCACTTATCGCAACTCACTGCGATCAAAGCGGTCAGCCGGCGGGCGTCATGAAACGCCGCGACTTGCAGATCCCGCCGTGCGGAGGTTGTCCTGCCGGACGGTGATCTGGTTTCGGTCGCAGTATTCCAGAAACGGAATGGCGTGCTTGCGAGTGACCTGCCATTTGTCGCGGATGTCGGCGACAGACAGTTCCGCCGAGTCAGCGAACAGCTCGTGCAGTTCGGCCACCAGTGTGTCCATCACAGCGGCGGCAAGCAGCAGGCCACTGCCCAGATCCAGCAACAGGCCGGTCTGCACGGCAAATCGGCTCAGTGAGGTGACTGCTTCCAGCGGCAGCTGCAGACTGTCAGCCACATCTTTGAGCGGTGGTGGCGTGCGGTTGTTTTCGTAAACGCCAACAATCTGCTCCATCCGCTTTTGTTGTTTTTTGGAAAGCGCGTTGCCGTCGCTGGCCAGCGCAATGACTTTTCCCAGGCGAACCAGTTTGCCGTCGCTCACCAGCTGGTTGAGGACCAGACGCACCACCGGTTCCGAGCCGTAGACTTCCAGCTGGCGGACGGCCGACTCTTCTACCACCCACGCATCCTGCTGTTCGTCCGCCTGTTTGGTGAGCAGTTCAATTGTCCGGGTGCGAACACGCTCAATCACGGTGGCACTGACAAGTTTGTCTTTCAACTGCAGCAGGCGGCCGGACTCAACAGCCGCAGAGATGGCGGCATCAATTTGCGAAACGGGTATGCCCAGCTGCAGTTCGAACCACGGGTCTGTGGGCTGGACCAAGCCAAGGAAGTCCACCCATTCGAGCAGGCGTTCCGCCGGATCGAGCATGGCCAGTTGTTCGCCCAGTTCGATGAGTTTGCGAGCGCGTTTGACGTGCCCGTCGATAGTGGCCAGCACGGTGCCACCGGCGATGGTACCAACAGGGTACGGCAGACGAAACAGGCAGCGCTGGCCGTGCGTGGCAACAACAGGAGTGTCCGTTTCCACAACCACAACCGCGCTGGTGCCCGGTGACAGTTTGCGCACGCCCGTGATACGCGCCGAGCAGGCCGTCGCGGCCACGTGCAGCTGAACGGTGGCCGGACATTTCAGCTCCGGCGTGTCGGCAAACATACGCACTTCAAACAGCAGGTGGCGTGCCGTGGAGAAGGCGTCCGGCTGAATGAGTTCGTCACCCCGATGAACTTCGCTGGCGGACACCCCGGTCACGTTGAGCGCGGTGCGGTGCCCAACTTTGGAGGTCTCCACTTCTGTGCCGTGGACTTCAATTTCGCGAACACGCACCGGCGTGCCGCTGTGCGCCAGCTGCAGGTTGTCTCCCGTTTTCAGCGTGCCGCTCCAGACAGTACCCGCGATGACACAGCCGCGCCCCGGCATACTGAAAACACGGTCCACCGGCATCCGAAAAAACTGGCTGACTTCGCGGGCCGGCACAGCATCAGCGAATTCGCACAGTTTGGTTTTGAGGTCCTGCATGCCTTCGCCGGTCACCGACGAGAGCCGAATTTTGGGCACGTCCGCAAAGCCACAGTCATCCAGAAACAGGTCGAGTTCATCGGCCAGCTCGTCCTGAGCCGCTGAGTCAGCCAGATCGATGCGGGACATGGCCACTATGAGCCGCTGCACACCCAGTGTCTGCAGAATGCTGGCATGTTCGAGCGTTTGCTCCTGAATGCCCTGATCACAGGCGACGACCAGCAGACCGGCATCGATGCCGGACACGCCCGCCAGCAGGTTGCCGATGTATTTTTGATGGCCGGGCGCATCGATGAGGGCAAACTGGCGTTCCCCTTCCTGGAAAGAGGCAAACCCCAGGTCGATGGTGATGCCACGTCGCTTTTCTTCCGGATGGGTATCTGTGTCGACGCCCGTCAAAGCGGCGACGAGAGACGTCTTGCCGTGGTCAATGTGACCGATGACGCCAACGATTGTATAACTCATGGGAACAGCTGCCTGAACGGAAAAACGACGGCGGCGGATCTTAGAACATGGCGCCCGCCTTGAGAACCGGGCAGGAGGAACGGATGGCCGTCTGGGGAAT
>JANSXP010000080.1 GCA_024742875.1 Planctomycetaceae bacterium | reverse complement strand
TGTGATGAGCGGCACGGAAAGTGTCGTTGGCATCAGTCGCTTTGAGGAAGGCCGCCTGACGTTTCCTGAGACCATCGCCCAGCCGTCAGAAGACTTCACTCTGCTGGCTGTCAACGTCATCCGCACAACCGCCGGGGCCCAGCTGGTGGTCTGTGAATCCAAAGGGTCCGGACGTTCGGCAACCGTGCAGCTGCGATACCTGATCAGGGGCAGCGACGGGCAGTGGATGGACAGTGGCGATCCTGTAAAGGCCGAGTCCGAAGCGGTGGGCAGTCGTGGTGTGGCGTTGCAGGTGATGGACGCCAACGGCGACAAGTCGGAAGATGTGCTGATTGTCCCCATTGGTACGGGCAACAAAGGTGTCCGCGTGGTCACGACGCCGGAAGGTGATGCGGCGGCCACCATTGGTGAGCCCCTGAATCTCGGGATTTCCACCGACGGCAGTTTGTTTGTCAGCGGCACTGACATGTTCGTCGCCCGCGACGGATTTGCCCGCAAAATGTCCATCGACGGTGATAAATGGAAAGTGGCCGATCAGTTCAATGCGGGCGAAGCCAAGGCCAAAATCAGCGGCGTGGCCGTGCTTGATCTGGATGGCAAAGACGACAGCGAAGTCGTCCTTGTGGACACCGGTATCCGGAAGCTGCGAGTGCTTCGCAAAGACGGCGGGCTGTACCGCGGATGGAAAGAAGTGGAACTGGGGACAGCCCGCTTCACTTCGTCTCACGTCGCCGATCTTGATGGTGACGGACGCCAGGACCTGTTGCTGTTTGGTCAGCAGCAGTTTTCTGTGCTGTATGCCGGCCGTGCGGATTCTCAACTGAAGGAAGTGGCCTCATGGGAATCCGAACGTGACAACGCCTACGCGGCGGACATCGTGGCGGGCGACATCAACGGTGACGGCAAAGTGGATCTGACTGTGATCGACACCAGCATCGACGGCGTGCAGTTGCTGTACTTTGACCAGGAACTCGGATTGAAGTCTGCCACGCATTTCCGCGTGTTTGAAGAAAAGCGACTGGTGACGCAGTCCAACTCTCGCGGGACGGAACCGCGTGAAGCGTCCATTGTGGACGTCACGGGAGACGGCCGGGCGGATCTGGTGATCCTGTGTCACGATCGGCTGATCGTGTATCCGCAGGACGCGGGATCAGCGACGGAAGACGGGGCCACAGGAGAGTAACCGTCATCAAAAGCTCGGAGGGGCTCGAGTGATGGCACGACAGCACAACGGCGGTCGGCCCACGGCAACAGGGTCGGTCCGCCTGCGACGCAGTCGCCAACACCAGCGTGTGGATGCGGCGGCAGTTGCCACACCGGTCCGTTGCCATCCCGGCGTCCCACAGCGGTCGTGGAACGTCTGGCGGATTGCGTCATTCCACACGCTTGTCTGGTGCGTCAGGTTCTGTCACGCACGGCAAATGACACCGTGGGCACAGATAGAGCGATTCGGCAGATGGATCATCGCCCCGCCATAAGCTGCCAGGGCCCAGATATCCGGCCCGAGCATTGGCAGCCACTGCGTCTGACGAGAGTCCCAGGATGGGACCGTAAGTGACGCGTTGTTCAGCGACATCGAGAATCGAGCCCCGCAACAGAGTCAGTCCGCACCCTGAACACTGAACTGGAATGTGGTTGTCCATGGCGGTGCGGAAAAACAATTGAGGCGGCGGACCTGGCAGCAGGAACGAAAACCGGCTGCACGGTCGGAGAACTTCATCAGATCACGCGATTGTCGGACGGCATTCAGACGCTATTGAACGCTATCAGATGCTTTGACGGGCTTTCGGACGCGATCGGGTGACGCATGCGGTATCTTCCGCGGACGATAGCGGGTTGCGTCAGGCCACGTCCTGCCGCTGCTGCTCAAACTGCTCGGTCGTCCGATCAACTTTCAAAGCGTGTTCAAAGTGGGACACCGTCTTCTCGCGGTATTCCTCCGGTGCGACCAGTCGAGGACGGTTATGCTTGGCGCGTTTGACGGTCCAGGTGGTGGCCGACGGCAGCCGAGCCGCCAGTTGTTGTGTGGCTTCTGCCGTGACGTAGGAATCCCGGCTGCCGCGGATCAGTAATGCGGGGGCGTTTGTGGCGGTGGGCTCACATTCGATGTGGACGTACCGGACGCCTCGGGCCTTCTCGCTCAATCGAAACGCGGCCCAAAGTGCTTTGCGGATATGCCAGCCAGGCAGTCGGTCGAACAGCCATTCGGGGATCAGCTGTCTGCCAAACCGATCAATGAAGCTGCGCGTCAGCCCCATGCTGCTGTAGCCGCTGTCCGTGATAACCGCCTGAATTTTCGGATGTCGTCCTGCCGTGGCAATGGCGGCCGTTGCTCCGCGGCTGACTCCGAAGATCCCCCATGGCAGACTGCAAAAATCCGGATGGTCGCTGACAAACTGCAAAGCGGCTTCGACATGCAGTAAGTCGGCCTCGCTCGTCCAGTGAATAGGAGTAGCGGTTGGCCCATCAGCGTCGGCGTCGTCGCCCGATAAGTCACCGGTGGCAGCAAACTCCACGCTCACGACCACAAAGCCCGCCTCGATCAGCGGCTGGCAGTAACCAGACGCGGACTGCGCTGCGCCATCCAGTTCCGGGAGAAACAGGATGACTCCGACGGGTTGCGGCGTACTGCGAAACACGACCACTTTGCCACGCCTTCCATCCGGCAGAGTCGTCTCACACAGTCGCCCTGAACCGCCGGGGCCGTCTTCGGTAAGCGCCAGCGGAGGCACGCTTTCAATCACGGTACGGATTCGTCGCGCGACCCAGCACCGAAACGCATACTCGATCAGCACAGGACACAGCAGTGCCGCGGAAATGATCTTCAGAATCACCGCCACGCATCCTCAGAAGTTCCCAGACACAGGGGCTCGTGACTTCCGTGCCACGGACCGTCTGGGACAAATTCTAGGACGAAAACGGTCTAGGCTGCAAACTCAGAAATGATCAGCGAGACGTTCTGGCCACCAAAACCGAAGCTGTTGGACAGGCAGGTGGAAACCTTGCTCTGCCGCGCTTCGTTGGGGATATAGTCCAAATCGCAGTCCGGGTCAGCCGTTGCGTAGTTGATGGTTGGCGGCAGCACGCCGTCACGCATCGCCAGAAGGCACGTGATGGCTTCCACACTGCCGGCAGCGGCAATGAGGTGGCCCAACATGCTCTTGATGCTGGAAACCGGTGTCTTGAAGGCATGGTCGCCCAGTCCGCCCTTGACGGCCTTGGTCTCCACCTGGTCGTTGACTTTGGTGCTGGTTCCGTGAGCGTTGACATAGCCCACATCTTCCGGATTGGCTCCGGCATCGGCCAGCGCCATTTTGA
The DNA here is from genome assembly GCA_024742875.1 of Planctomycetaceae bacterium. Lineage (GTDB taxonomy): Bacteria > Planctomycetota > Planctomycetia > Planctomycetales > Planctomycetaceae > Fuerstiella. The sequence continues at coordinate 25,658 of JANSXP010000080.1, read as the reverse complement.
TGCAGGCAATCGCGCCGCGACCATCCGGGTGAATGTCGGTGATGCGATAAGCGTCGGCCGTGGAACCGTAGCCGCGAATTTCGCCGTAGATCTGAGCGCCCCGAGCTTTGGCGTGCTCCAGTTCCTCCAGAATCAGCATGCCGGCTCCTTCGCCCAGGACAAAGCCGTCTCGATTCAGGTCGAACGGCCGCGAGGCGCCGGGGGGATTCTCGTTATGTTCGGACAGAGCTGTCAGCAGGTTGAAGCCCGTCACGCCGAAGGGGTGGATCATGCTGTGAGCACCACCGGACAGCATCGCGTCGGCGTCCCCTCGACGGATGATTTCTGTCGCTTCACCAATTGCCTGGCTGGACGCCGCACACGCTGTCAGGCAGTTCAGGTTAGGCCCCTGCGCGTTGAACAGGCTGGCCAGATGAGCGGCCGGCATGTTGGGTTCCAGCTCCAGTTCAAACTGGGGGTTCATGCTGTGCAGAAACTCGTTGGTGAAGCGCTCCAGATCCACATCGCCGTTTTTATTGGACTGAGCGACCAGCGACATGAACTGGATGAAGTCCTGCTGGCCTTCGCCCGCACCCAGATACACGCCGAAACGCGACGGGTCCAGACCGCTGTCGTTGATGCCGGAGTCAGACACCGCCTGCGAGGCCGCGCCGATGGCGAAACGCGTGTTGCGACCAGCGTCGGAAAAGCGTTCCGCATTGTCGACATACGAATGGAAATCGTATCCGCGAACCTCCGCAGCAAACCGTGTGGGGAAATTGGCGGCATCAAAGTGAGTGATGTCGCCGACGCCGCTTTTGCCTTCCTGCAGGGCCGACCACATTTCGTTGATGTTGTTGCCCAGCGGTGTCACGCACCCCAGACCTGTTACCACGACTCGACGTTTCATGACCATCTCTTCCAGGATTGAAAATCAGGCAGCTGCCAACCGTTTTGAGCTGCTCCTGACAGCCAGAACAGCGTCAGTAGCAACCGGAAAGGGAAGCACGCCCTTGCGACCGCAGATCAGCCGTCAGTGACGGCCACTTCTCCGGTTCCCGCTTTGCCGACCTTCAGGATGTCCAGCAGATTCATTTTGAAGACAAAGTTCTTCTGATCGATGCGGCTCAGTTGCGGATCGTCAGAGGACAGATGTACGAACATAATCTCGGCTTCCGCCACCAGTCGATCGCCAACCGTGGCCTTCACTTCCACTGATCCGCCTTCTTCCTTGGCGTCAATGAGCGTCGCCGTGTAGATCAGCTGATCACCGGGGCACGCCCAGCTGTGGAACTGCACTTTGGGTACCTTCGCCAGAATCACGTTGTAGGCGAAGTCGTTCTTTTCTCCCAGAAGAATCCCGCCGGTTTGCGCCATGCCCTCAATCATGAGGGACCCGGGCATCACGGGAAACCCCGGGAAATGATCATGCAGATGTTCTTCCGCGAGCGAGACGTTTTTCACGGCCTTCGCGGATTCGCCTGAGTTGAATTCGATGAATTTGTCGACCCAGTACCAGCGCATGGAACGTCTTCCCAAAGCAAAACCGAGGAGCACAGGACGGTGAAGAAGGCGGGATGATGACAATCCCGCCTTCGCCATTTCACCGACATTGACCGTCGTCTAAGGACGGCCAGGGCTGACTGGCAGCGCGTTTCAGCCAGACCCGATTCAAAGTCCGGATGCTGCTAGCCCAGTCGGGAGGCGATGAACTTGCAGATCATGTCCACGGTGAACAGGTCGGGCAGTTTGCTAACCTGAGGATCACCGGCAAACGCCTCAACGTCAGCGTGAGGCATCTTTTCTTTCAGCTGAGCAATACCGTCTTCCGTCACTTTACCGTCGACAACAAAGCCGGAATCGGCGGCTGCCAGGTTCTCCGGGAACAGCTCTCCACGCGGGATTTTGATGTCGAAGTTCTTTTCCAGACGGAAGACGATGTCGAGGAAGTCGATTGACTCGGCCCCGAGGTCCCCAATCAGTGTCGCTTCCGTGGTCACTTCGTCGTCGTCGACTCCCAGTGCGTCGACCAGTGTTTCCTGTACCTTCTCAAAGATCTCTTCAGAAGATGCCATTTGAAGTCTCTCCAGTTGCTGCACAGACGTGCAGGCGAAAATCATCGCCAAACCCAGCAACTGCGTTCTCACCAGGCGATGGTGGTGAGAGCAGGATACCCAGTTTCTGCGTGGCCCCCAAAGCCCCGCAGATAAGTCCGGAGAGTCTAGAGTCGGTGATTTGAAAAATCGACCATAGATCTCCGGAAGTCACAACAATGTGAATTCCGGCTGTTGACGGCTACATGCCGCCCAGAGTCAGCCCACCGTCGACTTTCAGGATCTGCCCGGTGACGTAGGACGAAGATTCCTGAGCGAAATACAGGACGGCATTGGCAATGTCGGACGGTGCACCGAGGCGACGTACGGGAATCTTCTTTTTGATTTCCTTGCCCGCCGCTTCCACGACAGCTTCCGTCATATCCGTTTCAATAAATCCGGGGGCGACCGCGTTGGCCGTTACACCGCGGCGAGCCAGTTCGGTGGCAATGCAGCGAGTGAAGCCCTCAATGCCCCCCTTACTGGCGGCGTAATTCGCCTGGCCAGGATTACTGGTGTCCGCCGCGACACTGCTCATGTTGATAATGCGGCCGTATCGCTGCGACATCATCTGACGCGTGGCCGCCTGGCAGAAGTTAAACACGCTGGTCAGGTTGGTGTCGATCACGTCCTGCCACTGCGTGGCGTCCATCACGGCCAGCAGACCATCTCGAATGATGCCGGCGTTGTTCACCAGAATATCGAGCGATCCCCAGGCTTCGACCACCGTGTCGATAGTCTTGTCAGCCGCCTCTTTGGAGCGAACGTCCGCCTGAATGGCCATCACTTCCTGGCCTTTGGCTTTCAGGTCGGCCACGACAGAATCCGCCGCCGCAGAGTTGGAAGCGTAGACGAATGCCACTTTGGCACCGTCATCGGCAAGGGCTTCGACAATGGCTCGACCGATTCCACGGCTGCCGCCGGTGACCAGTGCAACGCGACCTTCAAGGCTCATTTCGTTTACTTTCGATTTCACAGGGAAGTGTTTCAGAGGCAGGCGACAGCGCTGGCCGTCAGCCGGATGCGATCAGGCACGAATCTGCTGGAAGAGTTCTTTCATGCTCTCCAGTATGCGCTCATCGGAACTTGCCATGTCCGGGCGATGATCTTTCAGGTTTTGCTTGGACAGCGTAATACGCGCGGAGACAGCGGATTGCTCATCAACCGTGCCGGCTGCCTTGAAGGTGGCGGTCTCGTCTTCGTTTTTCTGAATTGTGGCCGTGACGCACAGGGTCTGGCCCGGTTTCAGGAAGTTGTTGAACTTCACCGCTCGCGCCTGCTTCAGCAGCAGGGTACTGAATGCAAAATCGTCGGTGATTCGCGAGAGCCATGCACAACTTTGCACCATGGCCTCGACCATCATCACACCGGGAAGCACAGAAAACCCGGGAAAGTGGTCCTGCAGGTATTCTTCTGCGAGGGACACGTTCTTCAGGGTGGAAATGGATTCGCCCGGCTTCAATTCGGTGATGCGATCGACGAGAACGAACTTCATGAATACCCCGGTCGGTGACAGAGACCTCAAACTGGGAAGACTGGTGCAAAACCGCACAGAGGCCGGATTTGGCAAGGTGCGGAACTATAGCCGCTGAAATTTGTCCCCACAATCTCCCGTCTCATCTCAGCCCAGGATTCGCCGTGTTGCCAAATACCCGGGCCGCAGGGTGCCCTGATTCCCTGCGTTTGAGAAATTTTGCCTGACCCGACATCTTCTCCTGACAAGGAATCTCTTGCCTTCTTCCTCGGGCTGGACGGGAATTTTTCCCTGTTAATTGACAGACCAAACGCAGATCCCCAACCTAACCCAGAGGGCAAACTGGAACGGTTCACAATTATCACCGTAGTTTGCTTAATTTCACCAAATTGTTTGTCTGGCGAAAACCGCCCGTGTTATATTCCGGTGGAATTCGCGATCCGTGTGGGTGTGTTGTAGAAATTACAACTCACGTCGGGCCAAACGGTAGCCAAACATTGTTGTGTGCGCGGGGACGTTCTCTGCGCCATCTCGGTTTCGAATCAAGAATGATTCTAGGAGGAGTTGAACGAACATGCGTTATGTTCTGACACTCGCAGCGGCAGCTTTGATGTCTGCTTCTGCTCAAGCTGGTGGCTGCTTCGGCGGCAACGTAAGCTCTTGTTGCTCCGCGCCTTGTGCCTCTAGCTGTAGCCCTTGTGGTGCCAGCTCATGCGGTTCGAGCAGCGGAAGTTGTGGTTCATGTGGTACGAGCGCCAGCTCTTGCGGCACGGCCTGTGGAACGTGGGAAACTGTTGAAGAAACAGTGATGGTCCCACAGATGGTTACGGAGACTCGAACCATCACCGTCAACGTCCCTGTTCAGGAAGAACGACAGGGCACTCGTACTGTTTGCAAGACTGTCTACGAAGACAAAGTCGAAGAGTACACCGTCAATGTTCCCGTTAAGGAACAGCGTCAGGGCACTCGTACTGTCTGCAAAACAGTTTACGAACCACACGAAGAAACATACACAGTCATGGTTCCTTACCAGGAGCAGATGACTGGCACTCGTACTGTCTGCAAGACAGTTTACGAGCCACAGGAACAGACTTACACAGTCAACGTTCCTTACCAGGAGCAGATGACCGGCACGCGTACCGTGTGCAAAATGGTCACCGTTCCACAGGAACAGACCTACACGGTCAACGTTCCTTACACCGAGCAGATGACCGGTACTCGCACTGTTTGCAAAACAGTTTACGAGCCACAGGAACAGACCTACACGGTTAACGTTCCTTACACCGAGCAGATGACCGGCACTCGCACTGTCTGCAAAACAGTTTACGAGCCACAGGAACAGACCTACACGGTTAACGTTCCTTACACCGAGCAGATGACCGGTACTCGCACTGTTTGCAAAATGGTTGCCGTTCAGGCAACTCGCACTGTTTGCCAGGACCAGGGTCACTGGGAAGAAGTTGCTGTCAGCACCGGCTGTGCAACATCTGCCTGTGGTGGCTGCGGTGGCTGTGCATCAAGCTGCGGTGGCTGTGCCGTTTCAGCCTGTGGCAGCTGCGGTGGCTGTGGTGTGGCTTCAGCATGTGGTGCAGTCGCATCTTCCTGCTGCCAGCCTGCCACGACTCGTCGCTGGGTTTCCAACAAAGTGATGGTCGAAGTTCCTTACACAACCTACAAGCAGGTTCAGGAGCAGGTTCCTTACACGTACACTGTTACCAAGTGTCGTGCTGAGCAGCGAACTCGCACCATCAACGTTGCCAAGCAGGTTCAGGAGCAGGTTCCTTACACGTACACTGTTCAGAAGTGTCGTCAGGAACAGCGAACTCGCACCATCAACGTTGCTAAGCAGGTTCAGGAGCAGGTTCCTTACACGTACACTGTTCAGAAGTGTCGTCAGGAACAGCGAACCCGCACGATCAACGTTTGCAAGCAGGTTCAGGAGCAGGTTCCTTACACGTACACTGTCAACAAGTGTCGTGCTGAGCAGCGAACCCGCACCATCCAGGTTGCTAAGCAGGTTCAGGAGCAGGTTCCTTACACGTACACTGTCAACAAGTGTCGTGAAGAGCAGCGCTCTCGCACTGTCCAGGTTGCCAAGCAGGTTCAGGAAGAAGTTCCTTACACCTACACCGTTTGCGTTAATCGTCCTGAAGTCCGCACCCGCACCATCAAGGTCGGCAAGCAGGTTCAGGAAGAAGTTCCTTACACTTACACCGTTTGTGTAACGAAGCAGGAACAGCGTGAAGTTCAGGTTCAGGTTTGCCAGATGGTTGAGCAGGTTCGTACCCGCAAGGTGTACAAAGCCGCTGCTCCAGCCTGTGGCGGATGCAGCACTGCTGCTCCAGCCTGTGGATCCTGCGGTGGTGGTTGCGGCTGCAACTAGTTCATCGAACGTCAGCACCTGCTGACGACGGCGATCAGATCGGAAACGCCCCGTTGCTGTCAACGGGGCGTTTTCTTTTGCGCGGATTGTTCGCTGAGTTCACGTGCCATGGCCACTATCGGCCCTTCGCCTGCAGCCGCTGAACTGGCTGCTTCGTTGTCTTCTTCGCGCGGGTGCCGGCAAACGGCAGCTTTGTGGATTCGACTTTCAGCACGGGCGCCAGCTCATACACGTTGGTGTAGCCGTAGCTGTGCAGCGCATTGAAAGTGTGGACGTTGAGGGCTGCCGCCACTCGCTTCACGGGAAACGCGACCGGCTCGTCCCTGAAGTTATTGTTGCAGTAGATCAGGACCATCGTTTCCTTTGAGGGAATCAGCTTCTTCAGCTCGGCTTCGGTGAAGTCCGGCATCGGCAGATTGACCGCCCCGCGAATGTGCAGCTGGCCGAATTTCTCCCGGCTGCGTGCATCCAGCACAACGACGCCCTGACGCTTTGATCGTTTGAGGAATTCCTGTTCGGTGATCCTCCGCTGTTCACGCAGTCGTCCCACTTCGACCACCTGCTTCTCGAAGGCCGCGTAGTCGATCTGAGGGTTGTCGGAAGCGGTGATCGAGCCTTTGTCGGCCCGGGGGGTGTTGACCGGAGTCTCGTTAACAGCCGTAGAAAACAAGGCGGCCAGCAATGTGAGGGCGAAAAGTTTCGACATGATGATTCTCCGCGAAAGTGAGAGACGGCGGCACCACACCAGGCCGCCACTGCACCTACTTCAACGGAGAATTTTGCATCGCTCAACGGCGATCGTCGGCATCTTACAGGGAACTTACAACGTTGGAGCCGAGCGTGAAGAATTGGCCGATCACTGTTCCGCGATGGCCGCGTCCCACCACCACAGTCCGGAGTCCCCCGCATCCAAGCGCGGCAGAACAGCGGCGTCAGCCAGCGGAGTCGCCTGTGAGGCGACCTGCGCGGGGACGACCGTCACACCGCCGCCGATCAGTCCCATGATCAGACTGCGGCCGGCCGACCGTGTGTTGGCCATCGACGGAACTTCTGTGGGCACCGTGTAGCGTCGCAGTGGCAATTGCCGTTCATCCAGCAGCAGGGATGGTTTCCAGCCGACACGCGTGGCCAGATCATGCTGGCGGATCAGTGCGGTGACGACGGCCAGGTCAAACAGGTTTTGAGTGGCGGCAAATGATGGCACCTGCTGACACAGCTTTTCCAAATGGCGATTGAACTGCTGGGTGTATTTTTCGGCACTCACCTCTTCAAAGGCCGCACTCGTGCGATTGCCCTGGGCGTCGACCAGTTCTTCCTGAGACATCAACTGCAGCCGTGGTCCGCTCAGTCGAAATGCGTCTGCCGTCTCCGTGCGTTCGATGGCTTCGTAGCGCGGCGCAAACCACCAGCGTCGCATCATGTTTTCTGCCGGGCGGGCCATGGCCAGATGACTCTTGAAACCGCGGATGGCCGGTTTTTTGAGCCCCAGCGCCAGCAGTTTCAGCTGGAAGTCGGCTTCGACGGTGGTGAGTGCCGCGTGACTGTTTTCCGGCAGGCCGAACACGGTTACATTCCAGTTGCCCAGTACGTCCGCCATTTGATGAAAGCGTCGATTGGCGACCGCCCGGGAAGTGGGAGAGCTATTGGCTTTGTTCCATTCGTTGGCAGCAGCAAGCCGGGATGGCTCCGGATCAAAGGAACAGCCCAGTGTGTTGTTCATACTGTCCAGTCGAATCAGGGACAGCAGGTCGTCCAGCACCAGCACGGGCCGACCTGTTTCTGTGCCCACAACACGCCCGTCCGTCATCGCCGCAAAGCCTTCGGCAGGTCCGGCGATAATGACGTCCCCGGATTGCTCGTCGGCAAACAGGTATTCGATTTTGGTGATGCCTGCCAGATACAGGGCGTCGTCGGGAATTTCGGCGCCCTGGTCCACGTATTTCTGCAGTCGCTCCTCCAGTTTGGTCAGAGACACCATTCGCAGCGGTGAGGCTTTGGTCATGTCGGCCGGCAGGCGAGCGGCCGCAATGGATTTTAACCGTTGCTGCTCCAGCCGCAGGTTGATTCGCTGCGCTTTGGGAGCATTCACGAGGCCATCGGCATCAATAATGATTCCCCCGGGAAATCCGCCCTGGCCGCCACCACCCAAACCACCGCCGCCAAGTCCTCCCCCGCCCAGCCCGCCCCCAGCGCCTCCGCCCAGTCCCCCGCCCTGATTCTGGGCGGCAACAGGCAGGCAAAGCAAAGACAGAACACCGAGGGCCACTGCGGATCGCAGGGCCGCCCAACACAATTTCAGCCGATGTGAGCAGGTTCGCATGGAGGTCTCCCGTCTGGCGTGATTTGATTTTCTCCCCTATCAGTAACGAATTGTGCGTAAAACCAAAGCTCGAATTGTGAGCTTCCAGAGACTCTTACCCAAAAGTTGGCGGAACGGCCGAGCGCTGGTGTCCGCGGACGGGAAAACGGCCTTCACTTGCGGGGCGTGTGCAGGAATTATCTAATCGTTGCGCTCCCAGGTGCTGGCAGATTGCTCGGGAAGCTGACAGTTCTCAACTGCCTGGACCCAATCATGTCAGAACGTTTACCCCAGTCTGTGAGCCAGGTCTCTACTTCGCCGGGGGCTCCGGGCCGCTCAATTCGCCGGATTCGCCCAGGTTTCGCGTATCAGACGGCACGGGCCACGTTTGGGCTGATGGCACTGACACTAACGGCGATCGGCTGTGCGCCAGTGGAAACCTCCTTTGACACCATGGAGCCAGAGCGTCAGTTCGACTTCTGGCTGGGAGACTGGTCTGTCCGCAATGCCCATCGGATCGCCGGCGACGCGTGGGAGTATCGGGAGGATGCGACGGTCAGCGTGCGTTCCATTCTGGGCGGGCGGGCCATCGTTGAGCAGTGGACCGAACAGGAGGATGGGAGCCTGCGTGGCTTCTCGCTGCGAACCTGGGATGAGCAGGAAAAACGGTGGGAGATTATCCTCAACTGGCATTCCGGGACGCCATCGGGGTTCTCCATGATGGTGGGCACATTTGACGGCAGCGACGGGAAGTTCTTTCCTCCCAAACCACCATCACTTGTGCGTTTCCGATTTGCTGATGCGACCGCGAACTCCTGTCGATGGGAGCAGGCGCTCAGTGATGACGGACAGAAATGGCTGACCAACTGGGTGATGGAGTTTTCTCGTACTGGCCCGGTGGGGTCCTATGACGCGAAGACGCTCCCGATTGCGACGTTTCCGGAGACCGGCAAATTCCCGGGCGCCCGACAGTTGGATCATCTTGTTGGAACGTGGTCCGGCGAAGCCCAGCGGACGCTCTCCGATGGCAGCACCGAGACCGGTCAGGCGCAACGGCGAGTGACCCCGGTGGTTGATGGTCTGGCTCTGCTGAGCCTGACCTCCTTCAGCTGGGGAGAAGAAAGTGTGTCGGTTTACACGTTCGATCCGTCTACGGGGTTTTGGGCCGTTGTGGGAATGCACTCTTCGGAGCCGGACTGCCACTGGCTGGTGGGCGCACTTACCGATGGTCGGCTGGATCTGGTTGAAACGCCCGACTCCAACAACGGCGTTGGGGAGACCCTTTTTGACCTGACGGCTGACAGTCATGCCGTCACCACGACATTTGCACGTGCCACGCAGCCGCAGCAAACGCAGCGTATCGAAATGAGTTTGCGCAGAAGCAGCGATGAGGGGCGTGTCGACTCAATTCCGGAATTTGTGCCGTCCGACCAGATGCTCCTGGCTCGCGCACAGGCGGCCATTGCCGCATCACGATTTGAGCAGGCGGAGAGCTTGCTGCAGTCTCTGGTCGAAAACGGCGGCAACAGCAGTCGTCTGTATTTTCAGCTGGGTTACGTTCAGCAGGTGCAGGAGAAATACGACTCTGCCACAGCCAGTTACGCGCTGGCGCTGGCCGCTTCGCGTCCGCTCGTCGTCCCCGTGGAGTACAACCTTGCCTGCATGGCGGCGGTTCTTGGTGACACAGAAGAAGCGTTTGAGCATCTTGATCGCGCGGCGGCGGCCGGCTTCCAGAACGCAGCGCAGCTGAAAGCGGATCCGGATTTCAACAGCATTCGGTCCGACCCGCGATTTGCGAAATTCGCGGCGGGTACGGCGGCGGATGACTTTGTTGAACCCACCCGCGTGATTCACGAAATTCTGGGCGAGAATCCGGGCGATCAGTTTGGCTGGACGGCACGTGTCGTGGGTGACTGGGACAAAGACGGAGTGCTCGATTTTGTGGCCACCGCGCCCACCTTTCAGGGGAAAGGGCGTGTGTACGTGTACTCAGGACGTACGGGCGACCTGCTGCTGCAGAAAACGGGGACTCAGGGAGAGCAGTTCGGCAATAATGCCACCGGCGGCGGAGATCTGGATCAGGACGGACACGTGGATTTGCTGGTGGGCGCTCCCAATAAGCTGGCGCCCGGGAACGCCTATGCGTTCAGCGGGGCCACCGGCGAACTGCTGCATCACTGGACGGGAGACGCGGCCGGCGATCTGTTTGGCAATGAGGTGCTGTCTGTATCCGACCGTGACGGCGACGGTCATCCGGATGTGTTTGTGGGCGCCGCGGCCGGCTCGGGACGACAGGCAGGCGCCGGTTACGGTGTCATTTACTCAGGAAAAACGGGCGACGTTCTGCTGCGAGTGGAAGGCGAGCAGACCGGCGATCAGTTTGGCAATGCGGCCGGCTTTATGACGAATGATGATGGAACGGCCACGCTGGCGGTGGGCGCTCAGAACGCGGGAGCCAATGATCGCGGTCGTGTGTACGTTTATCGTTTGAATGGGGCGAACATCCTGCCGGCATTTGTCATTGAAGGTGATGATAAGAGCAGAAATCTGGGACAGATGTTTGTCACCTCGCCAGGGGACAATGATGACGACGGATTTGCGGACATCTATGTGTCGGACTTTGGCGACAACACGACGGTGCGCGGTGGTGGCAAGGTTCGCATTGTCAGTGGCAAAGACGGAACCGACCTGCTGACCCTCACCGGCCGTCACATCGGCGAAGGGCTGGGAACGTCACCGAGTGATGCGGGAGACGTCAACGGCGATGGCGCGGGCGATCTGGTGATCGGCGCCTGGCAAAACGCCGAGGGCGCAAAGTCCGGTGGTCGCGTGTATCTGTACGATGGCCGCACGGGGGATCTGTTGCGGACGTGGACCTGCAAGACGGCCGGAGATACGTTTGGCTTTGATGCCTGCGGAATCGGTGATGTCGACGGCGACGGGCAGACAGACTTTCTGCTGACCAGTGCGTGGCACAACAACAAACAGGGCCGGGTTTTCGTGCTGGCCGGAGGACCGCTGGAAGAACCGTCGGAGCAGGACGACGACGGTGACCAGAGCGATGACGAATAAACGGTGCCCGCGTCGGCAGGTTGCCCCTTTTCGCGCTGCTGCAGTGTGGCTGCTACGGAAATGACCTGCCTACAGATCGCGTTCAAGACCAAAATCGAGTATCTCTTCCATAGCTGTTTCAACCCGTCGTTGCCGGGTTTCCGCTCGTTTGGCGGTGGCGACGCGGTAGGCGAGTCCCCGTTTCTTCCCCGCAGTCATCTGCTCCCAAATCTGTGCGGCTCGCCCATTCGTTTCCACAGCGTGCCGCAGTTCCGGTGGCACGTCCACGGCGTCCGGATCGTCGAGCGAAAACTCCACATCCACGCGATCGCCGAGCTTTGCCGCGCACTTTTTGAGGAACTTCCGTGAGAGCAGCAAATACCACTTCCTGCCGGCGGTCGGCATGAGCGCCAGCTGGAATGGCTGGCCACTGACGAATCCGACTGTCCGCAGTCGTGGCGATTCGTCGAGCGGCAGCAGCTTCCGGATTTTCTCCGGCAGGTACACAATGTGGTACGCCATTCGGCCGAAATCGAGCGTCTCTACCTTTCCACTGAACGCGTAGACTTCGGTCATCGCACTCAACCTTCCTGAAACAGTGACCTTGCGTGTCATTTCTTTTAGACAGCAAACGGTCAGATGCCACCCAAAGCTCGCTCGGAATCACTGGACTGCGGCCGTTCGTTCACTGTGGAATTCCACGGAAGAAGCCGGAGGCTGCGCCGGCAGACGTCGGATGTGTGGCCGTCGACCGTGAAAACCGCGGTCAGACATACTGGGAGGTTTACACAAGTTGCGATTTCGCAAGACTGGGCGTTCTCAGAACCCTCCCCTCCTTCGTCAAGGGCCCCACATGAACCGTCTCATTACGTTTTTGCTGCTGATCACCCTCGCCCTGCCGTCATCGGCCATGGCCGGCAAACAGCGTCGCCTGCAAAGAAAGGCGGCCCGCAGGGCGGCGAAATGCGCACCCGTCTGCCCGCCATCGTGTCTGCGACCATACTCTACGTTCACGGATTCCTGCGGAAGAACATTCTATGTGGATGAGTGCTGCCGCCTGATCCCCTTCTGCCTGCCTTTAACGGGGGCTGCCTGTCCGGTGGTTAAGTTAGGGGAAATTTCGGGGGGTGGTTGTCTTTGGCTCGTTCAGCAGTGCGGTGGGAGCTCAACGGCAACAATGGCGGGGGAGTGTCACGACCCATGTGAATGCGGTACCGACAACCTCTGTTCAGGCTGTCCGACGGACAACGCCCCAGGGCCTGTCAATCAGATACCAGGTTCGGGCGCGTTGGCCTTGTCGACGCGGAACATGCGGGCCAACACAAAACTGAACCCTGCAAAGTTCAAGAACAAGAAGTCAGGCGATGTGAAAGGGAGTAGCGGATTCGTCGTAACACCGGCGTCGTTTATTGTTTACACAACGACGCCCCAGAAATACTTCGCACTCTACACATTCGAGAAGGGCGGCGACGTCTACAGATTTGCCCTGCGTTGTAAGAAGGACTTCTCCAGCGACAGGAGAAAATTAGCCTCAAATTCGATCACCAGGCTCAATAAGAATACGCGAAATGACAAGAGTGAGGAGGAGGCAAGCCTCACTCATGACGGAAAGATCTACCACTTGATTGGTCTAAAATGAACCAGAGCGATACAGTCGCCAGCCGACATCATCGAGTATGGTGGCGGCTTCTTCTGTCGCTGGCAGGTCTTCCGCGCGAATCCTGACGCGTGGATCGAACAATCGTGTTGCTTGCCCCTGATCACGCTTTTGGAATGGGATCGCTCGCACTTCGTGACTTCCGATGAATTGAGCGCGAACCTGCGGAATCAATCCCGTTTTCCCGTACTCGGCCACAATCTCTTTCGGGAAGTAGTGTGGAAAACAAATCAGATATGTCATCACCGTGTTGTCCGTGAATTCGCCAACACTGGTCAGCAGATTACGAACGCCATCTGTGGTGAGATCCTCCGTTTCCGCGTCGACGGCGCGCGGCTCTACGGCGCCGGCTGGTTGTGGCCAGTCGGGCAGCCTGGTACTCGCATAGGTTGTTAGCAGATACTCGTACTCAAAGTTGAATGGCAGTCTGCCGCCCGCGAGTTCCGCATAGAGGATTGCGACATCCGGTGGGTAGCCGGTAACTGGCATGTTGCCAGGTTCCTCAGAACGGTCACCGAAAAACTGAGTGAGCAACTGGAGGTAAGTGGTTCCGTTGCGTCCATGCGCCTTCACGTTCATCACAGTACGAAAACGGGACCAGCATACTTCGTCCGGACACACTTGGAACGCATCCACTGGGTGAGTGTGAATGCCAGCGTCATTCGTGGCCTTCGTCTGATACCCCATCTGAAAACTGCCGCCGGGAATGGAAATGAACGGATCCAGAAGGTCATCGCGGTGGAACAGTCGAATACTTGGCAAGACATACACGCGGCCGCGAAACGTAAAGTCGGTATGCAGATAGCGGCTTTCTGACGACGACTCACTCCCTTTTTGTGGCACGGTTCTCCAGACCTCGTGAAAGCGGCCGTCTGCGTCTCTGGCGGAAACCCGATAAAGGCCGGGCAGAAGCCAGACAGTGTCCCCGTCACGGCATGTCTTGCGTATGCCCTCGGCCATGGGCATGCGTGTGGCGGCATCGATTTGTTCATACACGATTTCCGTGGCCGGCGGAGTGGTGTGGACCTGAACGCGCACGCTGCCTTCCGGTATGAGTTCCGGCACCAGTTCGGTTACGACTTCCGGAGTGCCACTGCGCAGCCACAGGATCAGGGACAGCACACTCAGCGCCAGCACGCCGCCTAATGCGGCGGACAGCCGGCGGTTGCGTTTGGCCCATTTGATCGCTGTTTGTACCGGTCCGACTGGCTTTGCCAGAATCGGACGGCCGTCGGCAAATCGCTGCAGGTCGTCGGCAAACGCGGCGGCGGTGCTGTAGCGGTCAGCCTTCTGCTTGGAGATGGCCTTTTCGCAGATCGTTGCCAGTTCGGCCGGGATGTCGCTGTCGATTTTGCGCAGCCGTGGTGCGTCCTGATGGATGATGTTGAACAGCAGAGTGTGGTTCGACTGCGATTTAAACGGGGTGCGTCCGGTCAGCAGTTCAAACAGCACCACGCCCATGCCGTATACGTCTGTCTGACGATCAACGGCCGACAGCTGGCCCTTCGCCTGCTCGGGTGCCATGTAGCGAATAGTGCCCAGAATTCGGCCATCTTCGGTGACCGTGACACCGGGAGCGACATCACGACGGGCCAGCCCGAAGTCGGTCACAAACGGCTCCAGATCGGCATCCACCAGAATGTTGCCCGGTTTCAGGTCCCGATGCACGATGCCCCGCTCGTGGAAGTGATCTATGGCCCGCAGCACCTTGATCAGCACCCCCACAATCTGCTCGTGAGTCAGGGGCGCGCTGCGGTGATATTCCGAGAGCGTCAGGCCATTGATGAACTGAGACACGATGTAGTAATCGTTGTCTTCGATGCCCACTTCATACACGCTGACCACGTTGGGGTGATCGATGGCCGCCGCCGCTTTGGCTTCCCGGAGAAACTGATTTGAGCCGCTGTGCCTGTGCTTTCCCTGAGGCAGTTTGATGGCGACTGTGCGATCCAGCTCTGCATCCCACGCTTTGTAAACGACGCCAAACCCGCCCTCCCCCAGCAGCGACTGCACTTCGAAATGACCGATCTTCAGACCGGACTCCGGTACGACAGTACGCGTTTGTTCCTCAGACAGACTGAAGCGGCTGTGGCACGACGGGCATTCCACCTCGTCCACAGAAACCGTGTCGTCCTGCGGGCCGGAGCCTGCCATGTCCACGGCAATGCCGCAGTTGGGGCAGCGGAAATTCATAAGAGCTTCACCGTAGGCCGGAGCAAAAGGCGGTCTGACTTTTGCCCGCTGAGCAGTTGCATTAAGGTCTCGCCGTCAGCCGACGGTAATCGGTTCGGCCGATTGGTGCAATCAGAACCCCCTAACGACGGAAACACGCATGAGTGGCGCGCTGCAAATTGATTACGTCGAATTCCCTGCCACAGACCTGAACGCTGTTCAGGCATTCTACGAGCAGGTCTTCGGCTGGCAGTTCACGGACTATGGACCGGACTACAAATCGTTTGCTGACGGGCGACTGAACGGCGGATTTTTCTCCAGCAGCGAAAAATCGCAGACACAATCCGGCGGCGCGCTGATCGTGCTGTACGCGGCGGATCTGGAGACGGTTCGTGATGCGGTGTCAGCCCGCGGCGGGCAGATTTCCAAAGACATCTTTTCGTTTCCCGGAGGTCGTCGGTTTCAGTTTTTGGACCCACACGGCAACGAACTGGCGGTGTGGTCCGATCAGGAACGGCCGGCTCCGTCCGAATAGAGTCTGCAGCGCAGCAGTGGGCACCAGCCAATCATCATGCAACGCATCGCCGTGGCTCCGCCGCAAGTCACAGGCACGACTTTTCCCTCCCGCTTTCCTGCCGCCATCTGGTTCTCACTGCTTCCCCCTGCTTCAGGATCGTCCCATGCCCCGTTCTCCACTGTTCCGCCCGGCGGAACCCTCCGCCGCCGTCAGCGAACCAGTTGTCAGGCCCCTGGCTGACCTGCATGAAACCAATAATCAGTACACGGCGGCGCACGTGCTCCTTCCAGCCGGCACGTCGGTCGCTCTGTCCTGTGACGGCCAGTTGGGGGGCTACGTGGCGGCCGGTCAGGTCGAGGTCTCTGCTCGGGAAGACGGGCCGCTCAGCGTCGGTGTCGCTGCGTTCTTTCAGGTCTGTCAGGCAGGCTCGGTGGAAGTCTGCAACACGTCGGACCAGCCGGCGGCCATCGTCACGTTTGCCTCGCCGGGCACTGCCCCGAGTCCCCAGGGTAATTCGCTGCGAACGGTCGAGGCTGCCGAGGGGGACTGTGTGGCCGTGGTGGGCGACGTCTACCGATTTTTGGCCACCGCGGAAACCTCCGGCGGGGCGTTCGCCATTTGGGAGGCCCGCGTTTTCCCCGGTGGCGGTCCGCCGCCACACGTGCACAGCCGTGAAGAGGAAGCGTTTTATCTGCTGAGTGGAGAACTGCAGTTCACAGCTGACGGTCAGACGATCTCCGCCACCGCTGGCAGCTTTGCCAGCATGCCGGTGGGCGTGGAACATGCGTTTCGCAACAACACAGACCGCACGGCCATTATGCTGATCGCGGTGGCACCCGGCGGCATGGAGCAGATGTTTGCCCGCACGGGAACCGTACTTCCAGCCATGATCGCCGCCCCGCTGCCACCTTCCGCTGAGGAGAAGCAGCGTCTGGTCCGCATTGCGCCCGAGTA
Organism: Planctomycetaceae bacterium; assembly: GCA_024742875.1. Classification (GTDB taxonomy): domain Bacteria; phylum Planctomycetota; class Planctomycetia; order Planctomycetales; family Planctomycetaceae; genus Fuerstiella. Next base: position 9,079 of record JANSXP010000080.1, on the reverse strand, counting down.
TGGCATTGAGATTCGCCTGCCCGGTCACTGATTTGTCTATCTGGTCGGTCGACTGACGTTCACCGTTTCTGACGGAGAAAGGCAATCAGGTCCCGGACCTGATCATCCGTCAGATTGTCGAGCAGGCCGTCAGGCATCAGCGACAGTTTGGTGCGGGTGCGTTCCTCCACATCGGCCACTGCGATCTGCTGCAGTTCTTTGTCGGTTTGCACGCTGAGCGTGGTTTCTGTTTCTGTGACCACCACACCCGTGACGACACGACCGGATGTCAGCGCGATAATGGATGTGGTGTACTGACGCGGCACCTCCGCGCTGGGCGCCAGAATGTTGCCGAGCAGATAGTCCATGTTGGTCCGGTTTCCGCCGGTCAGATCCGGGCCAATGCGCGCCCCGTCGCCGTAGAGGCGATGGCAGCTGGCACACGATTTTTTGAACAGCTGCGCGCCGCTGTCCAGATCCGCCTTTTCAAGGACGGCCGTGGTGAGTCTCTGCTTCCAGCCGTCGATGGCCGCCAGACGCTGGGCGCTGGTTTGACCAATCACTCCCCATTCGCGTTCCACGATGCTCTGGATCTCGGGGTCGTCAAAAGACAGCAGCTGCCTCACTTGAGAGGCAGATAGCTGTCCGGCATCCACTTTGCCGGTTTCGATCGCCGCTGCCAGTTGCTGTGCGTACGCCAGACGACTGCACAGCGTATCTGCGGCGGCTTCCTGGGCACCATGTCGCAGTGAGTTCCAGCGTTTGATCAGCTCCTGGGGAATCTTTGGGCTGTCGAAGGCCGCCAGTGAGGCGGCGGTCGTGGCGTAAACGGCTTTGTCGTTGAGTACGCCCAGCAGCACGGCAACGGAATCCGGCGAAGCGGCCCGCGCCAGCGAGCGAATGGCCTGCTCGCGAACGACGTGGTCTTCCTGCCGATTGGCCACCAGTTTGTGGAGTTGCTCCAGACTCGTTTCACTGCCAAAGACGGCCCCAAGTTCAGCCATCAGCTGATTGATCTGTGCGTCGCCCGCTTTCTTCATCGCGGACCTGAGACGCGGCCACTGTTCGGGTTCACGGACGGCACCGCGGCCCCGCAGGGCGGTGAGAATGGCCTGCAGTTGCGATGTGACCACCGCGATCTGTTCAGAAGTAAGAGGCTCATCGTCTGACGGCAGTGTCGCGAAAGCGGACGAACCCACAATTCTCTCCCCCAGCTGATTGTCAGCGGCGGTCTCGATGCGGTAGCGGGTGGCGAAGGACGAGATCAAGCGGGACGGCCCGGATGAGTAACCCGCGAGGCGATGGTGGACGAGCGCGTACCAGGTCATCAGCGTCAGGTTCTCCTCGTCTGCGACGACGTGTCCCTGAGGCGTGTCAGCCGTCAGTCGCTGAAGCAGGCGCGCCGCCAAAGAGTTCTTACGCTTGACGGCAGGCAGCCGCTGCAGGCCACTGGCCGCCGCCAGCAGCACGCGGGGCTCTGTCTCCAGTGTCAGGCATTTCCACAGATGATCATCCAGTCGTCTTCGCAGTGAGTCGTGCTCGAGGGCCACGCGCACCGCCAGACGACGCAGCTCAGAATGGTCACTGGACAGCCAGTGCAGTGCTGTTTGCAGATTCACTTCCTGCAGCGCGTCGAGAGTCCATGCGGCCGGCAGTGCCTTCGCCAGATCGTCCGACTGGGCATCCTCGCGGAGTCTCGTCAACGCGGTCTGTCGGGCGTGACTGCGACCGTCTGCTTCCTGCAGCAATCGCCGCATTCGTCGCTGATGCCAGACCGGCAGACTGCTCTGATCAGCAAGCTGTTCCAGTGGGGTGGCAGTCAACACGCGGCCACGAACCAGGGGCGTGCCACTGTCGTCCACATCCGGACTGTCGGAGTAACTCGGCAGCCCCTTGTAGCTAATGCGATAGATTCGGCCACTGCTGCGGTGCACGCCGTCGTGGTCGTGACATTCTCCGTAGTCCGACCAGTCAGACAGATACACTTCACCGCGTGGACCGGTCCGCAGTTCGACCCCACGAAACCAGTCGCTGTCGACGGTGAGAAAATCGGGCGCACGTCTTCCCACGTAACCGCTGCCGGAAGGCTCCAGGCGATTGGCGTTTACGCGGCGACCATGGGTATTGCACATCAGCATCAGGCCCTGCCACTGTGCAGGGAAGTTCTGGCCCTGATAGATCAGCCCCCCGCAGTGACTGTGGCCCCCGCCCAGATCGTCAGCCGCGCCGTTGCGACTTTTCGTCCAGCTGCCGGTGTCGTCCCAGTGGTAGTGATCGGCCGTCTGTTTCATGAGCCGGTAAAGCCGGGGATTGAAATCAGCGCCAAACATGCGCTCATAGTGCGCGCCGGGAATCACGTGCCACAGATGGCCGATCACGTTGTTGGTCATGAAAAAATCACCGGACGCGTTGTAGTCCAGTCCCCACGGATTGGTGGTGCCGTGACAGACCACTTCAAACACCCTGCGGGTGGGGTGAAAACGCCAGATGCCGCAGTTCATCGGCTGTCGCTGATCTCGCGGCGTATCGACGGTCCCCGGGTATGAGGTGTCGGTGATGCCGTGGCGACCATACAGCCAGCCATCGGGGCCCCACGTGAGTCCGTTGACAAAATTGTGGCCCGCTCCTTTGGTCCAGCCATCCACCATGGCGACAGGTTCGGCATCCGGCACATCGTTGCCATCGCGATCCGGCACAAACGACAGCGTTCCGTCATTGAGGATCCACGCGCCCCCAAATCCCCACACGACGCTGGTGAGCATTCGGCCCTGGTCCCAGAACACCGTCCTTTTGTCATGTCGCCCGTCCCCATCCACATCGTGCAGAATGAGAATGCGGTCCCGCATGTCGTCTGAAATTTTGGCGTGCGAACTGTACGTGTAGTTTTCTGCCACCCACATGCGGCCGCGGTCATCAAAGTCAAAGCTGATCGGCTGTCGCACATCAGGTTCGGCGGCAAACAGCGTGGCGGAAAAGCCAGCGGGCAGTCGCAGCAGGTCCAGCATTTCTTCCGGAGCGGGCGGATGCTCGCCCGGCTTTTGGGTGTCACGAACGGCCGGGAACTTCTCGGTTGTGGCGTCTGTGGACGGACTGGCTGTTTTCACATCGCCTGCGCTGAGCCGTTGAGTGTTGCGGACAGACAGGATTCCCAGGGCAGTCAGCAGCAGAAAAAAGCGGCACAGTCGTATCATCGGGCGGGTCTCAGCAGGACATTGGGCGGGCCAGAGAGTCTAAGCGAATTGCCACCGCCGGTCGCGGTCTCACGCACGTTTTCGCGTTGAATCCCGTCCTGCTGGCGCTGGAATCACGGCAATACCGCTCGGATGTGGACTTTCGCCGGCAAATATCCAAGAATGATGCAAAGTTACGCCAGGACGACCGTTTCTATATATGGCGGCTGTGGTCAGCCGTAAAAAACGCGTTCGCGCGGCGAACGTTCCACAGGCGGTCCACCTCACCGGGACAGAGCAACATGATGCGTCGAAAAACAGCCCTGCGCGGTTTCACTCTGATTGAACTGCTGGTCGTCATTGCGATCATCGCCATTCTGGTTTCGCTGCTGCTGCCAGCCGTGCAGCAGGCACGTGAAGCCGCGCGGCGTACTCAGTGCAAGAACAGTCTGAAGCAGATTGGGCTGGCGATGCACAACTATCACGGCTCTCACAACACCTTTCCGCCAGGCTGGGTGGATCAGAATCTGAGCACCAGCGGCAATTGGGGCTGGGCGGCCTATCTGCTGCCGATGATGGAACAGGGCAACATGTATCGCAGTCTGGGCGTGGGCGATTTCAGCCTGGGCGCTACGCTGGATGACGTGACGCGGTTTCGCTTTCTCACCACCCCCATGCCCATGTTCCGCTGCCCGTCCGACACGGCGCCGGAAATTAACGCTCGGCACACGGTCACGTCAGCCTCCGGTCAGCAGCAGGCGATCACGACTTCCAACTATGTGGGCGCCAACGGCGGCGGAGACTGGACGTACGATGTGGACCTGGCGGGTACCTTCGGACGCAACAGTCGCACTCGGATTCGTGATTTCACCGATGGCACCAGTAACACGATTGTCGTCGGTGAACGCGCATGGATTCTGAAGAACGGCACTGATGGCGTCGACAGCTGTCGGGCGGCTGTGGTCTTTGGTGTTTCCGCCGATCCGTCTGCCGGAACCCACACCCAGCGTCACGTGATGGCGAAGGGGTTGTTCGGCATCAATCAAACGGGCAACGACACGACCGTCAGTCCGGTGATTGAACTGTGTGCCCGCTCGTTTTCCAGTGCTCATATCGGCGGGGCCCAGTTTCTGATGGGCGATGGTGCGGTACGCTTCATCAGCGAAAACATCCAGCGTGACCAGCGACTGGGCAACGGTGACTTTATCTGGCAAAACCTGCTCAACAAAGCTGACTTCAACGTGATTGGCGAATTCTAAGCGGCGACTGACGGCGGCATCAGGCTCCACGCGGCGCGAGACGATCTCTAATCTCCGTTCTCACCGCCCAGTCGGTGGATAATCGGCTGCAGCACGGCGTCGGAGTCTTCCCACCAGTCTTTCGCCAGCACGACATCAACTTCCCAGCCGAACGCATTGAGCAGACTGGGCCGCATCAGTTCCCGCTCCAGCAGGTCCTTCTGCTGGTACCAGGCAGGTGTGTCGCACAGGATGCCCAGGCGATACGCGGTGTCGCCTTCGCGGTAGACGGCCAGATCGCAGCGGAACTGTGACTGCCCAATGTTGTAGTCAACCTGGTAGCCCTGCGATTGCAGGGCCTGGCCAACTGCGGTGACCAGCGGATCAGACGGCTCCTGGTCCTGCTGCTGTCCTGTCGCCCGACCACTGAGCGACTGCAGCACGGCGGAGGCCCCCTCGGCATTGCCGCGCGAGCTTTCTTCTGCATAGCGCAGGTAATTTTTCAGGCAGTTCGCACCATCGTTGTAGTCATTGGTGATGGCGGCCGAACGCATGGACGACACGAGCGCCATGTGGTGTTTGGCGCGGGAGAAGGCGACGTTCAGTCTCTTTTCTCCGCCCGCCGTGTTGATGGGACCAAAGTTCATCCGCGTCCGACCGTCCGGATCCGGCCCGTAGCAGACGCTCATGATGATCACATCACGTTCGTCCCCCTGAATATTCTCCAGATTCTTGACCAGCAGTCCGGCAAACTGTCCGTCCACCTCCCGGTCCCAGGCGGCCTCGAGCAGATCGGCAAAATCCGGGTCACTGTCGGCCAGACTCCGCAAGGCACGCAGGATTTCCTCCTGCTGCGCTTCAGAAAACGCGACAATGCCAACGGTCAGCTGGCTGTCTTCTGTCAGAATGCCCCGCACCAGTCCGGCAATGTAGGCGGCTTCCGGACGGTTGCGACGTTTCTCATAGACGCCGTGCTCGCAGAAATGAAAACTCACGGGACGCTGGATTACTTCACTGGCGAATCTGTCGGCGTCTTCCGCACTGGCAGCCACCAGATCGCCTCTCGCGGTGGTAACCAGACACTCTTCCGGCACCGTCAGGAGCCGACCGCGATAGAACGCATGATTGGAAAAACTAATCAGTGACTCGGACCGACTGCGATAATGCCAGCCCAGTGTGCGGGTTGGCAGGTTGCGGGAACTGTGATTGAGGAAGCTGTTGCTGTTCAGGTCGTACTGAACGACCTGGCCGTCTTCTTCAAACGTAAGTTCGTCGTCATCTTCTTCGCGGCGGTTGGCAAAGAAACTGGTCGGCGGCAGCTGCATCTCGTCGCCGACGACGATGGTCTGGGATGCACGAAACAATGAAGGGATGGCTTCTTCCAGAGTGATCTGACTGGCTTCATCAAAGATCACCACATCAAAATCATCGGCGTGCAGCGGTAGTGTGTCCGAAACGCTCAGCGGGCTCATCAGCCAGATGGGTTTGAAATCCTGCAGCACGCGTCCCGTCTCGCCTGTGGCGATTTCTCGAATGGACTTGTAGCGCATTGTCTTGCCAAACTCGTGCTCCAGTCCGCGGCAGCCGGCGGAATACGCTTTCTTCAGTGCCTTTTGCTCAGGCGTCAGCTGGGCGGCCGGCGTGGAGCACAGGCGTACGTGTTTTAGAAAACGGGACCGCACGGTGTGTCGTACCTGCTGCGCGTTGACACGTTCGAGTTGCGTCCAGGCTGTGGCCACTTCGCGAACATGCTGCGCGCGGGACACGGCCGTGAAGTCATCGGCCGTCCGGTGTTCGCGAAACACGTAGTCCAGAGTGTGCTCTGCGGCCGCACGCTCAAGGTGGGCCACAGTCAGCGGCAAAGTGCGCAGGGCGTGAGTCACGCTGGAATCCACGTCCCGAAGCGCGTCCATCGCGTAGAGAAAGTCGGGGACCCGGCCGCCGTCACTCGCCTCACGAATGCCCTGCAGATGCTCCCGGACCTGTTCGGGCGACAGATGACGATAGTCCTGCAGCAGCTGATCCAGTCGCGTTTCCAGCACGGTCAGGGTGTCGGCAAGATTTGCGAGCGAGATGGCCTTCTTCGCGCCGTCCTCGTCCTGACGCAGCTCTTCCAGTAGCTGGCGAAAATGTGAGGGCGTCTGCTGTAAAGCTTCACGGAAATCCTGCAGCTGCTCACAGAAGGCGTCCAGTTCCAGGTCAATGTGCAGCTCGTCTTTAATTTCTGTGGCCGCTTCGTAGCGGTCGGCCCGTCGTTCGTGTTCTGTGTCGAGCTGGGTGAGGACCTGCGTCCATGAAGGCCGCACTTTGTGGGCGGAAAAATCGTAGGATGTATTCAGCAGCTTCCGCAGTCGCCAGAATGCCGGGCTGAGAAAGCGGGTGAGGCTTCCGTCAAATCGACGTGCCTGATCGAGAGCAATGGTTGTGTCTTCGGACGGCAGTTTGGCGTGCCAGTGTCGATTCTTCTGTTCCGCTTTGGCGATCGCTTTGTCGCACTTTTCCAGTCGCGTCAGATGCCGCTGCAGGTGACGCTGTGCTTCACCGGTCGTTTGTGTGAGGCCCAGCTGGTCGGCCTCGGCCAGAAACCGCAGGGAGGCGGCAAACTCGGTGGCTTCCCGCACCCGCCTCCACGTAAGAAAGGCGGAACGCACGGCAGACAGGTTTTCGATCTGCTCAGCCAGCTGGGCCAGCTCGCCGCTCTCCGGATCCGATCCCAGGCATTCGTCCAGCAGACTGGAAACAAATGCCGCTGGCTGCTCGGCGTCGGCGACCTGTGGTGAAAGCAGTGCCAGGGGATGCTCCGACAGCAGACCGTCTGGTGAGATCCGCTGCAGCCGTGCGGTGAATTCTGTGAGTGCATGCTGAGCACTGATCACCTGGCCCACCGCTGGCAGACGTTCCTTCTGAGCCTGCGACAGCTCGATTTGGCCACGGTCGCTGGCGATGAGCCGACTGATCAGATCGCGGACCGTCAGGTCACAGTCGGCCAGCGGGGTCGTGAGCGCCGCGTTGTAGTCATGAATCGGCTGCAGAGCCCGCTGAAGATCTTCCAGGCACGCGTCTCGCGGAGGAGGCTCGTCCGCCTGGGAATCTTCGATCAGCCTCTCATACGCCTGCTTCAGGTCCATCACAAACTGTTTCTTGTCCGCCTGTGAATCATGAATCAGGCAGCACAGGTCGGCCAGTCCCTGTTGCCGGAGGCGGTGGAAAACCACATCGATGGCGGCCCGCTTCTCACAGACAAACAGAATGCGCCGACCGCGAACCACATAGTCCGCGATCAGATTGGTGATGGTCTGCGACTTTCCCGTGCCTGGCGGTCCCTGGATGATGTAGCTTTCGCCGGTGCGGGCGCGATGCACGGCGGCCGTCTGAGTGGGGTCACAGGAGACGACGTGATACCTCTCGTCTATTGGCGGCACAATGTCGATCGCCGCGTCACGTTCAATGGGCGTGATGGAAAAGGCGCTTTCGAAGGCCGCATTGGGTGTGTTGTCGTCGACCAGCTGAGTGTAGTCGTTCACCAGAGACATGCGACGATAACGAAGATTGGCCAGCGTGACCGAACACAGGTCAAACTCCCAGTGATAGGGATTGTCGTCTCTCTCATTTTTCAGCGAGTAAAAGCTCTTCTCGGCTTCGAGCGTCTGTTCCGACGGTGCCGCACTGCTCCCGGCATCCGGCTCTGCGGTGAGTCGGCGGGAGGCTGGCGGCTCGCTGGTAACGACCGCCTCCAGACGCGTCTGAGAGGGCAGGACAAAATTCTCGAACAGCTGATAGCCGAGGGGCTGCCAGGCAATGCGGTCGTAACTGTAGTTCAGGTCCAGATACTGCCGCACTCCACGGCCGCTGCTGCGGGCCCGACGCCGAAACTGATCGAGCCGGCGTTTGGCCTTTTCGTGGATCATTTCAATGCGGGGTCGGTCGATGCGTGACAACTCCACGGACTTGTCACTCTGCTGAATGCGTTCCCGCAGAGATTCATAAAACGCAGTCACCGATGTTTCGTCCGCTGCGACACGAGCCGGCAGGTCGATGTCATATAGCTGCCGGAACAGGTGTCGAATAACGGGATTGACCTCTGCCTGATCGTCGACGATCCGCAGCGAATAGCGATCATGGATGCCCTTTTTAACCTCCAGCGCTGCGGGGAGCAGCAGCAGCGGAGATTCGTAACGTTCCACGGGACTGGCTTTCAGGTCGGCCCATCGCAGAAAGCAGATGATCAGCTTCAGTTGTGCAAATCCGTATTCGGTCTGATCACGTCGGGCTTCCGACCGGAGACGATCCAGCTGGCCGGGCACGTACACGGCTTCCCGAAAGTTCAGAAAGCGATTGAGCCACACAGGCTTCTGCTTCAGTGTCTCCTGCTGAAACCGTCCGCTCCAGGTCAGCACCTCGTCCGGACGAATGCTGGCCACGTCAAACGCGACGGGGATCGAGGCGTGAGTCAGGTTGAGAGTCTGCAGCGTGGTTTTGAACTGCAGCAGTCGGTTGCGTCGATTGATTTCGAACAGACGTTCCTGCAGTTTTTTCAGCACCACCTGTCGCTTGCCGGACGTGTCTTTGCCGGCAAAATTCTGATCGCTGGCCAGGTCCGTTTCGAAGTCGACGTCCTGATCTCGGTAGTTCTCGATGGACGCCACCAGCGCGGGCAGATCCTGCGGGCGATCATGGCGATTCAGTTCTGTC
>JANSXP010000150.1 GCA_024742875.1 Planctomycetaceae bacterium | reverse complement strand
GACCAGACGCTGCACGGTGCGATCCCCCAGCGTTTGCAGCTGGCTGAGGAACAGCTCCTGCAAACTGATCGGGATGACGGTCCAGCCGTGAGACGTCATCTGGGCCTGCAAACGAGAGGCGGCCGGCCGCATTTCAAATTCGTCTCGCGGGTCGTAGGCCACAATGGCAAAGCGATAGGCGCCCGAGGTGCTGATCTGGGAGCCACCCGGTAACGTCAAATGCTGCAGCAGTGCCGCCATGGCCACGGAAACCGATGTCTCCTGTCCGACATCACGCGGCTGACTGCCGTTGATGGTGAGGTTCACGCCGTCCATCAGACGGAGGCTCGCTGCTGCCGGCGATAGTGCGGCATGGCATAGACGTCTGTCAGTGGCAGCAGGCCTCCCACCAGGCGGGCGGCCAGTGCTGAGAGATCAGGCAAAGCGCCGGTGAGACGTCGACCGGCTGGTTCGTTTTTAAAGCGAGAACGCCCGTCCGTTTCCGCCCAGCTGACAAATCGCTGTTTGTCAAAACTGTCCTGCTGCACGTCTTCCGGAAGACCCAGGGCTGCCGCTGGGGACTGGTCGCCCCGCTTCAGAGACTTCAGACGATCAGCAATCCGTTCATCCACTTCAAAGCTGATCGCAAACAGTGAGACCAGGGCATCCTGATCGTGGTGTTTGCGATGGATCTTCAGTTCGTGCCGCCGGGCGGCCTCTCTGGCGGTCTCCAGCACGGCCCACTCCCACGTTTGCGGCAGCAGGCGACGAAACAGATAACGCCCGCCATCTTCACTGACGAGATCCGTATTCCACCAGTTGAGACGGGTGCCGGCGGCGTTCTCACCCGCCCACGCGACAACCAGCTGAGCGGCCAGTAGCTGGTCAATGACCTCCACAGGTGCCGCCGCCGCCTGAAAGCCATCGGCAGAAGACGGTGGCTCGGCAGTAAGAGTTCTGGACACAGGGCCTCCGGACGGCAAACAGAGTGCTTGATACGTGAAATGGCCCGGCCGGATTAAAATCAGTGGCACTCTCTGGGTGTGACCGTCGAAGCCGCCAATCGCCCGTTTTGGGGCAATCCCTGATAAGATTCGAAGAGTCGAACGACGGTGACAGCCTGGCTGTCGTGTGGACGTCTGAGACGAAGTCTGCGGGCTACAGGGATGCTCGAATGTAGGCCTACCGCTTCCTCCCCCGGTGAGGCGTCAGCATGTCGCATCCGCAGGCAAACTGCGTTCGCGGCTGCTATCAGAGTCGCCATCGGATTTCTTTAGACACAAACGGCCTGCTGGGGGATCCTGTGGGAGGGCTTCTTACAGGACAGGACAAAGCAGCGTGAACATTCAGGCAAACACACACGGCAACCGACCGGCTCAGGCAAACGACAACGCCAACAGTCCTTATGTCGCGCCGGGGCAGCCGAATTTGATGCAGCCGGGCTGGTCGGCCGGCGTTTGGGGCGGGGTGGCCGTGCTGGCGGGGGTGGCGTCGCTGTTTTCGCTGCGGTTTGTGGAAACCAACGCGCGCGTGCTGCCCAACGGAACGCGGATGGTGGATGCCTCTTTGGAAGTGGCCCTACTGTGTCTGCTGCTGGGACTGGTGGCCTTTGGCAGCTTCGTGATGGCTCACCGCCGGGGACGTTCTCCCTGGAAACGCTGGCAGTCCGCCGCCCTGCTCATGCTGGCCCTGTTTGCCGCCGTGCCCGGAGTGCTGGCCGCGTGCTGGTACGTCATTCCGTTTGCGGGCTTCTTTTTGTAGCCGTCGGTAACAGAGCAACGGAGCCCAAACGGCATCAGCGGCGGGGGACGGGGCGAAGCACGTCGACGCTGGGCAAAGCCATCGACGCTGGTCAAAGCCGTTGACTTCGGTCGGCACCGTTTGAAGCCGGTCCGTTCAGGCGGCGACCGGGCCAACAGAGCGAATTGTCGTCCCCGCCATGCGTTTCCCAGGCCTCCCGCAGAGCGTTTCTGGTTCGCGTTTTTAGCGTGGTGTGCAGGGTGTCCATTTTTTTGGCGGATGGACAACGGGCAACGCGATCCTGAAGGTGGCAGCCAATCCCCTGGGGGCATCATCGCGGAGCACCGACTCCAGCGAATGACGGATTCCGGTGATTGTTCGACTGCCGCTGAGTGACTCTTCCTGTTTCCCTTTGCTTTGGAGAACCCGCCGTGCCACTCAACCGACGCCGAGACTACTTTGTGGCCAAATCCAGTGTTGTCCTCAGGTCGGGACCGGGGCGAGGCGGGGCAGAAAATCATCTGTTGCTGGGGGACTGGCTGCGCTGGCTGGGCGAAACCGATGGAGACTGGGAAAAGGTCCGCTGCCGCGGCGATGTGGGCTGGCTCAAACGCGACGACTTTGGCACGGAGCGAGCGCTGGAAGTCAACTTCGTCGACATCGGTCAGGGCGACGGCTGCCACATCGTCACTCCCCAGGACGAGGTGATTCTGATTGACGCCGGCGTCGGGTCCAACATGAATCGTTTCCTGTCCTGGCGGTACAACCTCCGCGGACGCAACGTCAAACGCGCGGCAGACTTTGACGACACCAAAGGCGAGCAGTCACCGTTCCCCATCGATCACGTGGTCATCTCCCATCCGGACAACGACCATTACTTCGGTTTTCTGGATGTGTTCAACAACCTGAAACTGCAGTTCAAAAACGTCTATCACAATGGCATCGTGGAACGCCCCGACGACCTGGATCCGGACCCCAACCTCAACTACTCGGACGATTTGGGGGGCTACACCAAAGGCACGCGGCCGGCCTACGTGTGGGACGTGGTCTCCACAACCAGTCGCATGAAAAAGATCTCCGGCGATCACCCCAAAACCAGAAAGCAGTTTCTCAAAACCATCCGAGCGCTGCTGACCAATTCGCCTTCTGCCAAATTCGACGCGCTGTCCCGCAGGGCCGAAGACCTCACCACGGCCGTTCACATGGGGCCGTTTGACGGGACGGCCAGCATCCAGCTGAAAGTTCTGGGGCCACTGACCGAGCGCATCACCTATCACGGCACCCGCCGCAATGTGCTGCGAAAACTGGGGAACGAAGGTCAGACCAAGAACGGCCATTCCGTCATCCTGCAGCTGCAGTACGGCAGGCTCAAGGTCATGCTGGGCGGTGACCTGAACACGCAGGCACAGGATTTTCTGCTGCAGCACTACACCAGCGTAAGCACGAAAGCCTCCACCCTTGAAAAGAAGCTGGCAAAGCTGAACGCCAAAGGCAGTACGCTGACGGCCTCGGAACAGACGACGAAAGCGAGGACCGAAGCGGCGCTGCAGACAATCGTCAAAGAAGGTCGGACCACGTTTGAATGCGACATCACCAAAGCGTGTCACCACGGCAGTTCACACTTCACCGACACATTCATGCAGGCCATCAACGCCACCGCCACGGTGATTTCCAGCGGAGACGAAGAAAGCCATTCTCACCCCAGACCAGACGCGCTGGGCGCATTCGGCAAGCACGGTCGTGGAGAACGCCCGCTGATTTTCTCGACCGAACTGGCTCGGTCGACGCGAGAGTTTACGCCTGTCATCAGGTTTCTGGATGAGATACGCGAATTCGAGGCGGCGATGGCCAAAGAGACCGATCCGACCAAACAAAAAGAGCTGCTGACAAATCTGGAGTCCCGCCGGGACCGCAACGTCGCTGTCTATGGCATGATCACCCTGCGGGCGCTCGGCGATAAAGTCCTGTTAGCTCAGAAACTGGAAGCCCCCCGCAAACCCAGTTCCAAATGGGACATCTACAACCTGCACTTCAACGCCATCACTGATCGGTTTGAATACGCCGCACACTAACCTCAGGCGGCTGAGGCCAGAAACGGTTCGTCCAGAATGTCCGTCAGCTGATCAAAAGTTTCCTGCAGCACGGGCGACGTCCAGTCCGTCGCTGAGCGGATGCGATGACTCCGCAGGCCGCATTCCTGCACTGCCGAAGTGGTGACCGGTGACAGCTCCGCCGACAGTCCCATTGCGGTGGCCAGCTGCGCGCCAAAGCGGAAAGCGGTCGTGCGTTCCGCGCCGCCCACGTTGACACATCCGGTCAGGCCCGCGTCGATCGCCAGCTGCACGGCATCGGCAAAGCCGGCTTCTGCCAGGGGCGTGGACCACTGCCGCGCGTTGAGAGCTGTGGGCTGGCCGGACTTGAGTTTTTCCATCACGCTGCTCAGCCAGCTGCCGGCGACAGTACCCAGCACATTGGTGCGAAGAATCAGATGCTGGGTGGCGGTGCCGGCCAGATCTTCCCACTCCCGCAGCTGTTCGCCCGTTTGACTGGCCGAGTACGAGCGACACTCGTCGTCGTGAAAAATCCAGGGGCCGTCAAACACCGCATCGCTGGATACATACACCAGCCGCGCGGCAGCCGCGTTGGCAATCTGCACACATTCGGGCAGTGCGGCCTGCTCGGCATCAAACAGCCCGAAGTCCGCATCCCACGAAGAATGCGAGGCACCACCGCAAAAGCAGACCACATCAACAGACCGGAGGTCTGACAGGCGGGACGCGGCAAACGGCTCGCTGGCGTACAGTCCGGGGGTGACGGCCGCCGTGCAGGAGAATGCTTCGACCGTATGAGAACGCGACACCCGCCGGGCGATGGCCTGACCGGCAACGGTTTCAACGCCCGCGATGATTATTCGTCCCATGATTTGCCTCCTGCAGCCGGGTGATCAGGAATCCGAAAAACACGATCCATCGTGCGCCGAACCCACCGATATTGTACAGACAAGCGGAGAACGCCTCCAAGACCGGTTATCCGCGCCAATCGGTGCAAAAATCGGGCGTGCGGGAGAAACCTCACGAAAACCTCGGCATTCTGAAGCACACTGGAAAAAAGGGGCAGCCGTCGCGAAGCAACGGCCGCTCACTCGCACGACAGCCCAACCGCTCCACCAGCGATGGACGGCTGAACAAACCCACAGGCAAGCGACAACATCCATGATTGAAGAACTGCGTCCCCGTCT
>JANSXP010000065.1 GCA_024742875.1 Planctomycetaceae bacterium | reverse complement strand
GGAGCCGAGTTGCGCGGAACAAGGACCGGAACAGAACCGGGAAGTGGACTGCGAAGCACACTCGGAGATGATGGCGGATGCCATCGTAACACTGAACCATGACATCAAAGCGACCACCAAGGCCATTACTCACGTAGTGACATCCTGGAGGACAGACGCGACGCGGTGCGAGCAACCTTGATTTGAGACGCCAACTATGATGCTGACATCAAAATGGAACACACCTGCGCCATCGACCTGATGAAAGCCAAGGTTATACGGGCCATTCAGAATGTCAATTCGTTTCGCACGGCAGAATCTGGATTCAAACTGATCGCACTGCGGGAAATCGATGAGTCAATTTGAGGATTGCGGGGATGAGGTGCGGGTCATATGCGTTTTGCGGCCTGATCTGCCTGCGCAATCAGCCTCATCCTTGACGGCACATTTTGCCGGTTGTCGCTGAATCGGCTCGCAGGTTTCGTCGATAAGCCAAAGGGCAGCCCATCCGACCTCCCTCGGACCGGCTTACGGACCGCTGAACCTTTTGCGAATTTGACACCATGGCACAGACAACGACCTCACGATCGCGTTCCGGATCTCGCGTCCAGACTCCACTGGAGACCTATCTGCGTGAGATCAATGAGACCGCGCTGCTCACCGCTGACGAGGAAAAGCAGCTGTCCCGCCAGATCTCCGCCGGGGATGCGGCCGCTCGTGATCGCATGGTCCGCGCTAATCTGCGACTGGTTGTGAATATCGCTCGCGGCTATTCGGGCAAGGGCCTGCCGCTGCAGGACCTCATCGAGGAAGGCAACCTCGGTTTGCTGCGTGCCGTGGAGGGCTTCGACCCCGACATGAACACCCGCTTCAGCACGTATGCGAGCTACTGGATCAAGCAGTCCATCAAGCGCGCTTTGGTCAACACAGCCAAGACGATTCGCGTTCCCGCCTATATGGTAGAACTGTTGTCCAAATGGCGTCGTGCCTCCGCCAAGCTGTCCGAAGAACTCAAACGCACGCCCACGGCCGAAGATGTGGCGGCGGAACTGGGCATTCCCAAAAAGAAACTCCGCATCGTCAAGAAGGCCATCGCACTGTACAACGCGGCGCCACAGTCGGAGCAGGACGAAAGCGGCATGACACTGGGCGACATTGTGCCCGATGATCGCACGATCGGTCCTGAAGATGAGCTGATCAACAGCGACAACCTCAAGCACGTTTTCCGCCTGCTGGACGAGATGGATCCTCGCGAATCCACCATCCTCCGCATGCGGTTCGGCCTGGATGACAGCGAACCGAAAACACTCAAGGAAATCGGTGAAGCTCTGGGTCTGACACGAGAACGTGTGCGTCAGATTGAAGGCGAAGCGCTCCGCAAACTGCACCGCAGCCTCAACGGTGAGAAGTTTGGGATCTAGTGGAGTGGCACCGCAGGGCAAAGCTTTGCACGACCATTTGTCAGGCAAAAGTGAGCTGTCGAGGCTCGCTAGAGTTGTTCTCCACCTGAGACATGCAGAATCTCGCCGGTAATGAACGGTGCCTGCAGCAGATAGAGCACCGCTGCGGTGATGTCGTCAGGTGTGCCCCGCTTTTTCAGGGGAATGGCGTCTTTTGCCCGCTCGTCGTGCCAGTCGTCCGCGCCGGGAGGCGGCAGCATGGCTCCCGGTGCGATGCCGTTGATACGAATCCGCGGCGCCAGTTGCTGAGCCATTCCTTTTGTGAGCGCCGCCAGTGCAGCTTTGGACGCCGTGTAGGCCAGATGATCGGCACCGGGCCTGGTCGCACGCCAGTCCAGTAAATTGATGATCTGGCTGTCAGCGCCACCGCTACTAACAGCCAGTTGCCGACTCAGCATCAGGGGCGCATAGGTGTTGACGGCAAACGTGGACTCCACGTGCCGTTCGTCCACATCTTCGAGCAACGCTTCGTCAAACACGGCCGCGCTGTTGATCAGGACAGTCGGAGTCCCCAGCGTTCGGGCGGTATCAAAAACCTGCTCTGCTGCGGCGGCCGGCTGACTCAAATCTGCCGAGACGGCCGCCGCCTGAACGCCATCGCCACGCAGTTCCTGCACCAGCACCTCTGCCTCTGTCAGCGAACGTCCACAATGCACGACGACATTCATTTTCAGCTCGCGTGCAAGGGCGCACACAATGTGCCGCCCCAGCCGCTTTGCGCCCCCCGTGACAATCGCCACCTGTCCCTGCAATTTACTCATTTGGCCGTTCTCCGAGCGACGTTTGACGGAGTGTCTGTGCAGCCGCCGATCATTTCTGACGAGGCTGAATTCTAGACATCATCGCCGCAAGAGCCACTCGGCGGGTTCAGACATACGGCACTGTCCACGGCAAAGTTCCGGATCCAAAGCGAGCCGGAGCTACTGGTTGAAGATTTCTTTGGTGGCGTTCATCGGCTCACCACAGTACAGACAGGTTTTGCGGCGGCTGTTGACGGGGCGCTGGCAAGCGGGACATTCGGCAACGTGCGTTGCCATACGACCATCCGCTTTGCCGTCACGCAGGTCGATTTCCTGGACGCGTTCCAGCAGTTCCTGCTCGGTGAGGTCCAGTCGCTCCCGCAGAAGTTCCCACAGCGCCTGGCAGGTGAGTGCCAGCTTGTCGCAGCGAGACGTCAGGTCAGTGAGGCGGCCTTTGGATTCCTCAGCCGTGCGAGCCGCCCGCCGCGCTTCGCTGGACGCATTCCCCGCCGCCCGCTGCGCGGACCCAATTGCGCTGGTCTGATAGATTTCCCACAACATGCGTCTGCCCTTTGAGGATCTGTTCTGTGTGCACACGACTCAGTCGTACTCGACAGACAGGCAAACGGATCGGCGTGGTAATGGGATCACGAAACCCTGCAGGAACCCCGGGATTACTGCAGGGACATCGAAAACCGAGTCAGATCTAGTACTTCACAACACGTTTCAGCTTTTTGGCCTGTTTGATCCAGCCTTCGACCATTTTTTCGCCGGGCACACGACGCACCAGATTGCGTTTGTCGTTGGCCTTTTTGATGGCTTCCTGCAGATTGGCCGCCTTACGCTGAGCCAGTTCGGGAACGGTATCCACGCCGGCCACTTCCAGCAGGTCCGAATATTCTTCGCCAATGCCGCTGATGCGGAACAGGTCTGCCTTGTTCACAAACGTCAGGATTCGTTTAACGCTGATCTTTGAATCTTTGGCCAGTTGATCGCGTCCTTTCCGCGTCGCTCCGGCTTCCAGCAGCGCCTGAGTGGTCTTGATTCCGACCTTGGCAAGTTTGCCCGCGTTGACTTCCCCGATTCCTTCAATTTTCACCAGTGACGCCACGATCGATTCTCCCTTAAGATGAGGTTTGGCCCGAAGGAAGATAGGGGAATGCAGGTTTGCTGGCTATGTGTTTTGCAGGGTTCGTCCAAATTTCACAGCGACTCCTGGCTGTCGCCGCAATTGATTCTCCAACTGGCGAGCTGCTGGGCGCACGTTCTCCGCAGCGCCTGCCCGGTGGACTGATTTGCGGCAGGCGGTTGGCTAGGGCTTGCGGATGAAATCGGCCGCGTAGGATCGCACCTGCTGACCATTCAGTACGTGAAACATCCGCAGTTTCTCGATGGTGGCCGCGCCAAACCGTGACATCGGCACGTGGATGATTTTGCGGTTGTACTTTCTTGCCAGTCGACGCCAGCCGGCACCTGGCGGGGAATGACTCAACAGCGCGATGTGCCGCTCTTTGCTGTAGTGCAGACCGGCCGCCAGAATGCGTTCTTCGAGCGTGTCCGTGAAATCAAACTGCGGATCGCGGAACACATCCGGCACAGGCCGCGGCGGAAACAGGAACATGCATCCGCCGTATCGCGCCAGCGCGACACCCGGCCCAATGACTTCCTGAGTGAAGTCTGTCGCGAACAGCGTGAGGGTGGATTCGTCGTGGTTCTCAGCATGCCATGTGATGCGCCACGGATAGTCACGCGGGTCCGCAGGGGAGTCGAACAGCATCACCACACAATCCAGATTGCCCCGGGCCGGCGGAAACTCTTTGACATACAGATCGCCCGTGTGCCAGTTCCGCAGCGTTTCCCGAATGTCCAGGCCGTCTTTGATGCTGGCGGTGAATTTCTCCGTGCGGGCCAGATCATTGCCCAAAAGATCCAGCGCAGCGTCTTTGATGTGCGTGCGAAAATTTTCGATCGCCACATCTTCCGGCGGCCAGCTGCACTGTCCAAACGGATTCCACGACCGCTCCCATTCGACCTGGGTTTTGCGCTCGGGACGGGCCTGCAGATTGCAGCTGCGCCAGAACTTGGGATGCCCGGGCAGCCGACTCACAGGCGTCAGCTGAGTGAAATCCGGCAGGATTACGTCGTCCACACCAAAGCGAACTTCGGGATACTCATCGTCGCTGGAGTAGGCGTAAGCCCGAGCCGTCTCCGCCACATGGATGGCGTACTGATCTCCAGCCACCTGCTGAGCCGCGCTGACCAGCGTATACAGATCAGGCGTCAGTCGTCGTTCCATCAGGGACAGATTGCGAACGTACTTCAGCAGAACTGACAGCAGATGCGGAGTAATGGGGCGAGCGCGACGTTTGAATTCTTTGCGATACTGGTCACGGCTGGCCAGCAGCAGTGTCTTAATGCCGTCGATCGACAGGTTCTCATCATCGTCCAGCTGAGCGCGGGCCTGTTCATACAGCGACGTCACAAACGGCAGTTCGCCCAGCATGAAAGTGAGCGTGCGTTCGGCCACAGAGTAGATGCTCGCCGGACTGACGGGTTCGGGGGGTGCCTCAGGGCGATCGACCACTGACTGGTAGGCGTCACGGATCCACGCCCAATCCAGAATACTGCACACCAGCAGCACGGATTTGTGGCGTTTATTCAGTTCGTGCAGCTCGTTGGCCATCCAGTGCAGCCGGCGAATGTGAGTCTCCTCCAGCGGCGTGCGAATCGCGGGCAGCACGGCGGCGGAGAACCGCTCGACGGAAACCTGTTTCAGGGCATAAGGGTCGGGCAGGATCGACGTGACGGGCAGGTAGTTTTCATCCTCGATGTCAATAAACGCCCGCGGGATGTGCTCCTGCAGGGCGATGCGAATGGCGGCGATCACCGGCTGGCACGGGTCGATGGGAACGTACGAGCAATGACCTTCGGGCTCGTCGTCTTCGTCGTCCTCGTCATCGTCGGGCGAATATTCGTCCATCCCCGTGAATGCACCGGTGGGGTCCTGCTGCAGGACGACAGATACCTGGGGAAGTCGCTGCACGGCCGTTTCCACGGGTTCGGCAAATGAGGGCGGCAGCGGCACCGCCAGACAGTCAAAGCTGTGGGCCAGCATCAGGCGGCGGACTTCCACAGCGTAGTCACCGCTGCCGTGAACCACGGGCAGCACGGTGATGTGAGGACCCAGACGCAGTACTTCGGAGATTTCAGACATAGCCGCTCATTCGCACAGGAAGCTGCAGGATCAGAGATCCGCAGCGAGGCACCGAATTCTATCGAACGGCAACCTCACGCCTACCGAAAAAGCAATTCCGAATGAAAACGGGGTCACTCGCCCGCATCACCACCTTCAGGCTTCATGCCGGCAATCCAGTCGCGAATCAGCTGTGCGGATTCCGGATGATTCATGCTGCGGGCCAGATTGGGCATGCGGGCGCCGGGCTCGTCGGTTTCGATGCGAAACATGAGGATGGACTCGTCCGGTTTGCCGGGCACAATGTCATAGCGACGCCCCCCAGAGCCTTTGCCGGCGGCCACGGGCGACTTCATCACCCCGTAACGCCCCGGATCCGTCTGTACGGTCCGCAGGTCCAGTCCTGACGTACGTGCCGAGCCGGCCGGGTTGTGACAGTGAGCGCAGTTGACTTCCAGCCACGCCCGGGCTCGATCATTGAGCGATCCGGTTTCGGGATGGTCATAGCGTGCCAGTGCCGGGCGGGCGGCGATCGGGGGGGCGTCCTGCAACTGGCCGGATTCAATCCACGAGGCCAGCTGATTGTGCGGCGAATGCACGCCCGGTCGGTTCAGGTTACGAGCCGTCGGTCCCAGAGGCACGTATTGATCAGACTGGCTGTGGCAGCTCAGGCACTGGTTGGCGTTGGGCACCTGATAAGCATTGGTGTGCTGTTTTCCGTGCTCATCCTTCCAGGCAACATCCACCACCCCACCTCCGAGGCTCAACACTGCATCCGACTGATCCTCATTCCAGATGTACGAATAGCCGTACCAGCCGTCTTTATTGCGATGCTCGATACGTGTCTCCACAAACCGCTCGTCCGCTGTGGCGTCGTCCGTGCTGTCGGGGTAGGCAAACGTTTTTGCGATGACTGTTCCCACGGGAAACTCCAGAGCGGCCGCCTCGTGCCAGGTCATGCTGGCTCCCTCCGGCAGTCTCACATAGCGATGCTTGCTGGTGTGGTCCGAGAACAAAGGCGTGTTTAAGTCATACTCAAAATTGTCCGCTGCCTGCTGCCAGTGGCCGTCCCGCATTTCAAACAGCTTCCAGTCAGACAGCTGCTGCGGGGCGGCGCGATACACGGCAACGGCCGGGTTGGTGTTGTTGCCCGCACTGGCATGCGGCTGCAGTCTGGCGGCGGGCAGTGGTTTCAGTTTGCCGGCATGAGCGGCCAGATCCCGCTCAATTTTATAACGCCCGGTCAGCACGTTGGTGGGCGAAAAATCACCGATGTTGACGTTGGCAAACGTCGCCTCGCCATTGTCGTGAATGCTCAGCTGCAGTTCGGGCGGAAGTTTTCCATCCTGCAGTTTGCCGCCATCCACCAGGCCATCAAAAAAGATGTCCGGAAACTGCCCGCCCATGAGTGGAGACAGCAACGTGCCAATTTGGCCAGCCGGCTTGAAGCCCCCTTTGGAGATGCGATTGTCGTGAATGGAGGTGGCTTCCGGATAGGGGTCGTACTTTTTGTCGTTGATCTTCCGCTCGGTAATCAGAAAGCTGACCACCACGATATTGGCCGTTTGATGATTGGTGATGTCGTTGTCAAAAATCTCCACATGGTCGGTTGCCATCAGCATGATGCCGGAGCCGGCCGGCACGTCCGAAACCATGGTGCCTTTGGGGGCAAAGTTGACGTGGTTGTTGCCTTCAATTTTGTTGTCGTACACCCGCACCTGGCCGCCATTGGTGATGTTCAGGCCGGGCAGGTCAAACACCAGAATGCCGCCGGAGTTGTCTGTCGCCGTGTTGTTGTAGACGTCGGCTCGCAGCGTGTTTTCAATCTCAATTCCGGCGACATTCTGCCTGGCCAGACAGCCTCGCACGATGACATCCTGCGACTGGCCCACATAGATGCCGGCGTCTGAGGCACCAATGGAAGAGCAGTTTTCAATCAGCACGTTCTGACATTCCACCGGATAGATGCCGTAAGCACCGTTGCTGGATGACGGCCCGTTTGTCCATTCCACTCGGACATTGCGAAAGGTGACGTCTTTCGCGCCGAGTGTCTTAATGGCATTGCCGACGGTGTCTTCCACCGCAAGGTCTTCGATCACGAAGGCATTGCCTGTGGACACGATTCCACTGCTGCCGGCCGCCTGACCCTTGAAGGACAGGATCGTCTTTTCCGGTCCCGCCCCTTTGAGCGTGATGTTGTCGCACACGACGTTCAGTTCGGTCTTTAACCGATAGGTACCCGCGGCCAGCTGGATGGTGTCGCCCGGTACGGCGTTGATCAGAGCGGCCTGAAGTTCGAACTGCACGTGCGGACCTGGCTGCAGTTCAATGGGCTCGTCCGCACAACTGGCGGCAGTGACTGCGGACACAAGCAAAAACGCGACAGCGGCACACAACTTCATCTGGCGGCAACTCCGGGTGTGGTTCAAAAGGGCGGTCAACCCGTCGATCGTATCGCTCAATCAACACGGGTACCACCTTAGGACCGAGCCTTGAGGTGACATTCCGGGGGCTGTGAGCCGATTGCAGCGGTCAGGCCCGCCAATTCGGTCGTCCCTGCAGATTCCGTGACAATCGCCGTCAGAACGATGGATGCCTTCAAACCGGCAGAAGCGTTCAGTACGATCCGCGGCTTCTCAACCGCAAGCCGTTCCCGAGTGTGAAACCATGGAATACACCTACACCGACATCTCCAAGATGATCGACCATTCTCTGCTGCAGCCCAAAACCCCTCAGGCTGACCTCGATACCGGCATTCAACTGGCTGTTGCCTACGACGTCGCCAGCGTCTGCATTATGCCGTACTACCTCAAACGCTGTGCAGAACTGATGGCCGACAGCACAGTGAAGCCCTCCACCGTCATTGGCTTTCCTCACGGGGGGCATACGACGGCGATCAAAGCCAAAGAAGCCGAGCAGGCCATTGCCGATGGCTGCGAAGAGCTGGACATGGTGGTCAATATCTCGCAGGTGCTCAGCGGACAGTGGGACTATGTCACCGCGGATATCAAGGCCGTGATTGATGTGGCACACGCGGCCGGCCAGAAGGTGAAAGTCATCTTCGAAAACTGCTATCTGAGCGACGATCAGAAGATTCGCCTGTGTGAAATCTGCAGTGAACTCAAGGCCGACTGGGTCAAAACGTCGACCGGCTACGGAACCAGCGGTGCCACCATGGAAGACCTGGCACTGATGCGAAAACACTCCGCCGATCATGTGGAAGTCAAGGCGGCCGGCGGAGTGCGGGAATTTGACAAGCTGCTGGAAGTGCGTGCCCTGGGAGTGTCACGTGTGGGCGCATCGGCCACCAAAACCATCCTGGATGCATGCCGCGAAAAGCTGGGACTGGATCCGGTTGACATCGCCGATGCTGGTCCGGTTTCCGGTTACTAAGCGGCCCTGAAAGCGTCCCCGCAATTCACGTGAAGCAGAAAGAGTGGCGTGAGCACCATTGAAGATGTCTGGCAAAGTCGTCAGCAGATCGAAGACATTCAGTCCCGCCGCCTGCGGGAACTGGTCGAAGCCATCATTCCCCGCAATCGCTTTTATGCGACGCGTTTCGCCGACGCGGGCGTCGATGTCGACCAGATTCAGTCACTGAACGACCTGTCCAGACTGCCGCTGACCACCAAGCAGGATCTGGTCGCCTCACAGGAACAACAGCCTCCCTATGGCGCCAACCTGTCGTTCCCGTCCACCAGATACGCGCGACTGCATCAAACCTCGGGGACAACCGGCCGTCCCATGCGGTGGCTGGACACCGAAGACAGCTGGAACTGGATTATGGAGTGCTGGCGGCAGATCTATCTGCTGGCCGGCCTGACCGAACACGACCGGCTGTTTTTCCCGTTTTCGTTTGGTCCGTTTATCGGTTTTTGGGCGGCCTTCGAAGGTGCCGCTCGACTCGGTAATTTTGTGATTGCCGGCGGCGGTATGTCGACCACCATTCGCCTGCAGGCGATGATGGAAAACGAGGCCACCGTAGTCTGCTGCACGCCCACCTATGCGATGCGAATGGCGGAAGTGGCGGCGGAAGAAGGCATCGACCTGAAGGAATCCAGCGTCCGCATGCTGATCGTCGCGGGGGAACCGGGCGGCGCCATTCCCGCCACTCGCAGCCGCATTGAAAGTGCGTGGGACGCCCGCGTCATCGATCACTGGGGCATGACGGAAATCGCCTCACTGGGCGTGGAGAGCGAAGATCGCCCCGGCGGCATGTATCTGCTGGAAACGGAAATGATCGCCGAGATCGTAGATCCGGATACACTGGAACCTGTGCCGCCCGGGGAAGTGGGCGAACTGCTGGTGACGAACCTGGGCCGCATTGGTTCCCCCCTGATTCGATATCGCACGCGGGATCTCGTGCAGGCTTCGACAGATCCTGATCCCACAGGGCGGGAGTTGCTGTGGCTGCCCGGCGGGATCCTTGGCCGTTCTGATGACATGGTGACCGTCCGCGGCAACAATGTCTTCCCCTCCAGTGTGGAAGCTGTGCTGCGGGAAATCGACGCGGTGGCAGAATTCCGCATTGATGTAAAGACCGTGCGAGCCATGCACGAACTGAGCATCACGGTGGAGCCCACCGCGGACGCTGAGACAGACGGCCTGGAGACGCTGGTCCGCGACGCGCTGCGCAAACGTCTGGGATTTGCATGCGAGGTCCTGCTGGCGAAACCCGGCGAGTTGCCGCGTTTTGAGCTGAAGGGACGTCGCTTCTTCCGCGACAGTTAAGCGATCAGCCGGACAGGGCAGAATTGGGCCCGCCCGGCCGACATGCGTGATCACAATGCCACAATGCGCAAAAAACGACCTCACCATCGCCCTGAGAGGGTAACAAGTGCTTCAAAGTGGCCGGTTTTTGGCGAACATTCTTTTCCTTCTGGCCGTTAGACTGTCGGTGAAATAGACTCACACGTCGTGTTTCCAGCCACCCACAGGACCGGGCTATGAAGTTGCTCCAGAATCGTGCATTGTTGGTCGCTCTCGTGATTATTCTGCCGCTTTCCTCGCTGGATCGCGCCGCGGCCGCCCTCCCCCCCGAGGTGAAAAAGCAACTGTCCGAAATGTCCCGCGAACTGCGTGGCGTCTCTTCGATGGTCCGCAAAAAAGAGGTTGAGGAGGCCAAAACGCTCATCGCCGATGTGGAAGAGAAACTTGGTGCTCTGGAAATCGCCGAGGATGAGCGGGACCGGACTTACAAGCTGCTGCTCAGTTCACTGGATCGCGCCAAAAAGCAGATTCCCGTCAGCTTCGAACGAGAAGTGGCGCCCATCATCAAAGAGAAATGCGAAGGCTGTCACAACGGCAACCGCGCCGGGAACAATCTGCGGCTGGATACCTACGCCGCCATGGGGCGGGGTGGTCGCAGTGGCCCGCTGCTGATTCCCCGCAACCCGCAGCGCAGTTTGATGCTGGCTCGCATTGCCGTGGATGGCCCTGGACGGATGCCCAAAGGGGGCGACAAGCTGTCCGAACGCGAAGCCGACATTCTGTTTCGCTGGATCGCCGGCGGAGCCGCCTTTGACGGCGAAAACATGCAGGACCCCATCGGCCAGTCGACCGTTCCCAAAAAGCCTGAGATCAAAGTGGTGATGGCCGACGGCAGCGAGAGCGTGTCGTTTAAAGACGACGTGGCACCATGGATGGTCAACGTGTGTATGGGCTGCCACTCGGGCAACAACGCACGCGGGGGCTACAACATGACGACATTCAAGCAGCTGCTCGAAGGTGGGGAAACGGGCAGCACGATTGTCCCGGGCGACCCGGACAGCAGTTACATCGTCGATCTGGTATTGCGACAGGACCCCATCAAGATGCCGGCCGGCAATCAAACGCGTATTAAGCGGTCTCAGGCAGTGGCCCTGGAGACCTGGATCAAAGAGGGCGCCCATTTTGATGGGGGAGATCCCAACGCCACACTGCGGAGCATGGTGCCGACAGCCGAAGAACTGGAAGCCGCCCGCCTGGCATCGATGTCAGACGCTGACTTCACCAAACGGCGTCTGGAGCAGGCCGAGACGCTGTGGAAGCAGGTGGCTCCGCGCGAAGAGGCCACGTCGGCGGACTTCGACAACCTGTTTGTGTACGGCAACGCGCCGCAAAGCCGGCTGGATCAGATTGGCGAATGGGCGGAAGCTCAGGTGGCCGATCTGGCGTCCAAATACAAACTTCCAGACGGTGAAAAGCCGTGGCGAGGCAAGCTGGTGGTGTTCGTTAGCAAAACGCGGTTCGACTATGAAGAGTTCAACACCGTTCTGATGAATCGTCGCACGCCTCGGGGCGTCAACGGTCATTCCCATGTGACGCCAGGCTTCGATCAGGCTTACGTCACCCTGTATGATGTGGGTGATGACGAGAGCGAAGACAGCCTGAATACCCAGCAGCTGGTGGCCGCACTGGTGGCGGAAGCTTTCATTGGTCGCGATGGTCAGCCCCTGCCGGACTGGCTGCAGCAGGGCTTTGGTTTGCTGCAGTCCGGCGCTACATCCAACTCAAAATATTTTGGACTGTTGCCACAACGTGCGGCGGAGTCGCTGGCTACGGTCACCAATCCGGCGACCATCTTTGACAACGGAACGTTTGCCCCCGAAGAAGTGGGGCCGGTTGGCTTTCTGCTGACCCGATTTCTGCTCAATCGCGGGGGAGCCGGCAAGCTGCGTCAGCTGATTCCCGCCATTCGCACGTCCCGCAATGCGGGGCGGGCCGTGCAGGCCGTTTACGGCCAGAGTGCGGCCGCCATCGCTACCGAGTTTCTGCGGACCGGCGGACGCTAGACGCTGCTGGACGAAAGCACGATTGATGGCGCGTTGCTGGCTCGTCCGATCGGGACGGTTGATCTGTTTTGACCTGTCGAATCGGGACCGCTGAATCGGCCGTCACACTGACGCTGCCGCAGCGAATCAGAGATTTTCATCGGTGGAGGACGCCCGTTCGTTTGTCTTGCGTGCGGGCGGCCCTTTGTCGGCCACATCGCTGGCCAACGACTCCTGAGGCGAACGCGCTCGGGCCAGGGCCTGCCAGACAAACAGCCAAATGGCGGCCATAATGCCAATGGCAGCCAGCACCGCGTAAACCGCCTGTCGAACCATGCCGCTTTGCATCTTGCGAATGGGGGCCACCACGTTGTTGCGGCGTTCCTGTACGATGACCAGCCACGGCATTTTGTCACTCGTCATGGGGGCGATCGTGGCGATCCAGGCGTCGTTGTACTCCTGTGCCGAGGCTTCGCTCAGCTCGCCCACGGGGTCCTGGTAGTCGTTGTCACGAATGACGACCGTCTCCGTTGCGCCCTCGTCATCCATCGCGAGTTGCTGTTGAATCTGTTGACGGGTGTCCGCGTTCAGCTGCAGCCGTTCAAAGACTTCCCGTGCATCCGCTTCGTTTTCAAACTGCTCGTACTTGGACTGCAGCCAGAGGTGATCCAGAAGTTGTGGTGGATCACGGCGGTCGGCCAGCGCAATCAGCCCGGAGAAGGATTCGGACTGTCCGCGCAAATCCTGCCCCAGTCGCGCCTGCAGATCGTCCAGGTGCAGTGTGCGGGCAAAGACACCGATTACTTCCCCTTTGGCCCGGATGGGAACACTCAGAGCAACCATGTAACGATTGGTCGCCCGACTGACAAACGGCAGCGATACATGCGCCTGCTGAATGGGGGCGATGTCTTCGGGCACCGTTTCCGGATCAAACTCCACGTTCAAACCGTGGAAGTAATCGCGGTACGAAAAGTTGGTGCCGATCGTGCGTTCACTGTACTGCCGCCGCCACAGGGCTCGGCCTTCGGCATCACACAAAAACCAGCTGGTGTCGCGGCTTTTGCCATTCGCCCGATTGCGGCGATCGGTTTCGTCATGCGCTTTGTCAAGCAGCTGCATCCAGCGAGGGCGATCCTCAAACGGCCTGTCGTAGAACCTGTTCACTTCGGCCACGACGTCATCGGATGGACGTGTCATCAACTCAATGAGCGCATTCTGAATGGCCGTGTCGATCTGACCGCTGGCATTCTCCAGCTGTCCCGTCATTTCACGCAGTTCGTCGAGGCGGAACAGCAGTTCATCCTGCAGTGCGTCGGCCTGACGCAGGGCGACCAGGGCATTGCTGTTTTGACGCCCCTCGATCAGCTGCGATTCGCTTTCGCGCAGATTGGACTGCATTGCCTGCACGAAGATGGGCACCATAGCGCACATCAGCACCAGCTGACCCACCATCCCCAGAAACAGCAGCGGGCGTCGTGAGCGATTGCGTTCGCGGGTCTTCAGCTGCGTCAGAATTGCCTGTGCGTTGGGCAGGCGATCGACAGGCTCCACCGCCAGACACTGATCGATCACCGACGCCAGATGTCGGTCGACACCACGAACCTGATGATGGCCATCCGGCGGCGGCGAACAGCGAATATGGCGTTGGTAAATCTGCAGCCGTTCCTGGAGTGACGAGGCGGCTTCCAGCTTTTTCTGAATGGTGGAATCGCGATACGGCGGCTGGCCAGTGAGCATGTGATACAGCAGGCCGCCCACGGCATACACGTCCCAGCGGGCATCGGGCACCGCTTCCAGGTCAGCCTGTTCGGGCGCCATGTAGTACAGCGTCCCCAAAGCCGGACTTTGCTCG
This sequence comes from Planctomycetaceae bacterium, assembly GCA_024742875.1. GTDB lineage: Bacteria > Planctomycetota > Planctomycetia > Planctomycetales > Planctomycetaceae > Fuerstiella. Next base: position 26,074 of record JANSXP010000065.1, on the reverse strand, counting down.
TGTGACATGCGCGATTGACCAAAGTCGCACAGTCGCACCTGATACTGCGCATCGAGCAGCACATTGTCGGGTTTGAGATCGCAGTGCAGCACACCAGCGCCATGTGCCTCCACCAGCGCACTGCACACCTGCTGCCCAATGCGGGCCGCCTCATCCACCGCGAGTGGTCCGCTGATGAGATATTCTCCCAGCGAGCCGTTCTCGACAAACTCCATCACGTAGTAGGGCGGCTCGGCGTTCCAGCCAACGTCCAGCAAACGCACGATATTGCGAGACGAATACAGGGCCGCCAGTTTTTCCACTTCGCGGTTGAGCAGCGACCAGTTCAGCCCTCGCCGGTGAGGGTAGTATTTGATGGCCACCATCCGTCCGGTGCGGTCTTCCCGCGCCAGCCACACGGTACCAAACGACCCGGCTCCCAGACGTCGTGTGACCGAATAGCCTTCGATTTCACACGGCGGGCGGCTGCCGTCCAGACTCATCTGACGCGACGCATCGCGTTCGTCGTCGTCCTGAATTTCCGTCTGATTCTGATCGGTCATGGTCGTGCGTTCAGTCCGCTCACCGGCGAACAGCAGGGAGTCTCTCGCCGGTATTATGATACGCCCAAAGCGACCCGCCGACTACTCACCCCCAAAGCCCGGAGAAACGTCAGAAAACCGGCGTTCTGCCGGGAACAATCGCCCAGCCGGTTTCACCGGGCTGTTGTTGCGACGCTGTCGTCCCGATAAACTGGTTCCCGCAGCGCAGGCTCGTTTTTCTGATCAGACTCTGGCGGGAAGACGACGGCAAAACCCTGTGGCGTTTCCGGCCCTGACGACATCGCGAGGCGACGATGCTGAATCTGACATCCCGTGGATCTGCTCACACGTGCAACGGCACCACCCGACGCGACTTTCTGCAGGTCGGTTCTTTAGGCGCCGCCGGCCTGAGTCTGGCCGGCTATGCGGCCGCCAAAGAGAAGGGAGCCGTGAAACCGGGACACGAGAATCGTTCCTGCATCATGATCTTCAATCTGGGGGCCCCCAGTCAGCTGGACACTTTCGACATGAAGCCGGACGCCCCGGCGGAAGTTCGCGGGCCGTTTCAGCCCATCGACACAACGGGCGATTTTCAGATTTCTGAGATCCTGCCGCAGCATGCAAAGATCGGCCGCCATTTTTCGCTCGTGCGTTCGACGCACCACACTGGTGCCGCCGTGCACGATGCCGGCTGGCAGATGATGCAGACCGGTCGCCAGTTCTCCGGCGGCGTCAACACGCCGCATGCCGGGTCTGTCGCCAGCTATCTGCAGGGACGTCGCACCGATCTGCCCCCGTTTGTGGTGCTTCCCGAAACCATGGGACGCGGCGGCGGCAATTTGCCCAATGGCCAGGCGGGCGGCTTTCTGGGAAAAGCGCACGATCCTTTCGCACTGATGGCGGACCCCTCGGTGCCCAACTTTCAGGTTCCCGATTTGCTGCCCCCGGATTTTATCGGCGAAGCGCGTCTGCAGCGGCGGCGCAGTCTGCGTGACCTGATCGACGGCACGGTGCGGGATTTCGAAGCCACCGAAAATGCGGCCCTGCTGGACGACAACTTTCAGGCCGCCTACCGACTGATGACCAGCACCCAGGCCCGCGATGCCTTTGATTTGTCAAAAGAACCACAAAAGGTGCGTGATCGCTACGGCATGAATCGCTTTGGGCAGTGCTGTCTTCTGGCAAGACGCCTCGTGGAGGCGGGCGTGCGATTTGTGACCATCAACACGTTTCTGACCGTGTTCGATGAAATCACCTGGGACATCCACGGTTCCAAACCGTTCACATCCATCGAAGGCATGAAAAACATCGTCGCTCCGATGTACGACCAGGGCTATGCGGCGCTGATTGGCGATCTGGAAGAACGCGGCCTGCTGGACGACACCATGGTCTGCAACCTGGCGGAATTTGGGCGTACGCCGAAGGTCAACCCGGCTGGCGGACGCGATCACTGGCCGCAGTGTTTCACGACCTACTTTGCCGGGGGAGGGGTGCAGGGCGGTCAGGTGGTGGGCGCCAGCGATCCGGTGGGCGGCGTACCGGCTGATCGACCCGTTCTGCCGGGCGATTGCGTGGCCACAATTTTCCACAGCCTGGGGCTCGACCTGGAGTCCCATCTGCCGGGGCCCGGCGGCCGGCCCTTCCCGTTGGTGGACTTTGGCAGGCGGGAAATCCACGAGCTGTATTGACACTCCGCTGATCGTCCGTGGGCTGCCCGCAGCGTCACGGGCAATTCGGCCCAACGTCCCATTTGCGGAGGGCCGAAACTGAGACATGCGGATAATATTCCGCAGTTTCGGCATGGATTGTCCCTTTTTTGGCCGAGGATTTCCGGGGTCGATGACTTCGGCTGTTGCCTTGCCTATCCTCGCCGCTGATCCGCTGTGGCGGCCGCTTACTCCGGTTTTGTGTGGTTCTTCGATGTCGATTGTTGTTCAAAAGTTTGGTGGAACGAGTGTCGCAAACGCAGAGAAAATCTGCCGGGCCGCAAAGAAGGCGGTCGACACCATGAAGCAGGGCCACCAGGTCGTCATGGTGGTGAGTGCTCGCGGCAAAAAGACGGACGAACTGGTCGGGCTGGCGGCAGAAATCACGGACCGCCCAAGGCCCCGGGAGATGGACATGCTGTTGTCCACCGGTGAGCAGGAATCGTGCGCACTGATGGCCATGGCGATTCACGAACTGGGCGCAGAAGCCATCAGTCTCACCGGAGGGCAGATTGGCGTGCGAACGGACGGGACGCACACCAAAGCCCGCATTATCAGCATCTCCACGCAGCGAATGAAAGATGCGCTCAACGCCGGACAGATTGTCATCGCGGCCGGATTTCAGGGTGTGGACGAACATCTGAATATCACCACACTGGGCCGCGGCGGCAGCGACACCACGGCCGCCGCTCTGGCTGCGGTGCTGAACGCCGATCGCTGCGAAATCTACACGGACGTGGAAGGCGTCTTTACAACCGACCCGCGTGTGGTATCAGATGCCACCAAAGTAGAGTGTGTGTCGTACGATGAGATGCTGGAACTGGCCAGTTTGGGCGCTGGCGTCATGCATTCGCGGTCCATCGAGTTTGCCAAAAAATTTGGCGTGGATCTGTGCGTGCGTCCCTCGTTTATGGACGGGCCGGGAACACGCATCGCCGCCCGGCCCCTTGAGCCGGCTCCGGTGGTCACCGGTGTGGCGTTCGTGCGGGAAGAATGCCGCGTCAGTCTCGTCGGCGTGCCCGACCAGCCCGGCGTGATGAGCCAGGTGTTTGCCATGCTGTCGGAAAATCGCATTCCGGTGGACATGGTCGTTCAGAACGTGGGGGCAGAAGGAAATGCCAACGTGTCCTTCACCGTGGGCGAAGACGATCTGGAGAACGCGCTGAACGTCGCCGGTCAGGCGGTCGCACAACTGGGCGGAGAAGTCAAACACGCGGACACTCTGGCCAAGCTGTCCGTTGTGGGCCACGGTATGCAGACGCACACCGGTGTGGCCGGCCAGATGTTTGCCGTTCTGGCCGAACAGGACATCAACATCAGCATCGTGACCACCAGTGAGATCAAGATTTCAGTGCTGATCGATCGCACTCGCTGTGACGACGCCGTCAAGGCCGTGCACCAGGGCTTCCATCTGGAACAGACAGCCTGCCAGACACCGGATGTCGGTGTACAGTCGCCCGCGGTAGAAACACTGCCGGCACAGCGGGACACCGCCAAGCTGGAAGCCGCCATTGTGTCGCGGTTGAGTGGCATGGAAGACATCGTGGTCAGCAATGTCTACAGCGACGCCACACAGGCGCGGGTCACCATTAAATCGCTGGAAGATTATCCCGGCGTTTGTGCGTCCATCTTTTCCGCTGTGGCCGATGGCGGCGTGCTGGTGGATATGATTATTCAGAATGCCGTGCTGGGTGATGGTGCCAATCTGTCGTTCACCGTTCCTCGCTCTGACGTGGAACGCACGGTCGAATTGCTCAAGGCCCCCCTGCAGGACCATCCTCGCGCTCAGGTTTCCTGTGATGCCAGTATTGGCAAGCTGTCGGTGGAAGGCATAGGACTGCGCAGCCACACAGATGTGGGGGCCCGGTTGTTCCAGACCCTTGCTGACAATCAGATCAACGTGCAAATGGTCAATACCAGCGAGATCAAAGTCAGCGTGGTGGTCAGCGCGGAAGAAACGGCCACCGCCGAAGCCGCCCTGAAGGCCACATTTGGCGTGACCGCCTGAAGCAGACGTGTCACGTCCGACACTCGTGAACAACGTTCGCCAGGCTGCCGTGCTCCGGTGAACTCTCCTGGGCCGGGAGGTGTCTGGTCTGCCGGGGTGTGTCTCGAAAATCGCCGACGATCGACTAGAATCCGGCCGGCATGGCATCCACATTGATCTGACATGGGACGACCGCTTTTCCGTCGGCCGTCGAAACTGAACACGTATGTACGACATCATCGGAGATATCCACGGTCACGCGGACGAGTTGGTCTCGTTGCTGGGTCAGCTGGGCTACCGCGAACAGGGCGGCTGTTTTCGACATCCCTCACGGCAGGTGATCTTCTGCGGCGATTTTGTCGATCGCGGCCCGCAGATTCCGGACGTCGTGCACATCGCACGCAGCATGGTGGAACACGAGGCCGCACTGGCCGTCATGGGCAACCACGAATTCAATGCCCTCGCCTTCCACACCCCCGACCCCGATCGCCCGGGGGAATTTCTCCGCCGCCACTCCGAGAAGAACGTGCGCCAGCATGCGGCCACTCGCAGTCAGTTTGATCCATCAGAACTGGAATCAGCGCTGCAGTGGTTCGCCACCCTGCCCACCAGTCTGGAACTGGACGGTCTGCGTGTCGTGCACGCCTGCTGGAGTGGTGCCGACCACGAAGTCATTCGCCGGGCGCTGCCGTCCAGTGGCACCATGGATGCGGAGTTTCTGAAACGCGCGACCACCGTGGGTGATGACGTGTTTCACGCGATCGAATGTGTGCTGAAAGGGCCGGAACTGCCCCTGCCGAAAGGTGTGACCGTCACGGACAAGGAAGGCAATCAGCGGCACCGGATCCGCATTCGCTGGTTTGAGCCGGCCGCCGGACAGACGTGGAAAACGTACTCGCTGCCCGTTAAGAATGAGCTGTCTGAGGATCCCATACCGGAGGACGCACCGGCCGTGCCTTATGGCGCTCAGGAACGCCCCGTCTTTGTCGGGCACTACTGGCTGCCGGACGCAACACCAGCTCCACTGACAGACAACATTGCCTGCCTGGACTACAGCGTCGCCAAACACGGCATGCTGTGTGCCTACCGGTTTGACGGCGAACGCATGCTGCAGGCAGATCGGTTTGTGGCCGTGCCCAGTCGTGATGCAGGACCAGCAGCGTGACTGCCACCGACACCCAGGCCGTGATTCGAATTCGCGGCGCTCGCACGCACAATCTGCAGAACGTGGATGTGGACGTGCCTTTGGGAAAGCTGGTGGTGATGACGGGCGTCAGCGGCAGCGGCAAGAGTACACTGGCCTTCGACACACTGTTTGCGGAAGGACAGCGACGCTACCTGGAAAGCGTTTCTGTGCACACTCGCAGTCTGGTCAAGCAGTTGACGCGTCCGGACGTGGATGAGGTCCAGGGACTGCCGCCGACCATTTCCGTGGATCAGCGGGTCACCACGGCGCCTGCCCGCAGCACGCTGGCTGTTACGACGGAAATCTATGATTACCTGAGACTGCTGTACGCCCGGGCGGGCACGGCCCACTGCACCCAGTGCGGTCGCGTGGTCAGCAGTCAGTCCGTGGACGAGATCCTGCAGCGAGTCCTCGCTCTGCCGGAGCGCACTCGCCTGATGATTCTTTCGCCGCTGGTGCGGGATCGCAAAGGCGCCCACCAGGAGGTCCTGGAGCGGATCGGCCGCAATGGATTTGTGCGGGTGCGCATTAACGGCGAACTGCACGATGTGTCGGAGGCGCCGGCGCTGTCACCGCAGAAGCGCCACACTCTGGAAGCCGTCATCGATCGCATCATCATTAAACCAGGCGTCGAGCAGCGGTTGCGGGAGTCCATCGACTTGGCGATTCGTGAAAGCGACGGCACGTGCATTGTCTGCCGTCAGGAAGATCAGCAGTGGGTTGATGAGCTCTACAGTGCGAAGTTTCACTGTGCCAGCTGCAATATCAGCTACCCGACACCGGAAACGCGAACGTTCAGTTTTCACTCTGCCTGGGGCGCCTGCGAAACGTGTGCCGGCTTTGGTGTCCAGGGCGTTGTGGAGGAAGACTCCGAGATCACCGTCTTTCGACAGGCGGCGTGCACAGAGTGCGAAGGGTCGCGGCTGCAGCCGTTTGCACGCCGCGTGGAATTTCTGAGCCTGAGACTGGGCGACTTCACAGCGATGACGGTCGATCAGGCGATTGAGCAAACCCAAATGTGGCTGCAGCAGTGCGACGCTTTGCCGCAGGAAGCGCGGCTGGTGGCCGACCGCACTCTGCCCGACGTGCTGGCTCGACTGCAGTGCCTGCAGCAGGTGGGCGTGGGCTATCTGACACTCAGTCGCGCCACGCGGACGCTGTCCGGGGGAGAGTATCAGCGGGCCCGGCTGTCGGCCTGCCTGGGCGCCGGACTGCACGGAGCCTGTTTTGTGCTGGACGAACCGACGTCCGGGCTGCATCCGCGGGACACGCACCAGCTGCTGCAGACGCTGCTGGAACTGCGGGATCGTGGTGCCTCACTGGTTGTTGTGGAACACGATGCCGTCTTTATGCAGCGAGCGGACCACCTGCTTGATCTGGGTCCGGGCGCGGGCACAGAAGGTGGTCACGTCGTGGGCAGCGGCTCGGTGTCGGAAATTTCTCAATTGGATTCTCCCACTGGACGCTATCTCCGGGGGGAGTTGCAGGTGGACTGGCTGCCGACAAAAGACCTGGAGGCTGACGCACCGGTGCTGCACATCACAGGTGCGAATCTGCACAACCTGCAGTCGATCAATGTGGACATTCCGCTGGGAAAACTGGTGGGGGTCACGGGGGTCAGCGGCTCGGGCAAAAGCAGCCTGATCATGGAAACACTGCTGCCCGTGCTGCAAAAGCACGTTCAGGAACCGGCTGGCGTGGCCGTGACGCTCGCGGATGTGCGTTGTCAGGACGTGTCGGGGCTGGAAGCCATTGCTCGAGTGACTGCCGTGGACAACAGTCCGATCGGTCGCAACCGCCGCTCCTGCATCGCGACGTTCTCTGGTCTGTGGGACGACATTCGCAGGCTGTTTGCCCAGACCCGGGACGCCAAAGCACGAGGCTTCAAAGCGGGGCGTTTCAGCTTCAATGCGGGCACGGGACGCTGCCAGTTGTGCAAAGGGGCCGGTTTTCAGGATCTGAAGATGGCCTTTCTTCCGGATGCCACCGTGGTCTGTCCGGAGTGCGGTGGCCAGCGTTTTAACCGGGCCACGCTGGCGGTCAAATTTGGCGGTCACAGCGTGGCAGACGTTCTCGATCTGCGGGTGGACGAAGCTGTGGAGGTCTTCGCGGGCATGGAGCGACTGCGGTCCAGGCTGGAACTGTTGCACCAGGTTGGGCTGGGGTATCTCAAGCTCGGGCAGCCGGCCTCCACGTTTTCCGGGGGCGAGGCGCAGCGTGTGAAGCTTGCCACGGAGCTGTCTGCCAGTTTGGAGCCGACCGTGTTCGTGCTGGACGAACCGACCAGCGGACTGCATCCCGCAGACGTGTGCCAGTTGCTGAAACTACTCCGCAGTCTGGTGGAGGCAGGACACAGCGTGCTGGTGATCGAACACAACCCCGACGTCATTCGTCACTGTGACTGGATAATTGACATCGGTCCGGAAAGCGGACCCGGTGGCGGACAGGTCGTAGCGACCGGGGCGATCGCTGCGATCACCGGTTGTCCACAGAGCATCACGGGGCAATTCCTGCAAAGTTAACGCCATGAAAGGCTGCCAGATGCGCCGCAAAGACATGCCAGAGGCACGCAGGGAAACGCGCACGAAAAACGGCGGCCGAAGCCGCCGTTGATCTGTGCTGTTTTGGTGGGTCGACCAGCCAGTTTTCCGCCCCTGCCGGAGGCAGGCTCATCTTCAAACCATCTGGGCTTCCTGAGGCAACGCCCCTTTGAGGCTGCTCAAGACCTCTGCCCCAACCGTCTGACCGTCGAAGAAGCGACTCAGGTCGTCGCCTTCCTTCAACTCGGCCAGCGTGGCTCGCAGAACGGGCACATCGGCTGCTGGCAGTCCCCGTTCGATGGACGCGATGCCACCGTTGCCAAATCGAAGCGTCAGCTGAGCGCCGCCGGTCCCCAGAATATCGAGCCCCAGCTCGTGATCGGCTGCAGCACCTTCAGTCACGCAGTCGGCCAGGAAGGCGGACGCGGTCGCCGTCTTGTCCAGACGTGGTGGACGTCGCTTGCCCCACTTGTCTTCTTCTCCGAAATCGATGTAGCGGCCAATCACCGTTTCATCGATTTCCGGGCAAATGATATCGCCGGCAAACTTCTTGGTGTTCGTCATGTCGAACAGATTGTCTGTGCGCTCATAGGGCTCATACGTCCCCATGTTCTCGGTGATCATGCGTTCGAACATCCACTGATCTTCGTCTTCTTCGCGGCTGGCTTCTGCCACAAAGTCGCGACCGCACAGTTCAGCGCCCGTCGCTTTGAAGTAGCTGCTGCACCAGGCGATCATGTCGCCGGAAGTCATTGGCTTGTCAGGAGCCATGTGGTAGGTGCCACCGCGTGCTTCTTCCGATTCGAAGATACGTACCGTCACGGCCGACACCCAGTCCACGGGAATGATGTTACGACTCTCGGTTCCGTCCATTCGCAGACGAATGGGGGAGTGTCGAAAGCCATTTTCGTCAGCCGGCTGGGCGGGAATCATCAGGGCCATCAACCGCAGGTACAGATAAATCCCGTGATACGTGTTGGTGTAACCGGTGACTGAGTCGCCGGAAATGACGGCCGGCCGATACACGGTCACGTGGTCGGCAAAGTCGATGGCCCGCACTTCCTGCTCAGCGAGGAATTTGCTTTCTTCGTAGTCGTTGCGGAACGTCTGACCGGCATCCAGAGAGTCTTCCATGATGCGGCAGGTCTGCAGACCGGCCACATACGCGGTTGAGACATAGTGAATGTCGTGGATCTTCGCCGCACGGCACAGCTCGATCATGTTGCGAGTGCCGCCGAGGTTGGTCCGCCATGGCTCACCGGCGCGATCGCTGCCGTAGAATTCCAGAATGGCCGCACTGTGGATGATCTTGTCGCAGTTGGCGGAAACCCAGTCCACGTCTTCTTCGCTGAAGCCAAACGACGGCTCGGCGATGTTTCCGGACAGAACCACGGGACGGGGCAAAGCTCGCCCCAACTCGGCCTCCCAGTGCAGCAGGATCTGTTCAATTCGATCCTCGGGAGTCTGCTTTCGTGAAGGTCGCACCACGACAGCCAGCTGGTGGCCGTTGATCAGCAGGTCTCGAAGAAGATAACGCCCAACCAGCCCGGTCGCACCGGTCAACAGTGTGTACATCGGATTCCCTGATAGTCATGACGAACGAAGTGCGCTTTGCGATAGTCAGACGACCAGCTGGCGGTCTGACCAACGCGACGCGAGTCATTCCGGAACAGCAAACCCAAGGATTTGCCGCTCCGACCCAATAACAAACGGTGACTCGGCGACGGTATCGTGTTCCCCAACACACCGCAGCCGACCGTTTGGACGCCGTATTCAACCAATATCCCACGCAGATTTAAAGCAGATTCACAGGCAGTTCACGCGCTTGGCGTATCCTGAGAATCGACGTGTGAACAATGGCCAAAACTCCGGCATCCCCTGAGTAGCACCCAGACACTCCAGTTTGACACTCGAGTGGCCTGTTTTCTACTTGTGGTCGCAAATGACGTCGCAAAACGCGAAGTCAGCGGCAAAAGCTGCCGCTGACAGGCAGTCTCGGCAGGATGGGCAAAGCAAATTGAGCGAATTTCCGGGTCAACAGCATGTCTGACGAGGGTCAGGCCGACCCTGCACAAGCGCCCCATTTTCAGGAACTTCGGTTCGCTGACGCCGCCAGCCCACCCTAGGGACCGCTGGCCATCATCACCTCTGGCGTCCATTGCAGCACCACACAACAGGGAACAGGGAATCAAGCTCTCAGATTCTGACGAGAATGCAGAGTGAGCCACGGCATCGAACGGCCTTTGGCGGCTTTGTCTGTGTCTTCCAGCCGAGTCTGAGATGCCCGAGCAGCACTGCCTGGGGGGCGCATGCAAAAAGCCGCCCTACGACAGGGGCGGCTTTCACAGACAACCTTTTCTCGACCGCGTTCAAGGGGAAGCCAGACGTGGTCAAACTGCCGGGGTCAGCAGGTTCTAGCCACCAATCTGTGGCTGCTTCTGAGCGCTTTTGGCTCGCATTTCCGCACGACGACGGGTGCGGCGGCGTTCATCGCTCGCTTTTTCAAAGAACTCACGCTTGCGCATCTCGCGCTTGATACCTGCGTACTCGACCAGCTTGCGAAATCGTTTCACAGCATCATTTACATTTTCATTGTCACGCAGACGCAACTTAACCACAAAAAGGCTCCGAATTGAGTGGGTTCAGGACAAAGCAGTGGACTTTGAGCAGCCTCCCGCAGGTGACTCTGCAGGCGTCAAAGCAACACCAGATCCCGAAGGATACAGGATTGGGCCGAATTTGCAAATAGTTCCGAGGCGAACTTGCCGCTGCGTTGCTTTTCTTAACGCAGTCTCCGAGGCCGGCCTATAATTTGCCTCGCCGGTGATATCGGCAGATCTTGACGCGTTGCCCTGTGCATGTCCGGTAAATCCGAGGATTCCGGCGAACAGTGTCAGGAACAACAGGAAAGGGGGGTGGGGAGACATGCAACACGCCAAAATTCCCGCATCGCCCCCATTTGACAATAGTCGATGCGGCCAGAGTGAATACGATTCGGTATGTCTCACTGGATGGAGCAGGATTGAAACATGAAGAAATGTCGCCGCTGCGCAAAGTCAGCCACTTTACATATTACGGAGATTCAGGACGGCAAGGCGGTTGCCGTCCACCTTTGCAATTCCTGCGCGCAGGAGTATCTGGATGAGGAAGCCGAACAGGTTTCCAGTGCGCCGCCGGAAGATGTGTCGGCCAAGCTGGAAGAGCTGATGTCGGAAGACGCCGACACCGATACCCGGTGCACAAACTGCAATATCTCGTTTGGAGAGTTTCGCGAGCAGGGACGCCTGGGCTGCCCCACCTGTTTTGAAGAGTTTCGTGTGGACCTGATGCCGCTGCTGGAGAACATCCACGAAAGTGCCACGCACATGGGCAAGCGGCCGAAGCGGAGCCCCGCCCAGACGGTCGATCAGGCGCGATTGATTCAGATCCGGCAGCGACTGGAGGACGCCATTGACCGGGAAGACTACGAACAGGCGGCCAGCCTGCGTGATGAAATCGCCGAGATCGAGAAGACACTGCGGCCCGCCATTCAATCCGAATCAGACGCCGACGCAGCGGATTGACTGTTGGCAGCCGCATCAGACGGCTAAACTTCGCAGCCGGCCGACCTGGCCTCGTTTTTGTTTTGGCGATTGGGAACGAATTAAGTGAACACGGATGGTGAACCAAATTCTGTGTGCCTGAGCGATCTGGCCCGAACCAGTGGGGGCTGGCTGGCGGCCAGTGGGCCGGAATCGGACGTGGTGGTTTCCACGAGAATCCGGCTGGCGCGGAACATCGTCGGTTACCCCTTCATGTCGCAGGCCTCGGACGAAATTCGTCGCAGCCTGGTGGAGGCAATTGGTCGTGCCATTCCGGCCACCCCGCAAACGAGCGACTTTCTGTTTATCGACGTGGGCGAGCTGGACGCGCTCGACGCCCAGTTGCTGGTGGAACGCCAGCTGATCAGCCGCGAGCTTTCGATTTCGGAAGGGCCACGCGGCGTGTTCATTGGCCGGGACGAGCAAATCAGCATCATGGTCAATGAAGAAGACCATGTCCGCATGCAGATCCTCAACAGTGGTCTGGCGCTGCAGGAATCGTGGGAGACCATTGATTCCCTGGACGACGCTCTGGAAGAGCAGATCAGCTTCGCATTTGATGAAAAGCTGGGCTACCTCACCGCCTGCCCAACCAACGTGGGGACCGGAATTCGTGTCAGCGTAATGCTGCACCTTCCGGCTTTGAGAATCACCCGTGAAATCCAGAAGGTTCACCAGGCCGCCCAGAAGATCAACCTCGCCGTGCGGGGACTGTACGGCGAAGGCAGCCAGGCGATGGGCGACTTCTACCAGATTTCCAACCAGGTGACGCTCGGCTGCTCCGAGGAGGAACTGCTGGACAATCTGGCGGACGTTTTGCCCAACATTCTCAGCTGGGAACGCCGCGTGCGTGATCTGCTGTGTCGAGATAACAAATCCCAGCTGGAAGATCAGATCTCCCGCGCCATGGGGATTCTGACGAGCGCCCGCTCAATCAGTTCTGAAGAAACCATGCATTTGCTGTCCAGTGTGCGATTGGGCGTGAACCTCGGACTGGTCAGCACGGTTGATATCGCCAAGGTGAACGAACTGTTCATCCACACCCAGCCTTCTCACCTTCAAAAGATCTCCGGCGGTCCGCTCAAGACGACTGAACGCAACGAAGCTCGCGCCAGACATTTGCGCGACAACCTGAGCGATTGACGGCCGCCCGTTTCAGGTGTCCCATGACTCGAATCGGCGTGTTACTGTGTTTGCTTGTCTGGCTCTCTGCCGCCTGTGGTCCACACGCGATCGCCGCGGCCAGCGAGCGGAGTTTTGAAGCGACCAGCCTGAATGGCGGAACTTTCCGCCTTGCGCCGGGGGCAGGCAGTGACTGGACGGTCGTCTGCTTTCTGGGGGCCGAATGTCCGATGGCCAAACTGTATGCCGGACATCTGCAGCAGTTGTCGGCAGAGTACGCCAGTCGCGGCGTCACGTTTGTGGGCATCAACAGCAATCGGCAGGATTCGGTCCAGGACGTGCGACGCTATGTCGATGTGCACGCGGTCAAATTCCCCTTCATCAAGGACCGCGACAATGTGATTGCCAATCGATTTGGCGCCGAGCGCACGCCCGAAGTGTATGTGCTGGATGCCGAGTTGCAGGTGCGCTATCACGGTCGGATCGACGATCAGTATTCGCCGGGTGTGGCACGGCAGAATGCCGCTTCACGATATCTGATCAACGCCCTGGAAGATCTGCTGGCCGGACGTGAAGTGGCCGTACCGGAAACAAAACTGGAAGGTTGCTTCATCGGCAAGGTGGTCCGCGAGGAAAACGTCACCGACAATGACGTCACCTACGCCAAAGACGTTGTCCCGGTCCTGAATCGTCACTGCGTGGAGTGCCACCGGGAAGGCGACATCGGACCATTCGCCATGAACAGCTACGACGAAGTGGCTGGCTGGGCGGCCACGATGATGGAAACCATCGACGATGGTCGGATGCCGCCCTGGCACGCGGACCCGCAACATGGTTCGTTTGCCAATGCGCGGCACATGCCCGAGGCAGATCGACAGATTCTGCGGGACTGGATTGCCGGGGGCGTCAAACCTGGTGATCTGACAAAAGTGCCACCCGCTCCCGAATTTGCCCACGACTGGCAGATGGGGCGAGAGCCCGATCTGGTCGTCAGCATGTCCCAGACGATGCCCGTCCCGAGAGACGGTACGGTGGAGTATCACTATTTCGTTTCCACGCCAGTGGTGGAAGAAGACACGTGGATCACGGCCGCCGAGATTCGACCAGGTGACCGCTCTGTCGTACACCACGCCATCGTGTTTATTCGCCCGCCGGACGACACACTCATGCGGGGCATTGGCTGGCTGACGGCCTACGTGCCCGGCCAGAGGCTGAGGCCGCTGCCGCCTGGCCGCGCCCGGCTGATTCCCAAAGGATCCCGCCTCGTTTTTCAGATGCACTACACGCCCAACGGCCGAGAGACCGAAGACCAGACCGAAATCGGACTGTACATCGCAAAAGATCGAGCCACCGTCACGCATGAGGTGGTCACGCTGATGGGCATCAATCAGGAGTTCACCATTCCCCCGAACACGCCCGATCATCGGGTTGAAGCCGAAGTGGGCTGGTTGCCTGACGATGGCGAACTTCTGGCCGTTGCCCCACATATGCATTTTCGCGGTCGCTCGTTCCGCGTGTTTGAAACAGGCCACAAAGAGGAGCCGCTGCTGAACGTCACCAACTACGACTTCAACTGGCAGCACACTTACATCTTTGAGACGCCCCTGAAGACTCGCGATCTGGCGGGGCTGCGGTTTGAAGCAGGTTTCGACAACTCGAACGCCAACCCCTTCAATCCCAATGCGGACGAGTACGTCACGTGGGGCGATCAGACGTGGGAGGAAATGGCGGTCGCCTTCTATGAAGTCTCGATGCCGCGTTCATCTGACTGGACGGGACGCCTGATGGGCCGTCCGGATGACGACGGCCGGCCCACGCTCTCACTGGACGAACTGGTGCAGAAATGGATGGATCTGGACGCCAACAAAGACGGGGCCATCGTGCAGGATGAGGCGCCCATTGTCGTTCGATTTTTCACGTTTGATCGTCTTGACCGCGATGGGGACGGGCGAGCAACGGAACAGGAAATCCGTCGCACGCTCAAACGCCTGTATCGCTGACATCGGGCGGCGGACGTTTGACGAGATTACGCCCTGGTCCGTTTCAGGGGAAACAGTTCGCGCGGGGGCAGAGCGCTGCAGCGTCTGGGCTGTCGCGGACGCCTCCGCACCCACGGATCGCCTCCGTCAACTGCCGCACAGCAGCCCACGGGCGATGACCGCGTCTGCCAGATCTTCGCCCCAGGACTGGTAGGTCACTTCCGATGGATGAACTCCGTCGCTGAAAAAGTCGTCCACGCAAAGGTCGCTGGGGTATTTCTCAATCCACGATGCGAACGTTACGCGTTCCTCACAGAATTCCACGCCCGGCAGTTGCGCGACAGCAGCATGCAGTTGCTCACAATACAAACCAATCAGCCCGCCCATCACGCGCCGAATCAGCCAGGGAAAAGCGGGAAAGTCACCGATGGGTGGCAGGCTGGCAATCAGAATGGGAACCGATCCCAGTCGCTCCCGAACAGCGTCGATGGCCGTCTGCATGTCACGCACAAATCTCTCGGGCGAACGCAGCGAGAACGCATCGTTGCCGCCCAGCCCGATCAACACCAGATCTGTGGGACGCTGAGGAATTCGGGGAATCAGCCCGCTGGCCGCGCGGGAGGCCGTGTAGCCACTGCGGGCGAACACGTCCCAGTGAACCGGACGTTCCATGAGCGAACTCAGGCGTCTGGCGAAATGCCCCGTCAGCCCCTGTTCGTGTGTGGCCACACCGACACCAGCCACCGTGCTTTCGCCAAGCGACACCAGGTGGAATGGTCGCGACGACTGCTGGCCGCTTGTGCCTGAAGGTCCGGTGGCCTCCGGCAGCTCAGGGACAGCCGCACGAATGCGGCGGCCCTGCAGATACATCAGTGGCAGCAGGGGCACAGTGATCGCCGCGCCCGCAAGGTAACGAAGGCTCATGCGGCGGCGCTTTCGGCGGCGGGGCGGTCGCCGTTCTCAGCCGACCGCCGACGCAGCAGAAACACCATGACATACACACTGGTGGCCATGTTGCCAAAGATCATGATGGCGACAAACCAGAAGCCACGTGCCGGCCAGCCGGACTCCTGACACCACAGCCACGCGAAAAACAGCAGAAATCCGAGATACGCGTCGAGCAGGGTGACCTGAAACCAGGCATCTGACATCAGATGCCCGTTGTCCAGAATCCCCCGCACGCTCGAGGCGTAGACTGTCATCAGCAGCAGGCTGAGAAAACTGGCGGCGGCAAGAAAGACAAGGAACGCTGGACGAGAGGGCGTTGTGCCCGGGCCGGCAGTTGTTGACATGCTGATTCTCCGAAGGGCGGCTGAACGTTTATATGCAGCCGTCAGCAGTTAACCAGCATGGGATCCGCAAGTCACGTCGGAGCAACGGACCGGCGTGGTGCTTCCCGCCGGCGAATCAGCGTGATTCCGGGGGCGCCACACCCCCTCGTCGGCACCGCTGGCTGCAATAGACCACGTCGTCCCAGCAGTGTTCCCACTTTTTCCGCCACTCAAACGGCCGCTGACAAACGGGGCACGTTTTGGGCGGGACGGCATTTTCACGGCGAGGGCGAGCCTTGCCGGGGGACCGGTCCACAGGGCGACGCTGCCGAGCCGAGCGCGAGGGACTCATGGCTGGGCCGGCTGTGCGTTGAGAGGTGCGGCGACCGTCCCGGACATCACGTCCGCCGTGGATCGCGGGCCTCCCAGAGTCCGATTGGGCTCGGGCGCCAGGATCGCGCCCACAGAGGCCACTCCCACCACAAACAGAAACAGCATCAGCAAGGGCAGCATGCTCCAGTGCTGCTGTCTGCGGTCGCGGGTGATCATGGCCCTGGTTCCGGTCCGCAGCGCGGCCGAGTGGCCTTCTTTGTGCTCATGCAGCGTGACTTCAAACAGACTGGTGCGTTCGTCCGTGCGGCAAATGCCGTAGCGAACCACCCAGCGACCGTCCCGGGTCTTCAGATGGGCATGAAAATTGAAGACCTGCACCCAGCCGGGACGCTCAATGGCGGCCAGTTCCAGCGAAATGAATCGCGCAGACGATCCATAAAACCCATGGACGTCCAGATAGTCGCGCACGTCTTTTTCTGTGGCACGATTGGCAATGACCCTGCGAGAGGCCGACTTCCAGTCTTTGTTTTCGTCCGACTGTTTCTTGAGCAGACGGATGATCTCCTGCTCCTGGTAGGGCAGAATTTTTGGTCGGTTGGCACCGGAATCACACCAGGGGCAGATGTTGGAATTGTCCGTAGACACCGACAGCACGCGTTCACCACACTGGCGGCAGGCGTCGTGCGGATCAAATTCCAGCTCCACCAGTCGACTGCGTCGCTCAGGGCGCGACAGAAAGTATCCGTCGACATTCGACCACACGTGCAGTTTCATCAGGCAGACTCCGGAAAACGTTTCCAGCGTGCCGTTCGGGCGGCAGATCCCTGCGCATCACGAGCCCCGAACCGACTCTTCGCTGTTTCCAGAGTACTGCAAACCGGCGGCAGAATTAACCGGACTGGCTGACCAGCCAGCCCACAAGACCACAGACAGAGACCACCACGAGTCCGGCCAGCGAAACCAGGCGGCGACGTCGCGATCTTACGTCTCGCAGCTTGAGGGCGGCTTCCAAATGGGCAATTCGTTCATACTGAGTCATCATTTTTCCAGTCAGCAAACAGGTGGGAGTAACAGGCGGGAAGCGCAGGTGGGATGGAAACACGTGAACGGCCGGCGGGACGGCGCGTCCGTGGGAGGCTGTGACGCGCCGCAGCGACGGCAGGTTCGCGCCCGCATCGGGGCAATCTGTGTCGCGCAGTGTTGTTAGGAGGAGGCCGGCAATCGACAAGCCGATTTGCCACCGATGGCCCCGGATTGTTGATTCGCAGAACGTGTTGTTTCGTTTAGGAAAACGTGTCAGAAAATTGTGAGTGCGGGGTCTGCCGCATCTGCTGCACGCCAATTCGCCCGTGATCTGTAGTGCCGTTCACAAAGGCGCGTTTGTTTGCGTGAATTCCGCCGGTTTACCGTAAGCACGGGGACACAGAATCGAACCACTGTGTAGGAGGACGGATCGATGAAATCCATCAAATCTGCAATTCGACTTGGACACCTGGCCGGCATTCCCCTGTTTCTGCACTGGAGCTTTCTGCTGGTTCCTGCATACGTGCTGATCAGCGGCTACCTGATGGGACGACCAGCGTTCGGTGTGGCGGCCGATATGACGCTCGTGACGGTGATTTTTGGCTGCGTGGTACTGCATGAACTGGGGCACGCGCTGGCGGCTCGTCGCTACGGCATCGCGACCCGCGACATCATCCTGATGCCCATCGGAGGCGTGGCTCGACTGGAACGCATTCCCAGAAAACCGGCTCAGGAACTTGTGGTGGCTCTGGCAGGACCGGCCGTCAATCTGGTGATTGCCACGGCGCTGCTGGCCATTGCCGTTCCCGTCATCGGCATGGACGGTCTCTGGACACCGCAGTCGCTCACGGCCAATCTTGTCGGCAAGACGATCGCCATCAACGTGGTCATGATCGTCTTCAATATGCTGCCCGCATTCCCCATGGACGGGGGGCGCGTCCTGCGTGCCCTGCTGGCCATGCGACTTCCCTACGTGAGGGCCACGCGGATCGCGGCCGTTCTGGGGCAAATGACGGCGCTGCTGATCGGTGTGGTGGGGGCTGTCGTCTTCAACAACTTCATGCTCATGTTCATCGCGCTTTTCGTCTGGGCGGGCGCCCGACAGGAATTGGCCCAGGTGGAAATGGAAGCCTCACTGCAGCAGCTGACCGTTCGCGACGCCTTAATCACAGGTTTTGATGCGGTTCCCGCTCAGGCACGGGTGGACTGGACGCTGCAGTTCGCCATGTCTGCCAATCGAACGGAGATTCCCGTCGTCAACAGCGGCCACTTCCTGGGGATTGCCCGCACGGAAGCACTGGCGACTGCCATTCGCAATGACTTTCCGGAAGCACCGGCTGGGGAATTCGCGGAACCTGCGCCCGTTCATCTGCAACTTCACGAACCCCTGAACAACGTGGTGCTTGCGTTTCAGCAGACAACGTTCAAAATGCTGCCGGTGGTCGATGACGACGGCCTGCTGCTCGGATTTGTGACCCTGGAGTCCATTCTGGCGGCCGGTCAGTTCCGATCTTTGGTGCGTCCCGCCAGCCCGGTTGTGGTGCGTCAAAGACCCGATGAGTTGCGTGACCACCTGACACGCATGCAGCCAGGCTAGGTGGCGATCGACCATTCTCCGGCGGCCGGCATGCTCGGACGGATTCGTAGAATCGGCGACGAAAGAAAGTTTGATGTTGCACTTGCTGCCGACGAGGGCGGACCGCTAGGCGGCCCTCTGGAAACCAACCGCGTGTCTCTGCACACTCCTATTCAGTTCATCCCCAGCGAGGAATTCGCCGGGGCGGACGGAGCATCGCTGCTGATACTCCGTCCCGGGATGACGATCTATGCGGACCGTGCGACCGAAGGTGTGGTGGATGTGGACGGCATGGGCGATTTTGACATGCTCAGCAACCTGCCGCTGCTGTCTCAGCAGGGTGAGTGCTTTTTGTTTCGCAAAATGAACTTCCTGAAATATCAGGCGGAAAACCTGCGATTACAGCTGCTGGAACAACCCGGCGGTGAAGACGAAGAGGAATTCGGATATCTGCTGGAGGACATCAGTGCGGTCCGCAACCACATTGCCGAATGCAACCTGCGTCTGGTGATTTCGCTGGCCCGAAAATTTGCGTCCGGCTCCGTCGACTTCGATGAGCTGATGAGTGAGGGCAATGAGATCCTGCTGAAGGCCATTGCCCGATTCGATTATTCCCGCGGCTTTCGGTTCAGCACGTACGCCGTGCACTCCATTCAGCGACACTACTTCCGCTACCTGCAGCGGGGTAAAAAACGCGACGAAAAGGAATTCAAAACGGACGTCGGACTGCTCAATGAGCTGCCGGAAGACGAAGCCGACGAACTCATCCTGCGGTGGGTTCGGGAAGAGCAGAAAGTCACTGCGCTGATTGGCCGCATGGCCGAGTTTCTGAATGAGCGTGAGCAGCACATTGTCTCCCGACGGTTCGGACTGGGAAACACGGAACCACAAACGCTGCGATCTTTGGCCGAGGAGATGCAGCTGTCCAAAGAACGCGTGCGGCAACTGCAGATTTCTGCCATCGAAAAGCTCAGCGCCGCGTTTGACGAATTTGGTCCGCCGGAAGAATGACGACCGACGCGGCTACTTTTTCCGGCGCTTGCGGGGACTGACATCACACAGGGGAACGCTGGGATTGGGATCTTCCAGCAGTTCCGACAGCGTCGTGGATTCAAACGCTCTTTCCATTTCCATCATGGCGTTGTCCATTCGGCGATGCAGGGCGCAGAGCCGGACACCGTGGCTTTTCAGCTCCAAAGGACAGGAGTTGATGCGTTTGATCGGGTCGACGGCATTCACAACGGTCAAAATGGTCAGTTCTTCCGGTGGCAGCGCCAGCGAGACACCGCCCCCGACTCCCCGCTGCAGCAACACGATGTCCTTCTCTTTCAGCCCCTGCAGAACTTTTGCCAGATAGGCCGAGGGCACCTGTGTGGCGACGGCAATGTCGGCCGTTTTCTGCGGAGCTGGCGACTTCTGAGCCAGGAACACGACAGCGCGCAGTGCGTATTCGACGGTTTGTGAAAACATCGGAGAGTTGTTTGCTGCCTGAATAGAGTTGCCGTGCGGGCCGACGCACACGTTAACATCCTGCGGGCCACCGGTCATGGTTTTCGGACAGAGGAATCCTGTTTCGCGAGGGAATCATTCTGCGACTGGCAGATTGGCGGAAACCCGTGGCCTGCTAATATGCCACGTCTTTGCGTGTTCTGCCTCAAACCGCCTGCCGCCTGACCGTTCTGCGAGGACGTCGGACAATTGCCCGAGCAACCCGTCTATCAGCGTCCCGTCCGCAGCCCGATGCCCGTGCAGCACGCGGCCGACACGCCGTCTGTGCCGTACGTTGAGCTGCACTGCAAAACCAATTTTTCGTTTCTGGAGGGAGCGTCCCACGCCGACGAACTGGCGGCCACTGCCAAACAGCTGGGCCACGCCGCGCTGGCCGTGACGGACCGTAACACACTGGCAGGAGTCGTCCGCGCCCACGTGGCCGCCAAAGCGGCCGGCCTGAAGCTGCTGGTGGGGGCAGAGATTACGCCCGAAGACGCGCCCGCCTGCCTGCTGTTTGCCACCGATCGCGCGGCCTATGCCCGGCTTTCACGACTGGTTACGACGGGGCGTCGTCGGGCTGCCAAAGGCGAGTGCCGGCTCTACTTCCGGGATGTGGAATCGCTGGCGGAAGGTCTGTTGTGCTGTGTGCCATTGTCCACCGAAAGCCAGCTGCGTTATCGCGGTCAAATGCTGCCCGGCACCGTTTCCGATCTGGGTGCGGACGAACTGACGCGGTACCAGCGCGTGTTTGGGGATCGCTGTTATGCGCTGGCCGAACTGCATCGCGGGCCTCACGATTTGCTGCGTCTGCAGCGGTGGCTGAAGATGTGTGACGAACTGCAGCTTCCACTGCTGGCGGCCAATGATGTGCACTATCACGCGGCCAGCCGCCGACCACTGCACGACGTCGTGACCGCCATTCGGAACCGACGCAGTCTGCAACAGCTCGGCAATGAACTGCACCCCAACGGAGAACGACATCTCAAAAGTGCGGCCGTGCTGCTGCAGCAGTTTGAACAGCGCACGCAGTTGCTGTCCCGCACGGTCGAGGTGGCCGAGCGCTGTCACTTCTCTCTCGATGAACTGCGGTACGAGTATCCGGAAGAAATTGTGCCTGAGGGACTCACTCCCGAAAAGCACCTGAGTGATTTGACGTGGCGGGGGGCAGAGCGGCGTTACCCCGACGGCGTGCCTGACAGGGTGCGGGAGCTGATTGTTCACGAGCTGACGCTGATCAGCGAGATGCAGTACGAAGCCTATTTTCTGACCGTGTACGACATCGTTCGCTTTGCCCGTTCCCGCGGGATCCTGTGCCAGGGACGGGGCAGTGCGGCCAACTCGGTCGTTTGTTTCTGTCTGGGCGTGACCTCCGTGGATCCTTCCCGTATTGACGTCCTGTTTGAACGCTTTATCAGCAAAGAACGCGATGAGGCGCCCGACATCGATGTCGACTTCGAACACGAACGCCGCGAAGAGGTGCTGCAGTATCTGTACGAGCGCTATGGCCGCGATCGCGCGGGCATGACGGGCGTGGTCACCACGTATCGCCCTCGATCGGCCGTGCGGGACGTGGCCAAAGCCATGTCACTGTCGACGGATCGCATTGAAAAACTGGCCAACCAGCTGGAACACGTGGACCGCATCGAGCACATGCCGGAACGCGTGCGGGAAGGCGGGCTCGATCCGGAATCCCTGCTGGGTCGCCGCCTGATCAAGCTGGTGGGTTCGCTGCTGGGCTTTCCCCGCCATCTGTCGCAGCACGTCGGCGGCATGGTGATGTCGCGCGGTCCGCTGGATGAACTGGTGCCCATCGAAAATGCGGCCATGCCCGGACGCACGGTCATTCAGTGGGACAAAAACGATCTGGATGCGCTCGGACTACTGAAAGTGGACTGTCTGGCGCTGGGGATGCTGACGGCCATTCGTCGCTGCTTCGAGTTGATTCGTCGGAACCATCAGCAGCAGTGGACGCTGGCCAGCGTGCCCTCCGAAGACCCGCACGTTTACGACATGGTCAGTGCGGCGGACACTGTGGGCGTGTTTCAGATTGAAAGTCGCGCCCAAATGAGCATGCTGCCGCGACTGCGACCGCACTGTTTTTACGACCTGGTGATTGAAGTGGCCATTGTGCGGCCCGGTCCCATTCAGGGCGATATGGTCCATCCGTATCTGCGACGGCGGGCGGGGGAAGAACCGGTCGAGTTTCCCAATCCGGAAGTGCGTTCCGTTCTGCACAAAACGCTGGGTGTACCCATTTTTCAGGAACAGGCGATGCGGCTGGCCATCGTTGCCGCCGGCTTCACACCGGGGGAAGCCGATCAGCTGCGGCGAGCCATGGGCGCGTGGCGCAAAACGGGTGTCATTGCTCAGTTTCATGAGAAACTGGTCGCCGGCATGCTCAGCCGTGGCTATGACCGTGATTTTGCCGAGCGCGTGTTCAAGCAGATCAGCGGCTTTGGCGAATACGGCTTTCCGGAGTCCCACGCGGCCAGTTTTGCGCTGCTGGTGTATGTATCCGCCTGGATCAAGCGGTACTACCCGGCCACCTTCTGTGCGGCGCTGATCAACAGCCAGCCGATGGGCTTTTATGCGCCTGCCCAGCTGGTGCGTGACGCCCGCGACCACGGCGTCACGGTACTGCCGGCAGACGTCAACTACAGCGACTGGGACTGCACGCTGGAACGCATCACAGCGGAGCAGGCAACCTCGGCGAGGGCGGGAACCGGCAGTGATGACCTGAAACACACGCGAACGTTCGAGCATCGGGAACGTCACCACGCGATTCGCCTGGGCCTTCGTCTGTTGCGCGGCTTCCCGGCCGATGAAGCCGAAAAAATTGTCTCCGCGCGAAATCAGAATGGCGTGTTTGTTTCTTTTGAAGATCTGGCGCGGCGCACCGGGCTTTCGCGGGGCGCCCTGCAGACACTCGCTCGCGGCGATGCCACCGCCTCCCTGAACATCAATCGTCGTGATGCTCTGTGGAAGGCTCTGCCGGCGAAAGAGAATCTGGCGCTGTTCCAGGAAATGAAAGGTCCATTGACCGACGAAGCCGACCCGCAACTGCCGCGACTGTCTGCCCAGGATGAAGTGATCGCCGACTATTCCACCGCGGGGCTATCGTTAAAAAAGCACCCCCTGTCCTTTCTGCGAGAGCATCTGGAGGGATTCCGCGCCATCACCGCCGAGAACCTCGCCGGGCATCCACCCGATCGCCGCGTGAAAGTTGCCGGCATGGTCCTGATGCGACAACGACCACAGACCGCCGCCGGCATCACTTTCATGACGCTGGAAGACGAAACGGGCATTGCCAATCTGGTGATCTACCCGTCCGTGTGGCAGAAGTTTCGCAAAGTGGCTCGATTTGCCAGCGTGCTGCTCGCCAGCGGACGACTCCAGCGAGAAGGGGACATCATCCACGTGGTCTGTGATCGGCTGGATGATGTGTCGGATATGTTGAATCGTCTGCCGCGGTCATCCAGAGACTTTCGGTAACCGCGGGGCCGCGGTCATCCAGAGACTTTCGATAGCCGTACAGCCGCGGACATCCAGAGACTTTCGCAAACCGCCGGGCCGTGGTGATTGACCATTCACCGCGGCCTGCGGCTTCGATTTGCGGCCGTTTCTCATGTTGTCGGGAGATCGCTTTTCGAAGTCGTGTGGGTCACTAAAATGCGGCCGCCATGACGAGTGAGAATTCTCTACCCGATCCGGAGCCCCCGGATCCTCCGCTACCGACTCCCCGTGCTCCCGAATCCTCGGATCAGGAGGGCCGCACAACCGAGGATCCGCCGTCCGTCGCGCAGGCAACAGGCGATCAAGCCAGCGACGACGCACCGTCGGAGACGTCAGTCAGCGAACCGCCATTGCCCGAGCCTGTGCTCGGCGAGCTTCTGCCGTGGCATCTGGCACTGCGCGATCATTTGCGCTCCGCTGACCAGTCCGTGTGGGAGTGGTTTGCCCCGCAGCCCGGCACGGCTGCCGCGCCGCCAAACGATCGTGCCGACGATGAAACGACCGCATCCGAGCGCGGCAGAGCTGCGGTCAACGCTCGTCGCGAACTGCTCAAGACCGCGTATCGCCTCGATCGCGACTCGGAAGCAGACGTCTATCAGCTGGCGGAACGCCTGCGGGATCAGATGGGGCTGTCGCCAGCGGTGACGCTGTACCAGGCGCAAAACGTCCACGACCTAACGGCCTGCCTGGTGTGGGTGCCGGGCGAGCTGCATGTCGTATTCGGCGGGCCGCTGCGCGACGTTCTCACCGAACAGGAAGTGGGAGCCGTCCTGTGCCACGAATTTGCGCACTACGAACTGTTCGAGGTGGAAGACGGTGACCTCCTCCGGGTGGATCGCATGCTCAGCGCGATGGCGGCCGACTGTGCGGCCGATTCGCCCCATCATCGCACGCTTCGCACGTTTCGTCTGTGGTCCGAACTCTATTGCGATCGCCGCGCCGCTCAGGTCCTGGGGGGGATCAACGACTGCGTGAGCGCCCTGGTGAAAGTGGAGACCGGGCTGAAGGACGTCAACCCGGACGCCTACTGCAAACAGGCGCAGGAACTGGTGGCGACCGGTCCGCTGACCAGCGAAGGCCTGACGCATCCAGAGACTTTTCTGCGCGCCTTTGCGCTGGATCGATGGGCCAGCGATCCCGATTCCGCGAACGAGGCGATTGTCCCGCTCGTGGAGGGGCCACTGGCTCTCAAAACACTCGACATGCTGCAGCAGGTTCAACTGGTCAGATTCACTCAGCAGTTTGTGCGGTCCTTCCTCAATGACTCCTGGCTGCAGTCTCGCCTGATGGTGCATCACGCTCAGCGATTTCTGAATCCAGAAGGTAAACAGGACCAGTCGGTCAAACTCTCCACCGAATCTCTGGCGGACACGCACTGGCAGACAATGAAACGGCAGATCGACAGGTTTGATGCTGATCTGCGGCGCTATCTGTGCTTCATCCTGCTGGACTTCATCACCTGCGACGCAGATCTGGAAGAAGGGCCGCTGGCCGCCGCGTTCCTGATGTGCGAGCAACTGGGCCTGACGGCCGAATTTCGTGAACTGGTCCGCAAAGAACTGAAGCCCGGCAAGCGTGCGCTGCAGTCCGTGGAGGCGAACGCGGAAAAGATCGTTCGCAATATGGCTGACGAGGTGCCGGCGTGACAACATTCCCCGAATTTCTGCGTTCTCGGCTGCAGCAGTCAGGCTTTGCGACAGAAGATGTTCTCTCCTGCTGGCTGCCCCTGGCGCGTCAGGTGATCGCCACTCATGCCGCCGGCCAGGTGGCACCGCTCGATGGTGTCCAGCGACTGATCGTCCAGCAGGACAGGCTGACCTATGAACAATCCGCAGAACTCTCGCGCCGCTCTCAGTTTCGACGCCTGAATCGTATTCTGCGACGCGCGGCCGCCGGGGTGGATGTCATCGGCGAACGACGACTGGTGCATGACACGGAAGACGGATTCGATGAACGGCTGTCCGCTGTCACGTCGGACGGTGGCGACGATGGCGATCCCCTCGATGCGGGCATTCGCCCGGAGCATCTGCCGGGGTACCGCTGCTGGGAACACGCGCTGGATCATCATGATCCGGCCAGCGATGTGTACTGTCTGGGGCTGCTGCTCGTGAGTCTGGCCTGCGGACTCGACTTGACGAGAGAGGACGACTTCCTCCGTTTTGTGGAGCACCGTCGTAATCTGTTTCGCATCAACGCCGACCTGCATCCCGTGCTGGCGCGATCTGTTGTTCTGATGACAGAACTG
>JANSXP010000072.1 GCA_024742875.1 Planctomycetaceae bacterium | reverse complement strand
TCGGGTCGTACTTGTGCGTGTGGCACTGACAGCAGCCGAGCGTCAGTCCCAGCCAGGTGGTTCCGGTGGTGGCCACACGATCCGTCATGGCGTGGTAGCGAAATTCCAGCGGGTCGATGCCGCCTTCTTCGTTAAGCATGGTGTTGCGATGAAAGCCTGTGGCGATTCTCTGCTGCTGTGTCGCGTTGGGCAGCATGTCTCCAGCCAGTTGCTCAATCGTGAACCGGTCGAAGGGCATGTTGGCATTGATCGCATCGACCACCCAGTCGCGATACGGCCAGATGCTGCGGTCCCGGTCTTTTTCGTAGCCGTTGGTGTCGGCATAGCGAGCCAGATCCAGCCAGCGGCGGGCCCAGCGTTCCCCGTATCGGGGTGAGGACATCAGTTCGTCGACCAAAGCTTCCCACTCTGCGTCGTGGCCCGTCTCAGCCTGGCCACTGTCCGGCCAAATCCGGGCCCGCCAGTGATCGGCCTGCTCGATGGTCGGTGGGACGCCCGTCAAATCCAGAAACAGCCGACGCAGCTGCACGGCTGGAGCGGCCGGCGCCGCTGGAGTCAGCTGAGCAGCGCGCAGCTTTCGCAAAATGAATTGATCGATTTCGTTGCGGCACCAGGCGTTGTCCTGTGCGGGCACGTCGGGCAGGATCGGCTGACGAAATGACCAGTGCTGTTCCCACGGGGCACCCTGCCTGATCCACAAACGGATCATCTGTTTCTGGGCGTCATCCAGCTGTTTGCCAGAATCCGGCGGCGGCATCTGTTCGTCCGAATCGTGGGACATCATGCGACGCAGCAGTTCGCTCGCTTCAGGGTCGCCGGCGATCACTGGCCCGCCGTGTCCATTTCCGAGCAGTCCCGTTTTCGTGTCCAGCCGCAGCTCGGCTTCCCGCGTATTTTCATCCGGCCCGTGACAGTGAAAACAGTTGTTCGACAGAATCGGGCGAATGTCGCGAGTGAAGCTGACGGTCGTGTCATCGGCGACCGGGGCGGCGTCGCTGATCGGACAGGCCAGAAGAAAGACGGCAATCAGCGGGGCGGGTTTCAGCATGGACGGCAGCTCACTTCAGATTCAGGCGGGGACTGATTGTGACTGCTCGACGACGCGCTGACAACCGCTGACAGAGGCCCAGGCGCGGAGGCTTTGGTTCGTTGAAGCGGGGCGGCGACCAGAAGCCTGAACCGGCAACCCGTGAGGGCGGCGGCAACAGGCCACGCGGGCTATCCGGCGTCGGAGGCGGCCACCGTGATATGTGTGGCCGATTCGGCCAGCGTCTGTGGAAAATCGCTGCGTAGATGTACGCCGCGGCTTTCTGTTCTGGCCAGAGCCGCACTGGCCATCACGCGGCTGATCAGCATCATGTTTTGAAGTTCCCAGCCGGCGGGGTTGTTCAGGTCGCGGCGGCAGACATAGTTGGCCCAGAAGTCCATCTGCTGACGGGCAGCCACCAATTCGTGTTCCACACGACTGATGCCAACATTACGCCACATTAAGCTGCGCAATGAGTTACGGATGTCCGTCAGGTCGAGGGCTTCGTCGCTGTTGTGCGGCAGGCCCGGCGCTGAAGTGATGGGTGGGGCACAGAAGTTGTCTGGCTGTTCCAGCGCTGCCGCGGACGCGTTCTGTCCACACCGCAGCCCAAAGACGACGCCTTCGAGCAGACTGTTGCTGGCCAGTCGATTGGCACCGTGCAGCCCTGTGGACGTGACTTCGCCGGCCGCCCAGAGCCCCGGCACCGACGTGCGGCCGTCTGTATCTGTCGTCACACCGCCAATCATGTAGTGGGCTCCGGGGCGAACGGGCACACGATCGCGCGTGATGTCCAGACCAAATTCTGCACACACTTTGCCGATGTGCGGAAACCGACGGCGGATCTTCTCCGGTTCAATCGGGCTCAGATCCAGATAGACACAGGGGTGAGATGTCCTGGCCATCTGCTGTGTAATGGCCTGGCTGACGACATCTCGCGGGGCCAGTTCCCCCTGCTCACTGTAGTCGCCCATGAATCGATAGCCATTGCCATCCACCAGGTGAGCGCCTTCGCCACGAACCGCTTCGGTGATCAGGTGACGCGAACTGCCGGCAATGTAGAGCACAGTCGGATGGAACTGCATGAATTCCATATCGCGGACTTCACAGCCTGCGCGGAACGCCAATGCGTGGCCGTCTGCTGTGGCGATCTGTGGATTGGTGGTTTCGCGATACAGCGCTCCCGCTCCGCCAGTACACAGGATCGTCTGTTTGGCCCACACAAACGTGCGGCCATGGTATTTGTTCCAGACCAGCGCTCCCATGCATTCGCCATTGCGCGTCAGCAGATCGATAGTGAAAGTTTCCTGCCAGACATCGATGTTCTCGGCCGCATGCACACGCTCATGCATCGCCCGCATCACTTCCTTACCGGTCGCATCTCCCAGCGCGTGGGCGACTCTGGGGTGGCTGTGACCGCCTTCGAGTGTTAGTGCGATTTCGCCGCCGATCTGATCAAACTCTGTGCCAAAGTTGATCAGTTCGCGGATGCGTTCGGGAGCTTCCCGCACTACCAGTTCAACGACATCCTGCTGGCACATTCCTTTGCCCGCCTGCATCGTGTCCTGAACATGGTTGGCAAATTCATCGACGGGGTCCAGAACACCGGCAATGCCTCCCTGCGCCCAGCTGCTGTTGGACTGCGAGGCGTGGTCTTTGGTGACCAGCACGGTCCGCAGCGACGGGTCAACGGCCAGTGCCGCCCGGGTGCCCGCAATGCCGGCGCCCAGGATCAACACATCCGCAAACAGATGGGGAATGCGTTTTGGCTCAAAAGGCACCAGGTAACGACGGAGGGTTGGAACTTCGATTGTTGTGGACTGCATAGAAAACTATCGGGCAGGTGGCGTGTCGAGGACTGATCGCGTAACAGGGCGAGGATACGGCGCAGACTGGTCTGCCGCGGATTGACGGATGTCAGTGTGAGTTGTCAGATGGAATGGCCCAGGGGGCTTTGAATCGTCCGCCGGACAGTGGTCGCGATCGTGCCGCAGGATCAAGCACATTTGCGCCTGGCCCTGTTTTCCGCGGCGAACTGGTTAATCCGCCAGGGAACCGGTCTGATGATTGTATTGGGTCGGGACGAAGTTAACATGCCGCCCGACGGCCCTCTGCTGTCGCCTGCCAACTTTCCTGTCGGATTCTATTATGTCAGAAAATGTCTTCACGGGATGTATCCCTGCTCTCATGACACCCTGTCACGAGGACCGTTCTCCGAATTTCGAAGCCCTGGTCAAAAAGGGTCAGGAAATGATGGAGCTCGGGATGAACGCGGTCGTTTACTGCGGCTCGATGGGAGACTGGCCGCTGCTGACGGACGAGCAGCGACAGGAGGGCGTGCAACGTCTCGTGGAAGCGTGCGTTCGCGTCATCGTCGGAACAGGCGCCCAGAACACGGCTGTCGCCACCGCTCACGCAGCCCATGCTCAAAGCGTAGGCGCTCACGGCCTGATGGTCATCCCTCGTGTGCTTTCTCGCGGTACTTCACCGGCCGCTCAGCGGCATCACTTCGCCAGTATTCTTTCCGCTGCTCCCAGTCTGCCGGCCGTCATCTACAACAGTCCGTACTACGGTTTTGAAACCAAAGCGGATTTGTTTTTTGATCTGCGGTCCGAGTTTCCCACTCTGGTTGGATTCAAGGAGTTTGGTGGAGCCGCGTCACTCAGCTATGCGGCCGAACACATCACCTCAGCCGATGACGATGTTGTGCTGATGGCAGGTGTGGACACACAGGTGTATCACGGCTTTGTGCACTGTGGTGCGGTCGGGGCGATCACCGGCATCGGTAACTGCATTCCGCAGCAGGTGCTGAAGCTGGTGCAGCTTTGCTCTTTGGCCGCCAGTGGCGATGTGGAAGCACGTCGCCTGGCCAGGGAACTGGACGAGGCGCTCATTGTGCTGTCCACTTTTGATGAAGGGCCTGATCTGGTTCTGTATTACAAATATCTGATGGTCCTTCAGGGAGACGAGGACTATCGCCTGCATTTCAATGAGACTGACGCGCTTTCTGACAGCCAGCGTGGTTTTGTTGAATCACAGCTCAAACTGTTCCTCGACTGGTGGGGGCAGTGGCCAGGCAGGGACTACGCTTCTTGAGAGTGGTTGCTGGAAACACTGTGAACCGCCGGTTCTACAGGGGGGAATAAAAAAGCGGCTGAACTGCATCTGCAGTCAGCCGCTTTTGTTTTGAGGGGACCATCGGAGCGTCTGGCTTAGAACCAGTGTGCCGTCTGAACGCTCACGCCGTAGCCATAAGGCTGGCTGTAGGCAGACCCGCAGCAGGGCGCGGCTGGTGCCATCATAGGAGCCGGAGCACAGGCGGGGGCACAAACAGGGGCTGGAGCACAGGCTGGCTTGCAGCAGCGGAACATCCGACGCAGCAGACATCGGCGTGGCTTACAGCAGGGATCGCAAACTGGCTGTGGACAGACCGGACCACAAACTGGGGTGACTGGCATGCAGGTGACCACCGGGGCAGGAGCACAGCAGGTGGGCGCCGGAGCACAGTAAGCTCGCGAGCCGCACAGCAGGCCGGCTTCGGATTCAGGAATGGCAACCAGGCACAGGGCCGCGACAGACAGCAGTGAGACAATGTTCTTCATAGTAGATCTCCAGTCAAATGATCCCAGCGGAATCAGAAAGGCGCTTGGGTAGGAACGCCGGGGTGTTTGCGAGAACTATGCGCTATTGGGATTGCTGTGGGACTGGCTGTTTTGTGAAACACGGCGGCTGCGGAAAAGACGCATCGACGTTGTCGCAAACAGACCAGCGTGTTGCTGACTGTGAACATCGAGCGTTGCCCTTTCACCACACTGCCGGTCAGGCACTTCTGGACACCGTGAGCAATGTGCCCGCTTGAAGGATCGACGTGTGAGGGGGAGTACCCGGCGGAATGCCCCTGTTTCCGATGCGTCAACACGGCTGGGGCGGCGGTATGACGAGTGGCCGCGATACAGTCGCCGCTGACCTGGTCGGAATGTGCAACTGTCGCGTCCGAAGTTCAACAGGGATTTAGTTCAACGGAAATTCCGATGCTGCTGCTCACGGCTCTGACACGAGGGGCCTTTTTGTCACGAGGGGCCTTGTTGTCGCGAGTGCCCTTGTTGTTACAGCTGCCCCGACAGTGGCGACAGTTGAGCTTTCATGGTGCGACCTGCCGATTCCAGAAGGCCCGGAAATTCTGCCAGGAACGCCTGTCGATGTGGCTCACTTCCGTGGGTCGGACGTTTGATCGTGTCCCAGCGCTGCCTGATGTTGCGCTGCCTGATTTTATGCTGAGGGCACGCTGCGTCGGCCATCGTGCAGCCCTGGTCTGTCTGTGTCTTCTATTCCAGCATTCCGTCAATGCCCAGCCTCCGCGCGAGGATCGTTCAGCCCCGGTTTTTGGCAGCGATGTCTCCGCGTCGCTGGAAGAGCTGTTTGAGGGCGGACTCGATTTTCTGGTGTCGCAGCAGCGGGAAGACGGCTCCTGGCGGACGCGCCCAACGTATGGCAGCCGGACTGCCGGTGGAACGGCCATTTGCACACTCGCACTGCTGGCACGAGGCGATGACCCCAATTGGGGGCAATATGCCCCGTTTGTGCGCCGCGGCTTGCGCTATGTCATCCGTCAACAGGGGGCAAGCGGTCGTTTCACAGGCAATTCCTATGATTTCGCATTCTCAATGCTGTTGCTTGCCGAAGCCTGTGGTGTCGTGGATGACGACATGCTGTGGGCAGGTGTCGCTGAGGCAAAGCGACCACGCACGATCACCGAAGCACTGGAACTGGCGGTTCGCGGTGCTGTGGTGCCGCCATCGGAACGTCGGCTGCGTCACGCCGGCTGGTACTCCACGGCGGACACCCCTGAGTCGGGAGAGCCGGATTGTTCGGTTGCCGGGTCCCTGTTGATTGCCCTGCTGGCAGCGCGAAATGCGGGGATCCGCGTGCCCGATCACACTGTCGATCTCGCCGTCGAATATCTGGAAGCAAACACGTCCGCAGACGGCGAGGTGGCGTATTTCAGAGGCAAACGCGGAAACGGCCATACCATCGGCCGCACTGCCCTGACGACTCTCTGCATGGCTGTCGCCAAGCGCCGGGCTTCGCCGGCGTATTCTGCCGGCAGTTCCTACCTTCTCACCCATCTGGAGCAGGTCCATCACTCGGATCCACACTACGCCGACTATTACATGGCGCAAGCGCTATTTCAGAGTGATCGGAACGCCTGGAAGAAGTGGAACCAAATGATGATGCATCGGCTGCTGGCGAAACGAAACGTCAACGGCAGCATTGGTCACAGTCGTTACGGTGACAACTACGCAACCGCCATGTCACTACTGACATTGGCGGTCAATTACCGCCTGTTGCCCATTTACGAACGCTGATCACAACAAAGACTGACCGCTGCCACTGAATGCTGTGTCGTGCGTGACTGTCTGTGATGGCATGCCGCGAATCCACAAATGCCCCGCTGCCTGCAGACAGCGGGGCATTCCTGATGGAATCCTTTGGTGTGGAGGCAGTCGCCGTGCTTCGCCCGCGATACCGGCGGCTATTCCGACGAAGGTTCGTCGTCTGATTTTGCCTTGTCCCAGAAGGCGACCGCAAACAGGACCAGCACGCCCGCCGCCATGATGGAGGGGAACAACCAGAAATCCTTCCATTGCCCCATGGTGTCTGACAGCAACTGACTGTCCAGTCCCTCGGGCAGATTGCGGGAGAACATCTGTGTGAGTGACTCGAGGAATCCCAAAGCTTCCTGATCGCCACGGGCGGCGGCCAGTGCATCCGTGTAGTCCTGCGAGGAGGTCACCTGTTTGCCGTAGTCTCCAACTGTGAAACCGAGGTTGAGGCCCAGAAAATCGCCAGCGGCCATGATCTTATAGCCAAAGAACATCCCCACACCCTGGGTCAGGAACACAAGCAGCCCCTGAGCCTGGCCACGGATGGCTTTGGGGGCCTTTTGGTCTGTGTACATAAACCCGGTGACAAAAAAGAAGTCATAGCAGATGCCGTGCAGTGCGACGGCCGCCAGCAGCATCCAGGTCACCTGATCGGGTGCACCGAAAGCAAACAGAGCGTAGCGAATGACCCAGGCGGCCATGCCCACCAGAATCATGACCTTCAGTCCCAGCGTGCGGAAGAAGAATGGAATCAGGAGCATGAAGATGATTTCAGACATCTGCCCAATGGTCATCGTCGCCGCCGATTCAGAAAAGCCGGTCTGATTCAGGAAGGTGGACGTCATGCCGTAGTAGTACGCCAGGGGCACGCAGATCAGCGTGGAGCACACAGCGAACACCAGGAAGTTAAAGTTGCCCAGCAGCTTCAGGGCGTCCACCATGAACAGCGACCGCAGGTCCATGGGCTTGCCCTTCATCGGCGGTGGGGTGTTCGGCAAAGCAAAGCAAAAGGCACCCAGCAGCAGCGAACTGCCCGCGCCCAGCCAGAAAATGTTAAAACTGTTGGACCACTGCATGATGCCGACGAACAGCCCGGCGGCAATCCAGCCGATCGTGCCCCAGACGCGAATTTTGGGGAAGTCGGACTGGCTGGGGATATGGGTGAAGGCAATGGTGTTGCCCAGTCCCAGTGTGGGCATGTAGCACAGCAGGTGACCGAGAATCAGCCAGACGATCAGATTGCCGTTGCCCGTACCACCCGCCGCCAGTGAGGGGATCGCCAGCAGCAGTCCGCCGCCGATGAGCATCAGCACGCCCATGACTTTCTCAGAGGAGAACAGGCGATCGGCGATCAGTCCCAGAAACAGGGGGGCCACGATGGCGGCAATCGGAGCCTGAGCATAGGCATCCCCGATAATGGCCCCCAGGCCACCAGTCTCCAGCGCGGCTGAAAGCGTGGCAAACCATGCGCCCCAGGCGAAGAACTGCAGGAACATCATGATGGAAAGGCGAGCGACGATTCCGGATTGGGCTGCCAGGGCCGGTGTTTGATCCGTGGGAGACTCGTACGGCGAGTTGCCGGTTTCATCGGGCTGCGTTTCGCTCATTGCGTTCTTTCCGGTGGGCTGGACACGTGGTGGATGGCCAAAAATTTACCGCGAACGTTAACAATGTGGTACCGGCGCCCCGCGTTCGACCAGCGAAATTCCAAAGATTGCGGCCGCTCATCCAGAGAGTGCGCTCCGCATTTTCACAAATTTGTAACAGCTGTTCGAATTTTTGTACGAAACCGATTCCGCCACGTCACTAACCATAGGAAGGTATCTTTCGCCGCAACGCCCGGGAATCTGACATGCGACTGACACTGAGAACTCTGCTGGCTTACCTCGACGATCGTCTGGCTCCACAGCAGGCCAAAGAAATTGGGCAGAAGCTGACGACCAGTCCGTTTGCCACGGAACTGGCTGATCGGATTCGGTCTGTCGTCCGCCGTCGCCGTCTGGCCAAAGAATCGGCCGGTCAGAAAAACATCGATGCCAATCTGATAGCAGAATATCTGGATGACCAGCTGACGCCGGAACTGGTGGCGCTCATCGAAAAGGAGATTCTCACTTCGGACCATTCGCTGGCGGAGGTGGCGGCCACGCATCAGATCATTGGCAGTCTCAACGACCCGGTGGACATTGCGGAGCCGCTGAAAGAGCGTCTGCTGCGACTGGGCCCGCAGGCGGAGGGGGACGAAGACACCGATCAGTCGCCCCGGGCGAAGACCGACTGGACGCCGCTGGAAGCTCAGAACGTCCGACAGAAACGCTCGCCCATGCTGCTGCTGGGCGCCATGGTGCTGGGGTGGCTGATTCTGGTGGCCACCGATTCCAATTTGTTCCGCGGGACTGTAACGCCAGCCACTGGCGATGGCGAGAAGCAACTGCTGGCCGGCGGACCGGCCGACCCCATTGACCTGGTTGATGGCGCAGGCGCGCAGGACGCAGCCCGTGCTGATGGCGCAGCGGGCAATCCTGAGCCGGATCCTCAAACACCCCAGGAGCCGGATACTGCTATGAGTCCTGAGCCGGATATCGGTCCGGCGGATCCCGGTGAACGCATCGCGACTGAGGACAACGTGCCAGAGCGTAACGGGCAGCCAGAACAGCCGGGGACGACAACAGAGCCGCCCGCTGTTGTGGAGACCAACACGGATCCGCAGATGCCCATCACCGAACCAGGGCCCGACATGGTCGCGGCCGATCCTCCGATCGTGGATCCTGGCACGGCCGAAGACGCCCCGCCGGTGGTCTACAATGTCGATGATCCCTATCGCATGTTCATGAAATATAACGCAGAGCCAGCGGTCTGGTCCTGGGTGGCGCCAGAAGTCAAGACCTCCGGCTGGAATGGTCAGGTGCGCGGGAACTTACTTGGTCTGCCGCATCCCTTCCACGCCAGTGTGGCCGTGCTGGATGCCGGCTGGATGGCCACCGTGCGCGGCCAGTCACTTGTGCGGTTCGCAGATAACGGTTCCGGAGTGGAACTGCTCGATGGCGGTCTCGTCCTGCAGTCGGCCCAGGCGGAAGCCAGTCGACCGTTTGTCGTGCAGACAGGCGGGCTGACTTTTGAACTGGATCTGCCTGAGGACGGGAGACGAGTGGCCGTTCAGGTGGCCGCTGCTCCTTTGCCCGTTGGGGCGGAGGGGGTGGCGGAAGAGCAGACAACATTTCTCCCTGGTGGCCGGGTGACGTTCATCACCGTCTTCGCGGCCGACACTCAGGCCACGATGCGGGTCAACGGTCAGCAGGTCACTCTACCAACAGGAACCATGGTGACCTGGCGGTCTGACGCTCAGGCTCCAGCGCCAGTGGCGGCCGCCACGCCTGACTGGATCTTCTCTGTGTCAGAGCCCGATACCGATTCGACTCGTGAGCTGCTGATGGACGTCGCGACAACCTTCCAGAAATCGCCCAGCATCACGGATTCCTATGATGAGCTGCTCGACAGCCGCAATCCCATGATGGCGGAATATGCGGTTTCGATCCCCGCATTGATTCGGGAGCTCGATTCTCTCTGCGAAATTCTGCTCAACAGCGACCAGTCCGGCGTCCGTCTGGCGGCGATTGATGGTTTGCAATACGCGATGACGACCAGTCCGGGGGCGATGGATGAGGTGAGTAAAGTGCTGCGAACACGGCTGACCGCCGACGAGACCTCAGAGGCCGTGCGACTGCTGATGGGGATCTCGCCGGTGGAGGCGGAAGATCGATTCGTCAGTGAGTGGCTGGTCAGTATGCTGGAAAACAGCCGCGCCTCAATGCGGGAGCTGGCAATTGTCAATCTCGAACGTCTGACGGGCACGCGTGAAGGATTTCAGACGGACGATGAGGCCACACGGCGTGGTTCGTCCGTCCGCCGCTGGCGTCGCCGATTGTCACGCAATGACGGCCGACTGCTGACACCGCCGGGATGATGCCTCTGCGGGTACGTTCCTCCGATCGCCGGACGGCCGACTCGGACGCGGCGGGACGGCCCGTTCGGTCGCTGCGGTTTTTGTTATCCGCCGGCGGGCAGCAGTTCGCTGATGTTCGGCAAAAACAGCACGCCCAGGATAATGACCGCAAGGCCGGCCAGTGCCGCCAGGGCGGTCATTGGAGTTACGTAGGTGAGTCCTTCGCGCTCCGTCATCCCGCTCATTCTGGTGATGACCCAAAAGCCGCTGTCGTTCATCCAGGCCACCGGTTTGGAGCCACAGCCGACCGCGAGGGCCACATACAGGGGATCCACACCTGCGGCGCCGCTGGTCACCAGGCCGGCGAAGATTCCAGCGGCCGTCATCATGGCTACTGTTGATGAGCCCTGAGCCGTTCGAACGGCGGTGGTGACAAAGAACGCGGCCACCACGATCATCACGGGCGACGACCCCTGAAGGCCGTCCAGCAGTTCAGCCGCGTTGGCCTGACGCATCATGCGGCCAAAGGCGCCACCGGCAGCGGTGACCAGAATGATTGTTCCCGCACTGCTGACGGCATGCTGCATGGCGGCCGAAAATGTCTCACGGTCGGGTCGGCGTGCTTTGACGTAAATCAGCACCGCGACGATGGCAGACAACAGCAGGGCGAGGTTTTTTTCTCCCAGTGTCTTTAGCACCTCGGCCGTTGCGGGACTGATGCTGATGGAGAAAAGATGCCACGATTTGCCGGCCGCATCAGTGGTGGACTGGACCAGCGCCCCCATGGCAATCAGCAGCACGGGCAGCAGAATCGGAACCAGCGAGACCAGCAGGCTGGGGCCCGTTCGTTTGTCGGAGGTCAGGCCACCTTCCGGCAGCACGGGGCGCGGTTCGCCTTCGTCGTACTCTGGCAGCTGAAGTTCGCAGCGTCCGTTGATCCACACAGCGTAAAGCATTCCAGCCGCACTGCTGAACAGTCCCACGATTGTTCCGGCCACGATCATGGAAAACACGGAAACGTTAAACGCCACAGCAATGGCCAGTGGGCCGGGCGTCGGTGGCACCAGCGAGTGGGCCATCGTGCCGCCGGCAACAATGGACAGCACGTACAGCAGGTAATTCCTGCCCGTGCGTTTGCGCAGCGCCTGCCCCAGCGGAATCATCAGGTAGAAGACCGTGTCAAAGAATACGGGGATGCTGAGCGTAAATCCGCTGAAGGCAAAAGCGACAGGCGCATTTTTCTCTCCCACCGTACCCACCGCGCGACGGACGATGGTGTCTGCGGCGCCACTGTCCATTAGGCAGCGGCCAATAATGGAAGCCGAGACGATCAGGATGGCCAGAGAGCCGCAGTAGCCGCCGAGTGCTCCGGTGAGACGGGACATGAAATTCTGTTTGCCCAGAGCGGCGGCAGCCAGAAACGCGTTTTCTTCGATGACAGCAGCCACACTGCCGTCCGCCAGACTCTCGTCCGGCAGCAGAGCGAAAGGGTAACGGAATTGTCCGCCTGGCTCTTCGGCTGTGCGGTCCGTCTGCTTTTCCGGCACAACCACAGAACCAATTTGCACCAGCGCCCCTTCACCCGGATCCCGAACCAGAATGTAGGCTGTCTTCACAGACAGTTTCGCACTGGACACCAGAGTCGATCCGTCGACCGTAAACGTGTCCCTGCGATTGACTTTTTCAAGCTGGGCGCTGCGGACCACCAGTCGAGAAGGCGTCAGTATGGCGACCAGAGCTCCGGCCAGAATCAGAGCGACAAATGCGTGCAGTCGAAAAAACAGAATGCCGCCCACGACAATCACCAGGCCGGCAGCGAGAGCAACAATTGTCATAAGGTCATTCGATGCGCAAAAACGGAGATGGACAGCATTCTGAGGTTGTTGAGGCCGGAAACCGACCGACGGCCCTTAGAAGAACTTCGTTTTGCCTGGCACAGCCACTTCGGGCACAGGAATATCGCCCCACTCGTACGCTTCCGGGGTGAGGTCCTGCTGGGAATTCATCACTTCGTCCCATGTCAGCTTCTTCCCCGTGTACGCCGCCATCCGACCGGAAATGGCCAGCATGGTGCTTTTGCACATGTAATCACCGTTGTTGATCGGATGGGCCCCGCGAATCCCGGCGAACAGTTCGTCGTGTTCGATCTGATACATATCGCCGCCCTCTCCTTCGAACTTCCAGATCTCCCTGCCATCGAGATCGAAGATGCGGTGCTTCATGACGTCGGCGCGGCCTTTGGTTCCCACGATGTAGTCGTTGACATCGTTTTCGCAGCCGGGCCAGTGGCGGCAGCGGGCGAACGCTTTGACACCGTTCTTCCACTCGTAGATGACGTTGAAGTGGTCGTAGATGTTGCCGTATTTGGGGTCGGTCCGTACCTGGCGACCGCCGCTGCCGCTAATGCTGACAGGCGCTTCGTCGTTCATCGCCCACAGCATCTTGTCCAGGCTGTGGATATGCTGTTCCACGTTGAAGTCTCCGGACAGCCACGTGTAGTAGTACCAGTTGCGAATCTGATACTCCATTTCGCTTTTGCACTGCTCGCGGGTCTTGCGAGGATCCCACACACCGCCCGTCATGTAGCTGCACTGCATGGATACGATGTCACCAATGAGTCCCTCCTGAATCTGCTGGAACACGGCCCGTTTGCCGTTGTGGTATCGCCAGCAAAGACCGCTGACGATCGATGTCTTCTGTTGTCGAGCTTTTTCGACCGACTCCATCACCGACCGCAGACCGGGCGCATCCACGGCCACGGGCTTCTCGCAGAAGACGTGTTTGCCGGCATCGACGGCCGCCTTCAGGTGTCGCGGGCGAAAGTGGGGTGTTGATGTCAGGCACACGACGTCCGTGTTTTCGATGACGCGTTTGTAAGCGTCAAAGCCTGTAAAGCAGTTGGCCTCCGGAACGTTGACACGCGACTCCGTGTCGGCTTTGTTGAACTGACGTTCCAGTCGAGCGCGGGAACTCATTAGCCGGTCTTCAAAGGCGTCTGCCATGGCGACCAGTTCCACGCCCGAGTCCGCGTTCAGAGCCTGCGAAGCAGCGCCCGTTCCACGACCTCCGCAGCCAATCAGGCCCAGCCGCAGACGGTCGCTGCCTCCCGCCCATGCTCCGGAGGCAAGTGAGGGCGACACGCTCAGTGCGGCGGTGGCGGCCGTCGTCACAGAAACGAAGGAACGTCTTGACGTCTTGCTGGTCATCTGAATTTCTCCGAAGGCAGGTGAGTCGTCTCTTGCTGTGCCGGATGAACGAGGCACTGGCGATGTGCTTCCAGCATACTGGTTGTGTTAACAGAATGCGAATACCCCTCGCCACAGCCACCAGCGGCCGATGCGGTCTGATGTGTGCTCATCGGGATGCCGCGGAGAGCTCACGTAAAAACGCGCGCACGAAAAAACGCGAGCAGGGGATGCTCGCGTTTTCTGTTCAGTTGAGGCTGAACGACTGCTTAGTTGGCAGCGTCTTTTTTGCCTGGCAGTTCGCCGGCTTTGATCAGCTCACCGTAGGTTTTGCCATCGGCGTTCTTTTCAGACTCGACCTTCTTCAGAGCCGCCTTGATTTTGGCAGCGTCTTTTTCGCTCTTCTTGCCCAGAGCCTTGGTCAGAGCCACTCCGTAGTCATTGCGTTTTTTCTTGTCCTTGACTGGGTGACAGACAGCACAGCTCAGCTTACCGTTTGTGCCGTGCTTTTTCACCAGATCAGGATAAGCCGCTTCGAATGGCTTCTTGTACTGTGGGCGTGCGCTGGCATCTCCACCGCTAATCAGCAGCAGAGAGAACAGTGCGGCGCCAGCCACAACGACTCGACCAAGAGATTTCACGTTCAGCATTCAATTGCCTCCAGATTCAAAATTCAACGTCACCACGGAGCCGGCGACTCTGCCATTTTTCGGCTGATCGGTCTCGTGATCAACGCTCTATTTGTCCGCGATTACAGACTTACTATCAGACCGATCACCGGCAGGCGTGTCAAGGGCACCAATGCCGCAGATTACGCATTCTGGAGGACGTGAAGAGCCGATGAATCGAGACTTTGTCTCAATTCAGGGGCGCCCGTTTTCTGGACAAAAACACCTGAAATAAGCGGCGAAAACTGCCGCGAACGGCCGACGGCAGCCAGCCCGTCATTGTCTGCCGCCATGCTCACCGTGATGCTCCTGGCGGACCAGCGATCGAGGAAAGCTGCCATGAGGGATCCTGCGGATTGTGCGGCCCGGGGCTTCGTCTGTTGCCCACGGTGGGCCGGCTCACCAGGTGTCGATGGCAGCAGGTTTTTTGCCATCCGGGCTGGCGGCTCAATCCACGCTCTGGAAGAGCTTCAGGTACTTGCCGTATCCCATGTCCTGCAGCTGACTGACAGGAATGAACTTCAGGGCGGCGGAATTGATGCAATAGCGACGTCCAGTGGGCTGTGGACCATCACTGAACACGTGACCCAAATGAGAATCACCGATGCGCGACCTCACTTCTGTTCTCGGCAGCAGCAGTTTGTAGTCCGTGCGTTCCACGATGGATTCTGTGTCGACAG
Source organism: Planctomycetaceae bacterium (assembly GCA_024742875.1). GTDB lineage: Bacteria > Planctomycetota > Planctomycetia > Planctomycetales > Planctomycetaceae > Fuerstiella. Next base: position 21,002 of record JANSXP010000072.1, on the reverse strand, counting down.
GACGTGTGAACGACGGCCATCCGGTTCCCGATTTGTACTTGTCTTCTGAGCTGAAAAGAGGTTCGCCGGAAGCGATGTCTACATACAGCCCTACCTGAGAGTTGTTCCAGTAGTCGTTGGAGAATGCGGGTTCTGTGGCATCCTGCTGGGTGACGCGGTACTGCAGTGTGGTCAGTCGCTTTTTCAGTTCTTCTTCAGTCGGGCGAAAGAAAACCTTCTCCACCGTTCCGTCATCGGCCGCGACGACACCGTTCTGCGGTGTGCTCGGTTTGAAGTTCAGCTCGTCTCCCCAACTGGCTGTCAGAAACGCGTCACGGCCGGACCCCGAGCGATACATCCTGTAGCGAATGGGATTCTTCCGGTAGTAGTCCTGATGGTAATCCTCGGCGACGTAGAAGGTTGTGGCCGGCAGAACCGGAGTGACAACGGGCTTGTCAAAACGCCCCGACTCATCCAGCTTTTCTTTGGAGGCGCGGGCCAGGTCGCGCTGCTCATTGTCTGCGTAGAAGATGGCGGACGTGTAAGACTCGCCGCGATCGGCAAACTGCCCGCCGCTGTCGGTCGGATCCATGCTCCGCCAGAACACTTCCAGCAGATCTTCATAGGAGATCAGTCGCTTGTCGTAAGAGACGCGGATCGCTTCCAGATGCCCCGTGTTGCCGGCGCAGACCTGCTTGTACGTGGGGTTGGGGACGGTGCCGCCCGTGTAGCCGGATTCTGCATCGACGACGCCGGTGAGCTTTTCGAAGGGAGGCTCCATGCACCAGAAACAGCCCCCGGCAAACACGGCCGTGCGGAGATGTTCGGCAGGAACGTATGGCCGGGGCCGCGGTTCCGGTGTCGCGAACGACTGATAGGCAAGCACCGAACCCAGCACGGCGGCGATGAGGAATTTGGTCCGATGTCGTTTGAACATGATCAGGGCCTTTGCGTGGCGAGGACAACCGGCGTTCGCCGGCGCCTCCGCGAATATCGGTCATGCTGTGATCCGCCGCAGCGGATCGTGCGTTATGCCGGATATGGCACACTTCCCGCCTGTTTCGGTCGCAGTCTGCGTGCCGTTCTGACAGGATGGACGTGTGGGATCTTACTGATGTTTTAGAAGCCTGAGATTGATTTTCCACGGGCAGAAAACCAGACGTCGTGTGAGGTGACTCAGCTATGCTGCCCGCGATTGGTCACCGGCCGCTGCCGCACGCGAATCCACTGATGTTGCCAGCCAACACAATACGAGGTGATATGAACGATCCGGCCGAACAGTCCAATCCGTTTCAGGCACCCGAATCTGCGGTTGAGCAGCCGCAACTGGCGCATGACACGCAGTTTCTGGTGTCTGAAGATTTCATTCTCAGCGATGCCACAGTGAATCTGCCGCAGGTGTGCATCTTTACCGGCGCTCAGACGGAGCTGAAGAAACTCAACCGAAACACGTTCTGGTATCCGCGCTGGGTTCAGTTGCTGCGATTTCTCAGTACGTTTTTTCTGCTGATGTGTATTCCGGTTGTCGTGCAGATGATTGATCGAGCCGGTCCGATGTGGGAAGAGGGCGTCTACGTGGGCTGTGTTTCGCTGGCGTTCGTGATGTCATTTGGACTTGGCTTTTTGCTGCGACTGCCAGTCAGCATGGAATGGTACGTGGCGACTGACGTGCTGCGACGACGCAGCAATCAGCGGATTACCATGCTGTCGATTGGTGGCGTACTCGTGACGCTGTTGATTCTGATGGGCACCGGGCTGGCACCGGTGGCGGCGTGGGTCACACTCATTCCGGTGGTGATCGTGGGGCTCATGATATTTCGCGTGATCAAAAGACCGGTTGGTCCGGACATTGTCGTTCGCCGCGATGGGCTGTTTGTCATTGGTGGACTCAAAAAGCCGTTTCTGCGGAAGGTGCACCAGATGATTGATGATTTCAATCGCCAGCAGGAGGCCGCCTCCGCCTCCGGAACCTGACGCTTGCCGGGGGTGCAAGACGCGTTCTTTGTCGTCGTTAGTTAAAACGGCGAGCGGTTCAGCAGGTCGAGCAGTCCACCCGATTTGCCGTCTTCTTTGGAACGCTTCCTGTCGGCCGACGATTTTTCGCCCGATTTGCCAGGGACTTTCCCGGCAGAGTCACCGGCGGCGGAGCGATTCTCCTCGTCCAGCTGCTCTTCATCGCCGTTCTGCTCTTCCCGCGGAGACAGACGTGTTGTCGCTGCCTTGTCATCGTCTTCCGGCACAACCTTCAGACTCCAGCTGTGCAGCATGCCAAAGCGATCGCTGCGGGTTCCTCGAATCACCAGTTGCCAGACGCCACGAACGCTCTTACCGTTGAAGATTCCCAGGCCAGGCTGGCGTTTGTCGATGGCTTCCGGCCGAAACGAGCCTTCGTACGGCGGGCGTGCTTTGACCACTGGAGTCCCCGCCTGATCATCAAACGTTGTCTTGTTGAAGTGGTCTCCTGAGCCGCCCACTTCGGTGAACAGTTCCACGCGTTCCCCTTCCGGGCCGGTGAGAAAGGCATCAAGCGAACCCACGTTGGTGTGGGTGATGGACAGTTCCAGGTTGAGGTCCTTAATCGGAAAATCGTCTTCCACTTCGATCTCAGAGATGATGGATCGTTTGGGAGGCAGGACCTCGGCGACCTCGTTGCGATAATCGCCTCCCGTCACGGAAGCCGCCTGAAGGACTTCTTTATCTGTCAGCAGGCCATCACCATTGATATCCAGCTGCTGAAACTCCTCACGTTTGGCGAGCGACCATTCTTCGGCAAACTCGTACATGGCCACCTGGCCGTCACGATTGGCGTCCAGTTCAAAAAACCAGCCCGGCAGTCCATCGGTGACGTCTCCCGCCTCGGCCTGCATTTCTGCGACCAGCGGAAACAGCTCATCGCGCGTCAGCAACCCGTCCGCGTCCTTGTCCAGGCCGGCAATGGGCAGTCCCATCCGACTGGCCTCTTCCACATCGAGCGTGCCGTTGCGATTTTTATCAAAACGGCCCAGCAAAGCGGCGGTCAGCCAGTAATCGCTGCCGCCCTTCTTCCACCACTGAGACTCGTCTGTTTTTTCCCCTCGAACGGAAGACTCAATTTCTCCGCCTGTCCGCCAGGCGCGGCGGACCAGTTCTTCGGCGTCTCCCTGCAGCAGCCGCCTGCGAGCATAACGCTGCGTGAACTCCATCAGACTCAGGCGATCATCATTGTTCAGGTCATCATCGAACGGGTTGCGGTGCGTCCAGCGGCCGCGACGGGCTTCCTCGCGATCGATGAAGCCATCTTCGTTGCGATCCCAGCGGCCCATGGTTTCCCGCGCTTCATCCACGTCGCCCTGTGTATAGGGAAACTTGATTTCTCCGATGCCAAACCCCGGTACGAGGTTTTCATCGCGCTCGGGCCCGAAGCTGCGAATCATATTCTCCGGCTCGGACACCACGCGTTCTCCGCCGACTCCATTCTTCAGTGCGTAGTAGATCCGGGCCGATTCCTGAATCTTGTCGATGCGCATGGGCTTGCGAAACGGATCGTCGACACGCCGCGACCGCCCCAGGATGATGCGCTCCAGGTAAGGACGCGCCAGCGGTGTGACCTCATCCGCTTCGATCAGGCCATTGGCATTGGTGTCCAGCTTTTCCAGCGATTCGCGGAGACCCGCCTGGCCGAATGCCGACGATGGTTCCATCACGCAAATCATGACGGCCAAAACCGCAAGGTGTCGAAAGACGCACATGGTCTGCTCCCGATGCCATTGTGTCTGCGTTGCGCAGTGGGCTACTTTCTGGGTTTGCTCTTCTGGGTCGAACCGCTGCTGATGTTGATCCTGCCGGGCTCATTGCTGAGCACCTGCTGCAGATACTCCAGCGGAATCGCGTCCGGTACGTTCAGAATGCGGACTGTTTGTCGGCTGCGTTCATCCAGCAGAATTGCCAGTTTCTGCACTTCGGCAAACAGAGCGTCGGGCGCCGTCACCACCAGCGAATTGCTGGGGACGTGCACGGTCACCGTCATTTTGGGTTCCAGGTCGCGGGCCGCCTGACCGGGTGTGGGCCGCGGAGCGCGCTTGTCGTTTTTGCGGTCATCGTCACGGTCATCCGTGCGACCGCCCTGTGAGCCTCCGGATGCGCCGGCCCCTTTGCCATCCGATATTCGGGCTCCGTAGGCTTCGCGAATGGCCTCGGCCACTTCCGTCGCCTGTGCGTATGACAGTTCGACGATGTGTGACGTCCCGTAGGTTTCAATCTCTGTCAGGCTGGAGTCGCGATCGATGATCTCCAGATAGCCTTCGATTAGTTCAACCTCTTCGGCCGTGCCCTGCACGATCATACGGTTCAGCCGCGTGTCGGCCACGACCGTGATCGAACCAGAGATCAGCGTCATGACGCCCTCTCGCGCGGTGATCAGACTGCTCAGCAGGGAGTTGGAGTTGGTGACAATGCCATTGACGAGACTGGACTCTTCGGCCTCGCGGGCCGCCTCGCCTCCGTCAAGCAGTTCCGCCAGCATGTGAATGGCGTCACTGGCTCTTGTGTATTTCATGTAGAACGTAACCGGGGGCGATGGCGAGGAGTCTGCCGTGCCACTGAGCGTTCTGAGCAGTGACTCAAACTCATCCAGCGCCTCGGTGTCTTCACTTTGCAGGAGCAGGCCCCGCGCCATGATCTGGCAGCGAATCTCGGCCGCCTGTGACAGTCGCGTGCGGGTCAGCATCACTCCCGAGTTGCCGGAGGAACCGGATGTGGACGTCGTGGGACGACCGCTGCCATTGTCAGATGTCGGCGGCTGATCATTGATCACGCGTTCCGTCGGCTGTGTCTGCTCCTCACCGTCTGGATAAAAGAACACGGGGTTCGGCTGCTTCCAGAACCTGGCGGCCGTTCTCAGGACCTGCTCGGCACGCGGTCCTTTGAGGGGGAAGATACGCAGTTTCTCGGCGGATTCGCCGGGGCCGACGGTCCCTTCATCCAGGCCGGCCACGATCTTTTTGATCTCTTCAATCTGATAGCGGCGTCCCCTGACAAACAGCCTGCGATTTGCCGGGTCGGCGTCGACTTTGGGAGGATCCACAGATCCTTTATCGTCATCGCCGCTGTCCCAGCGATCTCGCTCCCACCACGGTGTGTAATCATCTTCGTCGTCAGATGCGTCGAGTTCGAGCATCTGCTCCAGCAGACTGATAGCAAAGTAAGGATCCACTTTTTTGAGCGGAATGATCTCAAACTCGGTTTCGTCGGCCTTGAGTTTGGCAACGGTTGCGGCGATTTCTTCGTGTGTCTCCGGGGTGGCCAGGGCAACAATGGATCCTGCCGCCTCATCGGTTGACAGTCGCATCTCTTCTTTTCCTGCCAGCACGGTCAGCAGCACGTTGTAAACGGTCTGCAGATTGCCGCCCTCAATGACGTAGCTGCGCAGTTCCTGTTTTCCAGAGCTCAACAGAGAATCCGATTTGGGGCGGTCGATGGCCAGAACGAGGTTTTCGATGAGTTTGACTTTGTCGTCGACGCCGGTGACAAACAGGTTCTCACCCTTCACATCAGAAGACAGACTGACATCGATGCCGATCATCTCGCCAGTGGCCAGTCCGAGGTGAGGTCGGGCGACGACGAGAATGTCTTCGGCCTCCACGTGTTCCAGCGCGAAGCTCTTGACCACAGTGCCGTTGTCGAGTTTTCGTGGTTCAAAAGAACTGAGCACCAGCGCGGCACTGCGCAGTTTCGCGGCGGTGTCCGTGACCATGATGCGGTTGGTGCGGGGGAAGACGGCCGGCTGTGTCATCAGATTCAGGGCCGACAGCTCCTCAACGGCATCGGCCGCATCCAGCTCTCCCAGTTCAAACAGACACTTGATGACTTCGTTGGGTGGCAATTTCGCGATCTCGTCTTTGCTGACCAAACGGGCCAGTGAGTCGAGCTGCTGCTGACTCTGGCGATCCTGCAGATTGATTAACGACAGCAGACGACCCGATTGCACAATGGTGAAGCCCTGCGGCAGCAGAAACAAATTCACACGATCTATGGCAGCCTGTGTCGTGTATCGGGCACCGTCGGAATACGTAAAGGATCCGGTCGGCAGGTCCGTGATGTGCAAGGCAAGGTCATCCGAATCTGCCAGCCATTTCACCACATCACGCCATGGGGCCCCTTCGAAAGCGAACTCGAGTTCCTCAGACGCGGACGGTGTTTCGACGGGCCCATCCTGCGCGCAGCAACAGGGCCCCGCTGACAGAGCGGTCACGGCAAACAGGAGGATGGCAGGCATGGTGCGCGAAGAATGCATGGGCGCGCCGCTGGTGAGTGTTGTGGAGGGTTGGGGGCACGGGCGACGTTTGGCGCTCGTGCGGAGGGACTCTTAAGGTAGTTGTAGGACCACCCGATGAAAAGGCTAGCAGACAAAAAGCGGACGCCCAAAGGAATCTCGTGTAACTGTCTGTGTCATCACCCAGGTCCATCGTACGACCCGTGTGACCGCTAAGTCTTTTGCCTGTCAGTCTTTCCGAACCCACAGAATCGGTATCGCTGATCCTCAAACGCCTGTCATGTGACGGGATGGCACATTCAGCTGGTCCTGTAGTTTGACCAGCATCCGGCGTTCTGCAGGGTCCAGCCGGGCCACACTGCCTGGCTGGCTGATTTCGAGGATCAGATCGCGGGCCTTCGATTCCCGTCCCAGGATCATGTAGGCACGCGCTTCAAACAGATAGGAGGCGGCCGTTCGCTGCCGATTGGGAATTGACGACAGCACTTTGATGGCGTCTTCCGGTCGGCCCGATTCGGCGATTGCCAGCCCCCGAATCGCACGGATCTCCGCTGACCCCGAATTGAGTCGGGTGGCTCTGGCGGAATTCTGCTCGCCAGTTGTCTGGTCGTTGTCGATGAGCAGCGCGATCCATGCCAGCCGGGCAAAAGCTGTCGCCTTGCGATCATCATACTGCACGACCTGATTGAGTACGCTTCTGGCAGCGTCATAACGCTGCATGAGGATTCGGCTTTCTGCAAAGGCGATTCGCAGTTTTGTCTCGCCAGGAGACGCTGTGATCAGCGCCCGCAGTTCACCGTCCACTTTCTGCTGAACGGCCGCGTCATCCGGTGCCGACTTCAGACACTCCAGCCAGCAGGCCGCCGCTGTGGCTTTGTCACTCGTGTTTTGGCTGACCCATTGTGCCACCTCGATGGCAGATTTTGTATTTCGATGCATGGCGTAGAAGCGAACGTACCGTCGCAGCCAGTCACCGCCGCTGCCAGCCAGTTCCCGCCATGCGCTGACGGCATGCGTCTGCAGGACTTTCAGCCCTTCACCTGAACCGCGGGTCACCAGTTCCCTGTCTGCCACTGAGGTTGACGCTTCGGCAAGGAGTATCAGACGTTCTCGAGGGGATACGCTGGCGTAGTTTTCTCCGGATTTCAGGTCGGTGAGTCAGCGATCAAGGGCCTGCAGATCGCCACGGGCCAGATAAAGTCGCAGGATGCTGGTGTGACCTTCCATGCTGCGAGGATCTTCGGCAAGGACATTTTTGACGCGGGCGATAAGTGTTTCGCCATGCACAGTCGACAGGCGTGCCCGCGCCCGCTGCACCTCCGGCCGGTCAGGCATGCGTCGCTCAATGCGATCCAGCTGATCCATGGCTCTTGCCGGGAACCCCTGAGCAAACAGCAGGTCCGCCTGCAGCAGGCCGCGTTGCACGGCGTCTTTGACCCATGGGTCTTCGTCTCGCAGGATGTCCGTCACATCATCCCACTCGCGTTGCTGCAGCGGCAGAGTCAGATTGTACTTGATGATCAGGTCGGCCAGATAGGGCGGTACATCCGGTACGTGCAGCAGCTGTTTGTATTCGGCAATGGCCAGCGGCATCTGGTTGGCCTGGGCATAAGCCGAGGCAATGCTCATGCGACCGGATTCCAGCTCCGGGTTGGACTGCACGAGGGCGGACAGCGTATCGAGAGCCGCCTGGTTATCCCCGGATTCGCGGCGACACAACGCCAGACAGATGCGAGCGCGGGAAGAAATGGACTCATCGTCGTGTGCAAAACCCACGGCCATGTCGAAGGCTTCGATGGCGGCCGCCCATTTTTTTTCTGACATAAGAATGCGTCCACGCATGAATTCCCGTCGGCCCCGATCAAGGACCCGGTCGGGAATGGCGTTGAAGACTTCCCGCGCTTCGGCATACCTCTGCGTGCTCACCAGGTAGTCCACCAGCACTTCGTGCATCTCAAACTGTCTGGGGTCGCGAGAGATCCCCAGCTTCAGATTCTCAATGGCCGTATCTTTCTGATTGACAGCCCACAGAGCGGAGGACAGATACATCCGCAGCCGAGGCTGGTCCGGATCAGCATCCAGCACCTCGCGCAGGTGGGCAATGAGTCGATTGTTTTCCCAGTTGGCATTGAACGTGTTGTCTGCTGCCCGCGCCTGGCGAATGGACTTCAGCAGCATGGCGTTGAGTTTGACTTCGTTCTTCTGACCTTCAAGCGCTGTCCACAAATCGGGGATGGCTTCGGCAAAGCGACGCTGCTCCATGAGCCAGCCCGCACGCAGGGCGGACGCCTGAGGAGTGGGGTCCTGCTGCACCAGCTGATCCAGCAGTTGTTTGGCACGGGAAGGATCTGACTTCTCACGAGTGAGCAGAGTGGCCAGAAATCCGAATGCCTCCGCAGGGGGATTCTGCAGACGGATCGCGTTTTCGAAAAACTGAATGGCGTCGGTGAAGTTGCCCGTGTCTTTGGCGACGATTCCGCTGAAGTGCCATACGTCAGCCAGGTCTGGTCGTTTCTCTCGCATGATCTTCAAATGCACGGCCGCGTCTGAATAGCGACCCAGACGATCCGCGATGCTGATTTGGCGCAGTCTGATATCGTCCCGTTCTTTGTCGCTGAGCAGCAGTCGTTCGTTGATCTGAAAGGCCCGCTGCAGTGCTTTGACACTGTTGCCCTGTTCTTCCAGCAGTACACTGATGGTTTCTTCCGCCTGCTCATCGCTGGGATTGAGCGTCATATACTGTTCGTACAGATCAAACGCGCGGCGGTGTTCTTCGGCCGCCAGCGCAGAATCTGCGGTGGTCTTCAGGTATTCGCTGGTGCGCGTGACCTGCGTGGCGTGAATGCGACCCAGGACAATGGACGCCAGAACGACCGACCCGGCGACGATGGCCAGGGCCCGCAGATTGACAACGCGTCGTTCCTGGGCTTCATGCTGTTCAGGGGTATGTGCCATGTTGGGAAAACCGGTGTGATGTTGAGAAGTGGCAGACAGGTGAAGTCGTGCGGGAGGAGGCTACTTCAGCGCCGTATAAATCGTCGGGAGGGCTTCTTCCAGGAAGTTTTCAATCTGCGGCAGGGCCGTGCGGCCCGTGTCTTCGAGCCAGCGATCAGTGACGTAGATCTTGTACAGAAATGACTGGCCCCGAAATGTGAAGCGTGGGTTGGCGGGTGACGCCCAGCTGCCGTCATACCCCCAGCCCCAGAAGACGCGGACGATTTCCGGAATCGCTTCGTTGCCCTGGCGAAAAGACGATTTGTTGAACTGCGAGGTCAGTTTGTTGTGACGCACGTTGGTGGGTGTCGGCCCGGCAATCAGCGTGTAGCCGACGCCTTCGAAACAGGCGGTCGGAGGATGCACGGACATCGGACCGGAATGGCCCACGAGAACCGTCAGGCTCACTGTGTACCCGGTTTTGGGATTGCGATACTCGCGTCGCACGTAGCCTTCAATGCCGGCGACTTCGATTTCGCGTTCCGACAGTGTGCTGGACGTGGACTCCCAGTTGCCAATCGTGGCGGGAATTCTCTCCAGTCGGCCAATGGCTTCGGTCAGGGCGGTGGCATCGCTGGCAGCGAATCCATTGACAGAACTGTCAGCAAATTTGCCAATGAACAGCATCAGCACGCCGGCAATGATCAGGGTCAGTTCGCGTTGGTTGAGCTTCATCATGATGATGTCAAAAAAGAGTCAGTGCTGTCAGCAGTTGAGTACGACGTCGGTGTTGCGGCCGGTTAGCTGCGTGCCGAGACAGACATCATTCCGGGCATGGTCTTTGAGTTCTTGACGGTGTGCAGCCGGTTGTCGGATTTCGGAGCGGGAACAAAAATCCAGTCCAGAAGTTTTAGTTCCAGATACAGCAGCAGCATGGCGGAGGGCATCATCAGCCAGCCGCTCAGGTCATGAAAGACGAGGTCCGCCGTCTCCTGCCCAAACCAAGTATGGGCCAGCGCTGTGGCCACAATGCGGCCGATGTTGCAGATCAGGGCAATCGGCACAGCGCTGAGCAGAATGATCACCTTCTCCCAGAGGGATCGTTTGCACACAATGACTGTGGCCGCCGAGATGGCAATGAACACGGTCAGCATTCGCATGCCACTGCAGGCTTCCGCCACACCCAGTTTGTGATCGCCCATCAGAATCATGCTGCCTTTGGCGACAGCCGGGATGCCAAAGGTCTGGATGTACCACGCGGCCTGGCTGGCGCCATACAGCTGCAGTGGCGCTGACAGCATGCGTTCAATTCGGAAGGGCAGCGGAAACATGAAGATGAGAAAGAGGATGGCCGGCCACACGCCGATGGTCAGGCGTCGCCCCCAGATCAGCAGGATGCCGCCGGTGACACACAGCAGGAACGCCATGCAGTCTCCGATTTCCACAAAGACGTACACAGACCCGATGTGCAGCGCGATGCCGGCGGCGATGAAGGCGAGTCCCCATTTGCATGAGCGGGCTACGCCTCTGGGAATGCGATCGCTCAGATACCAGCCCAGCCCGGCCGCCATTAAGGGGATGGCAAAACCATGGGAGTACTGTGGCTCGTTAGCCCAGCGGTTCACAAAGGCAGCCAGCAGGTCATGAAATAACCACCACAGCGCCAGGCAGAACACGCCCGACGCGACAGCGCGGTGCTGCCAGTCGTCACACGTCCATGACTTGACTTCATGCTCCCTGAGGATGGATACCGGCTTCATCGCAGGCAGGTCTTTCCGTATTGGTCTAAAAGGAACGGCCCAGGAACTGGTGTTTGCTCTGGTGCAGCAGGGACGTGCGCAAAACGCGAAACCTCACGACGAATTTTCCCGCGTGTGGCCCCACTGCTGGACATTGCGTGGTGATGAAACGCTACCTTGCAGTTTGCGTACAGACGGACCTTCCTTTCATTTCCCGTGTGAAACGGCAGCGATCGTCCGGTCTGTGATGCCGTCCAGACCGCGATGTTGCTTTTACGAAACCGAAAACCGTCACAGCCGGTACAGACGGACATCGGGTTGCATGGCGTGGGTAAAACCAAACGATTGCGTAAGAGAAGTCTGGAGAGAAGTCGACATGTGCCTATTTTCGACCTCCAACGTGGTGATGTGATGTTCTGTGGACAGTCTCAGGTTCATCGCTCCCCAACGTCCTTGACCCGGATTTCCACGTAATAAGGCACATATTCATGTTGAAACTTAACCTCAGAAAACTGTTGGCGAATTCCCGACGACTGAAGCAGGCCTCTTTGACGGGCCTGGCGCTGGCTGTGACGGCATCTCCTGTCTGGGCACAGGGTGTTCGCTACGAATCGAGGTTTGCATACGCTCAGCCAACGGCGGCCTGCTGTTCTGCCATGTCTCAGGCGAGCAGCGGAGTTCCCGGCTATCCGGTGGCCATGCAGGTCATTCCTTCAGTCGTACACGCCGCGGCCTCAGAATGTGGCTGTGGTGAAGTCATCGTGGACAGCCCGGGTCAGGTCGTTCAGAGTGACAAAGTCGAAGAACTGGAGCTGCTGAATCTGGACACAGATCTGCTGGCCGATGACGAAGAGTATCTGGTCATCGAGGAAGAACGTGACGTCTATGGTCCCGCCTATGGTCAGGCCATTATCCCAGCCACCGGTCAGACGGGTCAGGTCGGTGGATTTGTTGGCGGCGGAGGTGGCTTCAGCGGCGGTGGTTTTGGCGGCGGCTTTGGAGGCGGCGGCTTTTCTGGCGGTTTCAACGGCGGCGGACTGGGAGGCCTGGGCCTGCTGGGTGCGGCACTGCTGGCTAATGACAACGACAACAACAACAACAACGGTGGCGGCGGCAACGGCGGTGGAGACGGCGGCGAAGGCGGTGGTGGTGGTGAAGGCGACGGTGGCGGTGGCGTGACTGTCAATGTCACCACCGGTGACGTGACCAACACGGCGACCGGCGGTGAAGGCGGTCAGGGTGGTGGTGGCGGCCAGGGTGGCGCAGGCGGCACCGCGCAGGGCGGCACGGCAACTGTGGGCGACACAACGGCCAACGCACAGGGCGGTACCGTGGGCGATACCACGGCCAATGCTCAGGGCGGCAACTCAACGGTCGGTGACACCACGGCGACAGGTAACGGTGGCGCCGGCGGCTTTGGTGGCAGCGTCGGCGACACAACGGCCAACGGTGGTGCAGGCGGCTTCGGTGGTAGTGTGGGAGACACGACCGCCAACGGCAACGGCGGCAACGCGGATTCCAGCGGCAGTGGCGGCAACGGCTTCGGTGGCAGTGTCGGTGACACGACAGCCAATGGCCAGGGCGGAGCCGGCGGCTTTGCCAACGGCGGCAACGCGGATTCCAGCGGCAGCGGTGGCAACGCGACCGGCAATGGCGGTACCGGTGGCACAGCAAATGGCAATGGCGGCAACGCCAACGCGGACGGCGGCGACGGCTTTGGCGGCAGCGTTGGTGACACCACAGCAGGTGCCAACGGCAACGGCGGCAATGCAGGCGGCGGTAACGCCGACGCCAATGGTGGCACCGCCAACGGTAACGGCGGTGATTCCAACGCCAATGCGGGCGGCGGTAACGCTAACGCTGATGGTGGTGACGGCGGCAACGCGGACGGCGGCGACGGCTTTGGTGGCAGTGTCGGCAATACGACCGGCGGAAATGCTAATGCCAACGGCAATGGCGGAGCCGGCGGTAACGGGACCGGAACGGGCAATGGAGGTGACTCCAATGCGAACGGCAACGGCGGAAACGCTAACGCAGGAGGCGGCAATGCCAACGCCGATGGTGGCGATGGCTTTGGCGGCAACAACTCCGCCACGGGTGGAGATGGTGGCAACGCCACTGGCGGAAGCGGTAACGGAACAGGTGGCAATTCCAACTCGAATTCCAATGCGGATGGCGGTAACGGCACTGGTGGCAACTCCAACTCCAATGCGGATGGAGGTAACGCGACCGGTGGTAATGCCAACTCCGATTCGAATGCCAACGCCGACGGTGGCGATGGCTTTGGTTCCGGTGTCGGCGTCGGTACCGGCGGCAACTCCAGTGCCAGCGGCTCTGGTTCTGGTGCGGGTGCCGGGGCGGGCTCAGGAGCGGGTGCCGGAAATGGCACTGGCGGCGACGGCGGCAACGGCAATGGCGGCGATGGTGGAAACGGCGGCGGCGGTGGAAACGGTGGCGGCAACGGCGGCGGTGGTGGAAACGGTGGCGGCAATGGCGGCGGCGGTGGAAACGGCGGCGGCGATGGCTTCGGCGGTGGAATCGGCGGCGGCGGTGGAAACGGCGGCGGCGGTGGTGGAAACGGCGGCGGTGATGGCTTCGGCGGCGACGGCGGAGACGATCACTACGGCAACGGCGGCGGAGACAACGGTGGCGGTGGTGGCAATGGCGGTGGATCCGCTGGAGCCGGTGCCAACGCTGGGGCTGGAGCCAGTGCCGGAGCGTCTGCCAGCGGAACAGCTGTCGCAGGATCGAATGCCGGCAGCGACAGTCTGGGCGACTTTGTCAACCAGGCCATCCAGGATGCCATTCCGGGATCAGCCGGACAGTCACTGGGCGACAGCGTTGCCGACACGATCAGCAATTCGGGAGCCGGCAGCAGTGCCTCTTCCGGAGCGTCGTCTTCAGCGGGAGCCGGTGCGGGAGCAACCAGCGATGGATTCTTCTCCACCACGAACGTTCCAGGTTCCGGTCTGCCAGTCATGGATCCGTCTGAGCCCAACACTCAGCCATTTCAGACAGGAGTCAACACGGACATGATGGACGGCAGCACCACGAGTGCTCCCGTTGTTCCGGAACCGGGCAGCATGCTGATGCTGGCTCTCGGTGGTGGCATCGCATTCCTGCGACGTCGCTTCCGCAAAACAAAAACGGAAGAATAGGTCCTGAACGGTCGGTGTGAACTGACCACACGACAAATAATAAAGGGTCGGCTGACAGTATCAGTCGACCCTTTTTCTGTTGAAGCGACGGCTCATCACGAGACGCGCATCGCGTATTCGTGGATGACGATGTAGTGGCAGATACTGCCCATGATGACCAGTACGTGCCAGACAGCGTGCAGGTACGGAGCGCGGCGATCGTTCGTCAGAAACACGACTCCCAGCAGGTAGCAGGCTCCACCGGCTGTGATCCATGCGAATCCGCCAGGTCCGGCGTACTGCAGAATACGGGGCAGCGCGATCATGGGGATGGAAGCGACAATCACGTAAAACCACACGGGCACCATTTCGTCCCCGGTGACTCGCAGTTTCAAAAAGATCCCCAGCCCGGCCAGACACCACATGACCACAAGCGGCAGGTTCCACCAGCCATCACCGCAAACCGCCATACTCATGGGCGTGTACGTACCAGCCATCACGGTAAAAATGCAGACCTGGTCGACCGTCCGCCAGCGTCGTCGCTTGTCTTCTGAGACGAATGAGTGCGAGAGTGTGGAGGCCGCGTAGAGCGCAATCAGCGCAATCACGTAAATCCAGACACCGGGCACCAAAGCGGTGGGAACTGGAACTTTGGCAAGCAGATGCCACGCGCCAACGATGCTCAGGGCGAGCCCGGCTCCGTGCGTAAGTTGATTAACGTACTCGTCGGAAGGCACTTCCTGGCTCCGACGCCCCGATTCTGGTATCTGCATTGCAATCCGTCGCGGCAGAAAAAGACTTGTTCAACATCTATTATCGACGAATTGCGTTTTGTGACCAGAGGAACTGTGACGCAGCCCTCAAACCTGCGGATTTCCCGCCGTCTTGCGGGCAGCAGGCCGTCTTTGTCGCTTTATGTTCCGGCAAATAGTGCTGTTTTGCCTCCCGGCGTCTGTGGGGATTCGGGGGCGGGACGTGAAACGACCATGCCGTCTGCTGCTCGGGGCAGGATTGATGAGCGGGGTTGTGAAGTCCTGGGACGCGCGAGCTGCCGGAATTCGCTGCCAGAGTTCGCTGCCGCTCAGCGCGGCGTGAAAAACGCTGAGAACCGGCTGTCGGGCAAGCGCGGAGCCACCTTTCTCGTCGTAGCGAGCGTAGAGAGCGACCCGGCGCAGCGACGTGATCTTTTGCTCGTGCCGCCAACGCCACCATCCGCCGCGACTCGCGGCAGAGAGCGACTCGGCGCAGCGACGTGATCTTTTGCTCCTGCAGCCCACGCCCCGTCCGCCGCGACGCGCGGCTGCGGCCGGGGGCTAGCTGAGTTCGCTGAGCAGGTCGTAGGCGGACTGGAGTTCGGTTGTGATCTGGTCGGCCAGAGGCTTTTGCTCGCCGTTGGGCATGACGGGCCAGGTATAGGTTTCAACTTCCAGATGCGGAGCGTAGTCCAGCAGTTTGACTCGACGCAGGGCGGCCTGCAGTTCGCCGCGGGTGGTACGCAATGGGCCGAGTTCTTCGGCGTAGACGGGGACGTGAAAGTGAATCCGCCAGGCTTCGGCGTTGAGGAACTCGTCTGAGGCGTCCGCGTTGATGTCTTCTTCCAAGAGGTCCAGGCGATTCAGGATGCGACCGTCCCGGAGTTTGGCGAACGTCTGATGCAGGTAGCGCGGTTCCACGTAATCGATCAGGGCCGATCGTCCGGCGATGTTGCCCGCGGGATCCGGCAGTTCCACGGCGTTGGTGATGTGGATCTTATTCAGCCGCACACCAATGTCTTCCAGTTGATCGATCGATTTGGTGACGTCCTCAAAGACAACCGCCTGATGACAGACATCAAAGCACGCGCCAATGAACTCCTGAACTTCATCTTCGCGACCGATGGCATCCGCCATTTCAAACAGAGTGCGAAACATGGGGACGGCGTCTTCCGGCACCGAACTGATATGACACAGCGGTTCCGGTTCCACAGCCAGGCGAATGGTGCGGCCGGTGGATTCCTGCAGTGATTTGAGGAAGCCGGACATTTTGATGAGGTTGCGAAAACAGATCGCGTGAAAATCACCACCCGATGGATTCATGCGGCCGCCCAATGGCACTGTGGAAATGCTGCCCTCGCCACCTTCGGGCAGCAGTTGGGCGAGAATTCTGGCGCAGTCCTGGGTGTAATGCAGGCGTTCGTCGGATGTCCAGTCCGGCAGGTACACCTGCTCTTTGACTCGGTCCGAATGGAAGTCGCCAAAGGGGAAGGCGTTGAGCGTGTAGCAGCTTAAGTCGTTTTGCCAGAGCACCTGAGCCAGCTGTTCCAGCGCGGATTCGTCATCTCGCAGTTGCGTGCTGACACTGCGAGACAGCCACAGACCGGCTGACATGGGGGCATCCAGCTGTCGACGCACTTCCGATGTGTATGTGGCCACGCCGTCGATCACTTCTGCGACGGTGCGTCCGGGGTGAACGTTGGTGCAATAGCTCAATGGCAGCGTGGAAAACGACATGCAGGCTGTTCCGGCTCAGAGTGTTATGTTGGCAATTCGACAGGAGAGGGGGCGGTCGCTGTCAGCCGCCCAGTTCGCTTTGCAGTTTTGCTTTGATTTCATCACGCACGCGACGGAACTCGTCCATGATTTCCTCTTCCGTTCCCTCTGCGTAGTGGGGGTCATCAAACAGCCACTGCAGGCGCTTGACGGGAGCGGGAAACACGGGGCAGTTGTCGTCGGCCGTTCCGCACACGCTCACGATTACGTCCGGCACCTCACCTTTGGGCGGCAGGAATTCGTGGATGTGCTTGCTGGACTGTGCGGAAATATCGATGCCGAGTTCCGCCATCGCGGCGACTGCCTTCTGGTTCACATAACCGGTTGGGTTCGCGCCGGCGGAAAGCGACTCGTATTGCTCGGGGAACATTTCCCGCAGGAACCCTTCTGCCATCTGGCTGCGACAGGAGTTTCCAGTGCAGAGGAAGAGCATTCGCGTTTTGGATTCAGACATGACTGATTCAAAGGGAGGGACGGAAGCCTTGCGTGTCCGAAGAATAGGGAAAACACAGCGCGATGCAATCAGCTATCGCTTCCCCGACCGGCGGCTGCGGAAGTTTAACACATTGCCGGATTGCGCGGTTTTCTGAAGACTCTGACGGTTGTTCTCAGGCTGCCAGTTGCGGCGAGCCTGAACGTCACGGAGTCGATGAGAGTGGCGGCGGTGGTAGGCATCGCGACAGGATTTCCCGGGGCGGCCGGTGCGATGGCTGTAATCCCTCAGGTGGCAGAACAAGGGGTTGCAGCGGCTGGCAGCGGAATCGCGATGACCCAGACAGGACACGGTGTCCCGTCTGAACCCTGGTCACGGAACGACCCCATGAAACAATTTCGCAAAATTCTTGCGTCCGTCGCCCTGCTGGCGACAGTTGGCTGCCACTGCACGCCAGGCTACGAAGCCTATAATGACGCCGTGGACCACGTCTCCGATACCACGGCCTGCTTTGACGGCGTTTACTGTCCCAAACTGGATGTCACTCGCTGGGGACGCTGGGACGGTCCGTGCTGCTGTCGCAATAAATGCTGCCGTTGAGCCCAGGTGAGTGCGAAAAACGCACTGATCTGACTGGGAGCCGGCCGTCGAGAATTCGTCTTCCCGGCGGAATCGCCAGCTTGCTTCAATCCCCCGTCCGTTTCTCTGTCGACCGTTCGGGCGGGTTGTGAAACTTTCTGATTGCGGATTTCATTTCTGCGCGGATAATTCGGGCACACTCCACAGCGTGAGGCCCGCCATGCCCAGGCACACATCAGCATCAAAAACACAGGCACGAAGATCGCTCATCCCATGGTTGGCATGCGCCGCCTGTGCGTTGTCGGTGCTGACCGTAACCCCGGTTTACGGTCAGAAGGTGTTCAGCAATTCGCGACCGGTTGGCGGCGTGCGGGGTGGAACAGGCAGTTTTCGTTACAGCACCGGCAGTCGCTGGGGCACACCCCGGTACAACGGTGTGGCGGTGCCTTCGAGGTCTCCTGACTGGACGCTGGGACCAACCTACAGCAACAGTCGCAGCGTGACTCCACGCTATGATGCCGCGCCCAGACGCAGCACGTTTGGCAGCACGTTTGGCAGCACCTATCGCATCACATCGCCGTCCATTGGTTATGGCCTGCCGCTGGGGCGACGCAGTTACTCCGGCTATTATCGCAGCGTTGATTATGGCATCAATCATGGCATTGGCTATGGCTACCCGTTTCTGGGGTATCCGGGCATCATCTACACGACACCCGTTTTTCCCGGCTACGGTTACGGCAACGTTGGGTTCAACGGTGTGATCACGCCACCGCTGGTGATTCCGTACGGCGGCCTGACCGGATCGTTTCTGCCTTCTGTTTCCACGCTCTCTGTTGGCGGTGTGGCGCCCGTCGTGACCGCGCCTCCTCCGCTGTTCTCCGCTCCCGCTCCAGCTGATGTCGCGGCGGCTCCTGCGG
Source organism: Planctomycetaceae bacterium (assembly GCA_024742875.1). GTDB lineage: Bacteria > Planctomycetota > Planctomycetia > Planctomycetales > Planctomycetaceae > Fuerstiella. Next base: position 2,506 of record JANSXP010000072.1, on the reverse strand, counting down.
CCAGCGAACCGGTCGATAGTGTGGCGTCGCAGAAGATTCCGGCTGATCGCACGCCCATTGCCGACGAGTTTGCAGCCCGCGCTCTCGATCGTGGCGTCGTCACGGATCCGGCCGACCGCGTGCAGAGTCTGCGTTACCAGAGTTCGGGAGATCAAAAGTTCCGCCAGCAGGACTATGCGGGGGCGATCGCCCTTTATGAGCAGTCACAGAAACAATCGCCCCTGCGACAGTCGGCGTGGATTCGACTCACGTGGGCACAGCTGGCGAACAGCCAGTTCGACGAGGCGACGATCAGCCTGAAAACGGCGTTCTCACTGAAAGTTGACCCCAACGCGTGGATCCTGGGGCGTGATCTTTACGGCCCAGCCTATGGTCGGGAAACGGCCGCTCACTCTGATCAGTTGTGGGACTGGCTCCAGGCCCGTCCAAACTCCACCGATCGGCAGTTGCTGGTGGCCGCGTTTCAACTGCTGAGGGGCTACAATGGAATGGCCAACGAGCTGTTTCAGGAAGCGAAAGGACACGGTCTGGATGTAGGGACAGCAGCCGCGTTTGAGCGTCTGTCTGCTGATCTGCTGCAGCGGAACTTTGCTCCTGTGGCGCAACAGCCTGATCCGCAGGACGAGGGCATCGTCAGTCCGCTGTTTCCCGCAGATGGCCCACAGCGATAGTGCAGTGCACAAAAAAACCTCCGCCTGAGTGATCAGGCGAAGGCTTGTGGTGAAATGAAACCGCCCGGACGTTTCCCCTGGGACATTTTCAGTCTCGGGCATTTCCACTCAGACGGTGTCATTTCCTGTGTTTCAGCAGAGCGGCTCGCTCGCATGGGCTATTTCACCAGTGGTGTTAACCCTACGCACCTGTTTTCGAGATGCGGGACGATACTACTGTGCTCAAAAATCCACAATCGCAACAGAAGTAGTGAAATCCCCCATTCTCGATGCTGGTAGAATTGGGGAGCCCCAGTCAGCAGAGATTGCGGTGGGGATCGGCGAGAATTGCCGCACGAGGGCGAAAGTGCAGAGACGCTTAGCGTTCAGCCGACAATCTGCTACACCATCACCGGTTTGATTCTTTGTTTCGTGTAGCAGTGGAAGAAGAAAGGCATTCGGATGCCCATCCTCGAGGATAACAGTCTGTCAATCGGTCGCACGCCTCTGGTCAGAATCAACAGGCTGACGGAAGGCACGAATGCCACCATCCTTGCCAAGATTGAGGGCCGTAACCCGGCCTATAGTGTGAAGTGCCGTATTGGTGCCTCCATGATTTGGGACGCCGAGGAGCGTGGTGCTCTGAAACCCGGCATGGAAGTCGTCGAGCCGACCAGTGGCAATACGGGGATCGCTCTGGCATTTGTCTGTGCCGCGCGTGGCTACAAGCTTACGCTCACGATGCCTGACACGATGTCGATGGAACGTCGCATGATGCTGCGGGCCTTTGGTGCCAATCTGGTGCTCACGCCAGGCGCCGAAGGCATGAAGGGGGCCATCAACAAGGCGGCCGAGCTGGCAGAGCAGGACAACTTTTTCATGCCCCAGCAGTTTTCCAATCCGGCTAACCCGGCGATTCACGAGAAGACAACCGGCCCTGAGATTTTTGAAGACACCGAAGGCAACATTGACTACTTCGTGGCTGGCGTGGGCACCGGCGGTACCATCACGGGTGTCTCCCGCTATCTGAAAAACGAAAAGGGACTGGGCATCAAGACGATCGCCGTGGAACCCACCACCAGCCCCGTGCTGTCGGGCGGTGACCCGGGCAAACACCCGATTCAGGGAATCGGTGCCGGCTTCATTCCGGACAACTGCGACACCTCTTTGATTGACGAAGTCGTGCAGGTCACGGGCGAAGAAGCCATGGAAATGGCGCCGCGTGTAGCGCGGGAAGAAGGCATCATCTGCGGCATCAGCTGTGGTGCCGCCATGGCAGCGGCACTGAAAATTGCCGCACGACCCGAAGCAGACGGCAAGACCATTGTCGTTGTGCTGCCAGACTCCGGAGAGCGATACCTGTCGACACCGATGTTTGAGTACGCCCGCGAAGCCTAGGCGACGGAGCCTGCTCCCAACTCTGATCAATCAGCACGCGGCCCCGGTGCCGCGTGCTTTTTTTTGCGCGCTATCAGTGGTGAGCCCGTCAGGCGGATGGCTGCGGTCCATTCGGATCAAAAAACTGCGCCTCGTGGTAATACGTAATCCCCAGGGCAGTCGCAAAGTGTTGATCGGAATCGCGATCACCCACCATAATCATGTGGTCCCACGAGAGCTGATGGCGTTCGGCCAGATACACGCCCAGGCCGGGAAAGGGCTTGCGGCAAAAGCAGCCCACGGGACGTGAGGGGTGGCTGCAGTAGACGATTTCCGCCACCGGCACCTGCAGGAGTTGGGCGGTTCTCATCATGGCCGACTGCACGGCCTCGTGCGACACGCGTCCTGCGGCGATACCGCTCTGGTTGGAGACAAAAAACAACTGGTAGCCGGCATCGGCCCATAACTGGCAGACTTCG
>JANSXP010000003.1 GCA_024742875.1 Planctomycetaceae bacterium | reverse complement strand
CATCCAGCCCGCGCGGGAATCGAGCAGTAAACTGCCCTTCGCTGTTTCTGCTGCCGTGGAATGACACGCGTAGCAGTGTTCAATGAGCACCGGACGAATTTTCGTTTCAAAAAACTCCAGGCGCTCATCGCCGGCGACCGATGGCAGGCCACACAACAGAGCCAGTAACAGCAGGCGAATCAGGGACGTGATTGGAATCGGACGCATAGGCTGGGCGGTGAGCGTGGCGGGCGAGAAACGACGCAGAAATTTCTGGGGATGCGACGATCGTGTGGCTGGTTGTGGCTGGTTGTGCGACTTCCTGTGGGCGGCAGATCCTGCGGTGGATTTGATTTCGGGTGTGTTTCGGGGTGTGTTTGGCGGTCGGGCGAACGCCTTATGTTAACGACTCGGCCGTCATTCCGTTCAGGAAGTTGCTCAGATCCCACCGCTCAGGCGGATTTGTCCGGTCGAACGGATTTCTGCCGCAAAATCGGCAGCGTCTTTCGCGGCGAGCCGGTGGCACATAGCCTCGGATCGTGAAAACGGGAGAATCGATGGAATCGTGGTTAACGGAGTCGGCCGGCCGTCGGCATTCCTGCACGGCGACATTCGTCTATCGCGACATTCCTCCACCGTGGCACTCGTCTGGCACACTGATGAACGACTCCTATCAACGCGAACAGTTTGCCCGCTGCTGGCTGGAAGTGGAGCCGGCCGTGTCCGCCTATGTGTTCGCCTCCGTGAGTGGCTTTCATGATGCGGAGGATGTCATCCAGAAAATCGCCACCGAGCTGGCGCGACGGTTTGATGAATACGATTCGGCGCGCCCGTTTGTCGGCTGGGCCATGTGGATCGCCAAATCACGGGTAATCGATTTTTACAGAACGCAGGGCCGCAGTCGGCTGGTCTTCTCCGAAGGTCTGTTGAGTCGGCTTGCAGAAACAATGGCCGAACAGGCAAACGAACGCAGCGAACGACGCGAAGCGCTGCAGACGTGTCTGGAGCAACTGCCGGACAAGTCTCGTCATCTTCTCGATCTGCGGTACGTTGAAGAACGGTCGGCGGCGGAAACTGCCCAGCAGGTCAACTCCACTGATGGGTCGGTGCGTGTGGCGCTCACCCGAATTCGCAGCCAGCTGGCCGAGTGCATTCGGCGGCGTCTCACAGCGGAGCCCGCCTCATGACGTCCGACGTGCGAATCGATCAGTACCTGGATGGTGAACTTCCGGAGGAAGATCTGGCACAGTTTGAGCAGTGGCTGCAGGAGCCCGCTCATCTGCAGCAGTTCGTCCGCCGCGCAGAGCTCCACGCGGATCTGCGAAAACTGTTGTGTCGCCAGGATCTGCAGCAGCGCGCTCAGCAGCACCTGGACTGGCCGACGGTTCGTGAGGGGGACGGCGGATGTGTCACTCCAACAGTTCCTGCCGGCACGGCACAGAAAGCGACAGCAGGTCGCGCGGCGGCCGCCCTTCTGGCAACAGCCGGCGTGCTGTGTGTGCTGCTGATGACTTTGCGTCAGGCCGCCCGGTATCCCGCGCTCCCTGCTCTGGCCAGTGTGGAGTCGGCCATCGATGCGGAGCTGTATCGTGGCACTGTGCGATGGCACAGGTCGGTCCTGTCGGCCGGCACTTACGAACTGAAACAGGGATTGCTGCATCTGCGTTTTGCCGGCGGCGTGATGGTGTATGTGGAAGCACCGGCCGTGTTTGCCGCCGACAGTCGGCAGCAGGTTGTGCTGCAAAGCGGGAGATTGTCTGCCCAGGTGCCACCGGCCGGCGTGGGATTCACCGTGGAGACGCCCGACGCTCAGGTGGTGGATTTTGGCACGGAGTTCAGCGTGGATGTCGCGCCGGGGGCGAGCGAAGTGCACGTGTTTGACGGACTTGTGCGTGTGCAGCCCAAACACGCAGTCAAATCTGCGGCCGCCGTTGACGTGCGGCGGTCTCAGGCCGTGAAGGTGGAGGCCGCTTCGGAAACGGCTGATGACATCCCGCTGGCACCGGACCGATTCATTCGCAACTTTGATGAACCGAAGGTCAACTACCGTCGTGCCGTGCTGCGGCTTGATCCCGTGGCCTACTATCCCATGCCGATTCGCGATCGTGGTCTGATTGCGCAGCCGCCGCAGTATTCTGGTGTTGTGCTCACGGGGACCGGCAAACGACCGCCCCATGCACGGGGCGTGTTTACCGGAGGCTCGCTGCGGGTGCTGGCCGAATCCTCCGGCCGTGGCGGGCGCATAGATGTGCCGCCGCCGCTGCGGAGCGGGCAGATGACTCTGACGGCTTTCGTGTACTGTGAATCGCGATCTGGCGCGGGCATACTGGCGACGAATCAGCAGGCAGACGCTGGGAGTTTTTCTGCAGGAGTGGACGCCGCCGGCCAGCTGACAGCCCGCATCCAGGCGGCAGACGGCACGACTTTTGTTGCGGCGGACACGCCGTTGCCCCTGCAACAGTGGCGGCACGTGGTCATGACGGTTGAGCGCGGACGACTGTGTCTGTACGAAGACGGACGGCTGACGGCCGAGGCGGTCTGTGGACAGACGCTGACGGAATCCGGCGGCCCATTGTGGCTGGGAACGGACGCGCAGGGCGGGCAGCTGTGGAACGGCCGGATCGACGAACTGGCGATCTTTGACCGACGTTTGTCTGAGGCGGACATAGCGCTGCTGTACCAGACGGCGAAAGTCAACCAGCGCGAACTGGAAAGCCAATAGGCGATGCTGCCTTGCTGTGGGGCGGCAGAAATGGCCAGATTCGTTTGAACGATTGGTCTGACACGATGACTGCAGGCGTGGCCGGGAAGAAGATTCTCGGCCGTTCACGTATCGGAGAAGACAAAAAATGACGACCAACTGTTTCCGCCTGCCACCGCTCCGCCAGCCGTTGTTCCTGTGTGGCCGTTGTCTGCTGTTTGTGTCCCTGGCTGTTTCCGGCTGCGGCCAGGGGAATTCCGGCAACACGCGGCCGTCCCCGCCCACGACGGGCAGCGGTGATGAACGCGTGTCGGCCGACCGGCTGGCAGACTTCACCCTGACGGAAATCGGCGGCACGGGCCTGACGTGGAAGCTGGATGAAAACCATCTGGAGATCACCAATGACATTCGCTCGATCCGCGCTGATCTGGTGGAGGCGCTGGGGGGCACCGGGCAGCCGCAGCGAATCATTGCCACGTGGCAACTGACCGAAGCCACCGTGCTGCAACTGACCGACATCCACTTTGATGGGGAGTTGGTGTCACACGGAGCGAAGTTGGCCGTCAGTGCCGCAGGTCCCATTCGCGTCAATATTGATGGCGCGCAGTACAACATGGAATACGTCAAAGCCGGACATGACATCGCCTCTCCGTCAGAGCCTTCACTTCATGACGAAAGCAGGGCCAGCGGCACCAGCCACGAGCAACTGGCGATCCCGCCTGCCGTAACGGACGGCCGCCCGGCTGGTCGCTTATGATCACGGCACGCTGTCGGACGTGCGTATCGAATTGCTGGCGCAACTGCTCGCCGCTCAGGCTCGCCAGGTGCAGCGGGCACTCGGGGGGGAGAGAATCACGAAAAAAAACGGCCGCCCGGAGGCGACCGTTGGTCTGTTGTGGTTGTGGCCACGTTCAGTTTGCTGCGGGAGCGGCCGGCGGCAGTGGCACACCCACGACTTCTTCCAGAGCGTAATAACCTTCCACAGACAGGCTGCACAGAAACTTGCGGGTCTCGCGATAGGTGTCAAAGCCAAAGTCCGGGATGATCACGTCGGTTCCCTTCTTCATGTCATCGACAATGGCCTTCAGCTTGATGGCCCGCGCTTCCGAGGGACCAAACGCATTGATTTCCCGCAGTGTGTCGGCCACATCGTCGCGGTGCACGGCAAAATCGGGCAGCTGCAGGGGAAGTGGCCAGGCCACCTGTCCCATGGCCGCGTTGATCTCTTCGGGGATCAGGCGGTCGTACAGTTCTGTGGGTGACTGCGGCAGACGCACGGCATTGAATGCCCGTCGTTCGGCCTGCGCGGCCCGTTTGGCTTCGTCGCGTTCAGCACGAGCCGCTCGCTGACGACTGCGCAATTCAGTGAGGTGCACCTGATTTTCGATGGCCTGCCGACGCGCCGCTTCAATGGACTCCGCCGCCCGTGCGTTGGCCCGGTTGGCCAGCCCCTGAGCCATAATGACGTCGGCCTGCGTGGGCTGGTAGCCGCCGTAAATCGGCACGCCGGAACCGTAGACCCAGGGGTTGAATCCATAGCCCAGACCATAATTGAAGCCATAACCAAAGTAGCGATTCCGATAGCCATAGCCGGGCGTGACCACGCGCTGCTGCAGTCCATTGGCGCGGTACAGGCCCTGAGCCTGTGGTGACTGCCATCGCCAGCCGTTGCGGGCCATCGTGCGGGAGCCGGGACTCTGGGCGCTGGCAACACCCGTCATCAGAGCAATGCCCAAAAGGCACACCAGGGCGCGAACAGTTATCGGTGCAAAGAGTGGTCGAACGCGTGTGATTTGGTTGCGAGCCATGGCACTGTTCCTGATCCGAGGGTCGGAAGTGAAGCTTTGTGGGTGATGTCGCGGGCGAGATGCCCAGACCGCGGCCATCCGGATGGAGTGACCACACCTCTGAAAGCGAAATTTGTCGGCCCGCGTTTCACAGTTTCCAGACAGATGCTGGAAATCGGGCCGATGTGGTCGTCTCCCGTTGCCAACGCAGGTTGGTCAGAGTGAGATTTCACGTGTTGCCTGCTTCACCAGGGAAGACGAGAAGCTCCCGGTTTTCCTTACAAAGATCGCGGCCGCCGACTGTTTCCTGGCGATTTTTCTGATGGATTCCCGCCTGGCACGTCAGACGCCCTTGTCCATTCTGCGCAGCTTGCCGAATGGGGGCGGCTCCACGAATCTGCTTCGGGCTTGCTGGGTTCGCAGTCGCCCTCGCAGTCGCCCTCGCTCCACCGGTCAGGCGCTCGGTCAGTCAATCGGTGTGCGGTTTTTCAGCAGTGTCAGGCCGCGTTCCTCACCCCATTGTTTGAGGGCAATGAGAATGGGCTGCAGCGACTGCCCCTGCTCTGTGAGTTCGTATTCGACTCTTGGTGGCACTTCCGCATACACGATGCGATTGACCAGGCCCGTGCTTTCCAGTTCCCGCAGCTGTTTGGTGAGCATTCGCTGAGTGACGCAGCCGATCTTTCTTTTCAGCTCGCTGAATCGCAGGCGGCCGTCCAGCAGGTAGTACAGGACGATGCCCTTCCATTTGCCGCCGATCAGTTCCAGGGTCGCTTCCACCGGACAGGCAGGCAGCACGTAGCTGGTATGCCGTGTCTTTGCATTGGTATCCATTTTGTGCCTACGTGTCCAAAAAATGCGTTCTTGTGCTGCGGGTGAGTACCTCTAGTATGCGCCCCGCTTGCTGGGGAGGCAATGTTTCCCGGCGCTACAAACTCATAAGGGGACACACATGAGCTACGAAGGCTACACCACGTTCACCGCGACGGCTGCGGATGGCATTCTCACAGTCACGTTCGACTTCCCTCCCGTCAACCTGCAGGGGCCGGAAATGCTGGCCGACCTCAACACGCTGGCCATGCGTCTGGAACGCGATCGGGAAATCAAGGTGGTCGTGTTCCAGTCGGCTCACCCGGAAATCTTCATCTGTCACTATGACACCAACCTGCTGAAGGACATGTCGACGCAGGCGGTGACCCGGGACGAGGCTCAGCTGCTGGATCTGCAGACGGTTCTGGAACGCATCAGTCGTTTGCCGCAGGCCACGATCGCCAAACTGGAAGGCGTGGCGCGAGGCGGTGGTCACGAATTCGCACTCGCCTGCGACATGCGGTTTGCCGTCCGCGGCAAATTCAAACTTATGCAGATGGAAGTTGGCATGGGCATTCTGCCGTGCGGCGGTGGCGCGTCGCGGATGGCACGTCAGGTGGGACTGGGCCGCGCTTTGGAAATTATTCTCAGTGCCCGGGACTTTGACGCGGACGAAGCGGAAGCCTACGGCACCATCAACAAGGCGTTCGACGCCGAAGAAATTGGTCCCTATGTGGACGCCCTGGCGCAGCGAATTGCGAAGTTTCCTGCCGCGTCCATCAACGCCTGCAAGCAGACCGTTTACGAATCCATCGATCGCCCCATTGATGAGGCGCTCAAAGCGGAAGCCTACTGGCTGTATCAGGCCACCAGTCAAACGCCCGCCATCAAACGCTTTTCCATTGCTGACGAAAAAGGGATGCAGCTGGACATGGACAATCAGCGCAACTGGAGCGATCTGGTCATGGACGTGCAGGACATTGAATAGCGGCGTTCCGTCGCCGAGACAGACACACGACATTCATGAAAGAAACATCCATGAAAGCAATGCTGATTCGAGAGTATGGCGAGCAGGCCCGGTTTGAAACTGCGCAGGTCCCGACGCCGGACGTGAAGGCTGGTCATGTGCTGGTGAAAATCGCGGCCTCCAGCGTGAATACGGTCGATACCATGATCCGTACGATGGGCGATGACCTGCCACTGGCGCCGCCCGTTCCCGCCATTCTGGGAATGGACTTTGCCGGAACCGTCGAAGTTGTTGGTGAGGGCGTGGCCGATCTCCAGCCGGGCGATGAGGTTTATGGCTGTGCGGGCGGACTGGCCGATCTGCCCGGCACACTTGCCGAGTACATCGTGGCGGATCGCAATCTGCTGGCAAAGAAACCGACCCGCCTGAGTGCGAAAGAAGCCGCCGCGCTGCCGCTGGTCGCCATCACGGCTTACGAAGGACTGCAGCGTGCCGGAATTTCGGCCGGGCAGAAGGTCCTGGTCCACGGAGGATCCGGGGGCGTGGGCCACGTCGCCGTGCAGCTGGCCGTGCATTACGGGGCGGACGTGCATGCGACCGGTGGCGGGGAGCGTCAGCTGGAACTGATCGCCCGCCTCGGAGCAACACCCATCAATTACAAAACCGAAACCGTTGCCGATTATGTTGCCACGCATACGGATGGCGCCGGCTTTGACGTGGTGTTTGATTCGGTGGGCGGAGCCAATCTGACCAACTCCTTTGCGGCTGCTGCGCTGAACGGCCAGGTTGCCACCACCGTGTCCATGTGTGAGCTGGATTTGACGCCCGCTCATTTTCAGGGATTGTCACTGCACGTGGTGTTCATGCTGATTCCCATGCTGCACAACGTCGGCCGTGCCCAGCACGCGCAGATTCTGGCGGACGTGGCCGACATTGTGGAGGCCGGCGGGCTGACGCCCGTGCTCGATGATTCCTCGTTCACGCTGGAGCAGGCCTCCGACGCGCACGCCCGGCTGGAAAGTCGTCAGGCGATGGGCAAGGTCGTCATCGATCATTCGGCGTGAGTGGGCGGGACGCGGATGCCGTGAAGGCACGACGCGTCTTCCGGCCATGATGCGTGGTCAGGGCAGATCGGCGGCAAACTGAATCTTCTGCCCGGGCAGGATGGCGTCACATTCGATGGTTAGCGGCACGTCGCCGTTACCAGAGAGCGCGATGCGACAGTCGCGGGACTCACCGGGCAGCAGGCCTTTCAACGAGGTCTTCGCCCGCTGTTTCCCGCGGGCGAACCAGGCATCCCGATACAGTGGCGCCACGCCTTCGTTGGTCACCGTCAGATTGATGTGACCGTCGCCGGTGGTGGCTTTCGTCACCCGAAAACGATAGCCGGTGGCCATGCCGGCCTGCCGGATCCGATCCATCGACTGATAACGGGGCTGATCGTTGCCAATCATGTAGGTAATGTGGAACTGCCGGGCGGCCTGCTCAAAGGAGACGCCGTTTGGTCCGCCGGCGGCCAGCGCATTTCGCTGATCCTTTTTGTTGTAGTAGCTGAACTCACCACCGCCGGGCTGCCGCTGCCACCGCCGTGCATCCAGAATCCGCCAGTTGACCGCGTTTTCTCTGGGGTGCGGTTTGCACAGGAAGGAATCGTCAAAGACGCCGAACGGCAGATCCAGCAGTCGGCGATTGTCTTCCAGGGGGCTGTAGTCGAAGTCCGCCGCGTCGATGCTGATCGACCACGGCAAATTGTCAAACTGACCCGCCAGGTGATGGAGAAACTTTGCCTGAAAGGCTTTGTCAGGAAACGTTGTTCCCAGCTGCCGGGGGCCGCTGTAAATGTGATACTCGCCCCACAGGCCAAAGCCCGTTTGCAGGAAGGCGATGCGAGGATCGTTGTCATAGCGAGCCGCCAGTTTGGTGTAGAACGTCAGCGCGAACTCCTGCAGAGCCGGATGGCTCCAGTCGCAGAAATGGGTCTGCTGCTTTTCACTGAGTCCGATCGTTTCTTCGTAGCCCGCCTGCGCGCGGACAAACTGCGGCACGGTGGTCTTCTTTCCGACGTAGCAAAAATAGAACCGCAGGATGGCCTGATGGTTGCGGGCGGCGATTTCATCCAGCACCGCGTCCAGGTGTGTGAAGTCGTAGCGACCATCCGGCTGCACGACTTCATCGTAGCCGCAGTAGCGATACTCCAGAGAAATGGCCTCGGGGTGCGAAGCCGCGCGCTCATTGTCACTCCACAGCACGATGCCCGTCATCGGCTGCACGCCGGTGATTTCCGACTGCAGTCGCACAGGCTTTTGCTCGCTCTTTTCCGGTTCTGCGGCTGACGACAGAGTCAGGCAGCCGACCGCCCAGACAGGAACCACAATGGCTTTGATCCGCTGGAGGAATGTCTGCGAACTGCACGGAGCGGGCCTGGGCATGTGGCGTCTTTCAGATGATGAGTCGGGATGTTGCTGCAGCATACTCACTTCCCACCCCGTTGGCATCGGGCGTTCAGCGGCTTTACCTTTCAGCGGCCACTGTCAGTAGGGCAAATGAGCGCGCTCCGACTTGCGTTTGAATTCCGGGGCCGCGTCCCGCGGCAGCCATGTTTTGAGTTTGTTGATGGTCGCTGCGTACTGCGGTTCGCCGGCCAGATTATGATATTCATCTGTGTCCGTGCGGTGATCGTACAGCTCAAGCGCGCCATCGCGGTAGGCAATCAGATGCCAGTGTTCGCTGTAGATTGAGTGATTGCCAAAATACGAAGATGTGATGACCGGCTGCGATCGCCGCTGCTGCGGACTGGCCAGTTGCGGTGCGAGCGAGACACCTTCCGCGTGATCCGCTGCGTCCAGACGGCACAGTTCGATCAGTGTTGGATACACGTCCAGCAGACTGACGGGCTGATCACACTGTGCCGATGCGATGTCCGGACCAGCGATCAGCAGCGGCACCCGCGTGGATTCGGCCCACAACGTGCGTTTGGCCCAGTGCTGTTTTTCGCCCAGATGAAAGCCGTGGTCACTCCACAGCACGACCAGCGTGTCGTCCGCGTGGGGACCGCTGTTCAAAGCATCCAGAACGACACCCACGCAGTGATCCACAAAACTGATGGACGCCAGATAGGCGTGCGTCAGACTGCGGACTTTTTTGTGGCGCTGTACTTCAGCATGCGTGGGGGCCAGCGCATAGTCATTGATGGAAAGAAAGTTGGGCGGCAGATCGTCCAGATCAGACAAGCGAGTAGCTGGCAGTGTCAGAGTATTGACGTCATAGAGATCAAACCATCGAGGGGGGACAAACAGAGGCACGTGCGGTCGAAAGAAACCGACAGACAGGAAAAATGGCTGATCAAATTCCGTCTGCAGGGCGGTGGCCGCTGTTTTGGCCAGCTGGAAGTCGGCCATGTCGCCGTCTGTCGCCGGGTAACGACCCCAGTCCCAGGCGCCACTCCAGTCAGCCGGTCGGTTCATCGGCTGACGCGGACGGGGGCTCCTGCGGCGTCCCAGTGGCTGGTCAATGTCGGCCGCCAGACGCCCATTGAAGTCATGATGCAGCACTTTGCCACCACTGAGTGTGCGATAGCCGTGCTGACGAAACCAGGCCTGCAGCGTGGGCACATCATTTAGCGCGGGCAACTGCTCGTAGCGGGGGCCCAGCTCATAGCTGCCGTGGGTGGTGGGCGCGACGCCGGACATCACACTGATTCTGGAAGCCGAACACACGGGCACGGCACAGTGCGCGTTCGTGAAGCTGCAGCCGGCTGCCGCCAGTTTGTCCATGTGCGGCGTTTTCACATCCGGATGGCCACCCAGAAAGCCGGTCCAGTCATTCAGATCGTCAATGCAGATCATTAGCACGTTGGGCCGTGACCTGTCCGGCGGTGGTGCACCACGACGGATCGCAGCCGGGTGGGCGTTCGCCGGCCGGGCGAACGGCGTGATCATAAATACAGTGACAATTATCCCGCGTTGAATGAATGCAGACATCCGCTCTTCCTCCCGACAGTGTGTTTCTGCCATTGTGAGAGCTTCTGTGTGGCAATCCAGTCTGTCGACCAGCTTGTTCTATTCGGCGGCGTTCAAAAGTTCGGCCATCCGTGGCCGACTTTCCTGCAGATGCTGCAAATCAATCTCGATGTTGACCGCGTCAGCGATGCCCTGATAGAGATCCGCCATGCCCTGGTCCCACTGTCCGGAGACGGTGTCCAGTGCTGTCTCCCCGCGACGGTTGGTCTGAGTGGTTGAGGCTCCTTTTTCCAGCAGGCGCTTCAGCAGCTTTTCCTGACAGAAAAATGCGGCGATGTGCAGCGGTGTGGTGCCGTCTCTGTTGGCTCCATTCACGTCCGCCCCTCGACGCAGCAGCACTTCCACAATTTCATGCTGGCCATACAGCACGGCTGTGTTCAGCGGTGTGGATCCGGAACGCGGCCGCTGCTCATTCACACGACCCTGCTGCTGACGACGATTGAGATGTCGCCGCACTTCGGCCACGTCGCCCGCTGTGATGGCCTCGGCCAGGGCGTCTCTGATATCGCGATCGTTTCGTTCGCGCTGTTCTGCGAGCTGTTGTTTTGCCTGAGCACTGTCCACCACATTGAACAGGAAATCGTTGCTGAACTGACCGGCCGGGTTTTGGACCTGCAGCAGATGCAGCCCCTCCTTGGGAAGTGTCGGCAGCTCGATGGTGAGCCGATCTGTGCTGTTAACCGTGACAAATCCGTCCGTGCGACGGCCGTCCACAATCACGTAGGCGCCCGGATCCACGTGTCGCCCGCTGATCTTCATGGTCGATTGTCCCGGGTACACAATGGGGAATTTCTGGTGGCCGCTTTGCTGCTCCAGCGGCCCCTGTGTCCACAAAATCGGTTGTGGGTAGGCAATCGTGTCGTCGCGACCGCCGTGTCGCGCAGTGAAGGTGCAGATCAGCCGACCATCGGCCGCCAGTGCCAGCAGTTCGTCCCGCGTGAGGCGTGCCTTGGTGGAGTCTGCAGGAACATAGAGACCGCCGGCATACTGCAGGGTCACTGGTGTGACCCGCTCATCGCTCAGCTGCACGCCGTCCGCTTCCAGTACAATGGCGCCTTCCGCGGCGGACTGTTCCATGGCATCCAGCAGGCTGGCAGTCAGTGGCTGATTATGTGTGTCAGCAGACAGTGTCACCTGTCGTGCGAAAGTGCCCGAATATCCCGTGCTGCCTTCGAGCACCATGTCCCAAATCGGGTCAAACCTTTGCTGACCCTGCCAGGAAAACTGCCACAGTTGTTTTTCCGGAATTCCCTGCTCGGCCACGCGGCGATAGAAATCGAACTCGATGATGTTCAGTCGCCCCTGCGGCAGAATCAAAAAGCGGTCGTAGGCGCCCCGCCAGGTCGGTGCGTCCATGCCGGTGCCAGGCGTGTTTGTACTGACCAGATGCGGCAGGCGATGGCAGTCTCCGCAGACATTGGGTTTGGGCTTTTCGTCGTGATGACCGTCAATGTGAAACAGCTCAAAGCCGCGCGTTGCCCGCTGTGACAATTGATTTGTGTAGGCACGGCGCTGCGCCGGCGGATAGGGGACCGCCAGCAGGAATTTGGCCATGTCGTCCCGCTCGGCGGCAGAAAATGCGCCCGCTTTGCCCTCATCATTGATCACTTCGGAGCCGTGCTGCAGCATCGTGGACGCCAGACCGCCATCGATCAGATGGCGCGTGCTGCTTTCGGGAACATCCACATCGCTGTTGGCCGGCACAGACTCCCACACACTTGCGCTGTTGTTGCCGCCGTAAGGATCGCCCGGGACGCCGTCCCAGTGGTAGGGAGCCGTGTCCCGCAGGCCGCGCAGTGGCATGGTGGAACGCGGCATGATCTGATCGCCGCCCGACACGATGGGCGTTTTCAAAACCCACAGCAGTTGATCGGTGTGGCCGTCCGGATGGCAGCTGGCACACGAGTACGTTCCGGTCGTGGAAGCGGCCGCAGAGTTGAACCACGTGCGACCCAGCTTGACCTGCCGCTCTGTGGGGTCTTCCAGGGGAACAAACCCGGTGACTCTGGGATGAGCGGGATCCTGCAGGTCGATCATCGACACCGTATTGGCCACTGCATTGTAGACACAGGCTGATTCCAGAGAGCCGTCTGCCGTGTGCTGCAGCGAGACACCACGGGGCACCGCGCCCACCGACACACGGCCCAGAACCTGTCCGGTGGCCGCATCCAGTGTGAAGAGTTTGTCCGACCCGGCGGCCGTGGCCACCAGCAGACGGTCATCGTCGGAAATCTGCACCGCATACGGCGTGGCGAGTGCCTCGTTTGGCTGCGGGTGCTGTGGCGGGAGTGGTTCCAGCTCCAGAAACTCGGGCGTTGCGGCCCTGCCGTTTTCAAAACGGACGCGAGTGATCTGATTCAAAAACGCTCGGTTCTCCAGCTCCGCCATGCCGTGTTTTTTGGTGCCCGCGCGGCCATTGATGTGATTGCGAGCGTCAGTCTGCGCCACATACACATCGCCCGCGGAATCGACCGTCATGCCGTACAGCAACGTTCCCAGTGAGTCGATCGTGGCGGTGAGCTGATCGGTCCGCGTGTCAAACACAAACAGATCGTGGTCCGGGACATCCGGGTGTTTCACGATGTCCACAACATGACCGAGCGACAGCACATTGTTGTGGATGATGGAATGCTGCCAGGCATCAAACGTATACAGATCGCCATCGATATCGTCAGCCGAGCCGCCTGACAGCTGAGTCTGGTTGTTGGATTCAAACGGCAGCACGTACAGTCGGTCGCCACGCACGACGATGGCCCGCGGGTCCTGCGCGGGGATACGCAGGCGGCCGGTGATTTTTCGCTGCTCCACATCGACGATTGCAATTTGATTTTCCGATGACAGCGCCACATAAGCCTTGCTGTTGCCGGCAAAGGCAATGCCCACCGGTTCGTCGAAGGTTGTGGCTTTGGAAGTCCTGTCAAACTGCTGCACGGTGGCCACGATATGCAGGTATGTGCGACTGCCGAAAACGGTGTCAATGATGCTGACGGAATCTGAAATGTGATTGGAGACCCAAAGCTCTTTGCCATCCGGTCGCAGTGCCAGGCTGACCGGATCCACGCCCACGGGAATTCGTCGCACAATCTCGTTATTGCCGCGGGCGATCACGTCGACCGTATCGCACGGTGTGTTGACCACAAAGATCAGGTCGTTCGTGCTAACGATGGGCGAAAAGTGCGGGCTGCAAAACAGCGGATGCCCCACCTGTTGTGGGCCCACCTGTGGTGGGGCAGCGTCCAGGGGAGGCTCTGATTTGAAAGCGGGAGTCGTCGAACCCACTGGTGCGGGATGCGGGCCGACGCCGGTGGCGATTATGGCACCCCCAACTGCCAGGACAGTGCCGAAAAGTCCGATCGCAAGTCTCATCGTGGCGTACTCCGGTTTGCCGCGGTGACGCGGGCAGGTCCATGGAACATGATCCGTTGTCCTGTAACCGGTGTGGCAGATCAAGTCTGTTCATCGTCGGGGAGACGAACTGATACTGCTGCAGACAAACGGATGCGTTTTGCCACGTCCGATGACTGTTTTCGATTGAGCGTGGCCACTAAAACAACCACCAGAGCGTCTCTCGATGCGTGAGTATTGCGCGATACGTACGGCGCATGGCGAGATCACGTCGCTTCCGAGACTGCGGATTGTCACACAGCCACCTGGCGGCAAATTCCTCCATCAGCGGATCACCCGGCAGGCTGCGCGCGGTCGTGTCCACGGAAGAAAGTTTCCCCGGGGCCTCGCGAGCAATCACCAGGGGCACCGCGAGGCAATGGCTGCTGTTCCGTGGCCGTGTTCTGCCAAACGACCGATTTTCTGCTAACAATACAGAAGACACTGCGGCATGCTGACAGCCGCATCAGGACGCGCGAACTGATGACTGGTTCTGATCCGACAATCAATGATGTGGAAGACCATGATGACTGCAACCGAATCCTCTCGTCCCAGCTTGAACGCCGGAGCGAGCGCCCTTGTTCTGGCCAGTTTCTTTGTTGCTCTGCTGCCGTCGCGTGTGTCCGCCGCTGATCGCCCCAACGTGCTGTTCTTTGCCGTGGACGACATGAACGACTGGATCGGCTGTTTGAACACGGTGCCTGGTGCGCTGACTCCCAATCTGGATCGGCTGGCGGCACGCGGCGTCAACTTCACCAACGCCCACACGGCGGGGGTCTTCTGTGCGCCCAGCCGGGCGGCCATTTTTTCCGGCCAGTATGCCTCCACCACCGGCTGTTACACCACGCCCAATTACTTCGTCAGCAGTCCTCAGATTGAAGCGCTGCAGATGAGCTTTCACAAAGCGGGCTACACCACGCTGGGGGCCGGCAAGCTGTTTCATCATCCGGCGGGTGCCATTGATCAGCGCGGCTGGACGAACTTCTTTCTGCGAAATCAGATTCAGAAAGAAACCGGCTGGCCGCTGGATTCATGGAGCCAGGAGACTCCTGTACCGCAGCCGTTTCCGGCAAGCGTGTACAACAGGGGGCAGACCTTCAAGGCGGGCCTGTTTTTGGAATGGGGGCCGATTCCCAACGACAAAGAAGAGGCCATGGCGGACACCATCCGCACCAACTGGGCAGTCGAGCAGTTGGGCAAAGAGCACGATGCTCCCTTCTTTCTGGGCTGCGGTCTGTACGCTCCTCATTTTCCCAACTACTGCCCGCAAAAGTACTTTGATTTGTACGATCGCGACACCATTGAGCTGCCGCCAATGCGGGAGGATGACCTGGACGATCTGCCACCTGTGATCCGCAAACAGCGTCAGAACCGAAAAAAACTGCACCACGATCGGCTGACCAGAATGGGGGCCGTGAAAGACGCCATTCATGGCTATCTGGCGTGCATCAGCTACGCCGATGCGATGCTGGGACGTCTGCTGGACGCGCTGGACGCCAGTCCGTATGCGGACAACACGATTGTGGTGATCTGGAGTGATCACGGTTATCACCACGGTGAAAAAGGGCAATGGGGCAAACACACACTGTGGGAGCGCACGTCCAATGTGCCGTTCATCTGGGCCGGGCCGGGGATTGCCAAAGGGCAAACAACGGATGTGACCGCCAGTCTGATTGACATGTATCCCACGTTTGTGGACATGTGTGACCTGCCCCAGCCGGCACAGACGCTGGAAGGCATTTCCCTGGCGGCGACTCTGAAAGATCCTTCTCAGGCGACGGACCGCACCGTCTTTCTGCCCTACATGAAGCCCGGGGAATATGCGGTGTTCAATCGAGACTGGCGATACATTCGCTATGGGAAGCAGGGAGAGGAACTGTACGATCTGTCGGAAGATCCTCATGAATGGACAAACCTGGCGGGCGATTCGCAATACGACCAGGTGAAAATCCGACTGCGAAGATCGGCACCGACGACCTTCGCTGATCCGGAGCCCAAACTGAACACGCGTAAGGATTTGGTGTCAGACGGCGAGACGTTTCACTGGGAAAAGGGCAAAGGCAACATTAAGCCGCCGCCCAAATACCGACCCTACACGCGGCCGTAAATGTTGCGTTGGCCCAGCAGCCGACCCACGTTGTGCGTCATTCTCAGTGTGCTGCTTGATGCTGCGTTCTCTACCCGGTCCAATAGTCAACAATTACAAACATGACTTTGGCGAGAGGGCAGCGCAGTGAAGCTGACAGAACCAGGGGCGAACGCATCCGACCGAGCGAACAACACCAGCGGCCCAACGGTGCGCGGCATCATCATTGGGGTGCTGATCGCGCTGGCCGCTGTGACCAGTTCGTCCGCCTTTGCGGGGGTGTCAGAAGCTAAAGCAGAAACAGCAACAGTGGGGCCGGCCGGCAACGAGCGTCCCAACATTCTGTTCATCTACACGGACGATCAGTCTTATCGCACGGTCAGCTGTTATCCGGGCGCGTTTGACTGGGTTCGCACACCCCATATTGACCGGCTGGCGCAGCAGGGCGTGCGGTTTGAACATGCCTATATTGGTGCCTGGTGCATGCCCTCACGGGCCACACTGCTGACCGGCCACCATCAGCACGGGATTGAATCCATGCGGATGGAAGGGCAGTACCCGGGCAGTGCCTATGACCCGACACAGTGTCCGTTCTGGCCGGCCGTGTTTCGCCAGCACGGCTACACGACGGCACACATTGGCAAATGGCACACGGGTGTGGATGCCGGATTCGGCCGCGACTGGGATCACCAGATTGTGTGGAATCGACCGCGGCACCCGGACAACGCACCCAATTACTACGACAACCAGTTGATCAGTCGCAACGGCGGTCCGCCGGAAATGACGTCCGGCTACTCCACAGACAACTATACGGACTGGGCGGTCGACTACATCAACGGCGCGAATCGCGAGGGCGACAAGCCCTGGTATTTGTGGCTGTGTTATGGGGCTGTGCACGGTCCCTTCACGCCAGCAGAGCGGCATCTGCAAAACTACGCACAGATCAATGTGCCCACGCCCAAAGATATTTATCCTCCGCGGCCCGGCAAACCGGAGTATGCCCGCAACTTTCACTTCTGGGAGCCAGGCCCGGGCGGTCAGCCGGTGGAAAGAAAGGTGCGCGAATTGGGGCCGGTGGGAATGAAGGATATTCCCGGGCGACCGCTGCGGGACTGGGTGCGGCAGTATCATCAGGGTGTGCTGGCGATTGATGAGGGGGTTGGTCGTCTGATGGCGGCGCTCAAAGCGTCCGGTCAGGACGAAAATACGCTGGTGGTGTTCACCTCCGATCAGGGGTTTGCCTGGGGGCAGCACGGCTTGAAGTCCAAGGTGGCTCCGTATCGAGCGGCCGTGGAAGCGCCCCTGATTATTCGACCGGTTGGCCGGACAGAAACAGCCGGACGCGTGGTGGAGGCTCCGGTGAGCGGCGTGGATCTGGTGCCCACGTTTTTCGCCCAGGCTGGTATCGCGCCCCCGTGGAAGATGCACGGCCACGATCTGACCCCCCTGCTGCAGTCCCGTGAGGCTGTGTGGAATCATGTGTCGATGCTGGTGCACACGGGCAAGTTCTACGGATCCGCAACACGCAGAATTCCGGGGAAGGAGGACCCCGCGCTGTATCACGGACCCGGCATTCCGTGGTACGTGATGCTGGCCAGGGGACGCTACAAATATGTTCGCAATCTGGTTCCCGGAGAAGTGGAAGAACTGTACGACTTCCAGGCTGACCCGGACGAGCTGCAGAATCTGGCGCTGGACGCCGCTCATCGCGAAACACTGCGGCAGCTGCGTGAGGCGACGCTCGCAGAACTGCGGCGCACGGATGCCCCACTGCTGGAAAGTCTGCCGCCCGTGGCGACATTGTCGCACTCGGCCGATCAGCCGTAGCGTGTCAGCGCTGCGGCAGACATTCTTTGAGGAACGCGTCAATCTGATCGACGGCCGCGTCAAAAAACGGCTGCCTTGTCAGGAACGGGTGTGGCGCTCCGGGAAGGACGGACACGCGGCTGACGATCCCCAGTTTTGCGCAGTCCTGTCGGATGTCGTCACCGCGGGTACTGGCGTCATCCAGTTCGCCGGTGAGAAAAAACAGGGGCGGATCGCCTGCATCCAGATGCTCTCGTGGCGAGGCCAGACGGTAGATTTCCGGCGACTCCGCAAAGGAGCCACCCAGAAACTGCTGATAGATTTCCTTTTCCGCGGAGATCCTGCGAATGCGATCTGACAGCAGGTCGGATTGCCCGCCCATGGGGATGGCTGCCTGGATGGTACTGGAAAACTCTGCGTGACCCCCCTCGCCTTCCAGGGCAGCCACGTCTGCGGATGTTGCCAGCAGGGCGGCCAGATGACCGCCGGCCGACGCCCCGGTGGCCGCAATGCGATTTGTGTCCACGCCGTATTGCTGTGCGTGTGCTCGCAGCCAGCGAGCGGCTGCTTTGCAGTCGTGAATCTGCGCGGGGAACACGGCTTCACCCGACAGGCGGTAGTCAATAGACACCGTGACATAACCTCGGGCGGCCAGCGCTTTGGCAATGTGTGTGTGATGAACGCGACTGCCTTTGGCCCAGCCGCCGCCGTGTATGCAGACCACCGCCGGCAGCCGCCCGGACTGATCTTTGGGGCGGTACAGATCCAGCTGCAGCGCGCGGTCTGCGTAATTCGCAAATGTCAGGCCCGCGTGAGCCTCAATTGCCTGGTTGATCTTTGGCGGGATCTTAGTGGCTGGCAGACTCTTCCATTCCGGCTCCGGCGGCTTCTGTTGCTCAGGAACGGCGGACCCTGGCAGCAGGGCGCAGAACGCAACGATTGAAGTGAGCGGATTCATGGAATTCCCCTGACGATGTGCGACGCGTTGACTGTGAGACAGCGTAACCGAGCGAGGCTCTCGTTTCACTCTTGTGTGTTCGACCGCGGTGAGTCAGTCCGGGGAATCAACGAAAAGAAGGATGACGTCGAGTGGTTACCAGACGCAGTCCGGCCGAATTTCCCGCTTCCATGATGCGAAAACCGGATCGGCCACGTCGCTTCTTCGGTCAGGACTCTATGATGGCCTGCCGGCCCGACAGGGACTGCCACGCCAATCTCAGAGATTGACCACACAGGAAATTTGGTATGACGAAAATTGCTGTCACCGCCGCCAGCGGTCAGTTGGGAGCCGCCATCGTGAACGCCACGGTCGAGCTGGTCGGTGCGGAGAGTGTGGTGGGGCTGGCGCGAACGCCCTCCAAAGCGGCCACACTGGGAGTGGAGATTCGCCCCGGTGACTACACAGAGCCGGATCAGCTGCAGCAGTCTTTGGAAGGAATTGACTCGGTATTGCTGGTCTCCGGGATGGACGCGCCCGACAAACGTATTGGCCAGCATCGCAATGTGATTGCCGCCGCCGCGCTTGCCGGCGTGAAAAAAATTGTTTACACCAGTGTCCAGGGGGCCGAAGAGGGCACCGCCTTTTCGCCCATCATTGCCAGCAATCGCCAGACCGAACAGGACGTGCGGAACAGCGGCCTTCAGTGGGCGATTGGCCGCAATGGCATCTACATTGAGCCGGATGTCGAATACATCGACACTTACAAACAGCAGGGCGAAATTGCCAACTGCGCGGGCGATCAGAAATGCGGCTACACGTCCCGTCCCGAGCTGGCCTTCGCCTACGCGCGGATGCTGACAGAATCAAAGCACGACGGTCAGACGTATCACCTGCACGGCGAGGCGATCACTCAGCAGCAACTGGCCGACTATCTGAATCTGGCGTTTGGCACACAGCTGACCTATCGGTCGATGACGGTGGACGAGTACCGCGCCGAACGCGTGGCAGAACTGGGCGAATTTCTGGGAACTGTGATTGCCGGAATTTACGAAGGCATCCGTTTGGGCGCCTCGAACAATTCCAGCCACTATCAGCAGGCGACCGGACGCGCCCACCAAAGCTGGGAGGAATACTTTCAGCGATTGCAGGACTCCAACTGCTGAAGCACGGAGCGACCCTCCGTCGGCCGGTTAACCGGTCGATCAGTTCTTTTGAAGCGAGGAAGTGTCTGCTGGTTTGGCGGCGCCTCCTGCGCGATCTTCTGCGCGATCTTTCGCCCCATCCTCATTCGCCTTCGACGCGTCGATCTCCGCCAGAGGAATCCGCATGGCGGGGTCGCCCAGCAGAGTCCACATTTCGGCATGTTCGAGCCGCTGCTGATCCAGCGGCACCTGACCGCCGCTGCCATCGGCCATGTCGTACAGCAGAAATTCTGCTTGAGTGATCTGGCCCCGGGCGATGCCCCGCTGAACGGCCAGCCAGTAGTCGCCCAGTTGTCGCGGCGGATCCTCCTGAGCCAGGCAGGACAGTGCGCCATCGAACGCCAGCTGACCGTGAGCCGCCCAGCTTTCTCCGAATGCTCCCATGACGGCGACCGGGCCGTTCGGATTGCGGATCGAGGCGATGCCGTAGCCCTGTCCGTTGAATCCTTCCACCTGGCAGGAATAGCAGCCACACGAAAGAAACACGCCCGCCGGACCTGCGGCTTTCAGGCTGCCAAAATCAGAGCGTTTGACGACCGGGCCATTGCGGGAATAAACGGCGGCCGGAGAGCTGTGTCCGGAGTACACGGAGAACACGTATTCCTGCTGCATCAGCTCCTGCATCCGGTCACCGAATTTCGCGGCCGGCACAGAATACGGTGAGTCTTCCAGATCCATAATGCAGTTGGTCGTCCACGAAGAGGCGATTCGCTGCAGTCGCAGGTCAACGGCCGACCGGATGACACCTGCGGCGAAGTTGCGTTCAAATTCTGAGCGACCGCCCGGATGCCCCACGGACACCTGAATGCGGTTCTGCTTCGGCTGTTGATCTTCAAATGTCAGAATTCGGGTGACCATGGACTTTGCCTCTGCCGTCGTACGCGCGGGCAGTCGCCCCACGGCGAGTGTCACCCCACCATCGTCTGCGGGCAGCCCATAGCCGTGATCTGTCATCTTGCCCATCATCCGTCCGTGTATACCTCGCAGTGCGGGGACATGTACGGCGGAATCCGTCGTTTCCCAGGTGCCCAGAATCAGCACACGGCAATCGTCAGATTGTCGTGCGGTCTGGATGGCGGCTGAGATGTTCGGGCCGCCTTCTTCAGTCGCCAGCGTGCTGATATCGATGACAGTCACCGCAAAACCCTGCTCGCCGCGGCGCTGTATCAGCGGCGCAGCTGCCTGAGCGAGATCAGGCGTGGTGATCAGCAGCCAGTCCGGCTGGCGTTCCTCTGCCTCGGTCTGTGCTGACAGTCCACTAAAAACGAATAACGGCAGCCAGAGGCAGAGCAGTTGGCGAACACGGAGCATGAATGTTTCCGTCAGAAGGCGGGAGGATATGGCAGGGGTCGCGTGCATCATTTCAGGGAAATCAAAACGGTCAACTGCAATCTTCTCAGACTGCGAAAATGAGGGGATGACGGCGGCGCAGACGTCCGTCGAACATCAAACGCTCGTTGACTGGAACCGGCATGCGTTCGCGTTAGTCTGGAGTGGAATCTTTTTATCGACTGACCGGGAGAGCCGACCTTGAACCGTTGCTTATGGTGTTGCCGCCCTGTTTGGACTCTTGTGGTGCTGTACCTGGCGGAGGCCTCCGCACAGGACGTGCTTCCGTTTCCGCCTGCTCCATCGGGGTCAACCCCTGGAGTGACCATTGAGAGTTCAACGTATCAGAAACGCGTGGAGCCGCGGCGTCTGCCGGCTGATGCCCCCAACATTCTGATTGTGCTCATCGATGATGTGGGCAACGGCCTGCCGGACACGTATGGTGGAGAGGTTCACACGCCCAACCTCAGTCGGGTGGCCGGACACGGCATCTCCTACAACCGCTTTCATACGACGGCCATGTGTTCACCCACTCGCGCCGCGCTGCTGACCGGCCGCAATCATACGCGGGTGGGCAACGGACAGATCGCCGCCATTGCCAACGATTTTGATGGCTTCAGCGGCGTGATTCCCAAAACCTCAGCCACCATGGCCGAAGTCCTGAAGGCCTACGGTTACAACACGGCAGCATTCGGCAAGTGGCACAACACGCCCGAAGATCAGATCACGTCGAAGGGACCGTTCGACTACTGGCCCACGGGCTACGGGTTCGAGTATTTCTACGGATTTCTGGCCGGAGAGGCGTCGCAGTATGAGCCGACGATGGTTCGCAACACGACTTACGTAGATCATCCTCACACGTCCGGTGGACACGATTACTATCATCTGTCCGAAGACATTGCCGATGATGCCATTCACTGGCTGCGCGAACAAAGCGCCTTCGCGCCGGACAAACCGTGGTTTATGTACTGGGCGCCGGGCGCGTCACATGGCCCGCATCAGGTGCCCAAAGAGTGGGCCGACAAATACAAAGGCAAATTTGATGACGGCTGGGACGCCTATCGCCAGCGCGTGTTCGCGCGACAGAAGAAACTGGGCTGGCTGCCGGCGGACGCACGGCTGACGCCGCGGGCGGACACGATGGCGTCATGGGATTCCATCCCCGACAAGGAGAAGCCGTTTCAGCGTCGTCTCATGGAAGTGTTTGCCGGATTCACCGAACACGCGGATGCACAGGTGGGGCGTTTGCTGGATGAAATGGAAGGTCAGGGTGACCTGGAAAACACGCTCGTGTTTTACATTTGGGGGGACAACGGTTCCTCATCGGAAGGACTGTACGGCACCATCAGTGAGCAGCTGGCTCAAAATGGCATCCCCACAAAGATCTCGGAGCACATTGCCGCCCTGGAAGAACTGGGCGGGCTGGACGTGCTGGGCTCTGCCAAAACGGACAACATGTATCACGCCGGCTGGGCGTGGGCCGGCAGCACGCCGTACCAGGGCACCAAACTGCAGGGCGCGTATTTTGGCGGCATTCGTAACCCCATGGCAGTATCCTGGCCAAAGTCCATTCGGCCCGACCAGAAGCCGCGATCTCAGTTTCATCATGTCATTGATGTGGCTCCGACCGTTTATGAACTGCTTAATATTCCGCTGCCACAAACCGTTAACGGCTTCGCGCAGGACGAAATGGATGGCACCAGCATGGCGTACACGTTTGATGACGCGAGTGTGGACGGTCGTCGAAAGACTCAGTTCTTTGATATCATGGCCAGCCGTGGCGTGTACCACGACGGCTGGTTTGCCTCCGCGCGGGGCCCGCGGGAACCCTGGGTGGGCGGCATTCCACCGGGGATTCGCAAGTGGTCGCCGCTGAATGACAAGTGGCAGCTGTACCACATCGATGAAGACTGGACCCAGGCCCGCGATGTGGCGGACCAGTATCCGGAAAAACTGGATGAGATGAAGGCCCTGTTTCTCACCGAATCCGCCCGCAATAAGAATCTGCCGATCGGCGGTGGGCTGTGGTCCACTGTGCTGTACCACCCGGAAGATGCGCCCGCTTCGCCTTACACAAGCTGGGATTTTCGGCATCCGGTCACCAACATGCCCGAGTCGGCTGCACCCAAACTGGGCAAGGTCAGCAGCCTGGTGACCATGGAGGTGGATGTGCCCAAAAACGCCAATGGCGTGCTGTACGCGCTGGCGGGATTCTCGGGCGGCCTGACATGTTATGTCAAAGACAACACGCTCAATTACGAATTCAATCTGTTTACCGTTCGCCGTTCGAAGTTTCGTGCGGACCAGCCGCTGACGCCCGGCAAACACACGATTGAAGTGGAGTCGAAGCTTGTCGATCGCATCGGAGGGCCCATCGACGTCACACTGCGTGTCGACGGCAAACAGGTGGCCTCCGGTCGCGTGCCCAACGGCATGTCGCTGCACTTCACCAGCAACGCCACATTCGACATCGGCACCGACCGCGACTCCCCCGTCTCGCTGGACTACTACGACCAGTCGCCGTTTTCCTTCAACGGCACCATTGGTCGCACGCAGATCCGCTATCTGAAGGATTGACGCCGGTCATTGCACCCTGATCGCCACTCGCTCGACAGCAGAGCGGCGATCACAGCCAGCCGCTAAGCCGCGGCGGTCCCGCTTAGCCGCGGCGGTCCCGCTTAGCCGCGGCGGCCCCGCTTAGCCGCGGCGGTCCCGCTTAGCCGCGGCGGTCCCGCTTAGCCGCGGCGGCCCCATTGTGGCTTGCCCACGCCCTTCATGGTGCCGTCATCCGCTTCGGCGGCCGTCATGCCAACCACGATGTCAAAGTTGACCGCCAGTTCGCCGATTTTGGAGTCCGGCATTGGCCGGAATTCTCCCATGACGGTTTTCTTCGCTTCGGCCGACAGCGGTCGCAGCGGACCATCCTGCGCGTTGCCCGGATGGCCCTTGATGTACAGTTGAGTCGTCAGAATTCGCTTGCCGCTTTTGCTAATCGCGATGTGGATGTGAGGCGTGCGACCAGGGTACGCCACCGGCTTGATCGTGCGGAAGTAGTAGTTGCCTTTGGAGTCTGTCAGGAAGCGACCATAACCCTGAAAGTTGGTGTCCTGATTGGCGCGATTCGTTTTATCGCCGGTGTGCAGATACACGGCGTTGTTGTCGACCTGCCAGATTTCCACAAACGCGTTTCGCAGTGGCTGACCTTTGATGTCCAGGACGCGCCCGGTCAGATGGGTGATTTCTCCGACGGCTGGTGTGATGGCATCGTTGATCACCAAAAGGTCGTTGTCCGTGTCCAGCGGCAGTTTGTTGGGGTAGAACGGACCTTCCGTCTGTGTGGCCGTGGCGAGCAAATCGGCAAACACGCCGGGGGCCGTCACGCTGGCGGCCCCCAGAACCAGGCCCGAACGCAGGAGCTGTCGTCGATTGATGTGTGATTGCTGATTGGTCATCGCATTTCCCCGGTCAGTAAAAAAGCACAGGCAGTACGCCCTGTCTGCGGGGCGTTTGGGGGATTATATCGGGCGTCCGTGCTGCCGTCAGCACCGCACCGGCAAATTGGGAGGTCGTGTTGCCAGCAGCAAATCGTGGGCTACATCTGCACGCCATCAATGGCGGGGTACGGCGCGGGAATTTGATCGCAGCTTTCGCCCAGGATCTCCCGCATGTCGATCTCAATACCGTGCGCGATTGTGGAGATCGGCACGTCATTGGCGGAGCCCTCAAACGGATTCTCACCCACGACACCGATTCGCTGCATCGTGTTGAACACCCACGACACGATGACGGTAAACGGCACTCCCAGCCACACAAATGATTTGCCCAGCGAGGGATACGTGTCTGTCAGGGAGTCGCCGATGGCGGCGAATTCCGGAATCACGCCAAACGGCAGCAGCAGCACAAAGATCCGCACGATGTCATAGCTGAGGGTGGCGTACTGCCGCGGATACGGAAAGTTCTTGATGCGTTCTGACTTGCCCTGCAGCGCCAGCAGTTCGCGCACCAGACCTTCCAGTTCCAGAAACGAAAACTCCCACACCAGGCCACGTTCTTTCAGCTGCCGCAGGTGCTGCGACTGCAGCGACAGCAAAGCCGTGGCCGGATTGGCCCGGTTCTTCACGCGTGCAAACTCGTCAGCGTCCAGCAGGGCCGACAGTTCGTCGTGAAGTGATCCGTCGCGTTCCGGGATGCAGATGCGCTCGTACCACTCCTTGTTGGTACGGTGTTCTGTGAAGACTTCCCACGGTCGTTTGGCCCGCATGGCATAGCGCAGCGCGGTGAGCCAGGCAATGTGACGATAAATGAGTTTTCGTCGGTGCTCGGCCAGTTCCTCCGGGGAGGCGGGCTCCGCCGCGTACTCATTGGTCACCATGTCGTGCACGAGCGTGGCCCACGCACGGGATTCGTTCACGATGCCGCCCCAGATTTTGCGGGCTTCCCACGCACGGCCGTAAGCCGCGTTGTTTTGAAAACCAATCAGAAACGCGACCGCCGTGCCGATGAGTGCCACAGGCGTCCAGGGAATCTGCAGCCAGCCGAGTCCACCGATGTCGTAAAGCAGCGCGACTCCCACGGCGATCAGCAGAAAATAGAAGATCTCCATCCTCGTCCAGAGCAGCATGTCCAGAAGCGAGTATTTCTTTTTGGTGTACATGGGCTGGCTGAGTTTATCTGTTGCAGAACTGATTTCGGGATGATCGTAGAAATGATCTTGGCGGTGGCCAACCGTCTGTCGGTCGTCCTGAGACAATGTTTCTGTGAACGAACCTCCAACTGTTGGCTGACTATGGCCCTGAGCAGTTGCAATCAGCAGTGAAAAGCCCTCTGTCGATCGTTCGACAGAGGGCGAATTGAGGTTCAGAAATCGAGATAGTGACAGCCATCGGCGAAAACGCCCGTCCGTCAAGTCGTTTACTGAACGGCTTTGCTCATCGACAGCCGTGAACGGCGAGTGTCAGAAACGGTGGCCGCCGGCTACTTGTCCTTCTTCTTCCTGGCCGCTTTTTTGGCCGCCTTGCGCAGCCGCATCCAGACGGCTCGCCCGCTGTGTGGGGCCAGACGTACAAGTTGCTCGGTGCGCGTGTCAAAAATTTCCATGCCTCCTTTGGGGCGTTTGGCGTAGACAAACGGCAGGCACACGGTGATCACCCGGTAGGGGTACCCGGCGTGGCCGGGCTTAAAAGTCACGCGCACCGGTTCTTCCGGTGGCAGGCGGCTGTCGGAAGCAGCCCAGAGGAACGAGGGAAATTCGACCACGTCGTTCAAAACGGTGATGTAGTCGCCCTGTTTGATGTCCTCTCCGGCGACTCGCGCGGCCACGCTGGTGGCGCAGTCGTATTCAGTTGTGATGTTCATGAATTCATTTCGTTCGGAGAAAAAGCCTGGTTGATTGCAAAGAATGGCTGCTGCGGCGCCCGTTTACACGGGCCCGGTATTGAGCAGGCAGAAGCATCTTTGCGGCACACGCATGGCTGTTCTCACGAACGAAGGAATCCAGGCCTGCTTTCGCTGGAGGCCTGAGCGAAGTGTTTGACCGAGTTGTCGAGCGTCCATTTTTGGCGTTTGCCGATCGTTGACTGGCCCGCTGATCTGCACGCTCGACAGACATCGGACCGTTCACTGGCCGGTCACCCGGCAGCGCTGCCTCAGGTTCGTCATGGAAACCCGTTCGGCAGTTCAGGCTGCCGGCATAGACGCCATGCTGCTCAAAGGGTTCGCCCATTTTTCCTGCAAATCGATGACCGCATCCTGATGGCGAGATGGCAGCGAACGGGCCAGTATGCTGCCGTTCCATCTCCCCCGCTAGCGGTAGTCCAGCTGGACGGTGGCCGTGGTGTCGGTGTCGCTGACCGCCCGCACCCAGAAGGCAGAGAACGCGGTCGGGAACTGGTGATTGACCGTGGTGCCGGCGGGCACGTTGAAACTCCTGTAGGGCACCCACAGTCCGTTGCCGCTGATGTCGACCTCCAGTGACACGTTTATCGCCTCAGAGTGACCGTGAGACATCCGCACCGACTTCCGGTCGTAGCCTCGCATCAGATACGCGTCGGACGGCCGACCGGCGACCACAGACGTATCGAGCCACGGGCCACCGTGGCCCACGGGTTTGCCCAGTTTCCAGAGATCGTCAATGCCGCCAAACCACAGTCCGACGTTCCGTCGCTCATCACGAAAGACGTGACCATCGTCTGCCGCATCGGCCCGAATTCCGGCCAGCACCAGCAGGCCATTCCACGTGCAGAAGTCTGAGATCTGTCGGTTGTGACTGGAAACCGGCCGCATCAGATTCCACAGCGGCGGACGGCCGTTGGTCAGCAGCGGCACTTCATAAAAGGTCCCGTGGATATTGGCCAGATGGCGTTCGGATTCCACCTCCCGTGAGGTACGCGGCCAGCCACTGGCGAATGGCGCGTCGTGGGCTGCATCCCCTTTGGGCAGTCGGAATCGCCCACTGTTTGTGGAGAGCACCACAGAGGCCGCATCGACGGTGAATTCCTGCTCCGTTTCCAGCAGTTGCTGCAGCGTTTCGTCGGGAGTATCTGGTTCAAAGTGAAACTGGTCTTTGGTGAACTCAAAGAACGTGTGTTCGGTATTAATCAGCCGCAGATTACGATTTCGTTTCGCGGCATAGACACGGCCTGCCAGCACGTTGGTGGATCCCACTTCGGCCAGGCCGGCAAACAGCGTCTGGTTTTCTTCGCTGCTGCCATCCACGAAGCGTGCCGTGGTCTGATGCAGCACGGCGGTCGCCACGCAGTCGCGATCAACCGTAAACCGCAGCCATGTGCCGTCAAAGTCCTGCGGCAGGTAGTGCGCCACACTGCCATTGGCCTCGACACGCGCCTGACCGCAGGGTGTCCAGGTGCCCGTGCCGTCACGGTCTGTCTCCAGCGTGAATGTGACCGGGCCACTGGAGCGGGGCGAGGACGGAGGTTCGATCAGTTGGGCGCCTGCTCCGGCTTTCACTGTCACCTCACCGCCGCCTGCAACAAAGGCGGTGTGTGGCAGCCCGAAGGAGCCTGGCGTGTGTTCGGTGCTGTTGCCGGGAATTTCAATCCGTCCGGCGGCGAACCGGCGGGAGTACACGCGATCACCAAAGCGTTCGCCCCACTGCAGCGTCATCTCAGTCCGCTGCCATGCATCATCAGGGTCCGGATTTCCGCGTTCATCCACCGCGAGGTACACAGTGACTGGCGCGTCGACTTCAAACGTGTAGCCAGCCGCCGGTTTCTTCCAGCTGCCGCGGCGGACGGTGACAGAAGGCAGTTGGGCCAAAAGATCGGGAAGTCGTGTGATGGCCAGCTGATCGGTCGTCCTCAGACGCTGACTGTTGTCTGTCGTCCTGCGACCGACAGCCAGGTGAATGACGCGTCGGTCAAAGCCGGCCACGAGGAAGGGATCCGATGGCTGACCGGCCCGAACACGATCTTCCAGCCACGGCCCGCCATAGCCGCTGGCGGGCCCCCAGGTCTTCAGATCCTCATAGGTGCCGAACCATAGGTTGCTCTGTGGCTGTCCGGCCAGTCGATTGCCCTGAATGCTGGTCTCGTCGGTTGCCAGTACGAGTCGACCATTCCACTCACAAAAATCGGGCACATAGCGCAGATGGCTGCCAATGGGGCGAATTCCGCCCGAGTTAGCGGCCGAGAACGTCGGAGGAAAGTCAAAGAACATGCCGTGCATGTCCATCATCCAGCGGTCGTCTGTGATTTCGCGGATGCGGGGCCACTCTGTATACCAGCCATGGCTGGCGTCGTTGCAGTGGGCCGCTTTGGGCAACAGGTAGGTGTGCCAGGTTCCGTTGTCTAAAACTTTCAGGCGCACGCTGCGACGGTCCCAGCCCATTGACCAGAGGGGCGCGTTGCCGTCACTGCCGCCCGTGATGCCCTCCGGCCCGGTCACCTCGGTGAACTGTCGCCGTTCCACGATTCTCCACTCTGAACCATCGTACTCCGCCAGGACACCGCGCTGTTCTTCATTCTGTGCAGCGCCGCCGACCAGCACGTCGCTGTAGTCGCCCACATGCAGCTCGCCATTGTTGGAAACTACCAGACGTCCCTGCGACGTGTAGCCGCCTTTGCTGTGCCAGCCGGGCACCGGTTTTTTAAACAGTCGTTTGACGGCCAGCGTGTGGACGTTGGCTTCCCAGATGGCGCCTTCCATGTCGATGTAGTAGACTCTGTTGGCGGGATCTGTCAGATGCCGTGCGATCGCCGTGACCCGCATCGGCATGTCGGCCGGAGCAATCGTGCGGACAGTGCCGTCGGCGGCAACCAGATGATGGCCGATCAGCAGCTGGCGGCTTTCTTTGTGAATCATGCGACCAGCCGGAGTGCCCCCCACGCTTTCCGGATGAATGGTCAAAGGTTGTGACAAATCGGCGTCGACCGAATACAGTTTGTGCTCGCTGCCGCGTGGCTGGTGAGGCGCGTAGTTAACCATCCACAGTTTGCCGGCCCAGGGGACGATGGCCCCGATGCCGCATTCGTTGTGCCCTTTCTTATAGTGGCCGCCGTTCTGGCTGTAGATGCCGTAGGTGGTTAAGTGGGGATACATGCCGCTGATCTGCACGTCGGTGCGAGGAGCAAGCGTTATCTCCGCGGCGGAAGAAGTTGTGGGGGCGGATTTAGGGGCCGATTTAGTGCCCGATTTAGCGCCCAACTGGGGGCCCAACTGGGGGCCAGATTTGGGGCCAGATTTTTCATCGGCAGCGGCATCGGCTGGGAAAATCGCCAATGGGTGAAAACACAGCAGGCAGGCAATCAGAATCGGGCGAATCATCGGCAGTCTCGCAGGCGGAACACGGGATTTGTCATGAAGCGTCACTCGCCGATCGAATTGGACGCTCATCTGACGACTTTTTGAGAATAATGACGAGATCCCGCAGCAGCGGTGTCCAAAATTCCTGTGGCCCGACTCTGCAGAAGTGGGCTTACGACTGCGCTGTTCCTGCCTGATGACCTGCGAATGCTCTGCCGCCGTGCAGTCAGACTTTGAGAGAGGCAAAAATGGATTCGCCGAATGAACGTGCGGGCGACAGCCTTCCAGCCGACGATCGTGCCGATCAGTTTATTCAGCTGCTGGCCGCGCACGAGCGGCAGCTGGCAGCTTATGTGCTGACTTTTGTGTCCACGGCTGATGCGGACGACATTCTGCAGGAGACCAAGATCTGGCTGTGGCGGTCGTTCGATCAGTTTACGCTGGGAACCAGTTTTGGAGCCTGGGCACGGCAGGCCGCCTTTTTTCGCATTCAGCAGTTTCATCGCAAACGGTCGAAGGAAAACAGGCGGCTCGTGTTTTCTGACGAATGCCTCGCGCAGCTGGCGGAGGCATTTGAGCGGCAGCCTGATGTGCGTGAACAGCGGATGTCGCAGCTGACAGACTGCGTGGCACGTTTGTCGGCTGAGCACCGGCGGATTCTTTCGCTGCGTTATGCCCAGGAACTGCTGGTGGAGGATGTGGCCAGTCAGATCGAACGTACAGTGTCGGCCACCTATCGGGTGCTTAGTCGCATTCGATTGACGTTGCGACAGTGTGTGGGGGACGCGCAGTCTTCCAGTTCTCCGGGGGTGACTTCATGAACGCCAAACAGCAGCAGCAACTGGCCGAATGGGTGGAACGGCAGCTGGATGCGCGGCTGTCAGAAGACGAGTTTCTGCAGCTGCAGCAACTCCTGCTCCACGATTCCGAAGCCCGCCAGCTGTATCTGGATTTGAGACAGCAGCATGCACACCTGCAACTCGATCGACGGCAACTGGACCGCCCGTTGTTAGCGCCATCTGCTTTGTTGGCGCAGGGGACGCAGGTGTCACCGGATCGCACGATATCGCCAAGCCGTCAGTCCACAATCGTAGTGAGCATTGCGGCGGTTGTTTGTTTGCTGATGATCTGGTGGGCCGCCCAGCCCGGATCCGGGGCTGCCGAAACGCTGGCGGAAATTGTGGAAACTTCGGACGCCAGGTGGGGCGACAGTTCACTGCCCACGGCCGTGGGATCCGTGCTTGGCAAAGGGCGATTGAAAATTGATCGGGGCCTGGTCGTGCTGCGGTTTCGCTCCGGCGCGGAAGTCACACTGGAAGCGCCTGCCGAACTGCAGATCGAATCACGGCTGTCCGGACGGCTGTTGTCTGGCACGGCCCTGCTGCAGGTCCCCGAATCGGCACACGGATTTACTCTGCACACACCCACCGCCGTGGCCATTGATTATGGCACGGCCTTCGCCGTGACTGTTGACCCGGCGTCCGGCGGTTCGGCCATTGAAGTGCAGGAGGGCGAAGTGGAAGTGCAGCATCCGGTCTCAGAAAAATCCGTCAGACTGCGATCTGAGCAGCGCGTCTTCGCCTCGCAGGATCAGCTGGGCGTTGCGTCGAAGTCGGCCGCAGAGACGCAGTTGTTTGACGGCCGCCGACCGCCAGGCGAGCAGACGCATCGAATCACCACTTCAGATGGCAGCGGGGGTGACTGTTCGGTCAGTCGTGGGCGGCAGGAAGCCGTGACTCGCAACAGTCACCCGGATCTCGTGTTGATTAAAAACCCGTATGCCGGTTATGAGCAGTTCGCTCGCAAAGGCTATTTCCGATTTGACCTGACCTCTGTGCCACCATCGCCGACACCCATCACGTCGGCCGCCTTTGTGCTGACCCTGCAACCAAGTGGGTTGGGGTACGCCAGCGCTGTGGGAGACTGTCAGTTTTCTGTTTATGGTCTGAGCGATGAGGGGGCCGATGACTGGTCGGCGGAAGGACTCGTCTGGGAGTCAGCGCCCGCCAACGGGCAGAAGGCCGCGGAACTTGACCCTCGCCAGACCATCAAACTGGGGCAGTTTGTCGTGCCTCGAGGTGTGCAGCACGGCCTGTTCGCAGTTCGGGGCGAAGCTTTGACCGCGTTTTTGAATGCGGACACCAATCAAAGCGTCACCCTGATCGTGGTCCGCGACACCGTGGAAAACCAGCCAGGCGGGCTGGTCCATGGATTCATCAGCAGCAGCGGAACAGCTGGTGCGCCGCCCACATTGCTGATCAGTCACTAGGGGTGTTGTGGCTGCCGCCTGGCGGTGTCGTGGCGGTTGCGGTGTTGTGTTTTCGTGGTCTTTACAGTCCACTATGACATCAAAGACGGTTTCACGCCGACTGATGATCGTGCGCCAACACAGCCTGAGTGAGGTCATTTGCTGATGAGAAACGACCAGATACGCGTCAGTCGTCGCCAGATGCTTCAGGGAACCGGCATCGCTTTGACGCTGCCGGCACTTGTCAGCGCTGAACGTCGAGCATGCGGTGGTGGCACCATCGGACCGCGGTTGGCAGACTCAACCCCACGCCGTCTGGTGTGTGTGGGCAACCACCTGGGCTTTTATCCGGGCCACTTTTTTCCCACAACGGCCGGCAAAGACTATCAGACCACGTCCACTCTCCGACCACTCGACCCTCATCGCCGGAACCTGACGGTCTTCTCTCATCTGGACCATGGTCTCAACGGAGGCCATCGGGGCGTTCAGGGGTTCTTGAACAGTATTAAGAAAGAAGAGGCTGCCGGATTTCCCGAAAAGAATGTCTCGCTGGATCAGGTGGCCGCCGAACATGCGGGCACAGCGACACGGTTTCCGGTCATCAACATGGGCGTGCATTCGGGCACGGATATGTGCTGGACGCGGGCCGGCAATCACGTCCCCCCGGTGAATGACCCGGCGGCCGTTTTTCGGGCTTTGTTTGTTCAGTCTTCCGCGGCAGAACGTCAGACGGAGCGAATTCGACTGGAGCATCGCGGCAGTGTGCTGGACGCGCTGCGGGAGTCGGCCGCTGCTCTGGAGCAAACGCTCAATGCGGCAGATCGCAACAAACTGGACCAGTACCTCACGTCCGTGCGGGATGTGGAGCGTCGCCTGCAGATGTCTGCCGAGTGGCTGGACCGTCCGAAGCCGAAATCGCCCATGAAGCCCATCGCCAGTCAGGAGCGTCAGCACATTGACGAGCTGGCTCTGTTCTATGACCTGATGGCGCTGGCCCTGCAGACGGATTCCACACGTGTTGCCACGCTGGAAACGGGACTTGGTTTTCGCACGTCCGAGCTGGATCTGGGCAGCTATCACCAGTTGTCTCATCACGGCAAGTCAGACGATCGGATCGGGCAGCTGCAGATTGTGGAAGCTTTTTTGACTGAGAAGCTGAGTCGCTTTATCTCGCGTTTGAAAGACGCAGAAATCTTTGATGACACGCTGATTGTGTTTGGCAGCGGCATGAGCGATGCGTCTGTCCACAGCAATCGTAATCTGCCCGTCCTGCTGGCCGGCGGCGGACTGGACCATCAGGGACACCTTGTGTGTCCGGCGGCTTCCCACCAGCGGGTGCCGCTGGCCAATCTGTGGCTGTCGGTCCTGCAGTGGTTCGGCTGTCAGCGCGATCGGTTTGGTCGCAGCACGGGCACGTTTTCTCCCATGAACATTGGATAACGCGCGATGAACGGCATTGCTGGCTGTCTGCTGCTGGTCGCGGCCTGTGCTAACATTCCTGATGACGACGCGACCCGGTTTCTGCAGCAGCACTGTCTGCGCTGTCACGGCGCCATGCAGCAGGAGGCGGATCGTCGATTTGATACGCTGAGTGAAATTCGCAACACGGAGGAACTGCAGCAGTGGCAGGACATTGTGGATCAGCTGAATCTGCAAGCTATGCCGCCGGCCGATGAGCCTCAGCCTGCCGCCGTACAGCGACAGCGCGTGATCGATGTCCTGACAGAACGGATCGCCACCGCCCAGCAGACGCTGCAGCAAACCGGGCGACACAGTGTCCTGCGACGGCTGAACGCCTGGGAGTATCGTCAGAGCATTGGTGATCTGCTGGGGCTGGACGTCTCGGTGTGGAATCCGGCAGAACGCTTTCCTCAGGATGTAACCGTTGATGGTTTCGATACCAATGGAGCGGCGCTGGTGACTTCGGGCATGCTGCTGGGGCATTATTTCCAGGCGGCAGAAAGTGCGATTCGTCGTGCGACTCAGTTTGGACCTTTGCCCGAGACTCAAACATGGGAGCAGAAATCGCCCTTTTATTTTGAAGGGCAAATGGCCAAAAAACTGCCGAAGCTGTTTCACACGGGGCGCTTTCGGTATGTGCCCACCACGCCCTACACCGAACTGCAGGGGCGACATTATCGCGGCGGGCACCTGGGTTTTCTGCCATTGTTTCAGGCGGGCGGCGTGCCCGTCAGTGGTCGTTACACGGTGCGTGTGAAAGCGGCCGCGGCCGGCCGCTTTCACAACTACGCAAAAGCGGTGGACGACTTTCGCAGCGGTGATCCGCTGGTGCTCGAACTGGCAGCCGTGGATCGACGTGGCAGCGTGATCAGTTCCGGCAGTGTGTCCCGCATGGTGTCTCTCGCCCGTGCCGAACTGACCAGTGATCAGCCGCAATGGCTGCAGTGGGACGTCGATCTGCAGGTGGGCTATGAGCCTGAGATTCGGTTTCGCAATGGGCCGATCGCTTCCAAGCGACTGGTCCGCCTGCTGGCCACACATGCGGCTGACAGGCCCGAGTTCGCACCGTACATCGATTTGCCGGACAAAAAGAAGCGTGCTAACGGCATACTGAGCGCCTATCAGGGGCCCCGGCTGCAGATCTGGGAAATCCGTGTGACCGGACCGCACCCCCAGACCTGGCCCCCCGTCG
The DNA here is from genome assembly GCA_024742875.1 of Planctomycetaceae bacterium. Classification (GTDB taxonomy): domain Bacteria; phylum Planctomycetota; class Planctomycetia; order Planctomycetales; family Planctomycetaceae; genus Fuerstiella. The sequence goes on along the minus strand of JANSXP010000003.1, from coordinate 199,192 downwards.
GTCATCGCGCGCTGTACGGAGGGCTGCAGGAAAATCAGCTGACAACTGAGACGGTGGCCGAACGCCTGGACGCGTTTGCGACGGCCGCCTTTCGCCGGCCTCCACTGGCCGCAGAGCTGGCTCCCATTAAGCGGCTCGTGCAGGCCAAACTGCAGGAGGGCGTGCGGCCTCTCGATGCGCTGCAGCTTGGTTTTCAGGCCATCCTGTGTTCTCCCGGATTTTTGTACCTGAACCTTGGGGAAGGAGAACTGAGCGATTTTGCCCTGGCCTCGAGACTGTCGTACTTTTTGTGGTCGTCGCCTCCGGACGATCGTCTGCTCACGCTTGCGGCTGCTGGCCGACTGAAGTCTCAGCTGCCGGCGGAAGTGGATCGCCTGCTGACAGACCGAAGATCGGATCGGTTCGTCACCCACTTTGTGCGTCGCTGGCTCGATCTGGACAACATCGGCACGATGCCGCCCGCGGCCGATTTTCTGGCCTACTATCGTGACAATCTGCAGACGGCGATGCGTGAAGAAGTCGAGACCTTCTTTCGGCATGTGCTGGATGCCAATTTGCCGCCGGCCGAATTTCTGACGGCCAATTACTCGTTCCTAAATCGCGAGCTGGCGGAGCACTATGGAGTTTCCGGTGTGACCGGCAACACGCTGCAGCAGGTGACGTTTGCCGACAATCGACGCGGCGGGCTGCTCGGTCAGGGCGCGTTTTTGACCGCATCGGCCAATGGCGTCGACACATCGCCCGTTGTTCGTGGTGTGTATGTGCTGGAAAAACTGCTGGGATACACGCCTCCTCCTCCTCCGCCTGATGTGCCCGCCATTGAGCCCGATATTCGCGGAGCGAAGACGATTCGCGAGCAACTGGTCAAACATCGAGAAGTTGCCAGCTGCGCAAGCTGTCATCGCAAAATTGATCCTCCTGGGTTTGCTCTGGAGAACTTTGACGCCATTGGAGGCTGGCGTGAGACGTACGGCCCCGGGCAGCCCGTCGATCCTTCGGGGATGCTGTCTGAGGATCAGCGGTTTGCGTCGGTGGCCGAGTTTCGGCAGCTGCTGGCCGGTCGGCAGGGCGACTTTCAGCGATGCCTGGCAGAAAAATTGATGACTTGCGCGCTGGGGCGACAGCTGGAGATTGGCGATCGCCCGGCTCTGGATGCCATCCTGAACGATCAGCGGGCAACCGGTGGCGGGCTCCGCGACTTGATACGACGGATCGTCCTGTCCGAAGCGTTTCAGACCAACTGATTGCGGGTACGAACAGGGCAAAGCGAGCCCTGCCCTAAAAGTCGCGAAACGGCCCACGCGGTGCGGCGGCTTCCATCCCTGCCTTCCAGCGGGCGTAGCGGGCTTTGACCATCTGCAGCACGTCGGGCCGCGTTGTGGACAGGTCACGCGTCTCACCGATGTCGGTGTTCAGGTCGAACAGTCCGCCCGCTTTGCCCCCCATATCAACCCACTTCCAGTTGTTGACGCGGGCAGCGATCAGATCTTTGCGTTGCCAGAACATCTCGCTGCGTGGCGAATTTGTCGTTCCGCGAATCACGTCCCACCAGTCGAAGCCATCCAAAATCACATCCGGCAGCGGGCTTTCGGTGGCAGCCGCCAGACTGGGCAGAATCTCGAGGCTGGTGAGAAATTCGTCGTTGACGCGGTCTGCCGGCACACCGCCGCCCGGCCAGCGTACCAGACACAAAACACGTATGCCGCCTTCCCACATCTGTGACTTGCGACCTTTCAATGGTGTGTTGTCCGCTCCCCCGCTGCCGCCGTTGTCGGACAGGAATATGACAATCGTATTATCGAGGATGTTTTTGTCCTTCAGCACATCGAGCATACGGCCGATGGATGCGTCCATGCAGGTGACCGCCGCGCGATAGTCACGCTGTCGCGCCTCGCGCGTCACCACTTTGGCGGGTGAGGCGTAGCGGTATTTTTCGACGGTGCGGAATTCGGGATCCACTGGTGGATACATGTCGCGATACTTTTTTGGCGCCTGCACGGTGGAGCGGATTTCCGGTTCCAGGGCCGATGATCCGTGTGGTGCGTTGAACGGCACGTACAGAAAAAAGGGCCGTTTGCCGGCATTCTCCTGCAGGAACGCCAGGGCCTCCCGCTCAAACAGATGGGTGCAGTATGTGCCTTTGTCGGCGGTGGTGAAATCCAGATTTCGAACCATGCTGGGCACGCCATAGCGCTCGTGCGTGTAGTAGTCGATGCCCGTGTTGACAAATCCGTAGAACTCGTCGAAGCCCCGCGACGTGGGCAGAAAACGCTTTAGGGTTCCCAGATCCCATTTACCAAAGATGCCGCAGCGATAACCGGACGGCTGCAGCACCTCGGGCAGCAGCACTTCTCGAAGATCCATACCGCCGATGCGTTCAAAGGTGACCGCATATTCTTCCGGCGTATACTTTTTGCCGTAATCGGGCGCCTCATTGCGGATCATGTCGTACAGGCCGTTACGCTGCGGATAACGACCGGTCAGCAGACTGCCGCGCGACGGCGTGCAGGCCGGCCACGACACATAAAAATTCGTCAGTCGCGTGCCCTCAGCGGCCAGCTGATCCAGCGCCGGTGTGATGATGCCGTTGCCCAGCACACCCAGGTCATTGTAGCCCTGATCGTCCGACACGATCAGCAGGATGTTGGGAGGCTGTGCCTGGACAGAACCGGCAGACAGGCCACACAGCAGCGCAGCGATCGCCAGGTGGAATCGACATGCCATCGGGTGAGTTTCCCTACACAGAGTGTGAGGCTACTGACCAGCCGCGTATTGCTGCCAGGTCTCGTTGATGTGGGCCGCATCGGGCTGGTCTGATGTCACCAGATAGCGATAGCGGGAAACATAAGGGCGGCCAGGCTCAATGGTAAACTTTCCGGCCACACAGGGAGCAAAGCAAAAGTACGGTTTGGTCGGGTGCAGTCGCACGTGCTGCGGAGCGCGGAAGTTGTCCGGGTGACAAAAAACCGCGAGGCTCACCTCCTGTCCGTCGATTGGGCCACTCATGCTCAACCAGTGGGGCCGCGAGTGATTGCCGTCGATGCGGCGCTTGCCTTCACTGGTTTGAAAGCGGGGGAGTTGTTCGGCGGCAGGCGTGTCGTTTGCCCCGGCGGTGAACCACTGACTGTTGCCACGAAACGCCATTCCCCCGTAACGATACTCGTCCAGCAACAGCGGGCTGTCGGCCGCGCACTGCTGCGTGCTTTCGATGTCGAACAGGTAATGATCTGCCGCTGTCTGAAAGACGGTGACCTTCCACGTTTCGTATAGGGCATCAACTTTGTCGTCACCGGTGCCCACCGTGAACGCCTGTTTGGTGGTGAAAGAAACCTGGTCCTCGCCACGAGTGGCGTCAACAACGCCGCGAAACTCCACTCCGCCCAGTTGCTTTGCCTGATTCCAGAAGTCGACTTTCCGGCCGTCATATTTGGCCTTCACCCAGGCGAAAAACAGGGCGTGCTGATGTGCGTGGTCGGCGGGGAAATCGCCGGTGACCTCTTCCCCAGTGGGGCTGTAAATGGGGTGAATGTAGCCGCTGCGGCGAAAATGAGCGTCAATCCCTGCCGGTACGGGCCGCGGCGTTTTGACGTACTCCAGCACGGGTTTGTCCCGCAGAGTGATGCGAATGGTGTCGTCCGTCTCGGTGAGTTTCAGCTCACCGCCTTTCGCAGGGAAGCCGGGCAACGAAATCGCAACGCACAGCCCGATTGTCAGCAGAGATCTGATCACAGTTTTCTTTCGCTGGTGGTCTGGTTGGGTGACGGCCGTCCGCCGGGGCCCTGGTGACAGGCTGGTGGCACTGGTTACTGCGTGGTCCATACATCCACGCCCGCCCGATTGCAGACGAACAGCAGATTTTCGTGAACAAACGTCCTGATCACGTCTGTCTGTTCCCAGAGCTTTGTGCCGTCTGAGATTTTGTGGCAGGTGGTGATGTTGCCTGGCTGGCCCCAGCGTTCATGAATGACGAGATGATCAGCGCCCAGCAGCGATAGTTTCTGATCGTAACCGTTGCGCGGGTATTTGAGTTTCCAAACGGGTTGCTGCTGACCAAATTTCAGGCAGCTGACATCATGAATGTTGCTGCAGATCCAGTGCTCACCGCCGTCAGGCAGCAGCAAAGCAAAGGCTCTGTCGACTTCGGGCTGCAGGCGTTCCCGCTGTGCCAGGTCCGGCAGTGCAGTGACAAACAGGTCAGGTGAGTAGTCACTTTTTGTGGTCTGGATCAGCAGCCGTCCGTCCGCAAGCTCGCGCACGCGTTTGAGTTTTCCGGGGAGAATCGTGCGGCCGATGAGCTGTCCGGTTTTTGATCTGGCGGTGAGCGATTGTCGGTCCTCGCCGCGTCGCTCAACGGTGAGCAGTCGTCCGTCGGACAATGTGTAAAATGCGGACACAAATGCGACGGGCGGAATCAAAAGGCTGCCGTCCTGCGGGTTGATCACATCCAGTGAACCTCCCCGGCGAGCCAGCAGCGCCCGGCCGTCGGCGGAGAACTGCAGGCGATGCACAGGGGCTTCGCCGGGGGCTGATTCTCCGACGACTTTCCCGGAGGCGACTTCGCGAATCTGATACGAGTTCATCGTGTTGCGGGTGGCGATGGACGTGCCATCGGGACTGACGGCTGGAGAGATGATGGTGTCCTCCCGCAGTTCATGGGCAATGGGCTCACCAATCGCCTGTCCCGTTCTGGCATTCCACAACTGCAGCCGCTCCCAGTCGGCCGTGTAGGCGATGTCACTGCTGACAAACCCCACTTCGCCATCACCAGCCGTGCGGAGGGGATCGCAGATGGCCTTGCCGGTTGTCAGATCGAACAGCTGTGCGCTGCTGCCGTAGAATGCGACGATCAGGGTGCGTCCGTCCTGGCTGACTGCCACCTGCCGCCCCCCAGTGAATCTTCGCTGCGGGCTTTCCGGCTGCTCCAGTGAGAACACTTTTTTCAGGCCGGATTCGGCGAAGGCGGTCGTGTGGACACTCGGCAACGGCAGTACGCATAACAGTAGAATGCGAGTCAGCATCTTTCTCTCCTGACAACGAAACGTGGCTGAGAGACGATCAGCCTTGTGGCTCACTCACGGGCAGGTGTGCCGTGGCGACGGACACGATCAAGCCACTCATCCTGACCTGGCGTCTCCGCGAATGCAATACGACCCACCCTTCGACAGCGGGACGGATGGTCGCCAGAGGGTGTCCTGAAGTCTGTCGAAGTCCTCAATCGCAGCCAATTTGCTGATCACAGGCAAAAACGGGCCATGGGCGTGATGCGCTTTCGTTTTTGCGGTGTACTGGCTTATGAAAGGGAAATCATGGCCGCTGCTCCGGAAACACAACCCAGCCTGCTGGTGAGGATTCGCGACGAACACGATGACGAATCGTGGTCTCGATTCGTGGATATCTACACGCCCGCGATTTACGCGTTTCTGCAGCAGCAGGGGCTTCAGGATGCGGACGCTGCGGACCTGGCCCAGGACGTCATGGCCAGTGTGGCGCGGGCAATTAAGTCGTTCGACTATCAGCCCGGCCACGGTCGATTTCGCGGCTGGCTGTTTACCCTGGTGCAGAATCGACTGCGAAACTTCCGACGGACCGCCGCGCGGCATCCGGTGGCGACCGGGGATTCCCGGGCAACCCGCAAGCTGCAGGAACAGTCAGATCAGGATCAGCTGCTGCAGGCCTGGGATCGGCAATACGAACAGCGGCTGTTTGCGGCCGCCGCACAGCGCGTGCAGCCGGCGGTCTCGGCCAACACCTGGCAGGCGTTCTGGAGCACGCTGGTGGAGGGACAGTCGGCGCCCATCGTGGCCGAACGTCTCTCGATGAGTGCCGCGGCCGTGCGACTGGCGAAGGCCCGGGTGCTGGCTCGCATCAAACGTGAGGTTGAATATCTGGAAGGAGATTCCGCATGAGCCGGAAAACGTGTCATCACTCGCAGCAGCTGTCTCAGCTGGTTGACGAGAAACTGGCTGCGTCCGCAAAAACACAGCTCGAAGCTCATCTGGAAACCTGTGACATATGTCAGCGCGCTCTGGATGAACTGGTGGACAGGGACGAGACCGCAGCGCGGGCACGCTGTCACCTCGGACAGTCAGCGCCAGTATCGGATCCTGCGCTGCAGGGAGTGATGCACCAGATTCGCTCTTCGTCTGATCTGACGCATATTCCTGAATCCGTCCTGGTGGAAGATTTTGCCGTCGATTATCTGCATCCGGCCGACGATGCGGACGCGCTGGGGCGGCTGGGGACGTATCAGGTCAGCGAGGTGATCGGACGCGGTGGCATGGGGATCGTGCTGAAAGGGCTCGATGCCCGATTGAATCGTGTCGTGGCCGTCAAGGTGCTCAGTCCGACACTCGCGCAGAACCCCACAGCGCGGCGCCGCTTTCTGCGGGAGGCCCAGGCGGCTGCGGCTGTCGGTCACCCCAATGTGGTCACCATCTATTCCGTGGACGAAGACCGTTTGCCGTATCTGGTGATGGAATTTGTGGACGGCCCTTCCCTGCAGAAACGACTGGATACCGAAGGATTTCTGCAGCCCAGTCAAATTCTCCGTATTGGCGTTCAGGTGGCTTCCGGACTGGCCGCAGCGCACGCTCAGGGGCTTGTGCACCGCGACATCAAGCCGGGCAACATTCTGCTGGAAAACGGCATGGAGCGGGTGAAGCTCACCGACTTTGGGCTGGCACGCGCAGCCGATGACGCGTCTGTCACTCGCGAAGGCACCATCGTGGGCACGCCCGAGTATATGTCGCCCGAGCAGGCGCGGGGAGAAGGCGTCGATCAGGCCAGCGATCAGTTCAGCCTGGGGAGTGTGCTGTACGCCGTGGCCACCGGCCGACCACCGTTTCGCGCAGAAACCACATACGGAGTGATGCGAAAGATCACGGATGAGTCGCCCGTGCCGATCCGCGAACTCAATCCTGATATTTCGCCGACCCTGTGTGACATCATTGAACGGCTGATGGCCAAAGACAAGGCGGATCGCTTTGAGTCCGTGGCTCAGGTTCATGGACTGCTGGAAGCGTGTTTGAACCATGCCCGTCAGCCGACCGTCACACAGCCTCCTTTGATTCCCGCACGACCACACAGAAATCGTCTCTCGCCCGTTTTGAAGTTCTTTGCAGGAGTGTTTGCCATGATTGCCGTCACGATGAGTGTGTTGTTTGCCCTGGGGATTCCGTTTGCCCCGGGGCCTGTTGCTGAACCGTCGCCAGCAGCCGGGCCAGCAGCCGGGCCGGCTGCGAGCCCCGCTGACGGAGAGGGCACCGTCTCAGAAGTCCGGACGCGGAAAACCGCACTGGAACGAGAGTTTGAAGCCGTCTTTCCGGACTTATCGACGCCGGGAACGCTGAACGTGGATATCAAGCGTGGTTCTATTCGTGTGTCCGGCTACGACGGTGACAAAGTGCTCGTGCAGCTTTCCGTTCCCGGTCTGGCGCAGAAGACCACAGGAGCCGATGGACTGCAGGAACTGCGGCCCAACTCACTCGATTTTGATGTCGAGGAGAAGAACGGGCAGATCAAAGTCGACGGCAACTCGTATGACTACATCACCAATCTGACCATCAAAGTGCCCCACAAGACCAACCTGATTCTGGACACCTACCGTGACGGACAAATTCACGTGCAGGATGTGGAAGGTACATTCAATATTCGCAGTCAGAATAATGACATCTGTCTGGAAGAAGTGGTCGGCAGCGGGCGTTTGTGGACATACAACGGCGTCCTGTCTGCGAGCCTGTCTGCAGTGCCGCAGGATGGCAAACTGGAATTCGAATCTTACAACGGGTCCATTGAGCTGATGCTGCCAGCCGACATCAAAGCCACAGTAAAGTATCGTTCCGGCAGCGGGCGGGTGCGTACGGATTTTGATGTCGCCGTCGCGGACGATATTGTTCGCAGCGTGGGCACCAGCAAGGTGGAATTTGACGAATTTCGCCACGGCACCATCAATGGTGGTGGCCTTCCGCTGACCATCGAAACCGAAAAAGGGGACATCCGTCTGCTGCGTCGTCGCAGTGTGTCGACCCGCTGATCAGACGACGAGTTTCCGCTCGCCGAAGTGGATCAGGAAATCCATGCAGGACCTTCGCCCCTGCCGCCCGCTGTTTGCGGCGGCGGGGGCGGGGCCTTGCGCAACGCTTGCGAATCGGGCGAATTGTGCAATGCCAGTTACTCTGGCGGGGTGCCAGTGGGCGGCTTCGCTGTGTTACCAGCAGCGTCGGTCGGCAAGTGAAATGTTGCGTCATAAACGGGCATCCTTTTTTCCTGCCATGCGTCTTCGCTCTCGGCCGTAATGAACCAGCGGGGCTGCGTGTGAGCCTGACTCCACTGCTTTCCCTGACGCACCATCGACGCCAGCAACTGCGGATGTGCCTGACTCACATCATGCTGCTCACCGATGTCTGTCTGCAGATCGAACAGTTCCCATGGACCGCGGGGCCCCCGTTTCATGGCCTTCCACTGATCCTGCCGAATGCCCACGTTGTGAAAGCCGTTCCAGTGACGCAGTGCGAAAATCGACTCCTGCGGCCGCGGACTGGTTCCGTTCTGCAGTGAGTCCCAGATGTCTTTGCCGTCCAGCTTCTGAGTGGGAACGGCTCCCGCCGGACGGGCAAACGTGGGGTAAAAGTCCAGCGCCGTGACCGGATGAGAAAATCGCTGACCGGCCGGCACGTGACCCGGCCAGCAGAAGAACATGGGCACGCGGAATCCACCTTCGCACACACTGCCTTTCCCCTGACGCAGCGGGCCATTGCTGGAACCGCCGCCAATCTTGCCACCATTGTCACTGAGAAACACGATCAGCGTATTGTCGCGTGTGTCCGTTTTGTTCAATGCCTCCACGAGGCGGCCCACCCCGCGATCCACGGCGTAAACCATCGCAGCATAGGTGCGCCGTTTTTCTGTGCAAACTGCGCGAGGTCTTCCTCTTTGGCCTCGAGCGGCGTGTGTGGCGCGTTGTAGGACAGATAAAGAAAAAACGGCCTGTCCCCGGCGGCGGCCTGCTCCACAAAACGGACCGCCTCTCGTGAGAGCGCGTCCGTCATGTACTCGGTTTCGACAACTTCCTGGCCGTTGTGTTCCAGCGGTGTGATGTATTCGTTGAATCGTGTTTTGCCGTTCTGCTTCTGGCGGGCGCAGATGGGGCCATAGCGCTTCGGGAAATACATGTGGCCTCCGCCCAGAAAGCCATAGAAGTCGTCGAAGCCGCGGTGGTTTGGGTGGTACTGCGGTGCAAAGCCCAAATGCCATTTTCCGATGGCCCCCGGAGTCGGCAGCAGACGTCAGCTGCACAACCATCTGCGTGGGAAACTCTGCCAGAAAGTCCTGATATTCCAGCGGTGATCTGACGAACAGCGCCATGCGGGATGGCTCCAGACGTGTCACCTTCAGGCTCAGATCATCGGAGCGATAAATGCTGCCACCACGCAGCGGTGCGGCGGCAGTGCGGGTTGTCGCGCACGTTCGGGCGATCTGCACTGCCATTGTCCCGGTGGCGCGTACGAACGTGGCCTGTTCACTGGGCGCCGAACTGCCAACCGGCTGAAACGCGAGGGTGCGACCGTCGCCGCGCACACTGGCCACGCCTTCATAAAACTCCCAGCGGGGCCCGGAGGGAGTTGGGATTTCCACGAGGCCGTCGCTGTCCGGAAAATCGAGCAGGCTCTGGCCGGTGGAGTCCACCAGCGATGTGAGTCGACAAGGGGCCACACCATCGGCAAACGCAATGAGTTCATCGTCGGAGTCCAGAGACATCAGCACAAACAGGTCGACCCCTCGCTCGGGACCGGATCGCCACGTATCTGGTTTGATCAGATTCTGAAGATCAGTCACCCCGGGAACCAGGCGAATCGCGTGCCCTTCGGTTGTGCCAAAACGTGCGCCCACACCCTGCACCGGGATGCTGCGGTCGGTGATGACAGGCGCGGTACGTTCAGCCGCCCGGCGCACTTCCGTCGGCACCTTTGTGGCATTGGTGACCCACCAGTCGAGTCGGGACTTGAGATCCAGCCGCCACGCGCCATTGGCCAGCGTGGCCACGCAATCATCTCGATCGCTATAAGGCACGTCGGATTCACTGTTGCTCTTCCATGGTGGGGGGCGGTGGGCGTCAGCAAACCGCAGCCCCTCATCCAGCTTGCCAGCCGCTGCGAATTCCCAGCAGATGCGTGCGACAACCCGCTGCCGCAACCGTTCCGTCGTCGAGAACAACAGTTTTTCGACTCCCCGACTTTCCCCCTTGCGAACCAGCTGTTTGCCGTAAACTTCTGCCAGCATCATGGTGGCGTCCCAGCTGCTGGCCCTGGCGGTTCGCACGGCCACCGGCGTGTCGGCGTACAGGCTCATGGCCTGATCCGCAGCCACGGGAATCAATCCCAGCATCAGCCGCTGAAACACGCGCCGGTGCTGCTCGTCATCGCCGCCGGCCAGTTCGCCGGCCTGTGCCTCTGCCGCTGACCTGCTGAATGTGCGGCAGCGCTCTGTCGCAGTCTGGCAGCCAGCGCGGCCGTTTGCCAGCCTGATGTCACGGCCGAACCACGTCGAGGCGAAATCGGCATTCGACCTGCCATCTCGCCTGGGTTATCATGAGGACGGACGCATCCAGCCCACCCGGCCTCTGCGTTCATCGTGCTGCCCGCGTCATCCTCACAGGACCCGCCGAAGTGTCGCTGACCTGGAAACTGCCTGCCGTGTGTCTGCTGCTTCTCGCCCCCTGCTCGTCAGCTCAGGTTGGCGCTCAGGTTGGCGCTCAGGTTGGCGCTCAGGTTAGCGCTCAGGTTAGCGCTCAGGTTAGCGCTCAGACTGCCATCACGGCTTTGTCCGGCAGTCGGCAGCCACCGACAGCGGCCGAAGCCGATCCGGTCGCGCTGCAGGCGGCAGCGGCTGATGTCATCGACACGCATTGCGCGTCCTGCCATGGGGCCGATCGTCAGGAAGGTGACTTGCGTCTGACGGCTCTGGAGACGCTCGATCCCGTGGATCGACAGAATCTGCTGGCCCGCGTTCAGGAAGTTCTGCTGGCCGGGCAGATGCCACCAGACGATGCTGCCCAGCCGGATGCGTCGCAGCGGACTGCTTTGCAGCAGTGGCTGCACTCTCAGCTGACAGGCGATGCGGCGCGGGCGCTGGCGGAGAAACTGCGGCGTTTCGAGTACGGCAATGTGGTCAGTCACGTGGATCTGTTCTCCGGCGATTATGCTGACCGCCCAGGCTTTACCTTTGATCGTCGCTGGCTGATCAGCGAATTCATCTTCAACGAACGCGTCAACCGTCTGCTCGATTACCAGGCGACACGCACGATCTATGGCGTCCGCCACGCGGTTGCCGGAGACAGCGGTGTGCACTGGAGCCCCAAAACGGAGCGTGGTGACAAGTTCCGTCGCACCATCACCAATCCTTATCTGCTGCCTCAGGCCGTTGGCGTGAGATACTCGGCGCACAGTCGACTGACGACAGGCCATCTGCTGACGATGGTGGGCAACGCGAAACGCATCGCCGCGCACATGTCGTCAGAGAACACGATGCGTGCACAGTACCCGGCGATGCACGCACTGATGTCACAGGAACTGGAGCACCGGGCCACTCTCCAGACGCGTCGTCAGTTTCTTGAAACCTTTGGTTTTTTGGATCGCCTGCTCGAAGAAATCTACGGCAACCAGCACGCAGCGCTGCTGCCGAAGATCGCGCATCGGCAGATTCCGTATCCCGGTCCGCCGCAGCATTCCACCAGTGGCATTCAGAAGCGACAGGAAAATCTTGAGTTCCTGGGGCGGTTCGATCAGGAAGACACCCGCGCCATTCTGCAGGGCATTGCCACCTGCAAACGCACAGGGTGGGAAGTCAAAGAGCAATCAGATCAAGCGCAGCAGGATCGTCAGGGCAAAGTCGTGTGGGCGCCCTACAGCGACCAGGAGCGGGCCGAGTTTGATCGCATCATCCGGCAGTGCGAGACCAACTGGTCCATCGAGGGGGTGACGGATTACCGCATCCGCAATCGCATCGTCACGATGAAGCTCTTTTTTGATACCTGGGACATGAACCGGCTGTATCAGCACATCAGGGATGGTCGCTTTACTGCGCCGGCATACAGGCCGCTTGAGGAAAGCGAAATGGCCATCCTCACCGAAGCAATTGTGCAGCACCGTGAGCCTGGCGATACGTATCGCCAGCTCGCACGCAGGTGCCTTGACGCGTGGGAAGCAGATTTTGCAGCGCAGCGTGCTGCGGCCGGTGGGGCGACGTCCGCTCAGGTGGCAGCCATGATTGACGAACTTTTCCGACGGATTTTTGAGCGTCCGCCAACACCGACGGAACTGGCCGACAGCCGGCAGCAGTTTGAAGGCTATGAGGGTCGTCTTGGGCGTCAGCAGGCGATTGCCAAACTGATTGAATCGTTTGTTTTGAGCACGGAGTTTGCCTACCGCAGCGAATTCGGGCAGGGGCCGGTGGATGAGCACGGTCGGCGGATGATGTCGCCTCGCGATGCCAGCTACGCTTTGGCTTATGCGCTGACCGATTCCAGCCCGGATGAAGGGCTGGTGCTGGCGGTCGCACAGGGACGTCTGAGCACGCGCGCTGATTATGAGCGCGAAGTGCGTCGGATGCTGGCCCGCCGTGATCGCTGGACGCTTATTGATGAGGGCGTGCAGGCGGCCAATTTGAACGCCAGTGTGACCAGTCAGCCCGTCCGCAAGCTGCGGTTCTTTCGCGAATTCTTTGGGTACCCACAGGCGCAGGGAGTTTTTAAGGATGACTCTCGCTTTGGGGCGGGACGCCATGAGCAGGCCGTCAGTCGACTGATTGATGAAGCCGACATGCTGGTCGAGCACATTCTGGAACAGGACGAACGTGTTTTTGAAACACTGCTGACAACCGATCGATTTTTTGTGTACCACTCCGGAGACAACGCCGCCATGGAGGCGGCCTCCGCAGAACTGCGGCGGGTCTGGGAGCACTTTCGGGACCTGCCCTGGCAGCAGTGGGAACCGGAGGACGTTGCCCCGCACAGAGAGTTTCTGCTGACCGTCTGGGAATTCCGCAAAGTCAAAGGCGGCGACAACAAGTCACTGCTGACCACTTTGAAACGCATGATGGCCGCCCTTGAACTGCATTTTTCAGACGGCCAGGCCAGCGGCATGCCCTACATGAAATCGCCGATGGGCTTCTGGCACGGTGGCAATGTGCTGGGCCGCACGGGACAGCAAATGCGGGGCGAACAGGTCACATCCTATTGGAACGTCGACTGGAAAACCTGGGACTACCCGCCGCAGCAGCCGGCTCCGATTCCGCATCGAAAAGGCCTGCTGACGCATCCTGCCTGGCTGATTGCCCATTCTCAGAATCTTGAGACGGACCCTATCCATCGCGGAAAGTGGATTCGTGAAAAACTGCTGGCCGGCACCATTCCCGATGTGCCGATCACCGTGGATGCCGTCATTCCGCCGGATCCTCACAAAACGCTGCGACAGCGAATGGAAGAACGCACGGGCGATGCCTACTGCTGGCGGTGCCATCAGAAAATGGATCCGCTGGGGCTGCCGTTTGAAATGTATGATGATTTTGGAAGGTTCCGGACGGACGAGAATCTGGAGCACCCGGTCAACCTGGTCACACCCGCCAAACAGGCGCCGCTGAAGTGGGGGGCGAAACTTGACGTTTACCGCACTCTGCCTGTGGATTCCCGTGGTGTGCTGACCGGCACAAATGACCCAGAGCTGGATGGCGATGTGGTTGATGCCCATGATCTGATTGATCGTCTTGCCAGATCAGAACGCGTGCGACAGTCGATCATTCGCCATGCCTTTCGCTATTTTCTGGGGCGCAATGAGACCCTCGCGGATTCTCAGACACTGATTGATGCGGATCACGCGTATCAGGACAGCGATGGCAGCTTCGATGAAGTGATCGTGTCCCTGCTGACCTCTGACTCATTCATCTACCGAAAACCGAACGTCGAGGAATAACGATGCTGATCAATCGACGCGAACTTCTCAAAACAACGTCCCTGGGGACGATGGGCCTGGCGCTTACTCCCTGCTTCAACCATTTGCGGGCCAACGAACCGCGCGTGGAAAACCGACCGGCCGGCAATCTGCCGCACCGGTTTGTGTTTGTGCGAAAATCGAATGGAAATCTGACCACGCAGTTTGGGCTGCCTTCGTTTTCTGCCCAGCAGTTGAAACAGCATGAAGAGAAAAATGCGTTTGATGTGGATCTGGACGGCCACGAACTGCCCGACTGGCTCAAAGGGCTGGATGACCACAAACAGCACATGACCATCCTGCACGGCATCTCCATGTCGGTCAGTGGCGGTGGGCACTATTCGTATTCCGGCTGCATGGGCGCCTACAAGGCGGGTCGCGATATCCTGGGAAACATCAAGCGGGCCACTGTGGATTTTGAACTGGCCAGGCTGTTTCCTTCGCCGTTTGGCCATGTGGAAATGTCGCTGGCTGTGCCCCACGGGCGTGATCACCGCACGGGGATTGTGTCTGGCTATTCGGCGCCGGCGCCAAAGCAGCGCAACTACTGCTATGCCGACCCCATGACGGCCTGGCAGGAACTGTTCAAATCGGTCACCAATACGGACGAAGCGGAATCTGACAGTGCACTGCTGGACTATCTGCACGAGCAGGAGACGCGTCGCCTGCGCGGCCTGCATGCCGATGAGCGCCTCAAAATCAGTGATCAGGTGGACTCTCTGCAGTCGATTCGTGATCGCAATCTGAAAATCGCTGCCCTGGGCGAACGCATCAAGGCACACCTGCCAGTCATCGACCCGGTGCATGCAGGCGGCGGAGAAAATGCGACGCTGCCGCAAAAGCAGGCGGCATTCACCGACATTATCGTGGCGGCGCTGGCGTCCGGACTGACCAACGTGGTGACCTACACGATTGATGATCTGGGCACCGACATCACCTCACTGCCGGAGAATCGACAGAAGACGAGCATCCACCAGATTGGTCACGGCGGTCAGATTTCCGGGGCCGCCCAAATGCGCAACGCCATCAAGACGCACCATATGAAGCAGGTGGCCACTCTGGTGAATCGGCTGCAGGCGATTCCGGAGGCGGACGGCACAATGTTCGATAACACGACCATCGTCTACATGCCCGAAACCGGCGCCGGTCATCACAGCCCGGACACCGAAGCGCCCATGATCGTGATGTCCGGTCGCAACTCCCGGCTGGATATTGCCGGCCGTTATATTCGGCTGCCTTTCCACGGAACAAAGGGGCACAAGACCCTGAGCAACTGGTACACCACACTGCTGAATGCCTGCGGCAATCCCATCGCGCACTACGGCGATCTGGATCTGACCATGCAGCGCAACCGCCTGGATCAGACAGGAGCGATTGATCGATTTCTCATGTAAGCTGTCTGCCCGGTTCCGTGTGTTCTTAGTGACGAAAAGGTGGCCGATGTCAAAACGACTGTGTGTCGTCCTGTTGCTGTTGTGGTGTCCCGTCCTCCAGGCGGAACGACCACCCAACGTCGTGTTTTTTCTCGTGGATGATCTGGGGCAGCGGGACATCGGCTGCTACGGCAGTACGTTTTACGAAACGCGCGCCGTGGATGCGCTCGCCAGAGACGGGATGAAGTTTGACAATGCTTACGCCACGTGCCACGTGTGTTCCCCCAGCCGCGCAAGTATTCTCACGGGCAAGTATCCGGCGCGACTGCAGCTGACGGACTGGCTCGGCGGCCGACCGGAACGGGATTATGAAACGCTGCACAGCGCCCAGCGGGTGCGGGCCCTGCCTGCGGAGGAAATCACGCTGGCCGAAACGCTTCGACGGCACGGCTATGCCACGGCCAATTTTGGCAAGGCTCATCTGAATCGCGATCCCACAACGTATGGTTTTAATGAAGCGATCACCGGGTGGGTGCGGTCCTACTATTATCCCTTTTCGCCGCAGTACACCAGAAAGCTGCCGGCAAAGAACGGAGATTACTTCACCGACAAACTGACAGACGCTGCGATTGATTTTATCGAACGCCATCAGCATCAGCCCTTTTTCGTTCATTTGGAGCACTTTGCTGTGCACGACCCCATCCAGGGCCGCAAAGACCTCGTGCAGAAGTACGAACGGAAACTGGCCACACTGCCGGAGAGCGATGGCCCCGAATTTGTTCTTGAAGCCAATCCGGACTCTGCGGCGATCACGCCTGAGCAACTGCAGTCACTGATGGTCGGCGATGAACAGGCCGCTCACCAGGCGGCCCGCGTCTGGTGGGTGAAACAGCGGCAGGACAACGTGCAGTTCGCCGCCATGGTGGAAGCCGTGGACGAAAGTCTGGGTCGAATTCGGACCCGACTGAAGCAGCTTGAACTGGCCGACAATACGATCATTGTCTTCACAGGTGACAACGGCGGCATGGCGGCATCGAACCAGTATCGTGGGGTGGGCCACCCGCGTCAGGAGCTCGATTCACGATTCTCCACGTCCAATCTGCCGTTGCGGGGCGCTAAGGGCTGGAATTACGAAGGCGGCATTCGCGTGCCCCTGATTGTCCACTGGCCGGGGCAAATTCGACCCGACAGCGTGTCAGACGCGATTGTGACCGGGACGGACTATTACCCCACACTGCTTCAGATGCTGGGGCTGCCCCTGCTGCCCGAGCAGCATGTCGATGGCCGCAGTTTTGTTGCCGCACTGCGGGCTAAGCCATACGAGCGAGGACCCGTGTTCTGGCACTTCCCGCATTACAGCAATCACGGCTATCAAAGTCCGAATGGCGCCGTTCGTGATGGACGCTATAAGCTCATCGAGTACTTTGAAAACGGCACAGTACAGTTGTTCGATCTCAACGCAGACGCGGGCGAACGCGTGGATCTGGCGGACAGGGAGCCGGAGCAGGTGCTTCGACTCAGGCAGCAACTGCACGACTGGCGGGCAGCCGTGGGAGCCAGCATGCCGGCACGCAAGACGGAAGAAAGTCGGCGGAAGCGGTTGGCTCCCTGAGCGATCGGTTCCGGCGTGCGACATTGCCGCGGCGTGTTGCCTGGTGCCGTCATCGGCGTGCCGGCGCGGAATATTCAGGCTTCCGCTGTACGATTTTGTTTCAGCCGCTGCCGCCGTCTCATCCAGGCCGTACCACCAAGTCCGGCCATACCCAGCGCGACGGAAGGTGGCACGGGCGCTGCGTGTCCTCTGGCTCCTGATGTGAACTGAAAGTTATCCAGTGCAAACCCCTGCATTGTCGATCGGCCGACAAACTCAATGTCAATTTTCGTGATGAGATCCTCGTCCATGTCAAATGCCCAGACCCATGCTTCGCCGTCCAGGCCACCACTGGGGCTGGTGAGGGAGGCCAAAGCTGTGCCGTTGGCATCAAACGCTGTCACCTTGTACTGCTCCTGCCGATCGATGTCCCAGATCTGGGCGGAGGCAGCTGATGCGGCCTGGTCGTAGTCGATCGACATATTGAAGTATTTTGACGTCCATGTGTCCCGGCCGGTCACTCCGGCTTTCAGGAAGTAGTTGCCCATGTCTCCTGCGTTGGGTGTGTCGATCGAATTGCCGCTGTGAAACGCATCCGTGCCATCCCTGCCAGTCGCTTCAAACGTCAGCTCGGTCAGGCTGGCTGATGACTCTTTTTTCCCTGAATACGCGGTGACTGTGAGTCCATAACTGGCAAAGTAGTCCGCCGTGATCACGGCATCATCTCCGCCGTAGTCGGCCGCGTTCTCAAAATCGATCGTGTCCGCGGCAACAGAGGACGTCAGGCAGATGGACGTCAAAGTCGCAGCAAGTGGCCGTCGCATATCAGCACTCCAGGTAAAATCGAGGACGAGAAAAGTGGAGTTCGAAGAAGTACCGGTGGGACTCTCCACCGTGGAAAAGCTACGTGCTGGTTGGGGGACGGCAAGTTGGAAGTCATGCGTATAGTGTTTCTACCCATAAGTCTTCCGGTAATTCCGGCACGATTGAACGACGGTTTTGAAGTATCACTCTCACTTTCAGATTTCCGGCTCGACGTCCCGTGAATTGTTTCCACTGCTTCGCAGGCATCCCCTGGCGTTCGAACAGGATCGATTCTCCCGCGACCCTTGTGGTGGAGCGTCGGCCATTGCCCGATGACGACTTCTCATTCCCAAATCTGCAACCGCATTAGTCGCTGTCACGGGAACCACCGTCAGGAAGAACCGAACCACCGGAATTCTGCCTGGGGATAACACTAGTTCCGAAGTGGGCAGCCTCACTCACGATGGAAAAACCGATTCCGACAGCCAACAGTGATGGGCTTTGGGAATGTCGTGGGGGGTAGCATGAATACATGTGGCGTAAGAACACTGACTGATCGGCAATTGGATCTTCTTGTGGGGACGTACGCCAAGGGACGCTCCGTTGACACCGGACCGCCGGAACTGCAGGCACTCGATTCAGTCGATGCGCTGCGACTCCTGACCAGGGAAGTGGCCATTCGACGCCTGTATGAGCGACCACAGTACTCGTCCGGCGTACTCGACAAAGTCGCCGATCTGCTGCTGCAGTGTCTCGTGCCCACCCTGGCATTTGGCCTGCTGGGCGTGTCCATCTGGGCGTTTGGTGCTGATGCCGCCGTCTTTTTGGATCACACCTTCAAATCTGTTCTGGAGGAAGGCTGGGCGCGTGACAAGTTGCTTGGGCTCTTCAGAAGCCTCGATCAAATCTTCCCGCCCACCTATCCAGGATCCTGATCGGTCAACGCCGGATCTTCTGTCTTTGCTGTTGCCGGACGGTCTATCTTTGAACGCGTGCGCCGTCATAGTCTGCGCCGTCATAGTCTGCGCCGTTAAGGCTGCGAATGACCGAACGCATCCACTTGTCCAACTGCCTTTTCATGATGGTCACGCGCCGTTGTTGCTCGGGGCTGGCTGCCAGGTTCCGTGACTCCATGGGGTCATCGACCAGATGGTACAGCTCGTATTCTGAGCCGTTGATGCGATGCAGTTTCCACGGCCAGTCAGTCCAGGCGGCGTGTCCTTTGGCCGTTGTTTCCGGGAACTGAGGAAACTCGTCCACATCCTTCGCCATTCGCTGGGCGTTGTGCGGCAATGGGGCATCGGTCTGCTGCTTTTCCAGGATCGCTTTCTGAATGCGATCACTCCAGGTGGCCTGCCCCGGCTGGAGGTTGTGCCAAAATCCCATGGGGCGGCTGCGCTGATCAGCCTGCCCGGTGATGATGGGGCTGATGTCGGTACCGTCCAGTGAATGCGGCAGTTTTGTTTTCACGTTTGCCAGCGCCAGGACTGTCGGCAGGATGTCGCACGTCCATGCCGGCACAGACGTGCGACCGTGCAGTTGGCCGGCGGGCCACTCGATGACAGACGGAACGCGCAGGCCGCCTTCGTAAATGCTGCCCTTCTTCTTCCGTCCACCGGATGTGGCCTCATTCAGACCTCCGTTGTCGCTGCAGTACCACAGGATGGTGTTCTCGGCAATTTCCAGATCCTTCAGTGTCCGTCGCAGCCTGCCCATCTGCTCATCCAGCAGCGTGATTTCACGATAATAGCCCGCCTGTTTTTCACCGTCGTAAAGTGAGGGCCCCTCGGGCACTTCCTGATGAGGATCATGAGGAGACGGGAACCACACTACCGCAAAGACGGGCTGTTCGCCTTCTTTGTGCCGCCGTAAAAAGTCGATCGCGTCGTCCATCGCCAGAACGCTCCCTTTGCCTTTGCGGTGTTCAATCGTGCCGTTGCGGCTCAGGTAGGGATCGTTGTCGTAGAAATTCAGGCCGATGACCCACTCGTCAAATCCCATGCCCCCGGGATTGCAGGGGGAGTCCGGCTGACCGGAGCCCAGATGAACTTTGCCAAACATGCCCGTCACATAGCCGGCCGCCCTGAGCGTTTCTGCAATCGTTTGCTCGTGCGGCCGCATGTACCGTCCGTGGTTGGTGACCTTTGTGCGAATCGGGTGCCGGCCCGTCATGACGCTGGCACGCGTGGGCGAGCAAACGGGGGCAGCCGCATAAAACCGATCAAAGACAAACGCCTCGGCCGCCATGGCATCCAGCGCGGGCGTGCGGACGAACGGGTGCCCGTTGTAGTGCGTATCGCCCCAGCCCTGATCATCCGCCATGACAAGGATGATGTTGGGGGGGCGCCTGTTATTGGCAGGCCGGACGGAGGCCGATGTTGCTGAGACGGTGATCAGCAGGCAGCAGGCCGACAGCAGCCAGCGAAATACGGTGCGGCGACGGGGGGAAGGACTGTCTATGGCGATCAGGTCGCTGCTGCATGATGTTGGGGCAGGCATATACACCTCGCACGGACTGGTTGACGGCATCGGCAGCCCTGTTTTTAGGCCTGCCCGCGATGATCCGCAAGTAGGGTGATCTGAGAACCGCCGTGCCCGCAGTTCGCCGGCCTCCACTTGCGAGCCTTCATTTGTGGACCGCGAAAGCACGCTGCAGGCGATTCTCATCATTCTGATCAGGTTTGTGCTAACGAAATCTGTCCTCGATCGGCAGTGTCAAAGACACAATCCACCGACCAGGCGGGAGCAGACGACTGATGAAAAAACGGATCACCTTTCTCTGGCTGGCAGCGCTGATAAGCGGCAGTACGTGCGTCGCCACAGAGCACAAGCCCAACATCGTCCTGTTGTTGATCGATGACTGGGCGTGGAACGGATCCCCCGTGGCGATGGATGAGCGGGCTCCCAATTCGCGTATGCCGGTGGTGCAGATGCCCAATGTGGAGCGGCTGGCGCGCGAGGGCATGAAGTTTACCAGCGCGTATGCTTCTCCGCAGTGTTCTCCGTCTCGCGTGTGTGTGCAGACGGGACAGTCTTCGCCACGCAACGGGTTTACTGTCTTCATGAACGATCGGGGGCAAGCGGAATTCGATGAAAAGGGCTATCCGGACTTCCCCGTGATTCCGTGCGTTTCGGACATGACGATCGACCCGGACACGGTGACCATCCCTGAGGCGCTGAAGCCGCTGGGCTATGTCAGCGCACACATCGGCAAGTGGCATATGCGTGGGGATCCCGGCGAGGAAGGCTACGTGTTGCATGATGGCGACACCAGCAACAGTCCGGGCAATACGCTGCCCAAAGACGCGGGGCAGCGGTTGCCGGATGACCTGACGGATCCCAAGCTGATGTTTAGTGTGACGGACCGGGCGCTGCGATTTATGAGTGAGCAGGCCCAGGCGGACCAGCCGTTTTATCTGCAGATTTCCCACTACGCGATGCACGCTGGTCGTGAATG
Source organism: Planctomycetaceae bacterium (assembly GCA_024742875.1). Classification (GTDB taxonomy): domain Bacteria; phylum Planctomycetota; class Planctomycetia; order Planctomycetales; family Planctomycetaceae; genus Fuerstiella. Next base: position 177,985 of record JANSXP010000003.1, on the reverse strand, counting down.
CCTGCCCGCTACCCGCGAAAAGTATGTCCGGCACCCGCTGGTGCAGGCCTATTACAGGAAGATCGGAAAAACGGCCGGGACCGTACGGCGGAAAGAGGACCCGGCGATCTGGCTGGGTATGGCCGAAGATCTGGATGGCCGCATTGGTGCGGTGCTGGATCGGATCCGCGCATTGGGGATCGCTGACAGCACATATGTGGTCCTGATTTCTGACAATGGCTATCGGCACAAAGAACTGCAGCTGACTGAGGGATTCACGCAGCCGCATCACGCGGCCAAGTGGTGGGTCTGGCAGGGAGGAATTCGGGTGCCGATGATTGTGCGGGGACCTGGCATCAAAGCAGGGTCAGTGTTTACTGCCAACGTGGTTAACTACGATCTGCTGCCGACCTTCGTCGACTGGGCGGGCGGCGATCCGGCGGCGCTGCCGAATATCGATGGCGTGAGCCTGGCCGCGATGTTGGCCGGGCAGACACCTGCCTCCGCGTTCTTAGACCGCAATCTCTATTTTCACTATCCGCATTATCGCACCAGCATGCCACATTCGGCCGTGGTGTCCGGTCACTTCAAGCTGCTGCACTTTTACGAACGTCCCGACATTCCCATGCTGTTTGACCTGCAGGCGGATCGCGGTGAAGTGCACAACATCGCGCCCGCAGCACAGCAGACGCACAAACGCCTGTTTGGTGAGATGATGGATTACTTCGATCATGTCGGGGCGCGAATACCACGGCCCAATCCCAATTATCGTCCCGCCGCCTACAAAGATGCGAAAGAATACCCACAGAGAGTCTTGTGGGGGCCGTTTGAGGGCAGCCGGCCGCTGGAAGACGATGAGAAGTCGGGCGGCTGAACGTGTGATGGCCCCCGCGGACTAATTGGCGACGTTCAGATCGCTAATGGAAATCCTCGCGTGGGACTTGGGTTTCACAAGGACTTTGCGGCGTGCGTGGGTGACATCACCGGGTGACGGAAAACCATCGTCGTCCATGTCGGCAATAACAGTCAGGTAGTACTCGCCGGGATGCAGATAGGTGAACGTAAAGGCGCTCTGCGTCTTCGCCAGTTCCGGAAACGACAGCAGCGTATTGAGCAGGTCCTCGCGGATGTAGCCATACTGTTTGATGAACGTCCCCTGCGGATTCACCAGCGGATCCCGCGAGAGATACACGAGCAGCTTTTTGTCGCTGGTCGTGGGCGTGCGTCGCACGGAGACCGTCAGCCGGGAAAGGTGTGGCATCTGGTCGATGCGTCTGGGGTCTTTGGCTCGTTTTCCCATTTCTTCGATCGTTGGCGCTGGCTGTTGGCCACCTTCCCAGATGTAACTGGCTGAGGTCATCGGATAACTGTCGGCCCAGGTCGGTTTGGGCAGTCCCTTTGTGAAATCAAAGTCCACGACGTTTCGAGGGAACCCCACGTTGCTGGCAGCCGTGGCGGCAAGTTCGGCGTGCATCCGCTGACCTTTGAAGTGCATGTGTGGGCGGGGTTCCGTCAGGCCAAAGCGACTGGTCCACGCTTGAAACTCCAGGGAATCGCCCCGAAACGTGAGTTCCATGGACATGATGTCGGCACCTCCGTGGGCGTCCACCAGGCGGTACCGGGCCCAGTCGCGTCCGTACTGCACCTTGTCGAGCACAAAGTAACTGGTGCGGTAAATGCCATTCAGCAGCCCGCCGTTGCGGGCCATGATGGTGCGGCGACCGCGAAACTCGGTCACAAAGAATGACGTGAACAGGTTGCCGATTGTGCCTCCCTCGAAGATGGCATGAATGTGAGACGCCGCGATGGGGCGAAAGTCAAACGCCCACCAGTCAAAGTCCTGCCCCATCAGATTCATCGACCCCACCCAGTGACCCTGCAGATACTCCAGCATCTCGAATCCCTGGTCATTGATGTCGATCGGCGTGATATCCGGCGCTTCAAACTGCGTCATCTGCTGACGTTCGGTCGCCGGACGGGACTGTCCCCTGTTGATAAAACCCTGCGCGGCCCAGGCTTTGAACAGTCGTCGCATGTAGGCTGGCATCAGGCCATTTTGAGGCATGGGGTCTTCCACATCGTTGATACGTTTGAGCAGTTCTCCGTCTTTGGTATGCCGCAGCACGTCCTCGTAGCTGGTGAGCACAAAGTCGCCTTCCGGATCCTCACCCGCGTGACAGGTTGTGCAGAAGTTGTTGACAATGGGGCGAATGTCATTGGTGTACGAAACCTCGTCCGCGATATCGCCGGGTTGCGCGGTCGCCCAGCCGGCACACAGAAGCCACACACTGGCAGTTGCCGCCATCTTGAAGGGCAGAAAGTCATATTTCACGGGCTCATCCTTCCGAACAGCAGGGCACGACACAGGCGAAACATTAAGTTGTCACGGTTGACAATATACGCACGTGCGATAAATTGTCAATAGTGACAATAAAGGAGAAGCGTCATGGGTCGCCCGAGCCTGGTTGCACAAAGAACGGCAGAAATACTCGATGCCTTTGAGCGGTGCGTCGCCCGATTTGGCATGGAGGGCAGTTCGCTGGAGGCCATCGCGGCAGAAGCGGGGATGAAACGCAGCATCCTGCGGCATTACGTGGGGAATCGGGAGCAACTCGTGCACGCGCTGGCGGAACGCGTGATTGGAAAATACGACCGCATGCTGGCTGATCATATGGCTCAGGCAACGCATCTGACTCCCATCGAGCAGCTGATGACCTATCTGTTTCCTGCCACGACGGTCAGCACGGCCGAATCGCTGCTGGTGCTCGAAGCCCTCATCGCGGCCAGCGCCGAGTCTGTGGAAATTCGCACCCGGATGCGGGGCTGGATCGATCGACTGGTCGACTGGTCCGCCGACCTGCTGCGTGAGGCTTATCCTGCTGTCCCTCGTCGGCAATGCCGGTCGGTAGGGTACGGCGTCATCTCAATCTGCTTCAATCACGAGTCCCTGACACCACTGGAGCTGGGTCCCCGCTACCACCGCGCCGCAAAAGCCGCCGCGCTGGCCCTGGTTCACAGTCTGAGCAACCCGTCGCAGGCTGCGGACATGACTTAAACGGCCGTGGGAATGAGCCGGTGCGGTGTGAGTCTGTCGGGCCCGTACGATTGATTCAGGGAGCTTCCGACCCGCCACTGCGCTGTTGTCCTGACAACTGCTGCCATGCCCAGCGAAACAAATTGCGGGAATCCGCATAACGGCTCTGTGTCGAGGCGGAGCCCAGTGTGACCAGCAGCAGTTCCCGGTTGTCGCGACGGCAGAGCGAGATCAGGCACGCGCCGGGGAAGTTTGATCAAACTGGCGGTCGGCATCACGGCTGTGGAGCGATAATCAAAGCGGTCGCCGGTCTTCAGATGCAGCACTGAGACGGCAACGCGGCCCTCATGATTTTCAATCAGTGGCAAGAGTTTGTCGGCCAGTTGTGCAGAACTGCTGGCTGGGGGGCGACTCTCGACCGGCGACGTTTGAGCCGGCGACGTTTGGGCTAACGACGTTTGGGCACCCAGAGCGATCAAAATTGCGGACAGCACCAAAACGCGGGCGCGGTGAAGCAGTTGAGCGGTCATCGTCGACTCCATTGGAAACGGGAAAGTGGCGCAGGGGGAGCGTTGCTGAAGCAGTGGTCAGCCTGCCCGTTGCGCTGTCAGTCGTAGATCAAATAGAGCTGCCGTCGACGGCGAAAGTCATCCAGTCCGGCAGTGGATGTCTGCTGCACTTCGCTGGCCACAGAGCCAGCCACGACAGCGCTGAACGTCTTCTGGTTGCCCAGCAGCCTCAGATAGCCGTCCACCTCCCAGTCCCTCGGATACAGCCTGCGGATTGATGTGGCGATGGCGAACCCTGTCTGCAGAGGGTGAAACGTTTCGCGATCAGTCACGATGATGTTGATGCCGCCGCACGGCCTGTCCTGAAATTTGCTGCTTTCCGGTGTGAATCGAATGGGCACAAAGCGGACCCCCTGGCAATTCAGGGCATTCAGTTCCGCGGCCAGCCGGCGCCCATCGATCCAGGGAGCCCCCAGAACTTCGAACGGCGTGTCGGTGCCGCGGCCAACGGACACGTTCGTCGTCTCCATCAGTCCGATCCCCGGATACAGCAGTGCCTGAGTCAGACTCCGCATATTGGGCGAAGGATTGATCCACGTCAGCCCGGTGGCATCCCAGAACTCATGGCGTTGCCAGCCCTCGCACGGCACAACGGTCAACTCCAAATCGAGCTGCAGTTCTGCTTTGAGCATCTTCGCGATTTCGCCAATCGTCATGGCGTGTCGCACGGGCAGCGCATGAAAGCCGACGAAGGATTCCCTGCCGGCATCGAGCATCGGGCCGGCTATATCAATTCCGTTGATGGGATTGGGGCGGTCGAGCACCACGAATCGTTTGCCGTGTTCGGCGGCGGCCCGCATGGCTTCGCCCATCGTGGAAATGTAGGTGTAAAAGCGGCAGCCGATGTCCTGAATGTCAAACACAAGTGTGTCGACAGCCTGCAGCATGTCGGCCGTGGGCCGTCGCGTTGTGCCATACAGACTGAAAATCTGCAGGCCCGTGTTGGCGTCGCGCGAGTCGTCAATCTTCGCGATGTCCAGTTTGCCTTCCAATCCATGTTCCGGGCTGAACAAAGCGGTGAGTTTGACGGCATCACTGCCTGCCAGCAGCCGCACACCACTGACGCCATCCACGCTGCAGCCGGTGTGATTGGTGATCAGCCCCACGCGCTGTCCGTGCAGGATGCGGTAGTGGTCTCGCTGCAGAACATCCAGTCCTGTAAGAACGACATCGTCTGCTGCGGCAGGCAGGCTGCAGGTGGCCAGCAGAATCAGGCCCACGATCTTCATTGTGTTAATGCCTTTGTTTTTGGAAAGACGAAGGCAACCGCCAGTCCCGTCAGGAATGTGGCGGTCGCTCCAGTCAGCGCCAGCCATGGCCACGCCACGACACTTCCCCCCGACTCGTCTTTGAGCCCAAATTTGACGACGCTTAAGACAATCAGCCCCACGGTGAGACCGCTCAACGCCGAGGCCTCGCCCGCGCGATCAACAAGGACGCCCAGTGAAAAGACGCCCAGCAGCAGGCCGGCCGAAAATCCGGCAATCGTCAGCGCGTTGTTGACGACGGTATCCGCCAGCGACATTGCGAAGATACCGATGGCCATTTGCAGCACTCCAAAAGCCAGTGTGAGCCAGCGCGACAGCTGCAGCTGGCGCTGGTCGCTGGGTGGCGTGCGACAGCTGGGCACATACAGATCGTTCAGCACGGACGATGCGGACGCGCTGAGCGAGCTGGAGAGTGTGGACATGGCGGCCGCGAGGATGGCGGCCAGCATCAACCCCGTCAGCCCCGTATTCTGTGGAAAGTGGTTGACGAGAAAATGGGCGAAAACCTGATCGGATTTGGCGGGCGCCATATTTCCATCCAGCGAATAAAAACAGGCCAGCTGCACGCCGATGAACAGAAACATGGCAAACTGAAACAGGACCACGAAGGCGCTGAGCATCACGGCGCGTCCTGCGTCGCGTTCGCTGCGGGCACTCAGGTAGCGCTGCACCATCATGTGGTCAGTGCCATGTGTCCCGATTGTCAGTACCGCGCCCCCGATCAACCCGGCCCAGATGTTGTACGCGCTGGACAGCTCGAACGACGACTCGAAGATCTGCAGTCGATTGGTGTTTTCGGCAAAAGTGATGAGCTGATCCCAGCCGCCTGGGATCTGATGAACAATGATGAAGACGGCCGCCACACCACCCAGCATGTAAATGACAAACTGAATGCAGTCATTCCAGATGACAGATCGCAGGCCGCCAAAGAACGTGTAGACGATGGTCACTCCACTCATCAGCACGACACTCAGTGGAAAGGAGATTCCCAGCAGCGAATGCACGACCACCCCGGCCAAAAAAAGCCTGAGTCCATCCCCCAGGTTGCGAGTCATCAGAAACAGCAGCGCGGCGGCCGTTTTGGTGGCCCTGCCAAAGCGAGTTTCCAGGACCTGGTAGGCCGTTAGCAGCCTGCCCTGAAAGTACAGCGGCAGAAAAACGGTGACGACCACGAACCGTCCCAGCAGGAATCCAAAGGCGAGCTGCAGCCAGCGCATTCCCGTGTCACTGTAGCCCACCCCCGGGATGCTCAGCACAGTTGCGGTGCTGGTTTCTGTTGCCACAATGGATCCGAGGATGGCCCACCACGGGAGAGATCGGCCGCCGACCAGATAAGATTCCACGTCGCTGTTTTTGCGGCTCGACCACATGCCAATCGCCAGAGAGATGGCGATCAGGATCACCATGACGGTGGCATCGATAAATCCCAGGTCAATGGTCAACTGTGTGGACTCCAGCAGTTCTGACAGGACGGGGCGAGAGTTGGCAGGAAGTTGCAGGGGAGGTTGCGAGGGATCTGGCGGCGACGGACAGGCGAATTGCAAACGGCTGCCCGCAGCGGAAGAAAAGACGGTGCCCGTTGTGCCTTTTCAATCAACGTGAGTCTGATGATAACGCAACGAAAACATGAACTCGAACGAGACTGAACGGCCGCTGGGAAGTCTGACGACGGAAGCCGAGAATCCGGCATCGCAGCAGATTGACACCCTGTCATCGCTGCAGATTGTGCGGCTGATGAACACAGAAGATGCTCAGGTGGCGACTGCGGTCGCCGATCAGGCACCACGGATTGCCGAGGCGATTGACGTGATCACCGCACGACTGTCCCAGGGGGGCCGGCTGCTGTATCTGGGGGCCGGAACGTCGGGGCGGCTGGGCGTTTTGGATGCGTCTGAATGCCCACCCACCTTCAATACGCCCGCAGAACTGGTGGTCGGCGTGATTGCCGGAGGCTATGAGGCGCTGCACAGTGCGGCCGAAGGTATCGAGGATCAGCCGGAAACAGCCGTCAGGGATTTGCAGTCGCATCAGCTGTCTGCGGCGGATGTTCTCGTGGGCATTGCGACCAGCGGCCGCACGCCCTATGTGATTGGCGGGCTGCAGCACGCTCAGGACATCGGCGCCGCGACTGTGGGACTGGCGTGCAATGCCGATTGCCCACTGGAGGCCGTGTCTGATGTCATGATCACGCCGGTGGTGGGACCGGAAGTCATCACCGGGTCGACACGGTTGAAAGCCGGAACGGCCACCAAGATGGTACTCAACATGCTCACGACCGGCACGATGGTGCGGCTGGGCAAAACGTACGGGAACCTTATGGTCGATCTGCGGGCCACCAACACCAAGCTGACTGCGCGTGCGCGGAGGCTGGCCGCTCGACTGACCGGACTGTCGGAAGTGGATGTGGAGCCCCATCTGCAGGCTTGCGACGGAGAACTGAAAACCACTGTTGTGTGCGTGCGGTGTGGCCTCGCGCCGGAAGCCGCCCGCAGTGCACTTGAGCGGGCCGGCGGCCAGCTGCGTGTGGCCCTTCAGGCAGATCACTCCTAAGCGACAGATCACTCATGGCGACAGAATACGTCATCGGCATCGACGCAGGCGGAACCAGTACGGTCGCGTGGCTGGCGTCCGCCGCCGCGCCCTGGCCCTTCGTTCCGCTGGCCACTGCTGTGGCTGGTCCGGGAAATCTGCGTTCTGCCGGTTTCACGGTTGCGACCACCAGCATTCGAAAGGCGCTGGATGCCGTTCGGACTGGCGTCAGCGGGCAGGTTCGCGCCGTGTGTCTGTGTGCTGCCGGTGCGGGGCGGGAAGCTGACCGAGTCCGCCTGCACGAGTGGATTCAGTCGCTGTCGGTGGCCTCAGACGCCATCGTGAGAACGGACGTGGAGGCTGTGCTGGCGGCTGCGTCTGCGGATCAGACGGGCGTGGCGGTGATCGCGGGCACCGGTTCGCTGGCCTGGGGACGCAATTCAGCGGGAGAGACCTGTCGAACGGGCGGATGGGGCCACGTTCTGGGCGATGAAGGCAGCGCCTATCAGATCGCCCGTTCCGCACTGCAGCAGGCGACACAGATGGCCGATGGACGCCGACCGGAGACGCGACTTCTGAGCGAGCTGCTGAACACCCTGCAATTGCAGACGGCCAGCCAGCTGGTGTCAGTGATTCCCGCAGGCAGCCAGTCACCGTCCGAAATCGCCCGCCTGGCGGCCGTCGTTTTTGACTGCGCCGCACAGGGCGATCATGTCGCTCAGTCGGTCATCAGCACGGCGGCCGGCCATCTGGCCACCATGGTGACCACGGTCACCGAGCGGCTCGCACTGGCGGATGACTGTGTGCTGGCCATGACGGGGGGTGTGCTCATTCACCAGCCGGAATTCCGACAGCAGTTGTTAACTCTGCTGCAGCGAGCAGACAGCCGAGGCGCCGTGCTGGTCGAACAGCCGGTGGCCGGCGCTGTGCGGATGGCTGGCGGCCTCTGCTGATCATGACGACGACTGATGGTGGGCAGCGGGCCATCATTTTTTTGTGCCGCCGGCATTCAAACGTCTTACGTTTTTCTGCGGAGCGTTGTATTCCGGCAGAAACGCGGCCAGTCGCCGGATGACGTCCGCCGACGCACTCCTTGCTGCCACATTGCGGCGCTCCCCCGGATCAATGCGATGGTCGTACAGCTCTTCGCTGCCGTCAGCGTAGCGAATGTAGCGCCAGTGACGAGAACGGATGGAGTGATTGTTGAACTGGTAAGTTGTCACGACGGCGCGGCGGGACGCCCGGTCCGCACTTTGCAGCCACGGTTTCAGGCTTTCCCCTTCCAGATGCGCTGGACGATCAAGTGAGCACAGGTCACAGAGGGTGGGGTATAAATCAAGCAGGCTGACGGGAGTGTTGCATCGTTGGTTCGCACTGGCCGGGATTCGGGAGTCCACGACAATCAGCGGCACATGAGTGGCCTGTTCCCAGAGGACGCGTTTTTCCCAGTGCTGTTTGTGACCCAGATGGTAGCCGTGATCAGACCACAGCACGATGATTGTGTTGTCTGCCAGAGGACTGGCATCCAGCGCTGCGATGAGTCGCCCAACCATGGCGTCGGCGAAGCGCACCGACGCCAGATAAGCGTGCGTGGCGTCCTTCCACTTTCCGTTGTCCGCCAGCCACTGATGCCACTGCTGTTTTGTGGAGTCGACGGCCGTCTCGGGCACATCCTGCACGTCCCGCCGCGGATCTTCCGGGAGTTTGATCTGATCACGCGGGGTTTTGTCAAACCAGCGGGCCGGCGTGTACCAGGGGATGTGTGGACGGTAGATGCCAACGCTCAGAAACAGGCGCGCATCGTGTGCCTTGGACAGTTGCCGTTCTGCCCATGCCACAACCTGCCCGTCGCCCATCTCTGCGTCGGAAATGTCGAGCGCATCCCAGTCAAAGCGACCACCGTAGAAGCGGTTGGACCCGTTTCTGGAGTGCCCGGAAGGAATGAAAGCGTCGGGCAGCTGGCGAGTGGTTGACGGGAAGTACTCATGCCATGGCCGCGGATCGAGATATCCTTCCAGCCCCTGCTGGGACAGGTTGGCTGCGTGGTACAGTTTGCCACCGCCGATCACCCGGTAACCGTGGTTTCTCATGTGCTGTGGCAGCGTCGTGACGGATTTCAGGCGGGCGTTCTCACGCCAGTCGTCCCGGTTGATGTAGACCCCGCTGGTCGATGGCGATACTCCTGTGATCACGCTGACTCGAGACGGATTGCAGGCCGGAGCCGCGCAGTGAGCATTCGTGAACAGTGTGCCGCGCCGGGCGAGCCGTTCCATGTGCGGTGTCGCGGCACGAAACTCGGCGTTGAGTCCGAGTGCGTAGTCATTCAGATCATCGATGGCGATGAACAGCACGTTGGGCCGGGCTTGTTTGTCTGCGGGCAGAGAACGGGGCGCCAGTGCGGCCAGAATCGTCAGCGAAAATATCAGCCTGCGGCAGCCTCGCGCCGGGAGATGTTGTTTGTGATCGTTCATGGCATGTGCTTGCGGATGGCCGCGGGTTCCTTCCCGTCGGAGTACACTGCCGCGGCCCGGAATAATCGATGAAACGCTCTGCTGCCTGCCACGAGTGTAAAGCAGCAGCCCTGTGGATGCACAGCACGAAGACGAGAACCACATGCGGTTGTGCCCTGTTTTCTGCGAATCTGATCTGTCAGGTCCCACTGAGGGTTTGCGGCGGTCGATGCATCCGGACAGCCGCACCGCCAGCCGGGATGCGACTGTGTGAAGCGGAAACAGACGAGCTGCGAACGTCGCTGTGGGCCGTACGGCGGCGAGCGTCCGTCGCCCACAGTTCTGTCTGCTGCAGCCCGCCCTGCGAACCTCTAGCCCTGCCGGACGCCTCCGTAGGCCACTCCACTCAGATCTGCCATATCCTTCTTCCAGGTGGTCAGATCACTCAGGCAAAACTCACTCAGGTGGTGGTGACCGCAGGCGCGAGCCATCACCTGCATGAGTTCTGTGGACGCCTTCAGGAACCGTGCCAGCTGGGCGGCCGAATTCTCCACATTGAGTCTGGCCCGCAGGTGTCCCTGCTGTGTGGCGATGCCGACCGGACAGTTATTGGTGTTGCAGATTCGCGCCGCGATGCAGCCAATGGCCTGCATGGCCGAGTTGGCCACGGCAATCCCGTCGGCCCCCAGGCACAGCGCCTTGATGAAATCCGACGGCGTGCGAATGCCGCCAGTGATAATCAGCGTCACATCGCGGCGATCGCTGCTGTCCAGGTGTTTTCTGGCGCGGGCCAGCGCCGGAATGGTGGGCACAGAGATGTTGTTGCGAAAGATCAGCGGTGCTGCTCCGGTTCCCCCGCCGCGTCCATCCAGAATGATGTAGTCTGCGCCAGCGTCCAGGGCAAAGTCGACGTCCTTTTCAATGTGCTGCGCCGACAGCTTGAAGCCAATCGGCACACCGCCACTGACGTCCCGCACGTGATCGGCAAAGTCGCGATAGTCCTGAGCACTTGTGAAGTCGGTGAACATGGGCGGTGAAACGGCCGACTGACCTTCCGGCAGTCGACGGACCTGAGCAATTTTTCCCTTCACTTTGTTGCCCGGCAGATGACCACCGGTGCCCGTTTTGGCACCCTGCCCGCCCTTGAAGTGGAAGGCCTGGATCTTCGGCAGCAGTTCGTCAGCATAGCCAAATTTTGCGGAGGCCAGCTCGTACAGATAACGGGTGTTTTCCGCCTGTTCTTCGGGCAGCATGCCGCCTTCGCCCGAGCAGATTCCTGTGCCTGCCAGTTCAGCGCCTCGCGCCATGGCGACTTTCGCTTCTTCAGACAGTGCGCCAAAGCTCATGTCGGAAACGAAGATGGGAATTTCCAGTCGCAGTGGTTTTTTCGCATTGGGCCCAATCACCAGGTCGGTCCCTACGGGGGCATCATCGGCCAGCGGTTTGGTGGCCATCTGGGCGGTCACCATCTGAATGTCGTCCCATTGGGGCAGCTCAGACCGGGGCACACCCATCGCCGCGAGGGGACCGTGGTGCCCCGTCTTCTCCAGTCCGTCCCGCGCCAGCGCGTGAATCAGCTCGACGGTGGGTTCTTCAGGAGTGGCCACAGCCGCCGGTGGTCCATCTTCGGCCTCACTGGATGTCGCGGCCTGGGGGGCTGCGTCCGCCGTATCCAGCTGACTGTGACTGCCGTCGCAGTACGGTGGGTTCTTTGTGTGCTTACACAGGCACAGATAGCCCTCCTGTTCCTGGTCGACTGTGAAGGCAAGCGGTTCGATGCCCGTGCCGCGATGAGAGCCATCGCAGAATGGCTGAGACTTTGACAGTCCGCAGGCGCACCAATAATGCTCACCCTGCTCCAGGGGGACTTGAATGGGTTGTCGACCAGCGATTTTGGGAGACGTCATGAGTTGGCTTTCCAGTCAGGGGGTGTGGTAACGACCGTGTGGCCGAAGCGTTTGGTTCCCGCAGAATGCAGGCGTGGATTACATGTCAAGTCGTTGGGCAGGCGGTATCAGGCCAGGTCAAACAGCAGTGCGTCCGTCGGTTCCAGTGCCTGGGTGTGCAGTTGTGTGGCTCGGCTGGTGGCAATCGCATCGCCGCGACGCAGGCGGGTTCCATTCACCACCAGTGAACCACGGGCGACCTGCAGCCAGGCATGGCGTCCCCGCTCAACGGTGAATTTCATCGTTTCCCCCTGTTGCAGCTGTGTGGCAAAAATCGAAGCGTCCTGTCGAATCGTCACGGCCGCATCGGAATGCTCGGGCCCGACAATCTTTCGCCACTGCCCGCGTTTCTGTTCCCGCGTGACTTTCTGATCGCTGTATCGTGGACGCGTTTTGCGGACAGCCGGCTGAATCCAGATTTGCAGGAAATGGTTGTCGGCCGTCTTTGAGGGGTTGTATTCACTGTGCGTGATGCCGGAACCTGCCGACATCATCTGAATGTCATCTGGTGTGATGATGGCCCCTCTGCCTGTGCTGTCACGATGCTGCAGCGCGCCTTCCAGGACATAGGAGATGATCTCCATGTCACGGTGAGGGTGCGTGCCAAACCCGCGGCCTGGAGCAATCTGGTCATCGTTGATCACACGCAGCGAACGAAACCCCATGTGCCGCTGATCGTAATACTGGCCGAAGGAGAACGAGTGGTAGCTTTGCAGCCAGCCAAGATCCGTGTGTCCGCGTTCCGCCGCCTGACGAATCAGAAGTTCGGGCGGCGGCGAGGGATCGGCCAGTACCGACTGCGGATTGGCGGCGATGTGGATCAGTCCGGCGGTGGTCACAGACAGCGCGTTGCGTCGGGAAATTTCCATCATGGTCTCCTTTATGGATTACATGTAAACTAAATGGGTAAATGTGTCAGGCATCCACGGCGGTTCGCAGATTTTCCAGAATGCGAATGAGCGATTTCTGATCTGCCTTCGAGACTCCACGCAGCAGTGCTCTGTGCATATCAAGAATGGGCTCATCCAGTTTTCCGAGCAGGCGTTTGGCGGCTGGCTTCAGATCAACCATGTAGACCCGCTTGTCTGCGGCCGACTGTGACTTCACGATCAAATCCAGTTTCAGCAGTTGATCGACGACTCGGGTGATGGCCGGTGCCACCTGAATCATCCGATCCGCCACTTCCAGGCAAGGCAGCGGACCGCCTTCCCCGCGTAGAATCCGCAGCACGTTGTACTGCGACAGCGTCAGCCCGTGTTCCCGCAGCAACCGCGCAAGGCGATTTTCCAGAAGGTCGCTGGTCCTCATGATGGCCAGCGTCGCCTCCTGCTCCACGGACGCAAAAGGGCCGCGTTTCTTCAGTTCGTTTTGCAGGGATGGTGCCATGGGGTGCTCCGGTGTTTTTTTATGTTACATGTAAACTATCGGGTCGGCAACCGGAAATCTTTGAAGATTTTCAGAATACCATGGAGCCCGTCGGGGCAGGAGCGGAATGCTGCCCGGCCCGCCTGAGGGGGCGCTGCCTGCCGCGCCCACCGTCGCCGTGTGCCGCCATGTGCGCGAACGTGACGTGCCACGACTGATCAGTTTCTCTGGCGTTTGGCTGTGCCCCAGGCACCGAGGGCAGCAGAAAACGCGGACGCAATGACCATCCCCCAGCGCTTCGCTGGTGAAGTCTTCACAACTGTTACTGGAGACCGACGCGATGTTACGTCGCAACACCCGGCGTTCGGGAGTGGGCGTTCTGCGGGAAGTCGAACGTCAGGACCAGTGGTTCGCTGCCCGTGTTTTCAATTTCGACTCCGCCGCCGTTCAAAGCTGTCTGCGTGATAAATCCGATTTCCGGATAAATCTCGCCCAGCTTCATGTCCTGGTGATATCGCACGGCCAACTGACCCACTCGACCACTGCCGCCGTTGGTGTGGAACAACGCGGGGCTTTCCGGGCAGAAGTTTGTTTTGCTGCCAGGTGCCACGGTGAGTCGCAGCATGGAGCACTTCTGGTCACCGAGGAAATCTCCGTAGATGATCCACTTCGCGTCGATGCCGTCACCGACAAACTCTTCCGCCGTGATGGCGGGGCGAGAATTCTTCCGCACAAAGTCAGGATCCTGGTTGGCTTCGAAGTCGAGTTTTTCCACCAGGTAGTCCCAGTCTTCGTGGCGGTCCCGAGGAAAGTCTTCTTCCCGGCAGGCATAAAACGCGTCCGCTGCGCCAATGCGTCCATCCAGCGTCAGGTCCTCGGCCAGGAAGTGCTCATCCATGGTGACGTGCAGTTCGTGAGTACACAGGTCGGTCGGTGAGTGCAACACGCCGTTGGGCATCACGAAACCGTTGTCCAGCTGCATCATCACGTGCGGCGACAGATGGCGTACGCCGTTGTACTCGCCCTGACCAAAACGTTTCATGCAGGCCAGGAACTCGTCTTTGCTGACAAAGGGGTAAAGCCCCATGGCCGTGGTGTGGTAGTGGGACGGACTGACGCCCGGATTGTCGAACGAGTTGATGTCGTAGACTTCCCACTTGGACCAGTGCAGGTGGTGGGGAATCGGATTCAGGTTGTCGAATTTCTTGGAGACGATTGGCCACGTTGGATCACCGTAAAGCGCTTTCGAAAAGGCGGTGATCTTTTCGCCCATGATGGCTTCGGGGTTGGCCGTGATCAGATCCTGCAGAGAAATCACGCGTCCATCGGGCGTCAGCACGTGTGATTCGCCTTCGCGAAAAGGCGCTTTGTTGGTCCGGGTGTCGATCACGCCCGTCACAATCGGCACGGTGCAGCACATCCACAGTTCGTCCAGCCCGGTGCCGTTCATGTAATCCGGGTAGTAGGACTGTGCGTCCAGGCGAAGTCGCTTGCCTGGCGTGCAGAAAGTCCGACCGGCGTAACGATGCAGCAGTTGCAGCACACCTGAATGCTGATTGAGGCAGTCATCCAGAATTGAGGTTGACGCTCCGTCAATGACATCCTGTTGTGGGTACTCGTGCAGTTTTTCCGCAAGAACCGATGTCGAAGCAGCCATGTGTGTTGCACCTCTTGGAGTCTGTAGATCGCGCCGGTCTCAGGCGGCGCGGGAGATAGTTGGAAACTTTGTGTTCGAAAACGCGGCACGTAAAGCCGATTGCTGGTCATCCCGCCTTCTGTCGCAGGTTGGAAACTCAATGCCTTTGTGACCTGCCGGCAGCTGTGCCCAATGCCCCGTTGAATGGAAATCCGGTGAGTGATTCCCGAAGGGGGATGCGAAGCTCAATCTGTTGTCCCTGCTTCGCCTGTTTTCAAGTGGTAACTGCCGGATACCAAACAGCTTGCTGCCAGTGGTGTGACGTCGTTTTCGATCGGCGATTGTATCATCGGCAGTTCGCATGTCACACGTTCAGACGGTTATTTGCCTAACTGTCGAAGGTCTGCAAAACCAGCACTTGAGCGAACAGTCCCGGCACTGATCATCATCCTTACCGCCAGCCTCGTCAGCTGTGGCTTTGAAACCGGTTGCGGCGGCATCCTTTGCATTCTCTAACGCGGCTGTGATTTCGCGCATCATTGCGTGCCTGGGGCCGCCTGTGTCAGGAGTCGTTCCCCGTTAGGCCGACCACTCCACGGGCACAGTCGCGTGCTAGTCCAGGCCGCAGCTGACGCGGATGACGTGGCCATCGGGATGGCGCAGATGACATTCCCGGACGCCCCAGGGTTCGTCAGTGGGCGGGTGCGTCACCACAAAGTGATTCTCCACGGCGACTTCGTAGAGTGCGTCGACTTCGCTTTTGCCACTGACCCACCACGTCATCCATACGCCATCGCTGCCCCCATCAGCCGGCAGTGCGCTCGTCCCGCGTGGTCCCTGCCCGTCGCGGCACAAAAAGAGCGTCACTTCGCCGCAGCGGACTCCGGCGAACCCGGCAGGACCGTGCTCATCTTCTGCGGGGCAGTGGGGACCGTCACCCATGAGACCGCCGTCATTCCAGGAGAAGGATGGCTCCCAGCCCAGCGTCTGAAACCAGGCGAAGCTTTGGGCAATATCGCTGACATTCAAAACAGGAGTGATTTTTTCGACAGGCATGGCTTACACGTTTCTGTGTTTATTGGTGGCTTGACGAGCGACGGCATCCCGGACCTGTGACCAGCGTCTGCGGCTGACCGGCACGATGCTGCCATCCCGCAGGACCAGCTGATGGCCGTGAACAGCGCACGCTTCGCACCGGGTGATGTGAGCGAGATTCACCAGTGCCCCCCGATGCACGCGGACGAACCCGCTGGACTGCAACTGCTGTTCAATTTCTGAAATGCGTGCGCGGGAAAGATGGGATCGCTGTGGCCCGTACACGGTGACGTAGTGGCCCGACGACTCAATCCACGTGATCTCGGCGGGCTGAAGTGACATGGGACCGCCCCGCGTTTTGAACTCAATGACCGGGGTGTTCGGATCGATGCGACGGACCAGGCGGCCGTCCGGGCAATCGCGATTCTGCAGGCGACGTCGCGCACGCTGCAGCGTCTCGTGAAAACGCTCGTTGGAGAAAGGCTTCACCAGGTAGTCCAGCGCTTCGTAGTCAAACGCCTGCAGGGCAAACTGATCGAACGCCGTCACCAGCACAACATAGGGCCGCCCGTCCTTAGCAAGCGTGTGTTCGTTGAGCTGTTTCAAAAATGTTATCCCGTCCAGTTCCGGCATGCGGATGTCCAGGAAGATCAGATCGGCCACGCCCGACTGGGCAACTGTCAACGCCTGCCGCGAGTCACCGGTGGAAAGTGTCACTGCGAAACCCGCAGCGCGGGACAGCAGGTGTTCCACGCTCTGACGGGCGAGCGGCTCATCGTCGACAATCAGGCAGTGGATGTCATTCGTCATGGACAGTCTCCCGGATCGGCAGCCGCAGACTGGCCGTGGTGCCACCGCCATTGGAGCGAAGTTCCAGGCTCGCTTTGTCGCCGTACAGATCCTGCAGCCGCTGCTGAGTGTTTCCCAGGCCCAGGCCGTTGGGGCGGCGTTCACTCAGGCCGACGCCATCGTCAAAGATCTCGATGCTCAGTTGCTCACCACAGCGCTCTGCGCGAATGGCAATTTGACCGGCATCCAGCTTTCGTTCAATGCCGTGAATGATGGCGTTTTCGACCAGTGGCTGCAGTGTCCAGCGGGGAATCCACAGCGGCCGGGTGTCGGGGGCGATGGCAAGCTCATAACGCAATCGCTCTCCGAATCGAATTTGCTCCAGCTCCATGTACTCGTGCAGAACATCCAGTTCCGATTCCAGTGTGGCGAACGGCTGGTCGTGCTGCGCCAGCGTCGTTCGTAAAACGGCACCCAGCTTTTGCAGAGCCTGAATGGCCTTGTTGCTTTCCTCCAGCCGCACCAGCGAACTGACGCTGTTGAGTGAGTTGAACAGAAAGTGGGGCTGCATCTGAATCCGCATCACCTCCATTCGCGCCGTGACGAGCTGCGACTGCATCTTTGCCTCTCGGGTGCGGAGCACCTGCACTTCGCTCCGCTGATCGACAAATCGCTGGCTCGCCACCACAAAGCCATAGAACACGGTATTCGCCAGCAGAAAGTAGAACGTTGATGACTGAAACGTGGTGGCGAACGGCAGTGGTGTTTGCCGCAACCCGCGATCTGCCAGCCACATCAGCACAGCGAATCCGCCCGTGCAGGCCAGCGCGAATAACAAAGCGGCGAGCAAATGAATGCCGAATGCGGCGATCCTGTGACAACTCGTCAGCAGTGCGGATCGACTGACCGCCGCGATGATCGGCGCACAGGCGAGCCACAAAGTCGCACACACCATCCCCAGCACACTCAGATAAACGGGACGTACGGTGCCGAGGACAATCCCGTCACTTAAAGCAAAGGTGACAGTCAGCGAAACACTGATTGCGCACCAGGCGGCGAGGGCCGTGCTCCATGTGGCCCGAAAAACGCTCTGATGATTGCCGGGATCTGTGCTCATGCATCAAGGATACCACGAATGGCCGACGGGCACTGCGAAGGCGGCCCCAGCTCGGCCGGATCAGTCCTGCGGCTTCACGCGCGTGTTCTCACCGACACCCCAGTTTCGGATCCACGTTTTTCCCTCGTCCCAGGAGCGGTCCGAACTCCACGTGAACGAATCCTCCGCGATATCGACAAAGTGAATCCGCTGCAGAAAACGCCTGCCCTGCCCGTCAGTAACCGCCATCTCGCCGTGGATCTCGCCCGTTTCATCGGCCGACGCAATCATCGGCCAGACAGATTCCAGGGGCGCGTTGATGGGAATGTAATGCATGACCCAATGATCGTTGAATGGATCGTAGGAGCGGATGGCCGGACCGCTGTTGCCGCTGAGCGTGCCGACCTGCTTCCAGTCATCGTACACCGCGAATCCATCCCAGCCGTACCACGCATGCCACTGGCCACGGACGGTGGCCGTGGCCTGGTTCTCAGGAGACACTCGCACCGTGTAGCGGCTTTCCCAGTCGCCAATCAGAAAATCAAACTGCAGCGTCTCCATGCGGGCCAGGCGGTTCAGGCCCGGTGGTTTTACGGGATGCTGGCGCCCCAGTTCCAGACGCGTGTTCCAAAATGCCGTCGCCTGACGGATGCGTTCCTCGGCGTCTGCCTGCCAGACGGCTTTGGCGTCCACGTTTGACGCTTTCACAAACAGATACAGCCGACCGTTGTGAATCACATAGTTGGTCGGGTCAGCCGGATACCGTGCCGGCGGCCCACCGCTGTTTTCCATGGTCCGCCCCATAACCATGGCACACCACCCGCCGAAGGCCGGCACGTATTTTTCGGGATCTGCCGCAAACGTCTGAGCGTTCTTCCCGGTGGCAAACTGATAGCGAACGCCGTTGTGGGTCTTCGTGATCTCCGGCTGGCCGATGATCGGCTTCTCACCCTGGAAGTAACTCACGACGTCATAGCCGCCGATCGCCAGTCCGCTGTCATCCACATTGTAGAACCACTTAATTGGTGGATCGGGAGCGGGACTCGCCGTGTCTGTTGCGCCCTCTGCCTTGTCAGCGACTGCCGCCTCGTCAGCAGATAACGGCGCCGCAGGGGCAAACACACGCGAAGCGGCCGCCAGTATCACAACCAGTCCGGCCAAACGCACGAAATAGCGGGCGGGTTGTTGCGGCGGTGAAGAGGGGGGCGTGGTGTCGTGTGTGTTCATGATGGCCTGCCAGTCGAATTGAGGGCGCGAATTGGAAGAGTGGGCCCCCGTGATACACGCCACAGACCGCCCCGCCCTACGCCATGTCACAAACGGTCTGCATTTGGCACGAACGGTCACGCAGCAGAAGTCGTCAGGGCGTTCGGCCGAAGCGTTCGGCCGAAGCGTTCGGCCGAGGCGCCAGGCCCGAGGTCCGAGGTGGCTGACGTAATTCGGAACCTGCGTTGAACGGGCCGAAACTCCTGACGAGTTCCGCTACGCCGCGCGACGTACGGCGTCACGAAAGTTGCAGGGCCATCGAGTCATGGGCTCCCAGTGATTTATAGATCTGCATGGTCGATTCGCTCCTGTTCAGCGTGTAAAAGTGAATCCCGCGGACCTGATTGTCGATCAGATCCCGACACTGCTCCGTGGCCCAGTGCCGGCCGACCTGCTCGACCGCTTCGTCGTCGGCACACCGCATAACGGCTCGCTGCAAAGACGCCGGAATTCGTGCGCCCAGTGCCAGTTGAGACATTCGCTGCATATTGCGGTGCGAGGTGATCGGCATCACGCCGGCAAGGATGGGGATGTGGATTCCCGCCACTTCGCAGCGGTCGCGAAAGTCGTAGAAGTCGTGGTTCTCCAGGAACATCTGAGTGCAGATGTAGTCCGCCCCGGCGTCGACTTTTCGCTTAAGGTAATCCATCTCCTGCAGTCGATTGGGGGTCGCCGGATGGCCTTCCGGGAATCCCGCGACACCCACATTGAACCGTGAAGAACCATCAAAGGACTTGATAAAACGCACCAGCTCTTCTGCGTAGCGGAAGGCATCCTGAGATCGGTCATAGTCAACGTGCGTGGACGGCGGATCGCCACCCAGTGCCAGGATGTTCTCGATCCGGGAGGCGCTGTAACGCTGCAGGATGCGGTCCAGCTCTTCCCTGCTGTGGCACACGCAGGTCAGGTGCGAGACCGCCGGCAGTTTCAATTCCTGTTCGATACGAACAACCAGATCGTGCGTTCGTTCACGCGTCGAGCCCCCCGCCCCGTAAGTGACGGAAACAAAGGATGGCTTCAGTTGCTGCAACCGCCTGATGGTAAGAAACAGCTCACTGGCTCCGGCTTCTGTGCGCGGAGGAAAGAACTCAAAACTGAACGTTGGACGACTTCGCAGCAGAATTTCTTTGATTTGCATCAGTGACTTTCTTCGGCAACACGAACGACTTAATCAATATGACTGACACCGAACTCAGGACAGGCGATGGCAGCAGGGTATACAGTACCTGCTGCCATTCAGGCCCTGTTCAGGCTTCGCTGACCGAGACTCTGGCACGCAACTCCTTCGCAGCGGTCACCATGTGCACGAGAGAAGGCTTCACTTCCTCCCAGCGGCGAGTCTTAAGACCGCAGTCGGGATTCACCCACAGGTTCCTCGAGGGAATGACGTGGTCGGCTTTGCTCATCAGATTGACCATCTCTTCTGTGGGCGGAACACGGGGCGAGTGGATGTCGTACACACCCGGGCCGATTTCGTTGGGATACTGAAAATCCACAAACGCGTCGAGGAGCTCCATGTTGGACCGGCTGGTCTCGATGGTGATCACATCGGCATCCATATCCGCAATCGATTCGATGATGTCATTAAACTCTGAGTAGCACATGTGCGTGTGAATCTGGGTGTCGTCCTGTACGCCCGCGGCGGCCAGTCGGAAAGCTCTCACGGCCCAATGCAGGTAGTGCTGCCAGTCGCTGTGCCGCAGAGGCAGGCCCTCGCGAAACGCGGGCTCGTCAATCTGAATGGCGGCAATGCCGGCGGACTCCAGATCCACCACCTCATCACGGATGGCCAAAGCGATTTGCTGCGTGGTGACAGCCCGAGGCTGGTCGTCACGAACAAAACTCCATTGGAGAATCGTGACCGGACCCGTCAGCATGCCCTTCATCGGACGCTCGGTCAGTGATTGGGCGTACCGCGACCAGTAGACGGTCATCGGGCGGGGGCGACTCACATCACCGAATATGATGGGCGGCTTCACGTAGCGAGAACCATAGCTTTGCACCCAGCCGTTACTGGTGAAGGCGAATCCTTCGAGGTTCTCCCCAAAATACTCGACCATGTCATTGCGCTCGAACTCGCCATGGACCAGCATGTCGATTTCCACTTCATCCTGAAATGCGACGCACCTTGCGGTTTCTTCTTTCAGAAACGCGTCGTAGTCCGCATCGCTCATCAGCCCGTGTTTCCACTGGGCACGAGCGCGGCGAACTTCCGGGGTTTGCGGGAACGATCCAATGGTGGTCGTGGGGAAATCCGGCAGCTGCAGTTTCTCTCGCTGCTTCTGCTGCCGGACGGCAAACTCAGAATACCGCTGGAAATCTGCCTCACACACGCCCGCCAGGCGAGACTGCACGTGAGCGCTGTGAATCCGCTGGCTGTTCTGCCGCGAGGTAGCCGCCTGCCGACTGGCTTCAAGTACGCGCTCATCTTTCTGGCCATTCAGCAGGTCACGCAGGCACGTGATTTCCGTGAGCTTCTCATCGGCAAAGGCCAGCCAGCTGCGGAACTCTTCATCCAGCTGAGGTTCGTTCCGCAGGGTGACGGGGCAATGCCTGAGTGAACAGCCGGGGGCCACCCACACGCGTTCAGAACCCAGTGCCTCCTGCGCCTGCTGCAGTCGGTTGTTCGAGGCGTCGAGGTCATTCCGCCAGATATTCCGACCTTCAACAACGCCGGCTGAAAGGATCTTCTCATCAGGAAAGTTGGCCAGGACGTGCTCAAAGTCATCGCCGCCACGCACAAAGTCAAAGTGCAAAGCGTCAACGGGAAGCTGCAGATAGTCATCGAGGTTGTCTCCCACGGCTCCAAAGTACGTGGCCACCAGCAGCTTTGCCGACCTCTTTCTGTGGGACAGGCGATCATAGGCCACGCGGATCGCCTCACGCTGCGCGGCTGTGAGATCCAGCGAGAACACCGGTTCGTCCAGCTGAATCCACTCCGCGCCGGCGTCGGCCAGCTGTTGCAGAATCTGTGTGTAGACATCCAGCAGATTGTCCAGCAGGGAGAAGGGATCCAGCTTTGGGTTCAGAGAGTCCTGAATTTTGCCCAGCGACAGATACGTGACGGGACCAATCAGCACCGGTTTGGCGTTGATGCCCAGTGCTCGTGCTTCTGCGAATTCGTCAAACACTTTGCTGCCGCTCAGCGCGAACTTTGTATCGGACCTAAACTCAGGAACGATGTAGTGGTAGTTGGTGTCGAACCACTTCGTCATTTCACAGGCGAAGGTGGAGACCCGGCCCGTCTGACAGTCCTTGTCGGCCACCAGCGATGCTCCGCCTTCGGTTCCACGGGCCATAGTAAAGATCGTGTTCAGGTCCGTGCGCCCGCCCTCCCATTGAAAACGACCGGGCACGTTCCCCAGCAGGCAACTCATGTCGAGCATTTGATCGTAAAACGAAAAGTCATTCACGGGGATCAGGTCCAGTCCGGCGTTCTGCTGTTTCCGCCAGTTGGTTTGCCGAATCTCCCTTCCCGTTTCCGTGAGCTCTGCTGCGGAGATCCTGCCCTTCCAGAAGGCTTCCGTTGCCCGCTTGAGTTCGCGGTGTTCTCCAATGCCGGGGTAACCAAGATTGTGTGCTTTCGCCATGACGGCCTTCCTTCCAGAAATGAACCAGAGAGTTGTGATGACGGAAGGCTACCGCTTATGATCCATGAGTGAAAATTCTATATTTTCATCATTGCATTACCTCTGCTCATGATTTGCCGAGGGACGGGGAGGCCACTGTTGACGATTGAACGCACGCATATGGAGATCATCCGGGCTGTTGACGAACTGGGGTCCGTCACAGCGGCCGCAGAATCTTTGTTTGTCACTCAACCTGCGCTGAGCCATTCGATCCGCAAACTGGAGTCGTCACTGGGCCTGAAGATCTGGACGCGGGAAGGAAAATCTCTGCGGCTGACCCAGGGGGGCGAATACCTGCTGTCTGTTTCCAAGCGGCTGCTGCCACAATTGGAACGGGCCGAGCAAAAGCTCGCGCAGTTTGCCCAGGGCGAACGAGGAACCCTGCGGATCGGCATGGAGTGCCACCCCTGTTACCAGTGGCTGCTGAGCGTCGCCGCCCCGTTCATGACCAGCTGGCCGGATGTGGATCTGGATGTGATCCAGAAGTTTCAGTTTGGTGGACTCGAGGCGTTGTTTGGCCACGGCATCGACGTGCTGGTCACGCCCGACCCTTTGCAGAAAACGGGGGTCCGGTTTGAGCCGGTGTTCGAATACGAACTGGTGCTGGCGGTCGAGAAGTCGCACCCCTTGTCCAAGGCAAAATTCGCCAAACCTGAGATGCTGGCGGAACAGACGCTGATCACCTATCCGGTGTCTGTCGATCGTCTCGACGTCTTCAGTCAGTTTCTGACACCGGCCGGCGTCCTGCCGAGTCGGCATAAGTTGATTGAGACCACGGAGGTGATGCTGCAGATGGTGGCCTGCGGTCGCGGGGTGGCGGCGTTGCCCCGGTGGCTGGTGCTGGAACAGCAGGACCGTTTTGCGTTAGTGCCGCTGCCGTTGGGGCGAAAGGGCATCAAAAAACAAATCTTCCTTGGGCTTCGTGAAGCCGACGCCCAGATCGATTACATGGCAGCCTTCATCGAGATCGCCCGCTCGGGCTAATCTGCCGATGGCGTCCCTAGGGCCGTTTTCGTTGTCAAAGACAGGCGTGCACCCAGGCCATCAGGCAGGCAACGGCAGCTTCCCAGCGCACCCTGGTGGCACCCATCGAGTCACCGTAATCTAACGTGTGGCCGAAACGGAGCGGAGTCGTCAAGACTTTCGGTCTGGACGTCCACCGTTCCCAGCACAGAGTTCGCATAAGAGGTTCAACGGGGCGGGAGTCTTTATCGGGCCAGCGACAGTCAATACGGCCTGCCCATCCAACCGAGAGAGACTCCCGACCCTTGCTGGCCTTTGCGACCCTGCCTGGACTTTGCGACCCTTTTTGGCCTTTGGTAGGCACCTGTGGCTCCTTGTTGACCTTCTCAACTAACGAGCCCATGGCCTGTTCACCAGTGTCGATATACCAATCGTCTGCAGGTAAGCGACAGAAACGAGATCAAACTGACCTTCGTCAATGAGAGCCAATGGAGCATTGTTCGACAGAGCTTCCAGCTTGTCCAGCACACCTGGAGTCGCCAGCCAGACAATACGCTCACTTCTCACTCTGACGCTGCCCTGCAGACTTCCGACACACTCTGACAACTCTGCTGCAAACTCCGATTCACCGATGCGTTTCAGCCAGACGATCAGTTCCGGAGCTCGTTCTCCTCCCGTATTGTAAAAGAATTGTTTGAGTCCACCGTTTGAGATCTGCAAATGTGCTTCAAACCCAACCCAGGCTAACTGAACTTCCTCTCTCCACTGACTTCGCTCCGGGAAGTAGCCATCGTCGTTCCAGCAGTCAAAAGGCAGGCTCTCTTCAAAGATGTTGAAGTAAACCTCACAGAAGGTGTACGGAGCGATTGAACGTGTGCCAATTTTGGATGCAAGTTCAAGCCTCGTCGCCGTGCTGACGTTTGGTGCCATTAGTTTTTTCAGGATCGCCTTAGCGCCAGTTTCCGTGTGTTCTGCACAGCCAGCGAACATGAAGACAATAACCGGAAGCACTGTGTGCCTACGCTGCATGACAAGCTGTTCCTTCTGTGAACTCACAAAGACGGGAATCATTCGGCGCTTTACGAATCGGTATCGCAATCATCATAGCGCAATCATCACATCGCGAACAGTCGCGATTTTTTCAGGCGATCGACAGTCAACACTTCCTGCCCATCCCTGCGAAAAAGACTGTCGACCCCGTTTAGTCCCCGGGGAAGTATTCGGCAAAATGCTCGTTCCTGATTTGCGTTGACAGATGCAGCCGTCGATTGATCGTCCTTAACTTTTGGTGGAGGGCCTCTACGTTATCGCAGGTCACGTTCGCGCGTAGTACCTCAAGTCTCTCCATACTTTGCGCTATGCGAAGCACGTGCCGTTCCTGAAGAGGTGATTCGACGATGGTCAAACTGTGCAGGTCATCAAGGCGGCAGATCGCATCCAGTCCCGCCTCTGTGATCAGGCTGATCTTTAGTTCTTGAAGCTTCGGCGCGAAGTCCCTCAACAGGCATAATGAAGTGTCCTGCAGACGGCGACAATTCACGCAGTTGAGGACACTCAGCTTTGGTGCAGAAATGCCCGCGAAGCAATCGCCATTGATCTCGCAACCACTCAGATCGAGAGCACTTAGGAGTGGAGAAGCTTCACATAACGTCTTCACACCAGCATCTGTCACCGCGCAATTTATGAGAGCGCAGGATTGCAGTCTGTTGGTTGGTATGTGTGTGCAGTCCTGATCCCCAAATGTAAATGTGAAATCCAGACGTCCTGGGCACACTGCAACTTGTCGATCTGGCGGAAGCCCAGACTTGTGACCAGCGGGCACCTTATAAAGTGCAGATGACTTGCGCGTCTTTTTTCTGAGATCACCCTGGAAAAGGCTTCGTCGTCAATCGGCAAGTCGTAAAGCTCGATTCCCTGACACATAAATCGCTCACTCATACTGACTGAAATGGCATCGCTCTCCGTTGGTGTTCATGTTTTCATTCAGCGTCGGCAGTACAGCCTATCACCTGTACGCCGCTCGTTTTGAGTTATCGCTCGACAGGAATACTAAAAACGGTCGTGGCTTTGTGGTTGAGTACTTCGTGCTCGATGAGAAGGGCGAGGCGCTGGTCGCGAGAATCACCAACGAGTTTAAGGGAATCTGCCTGGCCTCGGCAGACCTTGGGCATCAGAGGTCCCGATCCATAGATGCTGAAGAAGTTTCGGTCGGTGAACCGCCTCGCTGGGAAGCCAGGTCAGAAGCATTTTGGCCAACCTTTGATGGGAAGCCGCTCGGTTTTATTCGGCAAATTTCTATTCCGCCAAAGGAAACTCTGCGGGACCTGCTGCAGGTGGACTGGACTGTCTACCTGTTTGCAACACTCGAAGATAGCCCGGCATTTGCAGTCTTTGAGCAGAAGATCGGTCGTCAGAGTGCAGAACAACATTACAGGGAAGAGTCAGGACGTTGACTGACAAGGGACCTGTTTTCGGAGTCGATCCGGGCTTTCGGTGCGGTGTTTTCGTTAACAGGCGTCGAAGTCTTTGAGGTAACCAACCGGAGCGAACCAGGGGTGATTCTCATTTCTCCGGATTGCCTGTTGCGACATCCCCGCTTCCGACGGGCTCTACGCGTACTTCGGTAAAGTCGGCGCCTTCGAGGCCTTCGGCGAAGATCGCGTCGCCACACATCGACGGGCCGTTCTCCGTTGGTTCCCATTCTGTGCCTATGTGTCTGAAAAGTGCGTTATTGGTCCAGGCAGGTGTACGGCCTAGTATTCGCCCTCGTCATTCCTCTTAGTCGGTGAGTTCGCAGGACTCGCTGCGACCGGCAGGCAGTATTCGCCGGGAGTGGGATGGCCGTGGTAGGCATCGGTGGAGCCCGCAGACAAACGCGTGCCCCCAGGCGGTGGGCCGCTTGAAGACCCGTGGCGATGGACAGTGAGTCAATCCGAGTTTCCGACAATCAATCGAGCGTACAACTGCGTCTTCCGTCAGGATCGACTGAGTGTGGGACTTGTTGTGCCCATCGAAAACTATGCCTCCAACCCTGTCCCGCAAATGCAGCGGCATGTGGAACGGGTTCAGCTGGCAGAACAGTTGGGCTTCTCGGCCGTTTGGCTGCGTGATGTTCCCTACAGCGTCCCGTCGTTTGGTGATGCGGGGCAGACATTTGATCCGTTTGTGTATCTGGGATGCCTGGCCTCATGCACGCAGGACATTGCACTGGGTGTGGCCAGCATCATCCTGCCACTACGGCATCCGGCTCATGTGGCCAAAGCGGCGGCGACGGCCGATGTGCTGTCGGACGGGCGTTTGATTCTGGGCATCGCATCCGGTGACCGGCCGGAAGAGTATCCCGCGCTGAATGTGCCGTATGCGGATCGTGGTGTGCGGTTCCGTGAAAGTTTCGATTACATCCGCAGCGTGACGGGAGGGCCGTCGCGATTCTCCAATGCGTTCGGGACGGTTGATGAGAGTATCGAGATGCTTCCCCGGGCCACCGGTGGCAGGTTGCCGCTGCTGATCACCGGTGGCAGTCAGCAAAATCCGCAGTGGCTGGTCAGTCATAGTGACGGGCGAATGCTGTACCCTCGCCCCGCCCTCCTGCAGCAGCCCTTCATCCAGCAGTGGCGAGAGCAACTGCGCGCCGCCGGACGATCTGATCAGCCGATTTTAGAGCCCCTGTATATTGACCTCGTGTCAGATCCGGACGCGCCCCCCGCGCCGATTCACCTCGGGTTTCGACTGGGGGCGAACAGTCTCGTGGAGTATCTGCGGACCCGCCAGGCGATCGGCGTGAATCATGTTGCTTTGAATCTTCGCTTCAATCAGGCGGACATCGAAGACACGCTGCAGCAACTCGCCGCGGCAGTGCTGCCAGAATTTCACTCGTGAGAGTATCCCATGAAGAAGTCCATTCTCATTACCGGTTCCACGGACGGCATCGGATTCCAGACAGCCCGATCGCTGGCCGCACTGGGACATCGTGTCTTGCTGCATGGTCGCAGTGTGGACAAGCTGCAAAAGGCGCAGCAGGCGATTCACTCTGAGTTTGACGATGCCCAGACAGAATCATTCGTCGCGGACCTGTCCCGCATGGCCGAAGTTGAGGCACTGGCGGCCGCCGTCATCCAGCAGCACGAGAGTCTGGATGTCCTCATCAACAACGCGGGCGTATTTGCCCTGAAGAATCCGGTCACAGACAACGGTCTGGATCTGCGGTTTGTGGTGAACGCAATTGCTCCGTGGCTGCTGACGAAGCGACTGCTCAGCCACATGCCAGCGACTGGCCGCGTCATTAATCTGTCGTCTGCCGCTCAGTCACCCGTGGATCTGGCCGCTCTCACCGGACAGCATCGGCTGAGCGATGGCGCAGCCTACGCGCAAAGCAAGCTGGCCATCACGATGTGGTCTCGCGAACTGGCAACGTCACTGGGGGCGGAAGGCCCCGTGATAGTGGCCGTCAATCCGGGCTCGTTTTTGGGCAGTAAGATGGTCAAAGAGGCATACGGTCGGGAAGGCAAAGACCTTCAAATCGGCGCACAGATCCTGACACGTGCCGCTCTGGACGACGAGTTCGCAGCGGCGTCAGGTCAGTATTTTGACAACGACGCTGGCCGATTCACGTCCCCCCATCCCGATGCTCTGGACCCAACCCGGACGGCCGCCGTGGTGCAGGCCATCGAAGGGCTGCTGTCGTAATCACACAACCTGTTTTCTCCGAAGCCTATGGAAGAATTGCCATGCCCAAACTGACCATCGTCGCGAACATCATTGTGAAGTCGGAACACATCGATACCGTGAAAGCGGAGCTCGAAAAGCTGATCCCCATCACCCGCGCGGAAGAGGGCTGCCTGCAGTACGACCTGCATCAGGACAATGAGGACCCCGCTCATTTTCTGTTCTACGAAAACTGGGATTCGCGGGGACTCTGGCAGGCGCACATGAACAACCGGCACCTGAAAGACTACATGGCCGCCACCGACGGCATGGTCGAAAACTTCACGCTCCACGAAATGACACACATTGTCTAACGCACATTGCCCAATGCGTGTTGCCCAATGCGTGTTGCCTAACGCGCGTCATGGCATGGCTTACCTGCCCTTACATGAACGCCGTCGAGACGGCCTGCCCTGTGTGTTGGGGCCGCGTTTTCTGTCCCTCCCTGAGAGTCTCTGCCCATGTCTCGCAAACTCACGATCGGCGTGACCGACCTGTCTTTTCATCGTCTCACTGCTGCACTGGTTTCCCATGTTCTGCAGGACATGGGCTTTGAGGTGGAGCGTGTGTTTTCTCACCACGAAGACAACGTCAGAAAGCTTCAGGCGGGCGAGACCGACCTGCTGGTTTCTGCCTGGCTGCCCTCCAGCCATGGCGGTTACAGGGCGGACGTCGAGCAAACGGTTCCTCTCATCGAACTCGGTTTGCACTACGAGCCGTACGCGTTGTGGGGCGTGCCGGGCTATGTGCCTGAGTCGGAAGTGTCCCAGGTCGCGGATCTGTTGCAGCCGGATGTGCTCGCAAAAATGCGAAAGGATATTCAGGGGATCAATCCGGGCGCCGGCATCAGTCGCTTCTCGGTAAAGATGATCGCTGAGTACGGACTGGGGGACGCCGGATATCAATTTCATCACGGGAGTGAAGACGATTGCTTCGGCACGTTTGAGCGGGCCGTTGCCGCTGGCGACTGGCTGGTGGTGCCCCTGTGGAAACCCCAGTTCCTGCATGCACGTTATGAAATCCGTGAACTCAAAGACCCGAAAGGTCTTTTGGGCGTGGTCGACAAAGCTGTGCTGTTGTTGCGAGCAGATCGAGAGTCACTGTTCACTGCCGAGCAACTGGCGAAACTGGATTCCCTCCGCTTTGGCAACGACATCATCGCCCGGCTCGATGACGAGGTCTGCCGCGAAAACCGGCCGATCGACCAGGTGACGCGCGAATGGCTGGATGCTGACTGACAATAGGCTGGCACAGCTGACGCTGTTGGCGTTCGCCCTGCTTCACCACCGCCGGCCGCGTTCAGATCAGGCGCTTAACTCGTCGCTGCAGGTAAGGGAGCACGTCCGTCTCAAACCACGCGTTCTTTTTCAGCCAGCGATTGTTGCGCGGACTGGGGTGCGGAAGCGGCAGGTTGTCAGGGGTAAAGTCCTGCCATGCCTGAACGGTTTTTGTCAGCGTCGACCGGCGGCGACTGCCCAGTCGGTATTTCTGGGCGTACTGGCCAATGACCAGAGTCAATCGAATGTTATTCAGCTGACTGAGCAGCGATTCGTGCCACAGTTCGGCACATTCAGAACGCGGAGGCAAATCGCCCGACGTGCCGGTGCCGGGGTAACAAAAGCCCATTGGGACCAGTGCGACTTTGCACTCGTCGTAGAAATCTTCTGAGGTGACGCCCATCCACTCGCGGAGTCGATTGCCGCTTGGATCATCCCAGGGAACGCCCGATTGGTGAACGCGAATGCCGGGCGCCTGCCCGATGATCAGAATCCTGGCCGTTGCTCCTGCTGCAACAATCGGTCTGGGGCCACAGGGCAAATCAGCCGCGCATGCGGTACAACTGCGGATCTGCGTCAACAAGTTGCTGAGATCTTCGCTCATAAGAGTCTCACGATGATTTGATACCGAGCTTTGCCATACGACTGCGCAGTGTGTTCGGGTTCAGCTCAAGAATCTTTGCGGCGCCATTCGGCCCGCCAACGACGCCGTTGGAGTGGGACAGGACCAGCCGGATATGATCGGCTTCCACCTCTGCGAGGGGCCGCATGGCGTTGTCGCCCCGCTTGCGCCTGCGGTTTTGAGTGATCCCCTCGGGCAACACGAGTGAGTTGCCGGGTGTGAGAATCATGGCCCTTTCCACCACGTTCTCCAGCTCACGGACGTTGCCAGGCCAGTGGTAGTTTTCGAGAGAGGCCAGCACACCGGCGGGGACATTCTCAACCTTCCTGCCAAGTCGTCCTGCCAGCTTTCTGAGGAAGCTGCGCACGAGTGTGGGAATGTCTTCTTTTCGCTCCCGCAGCGGTGGAATCTGAATGGGGAACACGTTGAGACGGTAGTACAGGTCTTCGCGGAAATCGCCGTCTTCTGACATCTCCAGCAGATCACGGTTGGTCGCGGCGACGACTCGGGTGTCCACACGAATCGTCTCGCTGCCGCCGACGCGTTCCAGTTCCTGTTCCTGTAGAACTCTGAGCAATCGAGACTGTGCCGACAGCGGCATTTCGCCAATTTCGTCCAGGAAAATGGTGCCTCCGTCGGCCAGTTCAAAGCGGCCCGTTCGTTTTCCCGTTGCCCCCGTGAAGGCGCCGTCCTCGTGGCCGAACAGTTCGCTCTCGAGAAGTGATTCCGGCAGCGCAGCACAATTGACGCGGACGAAAGGGCCCGACTTCCGTTCGCTGTTGCCGTGAATCGCTCGTGCGACGAGTTCCTTGCCGGTGCCCGTTTCTCCCAGGATCAGCACCGTGCTGCCTGTCGGAGCCACCATGTCGATATTTCGCAGCACGCGCCAGATGCCGTCGCTTTCTCCGACGATTTCAGACAACTCCGACCGCGATCGCAGTTCCTCACGCAAATAGACCACTTCCGCTTCTGCACGTTCGCGTTCGATCCGCAACTGATCTTCTCGTTCACGAATGTCGTCGAGTTTGCTCACAGCGCGGCGACAATTGAGTTCTGCCGTCGCGCGGGCGGCAAAGATGTGAAAGATCGAAAGCTGCCGTTCGTCTGCCGCCAGTGGTTCATCGTGAATGACGGCAAGGTGACCCACGACGTCGCCCTCTTCGTCCGTCAGCGGAATGGCCAGGTAGCTGCTCGCCTGCAGATCCTTCAGAAGTTGGTTGGCGGGGAACGCCGCCTGCACGTTGTCGCAGTAATGCTGAATCTCGCCGCTGAGGACGCCTTCGCACGGAGTGGCTTTGAGTTCAAAATCAAAGTTCGGAACGTGCTGGTCGGTCACCCAGGCGGACAGTGTCTGCACGGTCTGCTTTTCGTTGGTGAACTGAGCCACGAACGACACTTTCGCCCCCAGTGAGATCGCCAGGTACTGCACCAGCGATCGAAAAAACTCCTCGCCCTGACCACGCGCGGTGCCCTCCATGATGGACCGCAGTGTGGCGTCGGGTTCAGCGATGTGTGTTTCTGTTTCGCTTGCCATTTGCTCTTTCCCGGCAGTGTCTTCTGGTACGGCATTTCGTGTCGAGGCACGAAATATGGTACCGGCGGTGGGCCGACTTGTAGAGGGGAGGCTCCGCAACATGTTTCAGCCCTGTGGTTTACGGCCAACGCAAACGCCGCGCCGCAATTTCGGCACGGCTCGTGCTTTTGTCCATTCCACACGAGCCGGAGTCAAGACAGCGACCCGGACAACCTATCGCAGCGTGCCACGCTGCTCGCTTTGATCACCCATATCGCAGGAGCCAAACAACATGAATCAGTCACCCGAAATTCAGGGGTATTGTCCGGTCGCCTACTTTCTGGCCAACGAGCCACTGGAAGGCCGACCGGAGTTCCACGCCACGCATGACGGCAGGATGTACTACTTCGTCAGTGAGGACGCGAAGCAGGAGTTCGAAAAGAACCCGGACAGGTATGTCCCGGCATTTGGCGGACGGTGCGCGTTCGGCATGTCGATCGAGAAGGAATTCCAGCCGTGCCCCCGGAACTTCCGCATCATCGACGACCGCCTGTACCTGTTCCTGCACGACGACAACACCAACGCGCTGGAGCTTTGGGACAGGGAAGACGAAGCCAGGTGCCTGGCCAACGCCAACCACCACTGGAGCAACCTCCAGCAGGCCGCATCGTAGCGCGATCCTCAACGACGCCGCAGAAGACTTGAGGCTTCCGTGGTATCCGTGAAAGCGAACTCTCCCGAGTCGGACTGCCTGTGTCGGCCATGCCTCGCGCGGTCCGTGAGGTCCGACCAAAATCACACTCATCAAACTTACGAAAGATCAGGACATGTTGACATTAAGAAAAATGAATCTTCTTCTTCTGGCCATTGTCATTGGCTCCCAGGTGATGAACACGCACTCTGCGAGAGCGCAGGCTGTGAACATCTCGGGGCACAGCAAAGTCGCGATCAGTGGCTATGACCCCGTGGCTTTCTTCACCCAGAAGAAGCCCGTGCACGGCGACTTCCAGATCACGTCGACGCACAAAAGAGCCACCTACTTTTTTGCCAGCAAGCAGCACAAGGCCATGTTTGACAGCAATCCGACAAAGTATGCACCGCAGTGCGGTGGCTACTGTGCGTTTGGTGTTTCCGTCGGGGCACTGTTTCCCGTGGACGTCAACACGTGGCAGGTTCGCAATGATCGGCTGTATCTGAACCTGAATCCACAGATTCTGAAGATGTTCAACAAAGACATCGACGCCAACATCGCCAAAGCAGAACAGAACTGGCCCGATCTTGCCGCCAGGGCTGCGAAGGACGCAAACGACGCAAACGACGCAAACGACGGCGCTGAGAAGTCCAGGGACCTTGTGAATACGTCCGGCAGAAGTCGAGTTGCCATGAGCGGCTGCGACCCCGTTGCGTTCTTCACAATGAAAAAGCCGGTGCACGGCGATTTTCAAATCACGTCCCGGCACGGCGGAGCCATCTACTTCTTTGCCAGCAAACAGCACAAGGCCATGTTCGACGGCAATCCGACCAAATACGCACCGCAGTGTGGTGGCTACTGCGCTTTTGGTGTTTCCGTCGGGGCACTGTTTCCCGTGGACATCAACACGTGGCAGGTTCGCAACGACAAGCTGTATCTGAACCTGAATCCACAGATTCTGAAGATGTTCAACAGCAACATTGACACAAACATCGACAAGGCCGACCGCAACTGGCCCGGTCTTGTTGCGAAACACGCTCGTTCGGCTGATCGCTGATTCACTCAGCTGCAACGCCTCGTCAGCGGTCTGGTGACCGCTGACTTTTCACCCATTCCAATCAGGGAACATCGCTATGCGACCTCAATTTGTCACAAAGAATATGCACGCCTGGCTCGACTACCCCGTCGCCTTCAGTTTGATGGTGCTGCCGATCCCACTGGGACTCGGACAGTCACACCCGGCCGCGTTCTGGCTGTCCGTTGTCACGGGTGTGGCGGCTTTCGTGCTGACGCTGCTTACTGATCACAAACTTGGTGCTCTTCGGCTTTTGCCTTACTCTCTGCATCTTGCCGTTGACTTCGCGGTGGCAATCGTGTTCTTCGCGGCCCCGCTGGTGATGGAGTTTACGCAGCTCTGGGTATTTCGACAGCCACCGCAGAACGACACTGGGCCTACGCCCGCGCCTGGCTGCACACAGAGATCTCATGACTGCTGCGTCGATCACTACGGACCGCGTCAGCCAGTGCTGTGTGATTCGGCCCGGGGCAAAAAAAGCCAAAAACGTGAGGGCTTTTCTCGCGGGATTACGCACTGAGTACCAGCCCGAACAGATTCCATGATTCGGTCACTTGTTCTCGTTGCAGAAAGCCCCTCATGTCACCGCACCAGTACTGCCTCAGCCGCTTTCGAATTCCCCTGTTGCTCAGTGTGATTCTCATGACAGTGCACACGGCGAGTTGTGCTCAGCAGGCTGTCTCGCCAAAGAAACGACCGGAGGATCCAGCCACAGGCAAGTCCGTCTCCTCGACGGAAGTCGTGCTGGCATCCGAGGTTCAGTGGCGACACCTCAATCCGGCTCGTGGAGACGCCAGCCCCGCCGCCGGCACTTTGTGGGGCGATCAGACGAAGGATGGGGAATCCGGCTTTCTCGTCAGATTTCGCGAAGGCTTCGCTTCGCCGCCCCACATTCACAACATCACCTATCGCGGGTTCGTCATTGCCGGAGAGCTGCACAATGACGATCCGAACGCGGCACTCATGTGGATGCCAGCAGGATCCTGGTGGATACAGCCCGCCGGCGAAGTGCATATTACGGCCGCCAGCGTGGACAGCATTGGTTATGTGGAAATCGCAAGTGGTCCGTATCTGGTGAAACCCAGCGGCGAAGCGTTCGACAATGGAGAACGGCCCGTCAACATGGACGCCACAAACATCGTCTGGCTCGATGCGAGGGACACAGACTGGATCCAGGGCACAGCCGGCACCAACTCTGACGTGAGCCCCAGGTTGACATTTCTGTGGGGTCAGCCGGGTGGCACTCAGCCCGTCGGAACAATGCTGAAACTTCCCGCCGGTTTCCGCGGGCAACTTGACGGCAACGGAGAGTCACTGCGGGCGGTTGTCGTTAAGGGGACGGTCCACTTGTACGCCGATGGTCAGGAGGCTGCGAACCCCCTTCCCGCCGGCAGCTACTTCGGATCGGACGGACCAGCCAAACATCAGATTCGCACAGACGGAGAATCGATTGTCTATGTGCGCACCAAAGGCAGATTCCAGCTTCTTTCATCGAGTGCCCCCTGCCCAGCCGGTGAGCGATGACCCCAGGCAGATCCCGTGACATGGCCCGGGTATGGTCCAAACGAGATCGAAAACGGCTGGCTGATGAAGAAACGACTCTGGATTTGATGAGGTCAAATTGTTCGCAGGGCAAGCGAACACTGGTCACAGGGATCGCCTCTAATGCTCGCGACTAACTGACGTTTCCCGGAATCTTCTTCAGCGGGTCTGGAATCGAGGGCGACGGCGATCAACGTCCAGGCAGCGCATCATTATGTCATCGGTACGCGGCAACGTTCGTACTCCAGCCGGTTATGATTGCGTTGCCTCTTGATGGGGTGTACCGTATATGAACAGTTTACCGTATATGGAACACCCGGGAATGGCTTCGACGACCAGCCGCACAAACGTGCCTCAGGGAGATCCTGCCACGAACGGTGAAGCCTCCGGTTCGGTGCCGGCGCTTGATCGCTCGCTGGACATTTTGGAGAGATTGAGCGATGAGCCGCGAGGCTTGACGATTTCGCAGCTGAGCGACCAGCTGAATGCCCCCAAAAACTCGGTGTTCCGAATCACTCAGACTCTGCTCGCTCGTGGCTATCTTGCCCGAGACGGTGGGACGCTGGCGTTTCGTCTGACGCCAAAGCTGCTGAGACTTGCACCACCACGATGGGGAAGTCTCAGTCTGCCTGAGGCCTCTCGCGAAGCAATGAACGTGCTTCGAGATGTGACCGGAGAAACCGTGCAGCTGGGTGTGCTGAGTGGGCAGGAAGGCGTCATTATTGATCAGGTTGAAGGCACCCGGCCGCTGCGCATTGTCGTCGACCCTGGGCTTCGGTTCTCACTTCACAACAACGCGCCTGGAAAACTGCTTCTCGCATACATGCCATCGTCGCAGCAGAGAAAGGTGTTCAGTGAGATCAGGCTGCCAGCGACAACGTCACGAACAATCACTGGCAGGTCAGAATTAAAGCAGGAGTGCAAGCGGATCGTTGCGTGCGGTTATTCAACGGACTACGCCGAGGCCGACGAAGGTGTGCACTGCATTGCCGGACCCATCTTCGATGCGAACGAAATGGTCGTTGGATCGATTTGGATTTCCGGCCCTGCAAAACGAATCCCGAAGCGACGTTTTCGAGAACTCGGCGAACACGTGCGAACTGCTGCACGGCAGATTTCGGGGCGGTTGGAGGAGCAGGCATGAGTGCCTATCGGTCCTGTCGCACGGTCCGCAGCGCATCGCTTGCAGCATACGTGTTTGCCTGTCTCTTACTTCTGAGCTATCGGGACGTGCTTTCCGCCGAGGACTTTAATGAATCGAAGCAGCTGTTCGACCAGTACTGCATCGATTGCCATGAAGGCTCGCACGCGCAGGGCAATCTTGACCTCACTGCATTGCTGACGAAAAGTAAATTCGATGCCACACTCATCTTTGAAAACATCGCGACCGGAAAAATGCCGCCGGTCGATGCTGACTCGCCGACGGGTGGCGAAAGAAGAAACATGCTCAGCTGGCTGGCACAACAGCAGCCGGAACCGCAGCGAAATTCTTTCCGACGAATCAGCCGTCATGAATTCGTTCACAGTGTCAATGATCTGCTGAGCACAAAGCGGGATCTTTCCGACCAGATCCCCGGAGACCGAGGCACCTGCGACTTTGATTCGGACCGGCGGATTCCACTCAGCCGCGAAGTGCTGGGGAGTTACTTTGCTGTCGCCGACAGGATGCTCGACTCGGCGTTTCCGCCAAAGGGGTTTGCGAACGAACAAACGTGGGTCACGAACAAGCTGAAGGACAGCCATGAGACGTACAACGTCTACGTTCGCGACCATGAAGAGGGTGTTCTGTTTTCATGGACACGAGCGAACAACGGCAACAGCTATTCATTCTTCTACGACAATTTCGATCCTGCGGTTGCGGGCTGGTACGACCTGACCTTCGAGGCTGCGAAGGTTGGTGACTTCCGCGAAGACATCAGCCTTCAGGTGCATGCCGGCAAGTACTACTATGCAGACGATCGTCCACAGCCACAGCGATTGCTGGACGTGATTTCACTTGGGAATCGCGAGCTAAAAACGCACACGATTCGTGTCTTTCTGAACGCCGGCGAGAACGTGTCTGTCCACTGTTATTCCAGGCACAACTGGCGACAGAAATCGCCCAAAGAAGGAGCTTACATTCGCCAGTTGAAAGTGCGAGGGCCCGTGCAGGACCACTGGCCGCCAGATCGATATGAACAGCTGTTTGGTGACTTGCCGATTGAGACGTCCGCTAACCCGAAGCCTGAGCGAAGAGCAGAGCGCAGCAAATCTCGATCTCCTGATCACGTGTCGGATTACCAATCCAGCTTGCAACGCATTGGTGGGCGTATCTCCGTCAGTAGTTTTCAGCCGGGCATGGAAAAAGAAAATATGCTGGACGGATCGAACAGGACGTTCTGGCACACAAGATTCACGCCAACTCTCGCAAAACCGCCGCACTATGTGATCATCGAAAATCCCCGCGGCGTCCCAATCCACGGTCTGTCCTATGCAACATGGTCGGGAGGGAACGGCAACGGTCAGGTCAAGGCGTATTCGATCTTTGCATCCGACGATGGACGGCAATGGGGTGACGCGATCGCCAGCGGAGAGCTGGAAGTTCGTCTTGCCAATCAACAGCCGATTCTGTTTCCCCGGCCGACAGCCCATCGATTCCTGAAGTTCCTGATCACTGACGCGAAGACACTGGACGGCCGGTCGCTGGCGTCCATCGGAAAGCTGGACGTCATCGTTTCGACCAGTCGGGAGGCTGCCAGAACAAAAGTCGCCGTTGGTTCAGACTCTCCGATGGCTCTCAGGGAAACCATCAAACGATTCGCCGAAAGAGCCTTCTCGACGCAGCTTACCGAAGCCGAACTGACGCCGTACACTGAAGTTGCTCAGAAGAGTCTTCAGGAGCACGGTGACTTCGTTCGCGCCACCAGGGTGGGCGTTAAGGCCGTCATCTGTTCGCCCAGATTTCTGATGGCTCCCGGCGAACATTCCAGCCCGGCGCACGCCCAGGTCGCGAGTCTCGCCAGGACGCTGTGGTTGTCAGTCCCCGATGGTGAACTGCTAAAAGCGGCTGCTGATTCCAGTTCATCAGGACTGACCGAGAACAGGCTCCGCTCGCAGATTCATCGCATGCTGGCCGACAGCCAGAGCGACCGCATGATCAAATCGTTCTGCGATCAATGGCTAAACCTCAGGTCATGGAACAAAGTCTCGCCGTCCCTCAAGCTATATCCAAAGTACGACGACCTGCTGCATCACTACCTGCCGCTCGAAACACGGGCGTATCTGGCGTACCTCATACGCGAAAATAGGCCGGTCGAACATCTGATCGATTCCAATTACACGTTCCTGAATCAGCGGCTCGCGCAGCACTATGGAATTGAAGGAATCACTGGGCAGCAACTACGCAAAATCTCATTCGACCGTGAAGTTCCCCGCGGAGGGTTGCTGACAATGGGAAGTGTATTAAAAGTCACCACGGACGGCTTCGAAACATCACCCATTCTGCGAGGAGCGTGGGTGTCGAAGAACATCATCGGCACGCCGATTTCTCCGCCACCGGAAACTGTGAAGGCCATCGAACCTGAACACGGCGCGACGGCGAAGACACTTCGCGAGCAGATCGATCAGCACAAAAACAACACGACGTGCTACGCATGTCACAAGAGCATTGACCCGTACGGTTTCGCCCTCGAAAACTTCGATGCAACCGGACAGTGGCGAGAAAAGTATCGAGTTGAAAAACCACACCGAGGCACCTTTCAGTTTCGTTTGGAAGGCTATTTCCGTGACGGTGGTAAGGTCGATTCCTCCGGCGAAATCAGTGACCGCCACTTCGCTGACGCGTTTGGGCTGAAGAAGCTTCTGCTCTCAGACCACCGACGCGTTGGATACAACTTCGCCAGGAAGTTCTTTGAATACGCAAACGGCTACGCACCCGACCTCACTCAACGACTGGCTTTGCTGGCGATCATCGACGAACAACCGCATCAGTGCCGAATGAGGGATGTGGTGACGAATGTGCTGATCTATTCACTGTCGGAGAAGGTCCCATGAACAGTCCCAGCCGACGAGACTTTTTGAAGTTCGGGGCAGCGCTGCCTGTTGGCAGGCACGCGCTCTCCGCGCGAGCAGGCCAAAGGCCGACGAAGAACCCGCCAAAACGTGTCATGTTTATCTGCAACTCGCTGGGCTTTTACGGACCGAGCTTTTTTCCCGCTGAGCGAGGTAACCTCGAATCGTCGAAGTACCTGAAGGAAGTGGGTTCGAAGGACAAGATGACGGTCTTTCAAAACTTCTTCCATCCGGGCATGGAGACGAGCAATCATGACTCAGAGAAGTCATTTCTCACCGGCGCGGCCAGGCCTGAGTCTTCCAGTTTCGTGAATACGATATCGGTGGATCAGCTGCTGGCTCGGCATATGGGTGGTGATACAAGGTTCCCGTTTCTTTCGTTCAGCATCTACGATCGCGGCTGGGGGTGTTCGTGGAACGATCGTGGCGTTCCTGTTCCCCCGATGCACGACGAGTCATTCATCTTCGAGAAACTATTTGGGAAAGAAGACCTCGCCGCCAAACGTCGCCAGCTGAAGACCGACCAGCAAATCATCCGCAGCCTTCATCGAGACATGGAGCGGCTTCAGGACCACGGCGACGCCCGCAAAATCGATTCCTACCGCACCGTTGTCGCTGAGCTTGAAGCCGGTTTTCGCCGTGAGCAATTCTGGCTGGAAACGAAAAAGCCCCGCGTCCCCAACACGCTCAGCGAGGATCAGGAGTTTGCTTTTTCAACGAAGATCAGAAACCTGCTTGAACTCGCCAGGCTCGCGTTTCAAACGGACTCAACCCGAGTCATCACGCTGTCTCTTGACTGGATTTACGGAGCGATCAGGGTTCCCGGAGCAACCGGCGGCTGGCACACGCTTTCTCACCACGGAGGCAAACCGGATGTGCTGGCGAAACTCAGCCGAGTCGAAATCGACATCATGAAGCACCTGAATCAGTTCCTCACGGCACTCGACGGAATCGCAGAAGGCAGCGGGACGTTGCTGGATCACACAACCGTGGTGATCGGCAGCAACTTCGGTGATTCGTCAAACCATACCTGCAACAACCTTCCTACAATCGTTGCCGGCGGAGGCTTCCGCCACCAGACCCACACGGTTCTGGAAAAACCGACACCACTTTGCAACCTGTGGCTGGAACTTCTGCACAAGCACGACATCGACGTCGGTGAGTTTGGCAGTAGTCAGATGGATCTGCACCTGCTTCAGAATTAGGCGAGCAGTTCAAACAGTGGGCGACTGGAAAGCGCCGGATAGCCGGCCCTGTGTCCAAATCCGGCACCATCCTCGAAGAATCCTGAGAACAGAGTGCGCGACTGCTCGATGACGGCAAGTCCCCGCTGCGAAGCAGGTTTCCGATATTGCCACATTTCAAAGGGAGGCTGCTGGCAGAGCCATGTTTGCAAAAAAGAAACCCTCGACCAC
Source organism: Planctomycetaceae bacterium (assembly GCA_024742875.1). Classification (GTDB taxonomy): domain Bacteria; phylum Planctomycetota; class Planctomycetia; order Planctomycetales; family Planctomycetaceae; genus Fuerstiella. The sequence continues at coordinate 137,542 of JANSXP010000003.1, read as the reverse complement.
GATAAGTGGCCAGGGGCTTGCTGTTCGCGTGGAGTCCCCCAAAGCTCCCCGAGGCGGTCTCAATTCGAACCGGGGATTCGTCGAGCTAGGGCCTTTCGTACCAAGAGGTTACGACGATTTCCGGAGATCGAGATGTTCAAGTGGAACTCGATTTCAAACCAAATTCGGGCGGAAACGGAGTCTGTGAAGCCGAAACGGGATCGCATGCGTTTGGCCCGATACTATCAGTCGCTGCTCGATTCTGGTGAGGTCTCAACACGTGCCGAACTGGCCCGACATTTAGGGGTGAGTCGGGCTCGCGTGACACAGGTATTGAATCGTTTGCAGCAACCTGTTGCAGAGTCATGCGAGAATGTCGGTTGCAACAGATCCAGAAACTTCGGTTAGTCGCATTTCGCGGCCGCCGTGCCGGAAGGTGAGCTGTTCGTGGTCGAAGCCGAGGAGGTGCAGGATGGTTGCGTGCCAGTCGTGGATGTGCATCTTGCCGTCAACGGCTTCGTACCCGTGCTCGTCAGTTGCCCCGTATGCTAGTCCTCCCTTCACTCCACCACCGGCCATCCATGCCGTGTAGCCCTTGTGGTTGTGGTCGCGGCCGTTGCCATCGGCGGAATACGGTGTACGGCCAAATTCGCCGCCCCAGATGATGAGCGTGTCCTTGAGCATGTCTCGCTGCTTGAGATCGGCGATCAAACCCGCGATGGGTTTGTCGGTCTCGGCACAGTTGTCCGCAAGAGCCGTCTGAATGTTGCTGTGCTGATCCCACGTACCATGGCCCAGCTCGATGAAGCGAACCCCCGCTTCGGCGAAGCGTCGGGCGAGCAGGCATTGGCGTCCGAAGCCGTCAGTTGGATCTTCGCCGATTCCGTACAGTTTCTGCGTGACATCCGTTTCGTTCGAGAAGTCCATCACGCGGGGGACAGCATCCTGCATGCGGAAGGCGAGTTCAAAGTTCTCGATAGCTCCTTCGACGATTGGATTGACCTTATCATTGTCCAGCTTCGCGCGATCAAGCGACGCAATCAGGTCAAGTTGTGCTCGTTGAACGGAAGTCGACAACTGCTCATTGACGGCGTTGTTAATACCGTACGGATTGACTTCGCCTCGTCGCATGCGATCGATGCGGCGATTGCGAGCACTGCTGTCCTGCACGGTGAACTTTGTGCCCTGATAGGCAGCTGGAAGGAACGCACTGCCGTAGTTTTGAGCTCCTCCATTGGCCGTCGTTGGATTGATCGATATGAACCCCGGCAGGTTTTGATTTTCCGTGCCAAGGCCGTACAGCGCCCAAGCGCCCATGGATGGTCGGACAAACTGAAAGTGTCCCGTATGCATCTGCAGATAGGCCTGGGCGTGAGCCGGTTGATCACAATGCATCCCGTGAAGCATGCATAGTTCGTCGGCATGCTCGGCAAGGTTAGGAAAGAGTTCGGACATCCATAGCCCGGATTGTCCGTGCTGGGCAAATTTCCAATGGGGTGCGCACCACGGGCTGCCGTAGTGCGAAGCCCGACCGTGATCCTGCTTCAACCGCGGCTTGTAGTCGAAAGTGTCGACATGTGAAGGTCCGCCGCGCATGCAAAGAAAGATGACCCGTTTCGCTCGCGGCTCAAAATGAGGATTCTTCGGGGCAAGTAACGATGGCGTTACATCCTGCGAAGCGTCCGCAGATGCCAGACCGGCGAACGCCAAAAGGCCAAACCCGGCGGAGGTGGCACGCAATGCGTCGCGTCTAGATATTGCGGTGATTCGGTTACTACATAGTTGGCGTTTCATGTTTCATCTCGGCAAGATTTTGGCGGCCTACTGCGGCCGTCAGTCGATCGATCGAAATTCCGCTGTACACATAAGTGCCTGACAATAGGCTGCCAGTTTGTCGTCGGTACTCATCCTTGCATCGCTGATTCTCGTCATGAATGCGATGGCGGCTTCCGATTCGGTCTTGGTCGGATCACGGCTCAGCACTAACTGGTGGGCGCGACGGATTCGTTCACTTCCCGGTGCTTCGCTGACACGTTCCGACATAGCAACGGCCTGCTTCTGCATCCACGGGTTGTTCATCAGATAAAGAGATTGAAGAGGACTGGAAGTCGAGTCGCGCGAACCGGCGACGAGTCCAGCATCGGGAGCATCAAACAGATCCAAAATCTCGGGCAACACCGCGCGAACACGAGGCAGGTAGACAGAGCGATGATCCCAATCAAGACCTCGGATCACCGGTTCAAACACGTTTTGCCCTACGTTACCTTCGCCAGCTTCGCGAAGCAGTGTTCCACGGGGGCGTTTGAGATCCAGTTTGCCGCTGACCGCCAGCATCGCATCTCGAACAGCTTCCGCTTCCAGTCGCCTGCGGTTCATGCGCCAGAGATAGATATTGCCTGGATCGCTTGAGTAGGCCGCGTCATTGTGAGTTGATGCAAGCTGCCACGTGCGTGACAGGGCGATTTCGCGGATCAATTTCTTGACCGACCATCCTTCGTTCATGAACTGAATTGCAAGATAGTCGAGCAGTTTTGCATGCGACGGCGGATCACCGGCCGAACCAAAGTCGTCAACGGTTCGCACGATTCCATGCCCAAACATCCAGTGCCAGATACGGTTCACCATGACTCGTGCCGTCAGTGGATTATTCCGGCTGCTGATCCATTGCGCGAGTTCCAGCCGTCCACTCGTGGACTTGTAGCTGAGGTCGCCCAGATCTGCTGCAATCTTTTCCCGTCGAACGGCTGGGTCGGTCGTCCACTTGGCCAGCGTGTGTTTTCCTTCTGGCGAAAGCACTTTCACCAGTCCGCGAGGAACTTCCTGAGCCGGATTATCCAGTTCACCTCGGACCAACAAACGTGTCGGCAACGCGAAGTCACGATCCTGAGCCCCCATTGCAAAGACGCGCGGCTGCCCATTGCCAAGGAAGGCTTGCAACGCGGCCTCGGTTTCGTCGCGGTCAGATCGAATCCGGCGAAGTGTGCCACGGAATACGTTTTCGCCTGAACGAATCTTTTTCATCGCATCTTCGACGGTCGTGCGCGCGTCATCACGCGCCTGGATCAGCTTCGCATACTCGTCACGACTGAGATTCGGTGTGCCGGCTTCCGGCCCCATGCCAGTGAGGTCAATGAGTGTCGTCGCTTGCCGCGCCTGTGCTTTGAGCAGGCCGTAGTGAGTTTCAGTAGCACGAAAAACACCCGCCAATGCGTAATAGTCTGCCTGCGGAATCGGGTCGAACTTGTGGTCGTGACACCGAGCACAAGCTACGCTCATTCCCAGAAATGCTCGGGTTGTGGCGTCGATCTGCTCGTCGACGAGGTCAGCAAAGTACTTCTGCTGGTCTTCTTCACCAACCAGTTTCACACCGACAGCAAGGAAGCCGGTGCCGATGATATTGTCTGCCCACTCACGTTCATCGGCGATCGGCAAGAGATCGCCGGCAAGCTGAGTTCTGACGAACTGGTCGTAGGGCATGTCAGCGTTGAAAGCATCGATAATCCAGTCTCGGTATCGCCATGCATGCAGGAATGTGTTGTTCTGGTCTCCTCCCGTGGATTCGGCGAAACGGGCTACGTCCATCCAGTGCCGTCCCCATCGCTCACCATACTGAGGTTGTTCAAGTAGATGATCGATAAGGTCCGCGACGGCGGTTTGATCAAGGGATGTGCTTCTGCCGGACAATGTGATTCTGGACATCCATCGCTGCATATCCTCCGGTGAAGGCGGCAAACCGATCAGGACAAAATAGAGCCGACGAATCAGAGCCTGTGCATCAGCATCCCCCACTGGCTTCAGTCCGTTCTGAGTCCGCTGCTCCGCAACGAACCGATCGATGTCTGTCCGAGACCAATCACCTTTCGGAGGAAGTTCCGGCATTTCAGGTGGCTGGTACGCCCAGAACTCGCGCCCCTTTTCGATGTCGATTTCGGTTTTGACATCGGGATTTATTTCGGTAGCTCGCGGATCAGGCGCGCCCATCTGAATCCACTTGCGGAAATCCGCGATGACTCTGTCCGGCAGTTTTCCCTTTGGCGGCATCTGGTACGAGTCTTCGCCGTACAAAAGCACTTCGTGGAGCAGGCTCTTTTGCAGATTGCGAGGCACGACTGCAGGCCCTGTGTCACCGCCACGGTGCAAGGCTTCAGCGGAATCGACCTTCAACCCACCCCGAGCTTTCCCCGATTCGGCACTGTGACATTCATAGCAATGCTTGATGAGCACAGGGCGGATGTTGGACTCGAAGAAACGCGTTCCCTCGTCGCGAACCTGTGCTTGCACGACCGGCGCGAGCAACAGCACAACTGCGAAGCAAAGAAGCGAACGGTCGAGTCGCGAGTTTAAGCGGAGAAGCCACATTCGCTATTTCCTTTTCATCGGTGGACGCTTGGGTTTCACTGCAATGATGCTTTCGCCACTTGATGAAGTCGATGTCTGATTGATGTCTGTATCCCCGGTAATGACGTTGATTTCTGTGATTGTGTTGTTCCTGGTCACAATCCGAGCCTGCATCGGCTCCTTCATCCGAGTGAAGATTGGATTACGAAGTCCACCAGCGATTTCACCCATGACTCGGAACTCAAACGTGCGTCGTTCACGCATCGCCGTCGTGATCTTTGCTGTTGAAGGCACATTCACGGTTGTTGTTTTCGGCTGGGTTTGACCGCCGAATCTTCCTCGCCCCCGACCGCCACCAGCGGCCCCGCCACCGGACCTCCCACGACCGCGACCTATTCCCTGAGTCGGCTGAGCTTCCATTCCGCCCGCTCCGCGACCACGTGGGCCCATACCTTGGCCAGCTGAGCCCGGCGAAACCTGTATGCGATTGCCGCTTACGCTATGCAGGATTACGAAAGTCTCATCCGCCTGCACTGCTGTTGTGAATGCCAGTACTACAACAAGTATCGAGTATCTTCTGATCATGAGAGCCAATCTGCTTTCGGAATGGGATTGCCCTGTGTTCGTACGTTTGGGCGATGATTGCCCGCGTGAATTCCAGATTTTCTGCTGATTTCTGCCCTTAGATCGCTCCGGTTCACAAAATCTCATTTTCTTGCGTCCAATTCGAATGTGGCCGTACGACTACACCTTGCAATCCTCGAAATATCTAAGGAAATCAACGATGCGCAATGCCCTGTGTTTCACTCTCACGTTTGCATTCAGTCTGGTCCTGGCGGCCGATGCCAATGCTCAACGCGGCCGTGGTGGCTTTCGGCCGCAGACGGAAGACCAGAAAAAGAAAGACGAGACGATAGAGCCAGCGGGCCGTTTACGCGGCGGCCGTTTTGGAGGAACCGCAGAAGATCAACCCGCAGGTCGCGGACGTGGACGGGGAGGTCGATTTGGCGGTGGGCAGGCACAAGCGGGAGGCTCTGCTGGCGGAGGGCGATTTGGAGGCGGTGGCTCAACGAACAAGCTTTTCGCGGCAATCGACGCGGACGGCGACGGTGTCATCACTAAAGCTGAAATGGAAGACGCCATTCTGGCGTTCGCGCGGCTTGACGAAGACAAAGACGGCAAGCTGACCAAAGAAGAGGCTGGTGCGACCGGAGGTGGCCACGGCCATGGTCACGGCGGAGGCGGCATGGCTGGCGGACGCGGTCGATTTGGAGGCAACCAGTCAGAACAAGGCGCCGGCCAGCCGCAAGGCAGAGGCCGCGGTGGCTTTGGGCGAGGACAACGGCCGGAACTCGAACAACCAACTGGCAGCAAAGAACCAGCTGCCGCCGAGAACAAACCAGCGGCAAAGTCATCGGGCACAAGCAAAAGTCCGTTTGATGATGAGTAGATCGGGCGCTGATGCTGTATCGCCTTCTCACTACTACCGCTCACATTTAACTCCTGTGATCATCGCTGACATGACTCGATTTGCTTCGACATTGGCCGTTGGCCTCACACTGCTCACCGCGACACACTTGTTTGCTCAAGGGCGCAATAACCCGGCACAGAGCCGCGAAGCCATCGCAAACAACTGGCGATTCGATTACCAACAGGCTCGGCAGGAAGCCGACGAAGCTAAAAAGCCGATGATGGTCGTGCTCCGATGCGTCCCCTGAGTGGACTGCTCACAATTTGACGAGCAGGTTGTTCGTCTCGAAGAACTCAAAGACACCGCGGACGAATTCATTCGCGTGCGATTGGCAGCGATCGAACCATTGGACCTAAAGGTATTCGACTTTGACCACGACCTTACCTTCATGGTTCTGTTTATGAACGCCGAGCAGCAGGTGTACGCTCGCTATGGAGGTCGCTGCGAACAAGGGCCCGATGCACGTCAATCGCTGGAGGGTCTGCGCAGCACAATGAAATCTGTGTTGGTTGAATGCAAATCAGACTCCCCGCGATTTGCGCCCAAGCAGCCCGGTAAACCTTTTTTGATTCGTGAGGTTGCGCCGCCACGAGGTCTCGGCAGATGTATTCATTGCCATCAGGCAAAAGAAGTCGTCTACAACGATCTTGATCGCAAAGGCAAATGGAACACCGAACTTGCGTTTCGGTATCCGTTGCCGGAAAACGTTGGGCTAAAGCTGGACGTTGATCGCAGTCACATAGTCACAAAAGTCGCGGCGGATTCGCCTGCGGAAACAGCGGGCATTGAGGCTGGTGACCGGCTGCTCAACGTCAATCAGGTTCCCATTCACTCAGAAGCAGATGTTCGTTTTGCGCTCGACAGAGCCCCGAAACGCGGTTCAATTGATGTGACTTGGCAGCGGGATGGCCGCCAGCGTTCGGCGAAATTGACTCTGGCGGATCGCTGGAAACGTACGGACATTAGTTGGCGCCCATCGCTGCAGAACTTTGTGGCGACCTGCCGAATTTACGGCAAGGATCTGAAAGAAGGCGAACGCGACGAACTTGGCCTAACGAAAACTCAACTGGCGTTTCGGCAGAAGGCCAGCGTACCGGCCGTAGCAAAGAAAGCGGGAATTCGCGAAGGAGATGTGATACTCGGATTTGACGATAATGAGCTCGACATGTCGGCCTATGATTTCCTGCTTCACGTGCGGAGCAATTATTTGAAGGGCGAGACCGTCAAGGTAAACGTCATTCGCAATGGCCGCAAACTGCGACTCACGATGAAACTGGATTGACACGCACGTATCCGCATCCCACGTGTCATCAATCAATCTATTAATCACAATGCAGTCATGAAGAATAAATACTTCGCTTTACCGGTCTTAGCCGCAACTTTTCTCGCAGCTCCAACCTTTGGGGACGAGAGCAATTCCCTAAAGTCCGGTCTCCAGCCCGGGGAGACAATTGCATCCTTCCATGTAGAAGACGTGACAGGTCCAGCAAAGGGAAAGTCGATTTGCTACGCGTGTCGTTACGGCAGCCGACCGGTTGTGAACGTCTTTGCGCGTGAGATTACCGACGAAGTGGTATCGCTGGTGCGTCAACTCGATGCACAGGTTGAAACACACAGAGACGAGCAGCTTCAGGTCTTTCTTGTGCTACTTTCGCTCGATCCCGAGTCTGACCGAGAAACATTGGAAAACGTAGCTGCAAAGCACCGGCTGAAACACGTTCCTCTGACTTTGTTCGATGGACTTACCGGTCCACCGAAGATGAAAATCGCGCAGCAGGCCGATGTGACCATCATGTTTTGGAATGAAGCCAAGGTGAGGACAAATCATGCCTTCACCTCAGAATCGTTGAATGCCAAAGCGGTAACCGCAGTGATCAAAGAAATCCCGGACCTCTTGAAATGAAGCTGCCGGATCCCAGCGACGACCGTGACATTAAATCAGCTGATGTTTTCGTCAGCCTGTTGATGGAACACCGGCATCGGTTATTTGCGTTTATCCTGAAGCAGTTGGTCAACCGCGCTGATGCCGAAGATGTCTTCCAGAAGACCAGCGTGATTCTGTGGAAGAAGATGGATCAGTTCGACAACGATAGCAGTTTTTTTCACTGGGCATGTGGGATCGCACACAACGAAGTCCGCAATTTCCTGAAGGTACAACGGCGCAGCAAGCTGCACTTTGATGATGAACTTACGGCGCTGCTGGCGGAAGAGGCATGTGAAGAAGATGTTGCTTCCGATTCGCGTTTGAATGCGATGCGAGAATGCCTGAATCGACTGTCCGATCGCCAGCAGAAGATCCTGCGTCAATGTTACTCGGGGAGCGAGTCCATCACGCAGGTTGCTGAGCGACTTGGGCGAGAACGAACCGCACTCTACAAACAATTGGCGCGGCTGCGCGATAAACTGGTTGCCTGCATTCGCCTGCAGTTGGCGAAGGAAGGAGGAATGTCATGAGCGATGATTCTCTTTCCCAGATAATCAACCACCTTATTAACGGAACGATTAACGAAGAGGATCATTCCGAGCTGCAAGAACTTTTGCGGGATGATCCTCAGGCACGAGCGAAGTTTCGCGAACGAATGGATCTAGAGGCCTCGCTCCACACGTGGGCTTCGGAAGACGTATTAGAAGCACATCCCGTCGTGAACGGGCGGAGATCAACGTGGGCATTGGTTGGCGCAGTCGCTGCGATCGCTGCGGTACTGTTGATTTCATTTGTCTGGTTGAAGCAATCACAACGTGGCGAACAGACTCAGATTGCCGAAGGACCGCGACAGGGCCTTGATCCTGTCATCGAGTGCGGCCACCTGATTCAACAAGCAGATTGCGAGTGGAAACAGATACCACCCGCGAATGGCCGCTTTTCACGCGGTTTAATGGAACTCACGGCTGGCGTCGCTGAACTACGGTTCGATTCGGGGACAGATGTCGTTTTAGAGTCTCCATGCTTGTTGAAAATCGATTCCTCAGACTCCGCACAACTCCTTGCCGGTACGGTGTTCGTCGATGTGACGGAAGTTTCCAATGGTTTTCTGCTGACGACGCCCGAGGCAAATATTGTTGACGAGGGCACACAGTACGCGGTCTCGTTGAATTCTGAGTCGACCGAAGTTCATGTCTTTGACGGCAGCGTTATCTGGACGACAACGGACACCTCCTCGAACTTCGAGGATCGCATCATCTCGGGTGAAGCTCGACGATTTTCTCGCGATGCGCCGCATCGTCCTCACCGAATCCCGTTCGGAAAGCGACAGTTCGTACGCCGAGTCGAAGCGGAGATTCGCGCCGCTGCAGGAGCGCAGTTGCTCGTCTACGATGGTTTTGAGAATCTCGCAGGGAAACTTCGTCGGGGTCGCAGCGGATTCGGCTGGGCCGGCGGCTGGGAGTCAGCCGGCCGAGGGCATGGACAACTCGCCGAAGTGATTGACGCCCCGAATGACTCGGTGTTCGGAATCGATCGTGAGGGCCACCGATTGCTGTCGGTACAAGACGGGATCGACATGCGGAGGAAACTCGATACTCCCATCGACGTTTCGTCGCATAGCAGCATTTTTATGTCGCTTCTGGTGCATCGAACGAAGAGCAGTTCGGATGGTCAGGCTTCGTTTCAAGTTCTGTTGGAACCAGATTCAAATTCTCCTCGATACACGAGGCGACACAGTGTCTCTTGGGGGATCACCTCGAAAGGCGCACCTTACGTCAACAACGCTGGCAAAGTCCTTGAAACGGCGTTTCCCGTTCCTGTTGACCAAACATGCCTACTGGTCTTTCGATACGCCGTTGAAGAACCGAATAGTGCAGCCACTATGCGGGTCTACGTACCGGGTGATCTTGTCGATCAAACAGAGCCGACCGTGTGGACGGTAAGTGGTGTTCAATCGGCTCGTGTCAGCAGATTCAATTCAATCCGTGTGAACTCGGGCAAGGACGGAGTATGGCAGTTGGACGAACTGAAGATCGGAACGTCGTGGTCAGCGGTCGCAAACTCAGTCGCCCCGGGCAAATGACCAACGAATCGTCCGAAAGCCACCAGCATCTGGGCAAATGCAACGACGACTCGAGATTCGAATCGATTCAGATTCTTGATTGGTTCGAGTCACAGCATTATCTGACGGGAGGACTCGAACCAATATCCGGCTCCAATCCCCTACCGGGAGCAAGAAACCAGGAACCTAAAGTTCATTTTGCACCGGAGTCTTAACGCCCACATTCAATGAATGTATGCGTAGACATGACAAAATCCCCGGCCAATAAACGACTTGTGACCGAGGGTTTTCCGGTTCGCATGAGAAAGCTCCCCGAGGCGGACTCTACTCAAACCAAGGGATCGTCGAGCTAGGTGCCTATCAGGTCAACAACTTACGTCGACAAACTGATGTCGTTTGCTATCCGTGGCACGCCATTTCTGACGTTTCCGGTGCCGCAAGTCAAACCAAAGAGCCCACGATACGATCGGTTGGCCTTGGCTTTATACTACCAGTCTTTGCTCAACTCGGGTGAAGTCGAAAACAGGGCACAGCTCGCTCGGCACGTCGGTGTCAGCAGGGCCAGAGTCACTCAAGTACTCAAAAGACTACAGGATTGATTGCACTCCGGTGGGCGTCACCGAAGCAGGCACGAGCCGCGTTGACCGTTGTGAGGTTTAAGATCTCGTGCCGTGTTACAGGATCACAGTCGGCCTCCGGGTTCACAGCATGGCCGAGAGAAGAGCCCAGCAAGCCACTCATGGCACCTCAAACTGAACGAACTTCTTGCCGTCAAAGCGGAACACGCCCGCGTTGTGTGTTCCGAGCCAGAGAGCACCTTGTCGATCCTTGTAAATCGAGAAGAGTCGCACGTCTGTCTTACCGTCCCTGACGGGGTAGTTCACCAGGGTGTTTCCATCGTTTCGCCACACGCCGTCATCGTAGGTGGCCATCCATAGCTGACCTTTGTCATCGTTCGTAATCGACATGAAGTAGGGAACCCCATCATTGCCGGAGCCTGCAACGCCACGCTTTCTTCTGTAATTGATTGCTTCGCCCATTGCGCGTCCCGGAAGGACTTCGTAGCGAAAACGAGGATTGCAGAACCAGTAGAAGCCCGCTTTGTCCTGAATGATTGAACGTATCCCGAAATCGCCGCCCGACGGAGTTGTGGTTAGTTGTTCTTCATAAAGCCAACTGTGCGATTGGCCGTCATAGCGGCACGCTCCGAGTGAGGCCGTCCCAAACCACATGGCTCCGCTCCGGTCTTTGTACATCGTGTAGACGCCGTAAGGCGACCAGGCCGCGTTCGGAAACCTCGCACGGAACTCATCAGCACGTTTGATTCCTGGGAAACTCAGTCGATAGAGCGACTTACCGTCATACCGATACGGACCGTCACGCTCAGTTCCCATGGTGAACCACAGATCGCCAGGATCCAGTTTCCAATCCTCCACTGAACCCGGTGTGACTTTCAGCGTGGCAAAGGTGTTTCCGTCATACTTGCTGACCCCCTGCCGTGTATCGAAGTAGATATTCCCCCGCTTGTCTTCCTGTATGCTCAACACGGCGTTGCCAGCCAACCCGTCCCGACTGGAAAAAACAGTCAGTTGCCGGCCGTCGAACCTGTACACGGCTCCTTTTGCGTTTAGCCCCGCAAACCAATAATTGTCGTGACTGTCCTGGAACACTGCAGTGAGGTTTGAACCGAGTTTGGTGGCGGGCCTGCCAACAGACTGCAGAGAACTCTTTGTCGTCAATTGTTCTTGTGGGTTCTCCGGGTGCAGTTCATTGCCCAATAGGCCAGATACAATCAGAATGAATGTCGCCATGTTGAGTCTTCTAAGAATATGGGATTGCGAGACAATTCGGCTGGTTCAACCAAGACCTTGGGATACACCCAACCCTGCCAGCAGGCGAACCCAATGTCGTTATCAGCAAGGTCAGAACAGCCTCCAGGCCTTGTTCTCGAACTGCTGTTGGAGCGAGGTGTCCTGCGCACGCGCAAGCAAATCATAGTACGCGTATGGGTACTTGAAGACGTGGCCGATGCCGAGTGTCTTGTGGCCTCGCTTCTGCCAGTACTCTACTTCGTCTGGCCTGAGCTTTGTGAACTTGTGCTCTTTGATCTTTCGATCGGTCGGTTTTGGTCCTTGTCGAGTGACGGTGACGTATTTGCAGAACGCTACGCGACAGCTTTCGGCCACTTCGACATCGCCCATCGCAGCCAGTTCAACCAGTGACTGGCCGAACGTCAGCATGTGACCAGCGAAGCCTTGTCCGAAGCCGACAAAGCGGTCAATCGCGTCGCTGGCTTCCTTGAGAATGAACTTTGATGCTGCGACCTGGTCCTTGAATGGTGGTGGTTTGATGCTCGGATCGGGCTTGATGTCTCGCCACGGTTTGATGGCTTTGATCAAGTTGCGAACCCCGTCGACTCGTTCGCGAGTTGCGAATTCCGGCATCATTCGAAAAGCCTTGATCGCGTGCATTGCGAAGATCGCGTCATGTCCAACTTCGCGAAGAACGCCTTTGCCACCTGCCAGTGCTTGACCGATCCGATCCGTCGCGTCCTCGATTCGATCACCCTGCGGAAAGTCCAGGCACAGCTTCGACTTCGCCCAGTTCAGATCGAACAGTTCAACGATGCGGTTCATTGCAGCTTTTTCTAATTTATTGTTCGCACACATCAGGTGCGCCGAAATCAGAGCGGCTCCGCGATGCCCATCGGTGAAGTACTTCATCTGCGGAGCTCGAGCGAGGGCGTTCAGCCCGAGGCGGATGAGGCGTGAATCGGTCTGTGTTGCAACGGGTGCCCCAGACAGGTTTGTCGATCCCGGCAACAATAAACCAGTTGTCGCAGCCGCACTCGTGCCAATGAACTGCCTTCTGTTGAACTGTTTGCTCATCGTGATTTGCTCCCGGCCGCCGAGTGATTCGATCGCCAGCCCGCAAAAGTGTTCTCGGAAAGTGTGACCTTCGAACCATCAAGTGCCCAGATGCCAATTGAAGGGGGGCCTTTTTTGCGCGGCTTCGGGCACATGAGCGTGTTGTTGGTCGCCGACAGCTGACCGGCGACACGGATTCCCGCGACTCCTTCGCCACGGATTGTGTTTCCTACGAAGGTGGCTTTCGCTCCGGAGAAGATCATGACAATCGGCGGCATTCCCCCCTCACGCGATAGTTCGTTGCCCATTGCGATGACGCTCCAGCCGGATTGAATTCCAATGGCAACTTTTGCGTTGTTGGTGACTCGATTCCCGATCAGCGTTGCCTGCCCGTTCTGACATGAAGAAAAGCCAATGCCCGCCGCGCGATTGTCGTAGCATTGGTTGCGAACAAGGGCTGTGACGGCATCTGTCTCGTGACCAATCCCCACCGTGCCATTCTGATAGCACTTGTTTTCGGTGATCGTTGGTCGGGCGTGGTCGCGACATCCAATGCCTGCCAGTTTATTTTCGTAACATCGGTTCTTCGAAATCGTCGGGGCGGCGTGTTCTTCCGCACCAATCCCAGCCATCTCGTTTTTGTAGCAATCGTTGTTTTCGATCACGGGTCGAGTTGCCGAGCCGGTTCGAACACCGATTCCGGCGCGACGGTTCTGGTAGCATTTATTGCCACGGACAATCGGTGAGGAACCATCGCTGATGCCAATCCCGGCGCGGATGTTTCGGTAGCAGGAGTTGTCGACAATGAGCGGACTGGCGTTGTTGTTTCCGATTCCGGCGTAGAGATTTTCGAAGCACACGTTGCCCCGGATTGTGGCTGTCGACTTCGACATGGAACCGATTCCACCACCCATATTTCGGTAGCAGGTGTTTCGACAGACAAGCGGCGAACATCGATGGCCCTTCGTGGCTCGAATCGCAATTCCTGTGTAGCCGATGTGGTGGACGATGTTGTTCCGAACGATGCAGTTGACGCTGTCAATCGCGATTCCAGGCGTTCCCGCAGCACCGATGTGTTCGTGGCTTTGCTGGTTCCCCTGCGTTGCGTCGTGCTTCTTCCAAAGCGCTTCGTCGTAGTGTCCAACGCCGACAACGGTGAAGCCATCCAGCACCGCCCCTTCGGCCATGGTCACCCCAGGCCGGTCCTTCGGGATGTCATGAGTCGTATTGTCAGTGATGGCTCCGTCGATGATCGTGGCTTCTGCCCGTGCCAGCCCCAACTTACCAGCGGTATCGTCTCCTTCGCTTTTCACGGTAATGCCACGCTTCAGGACAATTCTCTCGCGGTACGTGCCGGGCGATACGAGCACGGCATCATCGTCGCTTGCGAGGTCGATCGCGGCCTGGATGGTCCGGGCGTCTGCGGGAACGCAAATCGTCTCGCCCACTGACACTGCGGCCGTGCAGAGAGGTAGTCCGACAATCATGACGAGTTGATTCATGGCGTTCTGATCGATGGCACTCGCGAGACAATTCGAAGAGTGTATCTCAATCGGCGGGGTCCTCCTAAGGTTTTACAACGGGCCAATTTGGCGAAAGAATGTGATCGGGATCGAAGACTCTTGTGGACAGTTTCAATTGACGCAAAGGCAAACATGATGGCAGAGCCCAGGCAGTTTTACTTTGACGATGGCAAGTCGCGCAAACGATGGCAGATTGCCACGAAGGGCAAGTCGCACACCGTTAAGTATGGCCGCTTGACAGGGGCTCTGCGTGAGTCGAAGAAGACATTTGAGTCAGCGGCAGCAGCTCGCGCGGATGCGGAAAAACTGACTTCGAAAAAGCTGCGCGATGGTTATGTTGAGATCGATGCTACTCGGCTTCAATTTGTTCGTCCGAGAGGTCTGCGTAAGGCGACCAGGAGTCAGGTCACTCAGTTTGAGAAGCAACTTGGGGTGAAGTTACCAGGCGAGTATCGCGACTTCCTGGTGAATACCAACGGCGGCCGCGCGAACCCCGGTTACGTGAGGATTCCAGCGCGAGATGACATCGAGAACGTCGATGCTGGAAGCATATTCCACCTGAGGCCGTCCAAGCCCGGAATCGAAGAACTGAACTACGAAATTGAACGTACGTCGGTGTTGCTTCCTGATGGATATCTGCCGATCGCCGGAGGGTCAGACCTGTTTACGCTTTCGCTCAAGTCCAAAACGTACGGAGCAGTCCATTGGTGGTTTCATGAGTCAGAGGAACTTGATGACGATGGAAACTTCCTGGAATCCGCCGGACATCTTCTTGCAGGTTCGTTCAACGAATTCCTGACTCGGATTTCTCGTGTGTTCGAGGCTGAAGAAATTGTTCCTGAAACAAAGAAGACCGCGAAATCGACTGCGAAGAAAAAGTCATCAAAGCCTTCCGTCAGAAAGCTCATTAGCACCATCAAGCATACTCACACGCCGGCGAAGGTGAAGGAGATTAAGCGGCTCATCAAAGACGTTGGTGACCTGAGTGGCATCGAGGACGGCAAGTGGCCGTTTATCAATCTTAATGATGCGTCCCTGCTGAAGTGTTTGCTCGACGCCGGGCTGAGTCCGGAGATTATTGACGAAGATCGTCACACGTTGCTGTATCAATGTGCGGCCTGCCCTGAGTGCATCGACTTGCTGGCCAAACGTGGGGTCGATCTCGATCGGCGCAGTGGCGGAGATGGTGAAACTGCTTTCATGCGGGCGATGTTCCTGGAGGGCATACCGGCGGTAAGACGATTGGCTAAACACGGAGCGAACCCGGTCTGGCGACCGCCGAGTCACGTTGAGGACCGACTGAAGTACAATAAGAAACTTGCCGCCGCTGTGAAGCAGATTCGTGAGAAGTGGAAGAATTCACCAGCATCGCGCAAGGCGAAGTCGACGCCAAAGAAAAAAGCAGTGAAGAAGGGGCCGAAGCCGACGCTCAACCAGCTTCTGAAACTGCTGAAACCTCACGACTGGATTCAGGAAGGCGAGCACATTCAAGGCCTGGAAGAAATCATCGCTGGCCTTGGCAGCCTGAAGAAACTGAAGAAAGGTCAGTGGGCGGAGCTTGATAAGTTCGAAGATCCACATTTGCTCGGCGTTCTTCTGACAGCGGGGCTCAATCCCAACATCACAACAAAGTCCGGTAATACGCTGCTGCGACAGTGTGTTTCTCACCCGGATTGCATCAAACAACTGGTGAAAGCCGGCGCGAAGATCGACCAACCGAACGAAGACGGCGAAACACCACTGATGCTCGCCAGTTATCAGGGGGAACAGGACTGCGTACAGGCCTTACTCGACGCGGGGGCGGATCCGACGCGTGAGTTTTCTCAATTCGCTCAGGTCTTGCTGAACATGGACGAAGAGATGACGGCGTTCATCGAGTCTGCTCGTCAGAAGTGGAAGCAAAAGCAACCAAAGTCGAAGAAGGTGTCACCGAAAAAATCTTCCCAGGGCACTATTGAATCGAACACGCTCGGGGAATTGAAATTCGACCGAAAGCTCGAAGAGTGCTCAACGAAAATGGAGCACAAAGACACATCGATCGCATTGCGACTGGTGTGTGAGTCTTCCGAATGGCTCGAACACCTCGTCACGTTCGCGGAGTCAGTGTGGAAGCAACGTGTTCGCCATTTCAAAGCGTTTCGTGAATACTCAGTAGAGAATCTCCTCGAAACACTGAACGGCTTCCTCGACTGTGGCGAAGACGCCCCGCCCCAATTGACTCAGGGGCAACTTCGCAAGATTCTCAACAGCCCCTTTTCTATTACAGTTTATGCCGATGGCGAAGGCGCCTTGTCATTCGAACTGAGCGGCGGGGAAGACAACCGACTTTGCGATCATTCATTCAGTGTATTCTTTGATGCCAATGCGGAGCCAACCGACGGTGAAGTGAATTCTCTGTTCTGACGACTTCGCATTGACCCGGAAATCAGGTCTCCCGTTCGAAAGAGAGGCTATCGTGGAATTACGTCAAGAACTCTGTCCGCCCCAGCTCGACGAGAGCTTCATGCAACGCCTTGCAGACCTCGCGGCAAGAATCGATGGAGCATGCCCCGGTGAGTGGGATGAATTGCTTGAAGAATTCAATCGACTGGCCGGCACAGCAGTCCCATTCGAGCACTTCCAGGGGATTTACGGGGCGGAAGAACACATTGATTGGGTTCGTCGACTGATCTGCTCACGTGAGATTCAACCAGCCAGCAACGTAACTCGCGATGAACTTATCGAAGTCGTCCGCAGGGCGATGCCTCAGAACGGCGATGCGCAGGCAGAAGTTTATATGGCCATCTTCGATGCCAATGTCCCGCGCAAAGGTGCGTCGAATCTGATTTTCGAACCACCGGATTATGATGAGGCTTCAAATACCTGGGATGGTGGCCGACCGATCGGTGAGTACGACCCAACGCCGGAACAAATCGTGGATTGGGTTTTGAGCCTGGCGTGACTTGCCTTCGGCAGCACGTCCGAATGTTACCCAGCGAACCGAATTCTCAAGCGAGACACAGAATTCGACGTTCGGTCTCGGTACGATTTTCAGATTCCAAGTCTCAACGTGCGGCTTTCGGCGCTTGAAAACTGGCCGATAGCTGCGCACGTTTGCTCACGCCGATGGGGGTCGCATGAAGTTCTTCTCGAGCACACAAATCTCGTGGTCCGAACCTTGGTTTTTCCTGCAGCGAATCCGCGAACGATCTGGCTGGCTGAAACGGCTAGCACTTGCACTTGTCATCGCCGGAATCATGTTCGCGGTGATGTTCTTCTTCCCGAATGCTCCTCAAGCACTGCCAGTTCAAATCGGGCTTGCGTTGGCATTGGGGTTCCTTCTTGTCGCCTCGATGGAGTTGCCCTACATGCAGCGTGATGTGACAGTGAAAGACGATTGCATCATCGTTGGCAGCACAGGCGGCCGAGGTCGCTTCGACACGTTCAAGTTCGCAGACATCGAAGCGGTAGAAATCCTGCGCGTGGGCGAAGGAGCTTACAAGTGGCCGGTCATGATATTGGAACTGGAAAACGAAGGCTTCATGACGGCGATCGCTTCAAAAGTTCGCCTGGAAACTCTGGCCGACATTCTTCATCGTCTGGAACTGACGGTGGGACTCACAGGATGGACTCCCAGTGACTCGGATACGCGGATCGCGGTCCGTAACGAAGTGACCATGGATCCCGAACGACTGCGTGGGAATATTGAAATCACTGATATCACTGAAACTGAACCACGGCTGATGACCGGTCTGCAAATGGCGTTGACTGCTGTCATCGCGGCCGGCCCGCTTTTGCTATCCCTGATTGGTTCAATCGTCATCGGTGTTATCACGTATCAAAGATGGGACACGCTGAGCACAGTCGATGTTTGCCTGCTTTTGGGTGGAGCGTTTGCGGCAGTCGTCCTGTCATTCATGTATCTGATGAGAATCGGCCAGTTTATTTCGGCTCGGTATGGCATCAGTCGAGGCTTGGCCCGCATGCAGACTCGCACCTCGGCCTATTTTTCGGGCACGGAAGACGACCTTCTACCAATTGAAATCTTTGACCGCGAGTCGTGGACATCGGTCGTCAGCCAGTCAACGGACTACGGCTTCCTGCGTGTCGATCGGACATCCGGCATTCTCAAGTATGAAGGAAATAAGAGTCGCTGGACGATGCCCGTGTCGGCAATCGCCAGCTGCCGCATCGAAGAGAGTATTGTTGGAAGCGAAGCAGACGATAAAGCGGAACGCCGTTTCTTCGTGGTGGTCGTGAGCTCGGAAACGAACCAGCAACCGTGGGAAGAAGGCATGGTGTTTGTGCGAACCGAAATGGGTAAAGACGATCGAGAAACCAGATACTTGCGAGCCAAACTGCTTTACGACCAATTGGTCGACGCTTGTCTTTAGGAAATATTTAAACCTCGGCTCAGTGAATCTCACGCCATCGCAAAGGCCTCAACCGAATGAAGCTCACCCGGAAAATCCGCAAGCAGATTTACGAAGCATTGCCCGCAGCGTTCATCAAGAAGGCAGAATTCGTTGATGGTGCTGTCACTCCTGAGGGCAAGAGCCACGAAGACCGCGCTGAGTGGTGGGCGAAACAGGGCGACGCGTACCTTCTGTTCGCGCTCGATCCTGAAGGAAAGGAACTGCCACGGAAGTGCATCAGGAAACTGGCCGAGATTCTCAAGGTTAAGCTCGACCCGGACGGTGATCCATATGACCACCAGGCCGACGTCTGGTTTAAAGCAACCGGCAACGTTACTCCGGAGGACCACCAGGCAGTTGTGGCGTTGATGTATTCCGACGAAGAAGCATCTTCGAGCGAAATCATCAGTGACGAGCAGCTTTGGGAGCTGGCGGATCAAAAAGCATGCGAAGTGCTGCACCTGAAAACACGACGATCCAAATCATGCTTAAGCACACCGGTTGCGACGTGGAATTCTCGCCTGTCGTCAAGACAAAAGGAGGGCGTCTGGTTGAAGATTGACATGCGGCTTCATCCGAACTCCAGGTTAAGTGCCGACGGAGTCCTGGTTGTCACGTTTCTTCACGAAGAAAAATCCACAGCGAAGTTCCATCGAAATCAGGTGCTGAAAACTGAGTCAGGAGAGAAGCTACTTTACGGCCAGCCGGACTGGGATTACCCGGAATTGGAAGTTCTGAAACAGATCGCGCGGAAGAAAGACCGTGAAGCGATGGATGAGAGCCCTGACGCGTGCGACGTCTACGAGTCGCAGTGGTGGGCCGAGGCCAAGCCAGACGTAATACTGGCCGGTGCAACGGTTTACGCCCAACTCGGTGGTTTTCCGATTTCGTGGTCGGAGGAGTCATCAGGAGAGCAACTGAGAAAGCACCTGATAGCAAGAACATATCGGGACAGCGAACCTTGGCTGGAAGTCTTCAAAGTCGGACGAGGATACACTGTCACGGAACGAATCAGTTGAAGCACACGAAAGCTCAGGAAATGGATAAGTTCCAACACAAGACCTTCGGCGCGTTCGCTCGGCACAACGATTTTGATGAGTACTGTTGGGAGGGTGAGATCGAGCTCCCAGCGTTTTCAGCGTTCAAGTATTCGGGAAACGGGAAGGCTCGAAGGTCGAAGAAGGTTGAGGTTTCAATCTACAGCGAAGAGCCACCATCCAAGTCGGCGATGAAGATGCTGTCAAAGATCAAGACGTCACAAAAACGCCTTGTGAAAAGCATTTGTCAGACGTTCTTTGATGACCTGCATCAGCAGGGTTATCAGGAATGGCCAAAGGAAGGCGTTGGCTTTGGCATGTGGTGGAGCCGCGATCCCGTCGCCGTCGCCCTGAGCTGCCGCGATGTTCTGCAGAAGCGATTGAAGCAGGACCGAATCTGGATACCGGATGACCTGTTGGTCGTTCTTTACGAACCGAGCATTGAGATTCATCTGGACATGCCGGGAGCGAACGACCTTCCGTGCACTCTGATCAGCCTTGGAGCCGAGTTCGAAGAAGAACACGGTGTCAGTGTGCTGACGGATGGTAAGCAGGTGCTGAATCTGGGGTATGCGGGCGAGGCTTGAGCCTCGCTGCTGACAAAGCGCGAGATACCGGCTATGGATCCCGATACGAATGATCGACTGGCAGCAAGGATTCTCTGGTCATGGCAGAACGGGTGCCCGGTAGCGACCCGCGACGCCACATCGTCGGCCAAAATGGCCGCGATGGCTCGCCGTCGGTGGAATTCGTATCCCCGCCGCAACAAGAATAAACCCGACACCACCGAGAACCGCATTGACGACCTGGCTCGAGGTTTTGCGGAAACATTTACGGACGGCGGCTGGGCGATGGTTGGGCCATTGATTGCAGACTATCGTTGGCTTAGCGAACAAATCGCGCCACTTCTTATGGATTCATCTGTCCGCGTGTGGGACGAGCCTCAAGAACTGACGCTCAAACACATACAGTCGCTGCATGTGCCGCCGAATCAATTTCGAATCACCAAACACAATTACGAAACCGGAGCTGAATTCAGCGGTTCAGCGCGAGCACAGCGTCTCTATGTTCTGACCGGGTCGTGCCGCTACCAGATCGGCAAGTCGACCTGGGATCTTGTCGCTCCCTGTTACGTCGATTTGCCCGATGGTGAATTTCAATTCCAAGCATCAGACAACTCCGGGGTCTCGCTGGTTCATGTGTGGAAGTTGCCACCGCTGGGTCAGCAGACAAACGACTAACAACATTTCCCTCAGAAGAAGGAGTCTTTCAATATCCGTATACGATCACGTTCTCGAATCGAACCTTTGGCGATTACCGAAGCTGATGCACGCCCAAGGCAGGAAACCCGACTGGCTCATTTCGCTCGGCACTGAAAATGGCATCGCGAGTTTTCAGTCCGAAAACGGCATCGAACTTCCGCCTGAGATACTTGAATACTATGCATCCGTTTGGGCGTCGTGTTTTCTGTATTCTTATTGGGAAGTCGATGCGTTTCTCGAAGATCTGGATAACATTGGCGAGGCATTTCCGCCACTTGTGACATGGGAAGGAGATCGGCATGTGGTCGTGGGATACTTCGTCCATGGAGACTGCGTGTGTGCCGTGAACGTCGATTCGACTCCCACAATCAACTGGGGTGCGTTCGCCAAACCGTTCGATTACGAGCCTGTCCGATTTTCAAATTGGATCTCGGGAGCGATTGAGCGACAGCTTCAGAGCTCCGATTTGTCGCAACAGAAGGGAGATACGTGATGATCGAAACTGACGAACTTCTTTCCGCAGTTGCGGTGGCGCTTACGGAAGGCGAATTGGAAGCCGTCCGGTCCATGAATTCGAACTTGATGGCGACGAGCATGACGATGTGGCCGTCGCTGAACTGCTGGAATCATTTAAGGCCGACTTTGAATCCGCAGTCGTAATTCTGACCGAAGAGTACGGTCAGCCAACCCGTTCGGGGTGCGACAGTGAAGATGATGCGATTCCATTGAGCGGTCTGTGTGAGTTCGCCGTGTGGGATTCTCCAGGCGGTAGTTTCTTCCTGGCGATAGCTTATGAGGATCGTGGAGCACCAATGCTGTTGATGGTTGGTGTAACGGAATGATGGCCTTTGGCCGAATTCAAGGTGGCACGTCCGCTACGCAATTTGGTTTTCCGCAGACGTTTCCTTTTCTTCAACTGAAACTGGTCAATGACTCGCTCGGTTTTCACCCTAAAGATCATTCGATTTGTAAAGACCCAAAGTTCGGCGCTCTACGAACGCGAAGTGAGCGAGATAAGCCTTCAAACACGCAGGGCACTGAATGAGGCACTGCGATCGGTTAAGCGAGACAACCGGCTGTGGTTATCGCTGACGCGGGAAGCGATTTCAGGCGGCGCGATTTGGATTGCCATCAGTGAACGTCATTCATGGATTACCTATTGGCCGGATTCGGAGTCCGTCGATACACACGCGATGAATCCCACTCGAGCAGACAGCTCTGAGTACATCGAGTTTCTGCTGGACAACACGCAGCCACAGATGATTCTCGAGGCATTTACGTTCGACCGCGGAACGGCATGGGATGTCATGGGCCACTTCGTTGTTCACGGTTCCCCACCAGCGACTATGACATTCTCTGAAGAACTCGATACTTACTAATGAATCTACCTGAACCCGTTCTGCAAATGTACAAAACACAGTTTCGCGAATTGCGGGCGACCAGCGGTGGCTCGCTGCATTCAGTGTTGTCGTCCTTTAGTGAGCTAAACGACGAGTTGTGGTTGATCCTGAACCGGGTTGTCGACTGGCGTGAGCGATATTGCGATTCGCTGCTCGAAGCAGACCGACTGATCGCTGCATGCTCCGGAGCTCGAGCTGACGTTCAGAATGGTGGATTTCATCAGTACTTCGCGAATTCGTCAGGCGATTTCTGGCCGGACTTGTTGAAACTTCTTCAGTTGAGCCGAGATGCTGCCGGAGAAGCGCACTTTCGGGAAGTCCTTGCTCACTTCCCAAATTCCGCGCCTGCGATTGATCGCGAGGAACGGGAGCTGCAGCTTGAGCAGTTGGACGGCACCGCAAAGGGTGAAGATTTCTTCGACCCCTTCGAAGCGCTGGATCAGCGATACTACGACCGCCTGTATCCAACCGATGAAACTCTGTTTGCTGCTCTCAAGGCGATGGATGATGTTGAATTTATTCCCAATCCGGATTGAGCGAAGCCGTGCAAAGCGACTTGAGGATTGACGATGACGAGGATTGACGATGACTCCGGACGATGAACCGACGCTGCTGGAGTGCGTGGGCTCCGACATTCTTGATGAAGTGGATTTCTTCATGCGGGAATACGGAGCCGACGTTTCTCTGTATGACCACGCGCAGGCACAACGAGATAAGCACTTCTCTTCGCTGCTCCCAAAGACCAGTCAAGACAATCCGGACTGGACCGAAGAACAAGTCGTCGCGGCAGGTATGAGGCATCTGCTGAGTGGTGAGGAGCTGCTGTGGTGCGGAATCTCGAGACGCATCGCTAATGATGACCCTGCTGAGCTTGCTCGTTCCGCCAGTCTTTACGCTCGACTTGAGCTGTGGTGGGGAACGCGCGACGAGTGCAATAACTATCTCAATTTTTCACACGACATGTTGCGAGCCTTGTCAGCCGGTGATACGTACGTCATTCAGAAATTCGCGGCGATCGTTCCGAACCTGGCCCAGGAAGGTGCGTGGGATTCTCGTGTTCTGCACAATGGTGTCATCGCGGCCATCAATCGTGATGATGCACAATTGGCGATGGCTATCGAAGAATCCTCGCGCTGGAGTAAACCGAAAAAGTATCTCTCCTGCTTCTACACCGCACTCACTGGCTTACTCAACAGGGACGCAACACTTGTCGCCGAAGGCATCAGCTCATTTCTTAAAGCCAGCCGCAAGCTCCACCAAGACGAAAAGATTTTGAAGGCGATCAGTCTGGAAGCCCACGGAATCTACGAACTGTGCCGCTGGTACTCACCCGAGCTAATCGTTGCCTTCGATCACACACAGGGCCTGCCGTGGGATCGACAGTTGTGCGAATGGGTTGCGTCGTCGACTGACGAGCAACCGTTTCACGATGTGACTTCGCTATCGCCGACGTTGCAGAGGTGGCTCGTCGAGCTGCCAATTTACGATCGCTTGAGACACGACTGGGAGTAGTCGGAATTCACTCTTCTTCGTTGGCCATGATGAACAGTACCGGGCCATCTTCATCCAGCAACGGGAAGTAAATTCCGGACAACGCAAGCGTCGCGAAGGGCAGATACAGTTCCACGGATTCCGGGTCTCCGAAAAGTGGCCAGGCAACATGGTCGGCGACGTCGTACGACTGCGCGAGTTGATACAGAGTTTCGTTGAGGAATGAGCTGGCCGTTTTGTTCTCGGGAGCGGCATTCCAGTTGACGTCTTCGAGTACAACGGCCACGCGATCGCAGGTGGACGTCGCAGTGCTGAGGTCTTCCTTAGAGACTCGCATCGTTCGAATTGATTTCGCCAAATCGGCGTCATCGCTGAATCGGCCAACCGCCTCGATGCCGGTGCGAAATAATTCGCGGGCGTCTTCTTCGGATAGAGGCTGACTCTCCGCACGATGGAGACTCCGCATTTCGATGGCACGGTCGGCCAGTTGAGGTCCGTGTGGCAGGACTTCAAAACACTGCCGCAATCCATCGTCCGAAAGTTCCCAGGTCACGAAGTGCATTCGGAAGTCCTCGTCGGGTTCCTCGCAGGCTTCCTCGAAATCGAAATTTGGATCCGGCCCAACTTCCGCGTCGAGAATGTTGTGCCAGTGCCGCAGCCATGTGTGTTCTGTTTCGGGCATTGTTTTTCCCCATTGTCAGAGTGAAGTAACAGTGCGTGGAATTGAAATGATCTTCAGTTCGGTCGATTGACGACCTTGTCGAATTCCCGGCGGTCGATCGTGTCCGCCGACCAACGCGGTTCCGTGTCTCGAACGGCGTACTCGAAGAGTTGTCCGGTTGAGTACGCCTGATGAATGGCCTGGGCCTGCCAGAACAAATAATCATGATTCCCAATCGTTCGACAGAAGATCTCTCGGGATGTTTCGTAGAAGATTCGGCACCAAAACTTGAGTTCGGGTAACTCAGGAAAATCTTCTTCGATATCGATGCCTCGGCCCGGCCAGAAACATTCGTTGCGCAGTTGTTTCATGCGATCCACGATCAATTGATCGTTATCGCTCGCGGCTCGTTCGGCGACTTCAATAGCCCAGTCAATCAAACGCGAAAACTGAGCGTTGTTGAGCTGAACGTGGCGGTCTTTGAATGTGATTTGGCAGGCCATTACTTCGGACAGATCTTCGACATCGCCTTCTTTGCGGCAGCACCAGTGATTGCGTTTAATCTGCGTTTGATCAGAAAGCGGGAATTGGGATCCGGATGAGCTTCCATGCGAAGCACTTTCAACAGTTCGTCGTCGCGGACCATACTGAGGGCAAATTCGGTAAACGTCGATCGTTCCATCAATTGGGCTTTCGAGGTGTACGACAGATCGACGAGTCCCTTGGCCGCGAACTCGTCTGCTTCCGAAAGCTTTCTGGGATAAACGAACGGGTGATCTTCGACGAAGAATCGCTTCTCATCAGGGAACTTCTTCAAAGCTTTCAGGAACGCTGCGAGGCTGGGAGCAAGCACACGCCAGTCACTGCCGTGTTGAGCGTGAACGACATAACCCTGTAGCGGCCGGTCAAGACTGATGAGGACCGGATCGGATTCATGTTCAACGTCAGCGAAGATCGGGAAAAATCGCCATTCCATATCCGAGTAGCCAACATCCCAAATGTGCACAGCTTCCTTCAGAGTGAAGAAGCGTGAATTCAACCGTTTGAGTCTTCCTCCATTGGCGGTGTTGAAAAGATCGCTTAAGGGCTTGGACGCTGTGAAACCGAATTGGCGGAATGCATCGTCAACGGATGCCTTGGCTGCAGGTTTTCCGGGCTTGCAGCCAGCGTCAGTCAACTGTTTCAAAAGTGTGTTGGTCATAAGTAGCCCTGTCTGTTGTGCTCAAATTGCCAGAACAATTTGTAAGCGGTCACGCCCATTAGATCACATTCCCAGCGGTCATTTCATCAAGTCGTATTCACGCAGTCTGAGAATCTTCAGCCTGCGGCCAGCTCAGAAAATGTCACCCACTCCGCGAAGTTATCCTTAAACCAATACATCGCATCGCCGACCGGAACCGTTAGCGAGTTTGGGATCCAGCCAATCAAGACGTCGCCAGAAGTTGACGACGTTCTTGCCATGGCCCACGTGTCCCACACAGGCAGCCCCGACAGATCGAAGAACCCGGAAGAGACTTCGTTCGCTCGCTGACAGTCTGAGGACCGCGGCATCCGGTTTAGGAATACCTGGAAAAACCGGCCGCCGAGCAGGCAGTATCGGAAGTCGGTCAAACTATCGGGATCTCGCGACAGAACAGGCTTGGGTAGATCAACAATCGATGCGCGACGCGACTCAGCGACGTGAGTGATTGCCTCACGCCAATTGGAATTCACAAAGCGAGCCAGCCTGTCTGTTTCCGGAATCCCAACAAGACAACTCGGTGTCCAGTCCTTTGCCCACGGTGATTCTGGCTTGTGAAACGAATTCAAACACCACGTTGCGGTTTCCTGAATTGTGTTAACGTCCCCCGGAGTCATTAATTCATGTTCCCGATTGGTTTCTATGGTTGGACAAAACTACTTGCGAGGCACGGGGCTTAAGTCGTAGATCCACGGCCAGCCGAAGGCTCCCTCATGCCATTCCGCCTGTGCTTTCTGGCCCTTGATGAGTGGAAACTTTGGCAGATCGCGGGGTACGTATTCTCTTGAATATTTGGCGTTGGGTTCATCAATCGGTCGGAAGGTCACTTTCGTGCGACGCGAATTTCCCTTCGATGTTCGGACACCCAGTATTTCAATCGCACGATTCCGGGGCGGCGATTGATCGAAGTACTGGTTCGCACCAAAAGACCAGAGCACGAGCGACAGGCTTCCTATCAGCAGACTGCCGGCCCCGACGATGATGCGATACATCCAGCCTCTCAGTGTGTTTGTGAGCAGCGCGTGGCTGGTGCCGAATTCGGGAGCAAAGTGCTCGAACATTGCGGTTTTGTTGCGTTCCTGTCGGCGTCGTTCGGAGCGACGACATTCCCAAATAATCGACCAGAATGTCGCTCCACCAGGGATAATGGCTCCTGTGACGCCAATCGCGACAACGACGGGAACGTTCATTCCGACGGGTACGCACCGCATCAGCAGAAACAAGTTGCCAACCAGGACGGCAAAGATCGCGATCACAGATACGACAGTACCTAACTTCCTGAGCCAACTGCTGCTCCAGTGTTGCGGACCAGAACGTAGTCGCGTCGGAAGTTGAGAAATGGGTAGGGAGTGACAGTTTTCTCGAAACGACCCGGAAACCAAACCAATGGCAGGACATCGCCAATTCGAAATTCCGCCCGAGGCCCACCTTTCGTCTCGACCTGCAGCCCGGAGAACTCTTTGTGTGTCACGGCGCCGTCACTCAGTTCCATACCCAGCAGCAGGACATGCTTGAGAGCGATGGTTTCGCCGTTGTAATCCGCCGCCGGCACCAGGGTTTGCTTCAGGATTCTCCCCGATCCGACAACCGCGTCCTGAATGTACTTCAGGTCGCGTCGGCTCATGACAATCACGACGAAACCCATCAAGCCCGGAACGACTCCAACATAAAAGCCAATCTGCTGCCACGGGCCTCCCCAGGGCTTCGCTCCCGCGACAAGAGCGATCACCCCAATCACAATCAACACCCAGCCAATGATCGTCGGCCGTCGCACCTGGCGACTGCGGTAGAATTCTTCGGGAATCCGCCGTGGTGCAACACCAGCCAGTTCCGGCGGCATGACAAAGTCGTCTGGCAGGTCGATCGATAACCGGCCTTCATCAATCGCGGCAATCGTCTCGTGATCAAGCGGTCGAGCAGTTTCCATCGCTATCCACCCTGAATCTGGCTAATGATCGACGGGTCTTTGATCTTGTGGTCATCCACCAGAAGGAAGGCTTTGCTGAGAATGACACTCAGTGTGCTGTCGCCTTCAAACGGCAGACTGATGCGGTCAACTTTTGAACCCGTGCGAGCGGGGACGATGCAGAGGTACTGGTCGTTAGGAGCCATCAGGATGTTGCTGCTGCCAAGATGAATTCGATAAGTGCGGAGTTGACCCTGCACTTCAAGAAACCGACCGTCGATTCGGCATTTGTCAGCGATTTTCAGCCGAGGAATCAGCCGCTGCAGCACCTCCTTGCGCGTGGCTGCGGTTTCTGTGAGGTCGCCGAATGCGTAATTGTGCCAATAGTCGCGGTAAGTACCTTCCGGTCCGCCATCTTGCCAATTGGGATCGTTGCCAACGCTTGCGACGCCAACAAACAGGTCGACGTCCCGCATGATTTCGGAAAACACGATCGGTGGTACATCGACAAGGCTTATGGGCTGATTGTCGTCGGCCGGTTGAAAGAAACGAACCTGATCCGTTGAAACGTAACGGACTTCATATTCGTCTTCTTCATAAGCCGCATTGACGTGGAACTCGGCTCGCATGCCGAAGTGATTCAGCTTGATCTCTGCAAGCCCTTCGTCGCCACCATCCCATGCCCCAAGGAAGTTCACTTTCCATCGTCGCGACTGAGCGAGCGATCGGTATTGTGCCTGACTGAGAATGTGGGCGGCCTGACGGTTGGAATACGTTTGCGTGGTCAACTCGGCAGCCGTCACCAGATAGACTTCGCGGTGAGCCTGTTTGAATGGCTGGCAGATTCCACGTTCTTCAAGGAGCACTCGCCATGCAAGAACCGACTCGGCAGGCTCGTTGAGTGGATGCCAGAGTTGAACCGTCGCATCGTCTGCGAAGGAAACGCCTTCACCATCGGCTCCAATGAACTGGCCGTCCCCGTAGAGAGCCGTGATATCACCGTCCGCTGAAGAGAACTTCCAAAGCAGCCGTCTGGCGATCGTGCCCACGACAGGGTGATCAAGGTAGCGCTCTTTCCAGGTTGCGAAGGGCCATGATGCGGGCTCCAGGTACTGACTTTCGATGCGACCACGTTGTGCGGACAGCATCTTTTCCATGTCCTTGATGTTGGCCTTCAGCTCTTTGAGATCGTCGGCAAATTCGGCTTTCACGGCAGCAGGGACTGATTTTTGTTCTTTGCCGTCCTGTCTTAGCCACGTCAGTTGCACCTTCTTTGCTCCGATGGTGGCTTTGGCCGTGAAGTCGCCCAGTGGTTCCCGAAGCTCACCAACCTCTTCCATGCCGTATGTCGGAACCGAGATCTCTTCCAGTTCGGCTCGCGAGATGCCTTGCTTCTTAGCGGCCTTCTCAAGTTGTTTTTCAATGAGATTCCGCGCCGAACCGGTCTTCACTTTCAGTTTCATCAGGGCAAGCTGAGCGACCGCATCACTTCCATCCAAGGTGGAAATGGCGAAAACACACGCGTTGCCAACCTTCACCGCTCGTGCGCCGACTTGCGGAATCTTCCGGTAAGCACTGATACCAACCGTGGCCATCAGTTGAGCCATACGATCATCGGGCACAAAGCTATAGCACCAGATGAGTCCTCGAAGAGCGGTCTGGTTGAGTTCGCTGAGGTAAAGCGGATGGGCGCTCACCCATCGGGATTCAACAGGCGGCTTGCCCGTGTTGATAAGCGGAAGCCATGTGCCGACCAGATCGCGCAGCCTGTCTGCACCAATCTGTTTGATGAATGGCGTGGCCGTCTTTTTCCACTTCGCTGATGGTTTCGAAGACGTCGCCGTCAGGCAGTGCGCACCCAGATTGCACCAGGCAAGTCTCTGCTGTTCGTCGGGAAGTTCCGCGACATCGGTAATCGCTCGGTTCGCCCATACCTCGCCAGCTTCAACCGGAAACCGCGAAGTGTCGTCACCTACGATTTTGTCGATCTGCAAACGCCGGGGCGTCTGATCGAAATTGAAATGGGGACACGGATCTACAGAATCACGAGCCGCCCGCAGTGTGTCTTTGGCGTCGTCGGAGATCTCGAACCGCTTTGCATGTTCTCCAATCCGATCGAGCATGTCTTCGCACAGGATGTCGGCGTGGTCATAGCGATCGCCCAGCGCGCGCTGAAGTAGTTCATCGGCAATTCGGTCGATCTCCCCACGCGCATCCAACGTGGGAACGTTGCTATCAGCCTCCGCGAAGACGCCGTTGCGCCAGTCCATATCGCGTCTGTAAGCGTCCTCGAAAGTCTGTGCAAAGGTGAAGATGTCAAACTTCTGCGGAACGCGGTCGCCGTCCACTTCGGCTTCAAATTCCCTGGCCAACTGAAGCAGATCTGCCGGTGAAGCGTCGGGCAAATGAAATAGAGTTTCCCACGGAGGCGTTAGGCCGTCGTGCTGTGGCACGTTGGTCCATGTGAAGTTTTCGAATGAATGTTCCTCGCTTTCGTAGCTCAGGCGGACGTCCAGCCATTCAATCTCGCCCAGCATATAGGCAACGGTCCATAGGTTTGGACCTCTGAAGAAGCTGCGAAACTTGACTCCCACCTGCGGGATGACAAAGTCGCCCGGCATTTCAAAGCCTTCAAGTTGTTCAACGACGGCTTCGGCCACAGTTAAGGGCAGACTCCCCTGAGGATAGTCTGCGAGCGCCGGTTCCACAGTGATCGAATCGGGAACTCCACTCTGCACACGAGTCCGCTTCATACGTCCTGACGCCGTCGGTTCCAGCAGCGCCTCTCCGATCGCTCCCTGAAGTTCGCCAATGACGCTGCCAAGCTCATCTTGAAATGCAGCTTCGATTTTTTCGAACGGAATCTCGTTTGTCGAATCTTGATCTCCGCTGTCACCGACTTCGATGTAGCCCTTCTTCGTCTTCTGTGAGACAGCCTTATTGGCTGCAGTCACAGCGGCCGCTGGCGAATCGTAATCTTTGGATTTGGTCTGGCCGTTCGCCCCGATCTTTCCCCAGCGAGTTGTCACAGATACGCCGTCGACTGTGACTTCCCAGAACTTGCTGGACTTGTCGTCTTCGAATTCAAACATCCGAACGGTCTTGTTGTCGGCCATCGTCATTGCCTGTTCAATGAAGGTTTTGAGTGGGAGCCCGATTATCCGCCGACCAGTGGCGTCAACCTCATAAAGACAATTTCTGTTCCCGGCTGAATCTGAACCTGCTCTTCGAGCGACTCCGTCTGGCGATCGCCAACAAGGACCAGAATTTGGTTTCGTTGGTACGCTTCTGCCGCGCGTTCGAAGTACGGCTTCCAGTCCATAACTGTCTTTTTGCGTAGTCGATCTGCATTGAGCGCCGCTTCGGTTTCACCGCGTTCAATGATCCCCTGAAACGCGCCAAGCCGCCGCATGTTGTGATCCTTGATTTGCTGGTGCACCCGGCTCCGCAACAGCTCGCGAACGGTGATGGTTTCCGTCAGAATGTCAATTGAGAATTCGCAAAGCGACTTCCCCGTCATTTCCTCGTCTCTCATCAGCACGGCTGTCATGCGGGTCACCTCATCAAAGATCAAGATCGTTCCACTGCATTGATAATATCTCACCCGGATATTTGAACTTCTGCAACTGAGTAGGCAGCAGACTCGTCGAACGTATGGCAAGCGATTATGAAAGCACTGATAAACGATCTCGTTGAAATCCTCGGCGATCTTCGGCCGGCGCTCTCGCCAAACTTCCTGCCGCCAGTAAGGGCCGAAGAAATCGCGGCGGCCGAAACCGAACTGGGTCTGCAATTTCCGGATGACTTGAAACAGTTCTACGCCGCCGCGAACGGTCAAGATTTTCTGGCGCAGTCGACCGACCCATTGTTTCCAGCCATTCGGTTTCGAGGCGAACCGAAAACACACGCGAACGACGATGACATCATGTCTCGAACTTCCCCAACGTGGTTCAACAGCGTCAGTGAGCTTATCAGCATCACCAATTGTTTGCGGCAGGAGTTCGATGATCTGGCAGAGTGCGTTGACGATTTCGAAATCCTCGGGCCTGCAAGGTACCACGATCGTGTTCTCGGATTCACGACAACTGAGAATTCCGACAGCCTCGTGATCGATCTCGATCCGGAACCCGGCGGGAACGTTGGGCAGGTTGTTATGGTCAGAACACAACCGTTCGAAATCGCGGTCATTGCCTCGGATCTCTCTACGTTTCTTACGATGATCCGCGATGGCTACCGGGACGGTCGATTCGTCTTCGACAAGAATTGGGGATGGATGGAACGCTGACGATCGCGGGAACAAAAAAGCGTTAGTAAACGATGCGGCCAGAAGTGATAACTCAAAGGAGGTTCCTCATGCACGATCCCGTTGATCACAAAGACGATTCCGCAGAATACCGCCAGCATGTATGGAATGCCGTTTCTCTCCGAGTCGGTGCGGAGCTCACTCCGCTGGAAGACACCGCGAAGTTTGAAGGTCAATGGGATGTCGCGTTCGACATGTTTGGGTCTCAAGTCCCT
This sequence comes from Planctomycetaceae bacterium, assembly GCA_024742875.1. Classification (GTDB taxonomy): domain Bacteria; phylum Planctomycetota; class Planctomycetia; order Planctomycetales; family Planctomycetaceae; genus Fuerstiella. The sequence goes on along the minus strand of JANSXP010000003.1, from coordinate 105,469 downwards.
GCGTACACGTATCGTTTCATCGGTGATTCCGAGTTGGAAATGACCGTGCTCCTGGAAGGCAGCGAGGACACAACTCGCGAGACCTGGCGAGTACCTCGAAACGGTTCGATTTCGCTGAGTGGGGCGGCGTATCATGCGGCGACGACGACCGATGGGCGATTAGTCATGTTCAATGGTGACCAGAGCGTCGTGATGGTGGCGACGCCGAGAATCGAATAGGACGAGGACCCCACGGGATGACAACAGAAGTATGGTGGCCTTTCGATAGGCCAACACCAGAGCACCCATGATGTCAGAATGGCATCGCGAAGAATTCATTGGATGAGAAAGAGCAGAGGCGTCAATCTTCAATCCCATTTTCACTCGCGAACACTCCAGTCATATACGCAGTTCCCACCGGCTGACGAGCTGCCACTGATTTACGTCGCTGAGTTCGATTCGCGGCACTTTGAGCTACCCGGAAGCGGCTATGCAGTAGCACATCGCGTCCATAAAGAGGACTGCCCAGATGCGCTACTGTTCTGGCTCTGGTCGCTGCAACATGTCGTTCATCCCGACGATGACGTTCGCCCATACGCAAGGGAAGCAGTCTGTGACGAAATGTCTCAAAGCGAGTACTTCTTCATGGTTGATGGATTTTCTGCCTCATTGAAGAGGACTGCGCCTGATTTTCTTGTTGAACATGATGGCTTCCGTCGAGCAACGCGGGTGCTGTTTCAGGCATTGATTGGTAACATTCTTCGGGGAGCGTACATAGCAGAGTACGATGATCACTTCGTTGCGTTTCATGCATGGGTCGGCGATAGCGGTTGAGATTGAGAGACGAAACAACAGCCACTTGCCGTTGGTAAAGACCGCATGGAAGCGACGATTTTGACTTTCGATGAAAGTGAGTAAACCGTGATCGATTCCAAACGACTGGAAACGCTGCTCAAACCAAATGGGTTCGAAATCGTCTGGGTTTACCAACTCAGTCGTCAGCTTCATCTCGCGTATTGCCGGACAAGCGAGGCTGACGGTGTCTTTGAGCACGTGCGGGTAGAAAGTGCCGGCAAGAAAGGAGAATCGGTTTGGTGCGATCTGGTGGTGACCCCATTGCGAGCTCAGGAGTTTGACTTCAAGCCGTGTCCCAGGTTCGATGACGTTCTGACAGAACTGGCGCCAGCCGGTTCCACACGAGCCGCCGTCGACATTCGTACGAACGAAGAGGCCATCGAATGGGAAAAACGTATTGCCGAGATTGCAACAGCGCGCGTTCGCACGCTCGCCGAGCAACATGCGGAGGCCGTCAGCCAAGCGACCGCGGTGGCTCGCCATGCGGCCGCGAAATATATCCGGCTGATTCGCGAGTTCTCGGACGAAAGGACTCTTGAATACCTCGCTGTCCAACTCGATTCCGGGCGAGCCCCCGCCAAAGGGCAATCCGATCCATTTCCGGGCCTGATGCTCTGTCAGGGCGATTTACAAGACGCGAAAGAGTGCGCAGCGCTGGCAATCAACAAGTTCGGCGCGTTGGTTGATCCGGATAGCAACGGCTTTCAAACCGACGAGCTTCGTCGGACAACAGAGTACAAGCTACGTGTTTGCCTTGTCGCGGACCTGCTTCGAAACGGTGCCTGATCACAACTGGAAAACTTCAATCGTGATCACATCCGGGTCAAACAGGCTGAAGCGTCCGAAGACTCAAACTCTCTTCGTTCAACAACGCCAACATCAGGCACGTTCAATGCCAGTTCGCGAGTTTGTGCCTCAATCCATTCGACAAGCTCGCTATGAACGATCATCTGCACATTGTGGACTCCAGCAAATGTAAACTGGAAGGTCTTGCCAATCACATACCACTTCTTTGGAGCGATGCTGATGTCTCGAAACGGGATCAGTAGCGGCGGGTGGAAGATGGAAAACAGCGGCATCATTCGGAACAACAAACCTTCGCCAGTCACTGAAACGGTTGCGATGCCTTTATACGAGTTGTAGCCAAGGTGGCCGCCGGTCAGGATGACGGTCTGCATTCGTTTCGACACGGCGTCCATGGATTCCCCTGGATTCGCCGCTTTGTAGACTCGGGCAAGGCGAGTCCAGCGGCGAGCGTTTGCTTTCCAGATGCCGTACATCAGCCCGACAAAAACGCTGAAGCCAAACAGCATTCGAAACACTTCGCCCATCATCGATTTGCCTTTGCAAGGAATTCCTGTTCGTACCGTTGAAGCCGTTTGGCAATCTTGCCTGAAATACGTCGCGCCGTGTCGGGCGATTGCGTTGGGAAGAATGGCAGTTCATTGACGTCCATTCCCATGCGAGCCAAAGCGAATCTCCAATCGTCGGCGTCACCCGAGTTGTTCATTAATGGCGATGGCCGACGCAGGAATAGCTCACACAGTTCCGGAACGGCTTCAGAGGCTGATGGTCCGAGTTCCACTAAGGCTTCACGAACGCCTGCAATCAAAGATCGCCGTTCTTTCCATGTGCGTATTTCGACTGCCTCTTTGACAGCGGTTCTCAGTAGCGGAAGGGCCTTCGTTGCGCCCAAGTCCGCTGTTCGTTCAAAGAATGGCCCCGCATCCTTGTACCGTTCCGGATTCCGCCAGATGTCCAGATGTGTTGGTGACGGGGCCTTGAATGTTCCCGCCGGAAGTGCCGTGAGACCTTCCGCCAGCCAGCGTCTGAGCTTCGGTGATGTGTGGTTCATCGTAATTCGCTCGGCGTACGCATCTCGCATTGCGACCGGAGTGTTCTTCGTCGAAAACACATTCATCAGTTGTTCGTCGATGTTTCGCACACGTTCATCAGCAATGACGTTGGCGATCAGTTTGTAATCCGGTTCTTTCGCGTCGAAGAAAAACATGCCGAGGAATCGGCGAGCCAGTTCAAGCCGAGCGGCGGATGACTTCGCATCATTCAACACGGCAACGGTCTCTCGACGCAGGCGTTTGAAATTTTGCAGATCAGGCTGACGTACCTGAAAGCCTGTGGCAACCAGAAGCTCCGATTCCGGATGCAATGAGATTGATCCGGATGTCCTGATCTCTCGCCCAATGTGGAACGAAGCTCCGGAAATTGGTCCGCCACCGGAAAAGGCTTCGAAGCCGAAATGAAACATCGATGATGGGATCGGCTGACTGCGATAGGTCTTGCGAAATCTCACGGTGCCGGTCGCGTCGCTGATTGTGATTCGGTGCAGCTTCGTCTTCGCGTTCTGATTCAGGTCATCAATGCGAACGATCCAGTCGGCTTCGGAACTCGCAACGGGATTCGTTAACCGCAGTCGCTCGTTGTCGGCCAACCGAAGAGCCCAGCCTGCTTCGATCGCCTTCCCCATTTCCTTGCGCTGTCGACTTTGCACGGCCTTCACCTGGGGGCGATGTTCGTAGACGATTCGCCCCGGCTCGTAAGGAAACAGTCCCGGCGATGGATCGATTTCCGCTGGTTGCAGTTGATAGGCGACCGACTTGCGTGGTCGCTTCTCTTTTCGTCCACCGGTCGCGACCGTCACGCTGTCGACTTGTGGTGAATCGAGGACCGCCAGACAAACATGATCGCAACGAGGTTCCTCGAACGCATCGGGCGACTCGATCAGCACCCGTCCATGAAGTTGAATTGGCGCGTTCGGGGTGACATCGGGCTCAAGCGAAGCTTCGTAGTCGTTCAGAGCGGCGACGCGAAACGGCTGCATCACAACCCAACCGAGTACCAACATGCTTGCAAAGCCAGCGGCGTTCGCAGCGGTCTTTGAATTGCACGGCATGAAACGACTAATCGCCGCGGTGCCAGCCAGATAGACGAAAACGGTTGGTACGATTGTGAGGATCAGCCCCGGCACAATCAAAAAGAAGTAACCGATCGCCACCAGTTGCGGGCACGCCATCACAACGGCAGTAAGAATGCCTAAGATCCAAAGGGCGTACTTCATGTCTCCAAGCCTGCATTGACCGATTGCTCAGACTAACCGAACTGCGGCCGAGAACACCCTTTGCTAGTGCTCCCGACGGTTCGTGTTGCCGATGTGCAACAGTAGCTCGCAATACCAGAGGAATCCGAAGTTTCTGGTTCGCCCGACCGCTGAATCAAGCAACCGTAGACCGCCGCATTCGGAGATCCAGCGAGACGCTCAATCGCTTTGGGAATAGGCCGTATCAGCTTCGCCTGCCGATGCTTGATTCGTCGTTAGGATAGCACCACGTTGCAGCAGCTTCTCGTGGATCAACTGCAACGGGACAAGGTCGGAAAGGAGAAACTCAAACGTACCGAAGGCATCGAGAATCACAGGTCCGTGAATGCTGAGCACCCAGCGCCAGTATTCCGACAGGCCTTCCTGCTTTCCGCCGGAAAGTGATTTGCCTCGGCGGATGAAGCTTTCGACAAGTTGGTTCATGCGGGCCGAGTCGCGGCATTTTGCCCGTTCAAGAGCAACAAGATGGTCCTCGTAGAACTCCGTCCACTGCTGGCTTTTCCATTGCCAGTCATCGGGCTGTTCTTCCGGAACGGTCTTGCGCGTCTTACTGCGTTCGTCGAACGCAAGCTGATACTGCCCGCGAACAATCGACAGCAATCGCAGACTCAGGCCGCCGGCAGTAATCGGCCACGCGAACCAGCTTTCCGGAAGGTCAACGGCGTGCTTCGTATAGCGTTCAGAAATCAACCGCGTGATGAGTTCGGTAATGCCATGGTCAGCAAAGAGATGATCCTCAAATCTCACGCACGCCGTATTGGCCGCCGTTCGATGGGGCTCGCCGAGATCCATCGCGAGGCCAACCGATGTCGTCAGAAATTTCATATGCTCGTTGTAGCTGAGCACCTTCGACATCACCGAATTACGCGACTCAATCTGATGGCGAGTGGATTCCAGGAAAGATTCGAAGCTCGATTCATGAATGCTCCAGGTCGCGTCTGCATTCAATTGCAACATTCCCCAGGACGGAGTTGAGTCCGCGAGTTGAAGTGTTTGGTCGCCGTTCAGAGTGACGCAACCACACTTTGATTCATTCACAGACAAACCGACGTCCGCCAGAAAATTGGCAACGGCATTCCACGCTTTTGTGATTTCGCCAGCGTCCGGAGCCAACAGGCAAATGTCATCAATCTGTCGAATGATCCGTACGTGTGAATTCTCGTGAACGTGTCGTTCCAGCAGCCGCAGCAGAGTTTCACATAGCCAGTGCGACATCTGCTGTTCCATCGGAACACCCCGCTGCGCAGGCTGGGGCTGTCCATTCACAAGCCATGGAACATTCATGAACCGCTGAAGAAAATTCAGACCGTCGCCCGTCATTCCGAGGCCCGACATCATGCTCTTGAGAACGTCGTGCGAGACTTTCGTGAAGTAGTTGCGTATGTCGAGTTTCGCGACATGAATGGGCTGGTCTGGAAACGCGGCGAGAAGAACCTGCAACTCGGCATGCACGAGCTGCACCATTGGGTTCACGGCTTCGTCGTAGTAGCCGCGGGCTCCGCTGTTTCGCAAATCCGCCTGCTTACCGGCGCGGAACGACACGATGCCGCCGATGTTGTCTCCATCAAGAGTCGGCCGACCGGTCCAGGGGTCGATTTCCTCATACCAGCCAAGGTTCGCTGAATCCTGTGCCTTCTTCAGCATTCGGATTTCGTTCTGACAAATCACTTCCGGAGAATTAAGATCTCGAAGTTGGTTGATGCGACCCTGTCTGGTGATGATGAGAGCGATGGAACTGAAGTTGTCGTCGATCGCACGGGTCCATTGCTCCGAACAACAATCCGTTAGCGCGTATTCGACAAATGACAGATCCGGGTAAAGCCGCCACTTGTTGCGAGTCCAAATCGCACGTGATGCGACTCCCTCTTCGGGTCAATTCCATGCTGACGGATCACGCGTCGCCGCACTCAATGCATCGTTGAATTGATTCTCGAGCACAGTATCGCTGCTGAATCGATGGGCTTCCTGACGAACGTGACTGGGCACATGTGGGTTGTCTTGCAAGCTGTACCAGCCGCCAGTTGCCCCGTGTTCGGACTTAGCCATTCTGTTTGAAATGTCCCGCTGAATCGCCTGCCGATGCTCCGCGAAATTCGCAAGGATCGCGTCGAGGATCTCCATCGGAGTCTCGGCCGACGGCGAACAGACCTCGCTCAAAAGGCGTTGGTGAGCCGCATGTTCCTGAGCGATGCGTTCGGCATCCGCCGCATCGTCCCATTCAACCAGCAGCGCTCCGAATACGTAGACGGTTTCCGCACGTCTTTTGCCACGATCGACGACCAAATGGAGTTCGTTTTCCCAGAACTGCAACAGGTCATCAGAGCAACTCTGTGACGCGACAAGAGCTTCAAGATTGGGCAGGTCGCGATGAAGCACCGTCGGACGAATGGGGTTCAAGCCGCCAAAATCAGCAAGGCCATCGCGAAGGATTCGCAGCCGCTCCGTCCCCACCGCCGCCTGCGCCGCGTTAACGAGCGTCTGATACTTTTCGATGAGGCGATCTCGCTGTCGAGACAACTCGTCGAGTTTTGTTTTCGAGATAAAGCCAATCGTGGAAGTGCGTGCCACAACCACGGCCTTGAAAGATCAGGAGACAGTGAGAACCGCACGTTGATCTTATCGTGGTTTCGTCGCTATCTCAGCCCACGGGGATCGCGTTCTTCCAATCCGGTCACGATACTGAGTGATCGGCGACGAAGGTAGAGCATCGCGTGCAAGCGGCGCAGGGACTGTCTTTAGGATTCTGAGATGAGAGTGCTATTTCACACCACCAAATCGGCTCCGTTTTTTCTGGCGTTGCGTGTTCCATCCAGTCGGAAACTGGGCGAACTGGTAGAGTTGTCGCCTCAAACCTATGAGTTGCTGTTTGCGAAAGACGACGGCGAAGAGAACATGGTCCGCATAGCTGTTGGCGATCTCCTGCAGGGCGTTCAGAATTTTCTGGCAACCGCAACCGAAGACCCGAAGGAGCGGTCTGCAAAATCTGTCGAAATACGCAATGCCGACGGCGAACTGATTCGCGGACCGGCGGGTGGGATGACGCTTCGTGTCGGAGGTGAGATGGTGATTGCTCGTGTTGATCGTGGAGACGCCGGAATCAAAATGACCATCGACGGAATCGACCAATGGATTCCAATAATGGGCGACAGCCATCTGGTTGACCGAGGAACGCTTTTCGTGAATTTCACTCGCGCGGCTTCGTGCTACGACTTCTGTTCTCGCATCGAAAAGGCGCTCGCCAGGCTGACTCGAAAATACATCTGGATCGTCATCGAGCACTAACTGAACACGCATCGCAACTCAGGTTTCACCCGTTCCAAACCACAGCTCGTGGTCGCGCACCACGTCGTCGAAGAAGTCGGAGATACTTCGAGCGATCCGCTTGGGTTTTGCCAATGCGTCCTCAGGGTTTGGCTCCACAGCGTAAACAGCAGGATCCTTCGATTGCGCGTTATATCGGTAAAACGCCGTCCAATCGCCCATCCGAGTCATGATGATGACGGCATCCTCTGGCAGGTTCGCGAATTCCCTGAATGAAGCGGCGTCACTGCGAGCCGATTCGAGAACGAACTCATACTGGAATGTCATGTGATCGCATGTCAGAAAATCACCCAGTCCATGCCCCAGCTTACTGAGAAACAGCCTGTATGAATCTGGCAGTGTAGTACTAATGATCGATTCGAGTGTCGAGATTTCATCTGCAGTGCAGCCTGCCGAACTGTGGAAATCTGATTGTTCTGAGTAACGAGGTATCGCCAAGGCGCGTTTTACGATGTCCGCCATTCTCACTGCAGGCTTGGGGATTTTCTCCGTGACCTGCTGCAGTCTCAGCTTTGCTTCTGACTTGCTCGAACACAGATCCACCGCGTACTTGTGATAAGTATCGAAGGCGTTTGGGTCGGCTCCGTGCGCCAGCAGGATATCGACTACACGCAGCAGATCTTTCGATGCCGCCATCATCAGAGGCGTTGTGCCTGACTTGTCCACACAGTTCGGATCGGCGCCCGCAGCCAGCAGTCGCTCAAGGTAATCCGTGTGATCGTGGCTGTGCCATGCTGCGTGGTGCAGCGGCGTTCTGCCACCTACATCTGCGTGATTGGCGTCGGCCCCGGCCGCCAGCAATTGTTTAAGGCACTTCATTCGATCAGCGTGCGCGATGCGTACGTTGTCAAAACCGAACTCAAAGATTCCGTGAATCGCCGTCCGATGCTGATCGTCAACATCGTCGACAGACATGTCGCGGTCGAGCCAAAACTCAAGCACTTCCGGAGACACAACTCGCAAGACGGTGTATCTCAGCAACGACTGGCCACTACGGTTCCTCAAATCGACTTTCGCACCGGCATCAAGCAGAAGCGCCAGAACTTCGATTGAACGAGCATCAAAGATCGGCGTCTCGTCACGTTCGTTATGCAGGTTTGGGGCGCCCCCTGCTTCAAGCAAAAGCGCAACGCACGCTGCTGAATCACTTGAAGCGGCTTCGTGCAATGGTGTGTGCTGACAGTGAGTATCGTGAAGATTGGGAGAAAGTCCCGCAGCCAACAAAACCTCAACGGACTTCGCATTACCCGCCTCAGCCGCGTGGTGTAAAAGCCCGCGGCCAAGACTGTCGTGGATGCGTTCTAAGTCGACGATGCTCGCGAGCGCAGCTGACAACTGGTCCGCATCTTCAGCGGCGTACGATAGTATGTCGGCATGTTGATCCATCATGACCTATCCCAAAGATAGCTGTTCACTCCGAACCTTCGTCGCACTTGCGAATCCACGATTGTAACCTGTGCAACATGCAGGCAAACCAGGGATCTCGCAGGGATGTGAATTGCGACGAAAGAACCAAATGGATTCGCTTACACTCCGATCAATCCTTCGAGACTCGGGTTACGAAGCGATTGCTTCCCTTTGGCAATACGACGAGCAGCCAGAAGTTATAGAAAAGTTCCTCAGATCCGTGGCGGGCCAGTTGGCTTCTTTGGCAAACACCACGATTGAATCTGAGTTCGACCACTATGGCAGCGGATACGCGTCCTTCGTTGATCTCTTTTGCTATCCATCAGACGGTTCCTCACAGACGAAGCACGGCACCGGTGTTATCACAAACGGAATCACAATCTACCTCAGCCGGTTAACTCCTGTCGCTATGTCCGGCGCGTTGCAAAAGTTCCGATCCCCCGAAGCATCCAGCTACGACTTTCTCAGTCCTGAACTTGTTGGCACGGTGCCAGAGTCAGTTTCGGGCGACTTCGTTCAAGAGATCTCAAATGTTCTCGCTCGAAACGATTTTCATATCCTCGATCACGCGACAGCAGCCGTCCCGCTCTCACCAGGTATTCACCCTCCTACCATTCTGCGAGAAGCTCCTTACACAATCTTCGATGCTCTGTTTCACTGGATCGATTGAACCAGAACTACAAACTCGAATAGAACGAGTCAACGCTCCCGAACATTTCCGGTCGAACGTTGTCGTGCCTAAGGCATTGGAGAGGGAGATCTATGAACTGGCGAGCCAGAATTCTTGAGTATGCTGAGTCAAATGCCTGCAAACCGATTGTTGATGTGGCCGGCATCGGCCTGGAATACGAGGACGGCTGCGATGTATTTTGGATCCTCCCCCGTGAGCCCGGCTCGACGGTGCCTATCGCGTCTGATGACGAGGTCAATCCCGTTGACCTGACTTCGATCTTTGAGCGAGTCAACAAGTACCGATCGAAGGCCATCCACCTGATTCGGTATTACTGTGCCGACAAGGGGTATCATCTGATTGAATCTTTCGACGGCGATTGGGGATACTCGTCGAAATACGTCGACGCCTCTTTCGATGTCGGTGAAGCGCTGACTGCCATCGTGCTTGAGCACGGCTCGTTCATCGAGGCATTCCATGCTTGGTGCGAAGCTCAGTGGCTCAAAGACCCGCCCAACAAAAAGACGATCGCCCGTTGGCTGAAGGAGCCTCCTCCTCCCAATCCGCCCGAACCAATCGACGATGATGATGACGAGGAAACCGGAATCGTCGGTGCCGCGGCGTGGTTAAGCCTATGCAGTGGACTCAAGGAACTCTCCACACTCAGCGATGAAGAATTGAAAGCTCGCCTGACCGCTGGGCGTCAGTCGACGGCGACTGAGTTGACGGACTTCTTCAAACAACTCGGAGAATTGCTTCCGAATGCAAAGGCTTCGGTTGATCTGTGTCGAGACGATCGCTTGCTATTGGATTTCAGCGACGAACTGGATGATTATTCGTTGCGCATTAATTCAGCGTTCGAGAAACGACTGAAGACTGAAGGTGCCGATACTGTCGCAAGGCAAGTCGCCGACGAATATCTTCGGCTGGACTCATTACGAGCAAGAGCCGTCAACGCTATCTGGTTCACTGCCGCGAACACGGGGCAGAAAGTTGAGCGTCTGAACTATTGCTTCTTTGGCGGCAGCGAGGCGTACTTCATCGGGTCGGTAACACGAGACATAACGTTCGATGCAGGCCGTCGGCTAACGATGCGATTGAAGAATCTGGCCAGCGACGATGTTTTCGATAAGACGTTTGAGGAACACCCGGATTTTGCTGCCAAGTGTAAAACCGCGTTCGCCACTGCATCCAGCAAGCTGGATGGGGCACTGCAATTTGCCAGTCTTTTGCCGTTGGAGATGCCTGATCCACCTCCTTTGGTTGAACTGACGACATCGGTCATTGAACGTACAGACAAGCTTGCGACTGAAGCTATCGAGCATCTGTTCCGAACGCCGAACGTCATGTATCGCTATGGCGAACCGAATTTCATTGGCAAATCGGATCACTGGCTGGATTCGTCGAGGTGGACTGAACTCGCTCGCAAGCATATCGACGATCGACAATGGACCGCGGTAGCCGCAACCATCCTGCTGGACCATGGCGATCAGCACGCAGAATCTGTTGCCAGATCGCTCGTTGCATCCTCGACCGAACCGCACCACGAGTCATCTGATGACCTTATCGAACTCATCTGGAAATATCGGCACGAGTTTCCGGAGATTGCGAGGGCGTGGTTTGGGCCGAATGCCTACCGGAGTTGTTATTACGATCGACTGGTGAAGCTCGGAGACCCCGTTTCAATCCGTCAGGTTGAGGCGGAGAATCGATCCCTGCAGGAAGTCGAGGAAGATGAACTGACCCCTGACCAGCTTCGGCAGATGCCGACAGATTTCACCGACCAGATTCGCCAGCAACTCAAGGAATGGGCTCGCGAGACGCATCAATTCTCTCCAATCGATCAGCGAAAAATACAGCTCGCGGTCGACATGGGATGGCTCGACGTATTCACCGATCTCGAAACGAATCCATGGTTGCCAGCGATCTGGCTACGCTCCAACGAACGGGGCGATCAGTTCGACGAGCCTGGTTTGCTGATGTCGACAGAAGCAGTCCTTGCATGGTCCCGCGTTAGACCAACTGAGTTCCTCGCACGGCTTGTCGCAACAGCATTCGATCTCGATCTCGTCTCATTGGCAGTTGAGGCGTCCGAAAGGTCAGCTCTCAAGAACTCTTCAGAACGAGACACACTCGGGATCTGCCAGAGCGTCTATCAGCAGTGGAATGCCTCGTTACAGGCAAGTCTCGGAATAGCGTGGCTCCGATTTCGAGCTATCGATGATGGATTCGAAACGTGAATCGGAACGTCTTAGCTGGCCACGAGCGGATCGGAGTTGCGATGATACACTCAACGTCAAGCTATTCAGATTCGCGGTCGACATGCTACGACGCTTGCTGAGTTACTTGGAGCCGTGGAGCAGAAGCAAATGGCATCGATGAAAGAGCACAACGACCGTGTTATGGATTCTCTGATTCCGCAGTTCGAGATCTCCCACGGCAGGGAAGTGGCGTTAGGCGAGGCGGCTCGGTGGACCCTACTACATCATGTTGATCGCCTTGTTGGCGCTGGGGTGGCGGTAGATTGTCGGATCGGAGACTTGCTTGTTACTCCCTTGATGTTGGCGGGCAAGAAGGCGGCCGCGAAGCGTCTTCTTGAACTCGGGGCTGATCCAAACGCAACGGACGCTAATGGTCACACGGCGATCATGTGGATGTTTATCAGTCACTATCGAAAGACGGAGACCTTTGCTCGGGTCAAACTCCTGCTGACCCATGGCGCAGACAAGGCGATCATGGATCAGAGTGGCAGGACGGCGTTCGACTATGCCACAGATCGCGGCGACGTTCGCTGTATGGAGTTGCTCTCTTCGTAAATCATGCGAACGACGCAGACTTATTGGGGACCTTCAGCCGACGTAGAGGCCTGAATCGATGCGTCGATTTGCCGCAGAACACTTCTCACATCATCATCAGTTGGTGACTTGCGTCGAAAGGTCATGACTACGTCCGCGTTTATGGAACTCGCTAGCTGACATGGAACTCAGTCTGTCCGCTGTGGACGGGCAAATCTTCTTTCCCCCTTATTTATGGAGAACATTCACAAACCAATCTACCGGTGTAAAAAGCCATGCTGGACGATCGAGATCTTTGACTATTCCTGCGACTGGCCGCGCTGCGGAGGCGCATTCCGCGTTTCGTGCGACGGTGCATCGTCTTCTTTCTTCCCTACGAGATGCTTCGGCGATCTTGCAGATGCGGTCAATCGTGGAGAAGAAACGCTGAAACTGGACGATTGGGCGGCGGCAACTTCGCTTGAAGCTGCCTTTGGCTCGTTTCCAATCGAGAGTTTCGACCGATTCCGTGTTTACGTCACATATCTCGCATCCAAAGCAGATTTGTCTCTCGTCATCGTCGACTCTGAATCCAACCGAACGGTGCTCTGCGTAAAAGAGCCTGAAGTTGCCGAGTTGGCGAACGACCTTAGATCGATTCATCGAGCACACCAACGGTTAATCGCTGAGTCGTAGAATTTCATCCGGGGCAACCATAACTGCCCCGATTGTCTTCCTTGAAGACGCCTGAGTTGAATGCTGATGGTCTCCAAAGGAGCAGCAGCAAGTCACTCATGAATCGCCGATCTCTCCACAGATCGTATTTCCGCCCGGTGTTCGAGCCATCTCCTCGACTCACCGCACTTCTTCGAAATGCAATCGTCAATAAGGAGTTGATCGTGGCAGTACTGCGAATCACACGCAAGAAATACGAAAAGGCTCGCAATGTCGTTGAGGCCGCGCGCGAGCAGATGAAAACAATCAAACACTGGGAAGAAACCGTCAAACAGATCGGAGAGACGGCAAACGTCGATGCGATCACTGTCAACGAAGACGGATCGATCCGGTATGAGCTACTCCATAGAGAAGCGGATGGGGGGCAGAAATGAACCGGCCGAGAAAACGGAAGAGCAGGCTTTCCATGCAGCCAACAGTGCTTCTCACTGATGGAATGGTTGAGCCGAACGAGCAACATCCTCTGTTCGAAGTTGATTCCGAACGACGTCCAAGGCAGCGTCAGACCGTGATTGGTGCTATCCTGGCCCGGCTTGCCAGAGCAGGCGAATCCGATCAGGGTTCGATCGTTACAATCCGGTAGCGCAGCAAGACCAAGCGAGGAGAGCCTCAATGCGAAGAAAGAACGCAAAGACAAATCCGTTGCGAATCGCCGGTTATGTTTGGGTCTCGTCTCAGCGTCAGGCGACCGAAGGTGACAGCCTTGTCGCTCAGCAGAACGAAATCGAGCAGGAAGTCGCTTTTCGATCTCGGCGTGAAGGATGGGAAGTCGATTCGATCGAGTTCTACGTCGATGCCGGACGTTCTGCCAAGAATCAGAATCGGCCACAATTGAAGAGGCTGAAACGCGACATTTCTAACGGGAAAGTTGACGTTGTCATCTGCTTCAAGCTGGATCGCATCACGCGAAGCCTGAAAGACTTCGTAGATTTGTGGGAGCTGTTCGCGGATCACGACGTTGACGTGATCTCTGTTCGCGAGAAGTTTGATACTTCGATGCCAACGGGCGAAGCCATGGTCCAGTTGATCATGGTTTTCGCCCAGCTTGAACGAAAGATGACAGCTGAGCGAACTGTGGCCATCATGCGAGATCGGGCCGAACGAGGCTTGTGGAACGGTGGTCACGTTCTTGGATACACCTGCGTGGACGGCAAACTGATTGTCGAAGACGAAGGAGCCGCAGTTGTTCGTTCCATCTTCGACGGATTCGAAGAACTTGGCTCCGCAGGAGCCATCACACGGCGACTCGGCGAAAACGGGGTTCGGTATCCCGTTTACAAAACGCGTACGGACAAAGTTCGAGGCGGCAATCTCTTCAATAAACAGAAGATCATCGGGATTCTTCGCAATCCCGTTTACATCGGCAAAGTGTGTTGGGGTGAATCGGAAGTCGACGATTGCCACCAGCCTCTGATCTCAAAGGAGCAATTCAATCGAGTTCAATCCAAGATCGGGACTTCGACGAAACGACGGACGAACAACAAGAAGCCACGAGGCCGTCAGTATCTGCTTTCCGGCCTGTTGCGGTGTTCTTGCGGAGCTCACATGGTGGGCTACTCAACGCACGGCCGGAACAAGGTCTACTTCTACTACCAGTGCACTCGGCAGAGCCACGAAGCTGGCAAGACAAGTTGCAATGCCCCTCGCATTCCTGCGAAGGCCCTTGAAGAAGCTGTGATCGGGCGAATCCGCGACATCGGGCAGCACGTCGAGGCTCGTGAGAAGATCGTGGACCGGGCCATTGAATGCCTCGCCGGCGAGGGTGACCGTCTGAAGCAGGAAGAAGAGATCGTCCGTCGCCAGCAGCAGCAGACGCAGGCGGACATCAAACGCTTAGTGGACGTCCTGAAGAGTCTCGGTGCCAACGGACTGGAGAGCGTTGAATCGGAGCTTCGACAGCTTGAGAAAGACCGCAAAGAACTCAAGAGGCGTTTGAAGGAGATTCAGGAGAGCCAAGCCCCTGCAGAGCAGATCAGTGCCGACGCGAAGGCATTTGTGGAAGCGTGGGAAGACGTTGGAGCGATCTTGGACGCTGCCACCCCCGACGAGCAGGCACAGGTGCTGAGGCACTACGTCGAGGTTCTGGAGCTGCACCCATCAGAAGAGGACAAGGGGCTCAAAGGAACGTACGTCTTGAAGCTGTTCCCAGAAGTCCGGCCGGATCGTGGCTTCGACTGGCAGGAACGCCGCTCGAACGGCAATCTGCCGCAGGAGCCAACGAAAAACGGGACCACAGCCAAATCTGACAATGATCCCGATGTGTTAACTGAAGACGGTTTGGTTTGTATGACCGTCGGAAAAGCTCCCCGAGTCGTACTCTATGCGAACATGGGCTCGTTGAGCTGGGGGCCTTTCATATCAACAACTTACGTCGATCGCCGAAAGTCGAGTTCTACCCGTGGAACCCCATTTCGGCCATTCCGCATCCCAAATGCGAACATAAGAAGCCTCGCCATGATGGCATGGAGCGGGCTCGATATTACCAGTCGCTTCTGGATTCCGGCGAGGTCGAGACGCGGGCTGAATTGGCCCGTTATCTGGGGGTGAGCCGGGCTCGCGTGACTCAGGTGTTGAATCGGTTGAAAACGGGTTGAGGAGACTGGCAGGCTAGCGGCGTGATGCGTTCATCTCCTCTGGGCTGATCTCTCCGTTGTTATCGCGGTCCATCTTGTTGAACATTCGCTCGGCATTTCCGACCGCTTCGGCTTGAGTCAGGATGCCGTCGCCATCGCGGTCGATCTCATTGGAGTGCCCTTTCAGGAATCCAGCCATCGCACCGCGTGAACCACTGCGTTTGGACAACTCGCTGGCAGTCAGCTTACCGTCCTTATTCGAGTCGTAGCCTGCGAATGCCTTCTTTGCTTCGCCGACAATCTCGTCACGGCTGATAACGTTGTTCTTATCAAGATCGATCTCATCCCTGTGAACCAGAATCCACGGCTGTCGGGGACCTTCCCCGGGTTGCGGGCCACGAGGGCCGCCTGCCCGGTCGGTTGGATTGAATCGCCCTGGACTTGCGGCAAGTTCTTCTCGCGTGATGCTCCCATCGTTGTTCTTGTCGAGGGTACGAAGGGCGATGGCCGCTTTTTGCAACTCGGCCTTGTCAATCGTGCCGTCAGCGTTCGTATCGAGCGCTCGCACGACGGCGTCTCGGTCGCCCTTAGGCGGTCCGCCACGTTGATCTGTCGCACTCGGATCCCTTTGCAACTGATTCCGGCGCGGAGGCGGATCTGTATTTCGACGACGGTTTCCTCCGTCACCGCCACGTTGACGCGGATTGTAGTTTTCCGTGGTCGTGCCTTGCGGCGAAACAAATGTGAAAGTCGCTGATCCATCCTCCGCAACCGTGTACTCAACCGATCGCTTTTCCCCGAAGACATCATAGCGCACCACGTAGCTATCCGGCTTCGGATTCTCAAATCCCGTGATCTTCGCTCCCCGCAGGCCACGCAACGCGGGACGCACACCTTGTGCTCGTGGTTGTGGATCAACCTGACCGCCTCGTTCGACCACTTCGCCGTAGAATCCACCGTTTAAGTATGGATACGTCTTTGTTGCGTGGTAGTGATACGCCCCGTCCGGTCCTTTGTGACCATTCAGCAAATCCAGATCTGTTGGCGGTTTGCCGCCGGGGTCGTTGTATCCATAAATCGGATACCCATCGAGAGCCACGGCGATTGGTTTGTCGATGCCAACAACCTTCTCAAGATGCACTGGTGCGACGTGATAGTGATAATCGTCCGCTCGACCGCAGTGCCCGCCCCATTGATCCAACTCGCCTGCCAGAAATGTATCCGTCTTGCCGTCGTTTTTGATCGGGTTGAATATCGGGACGCCGTTGGCAGCAAGAGCGATGGCACCGCGAAAGAAGTTCGTTTTGGCGGACAATGGGTTCTTCGCGGGAACTGGGTGCAGTGGAATCCTCCATGCGTTATTGCCGGCGTATGGTTGAGGCAGCGGGACTTGCTGTTGCCATGCTGTGATGCCGATCATCATCGGATGGCCGGGCATACCGTCCGACTCAACGTACAGGAATTCTCGGTCAAACCGAACCTTCACCTTTTCCGCAAAGGGATCGAACAGTTTTGTTAGTTCCGGGCGTTCTGGTTCTTCGGCTCGACGCTGCACAACAAAGTGAACCTTTGGTGGCTCCGTGTTGAGCCGAATGATCTTCTTCTGGGCTTGAGGGGAAGGCGCATGGGAGTGTCCCTCATGAGCCATTGCGAAATGCGGAGACAACGTCAAAAAAAACGTCAGTGAGAGGAGTCGATTCATGAGGAATACTCGGGAGTGTTTTCGATTCTGCTTGTGTGGGCGTTTACCTGTCGTTTGGGCGACGACGTCCGCCTCGTTGTGGTCGTTGCGGGACAACGTCTGTCAGACCGCGAAAGTCAGGGCGATCCTTGCCGTCGGGCGGTGATTTCACGACCGTTCGGAACAACACAACGTTGTCGAGTTTTACGTCGTCCGACCAGATGAACTTCGCTCCTTCGAAGTCATGTTCGAAGAACGGTGATTTTGGGCCAATTTCCTCTTCCGTGAATTCCTTCGCGTTGGGCCATTTGCTGTCGTCGAAGTCGACCGCGTACCAGTCTTTGGGAATTGGAATGTTCACGACTCGCGGGTTCTTTGCGTCACCGCCAACCGGTCCCCACGAGAATTTCCTTGCTTTCCAATTGGCGTTCGTTACCGTGCCGTCGCCCAGTTTCAGAATGAAGCCGCCATCGCCAATGTTTGTGTTGGCGTATTCCATGCCCGTTTTCGGATCAGCATTGTCGATAGCCATTACGGCGATCGTCATGGGGTACGCAGGAAGCACATCCACCGAAACAACGTTGTGCGGAACGAATGCAATCGAATCGACCGCAACAAGTTCACCGTTGATGTACAGCCTGAATGAGTTGTCCGCGTAGACATTCGCCTTGATGGTGTCTTCGATGCGAGGCTTGCGAAGTGGCTGCTGAGCAACTGCACTCTGAATGCTGGCGACCAACAGCGCGCCGAGCGTCAGCACATATCTGATCTGGATCATTGGTTGGCTCTCTTATTCGTTCCAGGTTTTCTAGTCTTCTTTGTCTTGCCTCTACCGCCCCTGGCTTTGCGTGATACGGGTGGCTTGGCCGGATCGTACTGTGGATTGGAAACGGCCATTTGGGCGTCAACCTCCTGCAGATACTGCTCCAGCAATTTGTCGAGTTCCTTGACCTTCTGGGGCTGCTGAGTCGACAGGTCGTTTTGCTCTGAGATATCTGCTGCGATGTCGAACAACGCGAGCCGTTCGGTTTCGTAGAACTTCATCAGCTTGTAATTGCCAAGAAACAAGGCTGAATGAGGACCATCGCCGCTCTGGTAGTGAGGAAAGTGAAACACCATTTCTTCGCGAGGGCGCTTCACCAATCCTTTTCCGTCATCAAGCAGATTGACGATGCTGCCGCCTTCGATCTGCGGAGGCAGTTTCGACGATGCAATCCCCGCCCATTCGCAGTACGTTGGGAACAAGTCGTAGCCGACGATTCGTTCATGACACCATGAATTGCCCGGAATGCCCGGACCACGAATGATGAAGGGGCTGCGAATACCGCCTTCCCACACGCTGCCCTTTCCTCCAGACAGCCCGCCACCGCGTCTTCTTCCACCGCCGCCGCCACTTCCGTTGTCCGACATGTAAATCACAAAGGTGTTGTCGGCCAGATCAAGTCGATCGATTGCATCGACGACCATCCCAACTCCCGTATCGAGGTTCTCAGCGATCGCTGCACTGCCGACGCGTTTTTCGTCAACACTGCTATTCATACGCTGAGCGTATTTGGCGAGCGTCGTCGTCAGAGCATTCTGCGGTGCGTGCAGTGCATGCCACGACATCTGAAGGAAGAATGGCTTGTTGGCCTTTTTGCTCTGCTCCATAAAGGCAGCCGCCCGCTTCGCCATGCCGAAGATGTCAGCCGGGTTTGGATCGCGGTATTGGAATGCGTACTCATTGCCGATGTCGCCGTCGCTCTCGTCATATCCGTGTGCGGCTGGGCCTCCACCGTTGATATGCCATTTGCCAAAGTGTGCCGTTCGATAACCAGCGTCTCGTAGCAGTTTCCCGATCGTGGTTTCGTTTCGGTCAATCTGGCGGACGTTGCGAGGACCGATCATCTTGTAACCGTCTACCGCGGTCACACTACGAGAGGCTTTAGTCCAGTGAACCGCTGCGGGGCTCTTTCCGGTTTGAAGACTGATCCGTGTGGGCGCACATACCGACGCAGGCGCATAGGCGGCTGTGAATCGCATTCCCTGAGCCGCCAGCTTTTCAAGGTTCGGTGTCTCCACGATGGAACTCTTTGACCAATCCAGATCAGGATGCATTGGCACGGAGAGTCCATTCCACGCCTGGTCGTCCGACATCATGAACACAATGTTGGGACGATCCGCGGCGCAGGCTGATCCGACAGGCACCAATAAGATCAACAGAGTGGCGAGAGATTCTTTTGAACGAAGAAATCTACGAACAGCTATTCGACTCATTGCTTCTGCCCTCGTTTCGTCGGTGCGTCTTCACGTGATTTGTTCCTGCCTGAGTTCGCGCTTCGGACCTGACGACGTCCGCCACGAATAACCAGTTCGTCAGCATCAAGAGTGCCGTCTTTGTTCGCATCCAGCTTCATCAACGCAGCGACCGCACCATCGATCTCTCTTGCAGACAGCTTTCCGTTACGGTCGACATCCAGCAGTCGAAACAAGCCTCCTTCGCTTTGCCCGCCGCGATCACGACGCTGCATACCGCGCCCGCGCTGCTGACCGCGAAGTGGTGTTTCTCCGCGATCTTCTCGCTGTCCCTGCAACCTCTTACTTTGGCCTTTGCTACTCTGTTGAGCAAAAGCAGGAACAGAGATAGCCAGCAACGCGAATGCTACTGTGACTTTCAACAATTGCTTCATGACGTATTTCTTTGGCGCTTGAGGTTTCTGATTATTTTTCGGAGAGCATGTACGAGTAACTCACGTCACCGTTCCGTCGGTTTCCGCCTTCTGCTGCCGGGAGGTACGCTCGGACATAGTCGACGCGAGCAGAGTCCCCGTTGACGCGAACTCGGACATGGCCACTGCTGCCCTGAACTTCTCCGCTCAGATAGCCATACTCTTTTGCGCTCTTTGTTCCTGATCGAGGATGCCCGGGCTGCGGCACTAACTGATAAACGACGCCATCAAGATCCTGCTTAATGAACATGTGGTCGTGGCCATGAAAGACGATGTTCACGCCATGCTCAACAAGCAGTTGATGAATCGGCTTACCCCAGCCGGGCCGATGGCGTTCGAACTCGATTTCTCCCGATAAGCCTTTGCCACCCCATTCCCAGAATGCAGCCGCTTCCGCCCCACCTCGCTGGTTGCGATCGCTGCCGCCCACGAGGTGATGCAGAAACACGAATCGCAATTTCGCGTCACATTGTTCGAGCGAGCGTTTCAACCACTGATACTGATGTTCTCCAAGCGTCCAGTGCCAGTTATCGCCTGATCCGCCGCGACCGCGGGTTCTCGTGTGGCGAAACGGATCGAGCACAATGAACTGACAGTCGCCCCACTCGAACTGGTAATAGTTCTCCGGCAGCCCAACTTCGCGTTCACGTTGTTCATTGCCCGTGAAGAATTCGTTCGGAAACGGATTTGGAATGTAACGCTTGCGAGTCTCGGTCGCCCACACGTTCGACCCGCGATTACCGGATTCGCCGTCATGATTACCCAGAGCGAAGTACAAAGCGGCGGAATGGCACAACTGACCAAGGTAGTACCGTTGAGCTAAGTACTGCGGTTCGGACAACTCCGGCTCCACGTACTTCCCCGTCATAAATGTGTCGCCCAGGGCGAAATGGAAGTCAGGCTGATCGGCCAGAGCATTGCCGAGCGTGCGAAGGTAAACATCACCACTCGTGTTTTCATCAAGGTGCGAATCTGCCTGCACGGTGAAGACAAACGGACTGCTCGCGTCCCGCTGAGTATGAAACGTGTATTCTTCGCTACGCTTTTCCCGATCACGCGACTCATAATGCAACTGGTAGAAGTACCGAACGTTCGGTGACAGCTCCTCAAGTACGAAGTCGACCGGTCTGCCGCTGGTCACGCTTCTTACTGCAAGGTCGTTTGTGTGCTCACCGCTCACTGTTCCGTACGACAGCGAGACCCTGGCATCAATGTGCAGCAACACGCGAATCGTCGCACTCTGGTCCGTGAGGCGTCCCACAACAATGTTGTAGTCGTGTTCTGGTACTCTGTTGGCTGGCGGTGGAGTTTCGTAACCTCCCAGGCGGCTTCCCCCCGCTGAACGCCGATTGCGTCCCTGGACTTCTTCGCGGGAAACAAATCCATCGCCGTTAGTATCAAGCCCGCGAATCGAAGCAGGTGCAGCTTTGACCTCACTTTCCGACAGACTCCCATCGGAATTTCGATCTATTGCGGAGAGCACCGCATCGGTCTTTGGTTGTTGTGCCGGCAGGGAAATCGGACACAGCAAAGCCAAAACGCATGCCGTGATCTTCTGTCTGAGATTCATCATGGCTTTGCGTCCTCGCGTTTGATCTTTCGCCCACCGTCGTGGTGAAAGACGTGAGAGTAAAACGCATCGTCGAGCGATTCCTGCGACACCAACACGAGTTCGACTTTCTTCGGTCCCCCGTGGCCACGAGGAAGGCCGTCCAGAATCATCCGATGAATCGTCCCATCGTCTCGGTCAAAGAGAATCTCGATCGACTTGGGGCCACGGACTTCGCGGGACTTGCGATGCCCAACAAGCCGTCCGTAGTGACTTTCTCGATCGGTGGGCTCACTCAACTCAACGTTGTAGCCATCACGGAGCGACGTGAGTTGAGAATACAGGTCGGTAAACGCAATGCTCTGCTGTTGTCCCGGGACTTTCCCGCGAAATCGTGTCAGATCGTCGCTTACGTGAACGGGACCATCTTCCCGAAACGCCCAGCTTTCGGTTCCGTCACAGCCGCTCTTCTTCTCGCGACCATCTGCCAACGTGCGAACAAAAACGTGCCGGTCTGTACCGCCGACATACAGCATGGCACCGTCTACATTCTCGCTGGACTCGGCAAGCCACTGTTGTTCCGACAGGTTGTCTGGTTTTCTTCGCTGCCGGTATTCTTCCAGCACATGGATCTCGTAGGCCCGATCAACAGACTGTGTTGCGGACGCAATCATCCTCTCCAGAGCTTCCGCAGCACTCAGAGTGCTTGGACGGGTGACAAAGAATGCGATCACGAGACATGCTGCTAGACCTGCACCAGCTGCAAGGGCCAAAGATCTCAGACCTAATCCGTGACCCTCCTGATAAGTCCTGCGGCGAGTGCTTTGAGATTCCCCCTGTTGATCCTCTTGGGACTCTTCATGCTGCTCGATCTGCGACAACAGTTGTGTGATGCGACGTTCTTCAACTGCATCGTCGTGTCGCGACATATCGCGCAGGAGTCCATGCACGACAAGTGCGTCCGCAGTGTGGTCGAGGTCGTCAAAGCGCTCATGGTGTTCACTTTGAACGCGCTGGTCGGCATCCAGCCAGTCTGATAACGAACCATGTTCGTGTTTTTCACCACTCATGGTCTGGCCTCCGACGGGACCAGAATCCCTTTACGTGTGAGACACTCGGCCAGCAGGCCCCGAGCACGTACCAGACGCTTCTTGCAAGCCTCGAATGAAATGTTGAGATGTACTGCGAGTGCCGATGTTTTCAGTTCATCGAAGTATCGTCCCTCAATCGCAGCTCGGTACGACGGTGACAAGGCAGCGATGCATTCTTGAATCGCCACGACCTTCTCGTCCCAGGTGTCTCCGGGCCGTGTTGAGATGGACTCAAACTGCTGGTCCACATGTGTGAGCAGGGCCTCATTCAGAAAGACCGGCAACGCATTTCGTTTCCGGTAATGTGCCAGTACCAGCCGTCCAGCAATCCCCCGTAACCATGGTCCGAACGGTCGCGAGAGGTCACATTCGTCGAGTCTCCGCCACGCAACGAGCATCGACTCCTGAAACAGATCGTCAACTACGGACTCGTCGTCAACCAGCGTACGTAGATACGCCGTCAGCATCCGCGAGTTTTCGCGTGCGATAATCTCAAACGCCAACTGTGCTTTATGATCCGACAAACCGAGTGCTTCTATCAATCGAACACTCAATACTGTCGCTCGGCGTCAGAATGGGGACAAGATTCTGTCGAAATTCAGGAAATCTCAGGCGGCTAACGACAAAACCCTCGGCCACAAAATGTATGTGACCGAGGGTTCAATGTTCGCACAGCCGTCCGAAAGCTCCCCCGGTAGGACTCGAACCTACGACAAAGCGGTTAACAGCCGCTCGCTCTACCAACTGAGCTACAGGGGAATG
The DNA here is from genome assembly GCA_024742875.1 of Planctomycetaceae bacterium. GTDB lineage: Bacteria > Planctomycetota > Planctomycetia > Planctomycetales > Planctomycetaceae > Fuerstiella. Next base: position 82,249 of record JANSXP010000003.1, on the reverse strand, counting down.
TGACCGTTCGCGTGAATCGCATCGGAATGCGGCGAAGCGGGAAGCGAGAAAGTTATCGTCAGACAACCTCCAGTTCAACCCAGTTTTACCCTTATCCTGCATTCAAATCACAGGCGATTTCCCACCTGCGGCAGATTCCGCGAATCGACGACGCGGGTGTGAAAATCCTGCCGATTGCGCCTATCCTGACACATTCCACCGCCGATAATGCTGGGCCGCACGAGGATCCTCCACTGTGACCGACAGGCGTGGTTGCCCTCTGTTCGTCGTCTGGCCTGAGAAATTGTCTGCTTTTTGGATCGTGCCCTCAGGAGTCTCTTCGCCGTGTTATCACCATTTGCCGACAATCCAGGCAAACACACGGTCGTGCTGGGCTCGCAGTCCCCGCGACGCCGCGAACTGATGCAGTCGGTAATCCCCAGCGAACAACTCATCGTGCTGCCCCCGCAGAATGCGGCTGAGGCCGGGTTCGATGACTGCGACACCGAAGCGCAGATCGAAGCGCGCATTCAGGAGATTACCGGGGCGAAACTGGACGATGTCAAAGCTCAGGTGGACACCGGGGCCGAGGTCGCAGATGGCCCCGCTGCGTTCACCGTTGTCTGCGCCGACACGATTGTCGTGGTTCGTGAACCTGGCAGCGATTCCGAACGCCCGGCCCGCGTTCTGGGCAAGCCGCCAGTGTCCCACTGGCAGCCTGTCGTGCGGGACTGGTTTCAGCGTTACTATGCCAACGGACCGCACGAAGTCTGGACGTGCTTCGGCGTGGCAAACGGCTCACGCCGTCAACTGCAGACGGTGCGCACGTCGGTCACCCTGGGAGCGATCGATGACTGGTGGATCGACTGGTATCTGTCGACCGATGAGCCTGTCGGCAAAGCGGGCGGCTACGGTATTCAGGGACTGGCCGCCCATCTGGTGCAGTCTGTTGAGGGCAGTCTGACGAACGTCATCGGCCTGCCGATGATGGAACTGGTGGCCGTGCTGCGCGAAGTCAGCCTGCTGACTGACGGAGACCGGCAGTGATGTCAGCGGATTCTTCCACAGCCTCAACGAAGCCGCAGAGTATTACGATCGGCGGCCGTGAGCTGGCAAGTCGTTTCTTTCTGGCACCTCTGGCCGGCTACACGCATCTGGCGTTTCGCGTGGTGATCCGCCGCATCGGCGGTGTTGGTCTTTGTACGACCGATCTTGTGCAGGCGCAGATGCTGGTGTCGCAGACCCGCAAGTCACTCGAACTGGTGGCCACCTCGCCGGAAGATAACCCGCTGTCGGTGCAGATTTACAGCGGAGTTCCTGAACAGCTGATTGCCGCAGCGCGCTGGCTGGAAGACAACGGCTACGAAGCGATTGATATCAACATGGGCTGCCCCATGGCCAAGGTGAATGGTCAGGGAGGCGGTGCTCGTTTGATGTGCGATACATCCGGTGCGACCGATCTGGTGGGCCGGGTCATTGACGCGGTGCGACTGCCGGTGACCGTGAAGATGCGGCTCGGCTGGGATCGCGATAATCAGACGGCGCCCCAACTGGCGGCCGCCTTTGAGAACATTGGCGTGGCAGCCGTGACGGTGCATGGGCGCACGCGGCAGCAGGGGTTTCATGGCAGCGTGAATCGCGAAGGGATCAAGGCCACCGTGGATGCGGTGAAAAGCATGCCGATTGTCGGCAATGGCGATGTCCGCACGGCGGCCGAAGCTTTGTCCATGATCGAAGAAACGGGCTGCGCGGCGGTGGCGATCGGCCGCGGCGCGATGCTTGATCCGTGGCTGTTCCGTCGGATTGCCGATCTGGAATGTGGCCGCACACCTGCTGAGCCCACCGCCGATGAACAGATCACATTCCTCTCTGGGCACTTCCATGAGATGCGCAAACAGCACGGCGATTACAGTTGTCTGATGTTTCGCAAGTTCGCCGCGTGGTACGGCGCCCGACTGGGGATTCCGGAAGACCTGGAAGACCGTCTTAGGCGATTTGAATCGGCGGCCGAATTTGATGAACTGGTTGGGGACATTGCCAAACGACACGGTGAACGCGAGTCGACAGTGCCCACCGCACTGATTCGCGTGCCCAACGGGCCGGTGGAAAAGTGGTAACGCTGACTCAGTGAGGTGACGGTGATTCGTGTGTCGTCCCGGTGCAGGATGCGCACGAAAAAAGGCGGGCAGCAAGGGCTGCCCACCTTTTAAAAAACGTCTGCTGCGGCTGTGGGGTTAGTTCACAGCGTCAGCGTTTTCTTCACTGCTGTCTTCGGCGACCTGCTCGGCTTCTGTGGTTTCTTCCACAGCACTTTCCGCCGACTCAGACGCATCTTCCGGCTTCTTGTTTTTCTTCTTCTTCTTCTTGCCGTTCTTCTTGTCTTCCACGCCCGCTTTCTTAGACGCCATGGCTTCCTGCTTCATGATGTCGATGCGTTTGCGGGCTTCCACGAGCTGCTTCTGAGCCTTTTGACGCGCTTCTTTGATCGACGCGATTTCGTCCTTCAGATCGGCGTTGGCCTGTTGCAGCTTGTCGTGAGCCGCCGTCTTTGCGGCCAGCATTTTCTGAGTTTCCGCCTGCTGGCCTTCCGCTTTATTCAGCGACTTCTCTGTCTTTGCCAGTGCTGCTTCGGCTTTGGCGGCCCGTTGTTTTTGCTGCTCCGCCACAGCTGTGGAGGCTGCCACTTCCTGCTGCAGTTTGGCAATCATCGCTTCCATTTCCGCCATGCGAGCTTCTGAGCTGGCTTTGACTTCGGCCAGTTCGGTCTGCGTGGCTTCCAAAGCGGCCGAGGTTTCCCGCAGCTCAATCTCATAGTTGTCGGCTTCCACCGCGCGATGCAGGGCCTCCCAGTGCGTCATCACTTCTCGGATGGTTCCGTCTTTGGCCTTAAAATACTTCGTCGTGGGGCCGTAGCTGGAAGAGCGAACGACAGAGCCGCCAGGCTGGCAGGCGTTCTTGCAGGGATTGCAGCAGGCTTTTTTTCCGGCCGATGCTGTCGCTGAACAAATCAACAGGCCCAGGGCAGCCAGGTGGGTGAGCGTTTTCATGGTGAATGGGAGATTAGGGTTGTGGAAATGTCTCGTGGTCATTCTTACCGCGGGAATGGGGCAGCGAGCCAATTTTGGCGGCAAAGCGAGGGAGGCTCAGGCATTGTGGGCAGTCTGTGACGGTAATGCCAACGCGTTCCTAACAATGCTCGTGTTTCCACCTAATGCGAACTGGTGCATAGGTTTCCGGCAATCCTATTTCCGGGTTTGAGAGGGATTCGAGCAGATTATCGCTGACCCCGCGGCATTCTGAACGAGAATTCGGGAAAGCCGCTCCGGCATAGGAGTGCAGGCCGTGGATTCGCTAGACTTCCGCGGCGAAAAGCGTCGCATGGTGCGTCTGTTTTGCCACTGCCGTTTCGTTTCAGGTTTCCGCGTTTGAGTTCTTCAGCCGACCAACCGAGTCCCCCCAGCGTCCCCGCCGATGTGGGGCAGCGGCTCCAGGTTTACAACGGATTTCTTGAGCGAGGCAGCATTGCCTGGCACACAGAACGGCCGTTCGTGAAGACGCTGGGTGTCGGTGGTCAGGGAACAGTGCTGCTGACCGAACGCAAAGGAGCGGGCAGTTTTCGGATGCCCGTCGCGCTGAAGTTCTTTTCGCCTTTGCAGTTTGGTTCGGTCGCCAAATACGAGGCGGAAATGCTGCGACTGACAGAAGTCGCGTCCATGGTGGCCCGCATCCAGGAAGACCACCTGGTCGACGTTCACAGTTTCATTGAAAACAACGGCATCTTCTATCTGGAAATGGAGTGGATTGACGGCTTTGACCTGCTCCACATTCTGCGTCGTGACACTCTGGAGATTGTCCAGGACGCTGTCACCCTGCGGCGCTGGAAGCATCTGAATCAGGAAATCGTGACGGCCGGGGAAGTGGACTGTCGCCTGCAGCCGGGTATGGCGGTCGCCATTTTGCGGGAATGTCTCACGGGGGTGGCCGCGCTGCACGAACGTGGCATCATTCACTGTGACCTGAAACCGTCCAACGTGATGGTCAAACGCACGGGGCAGGTGAAGCTGATTGATATCGGTTCTGCCTTTTGGGAGGGACGACCGCCGGAAGGACAGCCGTGCACGCTGGAATATGCGGCGCCTGAGGTGCTGGCGGGAGCCCGCGCGACGCCGCAGTCTGACCTGGCGAGTCTGGGTTATATGCTGCTGGAGATGCTGACCGGATCCAAACCCTTTGCTGGACTCAACTACGCCGAACTGGTGGCACGAAAACAGTCCATTGTGCATGACCTGCCCACAATGCTGCCGGCCGACACCTTTCCCTACAGCGAATCGTTGATTGTGCTGATGCAAAAGCTGCTGCACCCGGATCCGGATCAGAGATTCTCTACGGCCGCGGATGCTGAACTGTCTGCGGAAGGAGCGGCCGAGTTTTTGAAACAGCTGGTGCTCAGCGAACTGTCGCACGAATACACAAGCGAGCTGCGACAGTGGATTGCCGAAATGGAGTCGGACGCAGTCACACGCGACGTGTTGTCAGACGGTTCGGTGCCTGGTGGCACAACCCGAATGGTGCCACCGGAAGAACCTCCCACTCAGATTCTGCCCATGAATCCGCAAAACGAGGAACCGGTGGACCAGGATTCGGACTTTGAGCTGGGCGATCAGCCGCCAGCGGATGCTGGCTGATGGGGCGCGGCTGCCTCCATGAAATTCATTCAGGTGGCTGACCAGGTTCCGGCGAAACTTCCTGACGGCCGGTCAGCTCGACCGTCTCACAGTCGCCGCTCGGGCTGTTCACCGGAGGCACGACAACCTCCTTTTCTGCCCTGTCTTTCGCGAGGGCTGGATCGACGGGGGCTCGCGTGCCGGATGTCGAATTCGCGTCATCGTCCTCCGCACCGGCCGACGGGGCGTCGGCTGACGGGGCGTCGTCAGCTGACGGCGGCTCATGGAAGCCGGCGTGTGCCAGCCAGTCGGCTTCCTGCGCCTGCTGTTCGAGACGACGATCCCAGAACTCCAGATAATGCGCGTATGCAGGAATGTCGTCGGCCTGTTCTTCAAGCATGACACGGACGTCCTCGGTTCGCTCTCGTTCGTCTTCCAGAGAGATCCGGCCAATCAGCACGCGGGTCCGCAGAAACACAAAGTAAGTGTCGAGCACATCGCAGCGACAGTAGTCATTGATCTTTTCGGCCTGCCCCTCAAAGTACAGGCCCTGCACCTGAGATCCGTCGATTCCCGACTTGCCTGGCTTGTAGATCAGGTTGGAGATCAGGTTCAGCCCCCCATTGACACGCACGGCACTGAAGTTGGAGAAGAAATCCTGCAGGTCAATATGACGATCGATGTTGTAGCGGTTGCGTGACTGTTCAAACGAACGGGATTCCACATTGAACCACGCGGGCAGGCTGATGCCGTGTCGGAACGCGCCGAATTCCAGCACGGGCATGTCGTACCCGCGACCGTTGAAGGTCACCAGAGTGGGCCGCTCGTAATGTTCCCAGCCCTGCCAGAAGCGGCGGATAATCTGCTCCGGCCGATAGTGTGGCGGATCCAGCACCGTCAGGCCGGTCAGGCGGAAGTCTTTGGTGACCTTGGCCACGGCCACGGAAATGGGGTCCACGAAAGTGGCCGGCAGCACGTCCCGTCCGGTCTGCTCCAGCAAATCGGCGCGGTAACGCTCAATGGCTTCTTCCGGTGTGAGTTCTTCTTCCGGATAGCGGACGCGCTGAATGAGGTGACCGTTGCCGACCGCTTCCACGTCAAAAATGAGGTGCTCCACGTCGCTCATGATGCATCTCCCTCGGCCGTCTGCTGAAAACAGAACGCAGTCAGCGGCGGGGCGCTGCCGTTCATCTGGTCGATCCGTCGAACGCGAACTGTCAGGCGGCGCAGTTACGCTCGCAATCACGTGCGGTTGACGCTCCAATACTAACTGTGACAACCGCATTCCTCCAGTTCGCGCCTGTTTTGAGTTTGTAATGAGTGACCAATCTGAGCCGCGCCGCAGTTCCGATGAATCCCCCCCGCAGGAACTGGAAGAGCAGGCCATTCGCGGACTGACGGCCGCCTACCGCCGTATGCGGCAGGAAATCGGCAAAGTGATCATTGGGCAGGATGAAGTGGTCGACCAGCTGCTGATCGCCATGTTCTGCCGCGGGCACTGTTTGCTGGTGGGCGTGCCGGGGCTGGCCAAGACACTGCTGTGCAGCACCATCTCTTCGATTCTGCAGCTCGCGTTTCGCCGCATTCAATTCACGCCCGACCTGATGCCGTCCGACATCACGGGAACCGACGTGCTGCAGGACGATGCGGAAACCGGTCGCAAGACGTTTCAGTTTATCCAGGGGCCACTGTTCACCAACGTGCTGCTGGCTGATGAGATCAACCGCACGCCCCCGAAGACGCAGGCCGCACTGCTGGAAGCCATGCAGGAACGGCACGTGACGGTTGGGGCCACCACTTACCGGCTGCCGGATCCTTTCTTCACTTTGGCGACGCAGAATCCCATCGAGCAGGAAGGCACCTATCCGCTGCCGGAAGCCCAGCTGGACCGCTTCATGTTCAATGTGCAGGTCCGCTATCCAACGGCGGCCGAAGAACTGCGGATCCTGAAGCAGACCACCGGCAGCGACAAACCGGAATTGACGCCCGTGCTGACGGGCAAACAGATTCAGGCGCTGCAGGAGGTGGTTCGCAAAGTGCCGTGTGCGGAACACGCGTTCATCTATGCGCGGGATCTGGTGCGGGCCACCCGCCCGGGCGAAGAAGACGCGGCCTCGTTTGTCAAAGAGCTGGTCAGCTGGGGAGCCGGTCCGCGTGCCGGGCAGTATTTGATTTTGGGCGCACGCGCCCGCGCTCTGCTGGAGGGCCGCTTTCACGTGACCACCGAGGACATTCGCTATGTTGCCAAGCCTGTGCTGCGTCACAGAATCATGACCACCTTCCAGGCGGACAGCCGCGGCATCACCACGGACGATGTGATTGATCAGCTGCTGGAGGCTGTTCCCGTGGAGCTGCATGAGACCACCCGTCGCAAGACGGGACGCAGCCAGTAAGCATGTTGGGGGGCAATCCGGCCTGGAACAGACACGCGGTATGTGGTGTTCGGCGGTCACCACCAAACCTCGCTGCATTCCGCCCTGCCGCGTAGATGGCTGCAAAACCCGGGTGGACTCTGCCACCCGTTTGAGAATTCCGTCTCAAGTCCTTAGGATTGGGGAAACTGGGCTTTTTCTGGACCGGGAAGCGAGAAATGAGCGACGAGGCGGAAACAGAGGACAAGAATGCAGTCAGTGCAATTTCGGCGTTGAAAGAAGCCGGCGCCTCGCTCGGAACGACCTATGGCGGTGCCATCACCAAGGCGTCCTTCACGGGAACCAAATTTGGTGACCCCGAAATGGCCCACCTCCAGGAACTGGCCGACCTGCGAGAGCTGAATCTCAACGGCACCAAGGTGACGGATGCCGGCATGAAGGATCTGAAAAAGATCAAGCTGCTGCGGCATCTGACACTTACGGGCACAGCAGTGACGGATGCAGGCATCGCGCATCTGAAAAACTGCACCAACCTCGAAATCCTCGTGCTCTCCAAAAGCAAGGTCACAGACACGGGCCTGTCGCACATCCGCAAACTTTCCAACCTGCGTGAACTGTATCTGGCGAACACCTCGGTCACGGATGCCGGACTTGCGCACGTGTCCGAACTGACCAAGCTGAATACCCTCGGGCTGACGGGCACCGAAATCACGGACGAAGGTCTGAAGGACGTTAAGAAGCTGAAGAAGATGGAAGTCCTGCTGCTGCGGGATACGGCCATCACAGATGCCGGCCTGAAAAATATCCGTACCCTCAAGTTTATGTGCCGTCTCTGGCTGCGTGGCACCAAGGTGACGGATGAGGGCCTGTCGTACCTGGAAAAAATGGTCGACATGCAATGGCTGGAGCTCAACGAAACTGAGATCACCGACAAGGGCCTCGCGCACCTGGCCGGATTTCAATATCTGGATAGCCTGAGCCTGCGGAACTGCCACATCACTGACAAAGGTGTGCCCAAGCTGAAAAAGCTGAAGAGCCTGACCACCTTATGTCTGACGGACACCCGCATCACGCCCGAAGGGCTGCGTTCACTGCGGACCGCGTTGAAGCACTGTCGAACGGAAGACTAGTTTTTTCGGATCGAAGGTGGGTTCACACAGGTTGACCCGACACGTTCTGATAAGCCTCGCTTTTGGGTGTTCCCGCTTTGGGGCTGGCTCTTGTGCAGCGTTGATGGTGTGTCTGTGGCGCACTGAGAACGGGCGGACATCCACCGCTGCTGCCGCCTTTTGCTGACTGCGTTAGGCCCGACAAGCTGGCGTCATTGACCCACATGGCGACTCCGTACGGCGACTCCGTACGGCGACACCTCGATGCCTGCGACGAGTGTCGTGTGCTGGCCTCGTGCTGTGGCTACTCTGATTCCGCTGGCGTGAGTTCGGGCAGAGGGGCGTTGGAGCCGTTGTAACGCAGGCGTGCGAACTCAACATAGTCCCGCAGCGGGTCCACATTTTTCAGTTCGTCGTACACGTACCAGCAGGCGGCTTCCAGGCGACTGGATGTCTGCCCATCAGCCGCGCTGAGGGCATCCTGCAGATAGTTGTGAACAAACGTCACACATTCCGGGCTGGTGATCAGCGCCTGCTTGTACCAGTCGTGGCGATCCTGTGACAGGCGTGTCAGCCAGCGAATTTCATCCGTCTGTGGGTCGATGGAATCGCCGGACTCGACCAGTTTCTTCCATCGCTGCATGGCTGTCAGCGGATTGACGGTCAACTCTGCGTTCGCATACTTTTCGCCATCCCAGGGCGTGTAGAAAGCGAGACCGTCCTCCTTGTCCTGAGTGGCCGCTTTCACGCACGCATCTTTGAACGGAGGTTCGATGGTTTTGTTCAGACGGCCGAGGGTCTGGATCTGACTCTCGAGTTCGTACACGTGAATCTGGTCCGACTTTTCCCGCGCCTCATCGACGTGCCTGCCCTCAGGAAACAGCTCCAGATACTTGTCCAGATGGTCATCCAGCGTCTGTCGCTGGGCGTATTCATCGGTGTCCGCTGCCAGAGCGGCCCGCCACTGTTCGGCGTACCAGTCTTCGCCTTTGGGCCACAGCAGCCACGTGGTGGCGCCAATCAGTCCGGCCAGGCACAGTGCCAGAAACCAGGTCTGCTCCTGGATGGGCACGTTCTTCTTTTTCTTCTTCTTCTTTTTCCGCTGTCGAGTGGCAACCGCGTCGGCGGCGTCGGTGGGCAGTCGGGTGGCTTCCACCGTTTCTGCCAGTGACACACTGCTGCCCGCTTCGGCGCGCCGTCGAATTTCTCCCAGCTCGGTGTGCACAGCCAGCGCGTCAAAAGGGCGGTCATCGGGATTCTTGGCCAGCATCCGTTCAATGAGTTTGTCCAGCCACACCGGACACTCGGGCACCTTTTCCATGACGTTGTAGGGATCGTCTTTCAGGTGCTGCATCAGCAGATCCATGGGGTTGTCCGACTGAAACGGCGTCTCCCCCACAATCACCTGGTAGAGCACGCACCCCAGCGCGTACAGATCCGTTTTTCGGGAGATCGGATCGCTGACCTGAATCTGCTCCGGGGCCATATACGCGTACGTGCCGAGCGTCTTGCCGGCCGCTGTGAGGGCGGTGGCTTCGGTGTCCCGCGCGATGCCGAAGTCCCCCAGTTTCACCTTGCCCTTGCGAGAGATGAACAGGTTGGCCGGCTTTAAGTCACGATGGATGATGCCCGCATTGTGAGCGTGCTCCAGCGCACCGGACACCTGTCGACCAATCTGGATGGCGTGTTCCCACGACAGGCGTTTGCGTTTTTTGAGGACCTGATCGAGCGGCGCGCCGTCGATGAACTCCATCGCGTAGTAGCGCTGATTTTTGACCGTGCCGCCACCGTAGTACTTGACGATGTTGGGGTGGTCCAGCCGTTTGAGAATTTCGATCTCGCGTTCAAATCGCTTCAGCAGCCGGGGGTCCTGCATCAGCCCCGGCGAGAGCACCTTCAATGCCACTTTTTTGTTGTTCCTGGGGTAGACGGCGGAATAGACAATCCCCATTCCTCCGACACCGATCTGCCGGCCAACTACGAAGGGACCTATCTTTCTTTCCGCCATCTTTGGTTCCGAGAACAGTGCCGTGGTTTTGTCCCAGTTTGACAGAGAAAACCGGCCGAGACAACGTTCTGCCTTTGTTGTTTCCAGCTCAGATTCACATGCAATGTCCCACGGAGTCTGTGGTCCGAACGTAGTCAGGGTGACGGTTGGCGCGAATAATTGGACGGATTCATCATAGAAGGCCGTGTAGTCAGCCGTTTTCCGCTCCAAACGATCGGCCGTTCCGGGAGAACCTTGACTTTTTGCCCGAATTCTCCCGAGACTGTAAGCAGGGAAACCGGTCCGTCTGTTTTTGTCCTCCCGATGTCTGGCGGGGGAATTGTGCGGTCCTCATCCCCGTGATTTCGGGCCATCCTGCAGCCATCCTGCAGCTGATTCGCAACCATTTGTCCATTCTGTTTCTGCGTTATGCTCGCACAGCTGATTCCATCCGGCGGGGGGCCGCCCATTACGCTCACCAATCCGATCACCGTGGTCGGCCGCAGTTCGCGTATGTGCGATCTGGCTGTTGATCACAGCAGTGTTTCCAAGATGCACTGTATTCTTGTGAAAACGGACGGCTTGATCTACATGCGTGATTTGGGCAGCACCAACGGCACTCGCGTCAACGGACAGCGGGTGATTCGCGGGGCCCTGCTGCCGGGCGATGAAATCTCCTTCTCCGGTGCCATCTACACGGTGTATCTGGGGCCGGATCCGCAGCTGTCGACGGGCGGTTCCATGGTGCCCGAAGGGGCCACTGACATGGTGCAGGCTGTCACTCAGGAAGCCCCATCGCAAAACGACGTGAAGGCTCTGTCCGATTCGGATCTGCTGCCCGCGGACTGACGCTGGCAAACGCGCCCCGCCACTGACCTGTGACATGGTTTGTGCCGCCATCGAACGGACGGTCTATCGGACGGCGTTTGAACGCCCCGCTGTAGTCTGACACAGACGATCACGTGGCGGAAGGTGCACGCAGCCACCGCATCCTATCGCTGGCCTGCTGTCGCCGAAGTCTAATCGTTTGAGAGCTGTGCCTGATGTTGGCGACGACGCCGCAAAGCGACGCCCACCACCAGACAGACGATCAGAAATGCAATCGATGAGGGTTCCGGAACCGTCGCCGTCAGTCGCACGTTGTCGATCCATGTCGTGCCAGCCAGTCCGTCTTCGTCTTTTCCGAATTGAATCAGGTAATAGTCCAGGTCGCCGGCCGTGTTCACGCCTGAAATGCCCAGATCAGACAGGCGAAACGTGGTGGAGAACGTGCCCGTCCCTGTCAGTTCGCCGGAAATTGCCTGGCTGCGATTGCCATATCCGGAAGTGGCCCCCGTGGTCAGGTTGAATCCGTCGAGTGTGCTGCCAGCCGCGTTTTCCGACACGTTCATGTGACCGCTGTGTGATCCTTCAATATTGGAAACGAACCCTCCGGATGTGCTGGCGGTGCCCGTATAGCCCCACAGATGAGCGTAGAGGCTGTCACCGGCCGCGACGGAATAGTCGAATTCGAACCGCAGCAGAGTCTCTGTGGTTCCGCCCCCACTGATGAATGACATCAACGGAGATTCAGACGGCTGTGTGGTGGGATAGCCCGTACCGGACACCGTGCTGTCATTCTGCACTCGTCCGCCAGAGATCTGCCAGGCAGATTCGACCACGGAGCCGTATCCGGGCGCCTTGCGCCAGCCGGTATCGATCGTGCTTTCGTATGCGCGGAAGGTGGTCGTCACCGTGCCGCTGCCAAAATCGTCGCTGAGAAGCACTTCAGCGGTGGCACAGGAGGACAGGCAGATCCCCGTCAGCGTCAGGAAAAATAGTCTCAGCACGGTCGGTCTCCCACTTTTCGCTGGCCCGGCGGTTGGTTCTGTACGGCATGTCACAGCGGAAATACTGAACTGATGGACAAACTGCCGCTGGTTTACCCACCCTCACAGTCGATTTCCGATTTCCCGCGAAATCCGTCAAACTGGTGTTCGGCTGTGAAAAAAGGGCGGGCCACGGCAGTTACCCAGAGGCGAGCCACACTGTTTGAAAAAGAGCCAGCATGCCGACATCCGATGAGCGGGAATCTGTAGAGGAGCTGATTGACCGCGTGCACAGCGGCGATCGGGACGCATTTCGTGGCATTGTCAGACGTTATTCCGCCAGCCTTCGCGGGTATCTGGCGTGCCAGCTGCGGCACATGGAAGACGTGGACGACATTGCACAGGACGTTTTCATAACCGCTTATCGCAAACTGGACCGATTTCGTGAGGGCGACTTTGGGGCCTGGCTGCGTGCGATTGCCCGCAACGAAGTGCTGATGCATATGCGGACCGCCGCGCGGCGGGATTCGGCACTGGGGAGATTTCGTCAGCGGCTGCAGCAGGCGATGGTACCGGACTATGAACGAGCGGCCGACCAATTCTCCTCGCGACTGGTGGACCGCCTGCGGACCTGTATCGAGCGACTTCCCGAACGCATGAAACAGGTTGTCCGCCACGGTCTGGAAGGTGCCAAAGCGTCCGCGCTGGCGTCCTCCATGAATACCAGTGTGGGGGCCGTGTACAACCTGCAGTATCGGGCCAACGGTCTGCTGCGGGAGTGTCTGGATCAGGAGACGGACTGATGGATGCCGATTTGCGGTTGCTGCTGCAGGCCTGGCTGAATGACGATGTGGATCATGACGCGCTGGAGCCGGCCGTGCAGCGTCTGGAGCAGGACGCCGAGTTTCGACGACAGTTTATGGACGAGCTCTCGATGATCGGTCTGACGCGCGTCGCTCAGGCACAGACGCCTGAGTGGGAGCGGCTCACGTTTGCTCTGGAAGAGTCGGATCTCGAGCAGCGGGTTATGGCGGCCCTGGATGAGAACGTGTCGCCGGCCGGCCGCCCTGCTCTGTTCTCTTCGCTGTCCACTTCGAGCGAAGTCTGGTGGCGCAATGTCGGACTGTCCGCCAGCCTGGTGGCCGTGCTGTTGCTGGTGGCTTTGCTGAGACGCGATCCGCCCGTGGCCAACGGTCAGGCCGGGGCGAATCTCCCGAACGGCGCACTGCCAGCGGTCGAGTTGCCCGCTGGTCAGTTTCGCGATGATGGTGTTGCCATTCTGGTACGCTCTGTCGACGCCCAGTGGGAGTCCGACGTGTCCTGGCAGCCGGGTGACATTCTGTCGCCAGGCCGGCTCGTGCTCACCAGTGGATTGGCGCAGATTGAGTTTTACAGCGGCGCGCAGGTCATTCTGGAAGGCAGCGCCGATTTGACTGTGGTGTCTGCCGACGAGGCCACCTGCCATCAGGGCCGTCTGCGGGCTCAGGTGCCGCCACATGCCCGCGGTTTTCGCATTGCTTCGGCCGACTTCGATGTGGTTGATCTGGGAACCGAATTCGGCATGGAAGTCAGCAGTGACGGACAGAGTAAGGTGCACGTATTTGACGGCGAAGTCGAACTGCACCGTTCCGGAAAGACTCAGCCAGCGGTGGAGCGGCGCGTCACAGAAGGGGAAGCGGTGGCCTGGGAGTCCGGTGACGTGCTGAACTCCATTCCGCCGGAGCCGGAACGCTTCGCCTCTTTTGAAATGCTTCGCGAGCAGTCGCGTGACGCAGCCCACCGCCGGTTTCTTGCGTGGCAGGACTGGACGGCGCTGCAGGATGCCGATCCGCGACTGCTGGTTCGCTACCGTTACTCGGCCGAGAACGGGCTGGAAGTGGTGGGGCAGCTGGCTGACTCGGCGGCATCCGTCGTCGGCTGCGGTGAAGTGCCAGGGCGATGGTCATCCCAGCCAGCGCTCGAATTTCTGCGGCCCAGTGACCGGATTCGTGTGGATCTGCCGGGGAGTTATGATGCCATCACGTTCACGGCGTGGGTGCGTATTGATGCGCTGCCCGCCCGTGATCAGACGTTGCTGCTCACCGATGCCAATCCGCAGCTGCGACTGCACTGGCAGCTCACGCCCGGTGGAGAACTGTTCCTTGGTTTGCGACATCCGCTTGATATGACGGCGGTGCCTCGCCCAAAACCGGAATGGACGGGGCATGGCACCAAACCCATCTTCACGACGCGGTCGATCGGCAAGTGGACGCATCTGGCGACCGTGTACGATCGTGAGCAGCGACGTGTGAGCCATTTTGTTGATGGCAAACGCGTTTCCACGGCTCTTGTGGATTACGACCATGCCCTGAAGCTGGGGCTGGCGGCAATCGGAAATTTTGGACGTCCCATTGCAGAACCGGACGTGATTCGCAATTTTGTGGGTCGCATTGACCAGTTATCACTGTGGCAGGCGGCGCTCGATGAGGACACTCTCAGGGAACACTTCGAATATGGCAAGCCGTAGATCCTTCCTGCAGCAGTTGCGGTCGTTCATCGTGATCGCCGCGTTCTGCCTGGTCGTCTCCAGAGCCGCCGCTCAGGAGTCAGACACACTGCCACCGCTGACAGGCACAACCGGGCCGTCAGACTTCGCCGCCATGTGGGAGGGCTTTGATCCCCGCGCCGAACCGCTGGAAGTGGAGACGCTGCACGAGTGGGAACAGGATGGCGTTTCGCTGCGAATTGTGCGGCTGCGCATTGGCGTCTTCAAAGGGAAGAAGGCCATGCTGGCTGGCGTCTATGGGCTTCCCCAATCGGCGGTGGGCCGCACAGACGCACTGCCGGGCCTGCTGCAGATCCACGGTGGCGGGCAATACGCCGATCACAAAGCGTGTGTGGCCAATGCGAAGCGGGGTTACGCCACCCTGTCAATTGCCTGGGCGGGCCGAATTTCTGCGCCCGATTATCGAGTGTCTCCCGCCGAGGTGCAGCTGTTCTGGGATGGCAAAACGGATGACCCTGCTTACCGAGTCACCACAGACTGGGGAGCGGTGGACGGCTACCACGCGCCCGGTCGCAACGCGGGCAATCAGTTTCCCAGTGCCCAGCCGGCCCCGTGGACGCTGGATGCTGTGGAATCCCCCCGCAACAGTGGCTGGTTTTTGTGTGCGCTGGCGGCTCGACGTGCGCTCACGTTTTTGGAGCAGCAGCCGGAAATTGATCCGCAGCGTTTGGGGGTGTACGGACATTCGATGGGTGGCAAACTGACAGTGATGACGTCGGTGGACGAACGCGTCAAAGCGGCCGCCCCTTCGTGTGGCGGAATTTCTGACCGTTACAATAAAAGCGCACTGTTCAATGCCACGATCGGCGACGACGTGAGTCTGCGGCAGATTTCCTGCCCGATCATCTTTTTGAGTCCGGCCAACGACTTCCACGGTCGGCTGGGTGATCTGCCCGCTGCGATTGACGAGATCCACAGCAGCGACTGGCGGGTAACGTGTTCTCCGCATCACAATCATCAGGACAACGACGATTTTGAGGTGGCCACCCTGCTGTGGTTTGATCATTACCTCAAAGGCGGCATGCCACTGCCGGAAACGCCGAAGACAGACCTGCAGTTGAAAACGCCCTCGGGCACTCCTGTGTTCCATGTGCGGCCCGATACGTCGCGTAAGATTGTCTCAGTGGAAGTCTACTATACCGATCAGGGGCATTTGGGAGCCGGGCCGGAACGGCGACTGGACACCATGCATCAGTTCTGGCACTACGCCGCTGCGCAGCACAGCGGCGACACATGGACGGCCGCTCTGCCACTGGCACACACTGACAGACCGTTGTGGGTCTTCGCCAACGTTCGCTATGAACTGGACGAAAGCGTCGCGGGCGTGGGCTACTACTACGGCGATTACGATACGTCGACGTTCAACCTGTCGTCACTCGTCACTACCAGATCAGCACAGCAGGTGGCTGCAGCGGGCGTCACGCCCACTCTGCAGCCCTCGACCACGATTGAGAATTTTGAAGGGGACTGGGAGAAAGAGTGGTTCACGTATCGACCGGCCGAATGGGCGCGGACCACCAACAAACTCAACAGCGATTTGTGGGATGCTCCCGCCACCTCACATCTGGTTATCGAAATGCGGGCGGAGCAGGCCAACACCCTCGTGGTGAAGCTCGATGACTACGCCGCTCAGGTGCCCGTGGGAGGCAAAGGGTGGCAGACGGTCACGCTGATGCGATCGGCGTTTACAAATGTGGAAGGAGAATCACCGAAGTCCTGGAACGACATTCGTCAGCTGAAACTGTGTGCGTCAGAAACGCTGCGGTCCGGTCCCGGTCGACCAGGTTCACAAAAACGCGTGGGGGCCGTTTGGAAAGGTAAGCCGCCGACGTTTCGCAGTCTCCGCTGGGAACCGACGGCCGACGTGGCTGCCGTGCTGCCACCTGCCGGCTGGCGATCAGCCGCAGTGCCCGCTCGCTCATCTCGCTCCGCGGCGCCGAACATTGTGTTCATCTTCGCCGATGACTGGGGCTGGGGCGATCTTAGCTGTCACGGTCATCCCTATGTAAAGACACCCAACATCGATCGACTGGCTCGAGAGGGGACCGACTTCCACCGCTTCACGGTGGCCAGTGGCGTGTGTTCGCCCAGTCGCACGGCCGTGATGACGGGCCACTTTCCGGCTCGTTACAACATCGATGGGCATTTTGCGTGGGTGCCCAGCAACGCGCGTCGCAACATGCCGGACTGGCTGGATGTGCAGGCCCCCACCCTGCCTCGTATGCTGCAAAGAGCGGGTTACGCCACCGCGCATTTTGGCAAGTGGCATCTGGCCAACAACATGATTCCGGATTCCCCCCTGCCCTCCGCTTATGGCTATGACGCCTATGGAGCGTTCAATTGCGCAGGCGAGCAGATGCCCGTGCATGAAGATGCGGATCATGCTGTGGAGTTTATCGAGTCCAGTCATGCGGCCGGCAAACCCTTCTTCATCAATCTCTGGATGCATGAGCCGCATACGCCCTTTCACACGGTGCCCAAATACCGCTGGCGATTTCGTGAGCTGCAAGAGCGAGACAACATTTATGCGTCCGTGCTGTCGCACGCGGACGATCGCATTGGCGAAGTACTCGATGCGCTGGATCGCCTTGATTTGACGGACAACACGCTGGTGGTGTTCAGCTCAGACAACGGTCCGGCTCGCGCGGTTGGCAAGGCAGAACTGCAGTTGATGCACGATACGGCCACCGGCGCCGGCTTCAACGTAGCCGCCTCCCGCGGCATCACGGGTGGTCGCAAGGGGCATAAGTCGGCGCTGTTTGAAGGTGGCATTGGTGTGCCGTTTATTGCCCGCTGGCCGGGGAAAATCGCCGCCGGCAAAGTGGACCGCACATCGCTGATTTCTGCCGTGGATCTGCTGCCCACGTTCTGTGAGGCGGCGGGAGCCCCGCTTCCTGCCGACTACCAGCCGGATGGCGTCAGTCAGCTGCAGACACTGCTGGGGCAGCCCGCCCCTCGACGGAGCAAGCCGCTGTTCTGGAAAATGCAGTCCGCCTGGCCCATTCGCGAGTCGCGGCCATTCCACTGGGTCAGCTGGGCTGTGGTGTCGGATCAGTGGAAGCTGATGACCAATCGCGACGGCAGCTATCGCGAACTGTACAACACAGCGGCCGACCCGCTGGAACAGACCAACCTGGCAGAAGCGGAGACGGCCACCGCGGATCGCCTGGCCGAGCAGATTCGGTCCTGGCAAAAAACGCTCCCCCCGCGGCCCACAGGCAACGTGTTTTCTGCAGAGCGTTCCACCGCGAACAGTCAGGGGGGCGACAGGCGAGCCACTCCCGCAAAGCCCTGACCTGCCGACTCCCTCGGACGAGCGGATCCCGACGTTACGGCAGCAGCACGTCCAGCAGCACGGGTGTTGAGTTTGCGTCTGGTTGCCATGCGGGATCAAAGTGCAGCACACCCACGTCTTCCGTTTTGGCGGCCCCTGCCTCCGGAGCCATGATCAGCAGGGCGGCGGTGTCGCTGCCCGGTGCCGGCACGCGGATCGTGGCACGGCCTGTCGTCGCTGCGGCCAGACAGACCTGGACGGGCCGGCCATCAAGTGTGGCGGTCAGCACGGCACACTGCTGTGCGTCAAACGTCGATGTCTGCTGGATGTCGGTGTAGTCCAGGGACTGCAGATGCTCCTGGGCGGCCGCGAGAACCAGCGACCAGGCATCCACCACAGGTGTGACGGGTTTGGCGACGGTGTGGACGTCACCATTTTTTGCGTCGCCGTTCGCGGCACTGGCATCCAGCCAGTTGATGCCCGGAACCACAATGTCACCGTTCAGTTCACTGGCATGGGCCAGTTCTGCCAAACCTTCTTTACGTTCGCCCAGCTGGTAGCGGGCCACCCCGCGGTTCATCCAGGCGTAAGCGAAGTTTGGGGCACGGTTGATGGCTTCTGTGTAGCACTCGACCGCTTCCGGCAGGCGGCTGAGTGCCCGCACGGCGTTGCCCTTCTGAAACCACGTTTCCGGATCATCAGCGTTTCGCTGAAGTGACTGATCGTAGTCCGCGATCGCGGCTTCAAACTGCTGCTGATGATAAAGACTCAGCGCGCGGTTGCGATACGCCTGAGCGTCGGCCGGATCCTGACGGATCACTTCGGTGAACACGCCGACGGCCGCGGCAAACTGCCCTGACTCGGCAAGGCAAATCCCCTTGTCGTTGCGGGCTCCGTGTGACTGTGGATCGAGCTGCAGACAGTCGTCAAAGTCTGCTACCGCCTGATCGAACAGACCCAGCTGTCGATAGCAGTCGCCCCGGCTGTAGTACGCATCCGTGCTTTCGGGCAGCAGTGTGATGGCGGCATCGTACAGCGGGATGGCCTCTTCAAAGTTGCCACGCTCTTTTTGAATGTGCGCCTTTTCGAGCGTGACCTGCGGCGAGTCCGTGCTGGCCGAGCAGCCGATCACGCAGGCGATCAGCAGCAGTGGAGCGAGTCGAAAAATGGCGTGCGTGCAGTTCATGATTCGGTTCGTGTGGGGTGGTCAGAATCGTTGGAGGCGGAGGTCGCCGCTGGCAGGGATTCGACAGCGAGGGATTTCGTTGCGGTCGTTTGCGAATACTCAGTGTTTGGCGCTGCGACCACAGCGCCAAACACGGCGTCGGTCAGTGCCTGTCGGATCTCTCGTAAAGACACGGGATATTTCAGGAATGTGACGTTAGCTTTCATGGCTGTCAGGCGACTCTGCTGTCGCTCGGTCGTCATGGCTATGATCGGCGAGTCTGTGCCATCCAGCAGATCGCCGACCATCTGCTGGATCTGCGTTCCCGTTAATCGCGTGCCCGACAGCAGAATGATGGCAGGTCGCTCCTGCAGGATCAGCGTCAGAGCAAGTTCCGCGCTCATGGTGGCCCGACAGGGGATGTCATGGTCGCGCAGATAACGCCGCAGCGAATGCCGTTCTTCGGCGTCAACAGACACGATCAGTACGGACGCCCGTGCTGGCGTTGGCAGCGGGGCAACCACTTCGCACGCACGATCAGGTGACACAGGCTGAGGCGTGACAGGGTGGGAGGCTGGTGCCGCTGACATAACAGCGGCAGACGCGGCTGTCGCTGAGGTGCCGGCTGCAGACGCAGGAGTTAATGTCGTCACGTCACGTAACGAGTTTTCCAAAGCGGTGGCCCGGCCGGGCGAGCGATGCATCCAGCGGCGCCATTTTTCGGGGGCACTGAAAGAGAAATACGCGAACGTCATGATCAGCCCGAACGTCCACATGCCCATGAAGGCGCCGATGCCCACATGCATGAGTGTGCCCATCAGCAGCATCAGCGGACGCAGTGCGGGCACCCATATCAGAACGCAGAAGAACACTTCCCACGCGACGGTAATATGCGCGATCAGGTAAGGGAGCCACGGGACCGACGCCATCCACGTCAGATCCATTGTCTGATATTCCTGATTGGCGAGCACCTGCCACATTGCTTCGCCCGTCCACCACGAATCGCCTTTGAGTTTGGCAAAGCCCGCCCAGAAGTAGATCACGCATACGTGGATCTGAATCAACCGCAGCGTCATCTGCGCGGACGCTTTTGGGGGCCGCGGCAGCAGAGGCACGCGGCGATGACGCAGCCACGCATCAACCGACAGGGAGTCTCCCGAGGGACCAATCGCCAGATACATGCACAGCAGACCGAGAATCTGATCCAGACCGAAGTTGGCCACCGGGACGCGCTGTGAGTACGAAATCGTAATGGCCCACGCGAGGATGGCTGTCACCCGCGTGCCGATTCCCAGGCAGAACATGACGGCAATGGCTACGCACGTCCAGTGCACGGTCGCCAGCCACTCATCAGTCACATAGAACAGAAAGCTGTAACCGCGGCCGGTCCCGTGAAACTTTTTGATGACCTCGGCAGGCTGCAGACCGTTGCTGCCGAAAAACGCCTGCAGGTCCAGACTCCACACCAGCAGGTTGTAGACCAGCATACCGCCGGTCAGCAGTCGCATGATGCCCAGTGTGAGGGTGTCGGCCGGACGAAACCAAAAGTTGTGCCAGGCCTGGTACGCCGTGCGCAGACGAGAGGCGGAATTGATGCCGGCAGGGGTGTCCTGTGTCATTGCTCGACCGCCACAGGTTGGAGGGCGACCGGACTGCTGTGCTCAGACGGGGATTCTGCAGACCGCCACGCTGTGGCGGGTTGACCGGCCGATGGTTGACCGGCCGACGGTTCATCGGCTGATGTTTCATCAGCTGGCGGGGCCAGCAGTCCATCGAATGCTGCCGGCGCGTCCTGGGGCGGTGTGAAATCCCATTCGCCCAGTGGCTCGGTCTCAAACGTCTCTTCGTCCGACAGCTGCCCGCCGGCCTGCATGCGAATGATGGACGAAGGGTGATGCCGCAGCAGATCGAGGCTGATCGTGGAGCTGCCGTGGAGCGCGGCGAAGTACCGCGCATACGCCGTAAAGACGTTGGCCTGCATCTGGTCTGGAAATCCGCCCAGATTGTCGGCCAGCATGAAGTAGCGATGGTATCGCAGGCGGGGCCAGATCGCGCGATCAGGAAACCGGCCCCGCACCGGCAGGGCGCCCGGCCGATCGACGCGCCAGGAAACCAGTGTGCTGGCTCCCGGGTCCGGTGCAAAATAATGATAGCCGTGATACAGAAACAGGGCGTCGTTGTATGGACGTGCCAGACGCGAAGCGTCGACCAGCAGCGGTGAAGCGGGCGGCATACCGGCGGGCGCGATGAAGATGGCAAAAACGTGAAACACGAGCCACGCATTCAGCGCGACAAACCCGAGGGATTTCAGACGGCTGCGGAAGGTCGGCATAGGGGCCGCTCAGACGGGGCTGCGAGGCGGGAAGACAACAAAAAAAACGGTCGGGATGCCATGCATCCCGACCGTCCATTTTTCGACCTGCCTGACAGCAACGCAACCAATTTCGCGTTGTTGCACCGACTTCCGCCCGCTTAGCGAGCTGCGAGTTGGGTTGGCGCGGCTGGCTGCGTGTTGACAACCGTCATGCGACCTGCGGCAATCGTCTTGTTGTAGCTGGCGGTACGCACGCGACCGGCCTCTTTGTAAATGACTGTTACCGGGTAGGTGTACAGTTTCTCCGTGGATCCCACCGGGATGCGGTATTTGCGGGTGGTGCCGTTGCCAGCCACCGATCGCCCGTCCAGCATGACGCTGGCATCTTTGGGCACGTTAAGAACCAGATAGGCGTGTCCGGCATACGCAGGAGCGGCCGCCTGTGCGGGCTGTGAGTGGGCTACGCCGTGTGAGCCATATGAGCTGCCCGTGCTGCCCGTTGAGCCGGTTGAACCTGTGCTGCCCGTTGATCCATAGCTGCCGCTGGAGCCGCGCGAGCGACGAGCGCGACGCGTGCGTTTGCCGGAAGAGCCACCGCTGGAAGCATCTCCGCCGCTGGAAGCGCTGCCCGTGGATTTGTAGCTACCGCTGGAGGCGCTGCCACCACTTGATGCGCTACCCGTTGATCCATAGCTGCCACTGGATGCGCTGCGTTTGCGTTTCTTTCCACTGGATGCGCTGCCACCACTGGAAGCACTTCCGCCGCTGGAGCCGTAGCTTCCGTTTCCAATGCCTGATCCAGGCTTTCCGCCTGAGGAGCCGCCGCTGGATCCCGAAGAGCCGTAGGAGCCGCTGGAACCGTGGCTGCGACGACCAGCCTCCGCCGTCGCACAAATGGCGATTGCGAGGGCAAGAACTGCTCCTGTCTGAAGAGCTTTTTTCATAACAATTCTCCGTAGTTGACCGATGCCATTGCGCAAAATGCCGCTGAGGTTCTGGCAGAACGGACGATAGTTGGACGATCCCGATCTGGTCAAGTTGCGGACAATGAGTAATCTGCGAAATTCTCGCAGGGTGGTCGAGGTGGCGACATCCGTACAGGTGACCGCTGGGGATGCCCCGGACGTCCGTTCGGCAGCCAGGCACCCACCCAGCCTTGAGGTTGGGCAGTCCCCAGGCTGGGCCGATGATGCGGGACGGTCATGCTGGCCGGCGGTCGCCGTGTGGCTGAGCCCGCCGCGGTGACGAGGTCACATCGGGAGTGGCTCACAGGGGAAGACCTCGATGTGCGTCTGAGTTGGGCAATAAGCCAGTTGGGCGCATGAAAAAGGGGGCCCGTTCAGGCCCCCTCAGCTGGTCGAATGGCACAGGCGTCAGCCGCCTGTGTCACACAGAGAATCATCAGGCGGTTATCGATTGGCGACGGCGACCGCCACATCGTTGACTTTCACGCTGACGGTTTCTCCGGCTCTCAGTTGCTCCGTTGTCGCCGCGACATACGTCTGACCACCGCGGACCAGTTCGGCCTTGATGTCGTACGCGTACTGCACGCTGGCGTCAGTGACCGGGATTTTGAACTTGCGAACGCCACCGGTCTCGTGGGTGCGATTGCCGCCCAGATACAGCACGGCATCTTCCGGCAACTGCACCACAACATAGGCATACGCCTGTGCGGCAGGGGCCGGCGGTGCGACTACAGGTTCCAGTCGGGCCAGACCAGGGCCACGCATTTCGGTGCGCGGTGCTGTCACAGCCGACGTACGATATCCCGCGCTGCCGTAGGACACGCTTGATGCCTGATAGCCGCTGCCGTAAGAGGAACTCAGGACGGAGCCATAGGAGGCCGTTGACCCGGTGGAACCCGTGGAGGCACCACCACTGGAAGCACTGCCTGTTGATCCCGTTGTTCCCAGCGAACCGCTGGAGCCATGGGAGGCCGTCCGTCGTGCCGCGCGATTCAGGATGCGCTGTTCACGACGTGTCAGGCCCCCTGAACTGCCCGAGGATCCGTGGCTGCTGTAGGTGCCGCTGGAAGCGCTGTACGCGGTGCCGTAAGACGATCCGCTGGAAGCCGTGTGGGAGGATCCGTAGCTGTAGCTCACTCGGCTGCCCGACGACGCGCCCGTGGAACCGTAGCTGCCATAGCTTCCTGTAGAACTGCTGCGCCGCGCCCCGTCGCTGCCGTAACTGCCCGCAGAACGCGTGCTGCCGTACGAGCCGTAGGAGGATCCATTGGATGAGCGGGCGGCCGGGCCATAGACGCCGATCGACGTGTAAGAACCGCTGCCATACGATCCGCTGCTGGCGGCGGAGCCGGACGAGTGCGAGCTTCCATAGGAACTGTAGCTGCCCGATGAACCGGAACTGCCGGATGAGCCATAGCTGCCGGATGAGCCATAGCTGCCGTGTGATCCGTGCAGCAGGCGAAACAATCCCGCGTCCGTCTGAGCGGCAGACAGCGCGAGCAGCAGCGATGCTGCAAGGCAGACAAGCGATGCTTTTTTCATTGGGACCCCCTCCCACTTGTTGTTTAACAGAACGATTCCCTCAAGCGTGACCCTCACGGGGCAGGATTGAGGAGAAATTGAGGCTTCTCTAAAGCCCGCAGTGGACCCAGTCTGGGCCGTCCGCAAAAGTTATCAATGGTGCCGACCCAGAGAAACACACTCTTTTCACAGGATTGCACTTTGCGGGAATTCCGCCGTTTTCCCCAAAAGTGGGCCGTTGTCTGTTCGCCACGTCCGGTCCCCATTTACCTTGCATGGGTCATTACGTAACCCGCTGCCCTGCCAACGCTTATGTCTGAGTATCAAGAGATCACGCCCGTTCCCGGTCCTGTCAGCGGACGTGTGCGTCCCCCCGGATCCAAGAGCATTACGAACCGCGCGTTGATTCTGGCGGCGCTGGCGGACGGCCACTCAAAGCTGACCGGCGTGCTGGAAAGCACGGACACACGGGTGATGATCGAGAGTCTCAATCGGCTGGGAATCGGCGTTGCTCATGACACCCACACGGGAGTGTGTGAAGTCGACGGCTGCGGCGGACAGGTTCCAGCGTCCGACGCCGAACTGTGGCTGGAAAACAGTGGCACCAGCATTCGGTTTCTCACGGCACTGTGCAGTCTGGGAACCGGCCGCTACCGGCTGGATGGCATTGCGCGCATGCGGCAGCGGCCGATCGCTGATCTGACCGACTGCCTGGCGACCCTGGGCGCGACGGTGGCGTGCGAAGATCCCGCGACTGGCTGCCCGCCCGTTGTCGTCGAACCGGGGCAGCCACTGGCCGGCGGGCAGGCCGGTATTCGCGGCAACATTTCCAGCCAGTTTCTCAGCGCTCTTTTGATGTCTGCCCCCTGTGCCACCAGTCCCGTGACACTCACGGTGGATGGGGAACTGGTCTCTGTGCCGTATGTGGACATGACACTGCGAATGATGGCCGACTTCGGCGTGTCGGTGGAGCGTCCGGACGCAGCCACCTTTTGTCTGCCGTCGCAGCCTTATGTTCCGCGCACCTACGACGTGGAACCCGACGCTTCGGCGGCGAGCTACTTCATGGGGGTGGCGGCCGTCACGGGAGGCTCCGTCACCATTGAGGGCCTCACCAAAGGCGCGCTGCAGGGCGACGTGGAGTTTGCCACTGCCCTGGAGCAGATGGGGTGTGAAGTGCAGTGGCACGCCGACAGCGTCACGGTGACCGGTCGACCGCTCCGAGGCATCGACATTGATATGAACGCCATCAGTGATACGGCCCAGACCCTGTCCACGGTGGCCGTGTTTGCTGACGGTCCGACCCGCATCCGCAGTGTGGAGCACATGCGTCACAAGGAAACAGATCGCGTGTCTGCCGTGGTGACGGAGCTGCGTCGCGCAGGAATTGCGGCCGACGAGTTTGATGACGGCCTGACGATTCACCCGGGAACCCCTCAGCCGGCCGAAATACATACGTACGACGATCATCGGATGGCCATGAGTTTTGCCCTGCTGGGGCTCAAAGCGGCCGGCATTCGGATTTTGGATCCCGGCTGCACGGCCAAAACCTATCCCCGGTTTTTTGAGGACCTGCGGTTACTGTGCGGCCGTTAATCAGCCAGGATCGCTTCTGTTTACGCCCGTATCATGGCGCGACTCATTTGCCAATTCCGGGATGACCTGCTCTGATCGTGCTGCCTGGTGCTGCCTGGTGCTGCCTGGTGCTGCCTGATGCGCGATGCTGGAAGCCGCCTGATCAGTAAGGCAGCTGTGTCCGGGCAGCCGTATCCGGGTGGACGTGAAGGCCACGGTGCGAGCAATTTTCTGAAATAGAAAGTCGGTCGCCGGCGTCGTGTGCCGTCAGGAACACTGATGGCTGATGTGCCGGCCGGCCTTCCATACGTGTGTCCTGTTTGTTGTTGCCCGTTTCTAATTGTGCTTTCAACACCGGAGAAACTGTGTTCGCCACCATTCGAATTCTGACACTCTGTGCGTTGCTGACCGGTGTGGTGTCTGCGGCTGACAGGCCCAACATCCTGTTTGTGGCGGTCGATGATCTGCGGCCGGAACTGGGCTGCTACGGATCCAGGATCGCCGTCTCTCCTCATCTCGATCAACTGGCCGGAAAAGGATTGCTGTTTGAACGTGCCTATTGCCAGCAGGCCATCTGTCGACCGTCTCGGGCCAGTTTGATGACGGGCGCCCGGCCGGAGTCCACGGGCTTGTTTCATAACTACGTCTCACTGCGGGAACTGCAGCCTGACATCGTGACGCTGCCGGAGCATTTCATCGCGCACGGCTACAATGCGTTTTACTGCGGCAAGATTTTTCACCAGGGCGACACAGACGAAGGACGCTCCTGGAACAGGCAGCCGGTCAAATGGCTCAAAGACATACCGCGTCCCAAAGGCGGCTACGCGCTGGCAGAAAACAATCAGCTGAAGGCTGACAACATGCAGCGGATGATCGCCAAATACGGTGAGGCCGCGCGGCGGGGGCTGGGGAGCGGGCCTGCCTTTGAGAAAGCCGATGTGCCCGATCACGCCTATCCGGATGGCTATGAAACGCAGCGGGCCATCGCCACACTGAAAAAACTGGTCAGGGATGAACCCAATCAGCCCTTCTTTCTGGCACTGGGATTTAAGAAGCCTCATCTGAACTGGACGGCTCCAGCCAAATACTGGGACCTGTACGATCCGGCCGAAATTCCGCTGTCGCTGCAGACCACCACGCCTCAAGACGGCGCTGCGATGGGGCTGCATGCCTCGTTTGAGCTGCGGACGCGTGTGGGCATTCCCAAGTCGGGGCCCATTGAGCCAAAACTGGCGCGCACGTTAATGCACGCCTATCTGGCGTGTGTCAGCTACATCGATGCGCAGCTGGGGCTGATGATCGACGCGCTGCAGCAGCAGGGCGTGCTGGACAACACCATCATCGTGGTCTGGGGCGATCACGGCTGGCACCTGGGCGACATGGGTGTGTGGGGCAAGGCCACCAACTATGAGATTGCCACCCGCGTGCCGCTGATCATTCATGCGCCCGGCATGCAGGCTTCCGGCCGTCGGTCCGATGCGCTCGTGGAACTGGTCGACATCTATCCGACCCTGTGTGAACTGGCCGGCGTACCACTGCCCGCTCATCTGGAAGGACATAGTTTTGCCCCGTTGCTGGACGATCCGGATCAGCCGTGGAAGACGGCCGCGTTCAGCCAGTATCCCAACCCGGCGCTGCGGGAGTGGGCGGCGAATCCGCTTTCACAGGGCATGCGGGAGACCTGGTTCGGGCCGCTGATTAGTCAGGTCGAAGCCCGCATCCAGCAGCAGCAGGGAGCCAAATGGAATCGCGAACTGTTTGAGCAGCACCTGATGGGGTACACGATGCGGACGGATCGCTATCGCATTGTGATCTGGCGTGACCGACGAGATGCGTCGGCAAACCCCTTGTACGTGGAACTGTTTGACCATCAGTCCGATCCCACGGAAACGATCAACATTGCCGCTGAGCATCCTGAACTGGTGCGGCAGCTGATCGAGCAGCATGACGCTGGCTGGAAGGCCGCGCTGCAGCGGTAGCCCTGCCCTCCTGTTTCCAGGCGGAAAACGGCCTGCCGATTTGGCTGCGCGGAATTGCTCCGCTTCGGCCCGGTGGGCCTGTGCCGGTGAGTTCAGTCCGCGAAGTTCCGGCGGCTTCTGCGGTTGCCGCTGTTTGAGTCGCCGCCGCGCCGACCGTTTTTCCTGTTCGCGCAAAACGCTCCGGGAAGCTTTTGACGGACAGCCGCCAATCATGTTATTGTATGACAATTAAATTCTCGGCAGAAAAACGGGCAAAGGTCGATGGTGCAGTTTTCGTGGAAGGTTTTGATCATCGGTTGCGTGGTCAGTGTGGTGTGGTCGCCCGCACAGGGTGAGGACATCGACTTCGAACGGGACATCGCGCCGATTCTGGAAGAGAACTGCTGGTATTGTCACGGGGCCGACGAGCAGGAGTCCGGCCTGCGACTGGATTTTCGCCCGCGTCTGCTGCGTGGTGGCGACTCGGGTCAGCCGGCTGTGGTTCCCGGCGAGCCGGACAAAAGTTACCTCGTGGAAGTGATCAACCATGTCGATCCGGATATGGCGATGCCGCCCGAGCAGGACAAACTGCCTCCCGAACACATTGCTCTGCTGACCGAGTGGATTCGGCAGGGCGCCGAGTGGCCCGGTCAGATGGATGCCGTGGACGAAATCACGTCAGATCACTGGGCCTTTCAGCCGGTCGATCGCCCGAAGGTGCCGCAGTCCGCTGTCTCTCACCCTGTTGACGCCTTTTTGCAGCAGCAGCTGAACGCACGGGGACTCACGTTTTCGGAAACGGCCGACGCCCGCACGCTGATTCGTCGCGCCTCAATTGTGCTGACCGGGCTCGCGCCCACCCCCGCACAGACTGACGCGTTCGTCACAGCCAGCGAACAGGATGCCGATGCCGCATACAGCGAGCTGGTCGAACGACTGCTGGCGTCGCCCCACTTTGGCGAACGCTGGGCGCAGCACTGGCTGGACGTGATTCGCTGGGCGGAGACCAACGGCTCGGAAGCCAATCTGTATCGCAAAAATGCGTGGATCTACCGGGACTATGTGGTTCGCGCGTTCAATGAAGACAAACCCTACGACCGATTTCTGCAGGAGCAGATTGCGGGCGACTCTCTGGGCTCCGGCGAGGCGACCGGCTTTTTGGTGGCTGGTCCGCATGTGCCGGCCGCCACGGTTGGCCGCGAGCCGTCCGCCATTCGTCAGGCGCGGGCGGATCGCATGGATGAAGTGATTCAAACCGTGGGAGCGTCAGTGATGGGACTGACCATGGGCTGCGCCCGCTGTCATAACCACAAGTTTGATCCTGTCACCATTCAGGATTACTACGCCATGACGGGCGTCTTTGACGACGTGGAGTTTGGCAGCCGCTTTCCGGAGTTCTCGAAAGAGCATCCTCGCCGACAGCGGGGTGACGCCATCTGGGCGGAAATCGCCAGCCATCGCCAGCAGCTCAAACAGATGGGCGGCTGGGAAGAAAACTGGGGCGCCTACCGGGAGCTGCACTTTGCTCCGGTCACCACCACGGCGGTGCGGATTCGCTTCAAGATGCCGAATGTGGGGCTGGATGAACTGGAGATCTTCGGACCGGCGGACCGGCGTCAAAATCTGGCGGCGGCCGACTTCGGCACGCAGCTGACCGGCTTTCCCGAACTGGGAGTGGATGGCCGCTTCCCCATTGAGCGTTTGCAGGACGGCGAGTTTGGCACGATGACCTGGCGGGCTCAGTTTGGCAAAGAGTCCAAAGACAGAGCCTGGGTGGAACTGACGTTCCCCTCGGCTGTGTCCATCGATCGCCTGCGAATGAGCAGCAATCGTGAGTACTTTTATGACACCGACTATCTGAGTAAGAAGCCCTTTCTGCCCCGCTACGAATTCGACATGGACGTGCCGGATGACGATGGCGAATGGAAGCCGTGGGTGGGCACGTGGTACGTGAATCGCAAGCTGGCCGAGAAACATGCGGACCGCAAAACCCATCTGCAGGCTATCGCTGCTGCGATTGCCGCGCTGAGCGAAGAGGGACCACGACGCAGCTTTGTGGGGCGGTTTGGAAAAGCCGGCATGGCCCGCGTGCTGCATCGGGGCAGTCCGGAGAACCCACGTGACGAAGCGGTTCCCGCAGGCCCTGCCATTCTGGAGGGAGAACTGGGGCTGACGTCACAGACGTCCGGCGCTCGCCGCCGCCTGCAGTTTGCCCGCTGGATTTCCAGTGCTGACAATCCGCTCACGGCACGAGTGATGGCCAATCGTCTCTGGCACCA
This sequence comes from Planctomycetaceae bacterium, assembly GCA_024742875.1. Classification (GTDB taxonomy): domain Bacteria; phylum Planctomycetota; class Planctomycetia; order Planctomycetales; family Planctomycetaceae; genus Fuerstiella. The sequence continues at coordinate 52,734 of JANSXP010000003.1, read as the reverse complement.
TGTGTTTGGTCAGGGGCTGGTGACCACGACCAGCGACTTTGGCAAAGCGGGCGCGCTGCCCACTCATCCGCAGCTGCTGGACTGGCTGGCCGCCGAACTGATCACGCCCACTTTTCGCGCGGGCGATGCCTGGTCGATGAAGGACACCATTCGACTGCTCGTGATGTCTCGCGCGTTTCGGCAGTCCAGTGCGCCCGTCGAACGCGGTCTGGTGGCCGATGCCTCATCCGCCCTGCTGTGGCGTTTCCCCCCTAAGCGAGTGGAAGCGGAGGTGATTCGTGATTCCATTCTGCAGGCCTCCGGCTGTCTGGACACGACCATCGGCGGTCGCAGTTACCGCATTCACAATGAAAAGAAGACCTACGCTCAATGGCAGGTGGTTGACAACTTCGGCCCGTCCACCTGGCGGCGGATGCTGTACCAGGAACGCATGCGTCGCGTGGATGATCGCATGTTTACCGCCTTTGATTTTCCTGACTGCGGTCAGGTGCGTGCCCGTCGCCCGGTTTCCACCACACCCCTGCAGGCGCTCAATCTGATGAACAGCGATTTCGTGATGGATCAGTCAGGTCGCATCGCCCAGCGCGCTCGCCAGGCCGCTGGGGACGATCCGTCGGCGGCTGTGGATGAGTGTTTTCGCATTCTGCTGTGTCGCCTGCCGGATGAGTCAGAACGAACACAGTGTGTGGAACTGGCACAGACGTTCGATCTGTCGCTGGTGTGTCGCGCACTGATCAACAGCAATGAGTTTGCCTTTCTGCCCTAGCCGCCCGTCCTGCTGTCTTCGCGTAACAAAGGGAAAGCCCACTGATGAGTCACAGCGAATCTCTGTCTGCCATTGGTCGTCGTCTGCTGGACCGTCGTCGTTTTCTGGGAACGGCCGGTCTGTCGACCACCGGACTCGCCCTTGCCAGTCTGCTGCAGGCCGACGGTCTGCTGGCGGATGATGCCAGGACTGTCGGAGGTAAAGCGCCCATTCGTCCGGACGTGAATCCTGACAGGCCGTACGCTCCCCGCAATCCGCATTTTGAAATGCCCGCTCGGCAGGTGCTGGTCATCTACTGTCCGGGAGCCGTCAGCCATGTGGACACGTTTGACCACAAGCCGGAACTGACGCGTCTGCACGGCAAAAAGCCGCCAGGTCTGCCGGCCGTCACGTTTGAAGGTCCGTCAGGCAATATTGCCAAACCGTTCTGGGAGTTTCGTCCTCAGGGGGAGTCCGGCAAGATGGTGTCCGATCTTTTGCCGCATCTGGGGCAGCAGGTCGATGACTTCTGTTTTCTGCACGCGCTCACAACAGACACCAGCGCGCATCCGCAGGGGGAGAACTTCATGAACACGGGCTTCACGATGGAAGGCTTTCCGTCGTTTGGCGCGTGGGTGACTTACGCTCTGGGCACAGAGAATCAGGAACTGCCCGCGTTTGTCGCCATCAACGATCCTCGCGGTTTGGCCCGCAGCGGCAAGAACAATTTTGGCAACGGCTTTCTGCCGGCCGCCTTTCAGGGCACGGACTTCAATGCGAAGAATCCGCCGAATAATCTGAATCGGCCCGGCTCACTGACGTCGGCCGCCGATCGTCGCACAGTCGAACTGCTGCAGCGGCTCAACGCGCGGCACCTGGAACGCTTTCCCGGCGATGCGGACCTGGCCGGACGCATTGCCAGTTACGAACTGGCGGGGAAAATGCAGACGTCTGTGCCGGACGTCATGGATCTGGCGGGCGAATCCAAAAGCACGCTGGAGGCTTACGGTGTCGAAGGCGGCAGCGAACTGCGTGGCTCGTATGCTCGCAACTGCATTTTGGCGCGGCGCCTGCTGGAGAAGGGAGTCCGCGTGGTGCAGCTGTTCAATGGCAGCGATCCGGCGGGGGGCAATGGCATCACCAACTGGGACTCCCACGCCAACATCGCCAAAACGCACGCCATGCAGGCGGAGATCATGGATCAGCCGACCGCCGCGCTGCTGGCGGATATGAAAGAGCGGGGTCTGATGGACAACACGCTGGTGGTGTGGGCGACGGAGTTTGGCCGCATGCCGTTTCTGCAGGCCAACGGCACCGGCCGCGATCACAATCCGGGTGCTTTCACCTGCTTCCTGACGGGAGCCGGTGTGAAGCGGGCATTCAGCTACGGAGAGAGCGACGAGTTTGGTTTCAAGTCGGTGGTGGATAAAACCACGGTGTACGACTTCAACGCCACCATTCTGCATCTGATGGGCCTGGACCACGAACGACTCACCTATTACCACAACGGGCTGGAACGCCGGCTCACCAACGTGCACGGACACGTCGTACACGACGTGCTGGCTTAGTCAGCGTCGCTGGCCACGACAGTCAGTTCCGCGTGTCTGACTCAATGAGTCCGTCCCGCAGGCGGATCACACGTTTAGAGCGGGCGGCCACCTCGTCCTCATGCGTAATCATGATGATGGTCTTGCCATCGTTGTTCAGCGTCTCAAACAGGTCCAGCACTTCGTCTGTGGTTTTGGAGTCGAGGTTGCCAGTGGCTTCGTCGGCCAGGATGAAGTAGGGATCGTTGACCAGGCTGCGGGCAATCGCCACGCGCTGCTGCTGACCGCCAGACAGTTCGGTGGGGCGGTGATACAGACGATTGCCCAGGCCCACGCGTTCGGCCAGATGCTGGCACAGTACGTCGGCTTCACTGCCCACCAGTCCCTGATACTGCAGCGGAACTTTGATGTTTTCCAGCACGTTTAACTGCTGCAGCAAATTGTACGACTGAAACACAAAGCCGATGCGCTGTCCGCGAATGCGGGACAGCTGGTAGTCGTTCAAAGTGGCCACATCGTCGCCCGCCAGGATGTAGCGGCCGCTGGTGGGACGGTCCAGACAGCCCAGCACATTCAGCAGCGTGCTCTTGCCCGATCCGGAGGGGCCCATGATGGCGATGTATTCCCCGGCCAGCACATCAAACGAAACGCCCTTGAGCGCGTGGACCGTTTCCCCTTTCAGAAAATAGCTTCTGCAGAGGTCTTCGACGCGAAATGCGATTTGGTCTTCAACAGACACAGACGGGCCCCTGACGTTATTCGTGACGCAGCGCTTCAATAGGATCCAGAAACGCGGCCTTGCGAGCGGGATAGACGCCAAACAGGACGCCGACCCCCAGAGAAATGGCCAGTGACAGCACGACAGACCAGGGAGCAATACGAGGTTCCAGCGTCTGCACGATGGGCGGCAGTGACTCGGGGGAAAATGTCAGCACGGCGCGTTTCAGTGTTTCAAAAATCGGCCCCACAGACAGACCAAACAGCACGCCCAGAAGACCGCCACTGGCCGTGAGCACGACGGTTTCAATCAGAAACTGGCTGATGATGTCGGTCCGTGTGGCGCCCAGGGCGCGACGGATGCCAATCTCCCGCGTACGTTCCGTCACGGTGGCCAGCATGATGTTCATGATGCCAATGCCGCCCACCAGCAGAGAGATGCCGGCGATGACGACCAGCAGCACGTTGAACATTGTCCGCGTGCGTTCTGCCTGTCGCAGCAGTTCACGCGGTACAACCACGGCATAGTCTTCCTTCTCGTGATATTTTTTGAGCAGGGTTTCGATGATCTGCGCCGTTTCATCGACTTCCTCGATGTTCTCCACTTCCACCGTGATCTGACTGAGCTCCACATCTTCACCAATGAAGTTGAAGCCCTGACCGCCTCCCACGCGTTTCATTACCAGATCACCCACTCGCTGACGCAGGGTTTTCAGCGGAATATAAGCGTCCAGGTTGTAGTCACGGGAGTCCAGGCTGCCGCCAATCGCGGCCGACGCCGTGCGATCACGCGTCTGGCCGATCACCGTGTAAAACTCGGCGCCCACCCAGATGGTGCGACCGATCGGATTTTCAAAGGGGAACAGCCTCCGCGCCGTATCGCTGGCGAGGACCACTACTTTTTTGCCACGATCCCGCGATGACAGCCAGCGACCGCGGGCCATTTCCAGGCGGTTGAGTGCCAGATAATCCTCCACGCAGCCCACCAGTTTGGCGTCTGCCGTGCGATCACCCAGCCGCAGTTCGAATCGCAGTTCCCGCATGGGAATGGCGCGGCTGATGTTGGGAATGTTCTCCACGATTCGTCGATAGTCGGCTCGCAGCAGGCCGTAGGTCTTCACCCGGTTCGCCGCGTCCTGCTCACCCTCGTTGGGCTGCTTGGTGCGGACGATAATATTCCTGGCGCCCAGTTCCAGAATCTGCTGCTGGGCACGAAAGCTGACACCTTCTCCCATCGCGACCAGCCAGATCACGGTGGCCGTGCCAATGAAGATTCCCAGTGCGGCCAGCCCCGCGCGGAGCTTTTGCACCATCAGGCTTTTGATGCCCAGGACGACGGTCTGAAAGAACTGAAAAATCAATCTGCTGCCTCACCCTTGTCACGATCAGAGGAGGGGGCGGCATCCTCCGTTGGCGATGGCTCGCTGGGGTTGGAGTCGCCGGTGGGCCGCTCGTAGGCGCTCACGTTCAGCAGCACCGGGTCGCCTTCTTCCAGTCCGGCGGTCACAATCGCATAGACGTCGTCGGTGTCTCCCAGTGTGATCTGTCGCCGCTGTGGGCCGTCTGATGTCTGCACCCAGCAGAATGCTGCTTTGTCAGTTTCGATGACCGCGGCAACGGGAATCAACAGCACGTCGGTGTGGGTGGCGACCGTGATTTCGACCTCGGCACTCATGCCGGGCCGCAGCCATGGCTGAGGGGGCAGCGATATCTGAGTGTCGTAGCGCACCTGATTGCCCGTCCACCAGCCGGCCGGCTTTGTAATGGAGGCCACTTCGGTGACTGTCCCGGTGAGCGTGCCTTCCGCCATCGCCACCATTGCATTCTGGCCGGGTTTCACGCGTTTCACCGTGTCTTCGTGGACCCCGACTTTGACCTGCATGGTCTGCAGGTCGGGCATCAGCAGCAGCAGCTGGTCCTTGTGAACATTGGTGCCTTCCGCGATGGGGCCCGACTCCCATTTGGCCGCATTGGGATGAATGACCAGTCCGCTTTGTTCCGCACGAATCACGCAGTAATCGAGTTCCTCGACCGCCCGATCGCGACGCGACGCATCGGCCGTCGCCCGTTCTTCGTTGGCTTTGTGCTGCGCCGTCACAGACTGCAGGTTGCCTTTGAGCGTCTGCATCTGCTCTTTGTGAGTGAAGTTGCGAAGCACGTCCAGCTCGGTGCGTTTCAGCTCCAGGTTGAGACGCTGCTGCTCAACGGCAAATTCTGATTCCTCCACCTCCAGATCACCGATGTATCCGCTTTGTGCCATGGTCTTCACGTGCTGCAGACGGTCGGTCGCGTTCCGCAAGGATGCCTCGGCCACGGCCAGCTCTTTCTCCAGCGACAGGACCTGCGTGCGGTAGCGACCTTCTTCATATTCCGACACCGCGATCTCAGCCCGCGCCACGCGCGCCGCAGAGCCATCGGCGGCCGACTGGGACCAGTTGGCAAATTTCGTCCGTTCGTCGATTTGCTCCTGAATACTCAGCGCGTCCAGACGTACCAGTTCGTCGCCCTGCTCCACAAACGAACCGCTTTCGATGATCCACAGCACGGCGTTCCTGCCGCGAACTTTCGATTTGATCTCCAGATTGTTTTCGCTTTCCAGCATCCCCTGCTCGCTCACTGTGACGACCAGGTCTCCGCGGGTGATGCGATGGGTGAGCTGCACGCGGGGTGGTTCGGTGGAAAAACTGCGGGCGAGCATGGCGGCCGCGCAGGCCAGCGTCATCACTCCGGCGACGGCGAGGCCACGTCGCAGTGCAGCGCCGGATGGCGCTTGAGGAAGCTTGGGCTGGGCTGGTCGTTCCGACACGTTACAGATCGCCTGGCACGAAGGGGAAACTTAAAGATCAATCAGACTGGGGCCCTGACTGGCGGCATCCTGCATGATGCGAGCGGCCTCCTGCTGCGCGGCGGGCACATTGGCAAGAGGGTCGAGGACCACGTCTTCGCCGGCAGAAATTCCCTCGGTGACGACAATCAGCATGTCGTTGCTGTCGCCCAGAGTGACTTCGCGTCGTGTGGCCGTCACGCCGTCTGTCACCCAGCAGGCAAAGCCGTCTGCCGTCTCCATCACGGCTGCGGCCGGCACAGCCACGACGTCATTATGAGTGGCCATCAGTATTTCCACCTCCACACTCATGCCGGGTTTCAATCCGTCTGTTTGTGGCAGGCTGACGATCACGTCGTACTTCACCACATTTCCCGTCCACCAGCCGGCGGGTTTGGCCACCGAGGCCACAAAACTGACTTCGCCTTCCATCACCGTTTTGTTGAGTGTGACCACAGCTTTCATGCCGGGTGCGATGCGGTCGATCATGGATTCGTGAATGCCCACCTTCACCTGCATCTGATCCAGGTCCGGCATCAGCAGCAAAATCTGATCTTTGTGGACGGTGGCCCCCTCTTCCACGTCGGGCGCGTCTTTCCATTCTTCCGAGTTGGGATAAATCACCAGGCCGGCTGACTGGGCGGCGATTGTGCAGTACTGCAGTTCTTCGCGGGCGCGTTCCAGCCGCTTTTTGTCCGCCAGGGCGCGTTCCACGTCCGCTTCGTGGGTGGCCTCGGCGACGGCCAGTTCGCCTTTGAGCCGCACCACCTCTTCCTTCTTGGTGAAGTTTTCCAGCACGTCGATTTGTGTTTTTACCAGGTTGACGTTGAGTTCCGCCTGGTCCACAGCAAAGTTCCGCTCTTCCACTTCCAGATCACTGGCGTATTCGCTGCGCTGCATCATTTCGGAGTGCTTGAGTCGGTTGCGGGCGTTCAGCAGTCGAGACTCCGCCACAGCCAGCTGTTTCTGCAGATCGGCCAGTTCCTTCACGAACCGTCCCTCTTCATATTCCCGGATGGCGAGTTTCGCGCGGGCCACATCCGCCGCTGAGCGGGCCGCCTGTGATTCGGACAGGTGGTAGAACTTGGTCCGCTCGCTGATTTCTTCGTCAATCGCCAGAGTCTCCAGCGTGACGAGCACATCGCCGGGCTCCACAATCGCCCCGCTTTCCACCACCGAAGTGATGGTGTTGTCGCCACGGACACGGCATTTGATTTCCACGTTGCTGGAACTTTCCAGCGTGCCCTGCTCCATCACGCTGACGGTGACCTGCTGTCGCCGCGCTGTGTGTGTGGGGCCTCCGCGGAACGTCTGATCGGCGTCTGATTCCGGCAGCAGGGCGAGGCCGACGACGGCCGCTGTGAGCAGCAGGACAGTGAGGGTGCCGACGACCTTTTTCACAGCGTCGTCTCCTGCTGGTCGCTGCCGTCGAGGGCATCACTGGCAGCACTGCGATCTGCTTCGAGCGTCGTGAGGGCGTCCTCCCGAGCCTGCTCAATCAGCGCGACGGGGTTCAGCACGACGTCTTCCCCTTCATTCAGACCGGCCTTCACTTCCACAAACACATCGTTGCTGTCACCCAGTTCCAGGATCCGCCGTGTGGGCCCTTTGTCTGTCTGTACCCAGCAGAAGTCGCCTTCTTCGGTTTCCACCACAGCGGCCACCGGCATCGTCAGCACATCCTCGTGCACGGCCATGATGACTTCCACCTCAGCGCTCATGCCGGGTTTCAGTCCGCTTTCTTCAGGCAGCTCAATAATCGTGTCGTACTTGACCACATTGCCCGTCCACCATCCGGCGGGGCGCGTTACCGTGGCCACTTTGGACACGCGCGCTTCCAGCGTGCGGTCGGGAAGCGTCACGATCGCGCGGCTGCCGGCCTGCACGCGTTCCACCACGGACTCGTGAATGCCAACTTTGACCTGCATCTGGCTCAGGTCGGGCATCAGCAACAGGACCTGGTCTTTGCGAACGGTCGCGCCTTCCGCAATGTCCGGAGTCGACTTCCATGATGCGGCTGACGGGTAGATCACCAGCCCGCTTTTCTCCGCCCGAATAATGCAGTCCTGCAGTTCCTGCTCGGCCCGATCGCGGCGTTTGACTTCCATGGCGAGTCCGGCTTCGTCGGCCGCCAGTTTGGATTTGCTGGCCGTCAGGTTGCCATTGAGCGTTTCCATTTCCATCTGCCGCGTGAATTCCTTCAACGCGCTGATTTCCGTTTCTTTGACCTTCAGTTCCAGTTCCGCCTGGGTGACGGTAAACGCATTACTTTCCACCTCCAGTTCGGTCACATAACCCTGACGAAAGAGAGTTTCTGATCGTTCTCGCATGCGGCGGGCCGTGCGGAGGTTGCGTTTGTGGGCCGCGAGGTCTTTTTCCAGAGTCTGCAACTGAGAGCGGAAGCGACCTTTCTCATAGGCTTCGATGGCGATGCGGGCCTTCTCCACATTGGCTTTTGTTTCTGCAAGTGTGGCCTGCGCGATGTAGGTGTTGGTCTTGGTGAGGCTGTACTGCTCTTCAATCACTTTGGTGTCCAGGCGAACCAGCTCCTGGCCTGCCTCGACCACAGTTCCTGTCGGCACGACATAGGTGACTGTGCTGAATCCGCGGACGAGGCATTTGATTTCGGTGTTGTTGGAACTCTCCAGCGTCCCCTGCTCTGTGACTGAAACCACCAGCCGTCCGCGGCTGATGCGGTGCGTGAGCATGCTGGTTTTTGTTTCTTCTGTGTCCCGCATCCAGATCACGGCGGCGACCACCGCAATGATTGCCAGGATGCCCAGGAACATGGCCAGTCGGACGGCCGAACCATCGGATCGGGACGAGAATTCCTGATTGGGGGTGGAGGCGGACATGGCAGGTGTGCGGGGACAGTTATGTGCGGGGAAAATTATCTACGGGGCAAATTATGTGCGACGACGGACGGGACGGCCCGCGATGCGTGCGACACACAGGGCCGGAATGTGATATGTGAACACGGGCAGCAACGGACTGCGAGGGACTGAGGTCGGTCGACCGGCCGGCTGAGACTTCACCGTGACAATCGCTTCGCTGGTCCTTTACCCGCGTTGCAGTTCCCGCAGCTCGTTTCTGAGTTTTTCAATTTTCCGCTGCTTCCTGCGGCGTCGCACAGCGCGACGTGATTCTGCAGCATCAGCGGCTCCCGGTCCGGAAACCTGAGCTCCCATGGTAGAGGAAGATGGGGGCGAGCGCAGGGACTTCAGTGTATCAGGTCGTATCGGCGTGATCTGCGCGACCGATTCGCTCGCCGTGGTGACCAGTGGGCCTGTCTGGCCGTCTTTGAGTGAGCCGGAGGCAAAAAAGTGGGGACCGCGCATTGAGTCTGCCGGTCCGGTCGGTCCTGTCTGTTCGGCCCCCAGATCAATGGGCACCGCCGGTGGCAGCACGGGCAGTGGATCGACGGTTGGTGGCTGCTGCGAAAACGGGGCCGTTTCCTGGATCCACTTTCCATTGTCGTCCAGTTGCATCACGCCCAGTTCGCGATACAGGCGGACGCGTGCCGCATAGTAATTCAGCCAGGCGGCGAGGAAGCTGTTCTGGGATGTCTGCAGTGAGCTTTGAGCGCCCAGCAGGTTGATTGCGGTCGTGGGATTAATCTGCGGACGCACGCCGGGCTGCCCCTGCGGTGGCGGTGTCAGCAGGGACAGCTGTGTCTGGTCCACTCGTCGCAGGGCGATGGCCACAGCGCGGCGCTGAATCTCCAGCTGCAGTCGCCGCTGCTGCAGTGTTCGCAGCAAAGCCCGCAGCCCCCGCTGCAGGGAGTCGCGGGACTGAATTAGGGCGCGGCGGTCGCGCTGGTAGGTGATCAGAGCTTCCCGATAGCCGTTGCGTTCGAGCAGTCGAGCCAGCGGTGCGTCAAATTCCAGACCCAGGGTCAGGCTGCTGGTGGCTGCTCGAAAGTCAACCGGGTTGTTGCGGCCCGTGCCCACTTCGCCGCTGCCGGTAATGGTCAGGTTGGACTGCAGGGCATCGGCGGCCACCTGAATGGCCCGCCAGCTGTCGACCAGAGCCGCCCGGCCGTTCATGAAGTCCAGGCGATTCTGCAGAGCCACTTCAAATGCCGTTTGCTCGTCCAGTTCAATCCCTCCGACCGTGATGGTTTCCAGACGAGCCTGGGCGGGCACCAGAGACAGACGTTCGACAACCTGCAGATACGACTGAATCCAGCCGGTCATGTCACGAACGGTCTGCGGAGCCGGGGCGGAATTGAGCTGCCCTTCGATTTGCTGCAGATCCTGCAGACTGGAGGCCAGGCTGATTTCTCCACGGGCCAGATCATCCAGTCGCTGGCGCAGCTTGCGGCGATCCAGGGCAAACGCTTCGATCTGCTCTTCTGTCATACCCTGCTGTCGCAGTGCGACGGATTCTTCCATGGCCGCCACATCTTTTTCGGCAGCGGCAAACAGCTGCTGCACGGGGGCAATCAGCTCTCTTGCTGATTTGACAACCGCTTCCGGTTCGCCCGTCATGTCCCGCGCGACCCACTGCAGCAGGACAATGCCGCGACTGAGCGCGAGCAGTTCGCCGAATTGCTGCTGGCCGGCGGCCAGTGTCTGCGGCAGATTGTCGTTCGGCAGGTTTTCCAGCAGCCCTTCCAGTAGTGCCGGAGCCGCTTCAAACTGCTGCTGCAGCTGCTCGTGAGACATTTCCACACGTGACAGCACGAGGGAAAGGGCTTCGCGATCACGACCCTGCAGACTGTTCAGGTACCCCGGCTGCAGGCGCCGCATTGTGTCCACTTCGTCGGGAAGGTCGTCCAGTCTTCGCCCGACCGTTTCCACCAGTCCCAGCAGACGATCCAGCGTCAGCGCGGCGGAGTCCGCGTCTTCGGCCGGTAACTGCACCAGTTTCTGTTCCAGTCGCGAAATTCTTGCTGTCAGGTCTGTCAGTTCACCGATGTCGCCAATCCGCTGCTGCAGATCCAGCAAAGAACGCAGCACGGGGCCGGACTCGCGGGGGATCAGCTGAAACTGATTCACCAGACCCTCATCCACTTCAACGGGCAGGTCGGACGGCAAACCCAGCGTGTCGACTTTGAAGTTATCGATCGAAAGCTTGAGCGCATTGGTCTGGTCAAGCAGTGTGGCGCGTGTGACTTCAATGTTCTGACGGAACTGATCGAGCTGGACAATGTCGATCAGGTCGTTGTTGTAAAGAGCTTCCAGGCGATCGCGGGTTCGCAGCTGCAGCCGCAGGTTGTCTTCGGTGTTGCGAATCTGCTGTGCCTGCTGCAACAGCCCCAGGTAGCCGTTCACTCCGCCGAAGCCGGAAAAGGACTGCAGCGACGTGCTGGTGAAGCCGCGCTGTGGACCGGTGACACCCAGTTCGCCAATGACAACCTGTGTGTAGAGCCCCTGACGAAACTGACCGTATGCACGGAGGTTGGCCAGCAGCAGCCGTTCCGCCTGAGTCAGCTGCTCCAGAGCAATGTCACGTCCGGCACCGCGGAGCAGCGGCTGAATGAAGGAGAAGTTAGCCAGCGAACTGGCTAAGTTGACATCGCCACCTGTGAATTCAAACACGAATGAGTTGGCGAAGCCGACCAGCACTTCACCGGCTGTGGCAAACCGGCGACTCAGCTGCGCGTCACCACCAACGGTCAGTCGGTTAGATTCTGGTCGATTGACTGGCCGGACCTGCTGATAGTCGTTCAGCCCGGGGTTAAAAATGATGCCGGCAGGCAGCAGGCCGCCGTTGTGTGTCCACCCTTTGCCCACGCCCGCAAAGAACTGTGTGTCCAGGCGAAACCGCTCACCGGTGACATCCAGCGAAGACAGGTACAGCGTCTCCAGTTGCTGCTGATGTAGCGGAGAGTGAACGTAGGCCAGTCGCAGAGCAGAATCCACATCCAGCTGCACGGCGCCGTCGGGTGTCATCTGTGAGTATTCACCGAGTCGGTTTCGCCATGACGGATTCTCAAGGTCACCTCGAATGCCGTTTTCCCGCCAGTATGGCCAGCCTTCCATGCCATCCACACACTGCATGTAGCTTTGCGACGCCGGGTCGTCCTGTGGCATCGGCGAGCAGTCCGGGTTGTACGGGTCGAAGTATCGACTGCGGGGGTCCTGATCGATATTGACACGGTCGGCCGCCCAGCGGGGATCGAGGTTGCGTTCAGCGATGGCGCAATAGGCGTCGTGGTCGGCCTGCAGCCTGTGTTCGGTCTGGCTGCAGCCAGCCAGCAGCAGGCACACGCTGGACGAACCCAGCGCGGCGAGGGCGACCCACAGATTGTTGCGGCAGTAGCAGGCCAAGACGACGTCTCTAACAAAGGCCGGTGGCACTTATCGTGACAGATTCGCGGAACTGTTCGATTGTCATCGTTGATTGGGTGATGCATGCCTTAGCGGCATCGTCGCAGCCGGCGCAACTCGCCCGTTCGGAATAATCGTTACATGTTCAGGCACAGAGCGAGCGTTTTTTCGCGTCCGCATGGATCGTCGTCTGTTTACCACCTCAGCCTGGCACCTGCTGTTACAGAAAAATACGCGGATCAGCGGGCAGCGGACGACGTCCCAGGCTTCTTTCGCCGCAGGCCGATGATTGGCGGACCGAGATTGGCAGCAGCGCTGGATTTGGCGGCAGAAAAGCACAAGATCTGTCTCCGGAAACCCGCTTTCATTCTGCACCACAACCTGATGGTGCGACCCGACCGTCTGTCGTCGATGGCCTCTCCTCGACAGAGTCGCCCCCCAAACGGTAGTGCTTATGGCTGTGACTTTGATCGCCCTGTTTTCACTCTCGATGGCGCTGCCCGGCGGCGCAGCGGCCAATGCACCGGCTGCCGTCGACAAACGGCCAAACATCATTGTGATTCTGGCGGACGACATGGGGTACTCGGATCTGGGATGCCTGGGCAGTGAGATTCGCACGCCTCATCTGGATCGCATGGCAGGCGACGGTCTGCTGATGACTCACTGCTACAACACGTCGCGCTGCTGTCCGTCCCGTGCAGCGCTGCTGACCGGTCAGTATCAATGGGACGCGGGGCTGGGCCACATGAACACCACCCGATCGCCCTGGCCGGAGTATCAGCAGGCCCTCAGTCGTGACACCGTCACCATCGCCGAACTGCTGGGACAGCACGGTTACCAAACGGCGATGTCCGGCAAGTGGCACGTGGGGGACAAACGGGAGGACTGGCCGGATCGTCGCGGCTTTCAGCAATTCTACGGTACGCCCAAAGGTGGCGGTCTGTACTTTTACCCGTCCCCCTTTTACGACAGGCCCGTGTTTCGCAATGGGCGGCGAGAAGAGCCAGACGAGGACTGGTATTCGACCGACGGATTTACCGATTTCGCCATCGAATACCTGCAGAACTGCGATCACAGTCGGCCGTTCTTTTTCTATCTGCCATTCATCGCTCCCCATTTTCCCCTGCAGGCGCGGGAGGAAGACATTGACCGCTACCGCGGAGTTTATGATCAGGGCTATCAGGCGGTTCGCGCAGCTAGGTTTCAGCGGCAGAAGCAGTTGGGGATCGTCCCGGCCGGCAGTCGTTTGTCACCGCCGGCCACTCCCGACTGGGCGACTGTCGATCAACGGCAGGCCGCTCGGCGAATGGAGGTCTACGCGGCGCAGGTCGATCGCCTCGACCAGAACGTCGGACGCCTGCTGCAGGTCCTGCAGGAAGAGCGACTGGCTGACAATACGGTGATCATGTTCCTGTCGGACAACGGCGGTTGTTCGACGGGATTCAACAAAACGCCCGGGGCGGTGATCGGCACTCGCGACAGCAATGCGGCCTATGGACACTGGTACAACGTGAGTAACACGCCCTATCGAAAAGCCAAACGGCAGGAGCACGAAGGCGGCATTTTGACACCACTGGTCATCCGGTGGCCGGTTGGCATTTCCGACGCCGGGCGGCTCGTCCATCATCCGGTTCACATCATGGACATCATGCCCACGTGTCTGGCACTCGCCGATGTGGCGTACCCGACGACATTTGGCCAGCACCAGCTGGACCCTCTGGATGGCCTGAGTTTTCACGCTCTGCTGGCTGGCGGGGATGCACCAGCCACGGAACGTCTGTTGTGCTGGGAACACGAGGGCAACCGCGCTATCCGACAGGGGCGGTGGAAACTGGTCGCCCTGCATCAGAAACCCTGGGAGCTTTACAATCTGGAGGCGGACCCGTTTGAGACACACGATCTGGCGGCAGACCGCCCGCAGGTTGCGAAGCAGCTGCAGGCGACGTGGCGCCGCTGGGCGGACCGCCATGGTGTGCAGCGGTGGCCCCTGCGGCGTCCCGATCAGTAGCCGATTGGCTAAAGCCGGCCGCGTGACTTTGGCATTCTGAACGGGAAAAACGGCCACACAACCCGATTGGAGCCGCACAGGCGGCTTGTCGCCTGAGTTTGCAGGTTTTTCCCTGTTCTGGGGCGGCTTTGTGTTCGCCTTAGCAGAGAGCATCTGATTACCATCGGCGGATTGAGAGGTGAAACCCCGCACTTCCGATTGGGATGTTCACCATCTGGTCCCCGTCATGAAGTTTTATCATTGTCGCCCCTGCAATCGGCGTTTGACGCCCATGCCTTTTCGCAAGCTGTTCTTTCGGGATCGCTTGTTGATGCTGCTGGGGTTACGCGTTTATCAGTGCCCGCACTGCTTTCGTGTGAAGACGCGACCGTGGATTCCGTTTCTGCGACGCAGCCGGACCAGCCAAAAAAACAGTGGTGAACGACGTGAAACAACGGTTTAGCCTGCCACCCTACACCTACGTCCCAGGCCAGTCACCGCATCCGGTGTCTGATGCGGACGGTCATATGGCGAGCACGCAGACCGAACAGGAACAGGCGGGCCACGCTTCGTCTTCCTCGCACGCGGATGCCCACTACGAAGATGGCCGGCGACTGTTTGACGCCGGCTATTACTGGGAGGCCCATGAAGCGTGGGAACACCACTGGATTTCACTCGGGCGTCGCGGGCCCGCCGCGGACACCATCAAGGGCCTCATAAAACTCGCCGCTGCGGGAGTCAAAGTGCTGGAAGGCAGTCGCACGGGGGCCGAGCGTCATGCGACCCGCGCACAGACGTTATTGAGTGACCCCACATCAGCATCCGCTTCACAGGCAGGCGACACGGCGGCCGCCCTTCAGGTCGCCGCGCGGTTTCTCCAGCAGCCATTCGTGCTGACAGAGTTTGATCCGTGGAACCCTGCCGCCCTGCCGGGATGGCGTTTGCGGAGCGAACAGCGGGCGTGAACGCCGCACGTGGGTTCGTGCCCCTGCCCCTGCTCTTGCTCTGCTGCGCCCATTACCGATCGGCCAACTGCTGTTCCAGTTCGGCAATTCGACTTCGCAGTCGTTCCAGTTCGGGGGTGACGTCGGCCACTTTGACGCGGGGATGGATGTGCTGTGGGCAGTTCACATCCCAGGCCTCGATGCGAAATACGATGACCCGTTCAGGTGGGGCGGGATATTCGGGCTCGTGCAGTCCGGCCAGAAGATCCGGATCGTTGTTGATGACCTCGGCTGTCCCCCAAACCTTGATGCGACGTCGATTTTCGTAGTCCATCAGAAACAGAAAGGCCCTGGGGTTTTCGGCCAGGTTGCCCAGTGTGATGTACTGTCGGTTGCCGCCGAAATCTGCAAAGGCGAGCGTGTGGTCGTCCAGCACTTTCAGGAAGCCTGCCGGGCCACCGCGATACTGAATATAGGGCTGGCCGGATGCGTTGGCCGTTCCCAGATAGAACATGTCGAGTGACTGCAGAAAGTCTCGCAGCTGCCCGTCGACACGGGTCTTCCAGTCTGCCAGTTTCGCCATGCGGGCGTAGGTTTCGCGGGACCCTTTTTCAGTCTGGATCTGTTTAACAGAAGTGGTGAAAGCGATGTCGCTGGCGGGACGCTGGTTCATGGTCTCATTCCTGATGCTGCGGAGAGTGAAGGAAATGGCAATTGAACTGGTACGGAGGCTGGCACGGGCGAAACAAATGGGAGGTTCGAAGCGGACGGACCTTCGAACCTCCCGGCGGGCCACAGCACTCGTCTATCGACTCGTGTGTCGGTCCAGGAAGTCAATCATCAGATGGCCGATCAGATCGCCGTCTTCTTCCAGGGCAAAGTGTCCCGTGTCCAGCAGATGAAATTCGACGTTCTTCAGATCCCGTCGATACGGATAAGCGCCGGCGGCAGGGAAGATGGCATCGTTTTTTCCCCAGACGATGAGCGTGGGTGGCTGCTGCTTTCGCAACCAGGCCTGCCACTGAGGATACAGGGGCGGATTGCTGCCGTAGCTGTAAAACAGGGCCAGTTGAATTTCCTGATTGCCGGGGCGATCCAGCAGCGGCTGCACGTGTCCCCATGTATCCGGGCTGATATTGGCAACGTCACGGACGCCGTGGGTGTACTGCCACTTTGTGGCATCGAGCTTGAGGAATTCTCTCAACGGGTCGCCGTTTTCCGGGGTGCGATCCTGCCAGTATTTTTTGATGGGCTTCCAGAAGTCGTTATCCAGTCCTTCGTCATACGCATTGCCGTTCTGGATGATCAGACTTTCGACCTTCTCCGGATGCTGCACGGCGAGTCGGTAGCCGACAGGGGCACCGTAATCCATCAGATACAGCGAGTAGGTCTGCAGGCCAACACGATCGACGAACTTGTCCATAACGCGGGCCAGGTTGTCGAATGTGTACTCAAATCTGGTCACGGGAGGGGCAGAGCTGTATCCAAACCCCGGGTAGTCGGGGGCCACGACGTGGTAGCGGGTGGCCAACTGAGGAATCAGGTGACGGAACATGTGGGAACTGGTGGGAAAGCCGTGCAGCAGCAACACGGTGGGTGCGTCCTGGGGGCCGGCTTCACGATAAAAAATGTCCAGACCGTCAATCCTGACTGTTCTGTGCTGCACGCCAGTGGCGGGCCTGGCGGGTGCTGATGTGACCCTGTTTAGCGGATGGCAGGTGCCGTCTGTGGCGATGGCGGGCAGTGCGGTCAGGTTCAGAATGGCAGCAAAAAACAGAGAAGTGAGAGATTTCATGGCAATTTCCTTCGTGTGACGTGGGAGTTCAATTTGTTGTAAACAGACAGGTCTGTCTAGTTGTTGGTGTGACCGACCAGACGCCAGTGTCCTTACAGCAAACGGAAAATTTATTTTGGCAGCAGTCTGGAAACAGCTTCCCACGCGGTGTCTGCCGCTTTGGCCCGGTCCCCCATCACCGAGCGAATGATGGCGCCTTCCACGATCAGGCAGATTGCCGGGACGAGTCGTTCGGCCTGCTCACCGCGTGATTCGACCACGATCTGACTGACCATGTCAAAAAAACGTCGTTTGTGAGCCTGTGCAAACATCGATCCGGGATGGGTCTGGTCGGCCAGTTCCACGGTGGCGTTGATGAAGGAGCAGCCCCGGTACCCACGACTGCGAAACCAGTCACGCAGCGCCAGAAAGAAGGCTTCCAGTCGGTCTTTGCCCAGGCGTTCGTGCCTGTCGATGTTTTTTTCGAACAGCGCCACGACGTCCGCTTCCCGCTGCTGCAGCACGGCGGTGATCAGTTCGTCTTTGGATTTGAAGTGGTTGTACAGCGTCATCTTGGCCACTTCGGCTTCGGCGATAATGCGGTCGATGCCCACCGCACGCAGCCCTTCGGCGTAAAACAGGCGGTCGGCGGTGTCGAGGATCCGCTGACGGGCTGACGGGCGAGCCGGGGAACGGGCGGTGCGTTTTTTCATGAAGATCTCCAGGCAGACCGGTCTGTCTTACTGGTGGCATGGTATCCGACTGCTGCGGTGTTGACAGGGCTGGAGTGGAACGACGCCCCGGATGCCCTGCGTCTTACACGTTTTCCGGTGCCCCGCCCGGTCCGATTGCTCATTTGGCCCCTGGTCGATCCGCCGCATCGTGCGACAATGCGCTTGTCGCCCTTCATCTGTCTTTCTCGATGCTGCCATGCTATTGCCACGTCCCACACCACCCGATCAGCGTCCCACTCTCGAGCAGCGGATGGCCGATGCGTTTGGACTCAACGATGATGTGTGGCTGCGACACTGCAACCCGTGGAGTGTTTACACCCGCTACTCAGCGCTGCCTTTGCTGCTGGCCGCCATCTGGAGTCGTCGTGTACTGGGCGGTGCGGCCGTCATCCCGATCGGCATCGCCGTGCTGTGGATCTGGCTCAATCCTCGCCTGTTTCCGCGCCCGCGTTCGACCCGCCACTGGGCGTCAAAGGCTGTCTTTGGCGAACGCATCTATCTGCAGAGAAACCGCCGCCCTTTGCCCGACATTCATCGCAGTGCCGTGCTGAACGTGACAAAGTGCCTGGCAGGACTCGGTTTCTTTGCGGCTGTGTGGGGCACCATGGCGTATTCGCTGTCCTGGGCTGCGGGAGGCACACTGGTAACAATAATCAGCAAGACATGGTTTCTGGATCGCATGGTCTGGCTGTACGAAGACATGAAGCACGAGTGTGCCGAATTCCAAAGCTGGGAGTACGGCCCAACCCTGGAGGGTTCGTCAGATGGGCCGTCTGAGGCGGACGGGGCTGACTAGCCATCGAATGGATTGTCCGGCTCAGCGACGGGCAGAGCAGGTTCTCCGTAGGTGGCGATGACGCTGCGTTCGATGGACAAAATGGCGCGAAGAATTTCCACGACGGTGCCACCCACCATCGCCAGTACGGTGGTTAGCAATGGCCAGACCAGCCCCAGGATTGCCAAAGGCATCAGGCTGAACGCCCAGGACGACCAGCCGGTTTTGGCGAACGCCAGGTAAAGAGCATACACGGCATTCAGCGTCAGGCAGATCACACCCAGTAAATGCAGCCAGCCGGACATGGTCATCGGCATCCGCAGGCCCGCCATCAGGCACGCCAGAAACGTCTCGGTGGGTGTGGCACTGTCATCCTGACGCAGCCCAAGACTTTCTAAAGAGCTGCCCCGGTAAAAGACGCCCACAATCGCCACTGCGTAAATGAGCTTCGTGATGTTGCCGCTGATGCCCGCGCTCGGTTGCCCCAGCCCTCGTCCGGAGGTCAGAGTCTGATACAGATACAACGCAATTCCCAGAGCGATACCGACGATCAGAAACGTCTGCACAATCAGGAAGGCCTGCATGAAAATGCGATCGAGTACGCGGTATTCCAGCTGAAAGAATCGGGGCTGTGTCTGGATCAGTCGCGTGTTGACAAAATGCAGGGCCACCAGCAGCGCTGCCAGCACAGACAATGTCAGCATCACACTCAGGAACGACTCCACGCTACTGTCCTGTCGACCGCCAAACGTCTGGTGCAGTGTGACCACGGCAATGCAGGCAAACGAGATGCAGTACAGCAATCCTTCAGCAAAGCCGTTCATGGCGATGCGTGGTCCAATGGGACCGCGGCGGGATTTGTGCTCGATAAAACGCGTCAATGCCCCCAGCATCGAGCCAGGAAATGCGCAGCGCTGGGCGACGGGCGGCATCTTGCGAAGCCGGGATCGCGGCGGACGTGTATTCAAAGCCGCGGCGTCTGGTGCGGCAGTTTGCGGATTGCTTCCCGCAAGAGGGGGCGGAAACGTCGCAGGCGGCTGGGCGGCGGGACTGCTTGCCTGGCGGGGTGCCGCGGCGGGCGGTGCCGCGGCCGTGCCGGGCGGTGGGGCCGGCTGATAAACGTTTTGCTGCGCCTGGGCGAATACGTCGACCACGGGGACGGGTGGTGGAAGAGGAGACTGCAGGGCCCCGCCTGGCGGGGCCGCATCCTGCGGGGCCGCATCCTGCGGCGTGTCGGCTGAGGCCCTTGGCTGTGGATCGGCGATCTGCAGTTCCACCAGGTCTTCCTCATCCTCAGTCGCTGTTCCCGGGATGGCCGGCAGCTCGGCCGATTCGGTGACGTGAAGCGTTGAGGCAATCTGTTCGTCCATACGGCGGACGAATTCGCCCACTGTGATGGACTTGCCTTTGGGGTCGAGCACCAGTGCGGACTCAGAGATGAAGCCCTTCTTGAACAGGCTCAGCACCTTTTGCGCAGACACCTCGGGCGTTGTCTTCTGACCTTCTTTCACTCGATACTTCATAACCTGCCTTCGCCCGGGTGATCGCGTATACCGTGTCTTTGATCGTGAGGCACCTCAGAGGATTCGTTGCCTGTGGGGGCACACACGTCATTTGTATTATGGGGAAACAATGGCAGTCTCTGTCAATCATGGCTTGCCACGACTGCAGCAAACACATCGCATCGCCGCACGAAATGCCGTGTTTGCTGGTCAGGATGCAGCAACACACAGGTGTCTGTGATACCAGGCGGCCCCGCCACGCGCGCCGCCCTTTGCTGGCTTGCACGCGGCGGGCTTCAGCGACAGAATCAGGAGAGGTCGGGGGGCTCCGCGCGGCCCCCCCTGGAACAGTCCCAGCGCGGCCGGATCACAGACAGCGAAGGCGAACACCATGGCAAAAAAAGCGGCAGCCGAACAGGCACCGGTCGACGATGGTCTGAAGTGGATTGACGCAGACAGGGACTACGCTGTGGCCCTCGCCGACGGCAAGCTGGTGTGTCGCAATCCCAAAGGCAAACAACTGGCTTCGGTCCCCAAATGGCTGAAGGATTCTGAGCCTTCGCAGCAGCTGATCGCTCTGAAAGACTGGCTGGTCGAGCATCAGCGGCAGTGTCTGGAAACCACCGAAATGTGGATGCTGCGGTCGCTGCCGTTGCCCCGCAAAGTGCTGGCGGCCGTCTGGCCGGATCCGGCATGGAAGGATCGGCTGTTTAACGCCGTTGTGTGTGCCGTAAAGAAAGACAGGCTGGTTCAGGAGGAGGCGGGGTTCCTGCGTGAGGTGCACGAGAAAAAGGGGGTGGGCATCATCGATCTGGACGGTGAAACCCAGTGGATCAAAACGGACACGGTCGCGATTCCGCATCCTATCCTGCTGGAAGAACTGGATGACTTTCGTGAATTGACGGTGGAACTGGGCTTCGAGCAGCAGCTGGATCAGTTGTTTCGCCAGACGTGGAAACCAACCCCCGAACAACAGGAGACCACATCCATTGAGGAGTACTCCGGTGGGAAGTTCGAGATGCTGACACATGCCCTGGGACTGTGTCGGCGACTGGGGTACAAGGTGAGCGGCGGCTACGCCTGCTGCCCTGTGTGGGAAGCCGGCACGCTGGTGGAGGCGCGATTCTGGGTGGGGGCTGAGTACCCGGAAGAGGAGACGTACACAGCCGATCTCATCTTTGCTGACGAACGAGACAAGACGCTGCCCGTCAAAGATGTGGGGGCCGTCGCCTTTTCTGAAGGTGTGAGGATGGCGGCGGCCATCTACGCAAAGCGTGTGGTGGAAAAACAAGACGACGAGTAGTCCTGCGCTGGCAGTCCTTCTTTCGCCCCACAAATCTGTCAGCAGGAGAATTAATATGGCGACTTCTGATCAGCTGCTCCGAGCCGGTGCGCTGTTACCGGCAAAAGGGAAGCTTCGCGGCGATGTGGTCGTCGACGTCGTCAGTGCCCGCAGCTATCAGCACGCTGCGCTGGAGCATCCTGTCATCAAACTGTCGTCCGACAATCTGGCGGCTGGTGACGATCTGACCATGGAGTTTCTGGGCTTCGTGTCGCCCGACGTCGCAGGTCCGGTTGCCCGACGCCAGCGCCGCGCGCTCGGATTTCCGGAGTGGGCTCTCATTAACGACCCTGATCATGCGCGGTATGCGCTGGAACTGGTCAAGGAGTTTCGTCGTGAGGTGAATCGGGCCAAACCCAAACCGGGGCACGCTCAGGAAGGATTTGATGTGATCGCCAAACGGCTGGGAAAAAGTGTGGCCCACTTCCTGCCGTCGTTCTGGGAACAGGTGGGCCGCGAATTCATCCAGCTGGGCAACACCACGTATGGCTCTCGCGCGTTCAGCAAAGCGCGGGAAGCAGAGAAAGTCCACGGACTGGAGATTGATGAGGATGTTCGCCGCGACGCGTTTCTGGAATTTGCCCTGGCCGGCTGTGTGAGCATCAAAGTGCTGACGGAGTATGGCAAAGAGCTGTCGCAGCGACATGATCCGCCGGATGCCTGGCAGTTTTTCCGCGAGCTGTGCGTCCGCCGCGTGCTCGGCGGCATGCCCCCCTGGAATGCCATGCTGAAGGACATGGCCCGATTGATCAAACAGGCGGATCTGGATGTGGAGGCCGAACTGGAATCGGTGCTGCAGGAGATGATCGACGCGCCGTCGATCAATCGGGCGTCGCTGAAGTTCTGGAGTGCCGCGACCGACGTGGTGGCTCCGTTGGCACAGCGAAATCCTCACGTGGCCGGAGTGCTGCTGAATCTGATTCCCAAGACCACGTCGTGGCGGGCATCCGAGTTTTACGAGTGGTGTCAGCTGCTCGATGACTGGGGCGTGCTGGAAAATGCGTGGAGCAAAGACGTGGATCCAGCGGCGGCACCCAAAGGCGGCGCGGCGGCCTGGTACACTCGCGGACTGCGGTCGACCTGGCGATCTTTGCAGATGGCCTACGACCTGCTGGAGCGAATGGCCCCCCGATTGCGCAAAGACCGTGCGAGGCTTGATCTGTACCGACCACAAAGCTGGGGCGACGAAGTGGAAGTGGATGCCGATCTGGTGGATCTGGCCCTCTCGCTCAGGGTCAGGCTGGCCGGCCCGCCGGCCGGTCACACGATTTCCATCGACCTGGAAGACTGGTGCCGCGATGGTCTTGCGGGAGATGACGATGAAGACTTCGACGATGAAACGGACACCGGACAGCCACGCCCCGGGCGGCTGAGAGACCTGAGCTTTCTGGCGGCCGACGAACGCTTTACCGCCGCACTGCAGGCAGCGGTTGCCAGCAGTTTCGGGTCGGCTCAGTTTCAGCGGCATGCCGCAGGGAAAGCCGGGCTGACCGAAGCGCGACGGCAGTGTCTGCTCAACTGGCTGAACGAAGCGACGAGTGGCACCCTGCTCTCGCAGGATGAGTCTTTAGGGCGCCTCAAAGTGTGCACCACAGCTACCACCTTTCAGGAGTTTCCCGAGGCTTACCGGAAGTTGTCGGGGATGGATGTGGTGCCCGCGCTGACGCGGACCCTGCAGGCGGGGCTCATTGATGAATACGGCTGGCCCGCGCTGGAGGCGGTCGTTGAACGTCTAACCACCACGGATAAATCCGGCCATCCGCAACGCCCGCTGATTTCCGGTCATTTCCCCTATCTGATCGTCACCGATCGTCAGACCGTAGTGGTTTTGCGTGGCGATGAGATTGTGCTGGAATCGGAGCTGAAGCTTCCCAAAGGTCACAGTCTGGAGTCGCTCGCCTATCTCGACGGTGATCTGGTGGTCTGGGCTGAAAAGAATCATGAAACTACAGCGTGGTGGCACTCTCAGCCGGCAGCAAAATCAAAGGGCTGGTGGTCGGGTGACATGAATTGCAGCGGTCTGTCTTTCGACTTGCCTGCCGGTGGTACGTTTGTCGGGAGCGGCACCGTCCATTGTGGTCGGAAGTCCCTGCTGGATCTGGAAATCGATGATCAGATTCTGGAAGAGGACGGACGCTTCTGGACGTCCGGCTGGAGCAATGCCGACTACGAGCGTGAGTTTCGCGAAGTTGATCCGGCCACGGGGAAACGCGGGCGGGTTTGTGTGCCAGGCTGGCTCGATGAATACATCACGTCCGCATGGAAACTCCTGATCGACAGCTGCTCTTTTGCCTCGTATGGCGATCTCGTTGATGGGTCACCGCTGGGAAGTCGAAATGGCAAAGTGGGTTTCCGCGCTCGATATCGAAAAAACGCGACGGAAGAACTCAATGCACAATACGAAGGTATTGATGGGCGGAGTCTGGAGTATCGGGGGGACGGGAGGCCCGACTTCCGGGGACTGCTGCAGCAGCCTGGTCGCAAAGCCTTTCTGCCGGTCGATGAGGATCGTGAAGTCTGGGATGTGGCGGGACAACACAAAGTGGGACGGTGGGCGGCCGGACAACAGTTTGCCCGAGGTCAGGCGGCCTCGCTCAGCGCCGATTTTCTGCATCTGGTCAGCACGCGCGACGTGCCTTCTTCGCGGGTGCTTCGCAAAGTCACGCAGAAACAGGCTCGCGCTTTGCTGGACGCCGCACTGCAGGACCTGAGCAACTGGGATCAAAAGGGGCGACCGGAGGAAGACGGCGGCTATCCGCTGCTGGATGGGGCGATTCGCGACCTGTTGCCGAAGCTGCAGTCACAGCGCCTGCTGCAGGGCCTGCGGGGTGTCGTGCGGTTCGCGGCGGAACAGCAGTTGACCATCGACAAACTGGTGTCGCAGCGGGATCCCCGCAAGGCCGTCGTTTCGCCTGTCAGTTCAGCGGCCGAACGTCTGGCGGAAGAGGTGCTGTCCTCGTTCAGCGTTTGGGGAGTCTCCGACTCTCAGGGGGCCCTGTTTGCTCACATGGCAGAGGCCGCCGCCTTTTTCGCCGGCAAAACGGATGATCCCGAACTTCCCGGGTCCCTGCGTGACATTCTCAGCTCTCTGTTGAGCCTCACCCCCGCCGATTTGTGGACCCGGCTGTCATCCGGCCGCTTTAAGGTCAGCTGGATGCCGTTTCTGCAGGCGTGGAGTGAACTGCCATTTGCTGAACTGCCCGGTCGTTTCCGTTCGTATGGTGTGGATGCAGGCACAACCTGTCCGCTGCTGAGCGTGATCCCTGCCGACGACGACGAAGAATACGACGAAGACGACGGCGAAGTCCCGGCTCTGCTGGGCGTCTACACGCATCGAAAAAATCGGTATCTGGTTCATCGTTCCTGGTCGACCATTTTTCACGTACTGGAGTACGCGCCGGACGGAAAATTTCATGACATCAAAGCGGCTGAGTACGATGAGGATGGCTACACGTACTCTGTGCCCACCGAACAGGCGAGCGTACTGCACGCGCTGATTGCTGCAGCCAGCCAGTCGGCCGACGGATCGGGGGGCCCGTCGGCCATGCTGCCTGCGCCGGAACTCGTGCAGGAACTGAGCGAAACCACTGAACTGCCCCCCGCCCAGGTACTGAACCTGTGGCTGGGCTGTCCGGGGCGTAATGTGTGGCACACGGAGTGGGTCAGCAAAGAGGTCCGCAATCGCCACAAGCTGCGGGTAAAAGATTTGAAGGCGGCGCGAGAGCAGGCGGACACCTTTGAGGACGAACTCGTCGAGCAGTTCACCCTCGCATTGCTGCAGAATCCGGACGATCTCTGGAACAACCACCAGGCGGCAGCGCAGCGATTCGAAGAAACGTGGCAGGCTCTGAAGCCGGGGCGCCTGGAGATATCCGAAAAGCTGCAGCAGGAGATCAGCGCGTCGTGTCCCTGGGGGCTGGAAATGGGGCCCTTCCTGCAGGCGCTCGTGGACCCACACCACCACATGCTGTTTGACGACAGCGTGAAGTACACACTGCACGTCGGTGACTACGGAGAATTTGAAGTCAAAACTGAGCCGGAAGACTGCGAAGTGTTCTCGGAGAATGTGCTTCAGGCTGCCGTGTCCGCCGCCGCACTGCTGTTTTATCGTCTGCCGGTCGGCGACCCGGCGCGGGAGCAGGTGGTCTCTCTGATCGACGCGTCTCTGCAGGCACTCAGAAACGGGAACCTGATCTTTACGGTGGTGAACATCTATCTGACCGGCTCTGACAAAAAAGTGCTGCAGCAGATGCAAACCGCTTTTGGCAAGCCCACACAGGTGCAGCAGAATCAGTACGGTGATACGTCCCTGTTTGATGATGGCATTGGCATGGGCGAAGTGCAGGGGACATCAGTGACGCTGCGATTTCGACCGGCCAAACTGAAGACCGCGCGGCAGCTTGAGAAACTCAGAAATCAGGTCGGCACATTCTTTGATTCTCCGGAAGTGGCCGAAGGTTCCCTGTCCGGACTGAATGCCGTGGAGATCGTTCGCAGCAAGCCGTTTGGCGAGCTGAAAAAGCGGGTTGGCAAAACGCCCGTGCCTGAAGGGAGTTACGAAGCCAGTCCGCTGCTGGCCGCCGCCACTCTGGTGAAATCCGTGGCCAGGAAGCTGAAGCTGAGCGAGGCCGCCGCCGCCTATTATCTGCAGATTCTCAGTTTGCCGGATCCCACCGATCAAAATGTGAAGCTGTGGAATGGCTGGTCAACCGCGCAGGTCAAAGCGATCGCCAAAGAACTGGTGTCGGCCGATCTGGTGATTGCCGCCAAACGGTCCCGCGCGGGCCGCAGCGTGTTCTTACCCGGCGGCTGGGAGGCGTTGAAGTCACCGCTGCCGCCTATCGAAACCTGGAAGATGCCCTTGTTTGGCATGACGCGGGATCATTATGGCCGAGCCGCCCCTCCACTGAGTCTCATACTGCCGCTGGAGCCGCTGCACCTGCTGTTCGCTCGGGCGTGGGACCGTGTGCAGTCGGACGATGCACCGCAGTATGAATCAGTCAACCAGGAATCATAGCAGACAGCAACCTGCAGAACCGGATGAACTTATGGCCAGTGTGGATCAATACCTGGAAGCCGGCGCTTTGGTGCCTGTCAAAGCCAAACCCAAATCCGTCGACGCGGTGGATGAAGTCAGCGCGCGTTGTTTTACTCACCCGGCCCTGGACACGCCCGTGGTGCGGTTGTGCGCCGACAACCTGGCGGCCGGCGAAGATCTCACGATGGACTATCTGGGTTTTGCGCAACCCGAAGTCACGCCTGGCGTGGCCAAACGCACGCGGCAGGCGATTGGCTTTCCGGAGTGGGCGCTGATCAACGATCCTCAACACGCAAAGTTCGCACTGGAACTGGTGAAGGAGTTTCGTAAAGAGTCCCGTCGGGCCAAATCAAAACCGGGGCATGCCTACGAGGCTTTCAGTGAAATCGCCGATCGGCTGGGCGCCAGCGTGGCCCATTTTCTGCCGTCATTCTGGGAGCAGGTCGGACGCGACTACATTGTGGCGGGCAATGCAACGTATGCCTCACGGGCTTTCGGCAAGGCGCGGGAAGCGGAGAATGTCCACGGACTGAAGATTGATGAGCAGGTTCGACGGGATGCGTTTCTGGAGTTCGCCCTGGCCGGCTGCGTGAGCGCCAAGGCGCTAACAGAGTACGGCAAAGAACTGCAGACGAAGTATCCAGGCGAAGAGGCGTGGCAGTTCATGCGGGATTTGAGTGTCCGCCGCACAATGGGCGGATTGCCTCCCTGGACGGCCATGTGTAAGGACCTGGCGTCGCTGGTGAAGGCGGCCGGTCTGGACGTGCAGCAGGAGATCCAGAGCGTGCTGGCCGAGATTCTGGAGTCCCCCGCCATCAGCCGCGCCTCGATGGGATTCTGGAAGGCGGCTGACAAATATGTGACGGAACTGGTGAAGGTCAATCCCGCAGCCACAGGTCGGCTGCTGAACATGATTCCTCAGCGTTCTGCCTGGCAGCACAAGGACATCTGGCCGTGGCTGGACTATCTGCACAAGTGGGGCGTGCTGTCATTTGTGTGGGAGAAAGAAGCGGATGCAGCCGATGGCCCCACCGGCGGTGCGGCGGCGTGGATATCTCGGATCATCAAACTGCACACGCGTCCGACGCAGCGACTGTACGACGTCCTCCAGGCAGCGGCCGAAGTGATGAAGCAGCAGCGGGTGCCGCTGGAAATCTATCGCCAGTCCCGCTGGGGGTCGCGAATTGAAGGCGATGTGGACTTTGTTGATCTGGCGCTGGAGCTGGGCGTGCCACTGGTTGATCCACCGCCCGAGCTGACCCTCGATCTGTCTGAGTGGGCCAAAGCGGTGGAAGACGGCAAAGCCACTGGCCGGCCGCGCGATCCCGTCTTTCTGTCCGCAAATGAGCGTCTTCGCACCGCCCTGCTGGCGGCTGTGGAAGGCGTAGCGGGGTCCGCCACCTTTGAGAAAGCCGCCCGGGGTAAGAAGAGTCTGTGGGAGGCCCGGCGTGACTGGTTGAATCAGCAGATTTCTGAAACAGCGTGTTACGGTCTGCCGGCCACCAACGATGTGCTGCACATCCTCGAGAAGAAAACAACGCTGGCGACGTTTGAAGAGTTTCCCGAAAGCCTGAAGCTGCTGGCCAAAAGCCACACCCTGCCCTCGCTGACGCACACGCTCAACGCCGGTTTGTTTGATGAGTATGGATGGCCGCAGCTGGAAGCGGTGGTGGATCGGCTAACGTCGCCGTTTACGACAAAGCTCGACCGCAGGAAAAACCTGTCGGTTTCCGTCTACGGTTCTTTTCCGTACGCGATCGTCTGTGATGGAATGACGGCTGTGGTGATTCGCGGCGAGCAGATTGTTGAAGAAATCGAGGTGAAGATCGACGCGGGCGAAAAAGTGGTCGGCCTGCACTACCTTGATGGCGCGCTGTTGGTTGAGGCAAAAGGTTCATCCAAAGGGCGACGCTTCTGGAATCACGAACCCAAAAAATCGGTCAGTGCGTGGCTGTATGGCGAAGCGAAACTGGAGGGCGCAACTGTCGACATGCCGGATGGCGGCACGTTCTTTGGGGGCAAAGTGGTGCATGCCGGAGACGCGTCTGTGCTGGAAGGCTACAGCATGGATCGCTGGTTTGGTGACGGCGAGAATTATTTTCGCATCGCCTGGAACGAGTCAGACGGTGTCGCCATGCGGCAGCTGGATCCGGCCAGCGGCAGGACGGGCCGTAAATCGATGCCCGCTTTCTTTGAGGACTACATCGCTGACGGCGCTAAACTGCAGCTGCATCAGCAGCGGCTGTATCACTATGGGGAAGTGATTGCTGATTCGCCGCTGGGCGTCAAAGACGGCACGCACGGGTTTCGCTGTCGTCAGTACCAGGACGGTCGGGTGGAAGCCGAACGCATTGATGGTGCGTCGATCGATTCTGCCCAGCCGCTGATGTTCGTCGGTATGCTGGATCAGCCGGGGACTGACAGGCAGCTGCCGGTTGTTCAGAAAAGTACCTATGGACGGGACCGCGCCGACAACCTGATTGTGATGGACCCTGACGCGCAGTTTGTGATTTGTCCACGGCCCACGGGAATCGGGCAGGCACTGGCGTTCAATGATGAGTTCCTGCATTTTCTCAAAGTCCGCGACGTCGCGACGTCCCGGAAACTGCGAAAACTCAGGGATAAGGATCTGAAGCCGCTGGTGGCTGCTGAAGCGGCTGACTACCAGGCCTGGGATAACAGCACCGGTCTGCCAGCCGAAGGCACCGACTTTCCGCAGCTGGATGCTGCCATTCGTAAGCTGCTGCCCAAACTGAAAAACGATCGACTGTTTGTGGGGCTGCGATCGGCCGTGATTCGTCACGGTCGGCTGCAGCGTCGGCTGGAGCGACTGCAGAAAAATCGCGACCCCCGCACGGTGGAAAAGAAGGTCAGGACAGTGGCCACCGGGGCTGATGCCACCATCGAATCCACGCTGCGTGTGTTTGCCACTCACGTGCAGTCGCGCGGGGCGGGCATCTTTGAGGGGATGGCCGAGGCCGTGAAGTACTTTGCCGGAAAAACGGATGGGGCTCCTGTTCCGATGGCCTCCCTGCAACTGCTGCGTTTCTGCGTGGATTGTTTTTCCCGCAAGCTGTGGTACCTGAACTGGATACACGAAGACAACCAGGATCGCAGCTGGCACGAATTTGCCGAGGCGGTCGCGGCCAGCGGCCTGCTGGAACTGCCAGGCAAATTTCGCTTTTACTCCTGCCGGTTCAGTGGAGATCCGCCGTTCACGATACCACAGGACGAAAACGGCAAAGACATCGATCTGCGTTTGACTATGCTGGCCCACAAAGGCACGAACAGTCGCTTTCTGATTGGCAAAGAGTACTACGGTTACTGGGTGGCCGAGTATACCACTGCCTCGTTTGAACCTTTCGCGGATGCGGTGGCGAAAGACGGTCGGGGGCTGACGAACGGCTGGTCGGCGGCGCAGGTCCGCAGCTATCTGAGCGTCTGCGGCCAGCGAGAGCGAAAATTACCGGATGTCGGTTTTCTGGAGGGGCTGGCGGGCGATATGGGGCTGTCGCTTTCCGAAGTGGCGCTGATCTGGCTTGGCTATCCCAACATGACCTCCCGCACGGCCAACTTCATGCCCGCGCATTTGCGGACTGCGCTCAAATTGAAAACCAAACCGCTGTCCGCGGCCAAATCGTCGCTGGACGCCCTGTCTGTGCAGACACGCGAAGGTCTGGTGGCCGCCATGCTGGATGGGCCGGCGGAGCAGTTGTGGGATGATCACGCGGCCGTGGGAGAACGGCTGAAAGCCGCGTGGCGGAAGCTGAAGCCCGACCGCCTCGATCTGCCGATGGAACTGATGGACGAACTGTCCGATGGCTACTCTTACGGAGTGGACGCCAAAAAGATGTTTGTTGCGATCAACAAACCGCACGAGGCGGCCATCTTTTCGCCACAGGTGTCATTTGAATTTGAGGCCCGCAATAACAACCTGAAGGCCAGCAACGGTGAGGGAATCTCGACCAACGAGCTGAAGGCGGCTGTGCTGAGCGTGTGTTTGATTTCGTCAGGGCTGCCGGTCGGTCATCCGTCGCGAGCCAAAATGCCGGCCGTGCGGGATGCTTTACTGGCCGCGCTGGACAACCCGAATCTGATGGTCGAAACGCACGACGGCTACTGGTACGACGAGAAAGAACCGCAAAAAGCGGCCGAAGCGGCCGTGCAGGCCACACTTGGAAAAACCAAAACGCTGAATGGTCAGATGATGGGGCAGCGGGCCGGCGTGACGGCCCTGGTCAATTCGTGGCGGGTCATCCGATTCGTCAGTCCGGGCAAACTGAAAAAGACGAAAGACTACCAGACGGTCAGCGAAATTCTGCAGGCCACGACCGGTGGCGATGATGAGGATGTGTCGCTGATTGAAACGATCAGCCTGGTGCGGTCCACCGGGTTCAGGAAACTGTGCGAACGCATTGTCAAAACACCAGTGCCCGACGGGCAGTACGAATCCAACCCCCTGCATGCCTGCCCCAAACTGGTGGCAGCTGTGGTCAAACAGCTGACCGTCAGTGAAGATGCGGCGGTTTACTACCTGCAGCTGCTCGCGCTGCACAATCCCACGGACAGGCTGGTCAAATTGTGGAACGGCTGGACGGCTGCACGTATCAAAAAAGCGGCCGGTGAGCTGATCGAAAAAGAGTGTGTGCTGGAAGCCAGGCGGGCGCGGGCTGGTCGTAAGGTGTTTTTGCCAGGCGGCTGGGAGGCCCTCAAGGCGCCACATCTGCCGCTGGAATCGTGGAAGCTGCCTTTGTACGACCTGGAGGGGCGGGCTCGCGGGCCTGCGTCGCCGTTGCTGGAACGGATCGTGCCGCACGAGCCCGTTCATCTGTTATTTGAACGGGCCTGGCAGCGTGTCCGGGACGGAGAGGCGCCGCGCTACGAGGAAGTCTGACGAGGCAATCGGACGAGGCGTCGAAACGTAGCCGTATGAATTGTCCGCAGCGTGCGGATCGAGTGAGAGACGTTATGGCAAAGAAAAAAAAAGCGGCCAAAAAGAAGGCCGCAAAATCGACTCCGGCATCCGCGAGGAGCGCCCCTTCGTCTGAGGCGGCTCCTCGCGGTCATCGCCAGTCGCCTCCGGCCGAAGACGTGTACGCGGCGGAACTGGAGTTTCTGTCGGCGTACGATGAGGCGCCCCGCCCCGCCGGCTGGCGGCTGTCTCCCGCCGCTGTCGTGACCTTCATCTGTGGCAGCGGAAAAGAGAAACTGAAGCTGCCGAAAGGGGCGAAGACCGATGGCCCTGCCATGCTGGAAATTGCCGAGAAGTTTGTCGGTGAGCGAGCCATTGTCGAACGCTGTGTCGTGACGCTTGCCGGCGAACGGGGACTGCTGCTGGTGGGAGAGCCCGGCACGGCCAAGAGTATGCTGTCAGAACTGCTGGGCGCGGCGATCTCCGGCACGAGTGGACTGACCATTCAGGGGACCGCCGGGTCGACAGAAAACCATTTTCGTTACTCCTGGAATTACTCACAGCTGCTGGCCAGCGGACCGGATGAGTCAGCGCTTGTGCCCTCGCCGCTGATGATTGGCATGCAGGCGGGGCGGATCGTGCGGATCGAAGAAGTGACCCGCTGTCTGCCGGAGGTTCAGGATTCGCTCATCTCACTGCTGTCGGAGCGGCGGCTGATGATTCCCGAACTGTCCGATGATTCCGGCAGTGTGTTTGCCGCTCCGGGGTTCAACATCATTGCCACCGCCAATCTGCGTGACAAAGGCGTGTCGGAAATGTCGGCCGCCCTGAAGCGACGATTCAACTTTGAGGTGATCGCGCCCATCAGCGAGCATCAGCGGGAAGTGGAACTGGTCAAACGGCAGTCCACGGCGCTGCTGGCAGAATCCGGGGTGTCCACTCCAGTGGACGATGGTCTGCTGGAAGTGCTGGTCACCGCGTTTCGCGATCTTCGGGAAGGCCGCACGGTGGAGGGCTGGTCGGTTGAAAAACCGGGCACCGTCATGAGCACGGCGGAAGCGGTTGCCATTGCGGCCGCCATTGGCCGACAGGCGGCCTACTTCCCGTCTCAGCGCGATCCCCTGGGTTATCTGCCCGGGCAGCTGCTGGGGGTCGTGATGAAAGACGACGCGCAGGATCGCGGGCGCCTTTTGGCCTACTGGGATGGGGCCGTGAAACGCCGCGCCAAAGACGGCACGCATTCCTGGAAGCGACTGCACGAACTGCGGCGTGAACTGGAAGAAAAATAGGGGGATCGGCGATGAACGGCAGCACCGCCAAACAGGTGGACGTCGACATCGACAGCGAATTTGATGTCTCCGTGCCTGATCAGCTGGCCAGCTGCACGCAACCGGTACTGATCGGTGTGCGCCATCATTCGGCGGCGCTGTCACGGGCCGTGCCGCAGTTGCTCGCTGACGCTGCGCCGGAAAAGATTCTGCTGGAACTGCCCGCTGAGCTGGAACCGTGGATTGGCTGGCTGGGGCATGCCGACACGCAGGCGCCCGTCGCGCTGGCAGGCTGTCGGAACGACGGGGCCGATCTGTGTTTTTATCCGTTTGCCGATTTTTCTCCGGAGCTGGCCGCCATTCGCTGGGCCACGCAGCACAACGTCCCGGTGCACGCCATCGATCTGCCGATCGCTGTGCGAGAACCAGGCTTCGCACGGCAGATGGGCGTGCCGCGTGGTCTGCTCAAAAGTCTGCTTCGCCGTACGCAGACGCAGGATTCCGGACAGCTGTGGGACCAGTGGATCGAAGCACGCAGCATCACGGAATCCCCCGAACGACTGCGTCGCGCGGCGCTGCTGTTTGGCTGGGCGCTGCGGTGGAACGACAGTGAGCCCGGTGAGTACGATCGTCGCCGCGAAGCCTGCATGCGAGAGCACATTGCCGAGCATGCCGACAGCCGCTGCGTGGCCATCGTGGGGTCTTATCATGCGTCCGCTTTACTGCCGCAGCCGGTGCACTGGACGCCGCCGCCGGAGCGGACAGTCGATAAGAATGTCGAGATCGCCACGGCGCTGATTCCCTATGCGTTTGAGCAGCTGGATGAGCGGTCTGGCTATCCGGCCGGACTGCGTGATCCGATGTGGCATCAGCGTTCGTGGGAGGCCGACTCGCCGGAGGCCATCGATCACGCGCTGGTAGATCTGGTGGTGGGTGTGTGTCGTGAACTGCGGGCGGGTGGGCATCCAATGAACGCGGCCGATGCGCAGGAAGTGGTTCGCGTCAGTCGCGACTTATCGCGGGTGCGGCGGCTGCCCTCGCCCGGCAGGCAGGAATTGGTGGAAGCGCTGCAGCTGTGTCTCACTCAGGGGCAGCTGTATGGCGCCGGTCGGGCTGTGGCCAAAGCGATGGCGGCTGTGCTCATTGGTGATCGCACAGGAGAGTTGCCCGATGATGTTCCGCGCTGCGGTTTGGCCCCCCACGTGGAACAGGTGCTGGCCGATCTGAATCTGCCCGGCGCCGCGACGCTGGGGCAGGATAAGAGAATGCGTCTGGATCCGCTCCGCAGTGCACTGGATCGAGCGCGGGAAGTCGTCTTTCAGCAGTTGTTGGTCTGTCAGATTCCCTACGCGAGTCCTGGAGAGGATGGCAGTGCGGGTGATCGGGAAAGTCTGACGACAACCTGGACGGTGAAGTGGGAGCACGGCACGGCCGCCATGATTTCCCTGTCGTCTGTCCGAGGGGCCACGCTGCGTCAGGTGGCCCTGGGTGTGCTGCGTCAGCATTTCACGACTGACGTCTTCGAATGGGGGCGGGCACAGCTGGACGCGCTGTATCAGGCGGCGGCCTGCGGTCTGGGCGATATTGTCGCGATGGGTCTGGACTGGATCGTGGGCCCATTTGCCGACACCGCCGGACTGGGCGAACTGACGAACGCCATGTCGTTTGTGGATCGCGTCACGTCCGGCCATTTTCCCGGCCTGCCGTCTTCGGATGATGCCGTTAAGCCTCGCTACTGCCAGCCGTTTGATGTCCCGCAGGGACTGTCTTCCGCCGGACTGCTGCAGGCCGCGATCGCCCGACTGGAAGGGCTGTCCGGTTCTGAAGAACCGAGCGATGTGGCGGCCGTGCTGGACCTGGTGCTGTGGTTTCAGCAGCAGGATGACGGATTGTCCACTGTGGACTCCGGACGGTTGCTGTGGACCCTGCGGCAGTTGTGGCGCGAAGGCAGCCCCACAATGCAGGGGGCCGGTGCGGCCTCGCTGCTGTTGTTGTCGCAGATTTCCGTTTCCGATTTTGCCACCGAAACAGGCAGCTGGCTGGATGCGGCCACAACACCAGACGCCCGACGTCAGCTGACCCTGCGTCTGCAGGCGAGCGTGTTTGTCGCGCAACCGCGCATTCAGGCGGACCTGGCCTGCCTCGAGGGTATTGACGATCGTCTGCGGGCCTGTGCGGACGACGAATTTCTGCAGCGGCTGCCAGCGCTGCGCAAAGGATTTGATGTGATGAGCGTGATTGCGCGCCGGTCACTGCTGCAGCAAATCGAACGGCAGCAGCCCGCTGATCCTGCGTCCGGTCGAGCGCTGCCAGCAGATGACCCGGAACGGCAGCAGGTGTGGTTTCGCGCAGACGAAGCGGCGCGGCGGCAGCTGGCCGCACTGCTGCCCGACTTTGTGCTCTCTGGTGATGTGGAGACTCCAGCGGGTGATGGCAACAGAGAATCACTTCGGCGAGTGGCCGATGAACGGGCGCAGCTGACCATGACCGACCGCTGGCGGCTGATTCTTGGTCAGCGAACCGATTCCCAGTGCCCCACCGCCCGTGCGGCCGCCCGAGCGCTGGACGAGCTGTATGGCTCCGGTCGCGGCGAAGGCAGTCGCGGCGATATCGGCGGTGATGGTGGTGGTGACCAGGCATCGTACCCCAGTGTGCGGGAGTGGGCGGAAGATCTGGAACAGTTGTTTGGTGAGCATGTACGCGAAGAAGTGCTGGGGGAAGCGATTGAACAGGGACGCGGTGCTGCCCTGACCGTCATGAACGAAGACAGTCTGCGTCCCTCCGTGGAACTGCTGGAGCAGGTGCTGTCTCTTCGTGGCGGTCTGCCGGGATCTCAGACGGAAAAGCTCCGCCGTATTGCCCGGCGAATTACGGCTGCGCTGTCCAAAGAACTGGCCACCCGCATGGCACCGGCGCTGACTGGTCTGACCACGCCGCGGCCGACTCGCCGCCCTGCTCCGAGACTGGACATGCGGCGCACGATCATGGCCAATCTCAAAACAGCAAGGCGTGATGACCTGGGACAACTGCGACTGGCGGCCGAAGACTTCTTTTTCAAAGCGCCCGCCAAAAAGAGCATGGACTGGCACATTATCTATGTCGTGGATGTGAGCGGGTCGATGGAGCCGTCCGTGATTTTCAGTGCGCTGACCGCCGCCATCTTTTCCGGACTGCCGGCGTTGAGCGTCAGCTTTCTGGCTTTCAGCACCGAGGTCATGGACTTTACCGGGACTGTCGATGACCCGCTGGAGATGCTGATGGAAGTGCAGGTGGGCGGTGGGACATTCATCTGGCGTGGGGTGCGGGCCGCCAGGGAAAAAGTCCGGGTGCCTTCGCGGACCATTGTGCTGCTGATCACCGACTTTGAAGAGGGCGGACCGATACCGCAACTGCTGTCCGAGATTAGGCAGCTCACAGACTCTGGTGTGAAGGCGCTGGGGCTGGCCGCGCTGGATGATGCGGGCAAGCCGCGCTACCAAACGGGGATTGCCCGACAGGTCGTCGCCTGCGGCATGCCGGTCGCCGCGCTCAGTCCGTCCGAGCTGGCTCGGTGGGTGGGAGAGCAGATCCGATGACACCCCGCTCCGTGATTTTTCCCGGCGTGCTCGCGGACATGGCCGCTTCTGCCCCGTCACGGCTGCAGAAGAAACTGGACAAAAGTCCCGAGGTGGCCCGGTCCTGGGAATGGACGGCCGATGGCGATGTGTGGGCGGTGCAGGCCGGAGGCGAGACGGTGCAGCTGTTGTCGCATGTGATTTCTTCTGTGGACGATGTGGCCTGTACGTGTCTGCTGGCTCCGCGCTGTTTTCACGTCCTGGCTGTTCTGAGCGTGCTGGAAATTGCGGCCACGGATGCCGAACACACTGACGATAATGGCGTCGACCAGACCGCACAGTCATCGGGTGTCAGTCTCACAGGCGAGGGGCCTGTTGGGGAGGCTGCGGATGATTCTGCAGGTGGCGATTCGGTCTCCACAGACGACCCGTCAGTGTCCGTACAGTATCTGTCGGCGGGCCAGCGTCAGGCGGTTGCCGGCATGCGTCGGGTGCAGTCCGGCCTTCTGTCGGCCGGACTGCGTGCCGCCGGAACCGTGCTGCAGTCTCGGTTGCTGCGTTCCATCCACGAGTGCCGCAGCGAAGGTCTGCATCGGCTGGCGGCCGCCGCGCTGCGGATCATGACCAACATTCGTGCCGTTCGCGCGGACTCAGAGGCGTTTGATTCAGCCCAGGCGGTTGCCGATGTGCAGGAGGCTCTGGAAGTCACGCACTGGCTGTCGCAGCAGGCAGCAACGTCATCTGCTGTGGCGGACACCTGGGTGGGCACCGCACGTCGCCGTTATCATCCAGTGAACAGTTTGAAGCTGCACGGACTGTGCTGCGAACCGGTTCTGACTCGCAGCGGGTACAGTGGTGTGGTGACCTGGATGATGGATGATGGGGGTGGCCTGTGCACCGTGAGCGATGTCCAGCCAGGAGACGCGAGCCGAATTCCTCAGGCGTGGCGGTCAGGTGTTTCAGTGGCCGGACTGGCGCTGCCACATCAGGAACTTAGTCGCGGTTCGCTGTTGATCTCCAAAGCCACGCGGTCCCGCGATGGTCGACTGGGCGGCGCTGAATCGGCCCGGGCTGTGGCCATCGAGGGCACGGGCTGGGAGGCTCCCCCAATTCGGGCCGCCTTCGCCCGACCCCGTGAGGACCAGATTGAGGCGGCGTTTGCCGCTCAGCGACTGCCGGAGGTGGAACGGCCGGCCGGATCGGATTTGCTGTTTCTGGAGGTGGAGGTGCTGGGCTGCGCGGAGTCGGACCTGATTGTGAGCACCGCAGACGGCCGTGTGCTGCGACTGGGCATTTCGATCGATCGGGATGGTGTGTCGTTTCGGGAAAACGTCAGCATGCTGGCCCGTGCGCCCGGTCTGCGGGTCCGCTGTGTGGTGCGGATGAACTTTTCCCAGGCTGGCTGTGCGTCGCTGCTTGCTATCGGGCCACCCGCAGAAACAGGCGAGGGACCACAGCTGCGGTTTTTGGACTCCCTGCTGTTTCATGCCGACGTTGGTCTGGATCTCGTGGAGCGAGGCTGCCTGACGAGTGCTGAACGGTCTCCCGTGTCGATCGATGCGGTCGCTGACCAGTCGGATGATGTGGGCCACGATGACATTTTGGCGCGATGGCTGCAGGCCATTGTTCTGGGAGGTCGCCATGCAGTTCCCACCGGTGCAGTGGATGGTGCCGTGCAGGATGCCGCCCGGCTGAATCGTCAGTTGCGCCCCACTGCGGCGGCCGTGCTGTGTCGTCTGGTCGAGTCGGCAGTTGCCACACAGACCGATCTATTGGGTGTTCGTTTTCCTGCCGATGGAGCCTCCCTGACGCAAAACTGGCTGGCGGCTGCCGCCGTCCGTCGAGCCACTGTGGATGCCGTACAGCAGCACGACTGGCTGGCAACCAATGGCGTCGCGCACCTGGCGAACGCTTTTTCTGAAACCTGTTAAGTGCTTATCTGGCAGGTGGTTGTGTGCGGGCAGGCGGTTCGATGGGGGAGTTTTTTCGGAGGTGTCTGAAAGAATTGCCTGATGAGTCTCCTTTCTGATTGCCGCCACGCTGCGGGATCTGCCGTGCTTTCGCATCCACAGATCCGGTTTCTGCGTTCGGCCGTTCTGTCCCTGCGGGGCAACGCATGTCAACAACACATGTTATCATCAAACGGAACATCATGTCGCAGCCAGACCATCCCAGTGACCGTGACCTGACCGCCTTTGCACTCGGTCAATTGCCAGGTGAGCGTGCCGAGCATGTGGAGCAGCATGTGACTGATTGTCAGCAGTGCTGTGACACGATGCTGAGTTTGTCCTCGGCCGACACTTTTGCGGATTTGCTGGCTGATTTGAAAGATCGCACACAACTGACCGACGAAGAAGGCCGCGCGGTGGCTCGATCAGCAGATCCATCGAGCGTGCCCGAGTCACTGCAGCATCATCCTCGGTACAACGTCGAGCAACTGGTCGGCACAGGCGGCATGGGACGCGTTTTTCGGGCACGTCATCGCATGATGGATCGCACGGTGGCCCTGAAGGTGATCAACGAAGAATGGTCATCGCGGCCGGAAGTCATCCACCGCTTTCAGCGTGAGGTGAAGACGGCGGCGAGTTTGAGTCACCCCCATATTGTGACGGCCTTTGATGCGGAACAGGCCGATCAGACGCATTTTCTGGTGATGGAGTACGTGGAGGGCGTGGACCTGGCGGAAGTTGTCAAACGTGACGGGCCGCTGTCGGTGCACGCCGCCTGCGATTACATTCGTCAGGCGGCCACGGGTTTTGAGCACGCTGCGCAGCAGGGGATGGTCCACCGGGACATTAAGCCGCACAACCTGATGGTGACGGCTGAGGGAGTCGTGAAGATTCTGGATTTTGGTCTGGCGGGGCTGGCTCCTGAGTCTGTCCCGGATTCCACAGTAACGGGCAGTCGCAGCGACCTGACATCTGCCGGCACCGTGATGGGAACACCTGATTTCATTTCTCCCGAGCAGGCGCACGACGCACGAACGGCCGATGTTCGCAGTGATGTCTACAGCCTGGGCGCGACGTTCTATTTTCTGCTGACCGGTCGCCCTCCATTTGATGGGACCGTGATGCAGAAGCTCAGAAGTCACAGGGAAGATCGACCCGTACCGGTGGCCGATATTCGGCCGGAGATCCCCGGTTCCGTGGAAGATGTGATTCAGCGCATGATGGCAAGGGATCCGTCAGATCGTTTTCAAAGCCACGGCGAGGTGATTGCGGCGCTGCAAGCCATTCAGGAGCCCACCCATTCGCCTCAGCCGACCATGTTGAGCCGACGTTCTCCGCTATTGCGAATCGGCGCACTGCTGGTGGCCGTGGCGGCGACCGTGCTGGCAATGGTCACTCTGCTGACTGAGTCTGTTGCCGACAAACTGGCCCGCATCCGGGGCCCGCAGACGAAAATTGTGCAGCGCGGTGATGGTGTGAACGTCACCCTGTATGGCGTGCCGGCGGAAGTTCTGGGAGGGCAGTCCGCGGCCGTGTGTGATTTTGGCAGCTGCCGGATCGCCGTGCTCAACCCCAAACGCGGGATGGATGGCATGGCGACTGGACTGTCGGTGCCCGTGGACGGGAAGCTGTCCGACAAAGGGCAGGTGGTGTCGCAGGATGGTCGTCGCGATTTCTACTATGAATATACGGACGGCCGCACAGAGTGTCGTTTTCTGGGTGTTCCGTTCGCGGTTGAGGACGGACTGCTGGAACTGCGTGGCGATCGGTATCGATTTGACAGTCGCGCTGTTCCCGGCCGGCTGCTCGTGATGGACGCATCCAGCCAGTCGGTCACCGTCCAGGACCTCGCTCCTGTCAAAGCCCGTGTGCCCATGAACAGGCCGTGGCATTCCGGCAAGGTTGAGCTTCTGGCGAACGGGCCGAAGGCGGGCGAGCTCACCAGTCAAGTCCGCCCCTCACTGCGCGTGGGATATCAGTCTTCGACCTCCCGAGGCGCTGACCGGATGGAGCACGACTGGAGCGTCAGCGGTCTCAAAGTGGGCCATCTGGTCGTGCAGCTGAAGAAGATTGCAAACGGAAAAATTCGTGTGGCCGAAGAACGCGTTTTCTCGGGGTACGAGGGTGACCCGCTCGATGCTGAGATTCGTCTGGCCACCAATGCGGCATTGACCGGAGACAATGGGCGTCAGTTTCAAGCGACTCTCGATGTGGCGGTGCGCGGCCTGAACGACGGTGGCTCGGTCAGCACCGGAAACCTGTTTCCGTTTGACGTGGAGGGCATGCAGTCGATGGAGTCTGCCACACAGGGCCGCGTGGACGTGAGCAGTGGCACAGAGACCATTCTGTACTACCGCGGCTTCTGGGATCCCGGGCACACCCGGTTTGCAGGACGCATAGAATCCATGGTGGACGCCTCAAAGCGCGGAGCCAGATTCGCCGTGGTGACTTTGCTCTGGAAAGATGAGCACGGAACGACCGATGCGGACGCCGCTGCGGCGGAACAGCAGCAGACGGTGATCGCGGCGACTGGTGGACCAGGCTCGGCGGAAGAAGGAGTGGCTGGTCGCTCAGTGGTGCCACGGCACTACGAACTGGATCAGGTGAAAATCCTCGCCGTTTATGAAGCCAAAGACGGCAGTGTGGAGATCATGTTCAGTGTGACGCCGGAATCGCTGTGGTACTGCCCCGGGGTGGTCACCAGAGAAGCCGACGACGGTCTGGAACTGTATTTTGTCCGGGCAACGATCAAAGAAAAACCGGACGTCACGCATCCTGCCATCAAGGCGGGGGGAGAGCGGACCACCTCGCTGCTGCAGAGTGTGAAGATTCCCGGGACGGGACGAAAGATCTTTCGCCGGGCCGGGGACAACAGGTACCAGCTGCGGTAATTCCGGCGCACGATTGCTTGTGACCTGCCGGCGGGCCAGAATGCGGCGGCCCCGATTCTCGGGGTTCCGTTTTGGTCAGGATAAGAAGGGCCCGTCTGTGCAGCGCTGTCCGGAATGTGACGCACCGATTGGTGCGAAAGACATCAACATCAAAGAGGGCGTGGCGCTGTGTCCGCAATGCGGCGCCCTGGTGCGACTGTCCGAGCTGACGGACAACGATGTGGACGTGGATGACCTGGTCGATGTGCCGCCATCCGGCTGCACAATCGAAACCCATTCCGGTACGACCGTCACGGCGACTGCTTCGGCCCGATCTCTGGGGGGATTCGTCGCGTGTACGGCCATCGCGTTGTTCTGGAACGGCATCGTTTCCGTGTTTCTTTCCGTTGCGATCGCCGGGCTGTACACCAACCTGGTGGGACCATTGCCCGATTGGTTTCCAGCCCCGGAGATGGACCAGGGACGGCCCAAAATGAACGGCGGGCCGATGGGGCTGGGGGCGACCCTGTTTTTGTGTCTGTTTCTCACGCCCTTTGTGATCATCGGTGTGGCCCTGATTTCCGGTGCCGTGATGAGTCTGATTGGTCGCGTGGATCTGGTGATCGATGAGTTTGAGTCATACGTGGCCACAGGTGTGGGGTTTGTCCGCTGGAAGCGACGATTTGATCCGCGACAGATGAAATCCGTGAAGCTGCATCTGCCCATTCGACGCAGCACCCGCAATCGATCGCAGCCTTCGCCGACGATCGAGTTTGTCGCGGATGAGACGATCCGTTTTGGCGGCATGCTGCCCACAGCACGCAAAAACTGGATGCATGCCCTCGCCCGGACGCTGCTGCTGGGCAGCACAGCAGCGCGCCGCCGCGCGAATCTTCCGGAGTTGTCGTGGCTTGACAGTCGTTCCTGATGGGAGACGTGGTGTGATTCATTCTTCCTGCCACCGTT
The DNA here is from genome assembly GCA_024742875.1 of Planctomycetaceae bacterium. Lineage (GTDB taxonomy): Bacteria > Planctomycetota > Planctomycetia > Planctomycetales > Planctomycetaceae > Fuerstiella. The sequence goes on along the minus strand of JANSXP010000003.1, from coordinate 11,011 downwards.
TGGCGGCCGTGCTGATGCTGTTGGTCTTTGCCGGCGACCCAGCGTGGGCCCAGCGTCGCCTGGCGAGCAGCAGTCGCTTTCTGCTGGGGACCGAGTCACGATTGTCGGCGTCCGTGCGTGCAGGCGACCTCGACGGCGATGGGGACAGCGATCTGGTGGTGGCCAACGGACGTCACTGGCCGCAGCAGAACATGCTGTTGTTCAACCACGGTGGACGGATGACCGTGGCGCGACCGCTTGGAGTGGATCTTTGTACCAGCTATGCGTGCGAACTGGCCGATCTGGATGGTGACGGAGATCTGGACATTGCTGTGGGCAATGACACCGCGCCGTGTCTGGTGTTTAAGAACGACGGTCGCGGCCACTTCGAACGGTTCGGTCAGGTGGGCCAGCCGAGCAGTGTTCGCAGTATCACCACAGCTGACGTGGACAGTGATGGGCACGTTGATCTTCTGCTCACGTGTCGTGGTCGCGTGAATCAGATTTTCTTCAACGAGGGGGACGGTCGGTTTGGGGCGTCGGTCATGTTCGGCACCCCCGATGATTCCACCATTGATGTGGCGGTGGCCGATCTGAATGGCGACGGCCATCAGGATCTGATTCTGGCCAATCGTGACGCTCAGCCCAACACCATCATGCTGGGCCGCGGCGAACGCCAGTTCCACACTGCCGTGCCGTTTGGAGGTGTGCTTTCGTCGCGTGCTGTGGCGGTGGCCGACTTCGACGGCGATGGTCAGATGGACTGGGTGGTGGGCAACATCGCGGCAGCCAATGTGATCTGTTTTGGAGATGGGGCCGGCGGTGTCCGTGAGGAGAAGCGGCTGGCGAATCCGCAGGGACGCACGTACTGCCTGGCCGTCGCCGACCTCAATCAGGATGGTCGACCGGATATCGTGTGCGGCAACGCTGGTCAGCCCAACATTGCTCATTTGAGCACGGGCGGCGGGTACCGTCAGGTCGAGTTCGGTGATCCGCAGTCCATGACGTACGGTCTGTGTCTGACGGATCTGAATGGCGATGGATATGTCGACGCGGCCGTGGCCAATTCCGATCAGCCCAATCGTTTCTTCCTTAACCTGCCCGCAGAAAAAGGTCGACCATGAAATCGACGTGTCTCACCGTCATGGCGGCAGTCGCCACCTGCAGCGTCTCGCTTTGTCCACGCGGCCTTCACGCGCAGGACTGGCCCTCGTTTCGAGGGGCGTCGGCGGTGGGTGTGGTCGATGGCCCGGCTTTGCCTGACCACTGGGACCTCACGGAAAGCGACGCGTCAGTCCTCTGGAAAGCCGACGTGCCCGGTCTGGGCCATTCCTGTCCAGTCGTTGTGGGTGATCGAATCTTCGTGGCTACCGCCGTGCCTGCCGAGGGCGAAGCCGCACTGCAAATTGGCCGCGGCGGCAACATCAAGGCGGCCGAGAACGAAGGCCCCCAGTCGTGGCGTGTGCTTTGTTTCGACCGTCGGACCGGTCGACAGCTGTGGTCTCAGGAAGCGCATCGCGGGGCGCCCAAAGCCACTCGACACACCAAGGCCACGCACGCCAATACCACGGTGACGGTGTCCGGCGATCGCGTGGTGGCGTTCTTTGGCTCCGAAGGTCTGTACTGCTATGACCTGGAGGGCACCCTGCTGTGGAAACGAGATTTTGGCGTGGTGGATATCAGCAAATATGGCATTGGCTGGGGTTACGGCAGTTCGCCGGCCGTGCACGACGGCCGGATCGTTTTGGTCTGTGATGATCCGACCAACCCCTATCTCGTTTGCTGTCGGATGGAAGACGGCGAAGAACTCTGGAGAACGTCTCGGCAGGACGACTGCGAACGCAACTGGAGCACGCCCTTTGTTTTTGAACGTGATGGAGCCGCGCAGGTCGTCGTGAATGGCTGGCCATGGGTGGTGTCTTACGACCTGCCAACCGGTCAGGAAATCTGGCGAATCAAAGGCGGCGGTGACAACCCCGTGCCGACGCCGTTCATCATTGACGACCGCATCTATGTCACCAGTGCGCACGGTGCCAAATCGCCCATCATCGTTCTGCGGACGGATGCGACGGGTAATATCAGCGAAGCGGCCGACCCGGAAGCGGCCGGGCTGATCTGGCGAACTGAACGCGGCGGCGCCTACATGTCGACTCCGGTGGTGGTGGGAGACTATTTGTATCTGGGCAATACCAACGGTGTGCTGCGATGTTTTCACGCGGTCACTGGCGAGAAGGTTTACGAAGAACGCATCGACAGCGGCGCCTACATGGTGGCATCACTGGTCGCCTCCAACGGTCGCATCTACTGCACGGCAGAAGACGGAACCGTCTATGTGGTGGCCGCTGGCCCCGAGTTTCAGCTGCTGGCCAAAAACCGCCTTGGCGAACCCTGCCTGGCCACGCCCGCCATTTCCGGCGGCCGACTGTATTTTCGTACCACGAAATCACTGGTGGCCATCGGATTGGAGAATGGGACTCGTGATTAGCGTCGTCAGCCGTCACAATGGACCCTGTTGTTTCCAACATGCTTTTCCGATGGGATGGCCGGTCAATGATTCCTGTGGAATGTTCGTCCTGCGGCGCCGAGTTTCAGGTTCCTGATTCTGCTGCGGGAAAAATGGTCCGCTGTCGCCGCTGCGATGGCGTCACACCAGTGCCGGTAATCGAAGAGTATTCCGAGGACTTCGCGGAAGACCTGGACTCGTTCGACGTTGAAGAGTCGCCCTCACTGCCGCCGCCGCGAAAAAAATCGGGACCGTCACCGAACAGACGCAGGACAGGTGGGGCCACCCGGCGCAAATCGTCTTTGTTGGCGGCACGTGATGGGGCAGCGCAGGCACCGTCAGGGAATGATCCGGTCGCGGGACCCTCCGCGCTGGCGCTGCGGGTGCAGGGCGCTCTGATCGCCGTGGCTGGCATGGCAGTGATCGGCCTCGCTTTTGGTGTGGGCTATCTGATGAATGTCGACAATGTCGAGGATCCACCTGGCGATGTTGTGGCGGACACGGATGCTGCCGTTCAGCCCGCTGCGGTGCCCGCCAACCCACCGGTTGACGTGATTCCACCGGTATCGCCTAAGCCCTCCCCTCGACCAAACAATGGCAGGCCATCAACACCACGTCTGCGGCCCGGCAAACCGCCCGGCAGTGCACCAAAACCGGGACCCGTTCAGGGCGAAAACGCTGCCACCGCGGCCAGGCCCGGGGCAGTCCCCGGCACAAGGTCGAAAACGGGCCCAAACACGAAACCTGTCGCCGGCTCGTCTCTGCCAGGCGATCGTCAGATGGCAACTGAAACACCACCACGACGGCCGCCAGCCCCCGTTTACGATCGATCCACTCATGCGGTGTTTGAGTCCCTGTTGCTGGACGAGCCCGCGACATCGATGGCGCTGACCGAAGATCGCCGATTTCTGGTGATCACGCATCAGTCGACTCACATGGTGAGTGTGTACGACCTCGAAACGGAATCCGTGACGGCGACGATGTCGACGGAGTCTCCTCGCAGTGTGCTGTGTCGTGGTGATCAGGTCTTTGTGGCCAATTATGGCGAGGGGACCATCAGTGTGTTTTCCATTTCGTCCGGCTGGAAACAGACCAACGAACTGATGGTCGGCAAAAAATACATTGTGCATCTGTCGGCCGCTCAGGCTGACAACTTTGCCGGTGAACTGCTGGTGACCTGTCATGTTCCTGATAGTCGCAGTTACGGTGGCACCACGTATTTTGTGGATGTGGCTCGTGATCGACACAAAGAGATTGGCGGACACGCGCTCGCGTGCGTCAGTTACGACGGGCGACTGGCCAAGACACAAGGCTCCTTTAATCTGAGCCCATCCGGCGGTATGGGATTTTTCCCGTGGAAGACGTTTGTGGACGGCAAGCCGGAACGTCTGTATGCCGGCGGCATTTCTCAAACGCCCTACACCTATCAGCTCTATCCCGGAAGCCTGTGGTTTGGCGACAATCAGGTCTTCGGCGGCAACCCCATTCGAGTGATCCGAGAAGATATGGGCGATATTTTGATGGGTGATGTGTCGCAAAAGCTGGCTTACGCGATGGATCAGGACCTGATTACGCCCCATCGCGTAGACGCGTCCATGACGCAGATGAACTGGGCACCGCGTCGCGTCGTGCTGCCCGAATCCGGCAGCCAGTTTTCATGTCTTGCCCAGCGTGTCTACCGGCGACGGGACTACCTGCTCGATCACAATATTGCCGTCACCCGAGACGATGTTTTGCACCTGTTCGTGCAGAATCTGACAAACGGAGCCATCCTGCACGCCCGCACCGATGCGTTTCAGGCCGTGCCGGCACCACGCTCCAATGCGTCACTGAAGACTCTGCTGGAACAGACGCAGAAACAGGCGAGCGACCCCGTGCTGCCAAATGCCGAGGCGGTCGAATCAAAGCAGCAACCGGCGGGGGACGACAGCGCGTCGCTGAACAACGCATCGCTGAACGCCGCGTCTGTCGAGCCATCTGCCACCCGGTCGTCAGACGATCTGTTCCGTGCCTGGCCCAAATACATTGTGGCCGGTCAGAAATTTGCCTGGAAGATTCCGCCGAACAATGCTGTTGGAATCGAAGTGGCGGACGCAGAGTCGGCACTCCACCATGAGTCGGGCCAGCTTACCTGGCAGCCAGCAGCGGCGGACGTCGGTACACATGAATTCAAACTGCGTGTGACAGAAAATGGCGCCCCGCGATTTGAGCGACTCAGGCTGGAGGTGATTTCTCGCCAGCTGGCCGACAGTGTGGATGGTGACCTGTCGCGTTTGAATCAGTTTCCCCGTCTGGCTTTGCAGAACGACGCTGTTCAGGTGGTTCACGGTCGTGGTGAACGCAGGTCACTGATTTTGCAGGGGGATCGACTGGTGGTCATTGGTCGCACCCTTAAAGATTCCAGGACGCGCGAGCTGCCGCGCCGCTATACGTTCATTGATGAGCGAGCGGGGGAGTACATCGCGGTCGCACAAAGCCCCGCGGTGCTGGAAGTCCTGGATGCGCGCACCCTGCAGGTGAAGCGTTCGGTCAATTTGAGTGAGTCGCCGATTGAGATTCAGGAGATCACTGATCTGGCCGTTCACCCCGGGCAACATACGTGCTGTCTGTGTGTGAAATCTGGCATCGAGCTGCCCCGCTTTCGCGTGCTTCGAATTGACGAGGACTCCGGCGAGGTGGCTGCCACTGCGATCATTGGCAACTGGGCCGAGTATGCGGGCGAAGGCCGATTTCTATGGACGGGCTACAGCGACCTTTTTCGCACCGGCACCAATTTTCACGTCAATCCCGACTGGCGTCTGATCGCGACGCCAAAGTACGGCGGCATTGATATGTTGCTGACATGGGACGTGTCCGGTCGTCGACCACGACTGCTGGAGGTCGTGGAAGAAGCAGGTGGCAACGGCAGGGGCATCCGGGTGACGGCGGCCGAAGACCGGGTGGTGTACCTCTCACATGTTGGCTCTCCGCCTCATTCCCGCAGCCTGATCGGTTTTCCTGCCCGCACGTCCGCCCAGCCACAGGTGACGTATGCGACACAGGATGTGGCGGGCACTCGGAGGGGCGCCTTTCATCCGCTGTTGCCGCTGTATGTGGCCATCAATCAAAATTCTGTCGGCGTGTTTGATGCCGACACGGGTGAGCGGCAGGACAACCGTCTGCTGGCCACGACCGATGGACTTGCCGGAGATCCCATGACCGACGTGCTGTTCTCAGATGGCGGACAGTCAATGCTGCTGGTTCGCAGCGACGCGGTGTCCGGCCCCTATCTGCAGGAAATTGGACTGCGGACCGACGCGTCGGAATTTGCCGCTGCGCAACAGCGGGAGCCCGTACTTCCGCAGGTGCCGCAATTCGTAACGGTGCCTCGTGACGAATTGACGTCTTTAAGAGAAGGCCCGATCACGCGAGGTTTGAAACCGGAGAGAATCGGTGAAGCCTTCATGCCGAGCGTAGTGATTGTGCAAACGCCTGAGGGAACCGGCACGGGGTTCGTGGTGGGTCCGAAGGGCTATCTCGTAACGTGCGCCCACGTGGTCGAAAGCGGCGCTGACGTCATGGTGCAGTATGCTGATCCACGCAATACGAAGCAGATCGTTCGTCGTCAGGCGACTGTATTGAATGCCGACTACGATTTGGATATTGCCCTGTTGAAGCTGGAGTTGAACTCTCCTGTCTCGCCCGTCCATTTTCGCGGCGACGGCGATATGGCCACGGGAGCGGCTGTGACCGTGATTGGCCATCCGGGAGCCGGTGCGGAAATTCTGGAGTACACCATGACGACCGGCATCGTCAGCAGCGCCTCCCGAAAAGTGGACGGCGTTGACACGATTCAAATATCGGCCGCCGTGAATCCGGGCAACAGTGGTGGTCCGGTATTTGATGCGAACGGCAATGTTGCGGGAATGGTGGCTTCCAAGGCGCCCATTGAAGGAGCCTCCTTTGCGATCAACATTCAGGTCATTCGTGAGTTCCTGATGCGGGTCTCAAAGTAACGCCTCCGTCATGTGTGGTCTGACTGGCCACGTTCTGCCTGAGTTGCGGTGTTGGTCGCCTTACGGTGCCGCGCTCTCCCGAGCCAGTGTGTCGACACGCTTCAGCATCGTCGGAATCCGAAACGCGCCCGCCATGCCGGCCACACAATCAGCCGCTGTCTGCAGATCCATGCCAATGGCCGTGACATACAGCGGCCGTTTGCTGTCGGATCGTCGTACGCTGATGGCGTGAGCAGAACCGCGATACGGATTTTTGGCCACACCCACGATGGGGACAGGTTCTGGCAGGGATTCGGCCAGCCACGCGCCCAGTCCCGGGGCGCCGTCTGTGGAAAGATGGCAGTAGCCGTCAATAATAATGGTTTCAACAGGCTCACGGATTTTGCTGATCACCTGCAACAGCGGCTGCAGCTCGCGCTGAAAGAATTTGCCAGGCTCATAATCGGTCACGGGTGACTGTACGCTCGTGTATTCCGCCGCAGACGCTTGGCTGTCCCAGCTGTCAAAGACCACAGCCGCCGCATGGGCGGCTCCGTCACCGCCGTGAGTGTACTGCACATCAAGGGCCGTCAGCATGAATGGATTTCTCACTTGAGTCGAGTCACGTCAGACACGGCTGTTTGACAAACATTGACAGCTGCCGCGGCATCGGGGTTCAGGGCGGCTGTGCGGCGCCACAGTTCACGGTAACGTCGCCGCAAAGAAGTCTGAGCGCGACCGCGCCGATGAGCGGGCAGCAGGCGATCATTGACCGCCAAACTCACGCATTCGGCCGGACTGGCCAGCCTGACACGCTGTCCACCGTCTGTCAGCCGTTGCACGATGGCGGCGATCACAAGAGCGCTGGTGTGCGGGTCATCGGGCACCGCGGTTGCTGGCAGCCGCATCCTTAGCCGACGACTGTTGCCAGCGATGATGTTGCGAAAGCCGTAGAGGGTGACGGCCTGGTCGCTTTCGTAAAACGCAATCTCCACATCGCCACAGCCAAAGTGACTCGTCCACCGCAGCAGACGGTGTCGCCAGCTCAGGCGGGTCGCCCCGGTGACAGACGTCAGACACGCGGCCACCGAGATCATCCCTGCCCGCACGCCCGGCAGGGCGATCGAACGTGTGTGGACGCGGATCACCAGGTCAGACGCGAACGCGTCTGCAGGAAACGGCACGCACAGGCCGTCCAGCCGTCCTGCTGACAGGGCTGGATCGCCGATCGACCGACGGCGGAGGGTGTCAGTGAGCCGGTTGAAAATCGCTCGCAGACCTGTGTACATCGCCAGCAGATATCCCCAGCGATAACAGTCCGCCGCCACCGCCGTCAGCACGCGGACCGCGCTGGACTTTGGTCTGGCCGAAGCCGTCAAAGCCGTCGCCCTGGCTGGATCATGGGAAACACAATTTGCCGTCGCCGGAACGGAATTCGCCGATGTCGCCATGCCCCTCGCCCTCGCCTGGAAGTTTGGTTGCGAGAGGGAATCGGACCATACTCACCGTCCGCAAGTCAACTGGCAGCAGGATTCTGCGTCCAGTCGCCCGTGGGTTCCATCCCCACCGTAGCGGAAGTCGTCACGACTTTGGGCCCCTGCAACGATGGCATCCGTCTGCAGGGCCCAACGACACGCTCCTTCAACGACGCATTTCGAACGCTGTTCACCCAAAAACTGCGGCCCAGGCCGCTCGCTCCATTGGCGTCCCCAAAATCGAGTGCAGCAGCTGGCCTGGGCCATTTTCTCAGGAGTCGTCGCCCGGACGTTTCCCGTGAATCACACGAGTGTTTGGCATCAGTACGCGCAGCCGCGTGGCGCCTATTTCTGTGATGTCCGTCTCACGAATATCGATGGGCGCCAGCCCGGTCATCTGTCCCAGTTGTCGGACGGCCGCGTCGTTGTACATGGGGCCGACAAACCGCATCGCGGTCACCTGTCCATCTTCCGCGGCTTCAATAAAGGCTCCGGCCTCTGCCAGTTGATCGGCGGTCTCGATCGCGGTGTCAGTGAGTTCTGTGATTTTGGGAAACCACATCAACGCCCCACACTGCGGACACACCGCATCCCCCGGCGGCCGACTCGGCTCCAGCCGCACCTGCGCCCCGCACACGGAACACGTATTCTCATCCCCCTCCGGCGTCCGCGCCTCTGCAGAAAAATGCATTCGCTGTGCTCCTGTTTTGCAAGTGGGATTCGCTTCTTGCCTCACACGTGATGATACACTGCCGAGCACATGACCCGCGTCAAATCACGTCGATCCGTTCGAGTGCCCGCATGACGTCCTTCGGCTGCTGTTCGGGATCAAATCCATTGCACAGCCGTTCAAACTCAATCGTCGTGAGCCGCGCCTGCTTATGGGCAGCGCCAAACTTCTCTGTCAGAGTGGAAACATCCTCATTATGAGCGGTGGCATTCTGAAAAGCGGCCGAATGCGGCCAGACGACATCCAGTACAGGCGGCAGGTTTCCGTCCTTTGACTGATCCAGAATCGGCGGAAACGTGGCCTTAAACTGCTTGAATCGTCTGTCGGTGGCATTCAGCAGAAAGCCCAGTGTGGCGGGAGTCCGCTGCCGCGACGCTTTCTGGGCCCATTCAATGTTCTTGAATGTTGTCTCCATGCCATCCAGTGACATCTCCGTCGCTTTGACAGGCACGAGCGCGAAGTCGCTCATCACCAGCGCATTCATGCAGATCTTGTCGCGTTTTGGTCGTACATTGGACGGCAGGTCGATCAGCACGTAGTCGAAGCCCTGCTTTTTCAATGCTGGCTTCAGATACCTTTGAAACAGCTTGGCATGCCTCATCTTGTTCAGCATGTCTTCGATTTCGTCAATGTCGGGACCTGTGGGCAGCATGACGCTGATTTCGCCCAGTGCAGAGCCCGAACGTCCGCTGGCGGCAGGTCGACAGGTGATGAATCGCTCAAGATTCCTGAGGGGCACTTTGGTTTCGATCAGCTCCCTCATTAACGCCAGCGATGTTTTCCCACTCTTGGCCGCCGCTCGTTTTGCGCCGCGACCCAGGATGGCAGAAGTGGCAGACGCCTGAGCGTCGAGATCTATGACAAGGACGTTTCGATCGCGGTTTCCACTGAGATACTCAGCCAATCCGACGGTGACTGTTGATTTCCCATCACCGCCTTTGTTGGTGTAGATAGAGACAACGTGCATTCTTCTGCTTCTCAACGCTGAACCGACCCGGCTCTGCTGGTTGCGTTCGCAAGGCTACAGTTGAGATGACACCTGAGCAATGCCGCCTGCGGCTGTCGCAGAATATGACGAATGTTTCATTCGAAACGCGAGTCTTAGGAACCCTAGTCGCCGAAATCCCTGGAAGAGCCCGTACGTAAAACCCCACTCCAGCCAACCTCTTGGTCGTTGTCAGGATGCAAAGACACTATCGCTGACTCAATCTACCAATTGCTGCGCAGTGTAGTGCCGGTCAGTGCCTAGCTCTCTCCAGAGAGCGCCACTTGCTCCGTGGTATCCAATCCTGCATTCAGTCGCGGGAAAGATGGTGACTCGCTTAACCAAGCGGTCGGATTCCCTTGCAGTGAGGATAGTTCGAGCACCCCCAAAAGGCCCGTGTTTTCCTTGCGGGCTTCCTCGACTTTCGTTTCACCATCTCGTCGCCGCATTGAGGGCAGAGCGGGGGCTCTTTTCCACTTGCCGGAGAAGCTGCGGGTTCATTCTCCGGTCGGCGCTCCAGAATTGGGCGAATCTTATCCCGGATTAATGTTGGAGAGTATGTCCGGGCGGCTTGCACGCGCAGAAGCGGCACACCAGCAGCATTAAACGCGTCATCCACGAACGCATCTCTGGTTTTTCGGTCTGCTCGCTCGTGGCTTCGATCGTCGAGCTCGATCGCGAGGACAGGTTCGAGGGTTCCTTCGTTCACGATCAGAAAATCAACATGCTTTTGATTTATGCGGTTGCGGTGCCGGTGCGAATGCTGTGTCCCACGTGGCACGAACAGGAGATCTCCGAGTCTGGGTTTTAGTGTGATAAGGAACCCGTCAGGCGCTTCGGACTTAAGAACACGGAAGAATGACTTCTCAGAGTCTGTGATGAAAAACTGATTCCGTCGGTATGGCAACGGTGCTTCGTTGTCCGATTCACCTGGCTCGATTCTTGTCCGCAAGAGGCTGAGAATGGCGAAGAGGCAGCCTCCTGGTTCATTTCGTTCCATTCGAATGCTCCTACGACAGAGACTGGAATTGAATTGGCTTGCTGACGCTCCTTATTCGTTGAAACTCAGCACAACGAGCTATTTGAGAGCTGCTCCATGGTTTTAGGGAGGACATTTGCGGAAACCAAACAACGTTGGGGTTGTTTGGTTGAGTCTAGGACAACAACCCGTGGGGCTTCCCGGCCTTTAGGCCTTTAGAAGACAGAGCACGCGGGCAAATCAAAGTGGTCTGCCATTGTTGAATTGGTCCAGCAGTTATGAGAGTCTCGGAGCCGAGATAGGCAAGGAGATTCGATGTCAACGAAACGACGAAAGCGTCATTCAGCGGAGCAGATTGTGAAGAAGCTTCGCGATGCGGAGACCAT
>JANSXP010000161.1 GCA_024742875.1 Planctomycetaceae bacterium | reverse complement strand
GCATCATGGGCATCGAAGTCCTCGGCTTCGCCGTGATGTCCAATCACTTCCACATCATCCTGCGAAACCGCCCAGACGTCGTAGACTCGTGGTCAAATGAGGAAGTCGCCAGGCGGTGGTGGCAACTGTGCCCTGCACGTCGTGACGAGAACGGTTCCCCAGTCGCGGCAACGAAACAGGAAATCGAACTTCTGGCCAACGACGAAAGCAGGCTCGAGGAGTGGCGATCTCGCTTGTCATCTGTGTCCTGGTTCATGCGTTTTGCCTGTGAGTGGATCGCACGCAGAGCCAACAAAGAGGAGGAAGTCACGGGGCGGTTCTGGGAAGGCCGATTCAAATGCCAGCCATTGCTGGATGACGCCGCGATTCTCGCCTGCATGCAGTACGTGGATCTGAACCCAATCCGTGCTGCCATCGCCAAAACCATCGAATCCAGTGACTTTACCAGCGCCCAGGCCCGCGCAAGGGACCTCAAAGAGGCCGCGCGGCGGGAAGATCCCAACAAGGCTGACGCTGTTTGCGAACATGGCCCAAACGCAGGCTGGCTCGCCCCTGTCTCGCTCGAACCGAGGCGGAAGCGGGTGCGAATGCGGAAGCCCAAACGCCGAGTCAGCAACAATGGCATTCTGTCTATGCACCTGCCTGAGTATCTCCGGTTGCTCGACTGGACGGGGCGCCAACTCCGCAGGGATGGGAAACACGGAGCCATACCTGGAGAACTCGCTCCCATTCTGGATCACCTGGGGGTCTCACCTGCAGTCTGGGTCGATAGCATCAAGCGATTCAACCGCTGGAATTCGCAGGCAATCGGCCGCACGTCTTCCATTCGGCAATACGCTGACAAATTGGGGAAGACGCGTCCAGGAAAGCTGCCAACACGCGGACAGTTGTTCGCTTAGCCCAACCACTCTGCACAGAGGTCACTCAACGCTGGGAGATCGCCCCTGCGCGGCCATCTCAGGCCGTTTCCATTGCGACCGCGCGATCAGTTGAGACTGCTCGACTTTGCCCGAAACGGGCATGAGCTTTCGTTCAATTGGAAGAGATCACTTCCGTACTGCTGCGGGCATTGGCCCAACCACGTCCATTCCTCGCGAAGATCATCGCGATTCGACCGCGTACATTTGGGTGGCACCGGTAGCTTCTCCTTGGGTGCGGGGACGATGAGGCGGCAGTGTATATTGCTAACGAAATGAGTGATGGGAAAAACTGGATCAAGGGAAAGGACGGAAAATATACATTTGCCCCAAAGGGACCGCTCAAAGGCGAATTCCGTGGCAGGATGATCAATGTTGAGACAAAAAAGATCAACCTTCGTAATGGTGCCCCAAACGCAAAAGGCTCTGGAATCGAATATGCTTGGAAGAACCACGGAGGGGCTGGTGCAAATTCAAAATCGCAGTTCAGCATCACAAAGGGCCAAGTGAAGGCGATTCTCCAACGAAAGGATGTGATTGGTTCCCCGATTCGGCAGTCCGGCACATCAGGGAATTACATTCGGGAAGTTGATGTTGGTCAGGTTGTAGGTAATCTTCCACTCAACAAGGGCGGCACACCTACATCCATCATCACGGTCATTACCGATGTTAAGGGGAATGTGGTAAACACCTTCCCGGGGGCACTAGGAAGGTCAGCAACGCTACCATGATCACAGTCATCCTTGAAAACGGCGAAAGCAGTGAATTATCCAGAGTCGCATTGCCCGGTAATGAACGCTATCTAATTCGTGATGTGGCGACGTTCCCGTTGCTGTCGCAGTTGAGCGAGTTCAGTTACGACGTGTTTTCACATGCTGAGATGGATTGCCTCATTTCAGAATTGGAGACACTGAGCAAAGAACTCGATGCAGCTGAGAAAGCTCATATCGCCGACATCATCGAGTTGGCTTGCCGTTGCCGTGACGACAGGATTTTGACATTAACGTTCACGCCTTTCGAGTGATCCGCATGCTGAAAATCGGCCGGTTGAGCAGGCTTCCACGGCTTGAACACCGGCACGCCTGACGGCGGTTGCTTTGGCTTTTTGCTCAAGCTCTTGTTGAACGCTGAACCCTTCGGTAATGGATTCGCTGGTGACATGCCTTCCAGCCTGCCGTCACTGCCCAGCAACAGCCCTTCCTGTTGCTTCTGCCGTTCTCTGAGCCACTCGTGAAACGTCTTCATGCCAGTATCTATGGCGATGGCTGACGGCTTTCCCGTGCGCGAAAGATTCGCCTTGGCATAAAGAACAGCGATATAGACTGGGTTAGCCGACAGGCGTAACTCAGCACAGTTGGCAAGCCACAGGTGCCACCCACCTCTAGCTGCATGGCGTCATGGATTTCCCTGATTCGCTTTGATTGCGGCTGACTTCCTGTCGAAGAACGTGCCGCACAGTTCTATCCTCAACAAGCGGGCCATTTCGATGAGAAGGCCCGATATGCCCAGAACTCAGCGACAACAGGTTTGCCCTCACGACGAAATCAACATCGTCCATTGCATCAATCGATGCGTCAGACGTGGATTCCTGTGCGGCAAAGATCCTGTCAGCGGTACCGACTTTGAATATCGAAGACAGTGGATTCGCAACCGATTCGAATTTCTGGCCGGCATCATGGGCATCGAAGTCCTCGGCTTCGCCGTGATGTCCAATCACTTCCACATCATCCTGCGAAACCGCCCAGACGTCGTAGACTCGTGGTCAAAT
>JANSXP010000097.1 GCA_024742875.1 Planctomycetaceae bacterium | reverse complement strand
TTCTTCGTTCTTGGCGCGCTGGGGCTGCTGTTGCCGGGCCTTCCCACAACTCCGTTTCTGCTGCTCACGAGCTATTTTCTGGTACGCATCTCGCCGCAGCTAAACCAAAAACTGCTGCGTTCCCGCTTTGTCGGTGGCATTCTCACAGACTGGCAGGTGAAACGTGGCGTCCGTTCGAGTGTCAAGGTTCGCGCTGTTTCTGTCGTGGTGCTGGCGGTTAGTGCGACGGTCTATTTTACACGCGACCGTCCGCTGCCTGCCTGCGTCACCGTGCTGCTGGCGGCTGTGGGCATCACGGTGATTTTGAGGCTGCCCGGGATTGATGAGCTGCCGGTCGCTCATGCTGATCCCGATGCTGAAGAGCCCGTCGGCAGCGGTCCCGCTGACGCAGCACAGCTGAGCCGTCAGCCCGCAAACGCCGACGAAGCCAGCGACGCATCCACCTAAATCGGATTGGTGATCGGACTGTCGTAAGCGGGCGTGCGTTCCGTTCGCCGGCATTTTTCAAACTGTGTCATTTCGAACGTGCCGCCGACCACCAGCGACGTCCGGTCGTGCACGTTTTCGGGCATCTTATTCAAAATGCGCTCGCGGCCGTCAGTCGCCCGTCCGCCCGCCTGCTCGGCCAGGAACGCGACCGGGTTGGCTTCGTACATCAGCCGCAGCTTGCCAGCGGGATGGGATTTGGTGGGCGGATACATAAACACGCCGCCTTTGAGCAGTGTGCGATGAAAATCGGCCACCATAGAGCCGATGTAGCGGGACACATATTTCTGTCCCAGCTCGCCGCTGCGCAGTCGGTTGATGTAGCTTTGAAAGCAGGCCGGCATCGCGTCGATATGAGCTTCGTTGACGGAATAGTAACTGCCCTGGGCGGGCATCTTCATGTTTTCGTGGCTCAGAATGAACGCACCAATGGCCGGGTCCAGCGTGAATCCGTGGACTCCATTTCCCGCCGAATACACCAGCATGGTCGACGAGCCATACAGCACATAGCCGGCAGCCACCTGCTCATAGCCGGGCCGCAGAATGTCGTTGTCGCAGAACACGCCGTTGGGGCGTTTGATGATGGAAAACGTGGTGCCCGTACTGACATTCACATCGATGTTGGAGGATCCGTCCAGTGGATCGAAGATGACGATGTAACGCGCATTGGGCGACTGATTCCGCAGCACCGTGGGATGTTCATTTTCTTCGGACGCAATGACGGCGACGCTGTCACGCACTCCCAGTGAGGCCGACATAACATGGTTGGCGTACACATCCAGTTTTTGCTGCACTTCTCCCTGCACGTTGATTTCGCCATGGGCACCCAGAATGTCGTTCAGGCCGGCGCGGCGGACCTGCGATTCAATCATCTTGGCGGCGAGTGTGATCCCCGACAGCAGCCAGGAGAATTCTCCGGACGCGCCGGGGAACCGGGACTGCTCTTTCAGAATGTGCTGCTGGACCGTGATGAACCCGGGATCGTGGAACGGAGTGGCATTCATTGCTTGAGGCTTTCCCTGCGAGATTCGCTGTGGTGAACAGCACAGGGTAATTGTGCACGCCTGTGCTACCCGATTACGGGAGCAAATGCGGTGCCACACGCGAAGGAATCAACAGGCTGCAAAGCGGGTGCAGGGCCAGTGGTCGTGGGAACACCTCGAGGGCGAGCCCGATTTTCCAGCCATTTGCACCGTCGGGAAAGCCGGAAAGTGGCCTGACGCGATTCGTCTTTCGTCGCCCACCCATGTGGAGATACGCTCGCTGTGCGGCCCTGCTGACGCAAAATGCCGAATTGTTGAGCGTTACTGACGCACGAGCTTGCAATTCTCGATGGTCACGATCACGCGCGTTGGCGGGACCGGTGGCACTTCACGCGGCTTCAACCGGGAATTCCGGGGAATCCATCGTCACTCTCTTCGTGGCCGTGTTCTTCCTCATCGTCAAACCGCACTGGCCCGCGGAAGGCAGGATCATCCCTGTACAGACCATCCGAATCGTTGTCGCCAAAACGAGAGTGTTGATCGTCGTCAAACGTGGCTCCGCCCGCAAATGAGTCTTGCGGAGCAGTGGCCATGGCGGCCGTCAGGAACACACCCTTGACGAGAGGACCCACCACCATCAGCGAGCCAATCCCCAGAAACAGCATGCCAATTCCGAACACCAGATAGCTGCTGATCGTGACGCCTGGCTGCAGTACGGCAACCGTCGGATCGTCGGGGGAGTAGAAGACGTCTACCTGCTGACCGACAGGATACTGCCGGACGATATTTCCAATCTCGGAGCGATCCGAGGTGGAGTACTGACCGAACCAGATTTCGTCGCACTCCAGCTGTTCTCCATTCACCGTGTATTCGCAGACAACGAGCGCACTGTAGGTGGTCTTGCCGTCATTGCGGCGGCGTTCCACCTCGGATTCGATCACCCGACCGGGCACGCTCGGCCACGACTCACTGGCTTTGGCGTTGTCGAGGATCGGCTTGCCGATGAAGAACCCCACGCCACCACCGATGAGCGCAAACAGCAGGCCCATTCCCAAAACAATGAATGTCCCCGCTGCGCGTCCCGCCATACTTTGCTCCGGACTGTGGTTTGTGTTGTGCTGGATTCAGGCAACTTCTAATCGCCAAAAACATTGCCCAGTGCGCCGAGCACAGATCCTTCGCCCTGACTGCTCATGCCGGCCGAGGAGTTCTGCAGCACGCGATCTGCCAGTCGGGAAAACGGAAGGCTCTGCAGCAGCACAGTTCCATGTCCCCGCAGAGTGGCCAGAAACAGGCCTTCACCGCCGAAGAACATGGACTTCAGGTTGCCCGCACGTTCAATGTTGTACTCAATGTCCCCGGAGAAACCTACAAGACAGCCTGTATCAACTCGCAGTGTCTGGCCCTCCAGGCGTTTTTTCACGACCGTCCCGCCCGCATGGGCAAAGGCCATCCCGTCTCCCTCGATTTTCTGCAGGATGAACCCCTCGCCGCCGAAAAAGCCCGCGCCGAATCGCTTGGTGAACGCAATGCTGACACGTGTCCCCAGGGCCGCACACAGAAAGGAGTCCTTCTGGCAGAACACGCGGCCACCGACTTTGGACATGTCAATCGGAATGATCCTGCCCGGAAACGGAGCTGCGAAGGCCACCCGACTCTTGCCGCCACCTTCGTTGGTGAAGTGCGTCATGAACAATGACTCTCCCGTCATTTTCCGTTTCGCTGCGCTGAACAGCTTGCCCATCAGCCCCTGATCGGGTTCCGAACCATCTCCCATTTTGGCATGAAAACTGATGCCCTCTTCGACGTAATTCATGGCGCCTGCTTCTGCGATCACCGTTTCTCCGGGATCGAGCTCCACCTCCACCATCTGCATGTCATCGCCAAAGATTTCGTAGTCAATTTCGTGGCTCTGCAACGTTAGCTCCTCTCATGAGCGAAAATCTGATTTGCGGCCCCTGGGCCGATGGGGGCACAATTCCGGGGCAGTGTTGTGACAGCCGGTAAATGGCGGAACGCCCATTCGCCGAGTGTGGATCAAAACACTTTAGTAAACTCGCTGGTGATTCGCTCGGGGGCTGTCAAAATTGGCAGAAATGAAGCGCTGTGATCGTCGAGGCTGACGGCCAGCCAGAATCACGAAGTCTCCATCAGCCCCAGGTCACCATGTCTGCCGACGACGCTAATAGATTCGTGCACCGATTCACGATTGCACCGGACGTTATTGACCGCAATGGCCATGTCAACAACGTCGCATACGTCCGCTGGATGCAGGACGTGGCCGTTGCCCATTCTCGGGCCGTTATGGAACATGGCTCCTGGCGGGACAGTCGGACGACCTGGGTTGCCCGGTCTCATCAGATCGAATATCTCAAGCCCGCCTTCGCCGATGAGCCCATCGCTTTAAACACCTGGCTGAGTGATTTTCGACGGGTCCGCTGCACCAGAATGTATGAGTTCATTCGTGAGTCCGATGACGTCCTGGTGGCCCGCGGACAGACGGATTGGGTATACGTGGATGCAGACACGTTTCGTCCGCTGTCGATTCCTGTCGCGGTGAGGCAGGCGTTTGGTCTGCCTGGTGACACCTGAATATTGTGCGGCGACAATGACAATCGCCCGTGTTTTCTGCTCGGAGGCAGCGACTGGCCTTTCTTCGGTGTTCTGCAGGGTGGCAACGGCGGGCTGTTCGGCCCGCTTTGATTGTGTCCGGGGAGCCATTCACGTTAAGCTGGTCTCAGGCGAGATTCGCCTCTCGTATGTTCATTCAGTTTTCGGGAGAATCGATTCGTGAAAAAGTCTCTGCTGACGTTCGGCTGTGCTGTGTGCGCCATGATTCTGGCGGTTTCCAGTTTGCAGGCTGATGAGAAGAAAGAAACGCCCAAAAAGAGAGCTCGCAAACCGGTGACGACGGTTACCTGCCCGATTGCCGGTAAGGAAATCAAGATTGCCGATGCGAAAGTCGTGGCCTATCGCGACGCCAAAGTCTACGTCTGTTGCGCGGGCTGCAAATCCAAAATGGAGAAGGATGCGACTCCGTTTGCGGCCAAAGCCAATCAGCAACTGGTCAGGACGCGGCAGTATCGCCAGGCCAAATGTCCGATTTCCGGCGGCAAGCTGAACAAAGAGCAGAAGACAAAAGTGGGCGGTGTGATGGTTCGCTTCTGCTGCGAAAAGTGCAAAGAAAAAGCGGCCGCGACAAAAGGTGACGATCAGCTGCAGCTGGCTTTCTCTGACAAAGCGTTTGAAAAAGCGTTTGTTGTTGTGAAGAAAAAGGGGGGCGCGGCAGCGGGTGCTAAAGCCAAGGGATCCCAGGAAGAAGTCAAAGCCGACGCGAAAGGCTGACACAATAGGACAGGCTGATATGGTCGGCCGATCTTTCAGCCGCCCCGTTGCGGTCACGATTTGTGGGAAAGGACACGTCGCAGGGCGTGTCCTTTTCTGTTGCGCTTACAGCGGCAGTTTCTGCCATGCCTGTCACCCATCGGCCAATGTCGCGCAGGACCAAAAAGGTGCCGCGTTCTGATGGCTGATTGGCCGGCTGCAGGGGGAATCACGTGTCGCGGCAAAGTGCCGTTCGAAGTAGTTTTCCGGCATTCGGTGTCTGCCGAAGATCGGGCCGTTTCGTTGTTCGCGCACAAACGCGACCGTGATTGAAATTGGATTGATTTGAGGAGAACACGGATGTTCCAGGGTGAAGAGACTCCACCTGCCGTTGAAGACAGGATTAAGCAGGTCAGTGACAAAGCCGCCAGTGATGTCAGTAAGGCACTGGAAGGCTTAAAAAACGGCGACTGGGAGGCCGCCTGGCCGCTCATTTCTGATTACGCAATCCCTGCCGTCGGTGCGCTGCTGGCGCTGATTATCGGCTATATGGTGGCCAAACTGCTGGCTCGCATCATCAGTGCGCCGGTTCGCAAGCGGGTGGATGAAACACTCGGACGATTCGTTGGCAAGATGGTTTACTACAGTGTGATGACGTGTATTGTCATCGCCGTGCTCAGCACCGTCGGCATTGAAGTGGCCAGTTTTGCGGCGATTCTGGCGGCCGCCGGTTTTGCCATTGGCATGGCGTTTCAGGGCACGCTGGGCAACTTTGCGTCCGGCATCATGCTGCTCGTGTTCCGGCCGTTTAAGGTGGGCGATGTGGTGAGTGCCGCCGGTGTGACAGCGAAGATCAACGAGATCGACCTGTTTACCACGACGATGGACACGCCCGACAACCGTCGCATCATCGTGCCCAATTCAGCGATCGCCTCAGGCACGATCGAAAATCTGTCGCATCACGAAGAACGACGTGTGGACGTGGCTGTCGGCACCGACTACTCAGCCGATCTGCGACAGACTCGCGAAGTGCTGGAACAGGCGGCCACCGCGCTGCAAAGTCAGATGGTGGCAGGAGACGGACGCGGATATCAGGTCGTGCTCGGCACGCTGGGGGACTCCTGTGTCAACTGGACGGTGCGTTTCTGGACGAAGGCCGAAAACTACTGGCCAGTGACCGAGGCACTGACAGAGTCCGTAAAGAATCATCTGGATGACGCTGGCATTGGAATTCCATTTCCGCAGCTGGACATTCATGTGCCGGACGCCAGCGTGAGTATGTCACCGGGACAGTAGTGAGGTTTTCGCGACAGCGTCAACGCTGCGAACGGCCGTTGTGCTGCCGACAGTCTGACGGGAACTGTCCAGTAGCGGCCAACTCAGGATGAAGAGACGAACGCCTGCTCGAACGAGCAGGCGTTCTGCCATTCGGTCGCTGGAGTTGTCCCTGTTATGGCAGCTCGCGAATCTTCAGCCCCCGAAACTCGATCGGTGATCCTTCCGATTCCAGGCAGATGAAACCCGTCGCCGGCGAGCAGCCGGTCCCTCCGCTGACTTCCACGCCGTTGACCCACAACCGTACTTCGCCATTGATGGCACGCACGTAATAGTGATTCCACTGCCCGGTCCCTTTAGTCGTTTCCTGTGTGGGAAAGCTGCGGCGTCCATTCGGGGCCACGGGAGGAAACGGCTTCATTTTGGCGGCTCCCACTGGAAAAACGTCGCCGTGGCACGTGAACCAGTCGGCCTTGCGTTTGCCGCCCTGCTCATACTGATCTTTGTACCCCAGGTCCAGAACCTGAACTTCGATGCCCTGTGGAAGTCCCGGGCCTTTGAGCGCCGAGAGTGATTCCGGGATAGTCCATAAAAAGATGCCGGAGTTGCCCGCGTTCTTCAGGTGTCGCCACTCGCAGACCAGTTCGAAGTTAGTGAACTGCGACTTTGTTTTCATGACACTCACAGGTTTGCCTGTGCAGTGAATTTCGCCGTCCACAAAAGACCACGTGTCGTCGTGGCTGTTCACCTGCTCAAAGTCGTCTTTGCCCAGTGGACGCCATCCGGGAGCCGTACCGCGAATGAGTGCGGCCGGTTTCTGGTCGGCCAGGGCGGTTTGTGAAACGCAAAAGATGGGAAGCAGCAAAAGCAGGTTTGATGGGCTGTACATGGCGGGCTCCGTAAGAACGGGAAGGCGTATCGGTGTTGAGTGACCGCCCCAATCGTATATCTTTGAGATCAGAATCCCATCGTGATACCAAAGTGGAGCCGGATTGATGAACAGATTCGCCCTGCCGCCTGTGTGCCTGCTGCTGAGCTGTTTGTCTGCCTCGTGTTCTGCGGCGGATCGTCCGCACGTTCTGTTTGTGGCCGTAGATGACATGCGGTGTGACGCCGCCTGTTACGGGCACGACACAGCCATCACACCTTCACTTGACCGGCTGGCCCGATCGGCGGTGCTGTTTCAGCGTGCCTATTGTCAGCAGGCCCTGTGTAACCCGTCGCGTGCTTCGCTGCTGACCGGGCTGCGACCAGACTCGCTGAGAATCTGGAATCTCACCCGTGGCTTGCGTGACGCTCGTCCGGAGATCGTAACGCTGCCGCAGTTGTTTCGGCAGCAGGGTTACTTTACGCAGGGGATCGGCAAGATCTTTCACAACTGGCGAACAGCTCTGAAGGGAGATCCTGACTCGTGGTCTGTTCCTGCTCAGTATCATTTTGCTCGACACGATGATGACCAGCCGTTACTGCCCGGTGAGTCTCCACCAGACCTCGCCACAGCGCCGCGCTGCCATCGCCTCGCTGTGCCTGACACGGCATACTTTGATGGTCGCATCGCGGCCACCGCCGCGGATGTGATTCGTGCACGAGCCACCGCGCCCGATGCAGAGCCCCTTTTTCTGGCGGTCGGATTCTGGAAACCGCATCTGCCGTTTAACGCGCCCGCCAGATACTGGGACATGTACGAACGGTCAGAGATCAGTCTGCCGAAATTCGCCGGGAAGCCGGACAGGGCGCCAGCTTTCGCCTTTCACGACAGCCGGGAAATCCTCCGTGCCGCTGGCAGGCAGGGACTGACGCTCGGGCAGGTGCGAGAACTTCGTCACGGCTATCTGGCCGGGATTAGCTATCTGGACGCGCAGCTGGGCCTTTTGCTCGACGCCCTGGAGCAAACTCACATGCGTGACAACACAATCATCGTGTTCTGGTCCGATCACGGATTTCACCTGGGAGAAAACTCACTCTGGTGCAAGACGTCGAACTTTGAGCGGGATGCCCGCGTGCCTTTGCTGATCAGTCTGCCCGATGGCCGCGGCGCCGGTCAGGTGTGTCCTGTGCCCGTCGAACTGGTGGACCTGTATCCCACGCTGGCCGAACTGTGTGGGCTGCCTCTGCCGGGCGAAACTGATGGCGTCTCTCTTGTTCCATTGCTCAACCGGCCCAGGCAGCCGCTGGATCGATGTGCCTGGACGCAGCATCCGCGGCCCGCCTACTACAAGGGGCAGCCGGAGGTGATGGGCGTTTCTGTTCGCACCGCGCAGATGCGCTATACGGAATGGCGGGACTTTGAAACGGGCCGAGTGCTCGCCCGTGAAGCGTACGATTATCAGCGCGGCTTCGGTGAGCGAGAGAACATCGTTGATGAACTGCCCGCTGACATGCTCACTAAGCTGCAGCAGCGGTTGTGTGAAAAATTTCCTCCAGGCGGCTACGCCAGGAGGGAATGATTCTGCCGTTTCCTGACAGAAGGTACTAACGCGGTGGGGAGTCTATATGCCGGTCGAATGCCGGTTAACGGAACAGTTTGACCCATGCTTCGATCAGCGGAGAAATCACAGGGACGTCGGCTTTGACCAGCAGGATCAGGGGCGCGTAAAGCACTTTGACGATGCGATCGAACATGGGCTGATCGAATCGCCGCGCCATAAAAACGGCGGGGCCGGCTGTAATCACGTAACTGACAAAAAACGCGGCGCTGCAAAAAACGGCCTGCCGTTTCCAGCGACGGCGGACACGCGGCGCCGACTCGTCCTGTGTCGAGAGTTCGATCGTTGAATTCACAGACACTCTCCTGCCGTTACACATGAGATCGTGTGACGAACGTAACCTTAGTCGAGGAATCGTTTGCGTTCTTCCACCGTGGGAAGACGACACGATTCGTGTTTCCCAAACAGACGATACCGCAGGCGTGACACAATGCGGTAGCCCAGATTGCGCAGGGGAAAAGGAATGAGCCACAGCAGCACGCCCAACACGCCCCACAGTCCTCCGATCGTCATCAGGATCCGAGCCATGGCGCCCGATCGGTAGTGCAGTTTGCCATTCGACGAAAAAACGAAAGTATTGAGATCTTCCCGCACATTTTCCGGGACCAGCTGTTCGGCCGTGGTCCCCTGCAGTGGCGCAAATTTCAGCCTCGAACGACCGTCAAGACGCAGCAGCAGGTCGACGGTGTGACTGCACAGTCCGCAGACTCCGTCGAAGAACACGATGGAGTCTGTGTCGAGCGATTGAGGGTTCGATTCAGCCATGAAACTGTGGCAGGCGTGTCTGGTCAGAATACTTCCGAAGAGCCGACACTCCGTCAGCAGGAGAACGTGGGCGACTCACTGGATGATACTCGCCGGAGCCAAACTTCCCAGTGGCGAGCAGGACAACAAAAATGTGTGGCCGAGGTTTGCTGACACAGCAGAGCGTTTTCGGCCACCTGCAGGACCACCGTGGATTCGCCCGCGATGCAACAGAATCTCTTGCCGAATTATTGAATCATGGTCGCCCGGCGGATTCATTGCTGCGACGGGGGTGGACTGCTGTGGTTCTGATGCTGACAAACCGATAAACTGGCGGGTTTCGCCGAAGTTGCGTTACGAGGTGGTGAGTGTCAGAGCCCCAACAGAGCCCCCCAGCCGGTTCGCTGGCTTCCCGATCTTTCCTCGGGTATCTGGTGATGGGGTTCCTCACGGCCGTCAACGACAGCATGTTTCGCTGGCTGATTGTGCCCATTGCCAAGTTTCAGATGAGCGCCGGCTCTGATGTGTCAGCAGCGGAGCAGCAGGCCAGTGAATCGCTTGTGCTGTCCCTGGGACTGGCCAGTTTTATCGTGCCCTCCATTGTCCTGGCGCCATGGAGCGGGTGGCTGGCCGATCGCTTCAGCAAGAAGACCACGACGGTTGGGCTGAAGGTGTTCGAAGTGGTGATCATGGTGGTCGGCGTTTTCATGATTCGACTGGGCAGTTTGCCGGGCATGTTTGTCGTCCTGTTTCTGACCGGCGCTCAAAGTGCACTATTGAGCACGGCGAAGTTTGGCATCATTCCCGAACTGGTTCCCCGCGAGAAGCTGTCCGCCGCCAATGGACTGACGGGACTGGTGACGCTGCTGGCTGTGATTGTCGGCACGATCGCCGGCAACCTGCTGTATGGTCAGAGTGAGCCGGGTGGGCAGTCGGGCCTGTGGCTCAGCGGCCTCGCTTTGACGGGCGTTGCCGTGGTGGGGCTGCTGGCGTCGCTGCTGATTTCGCCTGTTCGGCCCGCCAGTCCGCAGCTGGCGTTTCCGTGGAATCCTCTCGTCCATTCCTGGCGCGACATCCGCCTGGTGTTGTCCGACAAACCCATCTTTCGTGTCACGCTGGGGATTGCGTTCTTCTGGTCGCTTGCGGCCCTGGCTCAGCTCAACATTGATACGTTTGTGATCAATAACCTGAAGCTCGGACAGACAAGTGTGGGCACTTTTCTGGCCGTGCTGTCGATCGGAGTGGGGGCTGGCAGTCTGCTGGCCGGTGTCTGGTCGGCCGGACGTGTGGAACTGGGCATGGTTCCTCTCGGAACCGTCGTGATGGCGGCAGCGTGCGTTCTGGCGTGGTTCAGTTCAGACTCCATGCTGATGTTTGGACTGGCTTTGGCCCTGATTGGACTGGGGGGCGGACTGTTTAATGTCCCGCTGTCCGCCTACCTGCAGGATCGCAGCCCACATGGATCGCTGGGCGCCATTCTGGCGGCTGGAAACCAAATCACGTCCGTTGGCATTCTGCTGGTGTCCATCCTGTTTCCCTTGCTGCGGACTGAGCTGGAACTGTCGGCCGATCAGATCTTCCTCGTGGCTGGTTTGGGGACCCTGCCGATCCTGCTGTATTCGCTCTGGCTTCTGCCTCAGGCCACCATTCGATTTGTTGTCTGGCTGATGAGTCGTTTTGTCTATCGAGTCCGCACGTATGGGCTGGAAAATATTCCCGACCGCTCCCCTGCTCTGCTGGTGGCCAACCATGTCACGTGGATTGACGGCATTCTGATCCTGCTCACCAGTTCCCGCCCGATCCGCATGATTGCCTACGCGGACTATGTTCAGGGGGGAGTCATGGGCTGGTTGTCCAATCTGTTCGGCATCATTCCGATCAAGAGCAGCGATGGCCCCAAAGGGCTCATTCGGTCCCTGAACACTGCACGTGACGCGTTAAACAATGGTGAACTGGTTTGCATCTTTGCTGAGGGGCGAATCACGCGGACCGGGGAGTTGCTCAAATTCGAAAAAGGCCTGCTGAGGATCCTCAAAGGCACCACGGCGCCCGTTCTGCCGGTCTACCTTGATGAACTGTGGGGCAGTATTTTCAGCTATGAAGGTGGTCGCTTTCTCTGGAAGAAACCTCGCCACTGGCCTTACCCTGTGTCGATAAGTTTTGGATCATTGCTGCCCCACCACGAGGTCACAGATGTCGATGTGGTGCGCAATGCTGTTATTAATTTGCGTGAAGAATCTGCTCTTCGCAGAAAGGATCGAATTATGATTCCGGCGCTCCGTTTCGTCCGCCACAGTCGCATGAACTGGTCCCGAGTGAAAGTCGCAGATTCCGCAGGCGCGGAGCTGACGGGTGGTCGACTGCTGACCGGTGCGCTGGCGTTCCACAATCTGCTGACGTCGCGGGTGCTGGATGCCGACGAGAAAATGGTGGGGCTGCTGGTGCCGCCATCGGCCGGCGGGGCTGTGGCCAATCTGGCCATCGCGCTTTCCGGTCGGGTGAGCGTGAATTTGAATTACACGCTGTCCGAAGACGTGGTCAATTTCTGCATCCGCGAGGCTGGTATCAAACGCGTGCTCACCAGTCGAAAGTTCATGGAGAAACGTCCCATGAACCTGGAAGCAGAAGTCGTTTATCTGGAAGACCTCAGGGAACAGATCGGAATCGTCGCAAAACTGCGAGCGGCAGCCACTGCTCGTCTGATGCCGCTGCAGATGCTGTCACGAAAACTGGGGCTGGACGGCATCGGCGCTGACGACCTGATGACCGTGATTTTCACTTCCGGATCCACAGGAGAGCCCAAGGGAGTGATGCTGTCACACGGCAACATCAATTCCAATCTCAATGCTGCCAATGAGGTTTACAAGTTTGATCAGCAGGACGTCATTCTGGGTGTGCTGCCGTTTTTTCATTCGTTCGGCTTCACGGTTGGAATGTGGCTGCCGTTCTGTATCGATCCCGGGGTTGTGTACCATTTCAATCCCCTCGATGCGCGGATGGTGGCTCGACTGATTGAAAAGCACAAAGTCACGATTATCGCGGCCACTCCCACCTTTCTGAAGTCGTATATGAAACGCTGCAGCCTGGAGCAGATGAAGACCGTCGATCTGGCACTGGTTGGCGCGGAGAAGATGCCTCCGGAACTGCGAGATGCGTGGAAAGACAAGTACGGCTTTGAGCCGACAGAAGCCTACGGTGCCACCGAACTTTCTCCGGCCGCCGCGCTGAACTGCCCCGACAACCGCTCCGGGTGTTCCGGTGAACAGTCTTTGACGCGGCATGGCACGGTTGGAAAAGCCATTCCTCATACTGAGGCGGCCGTTTTTCATCCGGAAACCAGCGAACGACTGGGCACCCATCAGGAGGGGTTGCTGTACATCAAGGGACCTAATGTGATGCTCGGTTATCTGAATCGCCCGGACAAAACAGAAGAAGTTCTCAGGGATGGCTGGTACAACACGGGCGACATCGCACGCATTGATGACGACGGATTCATCGAAATCACGGGGCGTCAAAGTCGCTTCTCCAAGATTGGCGGAGAAATGGTGCCCCACATCCGGATCGAGCAGGAACTGACTCGCATCATGGATGACGATCTGACTGATGAGCCCCAGGTACTGTGTGCCGTGACGGCCGTGCCTGATACCAAAAAGGGAGAGCGACTGATCGTCCTGCATAAGCCGGTGAACAAGTCAATTCCTGATGTGCTCACGGAGCTGCAGCAGGCCGGTATGCCGAATATCTGGATTCCCTCACAGGACAGCTTTCTGGAAATGGAACAGGTGCCGCTGCTGGGGACAGGAAAACTGGACCTGAAAGCGGTGAAGGATACGGCGCTCGATCATTTTGGCCCTGACAACTGAATCATGCACACTTCTCGAAATCGCTTTCTACGTCTCGACACGATTGTCTGTGTGACCCTCCTGCTGGGCGCGACCTGTTTTGGTCTCGCGTCCGGGTGTCGTCAGTCACAGAACTCCAACTCGGCACCTTCTTCGCAGGCTCCAGCTGAGTTCACTCACAACGAGTCAGCCGACGCAGCGCCCACAAATCTGCTCGAAGCTCGGCGAGGTTTTGACACTGATCTGGCTGTGAAGGTCCGCGACGAGGAGATCCTTGAGATTCCCAACGAACGACTGTTCGACATTACCGCCTGCAAATCATCCGCAGGATCGCTTGAAGCGTACATCAGTCTGCCGCCGGAAGATGGCAAGGTGTATCCGGCAATGATCTGGGTGACGGGTGGGTTTCCGCCTGGTGGCATTGGCTCTCAGGCGTGGGAACCGGTCGATCCCTCAAATGATCAGTCGGCTAAGGTTTATCGGGAACGCGGGATGATCATGATGTACCCGACACTGCGGGGCTGCAGTGACAATCCCGGTTTTCAGGAGGGGTTCTACGGTGAGGTCGAGGATCTGATCGCTGCCGGTGAATACCTGAGAAAACTGCCCTGCGTTGATCCGGAACGTGTTTACCTGGGAGGACACAGCACTGGGGGCACTCTGGTGCTGCTGGTTGCCGAATCGACGGATATCTTTCGGGGCGTTATCTCGTTTGGTCCGGTGGAAGATCCATTTTATTACGGTGAGGAGCACCTGCGGTACAAGCGCGGACGGATTAAAGAGCGGATCCTGCGAGCGCCCATCCATCATCTGGATTACATCAGGACACCAACCGTTGTGGTTGAAGGCACTCAGGGCAACATTGGCTCGCTGATGGCTTTACAGGCGGCAGGCAGCGGCAACAGTAATCTGTCGTTTGTCGCGGTGCCGCACCAGGACCATTTCAATGTGCTGGCCCCCGTCAATGCGATCCTCGCTGAGAAAATTGTCAGCCAGCCCAGCGCACCACTAACGCTGACCGTCGGCGAAGTTGTCAAATAGCGGCCATTGCATCGCCACGCAGCAGAAAGTCTTATGCCGGCTTCTCCGGTATTCACGCGCAACGGTCGCAGTCGCCTGCGGCAGTGTCACACGTCAGACAGTGCACACGCTGCGTGATCGCAGGATCAGACCTCCGGTCGTCCATGCCGTCAGGCCGATCATGCCCAGGCAGATGACATCGGACCAGGGGAACGCGTTGCTCTGAATGATGTATGCCGGACGGTAGTATTCCATCACGCTCAGGAAGGAAAACGACCTGGCAGGCGTCCAGAATTGTGCCAGAAAGTTAAGCAGGAATGAGACGAGCAGAATGGCAAACATCACGCCAATTGTTCGCCCACGTCTGTCACTGTTGGCAGAAATCAGGAAGGCGATTCCGCCCACTGCGAGGTAGACAGCAAAGAAATTTACTCCGATCCCCGCGATCGCGAACAGACCGGGACGCATCGAAGGCTGCAAAGACGAAGATGCCAGAAGGTGCCCCGTGAGACCACACCCCACAATGACTCCACCGGTTACGATCCACCCGATGGTCTCGCTGACGAACAGTTTCCAGCGGGATGTTGGCAGCCCCAGCAGGAAGTCAATGGTGCCGCGGTCGATCTCAGCGGCCGGCAGACGGGAGCAGTACATCAGTTCGTGAGCCCAAACGAGTGCCAGCACAGATGGGTGAATCCACAGAAACCCCTGCATCATCTCCGTTGTGAAGCCCCCCTCGATGTCCTGGCCAATAAAAGCGGACAGCAGCGGCTTGATAAAGGGCATCTTCAAAAGAAAGGTGTCCATGCTGCCAAGGACTTTCGGCAGCAGGCTGGTTAACAGAAACATCACCAGTCCCAGTGCCACGCTGAACAGCAGCACCGGGATGCGAACCTCCAGATAGATCTTTCGCAGCAGACCTTTCATGACGTGGCTGTCTCCGTTTGGTAGTACTGTCGAAACAGGGATTCCAGATTGGGCTGACCAATGGCAATGTCTTTGATGTTCAGTGACGCCGCCCAGCGTGTCAGTTCGGCCGCACTGCCCACCAGTTCAAACTCGATCCGTGCCTCCTGACGTGAGGCAAGTGTGGCAAATTCCGGCAGTTGGAGTGCACCAGCATCCTGTGCGGAGTTCATGATCAGACTGACTCTGCGTGGTGCCCTGGCTTTCAACTGCTGCAGGGGTTCGCAGGCGGCAATGCGGCCGTCCCGCACGATGGCCACACGATCACACAGTGAGTCCACCTCGCTGAGTGTGTGGCTGGAAAAAAACACGGTGTGTCCCTGCTCGGCCATTTCCCGCAGGCACAGCATCAGTGTGTCCTGCATGAGGGGATCGAGGCCGGACGTCGGTTCATCAAGGATGACCAGACGTGGCGAATGCGCCAGGGCCGTCACAAGGGCCACTTTCTGGCGATTGCCTCGCGACATCTTGCGGACTGGCAGGTCAACCTCCAGTCGAAATCGTTCGGCCAGTTCGAAGCCGCGGGGGGCGATGTCGCGCTGCCGAATCTCACTGACAATTTGAAACGCCCTGCGGGCCGTCAGCCATGAGTAGAGCCGCACGTCACCGGCCACATAGCCCACATCTGCCTTGATGACATCGCTCTCAGACCAGCAGTCTTTTCCGAGAATTCGGGAGCGGCCAGCGGTGGCTTTCAGGAAGCCCAGCAATACCCGAATGGTGGTCGATTTTCCGGCGCCGTTGGGGCCGAGGAATCCGAAAATTTCACCCTGCTCGACGCTGATGTTGACATCGGAAATCCCCCGCCGTTTGCCGTAGGATTTGCACAGATCGTTCGTTTCAATCGCCAGCATGGGACTGTCGTGGGAAGTCAAATGGAGTGACACTCGGAGGTAGACGGCCTTTGCAAAAATGTAGCGATCAAGCGGCTGCAGTCCCGCGAATCATGCCACAAAACTACAGAGAAGCTTGATTGACCGAATTTGCCTCGATATAGTTCCCCCTCCGCTCATCCGAGCGAAAGATGGTGGGTATAGCTCAGTTGGTTAGAGCGCCGGATTGTGATTCCGGAGGTCGCCGGTTCAAATCCGGTTACTCACCCTTTGCCGCAGATGTTTCTGATGCAATGCACCCGTTTCCATTGGAAGCGGGTTTTTTTGTGTCCGGACACTGACTCATCACAGCCGTTTCCTGGTGAACCGATTCTCGAACTGCAGGGGGAGAACGGATTTGGGCGTGACACGGATGACAATGCCTCGAAAAATCTTTGCAAAACGGGCGGGCACTTGGCGATATCCCCCACGCACCCTCGCGAGCCCTTCAGCCAGAGTCGATCATGCCAGATCCCTATGCCAACCGTTCCGGGTACATCATCACAGAAACCTGCCTGCAGCATCGTCAGCGAATGGTCGCGCAGCAGCCGGCTGGATCGTTGACATCACCGGTGGATACCACTGTGTTTTTGTTTTCGCGGCACCCGCCTGCTGATCAATGGACGACCAGAATCGGCGGTCTGCCTGCCTGGCCACAGCGCTGTCCATGGCCGCAGTGCAGCGAGTGCGGTGAACCGCTGGCATTTGCCGCACAACTGGACTTTCGGCAAACAGCACTCGCAGATTTTGTGCCCGGCGAGGCGCTCGTTGTGCACTACTGCTTCGCCTGTGGCCCCTGGTGGAAGGGGAAGGGAGACCATCTTCTGTCGTGGCAGTCAGAATCAGATGAGCCACTGGTCGAGGAGGCAATTGTCCCCGTGGATAGCGAAGGCGACGAGCCAGGGCCGTGCTATGGCACTGCGGTGTCGGTCATTGATTACGCACTTCACAGCGAGGGCGAATTTGGAATTCAGACCCTGCTGGCCACGAAGATAGGCGGTTATCCTCCGAACATTCAGTCAGTGACGTGTCCCCAGGACTCCGATGGTCATGACATGCAGTTTCTGGGATCGATCGGCTCGCTGAGTGCTGCCGATGTCCCTCGGATTCCCAAAACGCCTGCTGTCGGTGATCTCTACTGGGCAGACGTCGGTGTGATCTCTTTTTGGGGTTCCGACAGGGGAACGGAGTTTGAAACTTCGTGGGAATTGAGCAGCTATTAGTTGCTATGATGTGTGGCCGAAAGGGCAACTGATGACCACACAGCTGATCTTGATCGCGTCTCTCTTCACCAGTTCGATCAAACCACAGGGACCGCCGGACGGTGCCGATCCCCCTTCAGATTCACAGGATCGTACTGCTCTGTCGGCCTCTCACGGTGTCCCTGGCGAGAGGCATTCTCAAAGTGCGGCTCCTCTTGTGCCGACTGCAAAAAAGATGGTTCGGACCGATGGGAAGACGGGTTATGCCATCCGATTGAATCTGCTGCCGGGCATCGAAATCTACACCGAAACAGCGCCGACCGCGTTTCCGCTCCGTCTGGAGTTTCTTGATGCTCACGGTGGGTCGGTTGCCGCGCAGATGGTCTATCCACGAAGCCAGGCCGTGCAAATGGATGGACTGTGGGAGCCGTATTCGGTCTATCGTCATCCGTCCCCTGTGACAGTCTACGGCTATCCCGCCGGTCCCGTCACACATGTGACGATTTTCTATCATGGGTTTCATCATCACCACGGGCACTGACTGCGTCCGGAACTGCTTCAGTTGGAGCTTGAGTCAGGACGCGTGCTGGCAGTGCCGCAGACAGTACGGTGAGTGGTGAGGATTAGCGGGCGCCGATTCGACGGCGCTCGACGCGCTGCTGCTCGCGGGCGCCCAGCCAGGTGATCAGCAATGTGGCTGACACGGCAAGTGAAAGCCTCGCTGACGCCGGGGTGACGCTCATTGCTGTGTCGACCGATCCGGACAGGCTGGCTGCGTCATGCGGAAGCATGACCAGCCCCGCTGCCGGTTCCAGCGATATGTTCCCCGTGCGAATCATGGCCGCATAGTTTGCGCGATGGGCGACCGGCGAAGGTGTCGGCAGAGGTCCCTCCTCAAGAAGAAGCAGAGCGAGCGGTGCCGTCAAGTCTTCCGCGGATCCCCGATCCTCCACAACGACTTTCGGTGAGTGGAGTCGTGCTTCCCTTCTGTCAAACGGAAGCGCCTCCGTGGTATCAGTGGGGCGGTCTGTTCTCGACGCCTCTGCAGAATTCAGCAGTCCCTGCTGTCCGGAATGATCAACGTCAGTTCTCCCCTGCCCCAGGGGCGTTGCAGCAGCGTTCTCCGAGACGGTCGATGAAATCAGCGCGGCGGCACTGTCAGCCCTGTTGTCTGTCGCCTCGTTTTCTTCTTTCGATTCCTCAGCAACTTTAGCAGTGGCGTCCGATGCCGCAGGTGCCGACTCCTCTGAGGCGTCTGTTACGCCAGGCAGTGTGGCCGGCTCCTGATCGCTGATTTGATCGGCGTTGCTGTGGTCGGACACTGGTCCGCTGGTTTCTGTGTCCCCGCTCAGAGGAACAGGACTGGCTGGACCTGGAGATTCTGCCACGGGCGGAGTGACCAATGGCGCAGAGGATGGAGCATCATCGTCATCATCTTCGTTGTCGTCGTCGTAGTGCTCGTGTGCTCGAAAGTCGCTCTCATCGTCTTCATCAGATTCTGCAAACAGGCCCTCTCCCTCTCGATTGTCGTGATCATGGTCGTGATCATCGTCGTGCTCGTCAGAGTCGAAGAATGACAGGGGCGATGCGGACAGCAGGTACCGACACTCCAGCGGCTGCACAGCAACGAACGTTGATGACTTCCGCCGTCGTGGGCGCTGGCAGAGTTGTGCTGCCGTGCGTGACTGGCGAATCAGATCTGCTATGCGATTTGTCAGCGTGAAATACATGGTGATTCCGCAAATGGCATCAGGGATGCGCTGTTGGGGGTGTTGAGCCTGCCGGGGTACCGTGTAGCTGCGACAGCAGGTCCTGTGCCTTATTGTGTCGACCTTTGTCTGCCGATGACAGCAGAGATTTGAGTCGGCCTTCAATGCGGTTTCTGCGAATCTGTGCCCCCTCTTCGTCCCCCGACTGTTGTTCCAGAGCAGACAGGTTTATTTGTACCTGAAACCACAGGGCCAGAGAATCGTCTGCCTGTTCGTGAGTGGTCGGGGGAGGGAGACATTCTTCGGCAGCCAGCAGCGCCTGTTGTGCGGCCGCAGGATCGCCCTGCTGAACGGCGATCCGGCCCGCCAGTGCGTAATGCATGGCGTTGACCAGACGTTCGTCCACGCTCTGGGGGGGAGACTGCAGCAACTGGCTGACGCGGCTGTTATGAGAAGCTGCGGCAGCCGTTTGTTCCGCATGCAGTTCCAGTTCTGCCAGGCTGATTAAGGCGACACACAATTGAGCGCGGGCGTCGGCCTGCGCGGTCTCGGACTGCAGCGCCTCGTCGTACTCGACAGCCGCCGTACTGAGCAGTTGTCGGCTTTCCTCGACCGAGCGGTGGGACCGAAACAGCAGCTGCGCGAGTGCGACCGCCGCGTTAGCGCGGGCAAGTCGCAGGTTTTGGGGTTCGCCACCTGTGGCCGCCGCGGACATGGCCCTGCGAAAACAGTGTTCCGCGTTTTGGGGGGCGTTCTCAAGACAGATTTCCCCAAGCAGCCGATGGGCGTTCACGGCGTGCAGACGTGCGTCGTTTGCAGCCGCCTCTCCACCAACCTGGCGCGTGAGCAGCCTCTCGGCCGCTTCGGCACACGCCTTCAGATGCCTGCGGGCCTGGCTCGGATGGCTGCGCAGGGAGGTTGCCAGGTTCCATTCCACCCACATCCGACACTGCAGTGCGGTTGTTGAGTCACCACTCTCAGGAGCCAGTTGATTGAGTATCTGCGCAGCACGCTGACAGTCGCGAATAGCCAGTTCCGATTTGTTGAGCTCCCGCCATGTTTCGCCCAGGCGATTTAGCGCCACAGCCAGATCAAGCTGCGGCATCCGACTGTTCCTGACTGTCAGCGAAAGTCGTTCCAGCCCGGCCGCTGCCTGCGTCAGGACGGCCTCGCGCGCAGATGCCAGCGTTTCACTCTCCTCGAACTGATCCTGCAGGTCGAAGATCAGCGCCTGCAGCACGTCGTACGCCAGGTTGGTTTGTTCTCTGGCAAAGGCCGCGTTGGCCAGAGCGGCCTGCTCGTTGCGGGTTGCCGTGACACTGGATTGCAGCAGGTCGCGGTTGGCGGCCTCCAGGCGTGCGCTGGTCTGTGCGGCCGTCCATGTAAAGTCGATCCATACGCCGATCAGTGCGAAAAGCAGCACGGCCATGGCCGCCAGCATCGCGGCTGTCAGTGGGTGCCGACGGATCTGCCGCCAGCGTCTTTCCAGCCAGCCGACAGGTCTTGCCTGAACAGGTTCATTTCGCTGCCATCGCTCGAGATCCTGATCAAACTCCGCAGCGGACTGGTACCGACGATGGGACTCCCGGGCGATGGCTTTCAGGCAGATTCTCTGCAGGTCACGGGGGATCTGATCGTGAAATGCGGCGGGGGAAGGAGGATCTTCATGGACAACTTTATGCAGGAGGACTCGGGTGACTCCGTGAAACGGAACTGTGCCAGTCAGAAGTTCGAACAGGACAATTCCGGCACTGTAAACATCACTGACCTCGCTGGCGGCGGCGGGGTCGGTAATCTGCTCTGGCGACATGTAAGCGGGTGTTCCGGCCAGCGCGTGCTCCGCGGTGAGCTCTCCCGTTCGTTCGTCCAGACGTGCCAGGCCAAAGTCGACCAGCCTGATTTGCTGCCGGTCATCCAGCAGGATGTTGGATGGCTTAATGTCCCTGTGGATGACACGGTTCTGATGCGCATGCTGCAGACCTGACAGGACCTGCCGCATGAGGTGGACGGCCGTGTCGACCGTGCATGCTTCCTGCTGAATCAACTCTCGCAGCGACCCGCCTTGAATCAGCTCCATCGTGATGTAAGGCAGGAAATCGGCGGGCGCACCAACGTCGTGAATCTGGACGATGTGGGGATGCTGCAATCGCGCCACCGCTCGAGCTTCTCGTTCGAAACGCACTCTGGCGTTGGGGGAAATGGCAAGTTCGCCGCGCAAGACTTTCATGGCCACCGGGCGCTGCAGCCGGGGATCAAATGCCTGAAACAGCAGGCCCGTGGCACCGCTGCCAATTTCTGCCTGCATCATGTAGCCCCCCAGTCGTCCCAGCGGCGCGCCGTCCGCCGGAGGCTGAGGGAAAACGACTGAAGGTCTCCGTTCCGGGGCCTGCGGCTGAGGGTTCCCTGCTGGCAGCCCGCTGGTTTTGACTTCCTCCAGAATGGTCGCCAGGTGGTTGCCAGGTGTGGTGGAGCCGGTCGATTGCGTCGTGCTGCTTTCCGGCGGCACCTGTGCGGCCGTCAATCGATCCAGTAAGGACTGACACGCGCTGCATTGATCGACGTGATCGGCGACCTGCTGCAGTTCTTCTGCATTCAGCAGGTCATTGAGCAGGCCGGTCATCTGGCTCAGACGCGGACAGCTGGCCGGTCGGTCGTCGTTGAGGGTCAGCGGCTGTCGCGGGCCTGCAACGCGTCCGCCCGAATCCATCAGGGAATCATCGGTGGTTTCGGTCCCGGCAGTTTGCCGCAGCGATGGTCGTGGCAGTCGATCGGAAGTGGTCACGTGAGCTCCGACGGGTTGCGGTTCAGTCGTTCCACTTCCCGTTTCAGAAGACCAGTGACGCGGGACCGGGCCACGTAGACATCGGTCACCCGAATACCCAACTGCACGGCAACGTCGGCTACCGGCAGGTTCTCTTCAAATGACAGTCGCCATGCTTCCCAGTTCACCGGTTTCACGCGGAGACGAACGCGGGCAGCAGCCTCTCGGAGCAATTCCCGCTCGGCCTCTTCTTCCAGTGAGCGAGACAGGTCCTGGACGGCGCGAGGATCCTGAAACGTATCCAGTCCGAAGACAACGGCTGCGTCTCCCGAGCCCTTGCCAGGACGGGACAGCGTTGGCAGAAAGTCGCGCACCGCGTTGTTGGTGACAGTCTTGAGCCAGCCGCGGAACGTTCCACGATCCGGGTCATACCGAAACGTCTGCATCGCTGTGACGAGTCTTGCCAGAACAGTCTGTGTTACGTCAGCCGCATCCGATTCCTGCAGATGGAATCGCCTGCACCAGTCGTAAACTCTGGGCCCATAAGCGTCCACGAATTCTTCCCACGCTTCCTGGTCATTCACTTCCCGCAGCCGAAACAGCAGGGTCGCTCGAGTTTGTGGAGTGTCTGTCATGTTGGGTACCGGATCGCGTGCAGAATCTGGCGCACAGAATGCGGGAATTGGAAAGTTTTTTCCAACTGGGTTCCCGGCCAGTGATGTGATAGCTGTTGCGGATTCTTCTGTCAGCAGGGAAACGTTTTTTTGACGCCCTTCTCCCCCTCAATCGGCATTTTCTGAGACCGGCGCGCCCAAAAAGCTGCATGGACGGGTACAGCCACTGCAGTCCACCACTTTCGGGGGCTGCTTCCGCTGTCTGGATGGATAGGCCATGCCGGGAATCTGCTTTTCGGCCAGGCAGTCTGTCCTGCTCTCGAAAGGCCTGTCTGATGCTCAACCTGTGGCGAAAATCATTGCAATCTCTGCAGCAGCCTCGAACCCGACGCTCCACTCAAACTGCTGCCGTTCCGGCAGCCCAGGATTTGGAAACCCGTTGTCTGCTAGCGGCCACCATGGCCGGTGCTGACTGTCCTGACGCGGCGATGGAAGCTGGCAGCGCCGGCGAGACGGAGGACCAGTCTTCGGATGAACTTGAAGTCGGCGAACAGAACGATCCTGTGGACGACGAAGCTGTTGACGAGCAAACGTCCAGCGCGACCGGTGAGCAAATGCAGGCCGCCGACGACACGGACGACGACACGGACGACGACACGGACGACGACACGGCCGACGACACGGACGACGACACGGACGACGACACGGACGACGACACGGCCGACGACACGGACGACGACACGGACGACGACACGGACGACGACACGGACGACGACACGGACGACGACACGGACGACGACACGGACGTCGACACACACGACGACACACACGACGACACACACGACGACACCCACGCACTGGCACACCGGCACACAACGACACACCACAC
>JANSXP010000030.1 GCA_024742875.1 Planctomycetaceae bacterium | reverse complement strand
TTTAAGCCAGACGTTCAAATCGTTCACTGACTTTCATCAATCTGAGGCTGCGAAGTCCACTCGGCCACAAGAAACACAACGTGTCCTTCGACATGTGCTTATACGCTCACTGGATGTCAGCATCTTTGGAGTTCGCATGGGTCGCTATTCGGCCCATGTTTTCTTCAGCAGCTACCAGACGCCGTCGATGACATAAATGCGGGATGGAACCCGCCCGAGGCAGTCCCTTGCCTCTGTTCCTTGAACCCGCTGCCGGGCACTGCAGCGGGTTTTTTCGTGTCTCGGATGCCAGGCATCGCCAGAGGCGCTCAGCGCGCGCCTAAGGGCCTTCAGCCTCAACGCGACTACTGTGTCGCATTTCCGACTAGATCGCCTCAGGCGAGCCCTCTCGCGCTCGTGGCACCCTTAGAGCTCAGCCCGACGACCTGCGAGCTGTCTGACTCCCAAAACGCGATGCGAAACGTCGCTCCGGGAAAGTGCCATGAGTTCGGACTGATGACGTACTCAACGCCTTCACCGAGCAGGTCCATGAAATCATTGAGGTGCTCCATGCAGATCCGAAAGGGCTCCGTGGCAAAGAACGTGTACCCCTTCCATTTGAATGAGCCCCAATGATCCAGCGTCGGCCGCTCAAAAGCCTGCATGACGAGGTAACCTCCCTCCGTGCCTGCAATCGGACGCTTGAGGCGTCCCTGAGCGACAGCTTTCAAAAGTCTCCGACGAACCCATGAGGGAACGTGATAGCGCCGAATTGCTTCGGGCGTCAAAACCTCTCGCGAGGCCTCAATTGAATCTTCCTGTAGGTGCAGCATTTCTCTCTTCGTTTTGGTTGGTGATATGTCGCAGTCGATAGCAGCTCCCGCAGAACTGTCACGGATAAATGTGTCAAGTTAGCCCTTAAGTGAAAAAGAGGGGATAAACTCGACTCTAAGAGAGGTGATTCCTCTCGAATCCCAAACCTATTGAATACATGACATATCCATATATATTTTAGTATTAGTAATAAAAACACTGTGTTCTGCGGAAAAAGATCCGTCAAGGAAGCGTCATTCATGCGTCAGTGAAATTTACGTATCTCACACTCAGAGACACCAAAAGTCAGATTTTGTTGACGGATATCTGACGGATCTCACAGAGTCGTTCTAACCGCATTGAGAACGTTTCTGTACGACGTTCCGAACCATTCTGCGGGACGTGTCTTCCCGTGGACAATGGCCCTGACAATCGAGCCTGATTGCTCAAGGTCATCGAGGATCGGCTCACGATCACGCTTCCTTAGGTGCTGTGTCTTCCTGGTTAACGAACGCCTCTTGAGTGCCCCCGGCCCCTCGGCAATAACCTTGAGAACGCCCTGAACGTCTCTTTCGTGATCGTTCTGCGCAACGTTTCCGCGAACGCGTTTGATCATCCGGCGGGCTAACGCATCGGTCAGCTCAACAGCCCACTCAGCGTCAGAGAGCTGCACGACGTCGCTGCCTCTCGCCCCAGCAGCGATCAGTGCGAGCTTGGCGGACTTCTCTGATTGCCGAGACCAAAGGGAGCTACTTATGACGTCCTCGTCCATACGCTTCTCTGCAATGGCTTCGAATTGTCTCTGCAGGTGTTCGTCAGCGGCTTTTGTGTACGCCATTCGGATCGGTGTCGGATGTCGGTGACTCAGGTTTCCGTCGCCATACGACCGATCCGTCCAGTAGCGAGGAATCTCAAGGAGCTCATCTGGTATCGTCAGCGAATGCTCAGGAATCCGAACGAGCCCTCCTTCATCCTTGTGAGAGCTCAGGTCTACGTCTCGGTGCTCGGTCCTCTTGTAGAGCGAGTAATGATCCTCGAAGACCAGATTTCGCCCGAGCAGGCCATCAGTGATGTATTCACTCTGAAGGCTGTCCCAGAATCCAGCATCAGTGCTCGTTCCAAGGATGTTTGCACACGGGTGATCAAGGATGATGCGATTGTCAGAATTCGCGAAGTCACGGAACTTCACGTTCGTCTTGTTGGAAGACGTGAATAGCTTCAGAAGGGCAGGTACGATCTCTCGCTGATGAGAGCTGGCGTGCCTTGAACCGATCATGCCGTACATCTTGGCGACTTCATCGATCAGCCAGAGTTGCACAGGTTGAGTGCTGAGTGCTCTGATCATTGCCGTCGCAGAGGCGAAGTCCTCGCTTCCCAGCAGTTCAGGATCGACTTCCTCAAGGACCTTGCGAGAAACGTCCCGGCAGAAGTCTTTGCCTCCGCCGGTTGGTGCAAGGACCATCACGTAAACATTGGTCCGCATGCCCCGTTGTCCGACAATCCGATTGCTCAGAATCGTTGCCAGAGTGACGATCGCACTGCTGAGAAACGACTCCCGGAGAGGGAACATGCAGCTCTCGTATTGGAACGAGGTCATATCCCTTAGCCATCCGGGAGCCTTCTCGAAGATATCTTCGGGGAGATCGATTCGTCGTTGCGAAGCGACGGTTTGATCAACGACTTCGTTGTTGGCAAGCTCCTCAAGCATATCAAGAGTGAGAACGCCGCCAGGTTCTGGGGGATTCGTCTTTAGCAAGGCACTAACGTCCACGTCGCACCGAGACGACTGCGTCGATGGCTTCTCCGCCCTCGCCGTGCCGTTCCGTCCTGCCGAGTCAGTTGCCGTCATCAGCTCACGATCGCTCAGAGGTTCACCGAGTTTAGCATTCCAGTACCGCATAAGGTCCTGAACCTCTGCGACATCGAGCCTCTCACCCAGCTCACCAGACATCGCGTACAGATGCCCTGCAAGGCTGAAGACTGCGTTGTTCCGTCCTCCACCCTGATATGGCACTGAGTCCACGTAAGCCCGTGCACGGTCCCTCAGAGCACTTCCTGTGGGCAGGCTCTTTCGCTGAGGAGCTGGTCTCTGCTCAATCCTCAGGTACTCTTCACGCAGCCAGTTGATGGCTTCCTGTCCGTCCTGAATCTCAGTCTGCTCATTGATGACATCACCCGTCACTGTCCAGAAACGACGGTTGTCATAGCACTCAATCTGCTGATCGCCGTGAATGACATGCTTACACTTCGTTGAGGGTGGCTTCCTGGCTCTGGTAATGAGCTTGATGCCCGTCTTGCTGGGGCTGATCTCAGCGTAAGCGACTCCTTTGAAGCGTTCGAGGATTTCAGCTGCCCAGGGTCGGACTTCGCCCACGTCGTTAATGCAGTCATCAAGATCAACGCCGCAGTACGGATCAACGATTTCGAGCACCAGCCCTGTGAATTGCTTTGACGCTTCAAGGGCGGTCTCGTAGTCGGTCCAGGTGCCTGGATCGTTCGACTTGGCTGGCTCACCATTGATTTGAACCGGAAGCTTGGTGTTTACGCCGATCAGCTTCCAGCAGTGCCAGATGTTTAGTTTTTTGAGTTCTTGGGGGATTACGTTCACTTGGGTTCCTTTAGGAAAGGGGTGTTCAGTTTGATCAGCTTGAAATAGGATTAAGGGTGTGACTCAGCCTCCCTTCACAGAAGAAGTTGAAATGAAAACAGTCTCACTGCTCACCTTGCTGCTTGTGGGCCCTGCCCTGCCTGCTCAAGAGGACGCTCCAGAAGAGTTGCCCCGGGGCGAGGCAAGCGTTCCGCCGGAATCTGCATCAGAAGCGCCACAAGAAAAGGCCTGGACACCCAAGTTTCGAGTTCAGCTCTTGCTGACACCGAATGGCGAAGCCAAAACTGAAGTTGTAAAGCAGCTGGTGAGTGTCACCAGGCTCGTTCCGCACGACACAGCGGGATCTCGTCGCATCGCTGGCCAAACGATTGGAGCGGCCTACAAGAAGGTTGAGGAGCTGCAGGAAACAGGAACGCTAGTCAAGAGCCCTGGATCTCTTGAGATTCACTGCGACAGCGTAGATGTGTCGATGACATCCAGCGGGGATGAAGACACGGTCAGCCTTGAAGTGGCTGGGAAAGCAAGAATATCGCTGCCGGGCTTTGCAACGATTGAATGTTCGTCGGCTAAGCTGAGCGAAGGGAAGCTCGTGCTCAAGGAGGCGAAGACTCTTGGGGCGGCCTTCAAGTTCTCGGCCTCAGAGCTTACGTTTGACGTAAAGCCTCTCGGGGTGAAAACGACTCGCTTTGGGCAGGAAGGTGATCAGGTAGAGTCGGCGGACACCCCAAGCCCGGTTCCCGACGCGGCGTTCGAGGCTGCCCCGAAACCGAGGGAGTTCAACCGAGGGGCAGATGACCCAGCCCTCAGGCGTTCGGATTATCGTTCCTTTCCTCCCGCTAGGCCGGAGCAATAAACATCTCTCGGACAGTGCTCCACTGAACGCGTCGTGAACGCCCGAATCGGACGCTCGGGATGAGTCCACTGTCGAGGTATTGGTAGACTTTGCTGCGGCTGAGTGACGAAGCACTCACCACTTCAGCGATCGTCGCAAGCCCACTCATGGGGTAGCCGTCCTCAGCGAGCGGTCGCCCTTTTTCGTCTTTGTTGATAATCCTGCTCTGTTCTGGCATCTGGGTCTCTCCGCGTGTGAGTGCGAGGACTCCCAATGAGCCCTCTCTACTTATCAAACGTGGCTGGAGAGAAAAAACGCATTCTTTCTGAGTCGAAAAATTGGTTTTGCAGGAAGTGCGGGTTCATTGCAGGTTCAGTGCGGGTTGGCTGCGAATTCCTGCAGATCAAGATTCCATTCTTCGGCCAGCCCACGGCTGATTTGGACCATTTTCGAGGTCCCCCTGAAGTCATCTGGGCGCTTCTTGCGAATGTTCGGCCAAGTTCGTTCTGATATGGGTTTACCTGCGCGAGCTTTCAAGGCTCTCCATTCCTTCGGGCTGCGGGGGAGTGACCACTTTCGCTCGTAAACCTCGCCGTTTCTGAGACTGACAAGACGCTCCAGAGTCTCAGTTTCCGTGTCGATTGCCGCGAGAATTGCAGAAACATCTGAGCTTCGCTCCGCGTCAAGTTCCCTCAGACGTATCGGGATGGCCAACTTTTCGTTTCGCGAAACAGCATCGATCTCCGGCCATCGCGATTTGATATTGAAAACCACGTTTAGAAACTGATCCTTGAATCCCTCTTCCAACTCAAATCCAGTGCAAACGAAGAATGAGCATCCTTCTTCGTCCTCCTCCCAGTGTCCCAACTCCCTTGAATGGTGTTCAAGGTGTTCCCTGTACTGTTTCAGGAAGTCGATGACGTCTTCTGCCGTTCGGATCTGCTGCATCTGTGCCTCTCGTGTCTGTACTCAGCAATTGTACTCACGGGGATGGGAGCAATGGACTCAATGGCAAGAACTCCTGTGTTTTTGAGACTGACTGGACGCAAAAACACAGGAGAAACGCAACTCATTGAAACTACGAAACCGGAGGTTAGAGGTTCGAACCCTCTCAGGTGTACTTTGCTACCAAAGGACTTACGTCGATTCTGAATCCGGCGTAAACTTGCTGTCACAGGAAATGTCACAGAACGCCCCCTCCAGCTGCCACTGGCGAGGGCTAATGAACCTCTCGGCCCGCTTCTTGGTTTCTTTTACCAACGGGAGGTTCTGATGAAAAATTTTCCAAAGCCTTGGTTTCGTCCATCTCGAAACACTTGGTACGTCACACTCAACGGTAGCCAGATCAATCTTGGCAGCGACAAAGACGTCGCTTCGCTCGCTATCGGGAATTGCTTGCGAAACCCCAGCCAGTCCGTGCAACATCTGATCTGATGGCTGCTGTCTGCGATGCATTTCTGGAATGGACGCAGAAGCACCGGTCTGCGGATACCTTTGAGTGGTACCGGTATCGGCTGCAGAGGTTCGTCGAGACGTACCCCGAACTGAGAGCAGCAGATGTTCGGCCCCTTCATGTTCAGCAGTGGGTTGACTCTTACAAGTTCTCTCAGACGTCCTGTCGGAACTACATGCGGTCCGTGGAGCGTTGCCTGAAATGGGCGACCGTCCAAGGGTACATTCAGTCGAATCCGATTGAGCACCTTGAGGTACCGACCGGTGAGGCTAAGGACGTGCTGATCACTCCTGAGGAATACCAACAGCTTCTGACCTTTGTACCGGCAGGCTCGTTTCGCGATCTGATCAGGGTGACATGGGAAACAGGTTGTCGACCTCAGGAATCGCTTCGAGTCGAGGCTCGACACTTCGAACGGGCACATCAGCGATGGGGTATTCCCGCGAATCGAAGCCAAAGGGAAACGAGCACCTCGGGTTGTCTACCTTTCGGATACGGCACTTCAGATCACCACCCAACTGGTCGCCGCTCATCCAAGTGGAAGACTGTTCCGGAACTCTAGAGGCTGCCCGTGGACGAAAGACTCTGTCAATTGCGCATTCGATCGTCTTCGATTGAGGATGGCCAAAAAGATCATGGTCAGCCGCGGCGCGATCCCTTCGGAAGACGCGATTGATGCTTTGGTTCCGCAGCTGAGCCCTACCCGGAAACTCAAGGGGAAGACTCTCAGCAAATCGGAGACAGAATTGCGTTCCGAAGCTCGAACCAAACTGACGTCTCGAATGGCCGCGAAGCTGGTGCCGCGGTACTCGCTCTATGCACTTCGCCACTCGTGGGCGACCCGAGCGCTTCAGTCGGGAACGGATTCTTTGACGGTGGCAATCCTGATGGGGCATTCTGACCCGTCGACGCTGGCAAGGGTTTATCAGCACTTGTCACACAATCCAGAACATCTGTTGGATCAGGCAAAGAAAGCGGCGGGCTAAAGGCGAATGTGCTTCAAGCGAGCCTTACGTGCTCGCTTGGTAGCAGGAGGCTGAAGTTCGTGGTGGGATTCGGCAAGGTACGATTCGAGATCTGTTTCGCTGATCCGAA
Source organism: Planctomycetaceae bacterium (assembly GCA_024742875.1). Lineage (GTDB taxonomy): Bacteria > Planctomycetota > Planctomycetia > Planctomycetales > Planctomycetaceae > Fuerstiella. The sequence goes on along the minus strand of JANSXP010000030.1, from coordinate 72,485 downwards.
TCGTGCCACGCCCTGTGCCGATGCGGTGATGTGCGAGTTTGCCTGATTCGATCATCTGGTAGACAAGACTGGCCGAAACAGACAGGCGTTCTGCAACCGCAGAGACCGTCAGGAACTGATCATTGTTTCCGCGCATTGAGTCAGCAGGATCAGTCATCGTTCTACTCCGCTTCAAAACAGTCTTCGCTCGACTTGGTTACCGAAGACAGTCCACTGGGAATTTGGGATCTCCTGACGTCCGAAGAGTTCGAGGTACGGTGCATCGCTGACCTGCTCGATGAGTTCACGGACTTTCCATGGCTTGCTGCTGCGGGCGACTCGCCGTTCGAGGATCCAGCTTCTTTGAGTCTTGTCTCGGAACGGTTTTGAACCACGGACGCCAAGAAGAAGGAACTCGTGTGAGACTCGCCATTCAGCGAGACTGCTGCCTTTCACATGGGGGATCAACAGCTGAAGCTAACGCACATTCCGAATGCTCACACCGACAGCGACATCGTTGTCCATTTCTTGGATGCGAATGTCATTCATGCCGGCGACCTGTTCTTCAACAAGGTCTTCCCGTTTGTCGACCTGACCAACGGCGGCAACATCGACGGTTTTATCGCGGCTCAGCGACAGGTCCTCGAGTTGGCGGACGAAAACACGAAGATCATCCCCGGCCACGGGCCCCCTGGGAACAAGGCAGAGCTGCAGGCGGCCATCGACCTATTGGTTGCAGTCAAGGCGTGCATTCAGCCCTTGGTAGACGACGGCATGTCCGAAGAGGAAGTGATCAAGAGAAATCCGCTGGCAGACTTCGAGGATTGGAGTTGGTTTCACATTCCCCTGGAACGGATGACCAAGATCATGTATCACGCATTGAGACAGCGCTGAGTTTACATTCTCCGTACTGGAGAGCGTTGGGCTGCATACCCACAGCGGCAACCGCCGTTCGGATTGAGCAAACGGCAGCGGAGGCAACGCTGCTGAAGCCCACTTTCGCAACCCCGCTGGGCCAACAAACAGCAGACTCCGGAGTGCCTATCGGCGTTGCTCACTTGACAGCCTGCTGTCATTATGGAACACTCAGGTCATGTTGATTTGTAGGTCATCACATTCCAGAAAGGGACGATTGCTCGCAGAACTAATTGACGAGGTGGTTACCCTCCAACAAAGCGTTCTCACCGCGTCTGACAAAATAGGCGGAAAATTGGGTTTGACGAGATCTTTGTGGCAGGTGCTGTGTGCGACTGAGAACGCCCCTCTTTCGGTCCCACAGATCAGCCGCGCGTTGAATTTGACTCGGCAAAGCGTACAGCGATCCGTGAACATTCTCGTTCGTGACGGCCTGCTGGAAACGATCCCTAACCCTGACCACAAAAATTCCCCTCTGGTGGAGCATTCACGAAAGACGCAGTTGGCGTTCCGGCGCGTATCACGTCTTCAAGTCGTCTGGGCTGATCGCCTCGCGGACGGTTGGAGCGTGAATGACCTGACAACTGTTATTCAGATGCTGCGGCTGCTGAGAACGTCGATCGATGATGACAAGCAACAAAGTACGAGCTTGAAATAACCGTCTAACAACAACCAAACATGAAAGACAAGAATGCCTGAACTAAAAGAACTTGACCACACGATTTCGCTATCTGATCAGATGCAATCTGGCGAGCAGGGGCATGTTGTGCTGATCAACATGTTCCACATTGCCGCCGAAGAAGAGGACGCGTTGATCGAAGCCTGGAGTCATGACGCCGAATTCATGAAACAGCAGCCGGGCTATATTTCAACGCAATTGCATAAGGGGATCGCCGGAAGTTTAACGCTGATGAACTATGCGATCTGGGAGAGCGTTGAGAGCTTTCGGGCCGCGTTCACCAATCCGGAATTTCAAAAGCACATCGCTGCGTATCCGAGCAGTGCTGTTGTCAGTCCGCATTTGTTCAAGAAAGTTGCGGTCGACGGCCTCTGTGTCGATTAGTGCGAACGCGTGCAAGCTGGCCAGACCAATAGGAGATTTTGGTGCAACTCAAAAGTACAACTACGAGCTACGGCACAGTTGCTGTCGTGCTCCACTGGCTGAGCGCCCTGCTAATCCTTGGGATGATTCCACTTGGCTTTCTTATGCAGCGCGCCGATGAGGGTACACAACTTCTTCTGTATCGTATGCACGTCGCAGTTGGTGCCGTCGTGCTCCTACTTACGCTCGCCAGAGTCACGTGGAAGCTTTTCGATACTCGAGTGTTACCAGTGCCGGGGTTGGCCGGCGTGCACGTTTGGGGAATGATCGGAATTCACGGGCTGCTTTACCTGGGATTGCTCGCACTTCTGGTCAGCGGTGTCATCCTGAACGTCCAAAGTGGTCTGATTGAGGTTATTCAGGGCAGCTCCATCGAAGCGATACCAGACCTTTCCGGATTCACGGCAAGAGCCGCACACGGCAATCTGGCTCGAATCTACATTGGACTTCTGATTGCGCATATTGGGGGCGTGATCGTTCACCAAGTGCGATATGGTCACGTTCTGGTGCGGATGGGAATTGGCACACGCCAACCTGCTGCCGCAATTTCGGAAAGCGGAGCCGACGGCGACGAGATCGAACGTCACCGGTAAGCGAATCCAGGAACGAGTTGTTGCGGTGGCAATCAGCGTGAATGCCACTCAACGCAGATAGACTGTCAGAATATCAAGAGAGGATGAAATGAGTCGACTTCAACCAATGCGAGACAACGGCCAGACGCTTCCCGGCCTGCGTGGCATGGTCATCGGCATTGTTGACACTGGTGACAAGCTGGACGATGTCGTGACCAATCTTGAAAGCGGTGGTTTTTCCCGCGAAAGCATGGTCTGCCTACACGGCGACGACGGAATCAGTTTAGTTAAACGTGTCGACGGCAATTTCTTTGGCGACAGCGAAGACGGAATTGGAAAGACCAGCATCGCAGCGATGCAACAGGGGAAATACGCACTGGGCGTGAAAGTCGCCAACGGCGACGAAGCCAGAAAAGCCTCAACACTTGCTGGCGAAAAAGGCGGGCATGGCTTCATTCATTTCGGACTGTTTGTGAGTACTCAGTTCAACTAAGTGACACGGCCGTTCAATCCCCAATGATTGACAGTCTTGCTGTCAAGCTGGTACAACGCTGTCATCATGGCAGAAGAGAAGAAGAGAACAAACAAGGGGGCCATTCTAACCCAACTGATCCGGATCGTGTTTCCGTTAAACGGCAGCCTTCTGGAAGCGGGTGACCGGCTTAGTGGCAACGTTGGTCTGTCAAGTTCCCTTTGGCAGGTGCTGGGAGCTATCAGTGGCAACCCAAGAAGTGTTCCTCAGATCGGCCGCGTCATGGGGCTGACTCGGCAGAGCGTTCAGCGGTCGGTCAATATGATGGCTGACGATGGGCTAGTCGAGTTTACGGCAAACCCCGACCACAAGACGTCCCCGCTGGTTCAATTGACGCCCGAAGGCCAGAGTGCATATGCCCGGGTGATGCGACTACAAGTCGAATGGTCGAACAAACTGGCGCAAGAATTCAAAACAAAAGACCTGCAAGTCGCCGTGCAAGTACTTCAATTGTTTGTTGACGCACTGGAGAATGACAAGTAGGCAGCTCGTGTAACCTGTGTGGTGCGATCCTCTTCGAACTCCGAGTTCTCAACCAGCTGTATTCTCTCAAGTCTACGCGTCGCAGCCGAAGAAGACGCAGGATTGACGTCGTATTGCTCACTCAGGCGAATGGGCCCGAAACCGCATCAGTCCGGGGAACCCCTCAAAATAGTCTAAGCTGTCCAGTGTTTTGAGAAGTTCTTCGGACTGCATGCTGAATTGTCCTTTGCCGGCTGGTAACAGGCGATGATCCATGTGAAAACGGGCCGACACAGCTCGGCTGCATGGTATTGTTATGCGGCTATGTGCCCTGAGGATTTACAAGATCTACCAAGCGAAATTCACCACTGCCGGCTTCAATTGAATCATCGTACGGCACGGTTTTGTCCCAATCGTACAAGACTTCAATTACGGTGCCATTCAGTCGCAGGTTACCCTCGCCAGAAATGACGTGGTCTTTGCCCGTAGCTGGAATGCCAAGACCTGTTATCAGTCGATCTGCAAGTTGACATGTTACTTCGTTTTCGGCAAGTGGTGTCCCGTCAACGAAGAATGTGACTTTGCGTCGGCTTCCGATCCATTCAGGTCCGATCTCAGAAAGGGCCGTCCACGAGACACCGACCTTGTCCTCTTCAACGAGTTGAGCGAGGGAAATTAGATCGGCAACACGGATCGCCTCAGATAGTTCATCGCAAGCCACAGTTTGAGTTGCCGCATAACGCCCCCCTTCACCAGGCCGCGCTGAACAGATTGCACAGGGGGTTGGCCACCGCAACGCCGAACTGACGGAACACACTTTCTACAGCAGCATCGGATGCAGGCTTTCTGGGCTTACAATCGGCTTCGGCCAATTCCTTCAGTAGTGTCTTGCTCATGTGAACTTACTCCCAAGTGTTATTCTCTGGTTTCAAGAGCCAGTATATATGTGCCCTGAGTGTCGGTGCCAGGCTCCCCTTATCTCTCTCACGACCTTCCTGCTGTGCACCCATTATTGGCGGTCTGCCCGACCGCCAAAATAGGTTGGAGTTTCGTCTCCAAATAATCCCACCGATTCGCTAATCTCGTACTCGAGAGCCACCAGTCGGATGAGATGCGAGATGGACAAGACTTACGTACCAGAATTCCCAGTTCAGACGAGCGTGTGCCCCGCCTGCGTGGCAAGGAAGCTGCGATTGAATGATCCCACCGGATTCATGACTGGCATACTTCAAAGACATGGACAGTGTGACAAGTGCTATTATCGTCGATCTTCCGATTCAGGTACGTTGCCCGAGCAACGTGATCCCCCCACACACTGAATGGGTCGCGCACTGATATTCCCTGTGCTCACAGTTTTGGGCTGGCCGCCCCCAGGACATTCTCCTCTGGTTCGTGCATTGGCAGCAAGCAGTAGCGACTTTTACCTTGTTTTGCAGGCTGGGACATGGCACGTCGAGGGTAGTGTTTACAAGCAGGTGTACTACCGGGCCTGATCGTTGCTGCTGATCTCTCAGCCACAACATAGGGTAAACACATCATCGCGATCATCAGGTCACCAATTACGGCTCGTTGGGCAGTGTCGGTTCACAAGATGGAGTCTGTTTGAGTGTTGGCGACCAAGTCGACCAGATTCCATCGCATTTCAGTCACACGCGACACTCGCCGTTGCACTTCGCTGTACGCTTTCTGAGGTGTCCAGTTGGGATTCGCACGCATTATCCGCGCTAAAAGCCACGTGAGCATTTCGCAGTCCTGGCGAAGCGACAGGGGCGGGTTCGGAACTGTTGGACGGATTTGGTACACGGTGTCGCCGGCATTATTGCGAGGAAAGGTCACCCCAACGCTAGGGTCAGTCCGTGGTCACGACACGCAACAACTGCTTCGCGAGACCTCTCCAGTGCATGGGAATCCACGGCGAACTCGCAACGGCCTTGAAATAAAGGCGTGCTGCATCCATAGAAGATGAAGCCGCCGTGAACCACGCGGATGCCGCCGTCGCGCTGGCGCGGGCCTCTTGCTGTGTCTTCCAATGCACTTGACGGCCGCGTTCTGACTGGAGCGCTTTCTCAACGGTGGCACTTCGCATGCTGGTCATCTGTTGGTGATTTTTTGACAGCGAGTTGTCCGACCACCGATACATCACCAGGGGTTCTTCCATCGGTTCAAAACCAACGCCGTTCGCCGCCAGACGCAGCCAAAGGTCCCAGTCTTCGGCCCCCGTCATTTCAGGTAGAAATCCGCCTGCTGCCAAAAGGGCATCCCGGCGAACCATGACGGAGGAGAGCGTGAGGAAGTTGTCCTGCAGCAGATCCTCGAAAATGTCACCCGCAGGCATCGGCGGGAGGCTGCGCAGCTCATCCACCCGATCAATCGCCCCAAAGTTGCGGCAGTTGGTGTAAACCGCAGACATCGACGATTCCCGGGCAGTCTGCAACTGCTGTTCGAGCTTCTGCGGCAGCCATAGATCATCGGCGTCCAGGAAGGCGACCCATGGGTGCCGACTCAGCCGGATGCCGCAGTTTCGCGCGACAGCCGGCCCGGCATTTTGCTGTCGGTGATACCGCACAGCGGAGCCGAATTCACGCACAATCTGAGCCGTGTCGTCACTGGATCCGTCGTCGACCACAATCAGCTCAAGACGCTGGTGGGTCTGATCCAGAACCGACTGGATGGATTCACGAATAGTCTGTCCCGCGTTGTAGGCGGGCATGACGGTGGAAACTTCGTCGCTGAACATACTTCCCCCCTGGGTCAAAAGCCTTCGGTGGGGATGTGCAAATTGATGGCGTCTACGGACACGCCTTTCGCTGAATCAGACTCGCCTGCGGAAAATCGGAAGCCCACGTGGCATTTGGCACTGCGCGTTGCTCTCACGCGACACGACATGTTGCCCGAACGCCACACGGGTCTGATATAGGGGAGCGAAGGTAATAGAAATGGGCCGCAGCTCGACACTGCGACCCATTCTGCGTTCCTCGCCGCTGCCACGGCTGGTGAAGCCTCATGCGGCCAGTTACCGGATCAGCACGGGCTGACTGAGAATCGAGTCCACGTTGACTGTCAAATCTCCCCGCAGCACATGGTTGTCCGAGAAAACGGCCGGCTGGACGGTAAGATGACGTTTTTTCGGCCCACCACTGAGCTTCACATCCATAATCCGCACGCCAACAAATTTCACAATTGTGTACGTGGCGTTGTTTCCCTGACCATTAACTTCAATGAAAATCGGAATCGCTCGAATCTGGCCAATAATGGATTCCAGCGAAGACTGCATCCCCGCGCTGATACCGGTATCGCCATTCAGATACAAGGCTCCGCTGGAATCGAATTCCAGGCGGTTGTTGGGCATGAAGGACAGGTCATAGGCGTTAATGCCGTAAACAATCTGCCGCTTCAAATCATTGGTACTGTTGCCGGAGTGACCAATGTCTACCGTGCCCCTGTTGCCCGGTGCATGGCGGCTGTTAAGGTCGGGGTACATGTTGATTTCCACCACGCCGTCCTCATCCCCGGACACCACCCGGCGGTTGACTGAGTCCCATGCGTACTCGTCATCAAAATCCGTCGCGTAGCCCAGACCATCGCCCCCGACTGCGCCCGCCCCGGTGGACGTGCCATAAACTTCGTCCAGCAGGTTATTCCACGATCCCAGATCAAGGGCGATTGGCAGAATGTCAATGGTCTCGTCGACCGAGGCTCCTGGCGGAATATAGAATCCGTTGCCTGGCTGCAGAGCGGCCGTTGATCGCGTGGTCAGTTCAAAATTGTCACGCCCCAGAATCTGGGCGAACGTCATTGGCAAAGCGGTTGTGTCAGCATTGGTACGGCGAACGGTGACCTCCACCATGTTGTAAGGAGAGACGCCCCAATCTTCGGTCCACGTCTGACTGGCCTCATTCCACGTTCGTCGTCCCACGCGGACGTCCCGGATCAGGTCGGCGTCGGTCACCAGCACGTCCCCCGTGCGAAAGCGAGACACCATATCGATGGCGGCCGCTCGAGCAACTGACTCCGCCTCGTCTTCGGTGATCTCTCCTCCTGGACCAAAGCCACGGGAAATTTCCAAAACGGCGGCATGAGCAGCTGAGTCAGACGCATTCTGCATCTGAGCTTTGGTCAGGGTGACCATGCCGAAATCAACGGTGAATGCCGCCACACCGATGACGACAACCAGCAGTGCACCGGCAAATACCAGTATCGCTCCCCGACGTTCTGACGACTGACAGTCTGCGACGGCCCTTCGTTGTTGAATGAGTTTCTGCATTGATCAGATCCCTTTCCAGAGCAGGCCGTTACTGGTCGGCAATGCTGATGTTGAAGTACTCTTCATTGTTTTCATATTCCTCCAGCGAAACGAACTGCACGACTTCCTGAAACCGATGGATGATGCGCGGTGTGTCGTCCTGCTTTACCAGAGTGTTCCCCGCGTAGTAGCGAACCTGCCTTTGATACATCACCTCGACGCGATGCGCCCCCACATTGATGGACGTGCTGTCAACGGAGAACTGCGGGTCATACTCATCCAGTGACAGACTGGCGGCAGGCACTGAACTGGTCAGTCCCTCGGTGGCAAACTTGCCCCAGGATCGGGATCGACCGTCTTTGATGCCAAACACATAGCTGTCGACCGTTGTTTCCATGCTGACGGTGTACGTGAGTTTGTCGTACTGGTTTCGAAACGCGGCCTGTTCGATAGATTCGCGATACTGACTTAGTGTTTCGCCGACCCACGACTGGACCTGGTAACCGCCACTATCAAAGCTGGGAGCGCTGCGATGGTTCAGTTCTACCAGACCGAAGATGCCTTCGAGCGAAGACGTCGGCGCCAGGATATTGGTGATCTGAGGAGCGCCCGCATCGGCGTCTGGGTTCTTGATGTAGACTACCCAGTCTTCTTCCACACGTGTTATGGTGGGTTCCGCGGACACCGCGGCGGGCATACAGGCAGACAGCGCCAGAATGCCTGACAGCATACTTCGAATCATCACGTTCTCCGTTTTTGGTTTTCCGCGTTATTCGCGCCGCATCGCGCATTGACCCCGCAATTGATTGCCGCTTAAGAACCGATCTGCCCCAAAGCTGACCGCGCTGAACGGTACCGAGATATCCAGTTCAATCAGGTCCCGCTGCTCAGCGGATGACAGGTCAGGCAGTTCGTTACCGGTGGCGATGTCTGTCACAACAATAGTTACCGTTACATCACCGGCCGTGCAGCCGACGGTGTTGACCACCTGCGTGATCACTTCGGCCTCGACTACGCTGTTGGTTGCCCCGTCTAGAATGGCAGCTCGACAGCCCTCACGTGCCGCTCCTGTCAGCAGTTGTGAGACCATGAGAGCCCGGCCAAACTCGACAATGCCAAGCAGCATAAGCATGAAGATGGGAAAGCAGACGGCCATCTCGATCATGGCCGCCCCTTTGCGTGCGGGTGACGTTCTGTGGATCGTTGTCCTTCGCAATGTCATCCCCTTAGCTGATTTTCAACGGAACAGACTAACCGGCCCGCTGTTCAGATGAAGACTTGCTCACTCATGTCGAAATTCAGAATGTGTGTGAAATTTGACCTTCCAAAAAGGGAATATCGGCATTGGGAACACGGATGAAACGGTTACGAACAACGTGTCCTGCGGTGGCCACATTCTGGGCAACGCGGCATGGCAATTTGTCGTCATCGCCATGATGCTATTTTGCAACCGTGGCGGCAGGGCAACAGAAGAACGTCAACACAATCAGGGAGGGGGCGGAACTCGGTGCAACCTCCAGAGTGGGCCGTTGCGCGGTGAGGTGTCATTCACCAATCGAAGCTGGTCGACGCGTTCTGTACAGGAATCCACCCGGCTCAACTCGCGAAAGTCGCCCCGTTGATGGGTCGCATTCCACCAGACTCCAGTCAACGTCTGATTCCACAGCAACGCGTCTCTTGACAACGCTGAAAGCGTCCAGCGGCCTGATTTCGCAGCCGATCAGGCGATCTGTTTCGCGTTGTGCGATCTGGATCTATTCTTTAGACGGAGCCTTCATTTCCCCAAGGCCTTACTGGTGCAGTAATTATAAAGCACCGCATTCATTCGAATACGGTGCTTCTGACGGCTGACAACCGCCTCGCGGGATAGAAATTAACGGTAGCTCAAGAAATACGTGTGTGCATCTTCTTTTTGTTCGTTGCTGGGCTTCACGTCCGATTCTGATTCGACACAGATTTGAGGTAACTTCGCGATACAGCGACTGGACGGTTTCGTCGTTTCAAAAGCCGCAACGATCGCAGCCCCTGAGATGATTTGTCCAATTGTTTAAGCGAGTCGAAACACCTGCAGCCGACTGCGACGTTCAACACATTGCTCGCAGGTTTGGTCAGGCGATGATGTCATCTGGGCCGTATTCTGTCTTAGGTACCTCAGGCCTTCATCTGCGACCATATCACCCAAGGTTGTGCCTTTTCAGATAACGACTACTTTCGGCCCTTACCTCGTCCTCCACCACTGTTGGTCGCCACGATAGTTTGGCGAGCCATAAAATCTGTTCCATCGAGGAGTCGACCGGTCAGGATCGCTTCAGTATCGTCTGTGGTCAAGCCAGTGTTCGCGACGTCAAATGTTGCGATCAGGTCCAGTTGCCCGTCACCATTGATGTCTTCGAATCGAATTCTGGGCGACTGTTGACGGCCTTTTCGACTGAGACTGTCTTCGGTCCCCGTCGCTCCGAAGCGGAGGGAATCGATGTCAACAAGAGTTGCATCGAATTCGAAGGACGAAAACAGAACAACGTCGACTCGCTTGTCCTTCCGGAGATTGATCGTGTTGCTGGCGTCATTCGGGTCAATGTCGATTTCCACCGCCAGCACTTCGTCAACGTCATTCAGGTTCACGGTGATAGTTGCCGTCGACGTGGCCTGACCGTCGGTAACAGCAACGGTCAGCTCGAAAACAGATGTCTCTTCGAAGTCCAGCACGGAGGAGTCTGCAACTTCCAGCAACCCGGAATCGGAAATTGAAAAGCCTCCGAGTTCGTTGCCCGACTCAATGCTGAAGACCAGCTCTGTGCTGTCGACGTCGGTTGCAGTTACTTCTCCTACGACAGTTCCGGCTGCTGAATTTTCATCAATGGAAAACGACTGAGGTGAGATGACGGGTGCATCGTTCACTGGCACGACGTCAATCACAACTGACGTCCGCGACTGATTCCCGACAGAATCCTCTGCGATGTACCAGAAAGAAGCTTCACCAAAGAAGTCGACAGCTGGAGTGAAAGTGACCGTGCCGTCTTCGTTCTGAGTCACTTCACCGTTTTCTACGTTGACGATGCGTTCAATCGTCAGTACTTCACCGTCCAGTTCGATGTCATTGCTCAGAACATCGATCACAACGGGCGTGTCTTCATTCGTCGAAGCAAAGTCCTCGACGGCCGTCGGAGGCTGGTTCTCAAAGGCTCCGATGTCCAGCTGACCGACACGGTTGAAACCTCGCTGATCGTGGGTCGGTGGGATCAGATTGGGAGCCGGGTTGTCGGCATTCGGGGCTCCGGCATCAAGAGCTGGACTACCTGCGAGCAGAGCGTGAGTCTCAGTGAAGCCGCCGTTGTTCTGCAGTGGGCCCAAAGACGGATCCTGCCCAACGATATCTCCCACCGCAGACAAGATGGTTCCGTCCGCTGCATCATCGGAAAGGTTGTTGCCCAGTGAAAAAATGGAGTTTAGGGGGCTGGACAGATTGGAAGGCTCGTAACTGTCCGTGTTCGAATTCGCTGCCGTGTTGCCCGCGACAAGAGTATTCAACAGCAGCACGGCACCACCGTCTGCATGTATGCCACCACCGAGAGCACTCACGGCTGTCGTGGACACACCCGCCGTATTGTTGACGATCGTTGAATTAACGATGCCGAAGCGGTTACTCCCAGTTCGTGTACTCAAGCCACCTCCGTTCCCAACCGCCTGGTTGCCGGAAACTGTGACATTCGCGAGGTCAAGGGACGACAGCTGGGCGAAGATTCCTCCGCCAGCGTTTTGAGTGGAGTTTCGGGAGATGGTAGAATTTTCAACAGTCAAAGAGGCGTTGTTCAGACTGATGCCTCCTCCCCAGCCTTCGGCCGTATTACCGCCTACAGTAACTTGATTCAAAGTGACATTCGCAGGTCCAAGGTCCGCATCGCCTAACGCGAATAGACCACCGCCTTCGCCAACAACGGTGTTGTTGGTGATCGACGTAGTGCTGACATTAAGACTGCCCGGTCCCACAAATCGAATCCCACCCCCAGCCAGGGAACTGGATGTTTGAGTTGTGCCGTTCGCGTCAATGGTTGATTCCGAAACCGTCGTGCTACCGACGTACTCAAAGTTCATCCCTCGATAGTCATTGCCCTCGGTGGTGGCATTCAAAACGACAGCCGACGAGCCCGCCTGATCCGCTATCGCCAGTCCAGCGTTGCCGACAACTAGTCCGGCGTAGCCGTTTCGGTTCGCCGAAGAGTCCTCGAATGTGACGGCCCCCAGGGTGTTGAAAATACCGATTCCCATCGCCGAATTGTCATGAAACGTGGAACCAGTAACCGTCACAGACGAACTTCCTCCGGAGTAGAATCCGGCGACATTTCCAAACCCTGGAAGGGGTCCGCTGCGTAACACATCGCTGTCTGCCACTGTCACGGAGCCCACTCTTCGAACGTCGATCCCGTTGTCCTTGTTATCGGTAATCGTCGTGTTGGTCACCTGAACCCGTGCGGCATCAGATGTGAACAGTCCTTCGCTGTCATTGCCGCTGAGCTGACTATTCTGGACCTGAATGGTCGAGGTCTGCCCGGCGTAAATCCCGTCTCGAATGTTGAACTCGGAAACGACATTGTCTGCTGACAGTGAAAGGCTCTGCCACAGGTAGATGCCGTTGTGTCCGTTCTCGAAGAAGTGACTGTCAGTCACACTGATGTCCCCGGCGTATACTCCGGCAAGTCCGCTGTAGGTATTGCCAACCGAGGTCACGTTGTGGATTTCAACACGATGAGGATTCGGGGCGACGGCACCGGCCACACGAATTCCGTCAAGCCCTCCCGTGACCAGGAGGTTCTCAATACGCACTCGACTACCGAAATTGGGCGTGATGGCCAGCGCATGATTGCCGTCGAGTTGAGCATCAATGATGACCCCGGACTCACCATTGGGGCCTATTCCTGAGAGGCCAATCAGTTCAAGCTCTTCCTGCTGCTGACCAATCGTGATGTTTTCGAAGTAAGTGCCCGGAGCGATCTGAATGACATCGTCCTCGCTGTTCAGCCCTGCAGCGTTTACCGCTTCCTGAATGGTCAGGAAGTCTCCGCTTCCCTGTGAATCCACAAGGAAAGTCGTGAGCATTACACGCGGTTCCGTTGCTTCTGCCCGGGCAGCAAAGCTGGTTCTGCGGCGTCGCTGCTGCGAACGATTCTGAAAGCGAGAAAAAATTTCCACGAACGAAACGAACCGACTCAGCATAATTGGCCCCTGGTTTGGTGGAGAAGATTCTGCAAGCTTGGTGCAAAGCGCCGGCAAGATCGTATCACGGGGCTGACTAATCCGGAAGCTAGCTGCCCTACCAATGGCAAAGCCCGGTCAGTCGACGTCCTGGCTCCCATCGCGCCTTCGGCGTTGCCCGTAACACTGGACCAAAAGCAACGAGCATCCCACCCGCGTTCGAACCAGACCCGGTTCGAGCGGATATGAATATCCACCTCTTTGGATAGAACGCTGCCGGTTACGCCCACTGCAAGATTACGTCCGAATATTCTATGTCACAGTATTTGGGGGAATTCAGAACGGAAGCGACATCCCCAACAAGAAAACTGACCTCGATTTCGGTCCTCTCCGCAATGACCGGAAGTAGACATGCTGAGATCATTCCGGCAGTGATTACGTGCATAGGTCGTTCCCCGATGCTGATACTGACATTCAGCGTCCCAGAACGCAGCCTGAAATACAACGCCTTGGAGTAGATCAGGTGGGCAGTTGTCTCGCGTGGGTGTAGATTGCGATCACAGATTCATCCCTCCATCCGGGCATACGTAGAACGGCGATGAGCATCCGAAGGCAAAGTGTTCCTAAAGGGCGGGCATAATCGTCATTAAACTCTGCATTGTTGTTTCTGCAGAATTGCAGCAGTGTCAGGTCTTTCAGAGTGCGCCTAAAGCGGAGCTGAATGAGGGGCGCCGTAACGACCTTGGAACCACTCAACCAACGGGAGGCATTTCAGCGGCACTGCCTTATCTCTTCGAGCGATGGGAGGACAGGCCGATCGCCGTCACGAGTAACAGACAGCCTTGCGCAGAGTGGTTGGTTCGATGACGGCGATTGCTCGCGATTTTGCATCGAGTTTGCCGAGCAGCTTGACGCCAGTGTTCATGGGGCCGTCTCCAATTGGTTCGTCTAGCGAGAAATAGAAGAGTGCGCAACGATGACGCATCCGAGCGTCGTGACAACGATTTTTAAGGGCATCGATAGATGATGCCCCTGCTGGCTAACAACGATGACCAGCGGGTTGTGGCCGTTGACGTGGATTTCAGATTGCGGGCGGACCACAACTCCGCTGCATCATTTTGTTATGCCACCGCTTGGCTCGGCGGCTTCGTTTAGGCTTGAGATGACGCCAGCCTTCCACATTGACTGGCTATGTCCTGAAGCGAACTGCGGAAACGTCCTTTTTAGGATTCCACGAATTTGCGTTGTGACAGGGTCAAAGAAGGCACCGTGCCTTTTGCTGCCGATTCTGAGCTCCCAGTCGGAACATGCAATTCCAATTAGAAGTTGGGCCTTACTAGTTCAAGACGGATGCCTGCCTCTACAAACAGTCACCCGATCAACCGCATCACTGGGATTTCCTCACCGTGGACACGCCCCAAAAGGGCTTCGCCAGACGTCCAAGGCTTGCTCCGATTCGGACCATCAACCACATGGACACCGTTCCCGTTCCGGAAATCAATGAAGCCCGCCGTCAATACTCCAACTGACGTTCTGTGTATTCATTTTACCACGCATGCAGCATAACCAGCCGCGTTCCCACCCGGCAAAACACTCACCTCGTACACGGGATCTTCGTCCGCACGACAGTTCACGCCGATTTGCCTGAAGAATCACTCCTGGAAACTGCTGTGAAGGTCGGCTCACCCTTGCAATCACACAACACATTGGCTATCTATGCATAGACTGTCGATGTAAAGGGGGATGCGATGGATCAAAAGCTAATTTCGGGCACTGTCGACATGATGATTCTGGAGGTCGCCGTTGACGGTCCCACGTACGGCTACGCCGTCACCCAGGCCGTGCTGCAGCGTTCCGAGGGCAAACTGGAGCTGAAGGAAGGCAGTCTCTATCCGGCACTGCATCGCCTGGAACGCAGCAAGCTGCTGACGTCCGAGTGGCGTGAGGTCGATGGACGCCGGCGGAAATACTATCGGCTGACTCCCGCCGGAAAAAAAACTCTGCAGGCACGAAAGCAGGACTGGCTCGAATTCTCTCAGGCAGTGGGACGCGTGCTGGGAGAGAACTATGGACTTACCTGAGTCTTTCTCCAGTGACCAGCTGGCTGCGCAGTTGCCACATCGTGACCCGGATGAACCTGGGTCCCTGCGTGCCAACATCATTGACGAAGTGCAGGATCATTTGCTGCAGAGTCTGCAGAAGGAACTGCTGTCGAACGGCGACGAAACCGACGCACAGCAGCGAGTCATTGAGAAGTTTGGAGATCCCGCGGCAACTGTTCGCCGGCTCTGGTTTACAGAAATGAGGAGCAGACTGATGATTCGAAATGTAACTCTCGCCACATCCATCGCGGCACTGGCCGCCTGCCTCGGCGCTGTCTGGATGGTCCGCGGCCTGGCTCACGATTTTCGCGATTCCGCAGACGCCACCCGAGAACTCATTGCAAATTCTGAAGCCGCCAACCGTGAACTGCTCGCGGAAAGCCAGAAACAGAATCAGCTCGTCATCGAACGTTTGACGATGATGGCGCAGCAACCGCAGGAGGCTTCACGATCTGCAGTTTGGAATCCCCTCAAATTCAAGCTGGAATCGCACGAGTCCGGGGGTGCCCCTGCTGTTGGCTTCACTGTGGAAATTGAAGGCAAGTTGCACACAGAAACCACTGATGCCCGGATGGACCGCGAGTCTGACGAAAACGGAGAAATCGATTTTGGGCTGGTCCGACCAGGCACCGTGCAGTTCACGATCACCAGCCCATGGCAGTCTCAGCGTCGAGGCAGCCTCGACGTCTATCCCGGCATGGATCACCTCGAGACGGTCATCTGCCCAGGTGAACCACCAGAAAAGAAGCCCGTCGCTCTTAACGTCCAGTGGCCCGCCTTCTTTGCAGACCGCAAAGACATCGTTCTTGCCTTCGTGGTGAGCGAAGGGAGAGCATCGCAGATCTCAGATCGTTCGTGGAGCAGTCATCGCCGAGTTGTGGTGCTGGCGCGGCCAGGCCAGAGCCTGCAATACTGCGAAGGAGACATCTACATGGACGAGGCCCTGTCAAGCTCTGCGAGGCAGGCACCGGCATCAGAGCCGTCGGTAGCCACGGTGTACTCCGGGACAGATCTTCAGGAGGGCAACATCGCCATTCGCACCGACGATTTTCAGGTCAGTTCGTTCGCTTTTTTGGAAGCTGCCGAACTTGCCACCAGTCCCCCAACCAAAGACCTCGAGTACTTCGCTACGGCCGCCCCTCTACTTGCCCCAGCCCCCTTTTTCCGCCGAGCGCTCAATCAGCTAACTCGGGGACCTGTTCGCAGCTATACACGCTCGGGCTTCCTGCGGAATGAGACACTTGCCTTCGAGCGGACGCCGCTGGATAAGCCGGTAACGATTACGATACCGGACGATATCCTGACTGAAGCGATGGGACGACTTTCGCTTCACGATATGGAACTGGAGGTTTCCTCGGCAACACTCATGCCTGCTGTGTCATTCTTCCGGATGGACACGGACGGTGACGGAGTGGTGACAGAGGAAGAAGCGTCATCGTCACGCCTTTACTCATCGCGAACCGGAAGGCTGCGGCCAGACTTCCCCTGTACACTGCGTCGCCTCATTGAACATAACACGGAAGTGCGATGACATTTGTACTGTCACAACAATGCCCGGTGACTTTTTTAAGCACGCCGGCATCGGCCGCGGAAGGGCGCGAGGCGTGCTTCACAGGGCGGCCGGAAGGCCATGACACCAATCTGGGTGGCAGCGTTTGCTATCGCGTGGCAGTCCCAGCGTTTCATAATAGCGCAGTTCATTAATCCTGATCCACGCACGCTTTCCGCAGCGTGTGAATATGCCGCCAGTATTTTTCGACAAGAGGTGGCGACCAGACCTCGAGGTCACCACTGAGTCTGGCCCGCCAGTACTCCAATTGTCGGTCATTCTGCGTTTCACGGTAGCCTCGCAGGATTTGGGCTGTCATCGCATAACCAGCGTCATCCAGCGCATCCATGAGTATTCCCTGCCTGGCTGAGTCCAGGTCGCCAGCCAGTTCTACAATGATTTGATCGTTCACGCTGAGAATCCTCTTCTGGTTGCAGCACGCGACTATGAATCCGGACGGGCGGACTGTCAACTTCAGCGAAACGCGGCTTTACTCCGACTGAACGACGCGGGTCACCTATTCCTGCCCATCGGCACCGCACCGGAAGGCAACCTCGCGGGCCTGAGAGAGTTTTCCACTACATCGAATCGCCAGAAGAACGCACCGTCTACTCCGAGATCACCGGATTCCAAATCACAAAAGGGCCCGTCGAAGACCGCGGTGACCGTCCGGATGAATTTTTCGACGTGCGCTGCATCGGTCCATTTTCCACCAGCGAACTAAGGTCCGGGCTGTTGCCGGAACTCCGGAACACGTTCATCGAGATTACCGAAAGCTGCACATTGCAGCCGCTAGATGACACGGGAATGGCGCAGTTCACGCGTACCGTGGCGAAGGGCCTCGTTTAGGTCCGGCACGTTCTGGATCCCGGCAAGGGCTACGCCCCCGTCCTGCTGGAGAAGCGGTCTGTGAATGAGGACGGCACGCTGACTGAGTTGAAACACAGACTTGAGATCACGTGGAAGAGCATCAGTGATGTCTGGCTTCCGACCTCGGCCACATTCACTTCCAACCACCGGCCAAAGACAGTGCGGCAGCTGAATTTTCAGTGGCAACAGGTCAACGGGAAGATCGACCCCACATTGTTTGCAGCAGGCAGCCTTGAACTCGCTGAGGGAACAAAGGTGGTGGACCAGAAGACGGATCCCAGGGTCCCGCGTCTGGTCTACAGAGTTGGTCCGCCCCTGATGGAATCGCCCCCGCCCAGACCGCCGGAAAATGGCCGCATGCCGACACCATCGCGAACAGGCACGGTCATTCTCTTCCTGCTGGCCGTGTTTGCTCTCATTGGAGGCCTGGTGCAACGCAAACAGCGCAGCACCTGATGAAGCCAGCGGCGCGGCGTCGTCAGATCTCGCCCTCGAACTCCAGTCCGATCAGCGGGTAGACCACCTCTTTGAGGTAGTCGCTGATGCTGTCCTCTCCGATTTCGCGAACCAACGCCTTGTGCTCAACAAGAAATGACAGGGCCTCCTGCCCCACGTCAGGATCGCAGTCAGGCTCGTCATCGTCCCAGTCGGGTACGTTGTCGAAGACCAGCACACAAATGGCAGACAGCAGCACGCCGCGTTTGAGCGTGGGAATGTCGCTGCGTCTGACCATGGACTGCAGCAGCGGTAGCGAGGCTGCGTCCGCCATCATCAGATCTTCGTCCTGAGAAAGAAAAGAAAGCCCCTCATCGCTCCCCCAGGCCTCCAGAATCTCTTCATTCATCTCCGGCATGGCGCAGCCGCCCGATGAGAACGAATGACTGCCGCATTCCGGACAGGGTGTAGCCCACGCGCGTCGCTGTTCAAACGCCGCCTCTAATGTCGTCAGCGTGCGTGATTCGACATGTCCGCACTGGCCACACTTTCGAGATTGCGAGTAACCTGACACTTGTTGATAGCCCAAAGGATCATTTCGAAGCGGGGGAAAGGTGCTGCTCAGCCAGCTTCCGGATGCCTGGCGTCAGAATGGGGTTCACCTCTGCGAACTGATCGTAACTGTCTTCAAAGGAATTGAGAGCCGCCTTCAGTTCCTCTCGGGTTTTGAAGTCGCCCCGCTTGGCCCGCGCCACGACACTGCGAAACTGCCGCTCGATTCTGCGAGCCTTCACTTCAAACTCCCGGAATTTGGGGGCTGTCGCAGCCTTCGCCAGATGTTCGTGTACGATTTCTATGGGAATGAGATATTCGATCCGCCCTTTGACGTCTGCCTTGTCCTGCTCCTTCGACTCATGATACACGACAATCGGCGGCGGACTGTTGTCTGGCAATTGCAACACTTCCCCGCGCAGCAAAGTCACCAACAGGCCGTAGGGCCGAAACACGTACCATTTCCCCTCACGGCGGACAGTGAGAATCTGGCGGGGAACCTGATGGTGCTCGTCTGAGTGGTAGCTTTTCTCCACCGTTTTCACCGTGAAGACCACACGGTTTTCGTCGACGACTCGCGTCTCCTGCACCTCGAGGCTGCGAATGCGGACCAGATCTCGCAGCGTGAACCAAAACAGAATTCCACCCAGCGAAAACTCTGGCTCTCCAAAACAGGCGTGCTCCAGCAGAATGGAATCAATCGCCACTCGCTCTATGGCAATGTCAGGCATCATCAGGGGGCGAATGGCGGGATCCACCAGCATCAGGGCCGCTTCTTCGTCCCCCGCACTGGATGCCGCCACCATCGCATCCAGTGCGGCCCTGGCTGTTGGTGCACCATCCAGCAGCGGCACAGGCTCAGCGGGGGGTGGCGGCACCTTAATGTCGGCCCGATCCTTTGCTGGCTTGCGGTCTGTGCGAGACCTGAGCTTCGTGTCGGTGTACGGCTCAGTATTGCCATCGATGTAAGTTGCGCTCGGTAACTCGCGTCGATCCAGAGGCTGTGCAGGACGCTCAGACGGCCCGTCGTTTTGCTGATCTCGCGACTGGGTATCTGGCGGACGTTGGGGCCCCTCATCAGGGCAGCACCTTGGTGCCTCCGTGACCTGACCGGCAATCGTCACAATGGCCGCGACCAATAATGGAAACAGGGACATGAACACCTCCGTGGCAGCAACTTTTCAGTGGCCCTGAAGAAGCGTCGAATGCTTCTGTGTGCCACTGTCAGTGCGTTCTGCGATAATTGCGTGGTTGATCCGACAACCTGCCCCGGCAGCCTGCTGGCTGGTTCCGTGTTTCGGGGCAGTCGTCTCTCCCTGATCGCCGCAAGAGTACGCAAACAGAGTGTGTCCGAACAGGTATGTTGTCCCGACAAAATCGGGATCACGGGAAGTCCCGCGGCCACGCCACAGGACTTTCTGACGACGTAAGGTCTGCTGTCTGCCGTCTGATCCGGGCCAGACAGACGGTCGCGGAGCCGACTGGATGTGGCCTGGGCGGCGCTGCGGGTTATGGATGTGCCGCCTGCCAGAGTGACAGACAGGCGGCATCCATCCAGCGGCGGGTCGCTCAGCTGACCCGCTCGAGCATCACAGGCGGCGTCTGGCGGCCATTCCACTGGCAAACGAAGACATTCTTGTCGTTGTCGACACACACATCGTGGCCGTTGAAGAATGTTCGGGACGCATTCTGACTGACATGCTGCAGTTGCTCCGCCTCGTAAACAGGCTGCTCACCGCCGGGACAAGACACGACCTGATCGTTAGCGTCCATCACCAGAGTGAAGCCCGACTGCACCAGCCACGGTTGCCCGACGCCATCTTTTCGGGCCTGAGAAAAATCGTGACTCCAGCACACGCCCGCATACACATTGTCGGCGTCGATCACCGCACGGCAGGGCTGCATATTGGCCAGCCGCACGGTCTTGAGCCACTTGCCGTCCAGTGTGAAGTACTTGAACGCAGATTCGGACCGGCTGGTGACAATCAGCTGCGGAGCATCAGGATCACGCAGATCGACGGCCACGCCGTGAGCACTGCGCAGATTGTAGTTGTCATCAGCGTTATTGTTGCCACCAAACTTCTCGATGAATCGACCGTTGCTGTCGTATCGCAGAATGTAGTTGGAACCGTACCCGTCGGCCACGTAGATATCGCCGTTGGGCGCTACAGCGGTTTCTGTGGGCTGAAAACGCATTCCCGGCTTGTAGGCGCCCGCCGTCATGGGATGACCAATTGTGAAGATCACACTGCCATCCATGGTTGTCTTGCTGACGAAACCGTTCTGACGGTACCCCGTGCCATCGATGTTGTTGGAATAGCCGCACTCGGCAATATACAGGAAGTCTTCGCCGCCCTCGTCATTGAGCGTCAAGCCATGACCTCCCGGCCACATGGTCCCCCACGCCTTGAGGACCCTGCCGGAGCGATCAAAGACAATCACATTGTTGCGGGGGTTGTCTCCGATCATGACCAGCCGGCCCTGACTGTCCTGCACCATCTCATGGCAGTTGGTGATGGGGACGTCTGACGGATTCACGTCGGCCCAGTCTTTGTGAACCCGATAACGGAACTCGCCGTGCCCAATGATCTCATTGTCCTCTGACGAGGACAGGCCAGTGGCATTGGTGGCCGTGGTGGCGAACAAACCGGCAGCCAGGCTGGCTCCCGCGTGCAGAAAATGTCTTCTCGTCGACATGCTGTCGTCTTTTTCGTAGCGAAAATACAAAGGGTTTGGGAAGGGCCCTGGCCGTGTGCCGTCATAAACCCAGCCGGCCACGTGCCTGAGCCCGTGATGGCGTCGATCTTCTTCCAATACCGCTGTTCAGTCTTGGAGGTTTGAGGCGAAGAATTGTACGTGTGCCGCACGGTGGCCGTCGGTGACTGCGTGCAGCAACGTTCACCGGATACGAGACAAACAACTTCGCAGCCACGCAAACCCAGGGACGCACGGGCGGTTCGGGATCGCCCGCCTTGCGACGTCACCCGCAGCGTTCGGCGTTCTGCGTTTATCTCTGGCAGGCCAGAATGGCAGCGAACAGGCTCTCCGGGCAGACCGGCTTGGCGACGACCGCTCGGTAGCCGGCTTCTGCCATCTTGTCCCGCGAAAGCATCACGGACAGAGCCACGACGGGCACCTCGATGTTGCGACAGGTCAACAGTTCGGGCAGTTCCTCATCGTCAATCTCGTTCAGAAGGGTGTCCGGCTCGTCGACGACAATCACGTCAAAGTGATTCGCCAGCGTGCGATTTTCGACAAGGGGCGACGTGGCAACCGCCCCGGTGGATTCGCACGAGGTTTCAAAACCGGCCTTCCGCAGAAGGAGAGCCATGGCCCGTCGGGATTCGGCCTCTGCGGATATCAACAGTACGCGAATTCCAACTCGCCCAGCGCTCAGATTGTTCATGGAGTCCGCAGCCAGTGTGGGGGCGCTCTTAACATGAGAAAACGTGGGGCGACAACACTGCACTGTGCATCACAAATGTCGCGGCACGGTTTCTTTTCCCAAAAAGCTCACACGACAGTCAAAGATCGAGGAAACTTCTCCGTTGCCGCCTTCAGGAAACCGGTTGCAGACTGCCGCCAATAATCGTGACGGGCGCATGGCCGACAATAGTCGGCCAACGATGATCGGCACCATCGAGGCGGGCCACCGGTGTCGTGGTGGCCGAAGCCACCGCGCTGCGCCTCTGCTTTTCCAGCAATCCCACTGGCGACCGAATACCTGCCGGGCAACTGGTGTTCGCCGCAGATCTCAGACCAAACCATTATGGGCGAGTAACAGATGGGTGCGAAATGAAGTCACGATGTCGCCACAGGTCACCGTTGACCTGCTATGGTGTATCCGGGCAACACAAGGAGTGTTCTGTGGAAAAATGCGTCGCTGTCTTTGCCGCTGTCAATTTCGCCATTATTGGCCTTTCGCACATCTGCCAGCAGCAGGCGTGGCGTGAGTTCTTCCTGGCACTGCACGCGATGGGCCGTCCGGGGGCCTTCGCCAATGGCCTGCTCACGCTGATCACGGGATCGATCATCGTTGCATTCCATAACGTCTGGAGTGGCCCTGCGGTCGTGCTCACTCTGATCGGGTGGGCCTACATTCTGAAGTCCACGGTGATCTTTCTGCACCCGGACGGGAATCTGCGTTCCATGGCGTCCGTGCAAACGGCGCCCCGCTGGAAACTGCACACGGCCGGAATCCTGTTGCTGGCCGTGTCCACACTTTTGTTGCTGTGCGTTTTGGGCGGCGTGTATGCAGACGGGACGTCGACCGATTCTTGAGCGATCCGCAGGCCGTCAGCGTTTGCCGTCCCCCTGCGCATGGCACTGTCGCCTTTTCATTAAAGACCCAGAGGGCATTTTCGCACGTGACAGGCCCATTTCCGGTGCCGCATCCGACACCGCGACGTCCCACGTCCTGAAGACGGCCCACTGGTGAGGAGCATCAGGAAACGACTCGTAGCGGCCGCGATATCGGTCCGGGTAGCTGCACCTGAGACCACCGAGCTCGTTGGGGTGGCCGCAGGCGAACTCCACGCGATGCAGCCTGTTCCCGACGGCAGACAGCGTGTAGCCCAAAGGACAAACGCCCACAGGGTCCAGGAAATGATGATGGAAGCGAATGCAGATCGACACTCCGGCCTCAAACAGCACGCTGTGCAGGTCAAGACCGTCGGCGACTGGCCCATCGATTGAAACGGCCCGCGTGACACAGCGTTCGATCATTTCTCTGGCGTCACGCCAAAACTGGTCATCGTCTGTGAAATCCGCCAGCAGCGTCTGATTCCATTTTCCACACTCCTGTCCGCCGCTGAACCGCTGGAATCGATCGAGAACGTGAATATACAGTTGATCTTCGAAGACTGGCTCCTGCCCGGGTGCTGGTGGGAAACGGATGTCCCAGTGAGGGTGTGGTGGCACCATCCGTGTGTTTTACGTCCAACGCTGGCACTGCAGTCATGGATGAAGTTTTTCCTCGATCCGGAGGAATTCGATCGCCCGTGCCGACCGTCACTCAGGACCGCGGGTGCGCAACGGCGCTGTCACCTCACTGGCCTTAACGCGAGCTGCCCAGTTTCGCGGGCTTCCGACTTTCCGCGCCCGGATCAACGCGGTCCTGCAGGTCTCGGTGCTGTCGTAACACGGCGGGCAGGGAGCCAGACAGCAAACTTTCGTCCGCCGGGTGCTTTACGGGCTTTCCGCGGCAGGCTCCGTCATCACAGGCAGTAGCGCCATGTTCTGCGAGTCCAGAAAGGTGTGCGACACCCACGGCGTCACAGGCGGAAAGTCGGGACACGTCAGCCGAGTCGCGTCATCCACAATCTCCAGCCTGACGGTGTATTTGTTGTCCCGCAGCCAGTCGGCAAATTCTGTCAGCAGCTTCATCTCTTCTTCGGCCGATTTGATCTGCGACAGTTGGGAGAGAAACTCCTGGGCTCGGTCACGATCCGGATTCTGCGGCGTCTCACCGTCTTCCGTGTCAGTTTTCGCGCTGCCATCCTGAAGTTTCTTCAGCACGACTTGCGCTCTGTCAGCGGCCTGCGACGTGGGGTAGTCGGCGATCACTTTCTCCAGCCCCGTGATGGCACGCTGTGTGTCACCGTCGTTCTTTGCTTCCAGCGCCATCGTCAGAAAGTTTCGTGCATGACGTTCCTGAAGATCCGGCACACGAACCGCGTTGACCGGCTTGCCACCGGCCCCGGCCGGCGTCGGCTTTCCACATCCAGTCACAGGAAGCACAAGCAGCAGCAGTCCGATCGCCTGTCTCATCGTCAGTTCCTTTCGGCGGGTCGCCAATTCCCATGCCCTCTTTCCCAGTTCACTCACCATCATGGCAGACAGCACGCCAGGTCAGTCTCATCCGCGGCCCGACATCCCCTGCTTTTCTTACCTGCCAATTGTCCTGCACGCCCGCATCAATGTAAAGCAGGGAGCCAGCGAGCAGCGGAAAGTCGCAGCGAAGCTGCTGATCGTCACATCCATCATTCTGGTGGTGCGCCGCATGGAACGCGGAACCCTACCGCGGCGATCGAAATCGCGAGCCGGCAGCCGGCGACAAACGCGTGGCCGCTGGAGTTCAGCAGAGCACACGTCCGTCATGCTGTGGCTTGAAAGTCAACCCCAGGGAGCGTGACAGACCTGGTCAGTCTGTGACGGGAAAGCCTGAGTGAGGTGAGGAGCCCCGCGGCTGCAGCAGCCCGACGTCACCTCACATATTCCCGCAGATCGCTCCACAGCAGGGCGTGCGGCTAACCGGTGTGCACCAGTGAGGCGAACAGCCGTGGGTCATAGCTGGCCTGGGAGAACGTCTCGCCACGGGTCAGAATCGAGACGGCATCGTGGCTGTGGAGTGATTCCTGATGGCTGGCGATAACACGAAAATCGCCAATCCGCTGGTCGCTGGCCATCGCCTCACAGAGCAATCGCACGGCGTCCTCAACAAAAATGGGGTTGGAGGCGTTCAGTTCTGCAAAGGCCTGCTCGTCTTCACGTTTGACCATCACCTGGGTTTCGGTGGGGATGGCGGCGTGGCACAACCCGACCAGGTCTTCGATCCACAGGGTCTCATTGCCTTCAATCACGACAGACACGCGGGCAACCGAGCGCTGTGAGTGAGGTGTCGCGATCTGGCCGCGAGTCACTCGGGCATGCTCGGACAGTTCCAATGAGCACGGACATGTCGATGAATAGACGTAGTCCAGGTGCAGAATCCGCAGACTGTCATCGCCGCGGCGGACGCTTTCGAACGACACGCTGTAGTACTGATAGCCCTCAAGGTTACTGCGAAGCGAGGGGCGAACCATGGGATAGCGGAAAGACAGTTGCAGACGTGCGTCTGCGCTTTCCAGGTCGTTCAGATAGCTGTCGAGAACCGACTCGATGCGCGCGAAATCAAACGCTTCTTCGGCGTGACCATAGAAAGATCGCATGATGCGGCTCATGTTGATGCCTTTCTTCGCGGCATCAAGAGAGACAGATCCGGTCACGGAGGTCTCCAGACTGATCAGACCGCCTTCCCGACGGCGATGACTCAGGGGCAACCGAAAGTTGGAGATCCCTACGTTCTGAATTTCCGCATGGGCCCCCTTGATCAGACTCTCCGGGCCATTCTGCAAGTCCGGCAGGGTCGCGCGGTAATCTGCCCCTGCCTCAAACTCGGCAGGATACTCACGCTGCAGGGCCACGCCGCCATCCGTGATGAAGCGTGACAATCCGAGGGCCGCCGCATCAGCGGGAGCGTGGGCAGCCAGTCTGCGGAGCACATCCAGTGCTTCCTCCGCTTCATAGACGGTCGGTGCTGGAGCAGGAGGAATCACGGCGGGTCGCGACGTCGGTGTGGGGGCAAGCATGTTCTGACAACCTTACTCAGCCGCGGCTCCCACTCGCTGGGATGACCACGATGCTGTTTTTCGAGATCCAGGCGACCTGTCGTTCCGTGAGACACGCTCTTATCGCAGGCCACCTGTGTCTTTGTTAGACACCAGAGCCAATTCGGCCAGAATGTTTCCGGCACGAGTCAGCGGGAAACCCAACATTTTCCCAGTCGAAACACGCTACCGGCCGACGTGGGGACACTTGTCACACAGACGGTCCTTTCCTCAGACAGGGAGAATGCGACGAGCCTCTGCCGCGGCAGTGCTGCCGAGTGCGGCATTTCGGACGGCCCCTGGACCACTGGGAGGCAACCGGCTGTTTCGCATTCAGGTGGGTGCTCAGATAAGTGAACGAACAGCCAAAGTCGTATCTCGTGTCCCCCAGACCCGGGTGCCACGAACAGTTGTGATCGAAAGGACGCCCAGCGGCAACAGCCGCAGGTCCGCACAGCAGCAATTCCATCATCCACGCCACCGCGGTCGTACGGGCGCTCGACAATGGTCCACGGGGCACAGACTGTGGCTCCTGAAAAGGATCGTCAGATCGCGAACGCGTGACGCTGGTTAACCCGACTTTCTCAGCGACGCTCCGGGCTCGTCCTTCCGGCAGGCGGCTGGCCCTCGTATGGTGCCCTGCCGCAACACGCCGGCGATTGACCACACCTGGGATTTCATCGACGATGCCTGCTGCCTGGAATTGTCAAAAGAGCGTTCAATGTCCCATACCCTCATCTGCTTTCTTGCCTGTTTTCAGATGACGCCACCGGCTGACACCCTGACGGAAACGTCGGCAGAACGTCGACAACTGGCCGAACGATCCGTGCAGTGCATGCAGTTCGCTTTGCAGCAGACACTGCTGCCCAATGAAAGACGCTCCTCCAATGTGCTGCCTGGCAGCAAAAAGGCCAATCGACCAGCCGTCGTTGCCCGCACACAGCAGGCCAGTCGCCTGATGACGCTGGCAGACCGCTATCTGCAACAGCTGGAAGAAACGGGCAAGGCCGGGTCGCTGCGACAACTGTACGAGATTCGCCTGCGTTTACTGGAGGCACTGGGAGTGCGATTGCGGAAGTACAAACGCAGGTGACCGCCCGCGCACACGTCCGCACCGCGCTACCGACTGCTACCGCGGCTACCGACTGTTACCGGCTGCTATTCCCTGAGATCCGCCGGCAGGCCACGGACCACTACTTTGACGCGGACGACCGAACGTTGGCCTCAATTACCTGCAGCATTTGCTTCTCACCCGGTTGATACAGCGTGTGCGGCATATTGGGAATCACGCGCACTTCCATGTCCTGCAGTAACCCGGCAGCCTCGGCTTGTTTTTGAAATCTCTCCACCGCACCGTTGAGATAAAACGTGTCCTGGGCACCGGCGAAGATATGAATCTTGCCCGCAAGGTCCTCCTTCAGATCGGCCCAGTTGCTCAGGAGCACGTGCGACAGATCGTAGGGCTGCCAGGTAGCAGCAACCGCGTGGTTCACGTTGCCGGTGGCCACGTCAAAGACGCGCTGGGGCGTACCATCGGCGGCCGGTTTGCTGAACGTGGCTTCGAAGGAGCGGATCTGACCGCCAGGATTGGTCACGTGTTCTCTGCGGACAAACTGCTCATAGGTGAGCATCACCTGATTGCCGCGCCGGGCCAGTGGTCGCCGTCCACCCTGCTCGTCGATGTACATGTTGCGGGGTGTGCCGTCCGCCAGCGGTTCGTACAGATTGATCTGCTGGAAGTCGTGGAAGTCAATGGGATCGGGCACATGACTCCAGCAGCCGGCAAATTCGGTGGGGTAGGTAATCTGCAGATACAGGCACGACCAGCCGCCGGAACTGACACCCGTCACATAACGCTGCGTCGCCCCCGCTCCGCCATATTTCTTTTCCAGGCGGGGAATCAGATCACGCACCAGCGCGTCTCCCCACGGCCCGATGCTGCGGGAGTTGCAAAACACCGAATGCCCGTAGCGATTGCCGGGATCCGGAATCACCACGATGCACTCCTGCAGAAAGCTGTCCGCAGATAACCGCGCCAGCTTGCGGTGGATGCTGGTGTGCGTGCCGCCGAAGCCCGTAATGTCGTAAACGACCGGGTATTTGGTATTGGGGTCGTAGTCCCGAGGCAACATCACGCCCGCCTGAATCGGGTAGCTAAACCCATGAAACTTTGACAGCGCCGCGCTCTCCACAGAGAACAGACGAATCCGGTCGGTCTGTTCAAAAGACGGTTTTCCGACCACCTGATCCAACTGAAGCGTCACAGTCGTCTCACCGTCCGCCGGCAGATCGCCCACAAGGCTATACACATCGCCTTCTCCCTCTCCGGCTTCCCGCGTGAGGTCATTTACACGGGCCACCGCCTGCACTTTCCAGGGCTTGCCCATCACATCCGTGAAGTCAGCTGGATGGCGGGCTGCGGCTTTCTCAAGGTTCAAAGTCACGCTGCCGCCCGGCGCCACGTCCGTGACGTGAAAACGGGCCAGTGGTGGAGCGCCGAACCACTGATGCATCAACCTGCGAGGCTCGCCGCTTTGAGCGAACGCAATAAACACGTCGCCGCTGAAGGGTTCTTTGAAAGCCTCTTTGCCAAACTGCACGTCAATTGACTGCCCCTCTAACGGAACCTTCTCGCTCGAGTGCCCCTCACTCGAGGGCCCCTCACTCGGGGGGCGCTCATCAGCGACTGCCACTGCTCCCAGCAGGACAGTGAGCACCGGGCCAGCCAGCATCGTGCAAAACGAACGGGGAACCAAAGATTGGGACGTATGCAGCATAATCAGTTAGGCCCGGGCAGGTCGTGGGTTGTCAGGCTCGCAAGTTTCGACCATCGCCTGGTAAAATTCAAAGCGAGCGGCCACGTTTCTGTGGCTCTGCCATTCTTTCCCGCCAGCGACCTTTGGCGACTTCGGGACTCAGCACCGTGAGATCACAGACAAAGCCGAGACTCACGACGGCACAAAGAAGAGATCACATGAACAGACTCACCCCATGTGTTTTCCTGGTGGTTATGCTGCACGGCGTCTGCGTATTCGCACAGACGCGCACATCCGACGTGCCGTACGTCGAAAACGGCGATGAACGTCAGGTGCTCGACATCTACACGCCGAAAATAAAAGCCGACATTCCTCTCCCCGTGATCTTCTGGATCCACGGCGGCGGCTGGCAGACGGGCGACAAAGCCAATGTGGCCTTAAAGCCTCAAGTCCTCACTGACCGCGGTTTCCTGTTTGTCTCTACCAATTACCGACTGCTGCCGGACGTTACCATGGACGTGCTGACCCGG
This sequence comes from Planctomycetaceae bacterium, assembly GCA_024742875.1. Taxonomy (GTDB): domain Bacteria; phylum Planctomycetota; class Planctomycetia; order Planctomycetales; family Planctomycetaceae; genus Fuerstiella. Next base: position 43,329 of record JANSXP010000030.1, on the reverse strand, counting down.
GATGTCGCAAAAGCCGTCGGCTGGGTGCATCGTCATATTGCGGAATACGGTGGCGACCCAAATCGGATCGTCATCGGCGGTCATTCGGCCGGCGCTCAGCTGGCCGCACTGCTTGCTGTTGATGAACGCTATTTGCAGGAACAAAATGTGCCGCCCACCGTGCTGACAGGCTGCATTCCCGTCGACGGAGACACCTACGACATCCCCAAAATCATTGCCACAGCCGAACACCGACAGATGCTGTACGGCGGAAAGATGTTCACGTTTGGGCATCGCCAGAAGTTTGGCAATGATCCGCAGAAACACGTCGACTTTTCTGCCGTGACGCATGTGGCCGCCGGCAAAGACATTCCCCCGTTTCTGCTGCTGTACTTCTCTGGCAATCCGGACACCCGAGCGCAGGCCCTGCGTTTGGAGTCTGTCCTGCACGCGGCGGGCTTTACTGCCAGGGCGTTCGGCAAAGGCGACACCAATCATCGGCAGCTCAACAACGACCTCGGCAAACCGGACGACCCGGCAACCGCAGAACTGTTTCGCTTTCTGACGCCGCTGATGTCTCCGCAGGCCGGGCGGCCGTGACAGCGCGAGGGCTGCCCGCAACCCAGTCAACCTGCTGCTAATCGACTGAAATCCATTGCGGCAGGGGGCCGCACGTGTTCTTCTATTCCCGTGCCTCAGACATGGCGCCCTGACTGACCATTTCACCCACAGACACCTGAGCGGCCGAAACGCGGCTGTGGTGTGCCAGCCCACAATCCACTCCTGCCGGGGTGACCGTTCCGGCTGAACGGCGCCTGACGAACCGACCTCGCTGCCCCCCCAGGGTCAGTCGGCCAGCGACAGGCCAGACCAGCGGACGCAGCGCCGCGCCACTTCCCCCATGGACCGTCCTTTAATGAAACTTCCATTGATGACTGCTTCCGTCTTCTGTTCACGTCCTCCCTTTGTCTGTCTGGCTCTCGTCCTGACCGTGACGATCGCCTGCGGGCAGCCAGCAGCGGGGCAAACGGCCAGGCAGCCGTCCCCGTTCGCCGACTTTCTGCAGGACATGAACTACCGATTGATCGGACCGTTTCGCGGTGGTCGCAGCGCGGCCGTGACGGGCATCCCCGGGCGTCCCATGGAGTATCTGTTTGGCGCCGCTGGAGGAGGTGTCTGGAAAAGCGACGATGCCGGATCCACCTGGCGAAACATCTCTGATGGCTCTTTTGGCGGGTCCATTGGCGCTATCGCGGTGGCCGAATCCGATCCGAACGTCATCTACGTGGGCGGCGGCGAGAAGTCTGTTCGCGGCAACGTGTCACACGGCAATGGCGTCTGGAAATCGATTGATGGCGGCACGACCTGGCAGCACATGGGACTGGAAAGCACACGTCGCATTCCCCGCATCCGCATCCATCCCAAAGATCCCGACACGGTCTACGTGGCGGCACTGGGCCATCTGTTTGGCCCCAGCGAACAGCGAGGAGTCTTCAAAAGCACGGACGGCGGTCAGACCTGGGAACGCGTTCTGTTTGTCAACGATGAAGCGGGAGCCTTTGAACTCACGCTCGATCCCGGCAATCCCCGCGTGCTGTACGCGACCACGTGGAAGATCAAACGCACGCCGTACAGTCTGGAAAGCGGGGGCGAAGGCTCAGGACTCTGGAAAAGCGACGACGCGGGCGATACGTGGACAGAAATCACACGCAACACGGGACTGCCACAGGGCACCATCGGTGTGGCGGGCATCACCGTTTCCCCACAGAACTCCAACCGCGTGTGGGCGATCGTTGAAGCCGAAGACGGCGGAGTCTTCCGCTCCGACAACGCCGGCCGCACGTGGAAGAAAATCAACGACCAGCGCGATCTGCGACAGCGAGCCTGGTACTACAGTCGCATCTACGCCGACACACAAAATGAAGATGTGGTCTACGTGCTGAATGTCGGTTTCTGGAAATCCAAAGACGGTGGCAAAACGTACGAGCGCATTGGCACCGAGCATGGCGATCACCACGACCTGTGGATCGATCCCTCCAACCCCGCCCGCATGATCATCGGCGACGACGGCGGAGCGCAGGTGACCTACAACGGCGGTGAATCGTGGTCGACGATGATGAATCAACCCACGTCGCAGTTCTACCGCGTGACCACCGACAACCACGTCCCCTATCGCATCTACGGCGCCCAGCAGGACAACTCCACGGTTCGTATTCTCAGCCAGGGACGTCGCGGCTCCCTGTCGGAGTCAGACTGGGAATCGACGGCCGGAGGCGAAAGCGGGCACATTGCCCCCAAACCCGATGATCCGGAAATCGTCTACGGCGGCTCGTATGGCGGCTTTCTGACCCGCGTCAACCATCGCACGGGCGAAGTGCGGGCTGTGAATGTCTGGCCCGACAATCCGATTGGACGAGCGGCCGGAGATCTGAAGTATCGCTTCCAGTGGAACTATCCCATTTTCTTTTCGCCACACGATTCCGGCACCCTGTATACGGCCGCGCAGATGCTGTTCAAATCGACGGACGAAGGTCAGTCGTGGACGGCCATCAGCCCGGATCTCACTCGTAACGACCCATCCAAACTGGGAGCGTCCGGCGGGCCGATCACCAAAGACAACACGAGCGTCGAATACTACTGCACGATCTTCTCCGCACTGGAGTCACCGCACGAAGCAGGCGTGCTGTGGGCCGGCAGTGACGACGGCCTGATCCACGTCTCCCGCGACGGTGGAAAGACGTGGAACAACGTGACGCCACCCGATCTGCCGGAGTGGACGCAGATCAACAGCATCGAAGCGCACCCGTTTGAAAAGGGGGGCCTGTATGTGGCCGGCACACGTTACAAACTGGACGACTTCAAGCCGTATCTGTATGTGACGACAGACTACGGACAGACGTGGAAGAAGATCACAGCAGGAATCGATCGCACTCACTTCACGCGCGTCATTCGCGCCGATTCTGCGCGAGAAGGACTGCTCTACGCCGGCACGGAATCCGGCATGTACATCTCGTTTGATGACGGCGCACAATGGCACCCGTTCCAGCAGAACCTGCCCATCGTCCCCATCACTGACCTGGCCATCAAAGACGACGATCTGATCGTCGCCACTCAGGGGCGATCGTTCTGGGTCCTCGATGATTTGACACTGCTGCATCAGCTTGATCCCGCGCAGCAACGCGAAGACGTCCACCTGTACCAGACGCCGCCCGTACTGCGCAGCCAGCGCGGCAGTGGCAAAGCGTCACTCACTCGGGGAGCCAACGCGGCGGGCGGTGCCGCCATTCGCTTCTGGATCAACGACAACGTGCTGTCTCCCGATCTGACCGCGCGGCTGGAACTGCACGATGCCAGCGGCAAACTCATTCAGGCGTTCGCGACCAAACCGGAAGACGGCGAGAACCCCCTGGAGCTGGAACCGGGGCTGAACGAGGTCCGCTGGTCACTGCGTTACCCGGACGCCGAAACATTTCCCGGCATGGTGCTGTGGTCGGGCGGTACGTCCGGCCCAGTGGCCGTGCCCGGTTCCTACTCCGCCCACCTGACCGTTGGCCAGGACACGCAAACCATCAACTTTGACATTGTGCCCGACCCCAATGCGACAGCCACGTCGAAGGACTATCAGCAGCAGTTTGACTTTCTGATCGAGGTGCGGGACAAGCTTTCCGAAACCCACCAGGCCATCAAACAGATTCGCTCCGCCAAACAGCAGATTGACGCTGTCCTGACAAAAGTCAAAGACGACGACACCTTCCAGGCCGTCACAGAAGCCGGCAAATCGCTGGTGGACCAGCTCACGGCCATCGAAAAGTCCCTGTACCAGACCAAGAACGAAAGCCCCCAGGACCCGCTCAATTTCCCAATCCGCCTGAACAACCGTCTCAGCGCGCTGGGCAGCACGGTTTCCGTGGGCGCGTTCCGTCCGACGGCCCAGGCGATTGCCTTCCATAAAGAAGTGGTCGCGGCCATCGACGAACAGCTGGCGAAGCTGAAAAGACTGCTGAAAAAGGACGTCAAAGCCTTCAACGAACTGGTCAGAAAGAAGGCGGTTCCCGCGGTGAGCCTCGACGAATAGCCGGCCGGGGCGTTGGTCAGTAGACGGCCGACATGCGTTCACCGCCTCACAACAGTCTGGCGGCCGGCTTGCAGTCCTCTCAGGTGACGACGCGGCAGCATCAGGTTTATAATCTGTCTGCCAGGGCACGCCCCGGTAATTCTGTTCCATCGACCAGAACGAGGACGACAGATGTCATACCTGAAAAGTATCGGCGTGGCCGGCAGTCTGCTGCTGTGCTCTGTGGCTTTGGCCGAAGATCCGGCCCCGCCCCGCTGGCAGAAAATCCTGGGCCCGTCCGAAGGCCATGTGCCCCCCGCCTTCGCCCTGCGGGATGTCGTGTGGCGCAAGGACTTTGCCGCCGCGCTGAAGCAGGCCAAAGCGACCAGCAAGCCACTGCTGGTGACGTGGCGATGCCTGCCGTGTGAGCAGTGTGCCGAGTTTGACGAGGAGATTCTGGAAGGCAGCGAGCGACTGGATCCTTTGCTGCATCAGTTCATCACCGTGCGACTGACGAATGCCGATCTGCTCGATGAGCGCTACTTTCCCTATCGCACCCATCAGGATCTGGATCTGTCATGGTGGGCCTACTTTCTGTCACCAGACGGTGATTTGTACGGCGTGTTCGGCGGCAAAGATGAAGTGTCAGAGAACACCCGCATCAGCGAAGCAGCGTTCGTCAACAACCTGCGGCGGATTCTCGATCATCACTATGACCCGCGGCGTCCCCAATGGAAAATTGATCTGCCGACTGGTCATGCGTCCCCAACGTCAGCGGTGCCCAGCGAATCGAACGCCTACCGGCTGCTGAAAGCCAAACAGCCATGGCTGAACAAGCCCCATGAGCAGTACGGCAGCTGCATCCACTGCCATCAGGTGGCCGACATGCTCATCAACGAGTCTTTGGAAGCCGGTGACTTTGACGTGAAACAGCTGACCGGTCGCTGGCCCCTTCCCGAAAACGTGGGCATCCTGCTGGACCGTGACGACGGCCTGCTGGTTTCCAAAGTCACCGCAGGCAGCCCGGCTCAGGCCGCCGGCGTTCAGCCGGGAGACCGTCTGGGCATGGCGGGCGGCGTGCGGTTGTTCGGTCAGGCCGACTTTCGTGGTGTGCTGCATCGGGCCGGCTATGGCGACGACACCATTGCCCTGGCGTGGAAACGCGGAGACCAGATCTTAGCCGGCAACCTGGAGGTGAAACCGGGGTGGCGGGAGACCAATTCCAGCTGGCGTAAGTCGGTTTACGATGGCGTCTACGGCCCCACGATGGGCTTTTTTCCACTGCGTGGACCAGCTGCGGGCAAAGGCAAGGGACTGTCCATACGCCCATTCATGGGCCCGCAGGCCGCCAAAAAACCGGTGTTCGCCACGGGACTGCGGCCCGGCATGGAAATCGTGGCGATTGATGGCATGACCAAAGACCTGCCCACCCGAGAACTGATCACGTGGTTTCGTCTCAACCACACAGCGGGCGATGTGGTCACCTATCGCATTCGCGACGGCCGAAAATTTCGCTTCACACTGCCGGAGCGAGAATAGTCCCTGCCGTCGACAGTCGTATGCCGCCCCTGCCAGAACCAGACAGAGGCAAACAACGGGAAGAAGTCAGAGGTCACGATGTGTGACGTCGTGGATCGTAACGCTGTCAATCGTCACTCTGCTGACTGCCTCTGGAGTACTCTATGATCACTGCATCTGTGACCGCGATCGCATTCCTTGCCGCCCTCGACGATGCAGAGCGTATCGTGCGTCTGATTGAAGTGCAGGAGTCGCGATATCGCAATGTCGCTGCAAAGCACGACTCGTTATTCGAATTCAACAACGAACTCCCGTTTCCGAACGACTTTCCCAGGCAGCAGCAGACGTCTGTCTGGCAAGTCCGGCTCGACGAAAAATTTCGCACGTGTGTCTCCGCCAGTCACACAGCGAGCGATGGTCAAAAGACGAAGTGGTCCAGCATCACGACATTTGATGGCGAAGTGTCGAGAATACGTCTCAACGACGGCGAAACGCAGGTGCAGTACCACAGAGTCGACAATGGGTTCAGCATTCAGCCTCACAGTTTGCTGTTCCGCTCCATCCGTCAATGGCCTCTGTCGACTTTCATGAGACAGCGGAACCCGAGAGACGCCCCGCCCCGGATCGAGTATCGCGGCACTGAAACAGTGGATGGGCTGACCTGTCATGTCGTGGCTGTCAATGCCTTCCGCCGCAACATCGGGAAGCTGGACCGCATCCATGTCCTCTGGCTGGCGGAGGATCGCAACTTCCTGCCGGTGCAGGTGAAAATTTATGCCCCGGATGTTTCCCTGACGGTTCCCGTGGGCGAGGGGCACGTTACACCTCGCGAATTCTCACCGGGCCTTTGGTATCCCCACGTCAGCCAGTACACGCATTACGACGCGAACGCCATCGCAGCAAAGCAGCCACCGGAGTGGCGCAGCAAAGAGACCTGGCGCATCAGCGGTGTGGCGTTCACTCACGACCTCCCGGCAGAAATGGTTCGCTGGATTCCCTGAAGCCGCCTTCACGCGGTGAGGATCAATTCAGCTCGGTCATCAACTGCTGGAATCCGGCGTAGAACTCCAGAGCGGTGAGCTCGTCGCGGATACTGAGAAGCTCCTCCGGCGGGCAGTCAAATTCCAGCGCTTTGCGGAGGTTGCTGACTGCCAGCTCGGCCAGTTGCTGCCGCTGCCGAGCCCGCTCCGCGTCGTCCAGTTCGTCGGCCGTCTCCAGTAGCGGCAGCACGCGACTGATCAGAATGGCGATCTCGAACGGGTTGCCCCATTCCTGCGGCAGCGTCAGTTTCTCGGCCGATTGAATCAGCTCGCAGGCTTCGGAAAAGCGGCCCAGTTGGATCCAGATGTCGGCCTTGCGCCGCGTGAACCGATAAAGCCCGCGCGTCGCGTGCAGCCGCTGCGGATTCTCGCTCAGCTCCTGTCGGTACGCCTGAATCCCCTGCTCGATGGCGGTCAGGGCGGCCGGCAGTTTGTCCTGGGCCAGCAGCAGTTGCGTCCGCTGCAGCCAGGCAAGGCCTACCTGATTGTACAGATCGGACACGCCATCATGTTTCCGCAGTTGCTCCAGCAGCCTCATCGTCTCATTGACCGCCTGGTCCGCGTCGTCCCAGCGGCCTTCGGCGGTAAGAATCCTCGCCTGAAAACGATGGGCCCACGCAAGATCCAGCTGCGCGGTGGTCCAGTCGGGCTCTGCAGCATGCAGCCGCTGGCGGATCGCGAGCGCTTCATCGTGCAGCCGATGCACCACGTCAAATTCGGCCTGCTGCAGATGGATACCGGCAAGGTTCGACAAACTGGCGGCCAGCTGACGTTGATAGTCTCCCACATCCGGGTGATCGACGGTCAGCTGTCGCTGCACATCGACGGCCCGCTGCAGCCACTTTGTGGCGGCGGCCACATCACCGAGTTCCTGATGGTGATTGCTCAGCTGGCGGTAGCCGCGGCCCAGCTCATTGCGGTCTTCGGCCCGCGCATCACTCTGGCTGGCATTCTGCTCCAGCAGCCGCACGTATTCGTCGGCCAGCTGCAGTGCCAGCTCAAACTTTTCGTTGCGACCCGCCACATCCGACCAGCCGCGGAGAACGCGTCCCAGTTCCGCGCGGTAATCACGTGAATCTTTGTACTGCGAGGACAGGCTGCGCAGCCTTGTGGCGGCTTCGGCCAGGACCGCTTCGGAATCTTCGTCACGACGTTCACTGGCGTAAAATGCGCCGAGTGCTTCCGCCGAGGCGGTGGCCGAAGTCTGCAGTTCGAGAATCGCCGGGTACTCATCCGCCAGGATGACGGCTTCTGTCTTTGCCTTGAGAAACGTGGACTCCGCCGACGGGCTGTCTCCCAGCACCGCCTGCACGCTCGCCAGCTGCGTCTGGCAGTCCGTCAACGCGCGGCGGTACTGGATGACCTGCGGGAAGTCGCGGGCCAGACGCTGATGAATTTCCAGACTCTTTTGCAGCGTATCTAAACTGGCCCCGCGTTCGTCGGTCGTTTTCAGCAACACCGCGTAGCCACGATACGATTCAGCCAGGGCCTCGGTGATGTCCGCATTATCCGGCGCGGCGTGCGACAGCTCTGTCTGGCTGTCAATGACACGCTGATATTCCAACTCGGCCGGTCCATGCTGGTCGGTGGCAAACAGATGGCCGGCCAGCTGCGCTCTGACCTGCGATTCCCCCAGCTGACAGTCCGGGTGTTCCGGCTGGGTGGACTGCTCATAAGCCGCCACCGCCTGCCGCAGGGATGCCTCGGACGCCGGGGCGTCGCCGTCTCGCTGCTGCGCCGTGGCCAGCGTTTGCCAGGCCGTGGCCAGCGCCACTGTTTGCTCGGGCGAAAACACAGAAGGCAGCGCCGATGGAAATGCCTGGACGGCATGCTCGGCAAGGTCCCCCGCCGACTCATGATCCCCCAGTTCCAGTTTCAGCTTTGCTTTCTGTGAAAGGCCTTCGGCTCGCAGAAATGCGGCGGTCTGAGAACCTGATGCGGCAGCCCCCGAAAGAATCCGTTCCGACTCTTCCATGGCGTCAAAGGCTTCGTCCATGCGACCCAAAAGACGGTAGATGCCGCCCAGTCGCTGCTGTGTGCGAGCCGCCTCAATCTGCAGGTCCGCATTTCCGGAATCCTCCAGAAACTCCTCGTGAAACCGCGCCGCCTCTTCAAGCAGTTCCCGACGGAGAGATTCCATCTGCGGAATGTTGCGCAGGCGTTCGTGGCCGACACGCGACAGCATGCTGTCGACCGCCTCACGCGCTTTACGGAGGTTTTTCTCTGCCTGGACTTTCGCCGTCTGTGTCCGCTGCTGCTCACGGGAAATCGCCACCGTCCCAATCGATAGCGCAGTGACGGCCGTGACCAGCAGAGCGACGGTGGAGGCCACCAGCACTCGATGTCCGCGAGCCCACCGGCCCACCCGTACGAGAACCGGATCGGTGAACACCGAAACCGGCTCGTCCGCCAGCCAACTGGTCAGGTCAGCCGCGAAGGCCTGGGGCGTGGCGTACCTCGCGCCGGGATCTTTGGCCATCGCTTTCAGGCAGACGGCCTCCAGCGGGCGAGAAATTTCCGGCCACACATCACGCGGATCAACGGGCGACTCGTGCTGCACCCGATAGAGAATATCTTTGGAAGAGTTACCCTGAATGGGGGGGCCTCCGGTCAGCACTTCATAAAGCACAGCCCCCAGTCCATACACGTCTGTCCTGCTGGAGATTAGGGAAGGATCGCCGACCGCCTGCTCGGGCGCCATGAAGCCGGGAGTGCCGAGAATCTGCCCCACCTGAGTCTGCTTCGAATCCGACGACCGGATCACCGGCAGGTCGGCCTGCTGATCCCCATCGATGCTGCCCGCCAGCCCCCAGTCCAGAACAATCACTTCGCCAAAGTCACCGAGCACAATATTGCGGCCTTTCAGGTCCCGGTGCAGCACACCACGGGAGTGCGCATAGGCGATGGCGTTGGAAACACCGATGACGGCCGAAACCAGTTCGCGGAGTCGTTTGCTGATGTCCCCCTGCGATTCCCGCAGCTGACGAAAGTCTTTGGCCGCCTGATGGAGTGTCTGCCCCTTCACAAAGCGCATCGTGTAGAACGGCTTGTCCGAATCGCCCGAATTGACTTCGTAGACGGGCACGATCCCCGGATGTTCCAGCTGCCCGGTGACGCGGGCTTCGTGCATGAAACGGGCCCAGATCTGCGGTGCGTCAGCCTGTTGAGGCAGAAGCTCTTTCAGCGCCACCTCACGCCCCACCGCAGGATCCCGCGCCAGCCAGACACGCCCCATGCCGCCGCTGGCGTGCAGACGGGTCAGCTCGTAGCGACTCACCCGATCGCCCGACTCCAGCGCCGACAGCAGGACGTGCCCGTCCGCGGGACCGGCGGTTGTCTCCTGCGGGTCCGACTGCCGGATGTCGGTCTCGGCGTGAACGTCGGCACCAGCGTCAGCGTGAAAATCACTCTCCGGCGCCGCATCGTCGTGCTTCGGCGATACGGGAGACTGAAAACACGACAGCGATTCCATGATCTGTCGGCAGTCGTCGCATTCTTCCAGATGCCGGACAACACCGTCGGCTTGTGTTGTCGTCAGTTTGCCCAGCGCGAATGCCAGCAGTGTCTCTGATGACGGGCAGTCTGTTTCATTCATCGTGTGGCTCCGCACCGCCGCCTGACGCGAAAGCGTCAGGAGCGGCTCAACTCACATGGTGACCACTCGGCCGCGGGACTGCAAATCTCCGCTGTGCGTCAGCGACCCAGGACGGGCGGCATGTCACGACCACACGAACGGATGTACAGTGCCTCTCCGGACTATGCGACTGACAGCAGCACGTCCAGCCGGTGCGCGGTGCACACAGTGAGCGGGGCTGCCCGGCCAACTGCAGTCCGCCACGACAATCTGTCAAACCCGATCCAGCGTTCCCGCGTAGCCGGCAAAGGTGTCCGTCTCCACGCCCATTCGCTGCAGCACGGTCACAAACAGATGCGCCAGCGGGAGTTCTTCCGCTTCGATTTCGCCACGCCATCCGGCATCACTCGTCACGCCGGCCCCCGCCTGATTGTCTTCGTTGCCGCTGCCAAATTTCAGGTAGCGGCCGTTGTCAAATCCCAGATTCCTTCCCCCGGCGGAAATGATGGGGTAGTTGCGGGACAGATGAAAGCTGCTGGATGCGGAGCCGTGCATGGCAAACGTATTGTCCAGCATCGTGCCGTTGCCATTGGGCTCAGGCGTGTCCTGGAGCTTCTTCACAAAGCGACCGAACTCCTGCGCCTGATAGCGATTGTACGTGCCCAGATTCTGCCAGCCGCCCGGCTTCTTGACTTCGTGCGTCAAACGATGGGCGCCGCCCAGCCCCACCGCCAGCGACAGCAGATCGTGTGGCCCTTCGCCATTCTCTCGTCCCAGCTGAAACGTCGCGACCCTTGTGGAGTCACTGGCAAAAGCCAGATAGATCAGTTCGTACATGGTTTCAAAATAGAGTTTGGCCTCCCGCGGATCCGCATCCAGTGACAGATTGCTGGTGTCCACCTGCGGAATTGGCGTTTCAATCCACTGCTGCGCCTTCGTCAGTTTCACTTCGGTGTCACGGACCGAGTCCAGATACTGCTGCAGCGTCCGTCGATCATGCTGCGACAGCCTGCGATCCAGTGAGCGGGAACTGTCCATCAGAAAATCGAGCGCGCTTTTGCTGCGGGCAAGTTCCGCGGCGGCCTGCTGACTGCCCGTTTCAAACAGCATGTCGAAAATTTGTTTGGGCTTATTCATCGCGGGGATCGGACGACCGTCCCGGTTGAACGACTGTGTCTGCGCACCACGCGGTCCGCCAATCCCGCCGTTGGTGGACATCACCAGCGAGGCATGCCGCGTGAACCGCCCGGCGTGGGCGGCAATCACCTGATCCAGCGAGATGGAATTTTGATAAGGCCCGTGCCCTTTCGTGTCGGCGCCCGTCAGATACTGATCCGCATTGGAGTGGCCGTGCACCCGTCGTGCGGCGGGGTGTGACAGTCCGGAGTAAATCGTGATCTGTTCCCGCAGCGGCTCCAGCACGTCCAGCACTTTGGTCAGTTCAAAGTCCCGTTCGCCGCCCCGTGGAAACCAGCTCCAGTCCTTCCATGCCGGATCATCCTTCACCGGCAGCCCCACGCCATCGGGATGGTAGACACTCAGGAAACGCTTCGGCGTTTTCGCTGCTGCGCCGGACGTGTCAGCGAACGTTTCAAAGTGCGGCAACGCCAGAGCGATGCCCGTTCCGCACAGAAATCGACGACGATCCATGGAAAATGTCCGGTGAGTCATAGGAATTGATTCCGTACTTTTCAGATCAGAGTGTGTGAAACAGCGGACTTTGAATGACCAGATGAATCAGGTCCCGCAGACCATCGCCCTGCCGTCGCAACTCGCCCGCTATGTTCTCCAGCTCAACGCGATCACCAAAGGTGAGCGACCGCCCGAGTGCATAAGCCGCCAGCTTGTGAACCATCGCGCGGGTGAACTGATCCTGCCGTTCCAGCAGCAGGTAGCGTTTGAGTCCGTCCATGCCGTCCAGCGTCTGGCGGTCAAACAGTTCCGCCGAGGCGTCCACCGGCTCTTTGCCAATCTTCGTGCGGTAGGCGCCCATGGCATCGTAGTTTTCAAGGGCGATGCCCCAGGGATCAATCCGAGAGTGACACGATCGACAGGCGGCGTTATCACGGTGATCGGCAATGCGTTCTTTCAGTGTCATCTGCAGAATGCGGGGATCGGTCAAATCCACCTCGGGCACATCGGGCGGCGGTGGAGGAGGAGGATCGTGGAGCACGCGTTCGAGCATCCAGACGCCGCGTTTGAGCGGATTGGAATGCTGTCCGTCAGAATTCATGGCCAGCACGGCGGCTGCCGTCAGCAGTCCCCCGCGATGCTGCCCGGCCGTGACGGGCACTTCGCGAAACGCCACGCCGTATACATCACGAATTCCGTAGTGCCGTGCCAGACGCTCATTGACGACCGCGTAATCAGAATGCAGAAACTCCATGATGCTGCGATTGTGCCGCAGCGCGTTCTCAAAGAACGCGACAGGTTCATCGTGCATCGACTGCCGAAGCGTTCGATCCTTAATGTGTGTGGTGTTGTCCAGCCCTTCCAGCCCCAGCCACTGCTCAACAAAATGACGGGCAAATCGCTTTGATTTGGGATCCGCCAGCATGCGACCCACCTGCTGCGTAAGCACGTCAGGGTCCTGCAGCCGTCCTTTATCCGCCAACGACAGCAATTCGTCATCGGGGATGCTGGCCCACAGGAATGCCGACAGTCGGCTGGCCAGTTCGTGATCGGTCATCACCGCCGCAGCAGACGGCTCCGCTTCGTGACTCGCCAGGTACAGGAAGTCGGGATGCACCAGCACGGTCGCCAGCACTTCCAGCATGGCCGCTTCGAACGTGTCAAACTCGCCACGGTAGCTTTCCAAAAGGAGCATCAGCCGATCAAGCTCCGAATTTGTCACCGGACGCCGCCACGCTCGCCGCACAAACCGCTGCAGCACTTCCCGCCCGTAAACCGACTCGTTGCTTTGATCGGGGCTCTCAAAAAAGATGGCCGTGTGCGACGCAGGGGGCCACTGCTCGTAATACGGGGCCGTGATCTCAACGTAGTCAATCAGCACATTCAGCCCGCTCGTTGGCGTGATATTTCGGATGTGCAGAAACTCATCGCGCCGGGGGAATTTCGTTTCCAGCTTGCGAAACGGATTGCGTTGAATGTCGCCCAGGGAAATATCGAATTCGACAAACTGCGGGGCGGCGGCTGCCGGTACACGCACGTCGCGATCGCTGACGATGTTGGAGAAGTTGGCGTTGTTACTGGTGTGGGCACTGAAACTCAGTTGCAGGCAGGCATCTCCAGCCAGCTCGTTGTCTGACCGTGCTGCCCGAATCCGCACCTTGAGGCGACCTTCATCCGGCAGAAAACGATCCAGATTCAGCTTCAGCTCATTGTTGGCCGGCAGCACCAAAGCCACCGTGGAGACCTCTGGCGGTGGACCGGGCAATTGGTCTGTCGGCTGCGGACTGGCGGCGCGGTAGGCTATTGCCAGTCCGCTGTCCTGATCCACCAGATGCGCTCGGCGTACCTGACCGCGACTGTCGTCATCATGGACATCAAACGTCTTTGCTCCCTCTGGAGCAGCCACTCGCGCCAATTCCTCCGGCATCGACAGCACATAGGTCACCGGCGGCGGTCGATCACCCGTGACGCAGGCACGACTCAGCGCTGTTCGCGCGATCTTCCGGTACGTTTGAAACTGCATGGCGGACATCTGCAGCAGTTCCGCATTGTTGCGAAACCCATCGTCTGACGTGCTCTCGGGCGGCAGCTGATCAACTAAGGAGTGCTGCAGTCCCAGCAGATCCCGCAGAGCGTAATCGTATTCGTAACGGGCCAGTCGCCGGAACGACGAACGCGGTCGTTCGCTCTGACGCACGCGCGACGCTTTGTTCAGTTCGTCGCTGAGCCAGTCGACAATCTGACCCCGATCCTCATTAGACAGCGCGTAATCCTCTTCACCTTCCGGTGGCATCTCGGAATTACTCAACACGCTGTAGACTTCCCGCCACTGCGCCACACTGTCGCCTGTCAGCAGATTGGGATCCAGCTGATCAACTCGCAGCCGTCCCTCCGAATGGTCCGGCCCGTGACAATCCAGGCAGCTGCGTTTCAGGACCGGCAGAATCGAATCGGCAAATGTCTGCAGGTTGGGCGATGCAGCCTCGCGATCCGCCCCTGGATCAGCTGGCGGATTCGTGTCCTGCTTTCGCAGCACGGATGCGGCTCGTCCCTGCTGCCACGCCTGCTGCAAACTGATGACCTCAGGCGAGGGCGCTGAGCGGACATCGGCTAAGCGATCATCGGCTGAGGCGCTGTTTCCCCGGGCAACAAGCGAAACAACGATCAACACGGCAAACGCGAGCATGACGGGCAGAAACAGGAACGCGCGTGGCGAGCGTCGATTGGTCTTGGAAGTCGTCATGCGTGAACGAAACGCGCTGCCGGTGATGTCGTCATTAACGACGACACGGCGCGACAAATACGAGGGGTGGGCTGAAGAAACGGGAGGGAAGATCGCACAGTCCCGCCGCGTGTGTGGGCGAATAACCGAACGATGGTGGTGGGGAAGGATTTTTGGTGGTGAGTGTGCCGGGGTGAGTGTGCCAGGGTGGGAGTGACCGCCTGTAAGACACGGCCACCGGGCACGTCGAGAGTATATCACGTGTATTGGCAGGCTACGAGGGAAAAACAACTTTCACGACCGAGGACAACTGCCGCCGCATTGTGTTTACTCCGGCAGCGTGCGCCGGAATAATGCGACCGCTCGCAAATCGGTCACAACAATGGAGATTTGATCTCCACCTGTGATCACAGCGCCGTCCCTGTGCGACGCTTGCCTCTGGGTCGCAGCTGGCAAAACAACACCTCCTGCAGAGTCTTTCGTCCCATGACACGTCTCAGTTTCGCTCTGTTGCTGTTCATTCCGCTTACCCCTGTCATGGCCGGTGAAAACGACACTCCCTCACCGCCACAGTCAGAGACGTTCAGCTCAAAAGCCCCACCGCTGTCTCCGGAACAATCAATCGCCACCATGGAGATTCAAAGTGGCTATCGCATCTCGCCTGTACTCACGGAGCCACAGATCCACGAGCCGGCCGCCATCGCGTGGGACGGGAACGGTCGGCTGTACGTGATCGAAATGCGGACGTACATGCAGGAGATTGACGGCAAAAATCAGCTGCAGCCAGTCAGTCGCGTGTCCCGTCATGAAGACACAGACAACGACGGCATCTACGATCGGCACACAGTCTTTGCCGACAACCTGTCGCTGCCCCGCATGGTCCTGCCGCTGCTGGACCGTGTCATCATTCGCGAGACCAACACGCTTGATCTGAAAAGCTACCAGGACACCGACGACGACGGAGTGGCGGACAAAATCGAACTCTGGCACGAAGGCGGACCGCGAGGCGGCAACCTGGAACATCAGCCCAGCGGACTGATCTGGAATATCGACAACTGGATGTACACGACGTACTCCCGCCATCGCTATCGATTCACCGGCGGTCAGATCATTCGTGAGCCATTGCCTCATGGCGCCGGACAGTGGGGGCTGACGCATGATGACGAAGGCCGAATTTTTTACTCCAGCGCGGGCGGCGAGAATCCGGCCACCGATTTTCAGCGGCCGATCATCTACGGCCAGCTGTCACTGCCCGGCGAGCAGGCGGACAACTTCCGCGAAGTCTTCCCCATCGATGACGTGCCCGACACACAGGGTGGCCGTGGACGTCTGCGGGAAGACAATTCCCTGAATCGTTTCACGGCGAGCTGCGGTCAGTCGATTTTCCGGGGTGACCGCATGGCGAGTGACCTCTATGGCGATCTGATCATCTGCGAACCAGTGGGACGGCTGATTCGTCGCGCCCACGTCACCAACGATGAAGGCCGCATTCAGGTCAGCAACGCGTACGAGCAGGCCGAATTCATCCGTTCCACGGATCCCAACTTTCGCCCTGTCAACAGCGCGACAGGGCCGGACGGCTGTTTGTACATTGTGGACATGTATCGCGGCATCATCCAGGAAGGCAACTGGGTCCGCGAAGGATCGTACCTGCGGGAAGTGGTGCAGGAATACGAGCTCGATCGCAACATTGGCCGCGGCCGGATCTTCCGCGTTGATCACGAATCCACACAGCGTGGCCCCCAGCCACGAATGCTGGACGAAACCCCGGCTGAACTGATCGCCCATCTGTCGCACCCCAACGGCTGGTGGCGGAGCGAAGCGCAAAAACTGATCGTGCTGCACGGTGACAGGTCGGTGGTCCCGGCGCTGAAAGACATGGCGGCCACGCACGAAAACCCGCTGGCTCGACTGCACGCACTGTGGACCCTGGAGGGACTGTCCGCCGTCAGCGCGCAGCTGCTGACCGCTGCCCTGCATGATGCTGACGGACGCGTGCGTGCGGCCGCCCTTCGCCTGTGTGAAGCCGACATGGCCACCAATCGCTCGTATGACTCGGCGCTGGTCGCCCTGGCCGATGACGCCGACCCCAACGTTTTGATCCAGGGCGTGCTGTCGCTCAGTCGTGGTCTGCATCCCGAGGCGGAGCACCTCACGGCGGCCCTCGTGGAAGCTCCGGCGGCCAGCGATTCGGTTGGTCGCATTGCCGCACAGGTTAAGTCTCGACGCGAGGCCATGATGGCCGAACAAAAGCGTCTGCAGGAACTGCAGCGACGCAACAAACTGCTGGCGGAATCCGTCGTCCGCGGCAAGGCCATCTACACGACTTTGTGCATCAACTGCCATGGTGCTGATGGCAAAGGGCTGCCCAGCCCGGATGGACACGGCCTGCGTCTGGCTCCCGCTCTGGCCGGTTCCGCACGAGTCAATGGTCATCGGGAACGGCTGACCCGCATCCTGCTGAACGGGCTGATTGGTCCGGTGGATGAAACGACCTACGCGGGCGGACTGATGCTGCCGATGGGAGCCAATACCGACCAGTGGATCGCCGATGTCGCCACCTACGTCCGCAACAGCTGGGACAATCGCGCGCCGCTGATTGAAGCCAGCGACGTGTCGGCCATTCGTGCGGCCTCCGCCGATCGTGTGGGACCGTGGACTCTGGCGGAACTGCAGCCGTTCGATCCTCCCGAACTGCGGCGCAACTGGAAACTGTCGGCCAGTCATGGCAACGACAAAATCGGAAACGCGATTGACGACAATCCAGGGTCCCGCTGGGACACCGGCACACCGCAGGTTCCCGGCATGTGGCTGACCATCGAACTGCCGGAGCCGGTCCACGTCGCCTCACTGACGCTGAACACTCAGGGGTCCGACCTTGATTATCCCCGTGGCTACCAGGTGCAGACATCCCTCGACGGCGAATCATGGACAGACACCATGGCGGAAGGACGCGGCGACAATCCCATCACCACGATCGAGCTGTCACTGCCCGCGCCCACCCGTTTTCTGAAGATCACGCAGACCGGGCACGTAAGCAACAAGTACTGGTCGATCCATGAACTGTCGCTCCGGGGACTGACGGGCAGCGAACCCAAAGTGCAGTCGCTGGCCGAGCGACTGGCCGCTGCCGATCTGTCAGAACTGGCCGTCAGCGCGCGGCAGTCCGGCAACGCGCGTCGCGGCGCGGCGCTCTTTTACAGCCCCGCCATTTCGTGCGCCAAATGTCACGACCCCGCCCAGGGCGAACGCCTGGGGCCTGACCTGGCCTCGAAGCGGGACGGCGTTTCGGACGAGTTTCTAATCGAGTCGGTGCTGCAGCCGTCGAAGTTCATTCGCCAGGGCTTTGAACAGATCAGCGTCATTACCGACGAGGGACTGGTGATTACCGGCTACAGGCTCCACGAAAAGCAGGGGCAGCTCACCCTGCGTGAACCTGCGGCCGGCAAACACATCACGATTGCCACCGACTCCATCGATGACACAATCCCGTCAAAGACCTCGGCGATGCCGGTGGGACTGGCCAACCAGTTGTCCAGTCGCGAACAGTTTCTGGACATCGCCCGTTTCCTGATGGAGATCCACGACGGCGGCCCCCAGCGTCTGCAGCAGTTGAAAGCCGAATCCCTGCCCTAGCCCATTGTGGGGCAGACGCGACGGTCCGCCGACCAACGCCGTGCCCATGCGTGACATCAGGAATCCCACCGCAGCCGCATCACGCGGCCAGTGAACGGATCGAGGTAGTCCACAGCGCTGTCGCTGAGCACCCGGAGACTGAATTCGGCCAGGCTGACGTCGCGAAATTCGATGCTGCGAATGCCGTCAGCAGCGCGGTGCACGACCATTTCGAAGACCGCCTGATCGTCTTCACGCGTCCAGAACTCTAAAGAAGCGTCAGAATGCTGCATGGAGGGTGACCTGCTGCGCGGTTCGCTCCGCTGGATCACCCTTCATGGGATCTTCTGAGATGTGTCTGCGGTCGGATCGTAACCGACGTGCCGTGAAAGTCCAATTTTGTGGCGGAAGGGCGGACGGGATTGTCGCAAAGACACGGTGGTCGAAGAAGGGCCGCACGCCGGTCCTGACGACTTTCGATAATCTGCCGTCTGGGTTTTCGCATTTTGCATTCCGCCTGCGCGGATTTAAGCTGAGCTCATGAGCGAGAAAACCCAAAACAGTGTGAACTCAGGCACCGACCGCCCACAGAGAATTGTCTCCGTTGATGTGTTGCGGGGACTCACCATCCTGCTGATGGTGTTCGTCAACGATCTGGGCCCTGCGGCGCCCGCGTGGATGCTGCACATCCAGCCATCCGATGCCGACGGCATGACGCTGGCGGACATTGTGTTTCCGTTCTTCCTGTTCATTGTGGGCGTCTCCCTGCCACTGGCCGTCGAAACGGCCCGCCGGCGAGGACAGTCTTACAGCACCATCTTCCTGCACGTGTTGCAGCGGACCGGCGGCCTGCTCCTGATGGGGCTGGTGGGCGTGAATCGCGCGGCCATCACCAGTCTGTCCCCCGCCCTGTGGGGCTTGCTGTGTTATCTGTGTATTCTCTGCACATGGTGCGTCGGCCCGAAGACCGCCGGGCGACGCCGCACCATACTCCTGACCCTCCGCGCCGCTGGCCTGACGGGACTGATTGTGCTTTTCGCCGTCTATCGCCGCGATCCGGTCACCACAACAGTTGCCTTTCGTGGGGAAGTGCAGGACTGGACGTGGCTGCAGACCCAGTGGTGGGGCATTCTTGGTTTGATCGGCTGGGCCTACCTGACGGCCGGCGTAATTTATCTGCTGATCGGAAAACGGCGCGAGTGGCTGGCCATGGCCGGCGGCCTGCTGATGGCCAACTTTGTGGTGGCCGGTCTGGGCGGGTTCTTTGTTCGGCTGGACGACAAGCCCTGGCTGACACCGCTGCGGCCCGTCCCCGATGTGCTGCGAACGGCGGTGGAGTACGTCGACCAGTATGTATCGCTCGGCAGTCAGCTCGGATCCCTGCCGGCGGTCGTAATCTGCGGCGTGCTGCTGGGCACGATTTTGAAGCAGGACTCGGATGTTGCCCCGGGCGGTGACCGAATTCGCTGGGCGCTCGGCTACGCGACGCTGCTTTTTCTGGCAGGCGCCATGACGGATGCGGTGGCGGGCGTCAACAAGATTGCCGCCACCCCTACCTGGTGTTTCTGGTGCAGTTCTCTGGCCGTGCTCACGTGGGCTGTGCTGTATGCGATTATCGACATGCGCCAGTGGACGGTCTGGGCGAAGCCCGTGGTTTCGGCGGGCGCCAACCCGCTTATCGCCTACCTGATGCACCCGATCCTGCTGTCCGTGATGTCGCTGACAGGGACAGGCGGAACTATCCGCAGCTACGCTTCGTCCCGGTCCGCCGCCGCAGCCATCTGTGGATCACTGGTAATGGCATTTGTCGTCTGCGGCCTCACGACCGCGATCGCCAGAGCCGGCTTTCGTGTGCGAATCGAGCGGTGGGTGCTGGCAGAAACCTGCCCGATCGCTCCAACAGTGGGATGGCTGTTGCGACAGCACAGGCATGTGGGGCAGACCGGTCGGGTGGATGACGGTCCGCTGCGTTTGCTCTGCGAGGCGGCTGCTGTAAACTTAAGGTCCAGCCGACGACCGCCCTTTGACAGACAGACAAAGCGATGTCCCACGAATCCGACGACACCACCGAACAGAATGATCTGACGAAACTGGGATTTGCCAGGACGTTTTTTATTCCCGCCCTGTGGGTCTTTTTGTTTCCCGTGCTGGGCTATCTGTTCTTCTCACATGCGGAGAACTCGTTTGACGGCAATTTTCAACAGGCCCTGCAGCAGCAGATCCGTGCGGATAAAGATCTGACCGCCGAGCAGCGCACCGAAGCGCTGCGAAACATCGAAGAATTTCGCGTTTCCCAGCTGCTGGTCGACGAACCGGACTTTGCGCAACAGCTGGACAGCGAACTGGTGTTTCACTACGCCACCTTCCGCTGGATGAAGCGGATTGCCGCCACGTGCATGGCACTGGCGCTGGGCGCTTTCCTGTTTGCCGCCGTCTCGATCCCCATTTCCCTGCGGTCGCAAAGCGCCCAGTACACGTCGCTGTCTTTAAGCTGGCATCTGCTGAGAATCATTGGCGCCGTGCAGGTGATCGGCCAGGCCGCACTGCTGGTCGCCATGTCGTTCTGGGTCACAGCACTGTGGTTTGAGATCTACATCGTCAAGCTGATCCTGCTGGTTGCCGTGCTGGCGATTGCGGCTGTCGGCATCATTCTCAAGGCCATCTTCACGCGGCCCAATACCGACTTCCACATTCAGGGCGTGGCTATTGAACGCGATCAGGCAGACGAATTGTGGCGCGACCTGGAAGGAGTGTGTGATGAAGTGGGCACCGAGCCTCCCGATCAGATTATCGGTGGCATTGACGACAGTTTCTTCGTGACAGAACAGCCCGTATTCGTGGGCGACCTCAAATTTGAGGGGCGAACGCTGTTTGTCAGTCTGTCGCTGCTGCGACAGCTCAACGGCTCTCAGGCCGACGCGGTGATGGCTCACGAAATGGCCCACTTCAGCGGTAACGACACGCTCTACTCCCGAAAAATCGGACCGCTGCTGGCTCGCTACAACACCTATCTGCACGCCCTCAGCGAAGGCGGCATTACAGCGCCCGTGTATCAGTTTATGCTGTGCTTTCGTGCCCTGTTTGAGCTCTCATTGGGCAAGCTCAGCAAAGAACGCGAGTTTCGGGCGGACGAAATCGCGGCCCGCGTGACGTCACCACGGGAATTTGCTTCAGCGCTGGTTCGCATCATCGCCTTCTCCCAGTATCGCGGTGAGATCGAGAAAGATCTGTTTGAGCAGGAAGATACGTCGGCCATCAGTGACATCTCCGAAAAAATCCGCACCGGCTTTCCCGACTTCGCTCAGAAGTTCGCCAACAGCGAAGTCGACATCGGGCACATGGAGACTTCACACCCGTTTGACGCTCATCCGGCTACCATCGATCGACTCGCCGCGCTGGGCGTGACGCTAACGCCCGAAACCGCCAAAGACATGCTGACCGAAACGGCCGACGGCGTCTGGTTTGAGAACGTTCGCAACGCGGTCGACGTGGAGAAAAATCAGTGGGATGACTATGAACGGCAGTTCCGCGAATTCCACGAGCAGACGCTCTGCTACCGCTACCTGCCCTCCACACCGCGCGAACGCGAAATCGTCCTGAAGCATTTTCCTGCGGTCACGTTTGCCTCCAAAGACGGCGATTACGTGCTGGACATGGATGGTCTGCAGGGCGGCAAGCTGCCAGGTGAGATTCCCTGGTCCGATGTCACGAACTGCGAGCTGAACGAAGCACTGCTGACAATCAGCACGTCGTCTCAGGGCCCGCAGAAGATCAAGGTTTCGCGCATGGGGAAAGAGCAGCAGAACTTCCTGCAGGCGCTGCAGCACTACTATGGCCGCTACCTGACCGCCAAAGAAGCCCAGAAAACCATCAGCACGCCGGACGTCTGAGCGGCCGGTGACAGGCTCAAGTGGAGCCCCCCACCGTGGAGAAACGGACCGAGCGCGTCTCGACTTTTTTCTTCCCACCCGTATTTTGCGGCGGAGCACCACGTCCGTATCACGTTTCTCGTCGCATCGACTGGCGACGGGGCAGCATATGGACATCGCAGAGATTTTGTTTGTTCGCACGTGGTGGGAATTTGCACCGCCATATTCTGTGTTTGACCAGATCTACCACTGGTTCAACGTCAGTGAGGGGCTTGCCTGGTTTGTGTTCGCTGGGCTTGTCTGGCAGCGAGGCCGCCAGCATTCGGTCGCCGGCAGGCCCTCTCGCCTGGAAGTCGGCTACGCTTTCGCCTTTGCGACGTTTGGCCTGACCGACCTGCAGGAAGCGTGGCAGCAAAGCTCCTGGCTGATCTGGCTGAAACTGATCAACCTAATCACGCTGGCCGTGCTGCGGAGGCGCGTCATGACCACAAACTATCCGGAAGCGACACTCTACTAGCAAAAGCCATGGCCGAACGCACAGCCGGACCGCTGCTGCTGGCTCACCTTTGGGGACGCGAAATCCGGTACCACGCCATTTGCCCGGCCGGAACGGATACCGGCAGATCGACGGTGAAATCTCTGGCCAGGCGGTGTGGCGTGGAGCCGCCCTGACTGTCGGTTACTACCGCCGTCTCTGTCAGCCCCGTGTAGTACAAGTTCACGCGAAGTGTCCGCGTCATCGCCTCATCGAGCGGGTTGTAGACCACCAGCATGCCGCAGTTTTCCAGCTGCGAATTCGCATGCAGCACCCAGTCCATCGCCCGTCCGTCGGCCCGACGACCGTGCACGATGTCGGACTCCAGAATGTCGCGGTACTGCACAAACCAGTCCACAACCTCCCGCACGGTCTGTCGCGTTTCCGGCGTATCGTAAAGGCGTGGCCCGCGATAATGGGCCTGCACGCCCATCCCCAGATTCGACTGCAGCATGCGTCGATAGTGATCACGGTGTTCGTGCAGCGGTTCAATGGTTGCCGCAGCGCCGCCTCCGTGGTACTGAGTCAGCGGCACGTGCATCCAGCCCATACTGGGGGTCCGCGTCCACGTGCCATCGTAGATATTCTGTCGGGTGTGGATCACCTGCTGGGCACGTGGCAGCGACCAGTTGACCTCCCGATATCCCATCGTGCCCTTGTTGCCGCCATTGAGAAAATGAAAGTCGGGCTGATTGATGTACACACCATCGTGACGCAGTCCGCGGTAGAGTCGGTTATTCTGCTGCCACAGGGCCCAGCGGGAATCGTCGATCCCTCGCTGAATGGGGGGCCGCGGTGTGATGTCGATATCGCCCGGCCAGGGACCGTCGTTTTCAAACTGCGCAAAGCCGGTGGTCCGATAGAACTCGCGGACGGTACGGATCCAGTTCTGCCCCCACTGTGATGCCAGCGAAGGAATGCGGCCGTGTGTTGCCTTCTGCCCGTCTGGCAGTACGGACATATGTTCGGCGGCAACACCGCGCGAAGACAGCAGCGAATAACAGCCCAGTTCAACTCCGCGCTGCTGTGCGTAGTCCGCCACAGACTTCCACTGTTTCAAGAATTCCGGATCCGTGTTCTCCATGTTGAAGCCACTGCCGAAGCTCAGAATGATGGCTTCAAACCCCACATCAGCCGCTTTGTCGATCGCTTCCCGCACCTTTTGCGGGTCCTTGCTGAGCAAATGATGGGTGATGGGATTTTCCGTCACCCACGGCGCGATCGTGCGATACATTTTCCGTCGCGCCAGCCCCTGATGCTCCCGCTCTTCGCTGGCGAAAACGAGTTCGAACACACGGAAGCCCGCAAACGTCTCCCCCGGTGCGATCCGCTGAGCCGGGCCATACGTCGGCTCGCACACCAGCAAACAGGGGGTCTTTCGCGCCCAGTTAACCTGCGAGGAATACAGCGGATCCTCTCGCCAGTGCACCCCATGGCGATTGGCGTTTTCTGCATTCATCCCGCCAAAGCAGTAATCTGTTTCCGCGTGCAGATAGCGAGGCTCTGGCAGCGGGACGCCGTCCCGTGTCTCCACCCAGCTGTCCTGCTCAACCACGGCCAATTGCTCCCCCGTGAAGCGGTCCAGCAGGATCTCCTTCTCGCCGTTGTTGCGAATGGTGATCCACTTGCTGATGACGGGCACGCCGTCGTACAACTCGTAGTGGACGCTGACGAGCGGCGAGTCTGCCGGCAGAGTCCGGCTCCGGCGGTGTGCCTGCACCGCTGCCATATCCAGCGGGCCCCATGCGGCGGCGGACTCGATCCGCATTCGCGCCAGTCCTTCCAGTCCATGGGGGTCATCAGTGGCCCCTGCCTGCCGATCCATCTTGCCAACTCGCAGGGCCACCGATCGCCCCCAGCCGGACGATCGCGAAATACGAAACAGGGTTGTCCACCTGAGAGTCGTCGCATCCCGGACGGCGGCCGCTTCGGCCACCACATGATCGGCGTCGATTCGCAGTCGCAGCCGGTAGTGACAGCTCAGGTCCAGCCCCCCGTCAGCGACCGCAAATCCTGCGGGCGAAGCCAGCTGCTCGCGTCCATTGACCCGCAGTTCAAACAGTCCGTGCTCTCCCCGGTCACCGGGCCGAAGATTCAGCTTCACGGTGCCGCCTTCAAACACCCAAGCCAGCCCCGGCCCCCAACTGGTGGCGGTGTCTGTGCCGGGACGAAGGAGAACTTCAACCAGCGAGGTATCTGCGGCAAGCGGACGCTGGGCGAAACAGAACGCCCCGGGCGGGGCATAGATTTCGCCCGGCTTGCCTTCATTTTCGAAACTGACGCGCGGATGCACCGAGGAGGCATTCGTCTTCCAGCCAGTCAGATCAGAGAAGTTGTCCGACCACTGTGGAACACGGGCCAACTCGGACGGCAGTCCCCTCTCCGCGTCCGGCGGCAAGACATAGTCCATCCGCAGCGACACACCACGCGGCGGCCAGACAACATCAGGCGCCGCATGACGCGGCCTTGCCCAGGCGAATCGCTCAGTCGGCTGGCCCACGTGCACCCCGGTCAGCCGCATGGCTTTGGGGTCTGCCGTCATCTGATCCAGCCAAGAGTCCGTCAGGTACGCGTGGCTGGGCTGACCGACCAGACCACCCACCGGCCATGATCGGCCGTCAATGGTAACCACCGCTTCGCTGCGAACGGACCGCAGCATCTGCTGGCCGGTCATCAGATTGGTGAAGCCCACGCACGCGCCGTTGGGTGTCACCCGAAACGTCCGTCGAATGAGCCCATTGTCCAGAACGACGTCACGTCCGTCTTTGCTGCGATACACGCCTGCCGAAAACGACTGCGGTGTGATCAGGTAATCGGCAACGGACCGCCGCGCAGCGGGTGCCACGGGAAGTTCCTCCAGCGTGACCTGTCCGGTCGCGTCGCTGGAAAACCGGCCCAACGCGACGATAACCAGACTCACGAGAAGAACACGGCAGCAGGCCACAGATTGCAGGGGGAATGGCAGCAGGTGCCAGCAGCGCCGGAACATCAAAGCTTCATCCTCTTCATGGGGTGCACGGCAGGGGCAGCTCCGATCATACGCGCCTGCGGCAGCGGATGGAACTTTGTCCAGCCCGCCTTCGCCAGTCGTGGTGCGCCAGTCGTGGGTGCGCCAGTCGTTGGTGCGCCAGTCGTTGGTGCGCCAGTCGTTGGTGCGAACACCGTCCAACCGTCCGTCCGTCCGTCTGGCCGTCTGGCCGCGTCAGCCCGTCGCCCGTCGCCCGTCGCCCTACCGGTAACCGTTCCTGTCACTGCTGCCTGGTCGCCTAACGATCAGTGGCGGCGTCAGCGATCGACACTTCACCTGTCGACTGATCCATGCTCAGTGCGGGCCAGCACTTAAGCAGAAACATCCCTGCCACCACGGCCACGGCGGCACTGCACCCAAACGACACCCACTGGCCATACAGGAAATAGCCGGTGCCAAACAGCAGGGAATAGACAAGAAACGTGGCCGCCAGCATCGACGCCAGTCCGGCCGTGATGGATTCGTCTGTCGTCACCGTCACACCGCGGGCCGCCAGATCGGCCTTCACCGGTTCCCAGCCGGGGCCATCGGGACGAATCTTCTCGTAGAAGGCGGTCAGAGTGACTTCATCGGTTCGCGGAGACAGAAAGGTGACCACCAGCCAGGCCACCGTCGTCACTCCCACGCCGATGATCAGCTGCTGCCAGCCTTCCAATTCGGGGCGGCCGGTGAATTCATAGCCGTATTTGAAGAAGACGGCCACCAGAAACGAAACCACCATCCCTGTGATTTCGGTGAAGGCATTGATGCGCCACCAAAACCACCGGAGGATGTAGATCAGCCCGGTGCCGGCACCGATTTGCAGAATGATGCTGAAACCGTCCGTGGCACTCTCCAGCGTCAGCGCGATTGCACCGGCAAATACCATCAGCCCCACGGTCGACCAGCGGCCAATTGCCACCAGTCGCTTTTCACTGGCCTGCGGGTTCACAAACCGACGGTAAAAGTCGTGCGCGATGTACGATGCGCCCCAGTTCAGATGCGTGGAAATGGTGGACATAAACGCGGCCACCAGACTGGCGATGACAACGCCCAGCAAACCGGCCGGCAAAAAGGTAAGCATCGCCGGGTAGGCGAGGTCATCTTTGACGATGTCCGGATCAAGATGCGGAAACGCGGCCTGAATGCTGTCCAGCGTTGGGAACACAATCAGCGACGCCAGGGCCACGATAATCCACGGCCACGGCCTCAGCGCATAGTGGGCGATCTGAAACAGCAGTGTGGCCGTGGTGGCATCCTGCTCGCTGCGAGCGCCCAGCATGCGCTGTGCTACGTAGCCGCCACCGCCCGGCTCTGCGCCGGGGTACCAGCTGCTCCACCACTGCACGGCCAGCGGCACAATCAACAGGGGGATCAGGGCATTCGTGTCAGAAAAGTCGGGCAGCAGACTGAGTTTGCCGGCCACGTTCTCGTGCGTGAGCAGACTGGCAAAACCACCGACTTCCGGCAGATCACACACCACATACGCGGCCGCCACAGCGCCCACCATCGCCATCAGAAACTGAAAGCAGTCCGTAAGAATCACGCCCCGCAATCCGCCGATGAGCGTGTATGTGACCGTCACGCTGCCGGCCACCAGAACCGTCTGCAACGGCGAGGCGCCGACCAGAATTCCGCACAGCTTGATGCCCGCTAAAATGACGTTGGCCATCACCAGACAGTTAAACACCACTCCCAGATAGATGGCGCGAAAGCCCCGCAAAAAGCCGGCCGCCGCACCGCTGTAGCGGATCTCGTAGAACTCCAGATCGGTCAGCACGCCACTGCGTTTCCACAGCCGGGCATAGACAAACACGGTCAGCAGCCCGGTCAGCAGGAAGGCCCACCACACCCAGTTGCCGCTGACTCCGTCTTTGCGAACGATGTCAGTCACAAGGTTGGGCGTGTCGGCAGCAAATGTGGTGGCCACCATGGACAGCCCCAGCATCCACCAGCTCATCCGTCCACCCGCCAGAAAATACTCGGAGAAACTTTTTCCGGCTCGACGCGAGGCCACCACGCCAATCACGGTTGAGATGACAAAGAAGGCGGCGATCACGCCATAATCAATCGCGGACAGTTTCATGGGCTTGTCGTCACAGGGGAGAAAGGATCAAAGCAGCCACCAGGCATGCCTGGTCGGCTAGGGACCGAACACCTGCACTTCCACAATTTTCGAAAACGAGTCAAACACATAGCCTTTGTTACCGAGGCTGCGGATGCGCACATACCGTGCCTGCCGCGGGGAAAAGGAGTGCTCCATCACCCGCTGCTCTTTTTCCGGCCGCTCCTGTCGTGAGGCCACGGGCTCAAACGACCGTCCGTCTGTGGAAACTTCCACGCTGTATTTCTCGAACGAGTTACTCACCGCAAAGGCGTGGACGACCACCCGGTTGATCTGCTGCGGCTGCTCCAGATCAATGGTGATCAGCACCGGATCCGGATCCGCCGGATAGCCCAGATAAAAATCCAGAAAGTGCGTCCCGCCATCGGTCACGCGCTGGACGGAAAACGGTGGGCCGGAACTGCGTGACGACGTGACGGGCCTGCCCAGAGCCAGATTCTCGACCGGCTCCACGCCTGTCAGATTGAGTCGACTGCCGTGCCCCACCGGCTGTCCGTCCACAAACAGCGCGGCTCGGACGGTCGCCGATTTGGTGAGTGTCAGCGGCTGCTGATAGACGCTGGAAGAGGCGGATGGCAGTGAGCCGTCCAGCGTGTAGCGTATCTCCGCTGGGTCACGCACCGAGGAAAGCGTGACGGTGGTTTGATTGTGAAAGACGCCATCCGCCGGCACGACCAGATCCGACGCCTTGATCGTGACGGGATAAAAGGCGGCCCGACGCGTGGCCTCCGTGGCCGACGTGCGCGCGGCGAACTCGTCGTAGTCACGCTGCACGTCGGGATTCCACGCGATTTCGGCAAATGGGATCAGGCGCGGCACGTTCTGGGCGAAAAAGTTTGCTTCCCGGCCTTCCCACCACGGCATGCAGAAACCAATCAGTCGTTCTGTCTGTTCCACGTCAACAGGCTGAGCGTAAGTGCGAATACCGGGATTGACGTGTTTGAATCGGGTCAGTTTGAGTGTCTCGTAAATGTGCTGCGGCGACGTCATCGTAAAATTGATACGCGGATAGTGATCGACAATGTACAGTGGGTCCCATGCCGCATTGACAACCCGGTAGCCGTCTTTGAGCATCTGGTCGGCTGGGTAGTTGATCGTCCGCCAGTTCACGTGAATCACATCTTCGTGGACTTTGTTCTCCCCCCTGCCGGGCCGCGGACCTTCCCAGACCATCGTCTGCCGCCCTTTGGATTTCAGATAGGCGTGCAGTTTGTTGATCAGGTCACGCTGTGGTTCTTCGGGCACTCCAAACGCTTCGTCACCGCCGATGTGGATGTACGGGCTGGATGCAAACACATCCATCATTTCATCCAGCAGTGTTTTGATGCCCCGCAGTGCGGTTTCACTGGTGGCCAGATCGGCCGGGCCTTTGCCGAAGACCTCCGGATATTTGCTTCGCAGGATGCCAGAGTGACCGGGCACCTCCAGTTCGGGAATAATGGTGACGCCCCGGGCGACCGCGTAGGCTTCCAGCTCGCGAAATTCGTCCACAGAGATCAGGCCATCCGACAGTTTGGGGAATGCCGTGGAAGGAAAGGCAAACCGCTGGTCGTCGGTCAGATGCAGATGCACCGAGTCAATCCTGTAAAACCACAGCAGATCAATCGTCTCCTTCAGCAGTGCCACGCTGTGCGGATTGCGGCCCATATCAATCATGAAGTTGCGGTACGCCGCTTGTGGGGCGTCCTCGACGGTCAACGTAGGCAGAGTACCGCCATGCGTGCCCATCAACTGCAGCAAAGTGGCCGTGCCGTGAGCCAGCCCCTTCTGCGAACTGGCGGCAATCCGAATGCCTTTGTCTGTGACCGTCAGTCGATAGGCTTCCGCGGCCAGACTCTCATCCTGCTCCAGCACGAGTGATGCGGGATCTGCCTTCACCAGACGAACCTGATGACGACCGGCCGTTAAACGTTCGACCGCGTCCGCCAGCACGGCCACATGGGGCTGCCAGTCTACCGGGGCGCTGGAAACACTCAGTACGGCGGGCAGCCTATAGGTGCCGCCATGAGCGTTGACACTCACGGGCCGGGGCACGATCGCGAGATGAGAATCATCGGCCACCGCAGCCGCCTGTGCCAGGACAGACAGCACGCAGCCCGCCAACAGTCCCCGATTGATCTTCGCCCTCATACCCGATCCCTTTTTCTGATGGTCCCGCCGCGCCTGCCGCGAAATTCGATTTGTCTGACCAGGCCTGACATCACTCACGACACAGTCAGGCCAGGTTTGTGATTTTCGGTCGGCCGGCTGCCCCCTTTCTACAGCAGATTTGGCAAAGACTTGGTCCGATTGCGCGCCTGCCTGGTGATTTGGCTAGAATCGGCCCATGGACACCTTTGTTGAAACACTGCCACCGCGGCTGTCTGAGTCTTTCCGCTGCTTTGACCGTCGCGAAAACCGGCTCCCCGCGCGATTTCACCAGCATCCGGAAATCGAACTGACGTATGTCCCTTATGGCGGCGGACGTCGGCTCATCGGTGATCATGTTGATCGGTATCAGGATCACGATCTGGTGCTGGTGGGCGAGAATCTGCCGCACAACTGGAGTGCCGATGAGTATCGCGGCCAGCGGGTTGACATGCATGAGGCGGTGGTGATGTATTTTCGCCGTGACTTTCTGGGCCGTGGCTTCTTCGACATTCCGGAAGCCGCCCGACTTCGGGAACTGTTTGATGCCGCACAGCGGGGCATCTGGTTCCCGCCCGACATTGCGGTTGAGATCGGCGAGCGAATGCGTCGGATCATGCGTGCCGACGGCATGCAGCGAGTGGCCGAACTGCTGCTGTGCCTGGAACGCCTGTGCGACTGCCACCAGGCCCGACTGCTGGCCAGTGAAGGGTTTGTGGTC
Organism: Planctomycetaceae bacterium; assembly: GCA_024742875.1. Taxonomy (GTDB): domain Bacteria; phylum Planctomycetota; class Planctomycetia; order Planctomycetales; family Planctomycetaceae; genus Fuerstiella. Next base: position 12,811 of record JANSXP010000030.1, on the reverse strand, counting down.
TGTCATCGCGAGTCGGCCGACAATCGCATGACGGTCGCGCTGGATTACATCAATCGTCATTTTCAGGACTGGGAACTGCGGGCCAGTCAACTGGCAACACTGGTGAACATGAACGGCAGCGCGTTTTCGCGGCGGTTCCGCAACGTCACCGGCCATACGCCAACGACGTACATCAACCGAGTGCGGCTGGGGTACTCGCGTCGTCTGCTGCTTGATCAGGCCAACAGCGTCACTGACGTTTGCCACGAGTCAGGCTTTTCGTCGCTGTCGCACTTCAGCAAACTGTTTCGCGCCCGCTACGCGATGTCTCCCAGCGAGTTTCGCGAGGCGCATCTGGTGGCCTGCAACAGCGCCTCCAGATAGCGGAACACTGCCCGCGGAGCAACCCGATGCTGCAGGCGCAGCCGAAGCGAATTCTGATTTCGCCCAGCGAAACAGATCGGGTTGCGCAGCCCTACCCCAACCCCGCGGAGCAACCCGATGCTGCAGGCGCAGCCGAAGCGAATTCTGATTTCGCCCAGCGAATCAGATCGGGTTGCACAGCTCTAATCAAACACCTGCTGCCAGAATTGGTCGTACAGCGGCCAGCGGACAAAATTGATGCCCCAGTGGGGACTGGCGCCGGTTGTCCACGCGGTGACTTTTCCACGACCGAACTTTCGGGCGGCCAGCAGTGGGTACCATTTTCCGGCAAACTCTATATCCACGATGGCTTCGCAGTCTGCGCGTGGTCGTGATTCGTTAAAGCCAAGAAGCGGTGGCAGGGTGCTGAAGTCAATGCCCTGCACCATCGGATGCTCAGGCAGGTTCACACGTGTGGCAAACGCTTCTGTGGATTCCAACAGATCGTCCGTTTCAAGGCATTCCACCGGCAGCACGTCGGCAAACAGGCTGCGGCCCCATCCGCCTTTGCCCTGCTGCCCGCTGAAGGAGTACCAGCCGCCGTGCATGTGAAAATGGCCGCCATCCTCCACCCATCGTCGCAGGATGTTGAAACGATCGGGAAACGTGACATAGCCGTCGTCCCATTTGGCGCGGTTGAAGAAGTCCGGATGCAGCATCAGGCATTTTGTCTCGACGTCCCCGAAGACAATGACGTCCGCCCAGGCAAGTCGCTGTTCAAATTGCTCCGGAGAGCTGTTGTAAAGTTCCCATGAGGGCTGGCTGATCACCTCGGCTGACGGAATTCTGCGTATGGCGTCCACGAACGGCTGACCGTAATTGAGCACTTCGACATTCTTTTTGGCGGAGAGGAAGGGCGACTCGATGTATTCGTTCCCGGTGTGAATGCACCAGTTGCCTACATGCCAGATATTGATTGTCATAATGGCTCCGCTAAGACAGCGAGAAAACGAAATGGGGACAGTGCAGCGCCTGGACGCAACATCTGCTGGCTCCATTTTGCGGCTGCAGGCCATGGTTTGCTATCCCGACGTTGCCATGTTGTTGTCGCCGCTGTGCGCCGCAGCAGGACGGCCGGGATGCCGCCAGCATCGAAGCTGAGGGGACTGCCCCGCCATGGGCTCGACGCACACGGGACATGCCCACATGCCGGTTCCGCCCCCGAGCCCGTACTGCGTTCCACGCCCGGGCTGGGCCACTCCCACCCCGATGCGAACGTCGTGCAGATCCGCACATTTGCGCAAGCACTACCCACAGGGTGCAGAATTGCTGAACAATCGCTATCACAGTTCGACGATGGAAAAGGGCTGAACGTTTTGACGGCACCCCATCAACCAGACAGCGTTATCTCAGGCGACAGGCGTGATACTTGTGGTGCATTACGAAGCGGAACACTGGAGCTGTCGCATGAACAACAGGAATGAGCTGAGCATTTCGGTGATGACACTGATCTCTCTCTACTTCGCCCTTGCCTTACCACTGGCGTGGCGGCCGCCCGCCTCGCGCGAATCGCCCGGTCGGCAGCAAGCCGCCTCGAAACACCATCGGACTGTCAATGCGGCACATCATGCCTACAGCCCGTCGGACCGTCTGCAGATCGCGCTGTTCGTGGAGGCAGCTGACTCACCGATGAGCGAGTGAGGCAGCCGGTGCGGTCCAGCGGGTCGCCGCGTGAGCGACGCATGGCGGCTGTTCCGATCAGGGTTGATGACGGTCGGCTGTTAACGTGCGGGCGCTGAACCATCCGCTCCCAGAAACATGCCGCAGGATGCGGCCACGTCATAGCCAACACGGGGAATCACAGTCACGCGTGACTGTGGCAGACGCTCGCGGTAGATGTCGGCGTTACGCTGGATAATGGATTCCTCGGACTCCACGCCGTACCGCTGCGGATCGGGAGAGTTGTAGCGTACGATGTTAATGTCGACCATCAGTCCCCGCTGTTCGATGGCATCGCAGATCTGCTGCACATCAATCTGTGCGTCGTTTTCTCCGGCGATGTAGGCGTGGTGCAGTGACACCACCTTGCGGGAACTGCGCTGCCACTGCGTGAGTCGATCCAGGGCCGCTTCTGCAGGTGCGGCTTTGGGCAGCCAGCGACGGCGGAAACGAGCGCTCATACTGTAAATGGAATAATGAATCTCCGGATGCTGTGTGACAAAAATATCATCCAGCCGTCGATGGAATGACGTCGGGTAGATTGTGGAAATTAAGTGACGCGGCCGCAGACCAAGGTCGGCCGCCAGAGCAGAGAGTTCGCCCAGCAGCCGGTCGCCTTCGCCGCAGATCACTTCACTGGCCAGCGGTTCTCCGCGAGCCATAAAATTGAAGTGGACGATGCGTGCCGCCGACTGCGTTCGGTAGTAGTCCAGCACGGTTTCTGCCTGCTGGATGATCTCGTGAGACGTAGCGTCGCGGTGCTTCACCTGACCGGTGGCAGTCAGGTGACACATACGACACGCATGGGAGCAGCCCGTCTGAGACGACAGGTAAACCACAAAATAGTCCGGACAGCGACGCACGTAGCGGGCTTCCAGTCGCCCCACGCTGACGCCCCGATCCCAGTTGACGGACGCATCCTGCGCGCTGACGTGAGCGGCATACGAAGAAGGATCAGGAACAGACACATCAGCCTCAGCAGGAGTTGTCACAGGGCCGCAAAAGCGAGCCGGGCGGCCAGCTGTGCGGGTGATGTCCAATCGCCTATAACACTGTGATGAATCCGGCCACTGTTCGCCACCGACTGCTGGAGGGAGTTTTGCGGCGTCTGGCCATCCTGCCGGACGCCGGCGGACTCGTCCTGCGCGGCGGCATGCTCCTGCATCACTGGTTTCGGCCCATCCAGCGCCCCGTGCAGGATCTGGACCTGGTGGCCCCGCAGCCACTGCACACCAATCAGGTCGACGGCTTCGAACGTCTGTTTGCCGAGACCGTGGACGATGGCGTGCAGTTTGAGCATCAGGACATGGAAGCCGAAGGCATCTGGCTGCAGTCTTCGCATCCCGGCATCCGGCTCCATGTTCGCGGTCACATCGCCTGGCACGAAGCCGACATTCAGGTGGATATCACGGGCGGACCGTCTCCGGTGCCGGCGGCCGTCATGACGGAGCTGCCCACCTCCACTGGTGCGGTTCGACTGCTGGCGTGTCGTCCTGAATCGATCGCAGCGCAGAAGCTGCAGGCGCTGTGGCACCTGGGCGTGCTCGGCTGGCGGGCGAGGGATCTGGACGACCTGCGTCTGCTGCTGGAACGCGTGCCCATGGACGCCGTCGCGCTGGCGGCGGCCATCAGCGCCTGTTTTGCCGAACTGAATGGGACCACCGGCGATGCGCGAGGCGTGTTTGCCGCGTCTTCCTGGTGGTCGATGAAGCATGCGGCCGCCCGATGGAGCGACTTCACAATCCGCACTCCATGGGCTTGTCCAACGAGCCTTTCCGATGTCGTCGCTGCCGTCGCAGCTCGACTGACCCCCACATTCAGGGAGCTGGCATGACCGGACGCATGAGCGATGCTTTTCTCGAGCAAATCACGGCCGACCCCGATGACGACACCAACCGCCTCGTGTTTGCGGACTGGCTGGAAGAAGATGGTCAGTTTGAGCGGGCGGAGTTTATCCGAGTGCAGGTGCAGCGAGCCACGCTGCCGGCCTGGGATGCGGCACAGGTGTCTTTGAAGCTGCGAGAACAGGAGCTGATTCAGTCACACGGAGAACAGTGGCTGGCAGAAATGCCCGAAATCCCAGGCGTGCGGTGGGATGGCTTTCGCCGGGGCATCGTGGCCATGGTGTCCTTTGCCAGCTTTGAAGCTTTACGCAACTCGGCCTCCGTGTGCCGCAGGATCGCACCGGTGGAGTCCGTGCGTGTGCACTGGCCACGACGGCGTGACGTCGGTGAGCCCTTCCCCGAGATTGCCGAACTGAGGGAACTGGTCCTGACAGGTCGTCCATGGGGCGGAGAGTCGCGGCGTCTGGCCGATTCGCCGCAACTGACCACACTGCAGGTGCTCCGGGCGCTGGGGCTGGATGCACGCGACCTGGGCAGACTGGCGGCATCACCGCACCTGAGCAATCTGCGCACGCTGTGCTTGACGTCCAATGGCGTGGGCACCGCTGGCGTGCGGAGCCTGGTGGAGTCGGCCACCATGACTCAGCTGGAGACACTCGACCTGACTGGACCTGGCTACTATGAGTCCTACTACGATGATCCTCTCATCGATGTGGCCGGCATGGAGATCCTGTCCGAATGGAAGGGACTGGCCAGTTTGAAATGCCTGTTGCTGTCCGGCAGCGACGTGCGAGCGGCCGGACTCAGCAGACTGCTGCGTTCGCCCCTGGCAGGCGGATTGAAAACCGTGTCTCTGCGCAGCGGCCGGCTGACGGAGGAGACGATGGCGCAGTTCGCCGATGCCTCGCCCGCGCTGAAACTGGATTCGCTTGACCTCGGGGAAAACATCATCGGCCGTGGCGCCGAGACGCTGGCCGCCGCCGATTGCCTGCGTGACCTGAAGGTCCTGAAACTGGACCGCTGTGAAATCCCGGAAGACAGCGGCGTGCGATTCGTCCAGTCGGCCGCGTTTCTGGATGGGCTGCGGATGCTGGATGTGAGCCACAATCATTTTGGCAATGCAGGGCTGCAGGCAATGCTTGAGCGGGCTTCTTCCACGCTGCACACGCTGCGTTTGCGTAACAGTTCTTTGAACGAAGCGGGGGTCGCCGCCCTGGCGCATTCCCCGGCCTCCAACGAGCTGATCGAACTGGATCTGGCCGAGAACGGCCTGACATCCACGGCCAGGCAGGCACTGGGAACCACGCCCCAACTGCAGCGGTTGCTCGTGCTGCATGCAGGCGACAACAAACAGCTGGGGTACAAACCTCTGGCGATCTCCCAACTGGGCCGCCGGCTGATGCGCCTGAATGTTGAACAGGCCGACCCGTGGTACGAGGGCTACCTGCCGCCTGAAGAGACGATGCCCTATTTCGACGCCTACACGGAAAGCGGCGCCGAGTACGGCGAAGAAGACTGGGACGACGACGATGAGTGATCAGGCACCGGTGACCGTTGCCGACCTCACCACGTCTGACTGGAGGCCACAGCCAGTTCACCGAAACCGCGAAAATGTGCCCCACACCCGACGCCAACGACGGGAAACCAGCAGAATCTGCGGCGTACTGAGAGTCCTGCGGCAGACTGCATTTTGACCACAGGAAGCCATTTTCCTATGTTTGCAACAAAGGTGGAGGGTTTCCGGCGTTCCTGCCATAATCCCGCCGATACGGCCGAAAAGACTGTGAACGACCGATTGTCGGGGAACAATTTCGATCCCGTGACACTCACGCATCCTGTCGCGTGTCACCGGTTCAGACGAGCCAGTGATCTGCGCCGGTTTGGCGGCCATTCTCATATCAAAATCATCTCACAAGAAGACGGCGCTCCGCAATAACCATGAGCGATTACAACCTGACTCATCTGAAGCAGCTTGAAGCAGAAAGCATCCACATCATTCGTGAGGTGGTCGCCGAATTCAACAACCCGGTGATGCTGTATTCCATCGGCAAAGACTCCGCCGTCATGCTGCAGCTGGCTTTGAAGGCCTTCTATCCGGCCAAGCCTCCATTCCCGCTGCTGCATGTGGACACCACGTGGAAGTTTCGCGAGATGGTGGAGTTTCGGGATCGCTATATCAAGGAAGAGCTGGGCCTGGAGCTGCTCGTTCATATCAATGAGGAAGGTCGGAAGCTGAACATCCACCCGCTGGATGACAGTGAGAAACACACCGAAATCATGAAGACCGACTCCCTCAAAGCGGCTCTGGACAAATACGGCTTTGATGCGGCGTTTGGCGGTGCTCGGCGGGACGAAGAAAAAAGCCGCGCCAAGGAACGCGTGTTTTCCTTCCGTGACCGCAATCACCGCTGGGATCCCAAAAACCAGCGGCCTGAACTGTGGAATGTGTACAACACCAAGGTCAACAAGGGCGAGAGCATCCGCGTGTTTCCCCTGAGCAACTGGACCGAGCTGGATGTGTGGCAGTACATCCATCTGGAGGACATCCCCATCGTGCCGCTGTATCGATCCGCCAAACGCAAAGTGGTGGAACGCGACGGCGTCCTGATCATGCTGGATGACGAGCGGGTGCCCCTGCATCCCGGCGAAGAGCCCATGGAAAAGATGGTGCGGTTCCGCACGCTGGGCTGCTATCCACTGACTGGCGCCGTGGAGTCTGAGGCGACCACGCTGCCGGAGATCATCCAGGAAATGCTGCTGACACGCACCAGTGAACGTCAGGGCCGCGTGATCGACCAGGACGAAGGCGGCGCCGGCATGCAGAAGAAAAAAGAGCGCGGCTATTTCTAACGCGCGGCGGCACTGCGACGGCGGCATGGCCCGCTGATCACGCTCCCCCGATTCGACCGTCACACACACAACCACCCTTCGCACAATCCCGATCCATGTCTCACAAATCCGACCTGATTTCCACCGACATCGACGCCTACCTGAAGCAGCACGAGCAGAAGCAGCTGTTGCGGTTCATCACCTGTGGCAGCGTGGATGACGGCAAGAGCACGCTGATTGGCCGCCTGCTGTTCGACTCGAAAATGCTGTACGAGGACGAACTGGCCAAGATTGAAGCCGACTCCAAAACGCAGGGCGCCGTAGGCGGTGCGTTTGACCCGGCACTGGCCACCGATGGTCTGAAGGAAGAACGCGAACAGGGCATCACCATCGATGTGGCCTACCGCTATTTCAGCACGGCCAAACGCAAGTTCATCATTGCCGACACGCCAGGCCACGAGCAGTACACCCGCAACATGGCCACGGGCGCCAGCTCCGCCGATTTGGCCGTGATTCTCATTGATGCCCGCCATGGCGTGATGACGCAGACTCGGCGGCACAGTTTCATTGTGTCGCTGCTGGGCATTCGCCACGTGATCATCGCCATCAACAAGATGGACCTGGTCGACTTTGATGAAGCGGTGTACGACAAAATCTGCCAGGACTACAAGGCTTTCTCCCAGAGGCTCGACCTGCCCGACCTGCACTTCATTCCGCTGTCCGCGCTCAACGGCGACAACGTGGTGGATCGCAGTGAGAATACGCCGTGGTACAATGGCAGCACGCTGATGGACCGGCTGGAGTCCGTTTACATTGGCTCAGACCGCAACCTGCAGGACTTCCGCATGCCCGTGCAGTGGGTGAACCGTCCCAATCTGGACTTCCGCGGTTTCTGCGGCACGATCAGTTCCGGCATCGTTCGTCAGGGCGATGAGGTGATGCTGCTGCCCAGCCGCAAAACGACAAAGGTGAAAGAGATTGTCACCGCAGATGGCAACCTGGAAGAGGCCTTCGCCCCGCTGTCGGTGACCCTCACGCTGGAAGACGAGGTTGACGCCAGCCGTGGTGACATGGTGGTCAAACCGGGCAATGTGCCGGCCACGTCAGACGCCGTGGAGGCGATGATTGTCTGGATGTCTGAGCAGCCCATGGTGCCGGGCAAAACCTACATCGTGAAGCAGTCAGCGCAGATGATCACCGGCTCCATTGAATCACTCCGCTATCGCATCGACGTCAACACGCTCCACAGCAGTCCGGCTCCGCAGCTGAACCTGAACGAGATTGGTCGCTGTCGCCTGTCGCTGAATGAGTCCATCTGCTTTGACCCTTACAAGAGCAATCGCTCCACCGGCGCGGTGATTCTGATCGATCGGCTCACCAACGAAACCGTGGCGGCCGCCATGATTCTCGACCGCAGCACGGGCGGCAAGAAGCTGGCCGCCTGGGAAGAGGAAATGGCAAGCGACGATGCGTCCGACCAGTCCACGGAACTGGGCGCCGTCACCGCCGAGGAGCATGAAGCCCGTTACGGCCAGAAACCGGCCACCGTCCTGCTGACCGGTCTGACCAGCAGCGGCAAGACGACCATCGCCCGTGCGGTCGAACGCAAACTGTTCGACTCCGGACGCGCCGTCATGGTGCTGGACGGCGAACAGGTGCGTCGCGGCCTCAGCAAAGACCTGGGCTTCACTTCCGAAGAACGCTCGGAGAACCTCAGGCGTTCGGCTCATCTGGCCAACATCCTCAACGAATCCGGCATGATCTGCATCGCCGCATTCGTCGCGCCCAACGCCAATGTCCGCGACAAGGTGGCCGGTGTGGTGGGACGCGAACGATTCCTGACCGTGCATGTGGATGCGCCGCTGGAGTTGTGCCGCGAACGCGACTCCCGTGGTCAGTATGCCGAAGCCGACGCAGGTCGCCTGAAAGACTTTTCCGGTGTGACGGCTCCCTACGAAGCGCCGGAAAGCCCGGATCTGGTGCTCAAATCGGGTGAACAGTCAATTGAGCAGTGTGCGGATGCCGTCATCAGCCTGCTGGCCGAAAAGGGCTTCATCCGCTCGTAGCGAATGGCAACCAGGCGGCATCAGCACGACCGGTCAATAGTCTTTCGGAAGACCGGGTGACTGGCACAGGCACCTCCCGGTGATTTTTCTGTCACGGTTTCGTGCTGCCCCACTGGCGCCGCTGGTCTTTTGTCAGCAGTTTCATGGCGTCCTGTTTGAACTGACGAGCACGGCGTTTACTTTCTTCAAATCCCATTCGCTGGGCGTCGGTAAAATTGCCGTCCTGCTGCAACTGTCGCCAGAAGGCGTCGCCCTCCAGATTTGACTGCGACAGCGTGCGATAGACCTTGTCCCGCAGTTTGATGTCTTCGCGGCTGATCCCCGCCTCTTTCCGCAGCGCCATCATCTCCTGTTTGTACTTCCGGCCCAGAGCGTCAAATTTTGCCAGCTGTTCCCTGGTGGGATCCAGTTTTTCCAGACGGCGACGAAACAGCTGGGCACCAAACAGATGGGTGAAGGTGGCCTTACCGGCATCTGCCACCCGCCGTGGGAAACCTGAAAACTCTTCGACGCCCATCTGCCGTTCCCAGTTCACGAGGCTGGTCAACATGGACTCCACGCGCTGCGGCTGCTGTGCGGACACATCGTGCTGCTCGCCGATGTCGCTGAATGTGTTGTACAGCCGCACCTGTCCGCTGCGATACGCCAGCAGATTCCATGGCCCCTGCCGCACAGACGCATACAAGTCCTGATAGGAACGATAGCCAATCAGCGGCTCTGTTCGCGACAGGGTCCCACCGTGGAGCACTGGCAGCAAAGAGACACCGTCTAACGGTCGATCAGCAGCCAGCTGACCTCCCGCCAGTTCCACCAGCGTGGGGTAGATGTCTGTGGTCTGCACGGCCACGTCGCACCTGCCGGGTTCAAAGACGTCCGGATAGTGAATCAGCAGCGGCACACGGGCGCCCCCTTCACACAGCGTATCGACGCGTTTGTTGCCCCGCAGCGGCGCATTGGAATACAGACTGCCCTGATCCGACGTCAGCAGGACGACCGTATTTTTGGCCAGCCCGCGACTGGCCAGTGCCGCACGGATGCGGCCCACCGATTCGTCCACCGCTTTGACCTGCGCTCGGTAGATGGCCTGCTGCCCCGTGTGTCCCTGCCGCTCAAAATGGCGGACCAGATCCGCTCGTCCCACCGGCGGGCGATGCACGCCGTAATACCACAGGGAAAGCATGAAGGGCTGACGACCGTCGTGACGGCTGATCAGATCAACCACGTGGTCAGTCAGCACGTCCGTCAAATGGCCTTCCCGGACATTCTGCAGTACATCAGAGTTGAGGAAAAACGGGGCATTGTAAGATTTGGGATGACCGAAATTGGTCGTCCCATACTGAGTATCGAACCCCTGTTTGACCGGATGAAACGGTTCATGCCCCAGATGCCACTTGCCCACGAAGTGGCTGGTGTAGCCCAAAGGGGCCAGCGTTTCCGCATAGGTGGTCTCCTCCAGCGGCAGCCAGTTGCGGGACCGCATGCCGGACGGATCGGAAGGCAGCCGAGCCCACTGTTGTGAGGTGCGGCCATGCACATCAAACCCTGGCCCGTCATCACCGCCTGAAACATCGCCTGCGGCTTTGCCTGGCGACTTCCCGGCCTTCGCCGTCGTCGGGATGTGCCGCAGCAGGCCCAGCCGCACAGGATGCAGCCCGGTCAGCAGAGCGGCCCGACTGGGACTGCAGGCCGGGTTAGGAACGTAGGCTCTTTGAAAGTCGACACTCTCTGCCGCCAGCCGATCAATAGCCGGTGTCTCGAACGTCTCGTTGCGATATCCCAAATCCCGCCAGCCCAGATCATCCACGAACAGCAGGATGATATTGGGACAACTCTGGCTGGCTGTATTCCGATCGGCCGCGGTGAGCTGGCTGTGCGCTGCCAGCACCAGCAACAATACCAGACCACTGTGGTACAGCGTTCGACGGTCAGAACCGGTTAACGGTCCGGATAACTGTGCCCCACCTGCTGTCTGCATCGTGACGTTCCGCTGAATGACGGTTTGCTGAAGAACCACCTTCCAGCGTACCCGGCCGCTGCGGTGCCGACAATCCGCAGCGGTTACGAGATCCGGTCACCTGATAACTACCGGGCACCGTTCGGCTGTCGCACAGCCGGCATTCCCTGACGCGCCTGCTCAAAGGCGGCCCTGAGCAATTCCAGGTCGACAAGCTCATTTCCGTTACGCGTCAGCAGGGCAGACATCTGTTCGTCACTGACTGTCGCGGCGATGGGGTGCACCGATCCGTCCACCATGGCCACCTGAAAGCCTCTGGAAAAGATCCCACCCAATGCTGGCACGCGCTTGCCCTGCTCAAAGATCGGGTCTTCCGGGCTGGTCCAGGGAATGTCCGCCGTGGATTCTGCCAGCAACACCGTGCGATGTGGATCATCGCCTGACTGCACATCGTCCATGGACAGTTCGGTCTGCCCATCTCCGGTTGCGGTGTGAGCGCCGGCAATCGTCACATAATTCGTCTTGCCAGCATCTGGTTTCTGAGATGGATGTCGATACACGGTCGGCGTGGACTGCAGCAGCTTTTTGTTGTGCTCGCTGTGCCACGGCTGGTTCAAATCATACTGTCTGTACCGTTCGTCTTCTCCCAGATATGGCAGAATGGCCACCCGCCAGGACACGGGGAACTTTGCGTCCGGCAGCTTTGTCTTTATCGAAGGCAAATAGCCATGATCCTGTTCAAACAGCAGGAAGGCCAGCGCCAGTTGTTTCAGCCGGTTGGCAGAAATCGCGTCTTCCACCGACTCCCGGCTGGTACTGGCTGTCAGCAGAGATTCGATGAACGGCCGCAACTGCGGTTCCACATTCTGCAGCGGGATCGACAGCCGCGCGTCTGAGTCGGTGGGGTTGGTGACCGTGGCCGTCCGCAGGGCTTCCTGCAGGACGGCTTTGGCGAGTGTCCCCAGCTGCAGTCCCCACGGGACACCCTCTCGCTGCCCACCGCCAGACATCCTCTGCGACAGCCGCGTCAGTGTGCCGACCAGTTCCTGCAGCGACTTTGTCATCACAGGCAGCTTGCTGCTGTCGGGCACGCGGATGTGCAGTGCCAGGCGAGGCCTGTCGTTGAGCGTGAGGCTTACCGCCAGTGATGAGCAGTCCGTCACCAGAGGGAGATGAGGCATGATGAGAGAAACAGGAAGTGACTCGGGCGACTCCCGCATCATGGCCTGTAACCAGATGGTGTCCATCGGTTTGGCCAGCGAGAAGGACTGATGAACGCGTTTGTTGAACGTCGCTGAAGCCGCCACAAACTCTCCGTCATGGGGCTCTGCCTGAAGTTTCGTCAGCTGATCCAGATCCTGCGGTTCGCCAATGGCAACCGTGCGTGCATCAAGAATTCGAAACGCGTGGCGACGATGATAGAGCTGGGCGGGGCGACTCAGGGCGTCTGCCAGCTGCAAAGCGGGGGATGCATCAGAAAATGCGTCCGGAGCCAGTGACCGAGCAAACTCCAGTGCGGTCCCTTCACCGATGGTCAGCAGCCCGATCACCGGACTGGCCCCCATTTCCCCGTTGCCGAGTTTCACCACCAAAGCCTGCTCCACACGCCCGTCAAACAGCGTCGCCCAGTTCATGGGGCTGATCGCCAGATGCTTCATCAAGCGCACAAATCGATCGTCGGCGTGCAGGCGGCGAGGGCTGAAGCCGTGCACTTCAGTGGCAGCCGCCGGAACGAAAGACAGATCGTAGTCGTCACCAAAGGCGTCGTCACTGCTGGGTGCAACCTTGGACAGTTGCCATAACCCATCGTCCCCACGTGTGACAATCGAGCCCGCTGCCGGGGCAGAGAACTGCGTGATTTCTATGCGAATATCTGCGTCGGGATCTTCTGCCGGTGCCGTCGAGTTCACGGGCAGCACGCGTCCTTTGAAGTTGACGCGTCCGGCGTACAGCCCCAGTCCGTTGAAGCACACGCGTCCCTGCAGCGTGGCCTTTCCGTTTTCAGGCGTCAGCCTGTAGCTCAGGTCGGTGATGTATTGCGGCTGCAGCAGTGAGTA
>JANSXP010000146.1 GCA_024742875.1 Planctomycetaceae bacterium | reverse complement strand
GCAAAGCTGCCAACGCGCGGACAGCTGTTCGCTTAGCCCACCTATTCCGTAGGCAAGTCCGCCAGCTGCGTTGTGCGATCGCCCCTGCGCACGTATCTGATTCGCCCCGATTTCGGCAGCGTGGATCAGCGGAGACTGCTCGACTGTGCCCGTCACGGGCAGTAGCCGGGGTCATACCTTCGACTCAATCGCCATTTGCCGTCGCTACGCTTGGACGGCACCTGTCGCTTCTCCGCTAGAGATGGGTGGCACCGGTGGCTTGGCCAACACTACACGGCGTACGGCAAGGCCATCAACTTCACGATGGGCGAAGCCGCGACGCAGTACCTGTATAGTGGAGAACAATTCGACTCCCGGGTCGGCCAGCAATATCTCAGAGCCCGCTACTACAACCAGTCAACAGGCGCCTTCAACAGACTCGACCCCTTCTTTGGAAATCCAACTGACCCGCAGAGCTTTCATAAGTACCTATACACACGCCGACCCAGTCGACGGCGTTGACCCGACCGGCTTAATGAATCTAAGTGGTCTCCTTAGCAGCATCCACACGGCAATTTCGGTAGAGATCTCCTACGCAACGCCAGCTCTGTTCCTTGGTTGGAAGGCGGTCGGCTATTCCGCGTTGCTGTTTGGGGCATCATCTGTTCTAGAGCAACTCATTTTCGGAGATGTCAATGCATTTACACAATTCGGACTGGATGTAACTTTTGCCGCAGCGCAGGCTTTAACTCTCCTCACGAGTGTGTTCATGGTCTATCCATCGGAGCCAACGAGCATTCGACAACGAGGAGGCGTCCGGTGGGCGGCAAAGCGAATTCATGCTAGGGCAGGAGCCACGGGGCCGAAGCCGACAGGGACCATAATAGCGAAAAGACACTCGGCCGTTATCACTGCTGAAGTTGAGTTGCGTAACGGGACGAGAACATATTTCACCGCTGGATCGGGGACAAAACGGGGACTGCAGCCAGAGGCGAGAAGCGAAGCCGCGCGGTTGGGGATTCCTCGTAAGAACATTTTTGGGGACCACACCACTCGGGTAAAAGGTGACGATCTCGCGAATCACGCCGAGCAAGTACTTCGACGAAATCTTCCAGAGGGTGCCCGAATTTTAAGGGCTGGGATCTCATGGAGCCACAAGCCACAGATGGGGGGCAGCAGCCCATTTCCTTGCACTGAGTGTGCTGGCACAGTCGCAAACTGGATACGAGAAGGAGCGACGCTTGAGATCGAGGAACCAGCATACAATTACCTATTGAATTTCTTCTTCTAGGAGAGGGCATGGCGCAGTCATATACAGAATACACGGAGGAACTTTCCGCTGTCTGCAACACGCTGAACGGTGTGCAGATGCAGACATTTTGCTTATGGTGCAGCCACCGTCTGCTAGAAAGTGCTAGAACATCCGACCCGGCAGCAACCGAATTACTTCATGTTTCGAATTTCTTGCGTCAACTAACATCCATATACGAGGGCCATGAGCCCGCAAGTCTCTTGGCTGAGCTTAAGTCAAACTACACACATCGGTATCTAGTTGAAGATACGCTTGAGGGGCAGGATTTCAGTATTTCTCTCGAAGAGGCTATCTACGCCGTGGGTAACACGATCGATTCCTTAGAGACTCCCCACCCCATACAAGCAATAGAGTGCGGCAAGAATGTCATTAACGCACTAGATGCGTTTTTTGACAACGCTGGCCAACCCGTTGAGGTTGACACCATGTTTGATCACACTTCTTTCAGGCTGGAGTGGGAATTTCAAAGAGGTCTCATTCAGACTTTATTGCAAAGCGCTCCAATACGATCCATCGATCAACTGGAGATGCCCAAGTTGCCATTTGGAGTCTAGTTTGGGAAATTTCACAGGTGCCACCCATGTTTACATTGCCCCCATAGTCACGTTCGGGCAAGCCAATGGTGCCACCCATCCCTAGCGGCAAGCCGTCATGGATTTCCCTGATTCGCATGGGCAAGCCAATGGTGCTGGGCAAGCCAATGGTGCCACCCATCCCTGGCGGCAAGCGGTCATGGATTTCCCTGATTGGCATTGATTGCCGCTGATTACCTGTCTAAGAACGCGCCGCACAGCTCTATGCTCCACAAACGGGCCCTTTCGATGAGGAGGCCCGATAAGCCCAGAACTCAGCGACAACAGGTATGCCCTCACGACGAAATTAACATCGTCCATTGCATCAATCGATCCGTCAGGCGTGGCTTCCTGTGCGGCAAAGATCCTGTCAGCGGTACCGACTTCGAGTACCGAAGACCGGCCAGGCTACCGGTGCCACCTGGGCAATCCACCGGTGCCACCCATCTTTCGCGGCGAGCCATCATGGATCTCCCTGATTCGCAAAGCCAGAGGTGCCCTCCACGTTCACATTGCCCAGGCGATTTTTCGAGGAAGTGTCGGTGCGTTGGAATCTACTGTCAGTTTCCTCGGCGCAGCGTCGGCGGCGTCGCTGAAGTTTGGGGGGCGGAATGCGAGAACTCTGAGCATCAACGATGGGATTCCCCTCCCAAAAAATCGAGGCTGGGAAACACTGGTGAGAGTGCTGAAAAAGCTCGGCGTGAAAGACGTGAAGAAAGACCCAACGCTGGCCCCGGGCTCCGGCAGACACACTTCCAGATTATCCAATGGCAATCAATTCGAAGGTGTAATTCGCGTCCACCCTGAGTCATCGATTTCGGTCCTGTTTCACGAATTAATGCACTTCTTTCACATCCGGAGTGTTGTCAGAAAAGACGGAAGGGCTGGCTTCCAGCGATTGCAGAACGATCCAAGGGAGAAGGAGCAAGCCGCGTTTGAACTTACCTACCTGTTGTTCGGAAGATGGATGTCTCCTCGAGAAATACAGGCACATGCAGACAACCTGTCACGACAATACGGCGGCGATCCCTCAACTGTCTACAGGCCCAACTAAGATGAAGAGTTATCAAGAAATCGAAGATTTTGAATTCGCTCTTGCAGTCGCCCAAGGGGACCTTTTCGCGTTGCTCGATGTGATCTGCACGGCAGAGAATGCAGTCGGAGCAAGAAATCGTGTCTACGAATATACCGAACGGCTTTTACAGATGGAGTCTGTGTTTAGGACACCCGCTGTTTACAAACAGGTTGCCAATCTACTTATGAGCCTCATTCGCCGGCGGTCGGCGAATCAGCATGGCTGTCTCGTCTGTGAATCTGCGCTTCAAGCGCTTACCTCAACGTCGTGGGACAGGTGGAATACTACACATGAGCCAGTCCTGCACGGGTTAAGAGGGACAAGACACTGCTGCAATCAATGCTCGTCCCTACTCTCGGACATTCTGGAACCACTTGAGCTCGAATCCGAGGCGTGGTTGCAGTCACGAAGATTGGCGATCTCTCGCTGCGGAAGGGGAGACGCCACCGGTGCCACAGAATCGTAAGGGCAGGCAGGCCACAGGTGCCATCCATCTCTAGCGGCGAGCCTTAATGGATTCCCCTGATTCGCATGAAGCAATCCACCGGTGCCACCCATCACTAGCGGCAAGCCATCATGAATTTCCCTGATTCGCATTGATTGCCGGTGACTGCCTGTCGAAGAACGCGCCGCACAGTTCTATGCTCAACAAACGGGCCCTTTCGATGAGAAGGTCCTATATGCCCAGATCTCAGCGGCAACAGGTTTTCCCTCACGACGAAATCAACATCGTCCATTGCATTAATCGATGCGTCAGACGTAGCTTCCTGTGCGGCAAAGATCCTGTCAGCGGTACCGACTTCGAGTACCGAAGACAGTGGATTCGAAACCGCTTCCAGTTTCTGGCCGGCATTAAGGGCATCGAAGTCCTCGGCTTCGCCGTGATTTCCAATCACTTCTACATCATTCTGCGGGAAACGCCATCGGTGCCACCCAATTGTAGACGGGCGCTGACGCCGAGGTCAGCGGCGTTGTCGTGAGTCGATAGAATGCTTCGACGGAATGAGCCGCTCGAATGACTCAGCGTGGCCAACCGTTCCCCTCGTTCCGCGGAATTGGCAGATCGTGCTCCAGCGCGACGGCTAAGGCTGGTCGGCGAATTCTCGCAGTTGAGTGATCGTCTCACCGTACAGCGATTTCAATCGGTCGATCTGCTCTTCGCTGAGCCCGGTGTCCAGGTCCGCTCGCGGGAGAAATGGGCCGACGTCTTCCAGGCCGGCGTGCCAGTCGGATTCGGCACTGACGATTACGGCCGGCTGTTCGTGCGCGTCGGCGGAGATGTCGACCGTGATGCCGTCCGCCTCCACCCACACGTGTCGGATGTCTTTTTCTTCGTCCACCACGCCGATCAGCCGTCGGACCGGGGCGATGCCCAGATCGTGCAGTTCACACACCAGCAGATTGCTGGTGAAGTTGCAGCACTTTTTCGGAAACCGGGCCAGCCATTCGATCTCAGCTTCGGCCGCTCTGGCGCGTTCGATGGAAGCTCTCAGTCGCGTCGCGACATCAGAAAGTGTGTTCAACGTTGACATGATCGTGTTTTGCTGAAGGGGCCGTCTGACGGCGAACGTGGAAGACCGGACGATGGTACCACGGGGCAACGCCGCACAAACGTGTCGCGGAAAGATTTCCGTGGTACGGCGCTGGATCCGACTGCAGCCGTCAGCGAATTGTGGTGGGAGTGTTGATTGCCTGTTTTTGCTTCGCCAGATTCAGCAGAAAGGCGAATCGGGTGGCATCCAGTTTGAGCCGATTAAAGCGGCCCGTTGCGCCGCCGTGGCCGGCTTCCATGTTGGTCTTCAGCAGCAGCATTTGCTGGCTGTCCGGATTGGCGGCTCGCAGTTTGGCCACCCACTTGGCCGGCTCCCAGTACTGCACCTGAGAGTCGTGCAGTCCGGTGGTGACCAGCAGATGTGGATACGTGACCGTTCGCACGTTGTCATAAGGCGAGTACGACAGCATGTAATCAAAGTAGGTCTTTTCGTTGGGGTTGCCCCATTCGTCGTATTCGAAGGTGGTCAGCGGGATGGTGTCATCCAGCATGGTGGTGACCACATCCACGAACGGCACGTCGGCGATAGCGCCGTCGTACAGATCAGGCGCCATGTTGATGACGGCTCCAATCAGCAGCCCGCCCGCGCTGCCACCGCGGCAATACAGATGGTCCGCACTGGCGTAGCCTTTGGCGATCAGGAATCGTCCCACATCGATGAAGTCGGTGAAGGTGTTCCGCTTGTTGAGCAGCTTGCCGTCTTCATACCACGCCCGTCCCATTTCCTGGCCGCCGCGAATGTGGGCGATGGCGTACACGAAGCCGCGATCAAGCAGGCTCAGGATGTTCGCATTGAATCGCGGCTCCATACTGCTGCCGTAGGAACCATAGCCATACTCCAGGCAGGGGGCCGTGCCGTCCCGCGGCGTGTCTTTGTGGTACACCACCGACACCGGAATCGGCGTGCCATCGGCCGCCGTGGCCCACAGACGCTCTGTGCGGTAGTTGGACCGATCAAAGCCGCCCAGCACGGGCGTTTCTTTGAGCACACGCGTTTGCTTCGTGTGCATGTCAAACTCCAGCACGCGGCTGGGCGTAATCAGTGACGTGTAGCGAAAGCGGAGTTTGTCTGTGGCGGGATCAGGCGTGGGCGACGCGGAAGCCACGCACACGGTTTCGCTGAAGGGCACGTCGTAGTCCACGTCCGAGTCAGCCGCTCTGCCGAGCACACGCAACTGCACCAGTCCGTCGCGTCGTTCTGACAGCACAAGATAGTCGTCAAACAGGGCGTAGCTTTGCAGATAGACGTCCG